>NC_009718.1:0-1200000 GCF_000017545.1 Fervidobacterium nodosum Rt17-B1 | reverse complement strand
TTGAGGAAGGTAACAAGCTTGTGGATAAGGCTGATACGATGATAGACGAAATCATTGGAGCAATCGAAAAAATCAACCACATGATGCAAGATATTGCAGCGGCTGTTGAGGAGCAAACGGCAGCAGCAGACGAGATAGCGCAGGCGATGGCGGAAAATGCTAAGAACGTTGAGGAAATAAATGACAATGTTAAAATAGTTCATGAGAATATCGAGGAGGTCACAAGTAACGTTGAAGAAATTACTGCAAATGTTCAAACGATAACCGCAAACGCTCAGATGCTAAAAGATATAGTTGCAAGGTATAAAATTTAAGATTCTTCTAAGGAACTAATGATATAATAAAAAATGATTTGGCAACGACACATGAAATATACACGAAAGAGAGTGAGAGCATGACGTTAAGAAAGCTTCTCATGGAAAAATTTATACTTGTTGTTTTAATAACGGTCATTGCATTAGCCGTAGTTTATCTAACTATTTCTTTATATATGTTCAAATATTACAGTAATCAGGTCAGAAAGAATTTCGACTATTCCGTTAGGGAAATTAGAAATGCAGCAGCAGAATTCATCCTGAAATTAGACGAGCCCCTAATAAAAGCTTTGGACGATTTGGTTCACAGAATTTCTCACGATACGAAAAATGCACGCAGTCTAATTGAAGATTTTAGAAAAGAGTATTTCATTCAAGGTTTAAATCAATGTGAGTTAGAGGGTATAACAAAAGCCGATGTTCCAGACTGGGTCAAAGATAAATTGATAGATGACGTTGATTACTTCATCGAAAAGCGGTTAACAAAAAGTGGTTTTGCTCAGGAAATATATATAAAGGTAAAAAATGATTTTTACGCTATTCATTTTAAAGAGCAAATTTCGAATGACTTTCAGATGTTTCAGAATATAAAGGGCTTTGTCAGTACTCTTGATATTCACAATTTGAAATTGTATACAATGAATTTGAACGAAGTGTTCTCTTTAATTGAAAACAATGGTACATCAATAGATAAAGATGTTCTAAGAGAGCTCGTACATAAATCAACGGAAGAGAAAAAACCACAAGTTGTGCGAAGTGGATTGAATGTTTACTATATTGATTTGATATTATTTGAAAATGAAAAGACTGCTATAGCACCAACTGTGGTATTTGTTCAGTTCAATCTTGGCAAAGTTATTTATCCAGTTTTTAGTGGTTTTGTTTTAATGACTGTTCTAACGCTCCTCATATTTGCTGTAGTTTCAATTATCTCAAAAAAGTTTTCACATGAATTATCAGAACCATTTAACGCTCTTGTAGAGAGCATGAAGAAATCTTCCGAAAAGAGGGAGTTTGTTGAAGATACGTTACCTAATTCGAAAATCGATGAGGTAAATAATCTTATATCGGAATACGAATTCTTAAGAGATGAACTATCAGCAACAATGGAAGAACTAAGAGCATCGAATGAAGATTTAGAGGAGTCTTACCGAGCTCTTGAGGAACTTTCCGAAAAGCTTGAGGATGCGTATCTTTCTTTTGCACGGCAACTTGCAGTTATAGCTGAAAGTTACGATGAGGAGACTGGTAATCATATAGAACGTGTTGGAGAGCTATCTGGTTTTCTTGCAGAAAAATTAGGTTTGCCAACTGAATTAGTTTATAAAATAAAAACCTTCGCACCCTTGCACGATATAGGGAAGATACTCGTACCGAAGGAATTGTTAAATAAACCTGCAAGACTTTCCGATGAGGAATTTGCGCTGATGAAAAATCATACACTTTACGGTGCGAAGATACTCGGTGATAAAGATTATTTCGATGTGGCAAGGAAGATAGCTTTGTATCATCATGAGAAATACGATGGTTCTGGTTATCCGTTTGGTTTGAAAGGTGAGGAAATCCCTATCGAAGCACGAATTGTTGCGCTTGTGGATGTTTACGATGCGTTACGTTCACAAAGACCATACAAGAGGGCGTTGAGTCACGAAGAAACTCTCGAAGTAATAACAAAAGGGGACGATAGAACCCGTCCCGAACATTTCGACCCCGTACTATTAAGAATTTTTGTTGAAAATAGTGAATATATTAAAAGCTTGTGGGATGAATTAAATACTTACAATATGAGAGCATCGTGAGTTATTTGTTTCTTAATTCATTAACCAAGCTTTCAAGTGTTGAAAGCCTACCTCCAATGCGTCTTAACTCTTCTGCTAATTTTGCTATTGCGTCGTAAAGTTTTATTATATCTACGTCTTGATTCCTAGTCTTCTCAACAACTTCGGTAAGTTTTTTCGAAATATCGTTGACCTCATCTTTTAATGGAGAAATCATTTCCTCAACCTCTTCAGCAGAAACTTTCGTATTTGCAACTTCATATATCATGTTGGTGTATTCCTCAAGAAGTCCAATCCTTGCATCAAGTCCATTGTTTATTTCAGATTTCAAGCTAATTGTAAGTTCATTCAATTTATTTTCAAGCTGTTCTACAAGTGAAAGATCAGCTTTGTAGGCAAGTACGTCGTATATATTTACTATGTCTTGATCATGTAAGTCCAACTTCAACGAAAGTTCTTCCAATTGAGCCTTTAAATCATCATAGTCTGCAGTTCTTTCGGATAACAAACTAATTTCTTCCGACAATGATCCAAGTGTTTCGTATAGTTTCAATATGTCACCATCGTGGATATCCACAGTTATCTTCAGATCCTCTATGAGCTTCATAAGTTCACCAAATGAATCAGACAAATTTGTTAGAAATTCTTCTCTTAATACCTCGATTGATAAATCAATGTACGAATTTGTTCGTTCCTCAAATGAAAGTATTTGATCGGCAAGACTCATAACTGTATTAACAAGTTCATCAAATTCCTCGTAAGTAACTTTGCCCTCCGTTATCTCGTACAGAAGGTTTAAGTTTTCTTCTAATTCCATCAGTTTCTCGTAAAACTCCGAATCCAACAGATTAGCAGGTAACTGAAGCGAAGTGTCAACAGCTAAGTCACGTGCATCTGCAATTTCGCATCCACATTCTTCGTCATGCACATGTTCACCTTCTGCGAACATTACCACAAGTCCTACTAAAATCAAAAATACCGTTAAGAACTTCTTTAAGCTTTTCATGCTCTACTCCCCCTTTCAAGGTTGTGGACATTTTGGGACAAGTTCTAATTTTGATTATACACCAAAAAATGTAAAAACTTACAACGATATTAAAAAAATCCCGACTGTTAGGTCGGGATTTTTTATTTTTTGGCTTTACATTGTCAATATATGAATCCAGTTCTTTCCTTCGGTAAATCCGTTTTTGGCTCTCCAAAGACAAGGATCAACTGGTGAACCGGTTCATGTCTTAGACTGTTTAATTTCGGATTGTATCCGATGTTTTTCAGTGCATTTTCCAAGGTTGACCTTCTGGAGTAATCGTGCATACTGACAACGAAACATTTTTGATTGACTATTTTCTCTATCTCACTCCATAATTTCTTTTCTCTTTCAAGTTTGAAGTCCTTAAATCCAACTGCGTATACAGGTCCCTTTTTCGGTCTATTCACAAGATGACTGTCAGTTTTTCCCACCATTCCTATGACAAGTGTTGGTGGAATTCCTTTACCTTTGTATGTGTTGTAGAGTGATGCATTTCCAGAAGCAACTGGGATATTTGAAAATTCACAAGCATCTTTTAGCCCTCTCATCTGCGCGGCAAGTCCCATTGGTTCCACGTCTGGATCAGCATAATTTATACCGTCTGTTATGGCGATCGGTTTTGCACCAACACTTAGAGTTTTTCTAACACTTTCAAGCACTGTCAAATAAGCACCCCAATACGGACTTTGTAAACCGATGTCAGCTCGGCTGTGGATGGATAAAGAGTAACCAACTGAGTTTTTGACTCTCATAACGGCTGGTCCAAAACCGGGTGGTAAGATAGTATCTGTACCTACCATGTAATCGTATCTTTCAAAAACTTGGCTCGCATCGACATCGCTGAATTTTATCCACTTGAATTTTGGCATTTCCGTTGGTGTGTATTCGTATATCGCTTCTTCTGGTGATTCTTCAAGAAATCTTGCCGGGACATCAAGCACAACTTCATCACCATAAACAGCAACGTACCTTCCGCTGTCTGTAACCTCGGCAACGATGTTTCCATACAACAGATGCTTTTTAACAATTTTCAATATTTCTTGAGCCTTTTCGGGAGATGTTACAACCGCCATTCTCTCTTGACTTTCGCTTATCAGTATCTCAACCGGATGCATATCTGGTTCTCTGAGTGGTACCCTATCAAGATGTACAATAGCACCAAGTCCACCACGCGCGACAAGTTCACTCGTTGCTGATAACACGCCACCAGCACCGAGGTCTTGTGCGCCCTCGACTAAACCTTTTTCAACCATTTCAAGGAAAGCTTCTATTAAATTCTTTTCAGCGAATGGATCACCAACTTGTATAGAGAGTTTCGTTGCCTTCTCGCCAGTTAAATCTTCCGATGCAAACGATGCACCGTGTATGCCATCACGTCCCGTTGCACCACCGAATATTACGATAACTTGTCCGGGATGAGATGCTTTCGATGGGATTAAATGTTCATTTTTGCCAACACCAACCGCCATTACATTCACAAGTGGGTTGTGCTTATAGTAATTAGATATTCTCAATTCTCCACCAACGGTTGGAACGCCTATGGAATTACCATAATCGGCTATACCTTCAACTATGCCTTCGATAATTCTATCCATATGAAGTGAATCAAGGATTGCAGTAGGACGTGCTCCCATCGCAAGAACGTCTCTGATGATACCTCCAACACCTGTAGCAGCACCGTTGAATGGCTCAATTGCACTCGGATGGTTGTGACTTTCGACTTTAAATGCTAAGAAATGGTAATCATCGAGTGGTACAATACCTGCGTTACCACCAACACCAACCTTTGGAAGTTGTCTTATGTATCCTTTTGTGTGAGAGTACCCACAGTGTTCACTCCACATCACTGTGAACGCTTCTATCTCAGCACGTGTTGCTTTTCTGCCAAGTTTCGATTCTAAGATATGAAGGTATTTCATATCACAACACCTTCTTTTTTCTGGTCTTTTATGTAATTGAACACACTCAGAAATACTCTTAAGCCATCATCTGAACCGAGAATTTTTTCGATGGCCCGCTCTGGATGTGGCATCAATCCCAAGATATTTTTTGAACTATTTGTTATCCCAGCGATTAATTCATCTGAACCGTTGACATCTTTTGTGTATCTAAAGACAGTCTGTGCGCCATCGACTTTAACGTACCTTCCAAATCCGTGTGCTATTGGTAATTTAATTACCTCACCTTGTTGGAAATAGCTTGTGAACGGTGTTGTGTTATCGACAACTTCAAGTTCGACGATATTACACAAGAAATGCCCACAGGAATTTTGGAGCAAAGCCCCTGGTAACAACCCCATCTCAACGAGTATCTGAAAACCGTTACAGATACCTATAACAAGCCCCCCACGGCTCACAAACTCTCTAAGTTTATAGGCAATTGGTTCTCTGGCAGCAACTGCACCGACTCTTAAATAGTCTCCGTAAGAAAATCCTCCAGGTAAGATCACAAGGTCTGCGTCGATATTTCCGTGTATATCAACAAAATCGGCATCGAATCCAACATATTTTAGCGCCCACAGAGCATCCCTATCACAGTTACTTCCCGGGTAAACTACAACTTGTGCTTTTGGTATGGGAATGCTCATATTTCTTTCACCTCAAAAGTCTCTGTTACGGTGTTAACAAGTAACTTTTCGCAAGCTTTTTCAACTTGCTTTAGTGCATCTTCTTTCGTTTCAGCCTCCACTTCAAGGTGTATAGATTTACCAAGACGAAGATTTGTTACGGGGATTGCGTATTCTTCGTTTAAGACTCTTTTTATAGTCTCTCCACGTGGGTCTCTAACGTGGCTTTTGTACTGGATGTCGATCATAAATCGATAGATTGGCATAATTTCAACACCACCTCGTATTTTTCTAATGGATTACCTAAATCTCTTCTGTATATATCTTTGTCGAATATTTCGCCCGATTTTCTTAGTCTCATTGTATCTGGCGAGATTTCATCACCCAAGCAGACCTTTCCATCTAAGTCCAGACCGAATTCGAATTTCATATCCCAGAGTTCGATTGAATGACTTTCAAAAAATTCTTTTAAATAATTTCCCGCTTCCTTTGCTTGTTGAATTATACTTTGCGCAATCTCTTTTGTTGTAATGCCCAGTACTTCGAGGTGTTCAACACACATAAGTGGGTCGTGCAACGTATCACTTTTGTAAGTGAATTCAACAAGTGGTGATGGTAAATCTTCTCCTTCGTTTCCACCGTATCTTCTCACAAAAGAACCGGCTTTTTTGAATCTGACGATTACTTCAAGAGGTATCATCTTCAATTTTCTTGCTCTTATCTTGTTTGGTGGCAAATATTCAAGATACATTGTGTAAATGCCTTTTTCGTTCAAATATTTCATCAATCTTGCGGTGATTTCAGAACAGATTGCACCTTTATTCTGAAGCACATCGTGTTTTGCTCCATCTCCTGCGGTTATATCATCTTTAAAATGCAACATCACTTCTGTACCGAGGTCTTCAACTTTCTTTGTTTTCCCTTCGGAAACGATATTCATATTCTCTCACCTCTGGAATGTATTATAAATTCTCACCGTATTTCTCATAGCCTATCTCTTCAAGCTTCTTAGCCTTACTTTCGACTTCTGTTTGCAATTTTTCTTTGTATTCTCTCAGTTTATCTCTTAATTCTTTGTATTTTACAGAAAGTATCTGCACAGCGAGTAATCCAGCATTCTGCGCGTTGTTTATCGCAACTGTTGCCACGGGTACACCTTTTGGCATTTGGACTATCGACAAAAGTGAATCGAGCCCATCAAGAGACGATCCTTTCACTGGAACACCTATAACAGGAAGCGTTGAGATGGAGGCGACCATTCCGGGAAGGTGTGCAGCACCACCAGCTCCTGCGATAATCACTTCTATGCCTCTTTCTTCAGCATTTTTTGCGTAATTGTACATTCTCTCAGGAGTTCTATGTGCAGAGACTATTGTAAGTTCGTACGGGATGCCAAAATCATCCAAAACCCTTGCAGCGTCTTTCATCACTTTCAAATCAGAATCACTACCCATTATTATTCCCACCAAAGGATGAGATACTTTTTCCATTTTCTCCATTTTCAATGCCCCCAGCTGGTTTTTGATTTACTTAGTTTATTTCGCTATAATCTTCACTTTCGATTTTAAATAAATTGCTTTTTGTATCGCTCTTTCAATATCTTCATCCAGAATAGTTATATGTCCCATCTTTCTTCGTGGTGCTGTGTTTGTCTTTCCGTAAAAATGAAAATATGCACCCTCTGTTGAGAATACATCTTCGAGATTCTCAACAACAGGTCTGCCGTTGTATCCGTCTTCACCAAGAAGATTAATCATGACTGCTGGTGTGTGTTGATGAGTACTACCAAGTGGGAAGTCGCAGATAGCTCTTATATGCTGTTCAAATTGGCTTGTAAAGCAAGATTCGATAGTGTGATGACCGGAATTGTGAACACGAGGAGCAATTTCGTTAATTAAAACTTCATCTTGAGATGTTACAAACATTTCTATAGCAAAGACTCCTATACCATTGAGCTTTTCAACCAATTTAATAGCAATATCCTTTGCTCTTTCTTTTATCTCTTCGCCTATTCTGGCAGGGCTAATCAACATATCAAGAATATTCCCGAACTCAGCAAATATCATTTCAACCGGTTCATAAACCTTTATGTTACCATTTCTATCCCTTGCAAGAAGAACGGAAATTTCTTTCTTTATATCAACATACTCTTCGATGTACGACTCTGAGGGGATAATTTTATCTAAATCTTGTTGCGTTTTTAAAACAAAAACCCCCCTACCGTCGTACCCCCCTCTTCTGGCTTTTTGAACAAATGGATAAGTAATATTGTAATCTTCAATGATATGTTTTCTTTCTGATGCTTGAGAATATTTCGATAAATCTAATTCATATATCTTAGAAGTTGGAAAACCGTTTGATATGAGGTATTTCTTCTGGATAAGCTTATCGTTGATTATCTCAAGGATATATGGTGATGGTTGGATATTGTAACCTTTATCGTACAATTCTTTCAGGAAATTGGTATTTGTATGTTCTATTTCGTATGTCACAACATCCGATTTCTCAACTAACTTCATGAGTGAATCTTCATCGTACAGACTTCCTACTATCAATTCATCGCAAAGATTTGAGATGGGACAATTGGGATTCGGGTCTAAAGCTATTACTCGAAAACCCATACGTTTAGCTTCGATTGCCATCATCTTCCCCAATTGTCCGCCACCGATAAAACCTAAGGTTTTAAACGGATAAAGATGCTTTGAGCTATTCATCAAAAACCCCCACGGCTTTATGCGTTTCACTTTGTTATTTTTCCAAGCTTTCTGGTATCACTAAATTCGCTATAATACCAAAGATTGCGGCAAGTGCCATGCCTTTTAGTTCTATACCACCTATCTTTATACTCGCTCCACCTATACCGAGTGTTAAGATAAGTGCAGCTATTATTAAGTTCCTTGATTTTGAGAAATCGACTTTGGCTTCCACAAGTGTTCTAACACCGATAGAGGCTATCATACCAAAGAGGATTAAACTAACTCCACCGATAACGGCGGTTGGAATAGTTTGCAACACTGACCCGAATTTTGAGAAGAAGGCTACCAACATAGCCAGTATTGCTGCTCCTCTGAGAATAGACGGATCATATACTTTAGTTATCGCAAGTACTCCTGTGTTTTCACTGTACGTTGTATTTGCAGGACCACCTATCATAGCTGCCACCATTGTTGCCAATCCGTCACCAAGCAGCGTTCTGTGAACACCGGGCTTTTCGAAGAAATTCTTTCCAACAACTGCACCGTTTGTTGTTATATCACCTATATGCTCCATAACTGTGACAAACGCCACCGGTGCAATTAAACTTATCGCAGCCCAGTCGAATTTTGGAAGTATGAACTTTGGAACTGAAATCCACGCTGAATTTACGATAGGAGAGTAATCAATTATTCCCGCGAGTATCGATGTGATGTAACCGACGAAGACACCTGTTAAGACTGGAATGAGTGAGAAAAATCCTTTGAAGATTGTTGCAGAGGCTATAACTGTGATTATAACTACCAACGCTATGGGCCAATTTGACGATGCCATGTTTACCGCAACAGGGGAGAGACCTAAACCTATCACCATTATCATCGGACCGGTAACCACAGGAGGGAATAGTTTCTTAATCACATTCGTACCAACCAGCTTGACAATCAAGGAGAAGATTAGATAAACTGTTCCAGCTATTACTATTCCACCAAGCGAGTATCTGATATCTCCGTATTTTTCTTTAACCATTATAATTGGGGCAATGAAAGCAAAGCTTGAACCTAAGAAGACTGGGACAATTCCGCCGGTGATAAAATGGAAAAGTAACGTTCCAAGACCTGCCGTGAAGAGTGCAACGAGAGGATCTAATCCAGTGAGAAGAGGTACTAATACTGTTGCTCCGAACATGGCTACGAAATGCTGAAGTGATAGAATAAGTTTCTTTGAGGTAGGCAAGTTTGATGTAAACTCGGTGATTTTAGCGGGATTTTCCTGAGAAATGCCAATAATATCTGTTTTTTCCATACTTTTCCTCCTTTCTCGCCTCACTGGGCGAAATTAAAGGTATTTGACTTTTTTTCTCTTACAAAGCTATCCTAACACAAAAAAGTACACAATGTCAACGTTAATAGTAAGTAAATTAAGTTACATTTATAATAATAAGGTTGCAAGATGTCAAATAACTATAATTGGGTATTCTACATCTGGAGAGTGTATAATCTTTAAGTTTATATCGTATATTTTTTCGAGAATATCTTTATTTATGATTTCTTTTGGTGTACCTACTTTGGTTATTTCGCCATCTTTCATAAGTGCTATTATGTCACAGTATTTCGCAGCGATGGTTATATCGTGGAAAGTTCCTAATACAGTCTTTCCCATTTTTGTTAACGATTTTAAGTAATCCATCACTTTTACAGACTGACCTATGTCAAGATGATTTATCAACTCATCTGCGATTATTATTGGTGTATTTTGGTAAATCGCTCTTGCAATAAGGACGCGTCTTTGTTGACCACCACTGAGTGTTGAAAATGGTCTTTTTCTGTACTCTACTAAATTAACAGTGTTAAGAGCATTTATAAGTTTCGATTCATCAACTTCTGTATCAAAGAAATTTTTTGAGTGAGCTATGCCTCCCATTTCCACTATTTCTTCAACTGTATAATCGTAAGATGGGTTGAAATCTTGGGCTATGTACGCAATGTTTTGTGCTATCTTTTTGTGTGACATATGCTTAATATCATTTCCGTTTATCATAATTTTTCCCGAAGCGGGTTTTAGAAATTTCATTATTAGTGATAAAAGTGTTGTTTTACCCGAGCCGTTTGGACCTATTATACCGAAGAACGTTCCCTCTTCTACGTATAGGCTAATATCCTTTAACTCAAAATTTTCACCGTAAGAGAATGATATATTCTCCAAGGAAATTACAATTTTTTTCGTGTTTGACATTGCTTTCAGTCCCTTCAATTTTCACTTTTTGTTGCTGATGTATCGGTTGAGTTTTCAGTTATAGTTGAATTTGTTGTTTGAGTTTCTTGAGTTGTTTCTTGTGTTTCTTGAGTTGCTTGTTGTGTTGATGAACTTTCCGAAGTTTCGATGAATGTATTTATGTTTATTTGAGCTTTTTCTTTAAGCTCTTTTTCGTGTAAACTTTTATAATATTCGTACTGTTGCATTATTGTGGCAGCATATTTTTGCTTATTTTTACCATTGTTATATTCTTCAAGGGCTTTTGAGAGCGAGCCTGTTTTTTTATAAAGGTAAGACAAATATGCTGTTCCGTAAGTTATATTCAATTTATAATCAGTGAGCAAAGCATTCCAACCATCTTTTGGAACTTCCAGTTTAAGTAATCTAGCTATACCTTGTGCAGTTGACGGCAAAATCTGCATCATCCCAAGTACCCCACCGGGACCTTTAGCATTTGTAAAGTTACTTTCTATGGCTATTACAGTGCTTATAAATACAGGATCAATGTTGTATTTTTCACTTATATCTGAAATAGTATTCCATAAATCGTTAATGAATTCTTCTGTTGTTTTTTCCTTCACGTTTGCTCTTCTTTTAGTAACCACTTCCAAAAACCATTTAGGTGTTTCACAAAGCGCTATAGAGCTTAGTATTAAAATAAAAGACAGAACTAAGATTAATTTGCTAAGCTTTTTGGCATTATTAAGCAAAAAGTCACCCCCGGAATATAAAAATAATTTCTATCAGCGCATAACTTTTACAGTTATCAAAGCAACGACCCATCCCAAGAAGAAACCGTATATAACTTCCATAAGGGTATGACCTTTGTTTGGGTCAACGTTTCTTCTTAAGCCAACGGCATCAGCTGTAACTATTGAAAGAAAAATAGCGGCAATAGCGGTTTGTGAAGAAGAAAAGCCTGTTGTATATCCAACTGACCATGCTAACGCGGAAGTTGTAGCCACATGTGCGCTTGGCATACCCCCGTATCGTCCGAAAACTCTTATGTCTTTATATATGATAACTTTCAAAAATTGTGCTGAAAGGAATCCAAATAGCGCAGATAGAAAACATGTGTTTTTAAACAATTCTTTAAGCCACAACACACTAATCTTCCTCCGTTATTTATTCTAAATTAATCCTTACTAATCTTCTTTTTTCGGTGGGAGTAGGTATTTTTTCCTCAAATAGAGGAGATTGCCTTCAGAGACGTCCTTGAATTCCATGACATCAAATATACGTTTAATTATATATACTCCCAATCCACCTGGTCTTATGTCGTCAAGGTCACGTGACTTAATTTGGGAAGGATCAACTTTTGGCCCAAAGTCCCTCAAGAAAATTTCTAATGTATCTGGTTCTAGCCAATTTACTGTCATTGTTATGTACTTTGGTTCTCCTTTATAAGTATGTTGGATAATATTGGCTATAGCTTCGTTTATAGCCAACTCTGTATCAAATATGTCTTTATCAAAGACACCTCTAAATGTTAGAAATGTATGTAAAATAGCACGTGTTATTTTTATATTTTCAACCAACCCAGGAAACGAAAAAACAATTGTTTGATTCAAGTAATCGACCTCCTCCGTAAATGTAAAGAAAACTTATTTACGAATTTTACTAACCAAAATACCCAACGTTATTTTCTCTATATTCTTCGAAGGATTAAAGTATGTTTCCTGCTTAAATTCATTTAGTTTGTTGATTATTGGCCCAAAGTATTTTTCATCGATGTCTTTGAATAGTACATAACTAAGCAGTTCTAACCACTTTTCTAAATCAGATTTTTCTTCTAATTGTTTTTCTAGTGCAATATTTGGTAATTCAGTATAATTTCCTCCACCGAACCATTTGTTAATGAGTAGCGCTTGTCTTAGACCTTCTTCTGGTGTTTCTACAATATCTGATATGCTGTAACCATACTTGGTTTTGATTTCAGTATTTGCAGAGAGCAGATGGATATCTAAATTATCGTGACTTACAACGCCAAATGTTACATTTGAAAGAGAATATCTTGAGAACTCTTTCTCTTCAGGACTGTTATATTTTACCACAAGTATTTTAAATTTTTTCAATTCTGTCTTAAAATGTTTCGCCAAGATTTTTATTTCTTCGGGATAAATGTAATTTTCAAGAACCCACTGACGTACAAATTTATCCAAAAGTTGAGCAACAATCTCTTTTTCATCATTTACTTCTAGTAAAACAATTAAGTCACCAATTTGATAAGGTATGAGCAAGTATTTCTCATCTTTGTATGTGTATTCAATCCTAACTTTTGAATTAATAGCTATATCTGCGTACATTTGTTTTTCGAGTTCAAGTTCTTCCTTTGATAGGTAAATTTTCATTTGTTTTCACCTCATCGTTATTAATTGTGGTTGTTTTGAACTCATTGAATAAACGCAACCGCAGTAATTTTGTCTGTATATTCCAAGTTGCTTGATTAGCCTCTGAGCATCGTTATAAAGTGGGCTTTTACGGTACACATTTGGAAGGAATTCTACCCCAAAATTTTTCATAACTTCAAGCCCTATCTTATTTATCATTTCAACAGATTTTCGTGGTGAAGATGTAAGTGTTGTAGAGAAAGAACGATAGCCGTTCTCTTTTGCAAATTTTGCTGTTATCTCAAGCCTCATTCTTATGCATATTTCGCACCTTTTACCTTTCTCTGGTTCATTTTCAAAACCTTTGGTTAATTTAAAGAAATTTTCTGGGTCGTATGGCACATCAATCACATTTAAATTCCACATATTTGCAAGCTTTAGTACTTCATTGTATCTTTTCTCGTATTCTGCTTTTGGATGTATGTTTGGATTGTAGAAAAATACATCACCACGTGCGCCAGAAAGGTAAGCGATAACCAAATCTGGGGCGCAACAGACATGTAAAAGATGGCATTTCAAATTAAAACACCTTCTTTGAATCCAAAAGTAAAGTTACAGGTCCGTCGTTGTGTATCTCAACTTGCATGTACGCAGCGAATATTCCCGTTTCAACATGCACACCATATCCTCTCACAAGTTCTATGAATTTTTCGTATAGCTCTTTTGCTAATTCTGGGTTTGCGCTATCAGAGTATGATGGTCTTCTACCTCTTCTGCAATCGCCGTACAACGTGAATTGTGAGATAATCAAAGCCGAACCTTGAACATCTAATAGCGAAAGATTCATTTTCCCATCATTATCGTCAAATATTCTCAAATTTACAATTTTCTCAGCTAAGTATTTTGTATCATCGATGTTATCATCTTTACCAACTCCAAGTAAAACAACAATTCCTTTCTCTATTTGTCCAACAATTTTACCATCGACTGAGACACTTGCTTTTGTAACTCTTTGAACAACTGCGCGCATTTTTTAAGAACGCACCACCTTTCTAATTCCAGGGAATGACTTGAAAAATTTCATTATTTCTTCGAGCTCTTCAAGGGATTGGACGTTGACGTTTAGAGATATAATAACGTAATCGTCGGAAATTATTTCGAATTTAAAGTTCCTTATTTCAACTTTCTTTTTCATGGCTTTGGACAAAAGATCAGGTACACGTTCTTTTCTATCTAATTCTATTTTAACAAGAACATTGAATTGAGCGTTGATATCCGCTCTCCAAACTGCCAAAAACTTTCTGTCATTTCCCAAGTTTACTACGTTAGCACAATTAGACCTATGTATAACCAATCCTCTTTTACTTGCAACACCAACTATTTTGTCACCAGGGATAGGATTGCAGCATTTAGCAAACAAAATTTCGAGACCCTCAAGCCCATCGACGATAACTAAAGAACCGGTAGATTTCTTTTTCTTAGTTTGAGTTTTCTTCTTTTGTTGTTCTTTGATTCCAAGAATTGAAAGCAAATCATCTTGTGTTAACGTTTTATCACCGAGTCTGATGATAAATTCTTCTTCATCTATTTGGTGAGCTGTTTGGTACTTTTTTATCTCTGGTTTTTCCAATAATTCTTCAATTGAAATATTTAATTTCTTTGCGATTCGCCTAAGTACGTCTTTACCTCTTTCTATCAGTTGTTCTTTTTCTTTCTCTTTAAAAAATCTCTTTATCTTTGCCTTTGTTCTTGGACTTTTGGCGTATCTTAGCCAATCAAGGCTAGGTCCAGGTGAAGATTTATTTACTATGATTTCTACAACGTCACCGTTATTCAATTGATAATCTATTGGTACAATTTTTCCATTGACCTTTGCACCAGCAAAGTGATGCCCAATTTCTGTATGTACCGCGTAAGCAAAATCGATTGGTGTCGCGCCGTATGGAAGGTGAATTATCTCACCCTTTGGTGTCAGAACAAAAACTTCAGACATTTGTAGTTCTTTTTTCAAATCATCAAGACTCGCATAGCCTTGCGAAAGTTCTTTCCTCCATTCGGCTAACCTTAAAATCCACTTTTGTTTTATATCTACAGTTGGTTCCCCTTCTTTATATGCCCAGTGAGCTATCAAACCATACTCAGCTTCTTCGTGCATTTGATAATCTCTAATTTGCACTTCAAGTGGTTCGCCAAATTGCGTAATAACAGTTGTGTGGATGGACCTGTATCCATTTGATTTTGGCGCGGCGATGTAATCTTTGAACCTTCCTGGCAATGGTACCCATAGGTTGTGTACAATGCCTATCGTAGTATAACAGCTTGTTACATCATTTACTATCGCTCTTAAACCCATTAAATCGTACAATTCGTTAAAATCTTTGCCTTTTTGAATCATCTTTTTCCATATACTGTAGTAATGCTTGTATCGACCTTCGACTTTCGCTTTGATATTATGTTCTTGAAGAGCTGTTTCCAATTGTTGGATGTATATTTTTAGGCGTTCTTCCCTTTCAACCTTCTTTTGTGCGATCATCTGCTTGATTTTTTGGTACTCATCGTAATGAAGAACTTTAAAACTAAGGTCCTCAAGTTCAGATTTTATAACGTTAATTCCAAGCTTATGTGCGATAGGTGCGTATACTTCCAAAGTTTCAAGTGCTTTGTACTTTTTCTTTTCAACATCCTCAACGAAATCTATAGTTCTCATATTGTGTAACCTATCGGCTAATTTTACAAATATGACACGTATGTCTTCTGCCATTGCAAAAAGCATCTTTTGAATCGTTTCCAATTTTTTTCTCTGTTCTATATTTCCAACGGGCGCGTTTATTCTACTTACCTTTGTTACACCATCAACGATGAGTGCTATATCGTGCCCAAATTGTTTCTCTATCATCTCATAAGTTACTTTCCCATTACTATCTTCTATAGCATCGTGTAAGATGGCGGCTATAATACTTTCAATATCAAGCTTCAACGAAGCAACAATTTTTGCCACTTCCAAAGGATGCGAAATAAACGGCTCGCCGGATTTTCTGTACAATCCCTCGTAAGCTATCTTAGCAAGTTCGATTGCTTGAGCTATTTTTTGTTCGTCTTCGTTTGTAATTTTTTTCTCAAGTAACTTTTCGATTTCATTTATGAAATTCTTGGTCATTTCATCGTTGTTATTATCTTTAACCATAGTGAGCTCTTTCTTTTCACTTTCACTTTCTGACATTCAAACACCTCTGATGTTTTTAGTTTTCAAATAACCAACTTTTTAACCGCATCGAATTTCTCTTTATCTGCTACGTGTAGATAAATACTTGTCGTGCTTAAATTTGCGTGGCCCAAGAGTTCTTGTACAATTTTTACGTTTACGTTGTTCATTATAAGATGGGTTGCAAAAGAGTGTCTTAGCGTATGTGGGTGAATCTTCTTATTTATGCCAGCCCTTTGTGCGGCACGCTTTACTATCCTAAAAACAGTTGCTGGATGTATCGATTTTCCACGACTTTCGATAAAGTAAACTTTCGGTTTATACCTTTCCACGTACTTTTCAAGTAAAGGAATTATGCTATCGCTGATTGGAACGAGCCTATCTTTGTTTCCCTTACCCATAACAACCTTTATATATGGTGGATAGAAAGACACATCTTCTACTCTCAAATTACACAATTCACTTACCCTTAACCCACAAAAATAAAGAACAGATATGATCGTTTTGTACTTCAATTCTTTCTCTTCGTCAAAAGTATTTATCATCGCTTTGACTTCTTTCATAGTGAGAAAACTTGGAATTTTCTTTCTAAGCCTTGGATGTCTGACACGCTCGGTTGGGTTTTCATTTACTACTCCTATGAGTTGGAGATAATCGAATATAGTCTTAAGCGAGGAAATGTATCTTGATATAGTTGTTTCAGTAACTTCTCCACCGGTAATTTCACCTTTCGAAAGTGCTTTGACAAACTTTTCAACATCGCTTCTAACAATATCCTTTGGAGGTTTTTGTATATATTCAAAAAACCTCCTTATATCTTTTATATATGCCTTTACTGTATTTTCAGAACTTCTTCTCACATGTACAAGATAATCTTCGTACGTTCTCAATAGCGCTTCTATATCGATAATATCCACTCCTCAATATTTTCACTATTTGTTCTTTGTTTAATTTTCGTCTCTTGTTAGAATTTCGTAAGCTTTTTTTGCGGCATCTTTTTCCGCGTCTTTCTTTGAATTACCTATTCCCATCGATATCTTTTTTCCCTGTATGTATAATTCGACTAAAAACTTCCCGTTTTCATCGTTCTTAACCGTTTTGTACTCTGGCAGTTCTTTGAACCTCTCTTGCGTAATTTCTTGAAGAGCGGTTTTGTAATCGAATATCCTTTGGCCTGTGTAGAATATTTCAATCTCTCTCTTCAGTTTTTCGCCAAAAACTTTTACCACTGACTCAAGATTTCCATCGAGATAGATAGCAGCACACAGCGCTTCAAATGCGTCTGCTAATATACTACTTCTTTTCCTTCCACCTGTCTTTTCTTCGCCTTTGCCAAGGAAGATGTACTTACCAAGCTCAATTTCGTTTGCTAATTCAGTAAGTACCTCTTCGCTAGCAACGGCACCTTTCACCTTTGCCATATCGCCTTCACTTGAGTCTGGATAATTTCGATAGAGTATATCACATACTACGAGTTCTACAACGGCATCACCTAAGAATTCTAATCTTTCATTGTCTTGGACATCTCTACCTATTTGATTGAGTTCGTATGCGTAACTTGAATGGCAGAGGGCATTGAACAAGAGCATTTGATTTTTAAAAGTGTATCCGAGTCGACGTTGGAGTTCTTCAAGTACTCGTCTTTCTCTGTCTCGTAATTCGTCCATTCACATACCTCCACAACATGGAATGTTCTTAATTTATTGTTTTTTGACTCGTACCATTCTACCTTAATCGGTACGGCAAATTCTGGCTTGAGTTTACCTTCTACAACCCAAAACTTTGATTCTTCCACCCTGTAGATTGATGGATTTGCAACTATTTTTAAAATCAATGGTTTGTCTGCAACAATTACATCGTCGATAACATCTATCTTTCGAAGGTCTTCAGCCAATTTGTACACTTCTTCCCTAAACGGTTTAACATTTATCACCGCTATATTTTTTGATAGTGGCCCAACGATTTTTATATTGGCGATTTCATTGCCATTTGGGAAGTAATCGAGAACCATCTCATTTGCAATAGCTGTTGCTTTTCCATGGTAAGCCGGATTTGTCATTGGTTTTAAAAGATGCTTTAATTTACATCCTTCTCTAAGGGCGTGTTCACCTATTCGTCTGATTTTCACACCGTATTTATCTAATATTTTTCTAATTTCATCTTTACCTATATCACCTAATGGTGCATACATTGAATTAAATACACGTAATCCAGTTTGTCCCCATGTATCCGATGAATTTGAGCCTGTTACGACGATTCTGCCATTTGCATAGCTCAAGACTGTTCCCATCTTTATCTGTTTTGTACACATGTTACAAGACGGGCCATATTTCCATATCTGCTCTTGACCTCGATTGTATAGAAAAGTTATTTTGAAACCAAACTTTTCAGCGAATTCTGAAACTATTTCGAGACTATTAGAATAAGTGTAAGGTCCATATACGACGTGCACTAATTCAATATTTTCTTTTCCAATAGCTTCAGCGCACAAAAGAGCACTTGCGGTGCTATCCATACCACCGGAAAACGCTACTACAAAATCTTTACCGTATTCTTCTGCAACATTTTTTATATCTTTCAATATATCTTCTATAGTTACTATAGCCATTGGTTGTTTCCTCCCAAATTGATTTCTATAGTTTTATAACCTAATTTTCTATATTTTACCATAATTTTCAACAATTTTGAATAGGATTAACATTTTGTAAATTACATTGAAAATTGTACAAAATTAGTCTGATTTCTTGAAATTCTCTTTTTGATAAATTGAGATTGCAGTGATAAACTATTGATAAGGTATTCAATGAGATAAAAGTTGGAGGTGATGAAAGATGTTAAGTGATATTGAGATTGCGAAACAAGCGAGGTTGAAAGATATAAGAGATATCGCAAAATTTTTAGATATTCCCGAAGATATGCTCAAACCTTACGGCAGGTATATAGCTAAAGTTGACCATAGGTATTTGAACACGCTCAATGCCAAGCCTAATGGAAAGCTTATACTTGTTACGGCCATAACTCCAACACCGGCTGGTGAAGGTAAGACAACAACCAGTATAGGTCTTTCCATGGCACTGAACAGAATTGGAAAAAAATCGATAGTTACCCTCAGAGAGCCATCGCTTGGTCCTGTTTTTGGTGTCAAAGGTGGTGCGGCGGGTGGTGGATATTCCCAAGTGCTCCCTATGGAAGATATTAACTTACATTTTACCGGTGATATACATGCAGTAACGACCGCACACAACTTAATCGCCGCGATGATTGATGCGCATATTAACCATGGAAACGAATTAGGAATAGATTTGAGGAAGATTTATTGGAAACGTGCTATGGATATGAACGATAGAGCTTTGAGAGAAATTGTAATTGCACTTGGTGGTAGTGCAAATGGTTATCCAAGGGAAGATGGTTTTTTAATCACAGCTGCTTCTGAAATTATGGCAGTTTTGTGTTTAGCAAAGGACTTAACTGATTTGAAAAGAAGAATCGGCGAAATTGTAATTGCTCAAGGAAAGAATGGATTAGTTAGAGTGAAAGACATACAAGCCGAAGGCGCGGCAGCGGCACTTTTGAAAGACGCAATTAACCCAAATCTTGTTCAAACAATTGAAAATACCCCTGCATTTGTACATGGTGGTCCATTCGCAAATATCGCACATGGCACAAATACGCTAATTGCAACCAAGTTAGCTCTTAAACTTTCAGATTATGTCGTTACGGAAGCTGGATTTGCAGCTGACCTTGGCGCTCAAAAATTCTTAGACTTTGTTGCCCCAACTGGCGGATTATTTGTAGACGCTGTTGTTATAGTTGCATCGATACGCGCGATGAAATACCATGGCGGAGTTTCGAAAGATAACCTTAACGAAGAAAACGTAGATGCTGTAATTAAGGGTTTGGAAAATTTGAAAGTACATATTGAAAACATGAAAAAATATGGTGTGCCCGTCGTCGTTGCGCTGAACAGATTTTCGACCGATACAGAAAAAGAAATAGAAGCTGTTTTGAAAAACAGTCCAGCTAAATGCGTGCTTAACGAAGCCTATGCGAAAGGTTCTGAAGGCGCAATAGAACTTGCAAAAGCAGTAGTTGAAACTATTGAAAATGTGCCGAGTAATTATAAACCTTTAGTACCAAGTGATTTGCCCGTTGAACAAAAGATAGAACTAATAGCAAAAGAAATTTACAGGGCAGGAAAAGTTATCTACACGGATACAGCAAAATCAAAACTTTCGATGTTAAAAAAGAATGGATTTGGAAATTATCCGGTAATTATAGCCAAGACACAAAATAGCATTTCAGATGATCCCAAAAAGATAAATGCTCCATCTGGATACGAATTTACGGTGAGAGACTTCCAGATAAGCGCAGGTGCAGGATTTGTTGTAGCTTTAGCAGGCGAAATAATGCTTATGCCAGGTTTGCCAAAAGCACCAGCTGCAGTAAACATAGATATTGACGAAAATGGAGAAATTACAGGACTATTCTAAAAAATTGCATACTTGAATATCTTTGAATATCTCAAAGAAAAAGAGAGATTTTCAATAATTTTCCATAAAAATGTGATACTCTTCACAAAAATTCTGGTTGATACTTTTAAGTATATGGAAGATAATAAATTTAGAAACATCTCTTAATTAAACTCGCCGGTGAAAGATAGCCGAAAATCAAAAAAACCGGCGTTACAATGATTGATAATGTTAACTAAAAGTATTGAAACTTTCCAAAAACCGCATTATCCTTATAAAGAGGGGACACCCCCCAACCAACTCTCGACAAAGGAGGTATCCCGATATGAACAACTCAACGCTCTCTTGTCCAAAATGCGGTTCCACCAGCTTATACAAAAACGGTCATGACAAATACGGTAACCAACAATTCCTTTGCAAACTCTGCCATCATTCTTTCAAACTCTCCCATTCTCAAAAACGCAAAAACTTCCCTTTCCCTTATCCCAAATGCACTTCTTGTGGTAAATCTATGCAAATTTACAAAGTCCGTCGCTCTTTCGTTGTCTTCCGTTGTAGAGCTTGTCGTACCAAAGATAGAGTACCTTTTAACCTCCCCGAACCAGTCACCCTTATTCCTGAGAAATTTAAATATTTCCGCTTCCCTATCTTTTTCGTCTTAAAGGCTTTTGTTTTGTATATGAAACACAATATGTCTTATCGCTCTCTTGCTCATTCTCTTAATATCAAAGTATCTCATGTCACCATATACAAATGGGTTATTAAATTGTGTACTTTATTCTCTGTACTTTTTCCAACATTTACCATCGAAAATGTTTTCTCAGTTCATGCTGATGAAACTGTTCTTGTGTTCAAAGAACAAAAGTACTATGTTTGGCTATTAGTTGATCACGAAACTAACTTAATTCTTTGTTGGCATGTCTCAAAGTATCGTGATATGGGACAAGTCAAAGTATTGCTCGAGAAGTTCTTTGGTAATTCAAAACCTAGAAACATTGAACTTATTACTGATGGACTTGGTGCATATGAAAGTGCAGTAAAGCTGTTGTTCAGAAATATCAATCACGTAGTGGTACCGCTCGGTAAAAACAATCAATGTGAATCTAAGTTTTCATTGTTGAAAGACTTTTTCCGACTCAAGCGAGGGCTGAAGAATACGAAGAACTTAGCGAAATATATTCAAGGATTTTGTGTAGTGAAGAATCTTTGGAAAACGCACAATGGCAATATCAATCGCATTCTTTCACAATTACACTCTTTCATCACTACAAGTTAACACTATCTTGAGATGATATTGTTTGTTTACTTTAATTGTAAATAACATCCCCAAATGTCAACTACTATCGCAAAACTCTCTATTTTCCAATTAATTTATTATATAAAAAACTTTATAACCTGTCAATAAATGTTTTTCACAAAAAAGTAACTTAAAAAACCAAAATTTATTCTTTTTCAAGAAACATTTCTAACAAATTTAACGTATGCTTGTAATCGTTTTTATTTATCGACGAGACTGGACTGTGAATGTATCTTGCAGGAACTGATACAACTCCCGCAGGTATTCCAGTTATAGCGTATCTTCTTGCGTTTGTGCCTCCAACTGTGCGCATTTTGTATTGGAATGGTATATTGTTTTCCTTGGCTATCTGGACGAGTTTTTCAAATATTTCTTGATGAACAACGTATCCACTGTGCATAAATGTTATCGCAGGACCGTTACCAAGGTGAGTGGACCAAAGTTGCTTTTCAAGTTCTGGGTCGTCACCACTTGTTGTTGTTTCGACGGCTATCGCCATGTCAACTTTTAATTGTTCCGCTATTATTGCAGGGCCTCTTAAGCCTGTCTCTTCCTGGACAGTGAAAGCAAAGTAAACGTCGTTTGGCAACGAATTTTTATTTGATAATTCATCTATTAAATCCATAAGCACACTACAACCACATCTGTCATCAAGAGCTTTCGCAATTACGAAGTCTCCAGATTCTTCGTAATTTGTTGTAAACGCCACCATATCACCTATTTTGACTTGTTTTTCCGCTTCTTGTTTTGATTTCGCTCCTATGTCTATTTTAAGTTCTGAGTATTTGGGTGTGTTCATCATTCCTTCTCTTTGAATGTGGACGGCTTTGTAACCTATCACGCCTATTGATTCTTTACCAACTTGAACTTTTTTACCAATTATAACCCTTGGGTCAACGCCACCAACTGGCGCGAATGATAATGTACCATCTTCGTTGATGTTAGTTACCATAAATCCAACCTCGTCCATATGTGCATCAAGCAATATTTTCTTACCTTTCCCATTGCCTTTCTTTAGCGCTATTAGATTTCCCATTCTATCTACAAACAATTCATCCACTTTATCTTTTATTTTCTCTTTTATATATTCCC
The DNA here is from genome assembly GCF_000017545.1 of Fervidobacterium nodosum Rt17-B1. Classification (NCBI taxonomy): domain Bacteria; kingdom Thermotogati; phylum Thermotogota; class Thermotogae; order Thermotogales; family Fervidobacteriaceae; genus Fervidobacterium; species Fervidobacterium nodosum. The sequence continues at coordinate 1,176,975 of NC_009718.1, read as the reverse complement.
TTACATCATCTTCAAATCCAGAAACTCCCTTTAATTCTGTGAGTTCTTTTAAATACTTCATCATTGCTTTTCCACCTCCGTGATTTCAGCTGCCGTGAATGCAAGTAATTTGGCTGTGTCTTCGACGTCTTTAACTGTAATTTTTTCGTATGGGTTGTGCATGTATTTTAGAGGTATAGATATCAAAGCTGTTTTAACACCTATTCTCGTAAGTTGGACTTCGTCGGTGTCTGTTCCAGACCTTCCCGGTATGGGTTCTATTTGGAGCTTTATGTTGTATTTTCCAGCTACTTTGTTTATATGCTCCACAAATTTTTTATTTGTAACAGGTCCAACAGCAACGGCTGGTCCTTCGCCCATCTTTATCTTAGGATAACCAGGTATATCCTCATCACCATGTGTAACATCTATGACTATGCCGTATTCTATCTCTGAAATGTACGCACCGCTTTTCGCACCTGGTCCCCCTATCTCTTCTTGGGTTGAGAATATATAATAAACCTGGGCTTGTGTATTAATTTTTGAGAGTAACTCAGCCGCCTTGATTATGGCCACACAACTTGCTCTGTTATCAAGTGCTGGCGCGAATATCGTCCCGTTTTTCTCAAATCCTTCTATATCTAAAGTTACCAGATCACCTATCGATATATCCTTCCAATTTGGGTTCATAGTAACGTCGACGAATAAATGGTCATAATCTGGTACTTTTTTCGACTCTTCCGTTGTTTGGAGGTGCGGAGGCATAAAGCCAACTATACCTCTTAATTTTCCTTTCTTTGTGTGAATCCATACTTTTTGGCTTACAACTGTTTTTGGATCCCATCCACCAACGCCTGAAAGTCTCAAAAATCCATCTTCGTATATTTTCGTAACGACAAACGCTATCTGGTCAGCATGAGCAAAAAAACCAATCTTCGGTCCCGCGCCTTTTTTAACACACACAAGGCTGCCCATAGGTGTTCGGAAACACTCGTCGGAATAATCACTCATAATTGTTTTTATTTCTTCAAGGACTTCATCTTCGTATCCAGAAGGTCCTGGAATAGCTGAAAATTTTAAAAGTAAGTCTTTTGTAGTTAATTTTTCTTTTTTCTCTTTACTCAACGTTTATCCCTCCCAATTTGTTGTCGTATTTGTTTATTTCTATTCTACTACTTTTAACGTAAATAATGCATGGAAATTCGTATTTTTCTGTGAATGTCCCTTTTAAATCTGAAATTTGAACGAATGGGGCCTCGAAAGACAGTGTTGCAATAACTGATTCCCTTCCTTCATTTATTCCCGCTCTCACAATGCCCTGACATCTTCCGAAGATAACTACACTGCCTCCAGCGACAATCTCTGCTCCCGCATGTAAATTGCCAAGCAATATCACATCACCAGAGTGGATAATGCTCTGCCCACTCCTGAGGTTTTTCTTAACTATTTTTGTACCAGAACGTGTATCTCCTTGATTTACCATATCAACTTTCTTCTTTACCACAACTTCATTCGCACCTTCCGAGCCCATAAGAACATGCGAGATTGTGAGTCCAAGCTCTTGGACTCTCGCGACTATCTTAGGCACATCGGCGATGTGTTTCTCATGTTCTTCAATCAGAAGCATTATCTTATCACCTTTTGCAAAAAAATTACCCATGCTCTTTACTTTATCCTCTATCTTTTGAAGAACATCGAATATGTCAGTGTAATCTTTAATGTAGAGCACTAAGCCATCTTTTGTCATCTTGAAATCTACCATAAGATTCCTCCTTGCTTATCATAAAAGTCAGAGTATTAGCGCTTCTATTTCATCAATCCACTCAGAAACATCTATCGGTGAAATTTCTTTGATGAGCTTTTTAAACGTAAAAAAGCTATCTCGGAATACATCCAATCTATTTCCTGAATGTACTTCGACAGCACATTCAAGGAGTGCGGCAAAGTAATCAGCGGTTCTTACAATTCTTCCAGAATCCCCGCTAAATGGTTCAATACAATATTCTACGTAATTTTCGAGAGGTTTTACATTCTCATTTCCGTTTATCCATTCTTTAATCATTTCACGTTCAACGACGTTGACTAGCTCTTCTAACCCCGGAACTTTTTTCTTTGTCGGAGTTATGACATCACCTGTGAATGCTTCCGGTAGGTCGTGCAGGACTGATTTCAAAATAACTTCTTCGATATTTTCGAATTTATATAATTTTGCAATCAAGTAAGCGATTGTAACAACAAGGAAAGAGTGCCCTGAAACAGTTGTTCGAACATTGCGGTGTGTTCTATTCCATCGTACCATAGAAGTGAGATTTAAAATGGCAGGCCAAGAGTATTTAGCGGTATCCCATAACTTATCGCTTTTCTCTTTTCCAAAATAGTTTTCTATTTTTTCTATCTTTTCTTCCAATTCTTTCAGAGGTTGAGAGTAATCAAAAAGCTTTCCATTTTCATATGCTTCAAGATAGCTCACGTACAAATCAGCAATCTTATCTAACGGATTCTCTTTAATAGATGATACTAAAAAATCAACGGTTTCTTCATCCGACAATTTTCGTAAGTCTTGGATAGATTTCTCAGTTACTTCTTTCCATACTTGTGGCGAAAACCTTTCGATGCGCTCTTTGAGTTGCAGCGAAACATCCGAAAGTACAATCTTTGGAAGTTCACGTGTGAACCTCCATTTTAGGCTATCTTCAATTGATTGAATCGATTGACCTTCGGAGATTTTAAAAAGGAAAGATAAAAATAATGTATTAAAGGAATTATCAGCTTCGGAAAACCTTATTATCGCCGGTCGGTTATTCCAACGCTGAATCGTGAACAAATTTGTGAGAGAAAACAAAAAATTCCCCTTCCCCAAGTGAATCACTCCCGACAATATTCCCAATTTGATATTATTATACCACGACACACTTGGAGAAGGGAAATTTCTTTAGGTCTCATTAATTTTTATCACGAGCTTAAATTTTGATAGATTATCTTTTTATCGGCTTTATTCATCTTTTTACTTTCGTACATCTTCAAATCGGCACTTTGAATCGCTTCTTCAAGAGAGTTGTAATTTCGCAAACTAACAATTCCATACGAAAATTCAACTATGGAAGTTAATTTTACCCGTTCGATGACCTTCTCAGGTTCATTCGAATCTATGTAGAGTAAAAATTCATCACCACCATACCTTACAAGAACATCGCTCTTTCTTATCATGTTTAGGCATGTTTTTGAGAAATCTTTTAAAATTTGGTCACCTTTCGTATGACCGTATTTATCGTTGTGCTCTTTGAGATTATCAATATCAATGAATACTAAAAAACCTTTTCTATCATTACGCTTAACACTTTCAAAGATGTTCGAAAGTATCTCCATACCAGCTTGTCTTGTATATGCCCCAGTTAGTTGGTCACGTAGTAGCATATAAATTGATCTGTTATGGTACAATATATTCTGTAAATGCGTTTGAGCAATTTCAAAGATGTTGCTAATAAAATCGCGCTCTTGCGTTGAAAAATCTGTGTGATAAATCGTTAGTTTCAAACTATCAGATTGAAATGAACTTGAAATTTTGCACGATTTTCCGATTATCTTTATGTACGAGTCTGTCATTGCCCTAACACCTACTACAGATGTGTTGAGATAAATAATAGAAGCTAACTTATTTATAAACTCAACTTCGTTTAGTGTCTTTATTAGTTCTTTTATTATATTTAAGAAATTTTTCTTTAGATATTCAGTGTTTTGTATCTTATTAGCTTTTGCCGTGTTATCATTGAAAATAAGCAATTTTTCCACACTGATACACCCCTATATAAATTTTGTATTTTTTCCTTCTAAACAAATTATCGGAAAGAGTTGTCTAATATTTAGAGAATGCAAAAAGGGGGGAATAAATTAAGTGTTTAAAGTGTACAAAAAAGGGTTTACATTAACTGAGAGTGTAGTGGCTATTTTGCTGATTTCTATAGTATTTATGGTGATAACATATGGGTTATCATCTGTTATAAATTCGGTTGCCATGCTAAATAATTTTCAAAAGGTTACCGAACTACAGAATTTTATAGCAAGGTGGGTTTATATCCAAACAGATTTTAGTAACGCGGTAGGCGAAATAAATACTGCTTTTTACGGTAATCCATCACCAGGTAATTATCCACGGTTAAACAAATTCAGCAGAACTTCCATTCCGGGCAATTATTTTGATAAATTTACATTCACGATAGAATACGCGCCAGGTAAGATAAGCGATTTCACGGTTTACAAATATAAATCCACAAATTAAATTAGACTATTAAGGGGAGAGATGAATGGACCTTACTTTAACAGGTTTGATAGCTAGTTTAATAGTGTTTGTAATAATCTTTGGAATGTTAGGGCTAATATTTAACGCGACATTAAACGTTTTAAATCAACAAAAAGAGTACGCGGAATTCTACGCGGATGTTCAAAATTTGACAAACACAATTGATATGTTTTTGTCTCAGAGCGTTTGGAAAACGGAAGAATTAGAAGCAACCAATAATTATTTAATACTACCTTTCTTCGTTCCACAGCAATCAAGCTTAAGTGCAGTAATTGAGAAGAAAAAACTTAAAATTGAAAATGGTAAATTAATCTTCAGTGATTACAATGATTCAAATGGCAAAATAATAATGAATATTCCAAATACAATCGGAAGTGCTAGGTTTGCGAAAGGAATAATTAATTCAAAAAAATTTATAATAATGATGGTTCAACCGAAAAATGCAAAGTTACAGGAAGCTTTAAAAAAACAATTTCAAACACCACTAAAACAAATTCTAGAAGATCCAAATCAATATTTATCAGGATCTTATCCTATTTTTCTTCTTTCGGCACTTACTGAAGCAGGATAATAAATTGGGGGGACAAATATGTCTAATCTAAAAAAGCATGGTTTCGCAACTGCAATTGTACTTATATTTCTTACTGTCGCTAGTATATTACTCCTTATAATATACGAAGTACTTGCAAATTATAGGAATAATGAAGTGAGAATGCGTTTGGAATCGCAATTGGAAATTGACGCTTTAAATACATTAAACATTGGCATAGGTATGATGAGAAGTAGGAACGCTGGCGTACTTGGCTTCAATGTTGTCTTTTCGACGAACACTCCAAGCTGGTTTAATTCACAATTTTTGAATAGATTAAATAGTGATTGGAAACAATTTGTAACCCAAAATGTTAAAGCTAATAATGTTTACAAAGTGCTTTCTATAACTAGTAATGAAAATTATTCAATTGACCCATCTATAATCAATGAAATATCGAATTATAAATCAGAGCGTGGTTTGGATTCTATTGAAATATATGCATTCAACATTAATAAACTGAATTTATTTTTAGTTTCCCGTGTTGTAAAAAACGAAACACCAACTTACGCTTACGGAATAGTTGGTTCAAAGCTTTTAAATCAATATGTTTATTTTACTAACAAAGAAAAGCTAGAAAACGGGCAGACGATATATTTTAAATCAGGTGAAATAATAGATGGGCCATTGAGAACTCACGATTATATAAATATAAATAACGCTAGAGGTAATCCTACATTCCTAAGTACAATCGAAATTCTTGGAATTAAGGATAGAAACGGCAATGTGGTTCAACCAAATAATTATTCTAACTATGCGAATTTGCTGGGAAATCCACCATATAAAATTTTAACTCAAGAAGATATTAGATCTCTAGACTTTAACACTATAAAATCTCAATACCAAAGTTCAATTAATTCACTTGTTGATACATATAACAATGTGAAAAATAACCCAAATAAACTAAGTGGGCTCAAGTTCACGGGTGATATAACTGTCAGTTTCAATCATGGTCAAGGAAATTCAAACTATGACATTAAAATCTCTCAGGGAAACGTCGATTATATAATCACGTGGGAACCATCGGGCCCACCTTTGGCAAGAATGAGGAAACAAGGAGGAGGACCAGCAGAGGAATTTATCTTCAACTTTAACGGAATTATATATTCGACTGGTAATATGACTATAGACGGTCCAAGCAGTCTTTCCACGTATAATGGAAATTACACTTTGTTTTCGGAAAAGAGCGTTTACATAAACGACAGGATAATACCTTACAAAACATACCAAAAATTTTTCAGCACAAGTGAAGGTAATATAGTAGATATAGATAAGCTCAAACAGATAAAAGGTTTTGTTACATCAAATGAAACTTCTTCTTTGAACATAGTCGCAATTAACGATGTTGTAATAACAAATAAACTCAATAATATGAAATTGTTCTCAAGCATATTTTCTTTCGACGGGTCATTTAAGGTGGAAGGATACAATTCAGGTAATCCGACAGGTCAACTCTTTGTGTTTGGTAGTATAATGCAAAATGTGCGTGGTCCTGTTGGAACGTTTGATCAATTTACTGGCCAAACTTTGACAGGTTATTACAAAACTTATTCATACGATCCAAGAATAATAACAGGCGCATATCAACCTTACGGAACACCGACAAAATCTGAAACTATAAGGCTCTTTGTACTTGGGGTTGTTAAATAGCACAAAATATCAAAATCAATGAAGATAATTAGTTTCCTGTTATAAAAAGGTAATACTTTTCAGGTGGTATCAAAACTGGAGAGATGATTCCATTGTAATCACAAACGATAGATACCGCAATAGAGTTATTTTTATCGTCTTCTAAAACAGCTGCCAGTAGTTCGGGTGCCCATTCATAGGGTTTGTTGGATTGTAATTTGCCTTCGTCCAAATCTTGCCATATGTAATCTTCAAATTTCACTTTAATTTCTGGATTTTTTGTTTCAAATATTATTCGATTGTTACTACTATCAACTGGATAGTAGTAATGTTTTTTATTTACAGTCCAATCGTAAAGCCATATTTCATATTTGTACTTTATTCCTTCAAAATCTTCAAGTCCCTCAAATTTCCAAGAAAATTCTGGTGTCACAGAAACGTTTGTTTCACCATCATACGGTTTGACATTAGTTATTTTAAAAGATGGGAGTAAAACAACACTTCCAACTATATTTCTTGCCCCTTCCAAAAATTTATAAACACTAGCAACGGCATACCACACTCTTTTTCCAAATCTATTTGTTGGCGAAGTGTCTATGTATGAGTTTTCTCTATCAGAAACAACGGCTATTTTTTCGAAATTTTTCCCGTCGTAAGAACGGTAAATCGCGTATCCGTAAGGTTTATCTGTAATTAAATTTTGTGTGCTCTCTTCCCATTTTTTCCAATTTACTTTTATGTAGGTATTTAAACCAACATCTAAACTTCCCAATTTTTCTAAATTTTGTGAAAAATTGTAATATTTTGTTTCACTTCTAATTGTGTAAGCGTAAATTGCAGGCTTTTGTGGCTCCACTATGTAAGGTTTGAGTTTTAAATTAACTGAATCTGAGAAATAAATCGGTATTATTTTCTCATATCTGTTGTCATTTACGTCATAGCAATCGATAAAAAGATAAGTTTTTCCGTAAAAACCTGTTGTTTCTATATTACCCGATAGACGACTAGATTCGCTGTACAATCTTGGAGAAGTCAAAAACTCCGCCCCCGGCGGAGTACCAATTTTTGCGTACATGTGTGAGATAGAAATATCTGATGAGGTCGCTTGTGCTTCGATGAAAATAGAAGATGTAGAAAATATAGTATAGATACCTTCTTGACTAGGTGTGTATTTTATTTTTTTCTGTTCCGAGTCGTAAATTGAATAAACGATGTTCATTTTATTTTCCATGTTTTCAACAAAATTTGCCTTCCTTAGAGTTGTGTTTATTGTCAATGAACTTTGTAATCTCTCTATGTCTATAACAGTCTTGGCATGAAACGGTTTTGAGATAACTATGGTGTACGGTTTTCCTATTTGGATAGTTTTGCTAAATGTAACTATCCCTTCTTTATTAGTTGTCACTTCCTCTAACAACGTATTTCCACAATAAATTTTCACATTGGCTCCTTCCACGGCAGGGCCTGAACTGTACTCTGAAATTACTAACTTTATATAATTCTCGGAATTTTTGAAATTAACGCAACTGGAAAGGAAAATAGTAATTATAAGAATTATTATGAGGAAGAACTTTCTATAATTTCTATTCATTTTACTCATTGCCAAACACCGTCCAGTAATTTCCTACTTTATCGCGAAGAACTGTATTTGTTGAACCTTTTGTTATTGTACCAAAAATTGGTATTTTAAATCCGTTGATGGTAATTGTCCCGTTAAGGGTTATATCATTCATCGCAGGTTGACTAATCTCGGCTTTTATATAATACTTCCCACTCATTTTGGAAAAATCATATGAATTAATGCTTGAAAAATCAATGTAAGTATACGCAGTGATATCAGTTGAAGGTTTCAATATATTTTGAAAGACAATTTGCATATCTGCTGGCTTATTCCCCAACACTATACTTGCGCTTGAAGAAAATCTTACATCAAGTGTGCTTGAATCGTTCAAGCTAAAGTTTTTGAAATTATACTGCCTTTCTTCCGCTTTTCTCAAACATTGTGTAATTAAACCAGCCGATGATTCAAAACTATCTGGTCCTCCAAAGAATATATCATATACACCACTATCAATACTTACAAACTTTGCCAAACCGTCTTTGTTTGTCTTAGCAAAATATCTAACTAGTCTATTATCGGTGGAAGTACCAACTAATGAAACAAATGCAGATTGAATATCCCAACTTCCGAAATAATCAGTGACATGTACAACAAAACCTGTGCCTCCGGTTGTTGGGAGTTCTCTATTAACCGCTTCTGCTTGTACAAATCCATAACCTGATCTTTCATCAATCCCAGGTTCATCAATATCCAATGCCGAACTTTCGATAATTTTTCTTATTTGCCAAGGTTTTGCACTTGGATATTTTTGAAGTAGCAAAGCAACAAATCCAGAAACATACGGTGTCGCCATGGATGTACCTGACATGAAACCATAGTATCCACCATTTTCGTCACAAATGAATGAATCGCTGTCATATCCATTTGATCCAACCTGTGGCATTGTCGAGAGGATATCTCTACCCGGTGCGGCAACTGTAATCATAGGACTACCGTTTGAAAAATAAGCGGTCTTAACATTGCCACCGTTGAATTCTGCTGCGGCAACTTGTATGATACCCGGATAATTTGCAGGGTACAGAAACGTCTGGGAAGATGTTGAATTACCAGCCGCAACTACTACAGTAACTCCTTTTTCAAGCGCGTAATCAAATGCATCTTTTAGAATTTGAGAATAACCTGGCCCACCCCAAGAGTTACTCAAAACTTTAGCTCCATGGTTAACTGCCCAGATAATACCTTTTGCCGTATATTCATCACCAATATACCATCCACCGTTATCAAATATAACTATCGGCATTATCTTCGCTCTTGGAGCAACTCCAACAACACCTTTGCCATCAAGCTTTGCTGCAATTATTCCAGCTACGTGGGTACCGTGAGAACCTCCATAAGAAGAATCGGAATTAGGTGGGATAATGGAATCATATAAGGGTCTGTAACCTTCGATAATCTGACCCTGTAAGTCCGGATTTGTTCCATCCACTCCTGTGTCTAAAACCGCAACGACTATGTCATCACCAAAAAGGTTTTCATTCCACGCATCTTTTATATTAACAACTCTATGACTCCATAAATAAAAATCAAGTGATTCACCTGTGTAATTTGCATACGCAAAATGTGATACCCCGATTAATTCTTTAGACAAAGATACTTCTGGTTCTTTACTTTTATAAGCTGGCTCTAAGTACCTTTTGTAAGATAACTCAACGTATCTTATACCGCATTTTGAAATGTCACCCATCTTAGATAATTTATTTATAACATACTCAGCATTTTGCTTAATTTTGACAGAAACAGCATTTAGTTCAGGGATGTGCAGAATAATTTCTCCATCTAACAAATTCAGTATATCGGGGATTTTGTTTTCATCTTCGTATCCAACTATTAGCCTGTCACTAAAATAATCTTTTTGCGCAGATTGGGTAGATGTATTATCGGAAATATTTGAAATATTGTTTGAATTGGTCAACTTATTCGTGCAGGAGTATAATAAAAAGAAAATAGCGACAATAAAAACTATCGCTATTGTTGATGAATACTTTTTAAACCGACCAAAATTCACAAAATTTATATTCACAATATTTCCCCCTAAAATTATTGATATTTAAGTTAGAGATTTTTCCTCTTCTTCATCTCGTACATTTTTTCATCAACCGTTTTATATATGTCATCTATACTGCCATACTCAGAAGCATCGATAATTCCATAAGAAATGGTTATATTTTCTTCCTTTAATCTGTCAATTATTCTTTCGATAACTTTTTGAGCATTTTCTAACACTGTTTCTGGCAAAACAATCACAAATTCATCTCCGCCGTACCTTGCTATCAAATCCATCGACCTAATAGTTTCATTCACAATCTTAACAAACATCTTCAGCGCATTATCACCATACACATGTCCGTAAATATCGTTGATTTTTTTAAAGTCGTTAATATCTATGAACACGACTGATAACGGAGTTTTCATTCTTTTGCTCTTAAATAATTCTTTCTCAAGGTATTGTTCAAGAAATCTTCTGCTGTACGCACCAGTAAGGTAATCCTTTATCGAAAGTTCAAAGAGCTTTCTTCTTTCTTCATCAACTTCCCTAAGCACATCTAAAAACGAAAACGCCAAAGTTATCATGTTAACAACCTTGTCGAAAAGATTAAGTGTAATATCCGAGAATTGATCTTCACCCTGCTTTTCAAAAAGCACTGCTCCACGAACAATGGACCTGTAAGCAATTGGAACTGCGTATATAGTAAACAACTCACCGCGAATCTTATACAAAGAATATCCTTCAGGTAATAATTGTTCCTTTTCACTATTTCGAATATGAAGCTTAATATTCTTATCTATAACATACCTTGTCAAATTTTTTACCTCGGGCCCAAAACGCATGCCACTTTTATCATCATCGTCAACGTACTTGAAGTATGGGTAATAAATGTAACCGTTAGGTTCCAAAAAGGCTATTCCAAATGTATCGATAAGGCCATGTGAAAGTAATAATTTTCTAATGCTTTCACCTAAATTTTTTATACTAACATCACTTTTGGAAAGTTCGCTTGAAATTATATTTATTAGTTCACTTAAAATCTGCCTTTCGATGTTTTGGTATTCGAAGGAGCTATCTTTTGTAATTATAGCTCTGATTTTTTTATCACCTTGAATTCTAACTAAATAAGTTATTTCAACATACTTTTTCCCTATTTCCTTGTTCCACGTTCTGGTATAATCTGAATCAATGTCTTGATGTTCACGTATATCTTTCAAAATATCGTATATTGTAAGATAATTTTCAGGATTATCAAGCATCCGCTGAATTTGCTCTCTACTTTTTAAATCCAATCCCAATAAATTCGCATGTTCTATAATTTTTGAGTTTATGTACGCAAGCTCATCGTTAATCCAAGTAACGATACCATATTGATAAATATTACTTATTGCGTCAAAAACACCTAGAAGATTATTTAAATCTTCATTTTCCCTTTGAATTTTCCTCACTTTTTTATGTTGAATTACGAAAAGAACAGTTAGTAAAACCACCGCTGAAGAAACGACAATAAGAAAAGCTAAAAGTAAACCTTCTTCCATTCATTCACCTTCGCTTTTAACTTAGTTACTAATTATTCGCCCAATACAAGCTGTTTCTTATACATCCTTGCATACAATCCTTCGTTTCTAAGCAGTTCATAATGCGTACCTTTCTCAACTACTTGCCCTTGGTCTAACACATATATTATATCAGCACTTTGCAGAATTTTTAATCTGTGAGTTATTATTATCATCGTAGAACCTTTCATCTTTGTTCGAAGTGTTTCGATTATTTCTTGCTCAGTTTCTGGGTCAACAGCAGATAAACAATCGTCAAATATATAAACGTCAGCGTCTCTCATAAGCGCTCTTGCTATTGTTAACCTTTGCTTTTGACCACCGGAAAGCATTACACCTCTCTGTCCCACTATTGTATCATATTTTTTCGGAAATTTTTCGACATCTTCTTCAACGGCAGAGAGTTTTACCATCTCTTTTACTTTATCAAAATCGTATTCTTCCATAGCAAAAGCAACGTTCTCCTTAACAGAATTTGAGAATAAGAACGTTTCTTGTGGTACATACGATATTAATTTTCTTATATCCCTTGAATGGAGATGGTTTATATCTATTCCGTTAATAAAAACTTGTCCATTTTCAACAGGATACAATTTGCTAATTATCTTAACAAGTGTTGACTTTCCACTTCCAACTGTCCCAACTATGCCTACAAACTGTCCTTTTTTAACGGAAAAATCCACATTTTTAAGCACAAACCTATCCGTTTCTGGATATTTAAATGATAATTTTTTTGTTTCTATAACCTCTATATGTTCCAATTTTACGGGATTTTCTGGTTCTACAACAAAAGGTTGAACACTTTGAAGTTCTCTCAACCTTTGCAAAGAAGCTCGCCCTTGCTGGATAACATTCATAACCATGCCGTAAGCTGTCAATGGCCATATGAGCATACCTATGTAACTGTTAAAGGCCAAGTAGTCTCCTAATGTAACGGTCCCTTTTACAACCATAGGACCGCCAACGGTGAGCGCCAAGAAAAACGCCAACGTTCCAACAAAGTGCACCAATGGCCACATGACGCCCCATACTCGGATGAGTGAAATTGTTGCATCAAAATGTTTTCTCGCGCGTTCTTCAAAGAGTTCCTCGATTTTTGGGATTATAGAAAAGCTTTTTATAATCCTTACACCATCCATTGTCTCTTCCGTATAACCACTTAGTTCCGAATAAACGTCTTGTACTCGCCTCGAACGTTTAAAAATTAATTTTCCAAACAACGCAGAGATTAATATAATCCCAGGAAGTGGCGAGAGTGCAATCAGTGTAAGTTTCCAATTGGTTGAAGTTGCCATGAAAAAAACTGTCATGGAACTCATAAAAACAGCGTCGGTAAGTTGAACAACGCCAATTCCAAGCATTCTTTCAACCGTTGCTATATCGTTTGTAAAGTAAGCCATTATATCTCCCGATCTATGTTTGTCAAAGAAGAACATATCAAGTCCAAGAATTTTGTCAAAAAGGTTCTTTTTGGCATAATAATCGAAATACCTTGAACTTCCCATAATAAAGTAACGCCACCAGAATCTACCGATAAGCATTCCAAACGCTAAAGCTAATATCGAAAGCACAAAAGTCTTAACTTCATTTATATCTTTAATCGTTTGAAGAGCATTTACCGCTTTCGCAACAAATTTTGGAACAAAAAGTTGCAGTAAATCGATTATAATCAGTGAAATAATTCCAAAAATATAAAAATGCCAGCGCTTTTTGAGAAATTCCTTGAACAAATTAATCCCTCCAATCAAGCAATTATATACAAAATTATACTTAATTATAAATAAAAAATAGTTTGAATCACTAACAATTATATCACCTCTGAATTAAAAATTACAGTATGAAAAATTGATTTTCTTTCTTCAAATAAAATTTAGTATAATAGAAATAATTAACCATTATTGTATTTTATCTTAGATTGGAGGTGTCTTCATGGAAAAACTTACTATATCAGATTTATTAAAGTTCAAATTTGTTTCTAACATCTCGTTCTCACCCAACGGAAAATTAGTCGGCTTTGTCGTCCACACAATGAATGAGGAGGAAAACAATTACACATCAAACATATGGATTTTGGATACCGAAACAGAAAAAATGTTCCAATTAACATCGTTCGGAAAGGAAAAAAGTTTTATATGGCTAAACGATGAGAGTATCTTATTTTCAGAAATTAGGGAAGAAAAAGACAAAAAGAGAATGGAAAATGGCGAAATGTTCACAATATTTTACAAAATTAACGTGAACGGTGGAGAAGCTGAGAAATATTTTGAGGTACCGTTTCTCATTAGAAAAATTGAAAAGTTAAGTGACGAAATGTTCGTTTTACTATCGACTTACAGTAAGTACATACCTGATTTCTCAAATATTGAAGAGAAAGATAAGCAGGAAATTTTAAAGAAATTAAAAGAAGAAAAAGACTACGAGGTGATAGACGAAATACCATTTTGGTCGAATGGAGAAGGTTTTACCAACAAAAAAAGAGCAAGGTTGTATTTGTTTAATTTAAGAGAAAATAAATTCATGCCTATCACTGATGAGCTCACCAATGTTCATCATTTTGATGTAAGTCAAGACAGAAAGAAAATTTTATTTGTCTCAAATAGATACGAAAACAAAATGGAAATAAGAAGTGATTTGTTTTTGTATGATATAGAAAATAATTCTCTTGAAAAATTAACCCATGAAGAACCATTTGAGTATGTTTATGCGTACTTTTTGGATGATTCAATAATATTCGCTGGTAGTAACATGAAAAAATACGGTATAAATGAAAATCCGAAATTTTACCTTTTAGAACTCTCTACAAAAAATGTAAAATTGCTTACTCCAGAATTTGATTTAAGCGTTTGGAATAGCGTTGGTTCTGATTGTAGGTACGGCTCAAACAAAAATGCCGTAGTTGATGGAGAATATCTTTACTTTGTCACAACAGAATGGAATAGTTCTTATTTGAATAAAATAGGGAAAGATGGAAAAATAGAAAAATTGACAAATAAAGGCGGGTCAATTGATGGATTTGACGTAAAGAACGGAAAAATATATTTTGTTGGGTTAAGGGATTATAAACTCCAGGAAGTTTATAAATTGGAACCAGGATGCAATGAAAAACAAATTACCGAATTTAATGAGTGGGTTTTAAAAGAAAGGAAAATTTCCAAGCCAGAAAGATTTACATTTTTCTCTGATGATGGAGTTGAAATAGAAGGTTGGATAATAAAGCCCGTTGATTTCGATAACTCAAAAAAGTATCCAGCAATACTCGATATCCACGGTGGTCCAAAAACAGTATACGGTGAGGTATTTTTCCACGAGATGCAAGTTTGGGCAAATGAAGGATACGTCGTGATGTTTACAAATCCAAGGGGAAGTGACGGACGAGGAAACGAATTTGCTGATATAAGAGGAAAATATGGTACTGTTGACTACGAGGATTTAATGAAATTCGTTGATGAAGCGCTAAAAAGATATCCATTTATCGATAAAGATAAACTAGGAGTAACCGGTGGTTCGTACGGTGGGTATATGACAAATTGGATAATTGGTCACACAGATATATTCAAAGCAGCAGTATCACAAAGAAGTATCGCAAATTGGATTTCAAAATTTGGAACAACAGATATAGGTTACTATTTTGTAGAAGATCAACATTTAGCAAATCCATGGGATAATTTTGAAAAACTTTGGTGGCATTCCCCAATGAAATACGCCAATAAAGTTAAAACACCAACACTCTTTATCCATTCAGATGAGGATTACAGATGTTGGCTCGTTGAAGGTATTCAGATGTTCACCGCGTTAAAATACTTTGGAGTCGATGCTAAATTGGTTATATTCAAAGGAGAAAATCACGAACTTTCTAGGAGTGGTAAACCTAAGCATAGATTGAGAAGATTACAGGAAATAACTGATTGGTTTAACAAGTATTTAAAGTCATAAATATATAAAACGAAAATCCCCAGCGAAAGCTGGGGATTTCATATTACTATTAATTCGGTTAATTATTACATTGGGTAGTATCCTCTTTCTTTGACAGCATTTGCAACTCTGCTTATAGCAACAATATATGCGGCTGTTCTCATGTCTGTATTGTATTTTTCCTTTGTCTTGTAAACTTCCGCAAATGCGTTAACCATCATCTTTGTGAGTTTCTTTCTAACATCGTCAATGTCCCAGAAGAATGTTTGGAGGTCTTGTACCCATTCGAAGTAAGAAACTGTAACACCACCAGCATTTGCAAGAATGTCAGGAACAATAAGAACACCTTTCTTTATTAGTATTTCTTCTGCTTCTGGTGTTGTTGGACCGTTTGCACCTTCAACAATAATCCTTGCCTTTATTTTGTCTGCATTTTGAATTGTAATTGCGTTTTCAAGAGCGGCTGGAACGAGTATGTCAACATCAAGTTCAAGAAGTTCTTCGTTTGTGATTGGTTTTGCTTTTGGATATCCTTTTATAAGTCCTTTGTTGGCATCTCTGTAAGCTATCACATCATTTATGTCAAGTCCATTTTCGTTGTAAATTCCACCACTTACATCGCTAACTGCGACTATCTTGGCGCCAAATTCTTCACTGAGTATCTTTGCACTGTATGAACCAACGTTACCAAAACCTTGAATTGCTACTGTTGCTTTTGATATATCTTTTCCAAGAGCTTTACATGCCTCGTTTGCTACAATGGAAACTCCTCTACCTGTTGCTTCCGGTCTTCCGTCTGAGCCACCAAGGTCAAGTGGTTTACCAGTAACAACACCAAGAGCCGTGTAGCCAACATTCATACTGTATGTATCCATGTACCATGCCATTATCTTCGCGTTCGTGTTTACGTCTGGAGCTGGAATATCTTTTTGTGGTCCAACCATCATCTGAATTTCGGAGAAGAATCTTCTGCTTAGCCTTTCAAGTTCTTTTTCGGAAAGTTTTGTAACGTCTACTCTAACTCCACCCTTACCGCCACCGTATGGAAGGTTCATAACTGCACATTTCCATGTCATCCAGAATGCAAGTGATGCAACTTCGTCAAGATTTGTATCTGGGTGGTATCTTATTCCACCTTTCGCTGGTCCTCTTGCTGTATTGTGTTGTACTCTGTAACCTTCAAATATTTCAACTCTTCCATCATCCATTACTACTGGAAAGTGAACTTCTAAAATCCTTTGTGGCCAGAGTAAGAAATTTCCAATGTTTGGATCTAGGTTCATAAGGTCTGCTGCCTTTAAGAACTGCTTTTGAGCATTTTCGTATAGTGGTCCAAATGGCTTGAGGTTACCCATCTCGCTAATCTTCATCTTTTACACCCTCCTCTATACGAGCGAGGGGGGATATGTTGTGAAAAAGTATTTTTTGCTTAGTTTGATTGTACTGTTAGTTTTGGCTTTTGTGTTTTCATGTACTCCACTTAATAAAGCACCGGTTTGGAAAGATGCTCCTTACGAGATTTCGGGTACTGTTGGTGTGCTACTCGAGTTTGACCTTTCTGACAAAGTTTCAGACCCAGATGGTGATCCTGTGAGTATTACCATAGTCAGAGGAACCGGAGCAACTATTGAGAACGGTGTTTTCAAATTTACACCATCTGAAGCAAAAACTTACACATTCGTTCTTGAAGCATCTGATGGAAAAGGTGGTAAAAACACAGCTACGTTAGTTATAAATGTCTCAATAGTTCCAAACAATGCGCCAGTTTGGAGTGCCTCGAGTTACACAGGAAACGTAAATAAAGGAGAATTATTTATATTTGATTTAAGCGACAAAGTAAATGACCCTGATGGAGATGAAGTAGAAGTAACTATTGAGGGCAATACACGTGGAGCAACTATTGAAGGAAAAGTTTTTAAGTGGAATACTTCAGCTATTACTGAGGGTTCTTACAGCTTCTTACTCAAAGCAAGAGATTCCAAAGGAGCTTTTTCATATGCGACTTTAGAGATTTCTGTTCAACCAGCTGTTATTCCAAACAGACCACCTGTAGTATTACCACTTCAGAATCTCTCAACAAAAGTTGGTAAAGAAGTTTCAATCAACCTTAAAGACTATGTTTCTGATCCGGATGGAGATGCCGTACAAATAACGAAAGTTAGCGGTCCTGGTGCGATTGTTGGAACAAAATATGTTTGGTTCCCAGAAACTTTGATGAATGAAACAAGCGTTACACTCAAATTCTCTGATGGAAAAGGTGGCGAAGTAACAAAAACATTTAAAGTTAGTGCTACTATTCCAGGAACAGGTAATCTTACGATTTACATAACTGATTACAAGAGTGGTCCAGCGACAAGTGGAGCAACCGTGAAATTAATGAAAAATGGTAGCTTGGTAAGTGAACAAACAACAGATTCAAGTGGTAAAGTAGTGTTTAATAACATAACTTTAAATACAACAACTGATTTTGATATAATCATTTCCAAGAATGGGTATGCGAAGACCTATATAGAAGGATTGAGACTTAAAGATGGCGAAACTATAGAATTTGAGACGCAAATGCGCGTTGCAAAATTAGGTCCAACAAGCTCTGATAAACCATTTGAACTTGAATATGTGATATTGGATGAAATGGGAAGAGAATTAGTTGATAATGTTGTAAGTACTGATGGAATAAAGGTTTTAGGTACTGCTACTTCCACCGAATATACGTTTAATCTGTGGTACGTGAAAGTTGGTGGAGTACCAGGTGCAGGAACACTTACTAATCCAAGAGTGATTGGGTACTCACCGGCAATTAGCGCTTTAAGCTCTGTCAAAGAATTTGAAGGAATGGTACCAGTTTACGTTGATCTTTACGATCAAAACGATAATAGATATGAGAAGATAATTTATCTCTATGTTTCAAGAACCCCATCGGTTGCAATAACACCTTATATTGTTGAAAAATATACTAACGCAGTTCCTACTGGATACAATATATTAGCTTACACACGTCGTGGAAAGATAGAATACTATGGTGGTAAAACTCCGAGTCCAACAGTTGCAGATAAAGACCAAAATCTCTATGTGAGAGTATACTGGAGACCATGGTATAGTGCATCGGGAACAACTCAACCGAAGGCTTACAAAATTTACAGATCATTCGATGGAACAATCTTTGAACCTGTAGCGACACTTCCAAATAATGTATATACATACACAGACTATTCAGCAAAACTTGAACCAAATAAAAAAGTTTGGTATGCTGTTTCATCGGTTTATGATGGTTATGAAACTCCTTACAGCGTAGTTGGTAGTGTAATACCGCTTCCAATGTTTGATGTTCAATACATCAGTCCTGTCAATGGCTCGACAAATGTGCCAAGAGATCCAGAATTTAGCTGGCAATTTGTTGGTCCAACTTCAACACCAGAAGGTAATGTTACCTATATATACGATATATGGTTATACGACCTTGTAGTTAACGATTTTTGTTACTACTCTATCTCAAGAGCTCTTGATGGAAGTCCCTCAATCTTTGGAATAACTCCAGCTACTCAAGGCAATACTGTTAGCTTTAAATTCTCAGATTTTACCTCTGAATCTGAAACGTATAGATGGGTTGACTTCGTAGCCGGTACTTGGTATCCATACGATAAATTACAAGCTAACAAAACGTACGAATGGGGTAATGAATTACTTTACGCAAGGGTAATAGACAGTTCTGATAGGACAGTAGCTTACGCAATTCATACTGACAACAATAACTATTTGGGAACAGGTAAGATAGAAACAGACATGTATCACAGATTTGTAACTGGTGAAAATTGAGGAAGGGGGGATAAATGATGAAAAAATCATTACTTTTCGTTAGCATTGCTCTTGTTTTCCTTTTGGTATTCTCCTGTGCTTTAAATAAGCCAGATTCTAATAAATCATTGAAACCGTTTGAACCAGGTTTTGATCCAAGAAATGTTGAAACAACAAAGCCAGATGGATTTAAGATAATTTATGGTGAACTCAAAGAAGGGGAATATACTGAAGGTAAGGTTCTTGTCGGATACACGGATAGAAATGCGGCATTAGAAGTAGCAAAATTGCTCAACGGTAAAATAATCGTTGATTTGCCACAAATTAAGATGGTTTCAGTTAAATTCAACGGGACAGTTGCCGAAGCTTATGAAAAAATAAAAGAAGCAAATATTAAAGGAATTAAATACGTTGAACCAAGCTACAAAAGAGAATTAATAGCACCTACGAAATTAACACCTGATCAGAACATACTTGGAAATAAAGGAAAAGTTTCACCTCTTGCACGTGATTATGGTGAAGAACTATCGAATGAACTATGGGGACTTGAAGCGATGGGAATAACGTCATCACTTTGGAATGAAGCAAGTGGTACAGATATTATCGTTGCTGTTGTGGATACGGGTGTTGATGGAACACATCCAGATCTTGAAGGACAAGTTATTGAAGGATATAGACCATTTATTGGTAAAGTATTACCAGCAGGAACGGATTCATCATATGGTGGAGCGCACGGAACACATGTTGCAGGAACAATCGCAGCGAAGAAAGATGGAAAAGGTATCGTCGGTGTTGCGCCAAATGCAAAAATCATGCCAATAGTTATATTTGATGATCCTGCTCTTGTTGGTGGAAATGGATACGTTGGTGATGATTACGTTGCAGCAGGTATTATTTGGGCGGTTGAGCATGGTGCGAAGGTTATGAACCATTCTTGGGGTGGCTGGGGTTATAGCCATACAATGAAAGCAGCATTTGATTATGCACTTAAGAACAACGTTGTAATGGTTGTTTCGGCTGGAAATGACCATACAGATCAACACCATCATTACCCATCAGGTTATCCTGGCGTTATCCAAGTTGCGGCAGCGGAATACTATGGTGGTAATTACAGGACAGTTTGGTTCTCAAACAGAAGCGATGCAATCACCGTTGCAGCGCCTGGTGTTACTATACTCTCCACAGTTCCAGGAATCAATAGCATTGGTTATGAAGGACATAATAGTAATGTTAGAGTAAGTAATGGAGGAACATATGATTACTACCAAGGCACGTCCATGGCAGCACCGCATGTAACAGGAGCTGTTGCTGTATTACTACAAAAATTCCCGAATGCAAAAGTATGGCAGATAAGAAAATTGCTTGAGCAAACTGCAATGGATATAGATGACGCAGGTTTTGACCACAGTTCAGGTTATGGACTTGCCCAACTTGATGATGCGTTGAATGGAATTCTTCCAACAGATGGAGGAATTAATGAATTAAACATTTTAGTAACAGATGCATATGGTGAATTTGGTGTTCCAACAGTTATGGTTAAAATTGTTAGACCAGATGGTGCTTGCTATTACGCAAAAACGGGTTTAGATGGTTACGCAAGATTCTATCATATTGACAGTATTGATTTTAGTGACCCAGATGTGAAATTAATCGTCGCAGGACCAGACCACTGGGAAAGGTCGCTTGCACCAACTGCTGATGGAAGTTTAATAGGCGCTTGGCAAGTAGCTTTGAGAATGGAAGAAGAAAGAAAAGGAGTTGTAGTTGATCCAGAACCACTTGGTCTTATTTCCGAAGATGCTACAATTACGGCCGTGTTAAGCTCAGAGTTTAAGATTGAGCTTGGAACGAAATTGCCAAATGATGCGATGATAATCATAACTGATCCAATGGCATCATCTGTATATGGAACTTTACCGTATTCAAACAATCCAATAGATCTTTCTGTGCTTTCAGGACAAGTTACCATTGGAGTAATTAAGCTTTTACCACCTTCACAAGATATAACAATTCAAGGTACAGTAACTCTCAACGGAGATGAAATACCAGTGTCTGGAGTTATTAGAGCAGGAAAGACATTTACTGTAGTTGATGACTACGGTGGAATGAATTTTGGTACTGAAACGGAACCATTCTATGCATGGTGGACAGTATTTGGGAAGAAATAATGTGACTCAGAAATAATACTTAAATATTCAAAAATATTCAAAAATCAAAGCCCTCGGGGTAATTCCGAGGGCTTTTTACTTTTTGAATGTTGGAATTTTTGAATTTTTTAAATTGATTTTCGATTGATTGTATATAAACTTTATATTATAATTTTCTTGAAGACTATTTAAAACATTTGGAGGGATGGGATATTATGAAGAGAAGTTTTTGGAGGGTGGTTATTTTTACTTCAACATTGTTTTTATTCATACTTTCAAGTTGTGCTATGCTGGAGTACTATACCACAGCAGGAATGCTTGAGGCGTACGTTCTCAAAGGACTTTTTTTGTCACCTGTTGAAGGCGTTACTGTCGTTGTAAAAAGTAATTGGGGAAGAATAAGGGGAGAGGGAAAGACAGATAGCTCAGGCATCGCTAAAATTGGTACGAATTTGATAAAAGATGGCGAGCAGTTGAATGTGATTGTAAAGAAGGAAAATTACGGAACGGTAGTTTTTCAAGATATCAAATTCAAGGCAAATGATTCTATACAAATTTTTCCATATTTAGAAGAAAGTGTGGCAACACCCACTTACGAAATACCTATAGATATCGATGTCAGACTTTACACAGATAGTACTAAATCTAAATCAGTTGATCCATCTTCCGTTGCAACTGATACTATATATGTAGTTGTTAACGCGAAGCCGAAAGAATTTGATATCAAAAAGATTTACGTGAAAGTCAACGGAACTCCGGGAGTTATTCTTAACTTACCCGCTGATTTATCAAATGAGTACAGTACCAATTTGGAAGACACAATTTCACTCAAAGATTTGCAAGGTGAAATACCGTTGATAGTTGTAGCACAAGATAAAAATAACGATAAGGTGCAGAAAGTAATATATTTGAATATTGTCAAATAGGCTTCAAAGTTAAAAAAAGCAACCCCAGACTTTGAAAGCCTGGGGTTGTTTTTTCTTTTGTATTATTTCATTTCTTAACCACATCTTGCTGGTTTCTTGGAAGTATTTCGAATGTGTCTTTGTACAAGTACATGATACCTGTAACTGAAACTTTATCGCCGACTTTCAAGTCTTTTGTCGATACATTAGCTTCTTTACGTAGGTAAATGAGAATCTCAAAGTATTCTGTTTTGACTGTGAATTGGTATCCTTGTATGCCCGATATCGTTCCTTCAAGGGTAACTAACATGGACATAACAGAGTTAAATGCTTCACCTATTTTTTGTTGTGAGACTTTTCCACCGTTTTGTTCGGCTAACTTGTTGAAGAGTTCATTTAAGTTAACGGGTTTTACTTCAGATTTTCCTATGACTTCAATTTTATCTGGAAGTATCTCCAATATACCGTAGTACAATTTCGTTTTACCAGTTATTTTTATAACATCGCCTAATTTAAGTGTTGGAAGATTTCCGTAAACCATAATTCCCGCGGTTGAATCTTGAATCCATGTTGTCTTGTTCATCAATGCGTTTGGTTCTACTAAAACAACACCCGTTGCTTCAACCGTCTCGCCTTCCTTTAGTTTGTAAATTTGAGCAATCGGGATAACTTCAGAAAATGCACTTACTACCAAAAGTACAAAAAGAGAAATTACTAAGAGTTTTTTCATAACCTATGTCCTCCCCTTCATATTTTGAGAATTTGAGAGTAATTAATTTTCGATAACTATCTCAAAAGGTGCCCTGAGCATTATCGTAGGTTTGCCTTCGTCGTTCCAGAGTTCACCGTAAAATTTTACTTTTTTGTTGTTCAGATCATATAAATTATAGTTATTAAATATGTATCTGTATTCTTCATCCCTTATCTTCACGGTTGCAAAAGTAGATGTTATATGCCATATTCCAGAATATTTATACACATTTTCGACGTTCATATCTAACCATACTATTCTGCCTACGTAATTAGACCAATTTGTGGTGGATGATGTGATAACAGGTGCACTTTCCCATTTTGAAAAGATTCCAAGTTTTTTGTCATATGCGCTTTTGTAGGCATTTATAATCTTTGGAAAAATGAGGAGCGGATGTTTTGTAAAAATTAATCGATTATTTATAGATTTAGGAATAGTATTGTCTGTCTACAAAATTCTTCTTAAGAATTCCTTTGTCCTTGGTTTTTTGGGGTTTTTGAGTATTTCTTCAGGTGTGCCTTCTTCTTCTATCACACCATTGCTTATGAATACTATTCTATCCGCCACTTCCCTTGCAAAGCCCATTTCATGTGTTACAACTAACATTGTCATACCGCTGTTAGCAAGATCTTTCATGACATCTAATACTTCACCGACAAGTTCGGGGTCTAATGCGGATGTTGGTTCGTCGAATAACATGATTTCTGGGTCCATCATAAGTGCCCTTGCAATTGCCACTCTTTGTTTTTGACCACCGGAAAGTTGTTCTGGGTAAGCGTCTATTTTGTCAATTAGTCCAACTCTGTTTAAGAGTACCTTTGCTTTCTCGATAGCTTTACTTTCTGGAATTTTTTTGACTTTCACAGGTGCAAGTATAAGGTTTTGTAATACACTCATGTGCGGGAATAGGTTAAATTGCTGGAAAACCATCCCAATTCTTGTTCTGAGTTGGTTTATGTCGTATTCATCAATGTCTTTGCCATCTAGATATATTTTTCCACCTTGATAGTGTTCTAATTTGTTTATGCACCTTAATAATGTGCTCTTCCCACCACCACTTGGCCCGATGATGACTATTGTTTCTTTTTTCTTAACTTCCATATTTACGCCTTTTAGAACTTCGAGTTTGCCAAAGCGTTTTACTAAGTTTTCTATCTTAATAATTATTTCTTTCCCGTTTGATGTGTTAATCGTTGTGTTGTTCATGCTGTTGCCATCCTCCTTTCGATGTATCTGACAAGTCTTGATATGACAAATGTCATGATGAAGTATATGAAGGCTATACCGAAGTATATGGAGAATGTTTGGAATGTTCTTGATATAACGAATTGTCCACTTCTCATTAATTCAGAAACGCCAATTACAGAAGCAAGCGAGCTGTCTTTTGTGAGTGTTATGAATTCATTTCCAAGAGCTGGGAGTATGTTCCTAAAAGCTTGAGGGAGGATGACGTATCTCATGGCTTGCCAGTGGGTTAATCCAAGTGAACGAGCTGCTTCGTATTGACCTTTGGGGATAGATTGTATTCCTGCCCTAACGATTTCCGCAATGTACGCTCCGCTGTTTAATCCTAAAGCCGTTATTGCTGCAGGATACGGGGCTAATTGTATACCAAGTTGCGGTAAGCCGAAATATACTATGGATATTTGGACAAGTAGAGGTGTGCCTCTCAAAAATTCAACGTATGCAGTACATGGGTAATTGATTAATTTTATTTTTGAGAGTCGCCCCATACCGATAAATGTTCCCAATATAAGACCTATACCGACCGAAAATGCTGTTAACTTGAGTGTTTCCCATGCTCCTAAGAGTAGATATGGAAAATTCTTGAGTAAATCGTTTAGTTCCTCCACAAGCCTTCCCTCCCCAAAAAAGATAAAAAATTAAAAGATAAAAAACGAAATAGCCCCCACAAAATATGGGGGCTATAACCTGTGATTATTCAAACCACTTTTGTAATAATTTGTTGTACTGTCCAGAACCCTTCATTATATCCAATGTCTGGTTAACGAAGTTTAGTAATTCTTTATTTCCTTTTTTAACTGCTATTCCATACGTTTCGCCTGTATCCACAATTGAGCTTATGGAGAATTTAGAAAATTTCTTTACATAGGCTTTTGCTGGTGCTTCATCAAGAACAACCGCGTCAACCCTTCCATTTTGAAGTTCAAGGAACGCGTCTGTGAATTTTTGGAATCTTACAACATTTATGCCGGTGATATCACTTACAACTAAATCGCCTGTTGTACCAAGTTGGACCGCTACTTTTTGGCCAACAAGGTCTTCTAGTTTCTTTGGTTCAAATTTTGAATCTTTCCTAACAACTATCGCTTGGTTTGCTTCAAAGTATGGTTTTGAAAAATCCACAACTTTCGCTCTTTCTTTCGTTATCGTCATTCCGGCAATTGCTAAGTCAATTTTTCCTTGTTGGAGTGCTGGAATCAAACTATCGAATGGTAAACTGACAATTTCCAGTTTTACTCCTAATCTTTTTGCAAGTTCCATAGCTATGTCGATGTCAAAACCCACAACTTGATTTTTTTCGTCAACAAATTCAAATGGTGGAAATGTTGGTTCTGTCCCTACAATTAATTTGCCACGTTGTTTGATTTGAGTTAGTGTTTGAGCAAATGATGTAACTGTGAGAACAACTAATAAAACAGCAATTACCATGGTAAAAAATTTTTTCATACTATCCCCCCTCCTTTAGTTAAAGTGATTATAGTTTTTCGAATTTTTTATGTTAGTTTTGATAGATCAAAAAATTAGAATTGTGCAGAGATGTTCCATGTGATCTGAGATGTTCTAAGGTCATATGTTCCTAAAGCGTTTATAAAGCTTAATATTGCTCCAAGACCTACTTTCCAATTTCCATCAAATCCTTGCGAAACATAGATATATGCAAAATCAGCTGGTAGTGCAAGTTCAAAAGAGTATTTGAAGTTTCCATTCATAAGTTCTGAGATTGTGCCACTGTAAAATCCGAATAAAAAGTATCCAGTATCTTGTGATTGTATAATTAAATTAACTTGTGCGTTAGTCCAATCAAACGATTCATTAAGTTTGAAGTTTCCATTTTCTTTAATAATAAGATCATTTGGAATGTATGAAAGCTCAAATCTTGACCATGAAGGGAATAATATACTAGTTTTTCTAAATCCGCCAAGCCCAAAAGCTATTTTTGGTTCAGAATATGCTGACATATCAGTTAATGAATCGACAGTTGTAGTTGCCTTTGCTGAAATAAAAAATCCACCAAAAGCTATTCCTAAGCCTACATGTACAGTTTCATTAAATTCAAGGTCAGGATATTTTGTAAATGTTCCTATGGAAAAATTGATAGGTCCAAGTCCTAAATGTCCTTCGAGTCCAATTGTGTATTTTCCTTCTTCAGCACTTGGGAAGGTGATAGCTCTTACAAAATATGGTTGATTAACTACTCCACCCGGGTTTTCTACAGATAATGTACCAATGGTAAATGCAAACGATAAGTAAGTTAAAAATAGAATAACTGACGCAACGGTTTTCTTCATAATACTTAACCCTCCTTTTAAAAATTTAGTTTTGTGAATGCTCTATAAGTGTTAAATCCCCAATTTCCATAAATAGCATATCGATATTTTTTAAAAACCCTAGTCTATTCATTCTTAGATCTTCATCTTCGCACATTACAAATACTTTGTCAAAGTATTCATCGATATACGGTCTGAGTTCGATTAATTTCTCAAGCGCGCTTTCAAAATCTAAATGTTTTATCGCATCTAAAACAAAGGGTTTAACTTCTATGTATTTTTGGAATAATTTTTTCTCTGACTCTTCTACAAATTTTGCAGAGTCAAAATGTTCCGATATGTGTTTTTTGGATATGTTGTGTACCCTTTCAAAACCAACTAAAAGATGTTCAAATTCTTCTTTTCCAACGAGTTTGTAAATAGCCTTTGCTGATAGTATACCTCTTAGTGGTTTTTTCCAAAGGTGTTTTACTGCTCTGGCTATGTCATATCTTACATTTGAGTTGTACAATTCAAATCTATTTTCAAAAAATTCTATTAATGTTGTTGGTAATTCTTTACCTAATAGCTCTGCTGCTTTTTCAAGTAATACCTTTAAATCCAAATCCCAAGAAAACTTTTCAATGATTGCAAAAATGTCGTCTGTCTTGCTTCTCAATCCGTAAGGGTCTTTCGAACCGCTTGGTATGTTCCCAATGATGAAATTACCTACTATGGTATCTATTCTATCGGCAATTCCTACTACTGCTCCCTCAACGGTCGATGGATTTGAGCTATAATGCTCTTCAATTCCATATGCAATGTTTTCTGCTTCTCCATCTTTTAACGCATAAATTCTTCCCATAATTCCTTGAAGTTCTGGGAATTCATAGACAACATGCGTTCCAATATCCGCTTTACAAAGCTTTGCTGTCCTTAATATATTATCACTTATTTTCTCTAATTCCAAAATTTCTATTATTTTTTTCGAAAGTTGTTCAATTCTTGATATTTTGTCGTATAGCGTTCCAAGTTCTTTCTGGAATACAATTTCTTTCAATTTCTCGTTAAATGATTCAAGCTTAAAATGAATATCTTTTTCATAATAGTATTTTGCATCTTCGAGCCTTGCGTTGATAACTCTTTCGTAACCTTTTTTAGCGTTTCCAAGTTCATCCATTGGCATATCGATAAAAGCAACAAATGTGTTTGTTATTTTATTGCCACTGTGTACTGTAAATGACCTTTGGTGGTGCTTTATTGTTGTTTTTATCAGTTCCTCTGGCAATGTCAGGTATTTTTCTAAGAATGTTCCTGAAATTAATTTTGGATATTCTGTGAGTATCGCGACTTCTTGGATTAATTCTTCATCTTTATCAATTGTGTAACCATTCTTTTCAAATTCCTCGAGTTGTGACTTTATGAATTTTATTCTGTCTTCGAGTTTTGGTATCACATAGTATTTGCTCAATTTGTCAAAGTAGTCTTGTACCGAATTGACTTCGAAGTATTCATCCATAACAAATCTATGCCCAACTGTTTTATTAGATGATTTTATCTCGAAAATTTCCATTTCAACTATTTTTCCATTTAATAGTGCGAGTACATGGTGTGGTATTCTTACAAATTCGTATTTCCCATCTGCCCACTTCATCGGTTTTCTGAATTTGATTGAAGTTATTATAGATGGGACTGTGGTTTTCAAAAATTCTTCTATTGGAAGACCTTTTTGCGTTTTAGTAATGTACACATAGTTATCTATTATTTTGACTTCTTCAAGTGTTGAATTGTTCGACTTTAAGAAACCAAGCAGTGCTTTTGTTGGTTGGTTGTTTTCGTCAAATGCGATATTCGCAGCTGGTCCCTTTTTTTCGATAACTTTCTCTGGGGTGTTATCTGGTAAACCTTCGATTACAAATCCAAACCTACGTGGTGCTACAAAGATTTGGAATTTTTCGTAATTTATACCTTCAACGCTCAGTGTATTTTGAATTTTATCGGAGAGTTGCTGAATTAATCCATTTATTTCCGTGGTTGGAAGTTCTTCTATGCCAAGTTCAAAGAGAAATTCATTTGGTTTGCTCATTTTTGTTCACCTTCCTTTTCCTGTGTCTCTTGCATTTCAACGAATACTTTCGCACATTTACTCGCCATTGTGCGTATGTCTCTAATGTAAGTTTGCCGTTGGGCGACGCTGATGGCGTTTCTTGCGTCAAGTAAATTGAATGTGTGCGAACATTTCAAAAGTTGTTCGTATGCGGGGAATATCAATCCTTTTTCCGCTAACCTATCGAATTCTTTTCTGTATATTTCGTAAAGCTTGAAGAGAGTTTCTACATCTGCTTCTTCAAAATTGTATATCGAGAACTGTCTTTCATTTTCTTTGAAGAGTTCTCCGTACTTTACATCTTTATTCCACATGACATCGTAAACATTATCGACACCTTGTAAGTACATAGCGATTCTTTCAACACCGTATGTTATTTCAAGTGGTATTTCCTTAAGAGCTATTCCGCCAACTTGTTGGAAGTAGGTGAATTGTGTGATTTCCATTCCATCAAGCCAAACTTCCCACCCGATACCCCAAGCACCAAGAGTTGGAGATTCCCAGTTATCTTCAACAAATCTTATATCATGTTCTTTCGGATTAATACCAAGTGCCTTGAGTGATTCAAGGTAAACTTCTTGAGAATTTTTTGGATGTGGTTTTAATATTACTTGGTATTGATAAAACCTTTGCATTCTATTTGGATTTTCTGCGTATCTGCCATCTGTTGGTCTTCTGCTTGGTTGGACAAATGCAACGTTCCAAGGCCTATTTCTTAGCACACCAAAGAATGTTGATGTATGGAATGTGCCCGCGCCCATTTCCATGTCGTATGGTTGTTCGATAAAACAACCGTAATTCGCCCAGAATTCGTCTAATACTTTTATAACATCTTGTAAGTACATCTCGTCAGTCCTCCTCTCAGTTCTTTTATAATTTTAAAATATTTTTTCTAATACAAAAGCCCATATTGGTAATGTTAATAGAGAAAATAGTGTTGTCAAAGCGACTGTTACTCCAGCTTTTGGTGTATCTTTGTGTTTGAATGTGTTTATAACAACGACGCTGTTCACTCCTATAGGCATAGCGCTTTCAAGGACAAATACTTTCGCTTCAAATGGGTTTAATAGCAACGCGAATAATGTCATTACTAATGGTATGAATATCAATCTTTCAAAACTTAGCAAAACGTAGTCTTTCATGTCATGCCAATCAAATTCTATGCGCGAAATAGATAGCCCTACTTGCAAAAGTAAAAATGGTATAGCCATATCTCTAAGCCAGTTGAAACCCGTTAATATTCCTTGTGGAAGTTGTTTGTATGAAATACCTGCAAAACCTAAGCCCCATCCTAAGAATATCGCATAAATAAATGGGAGTTTCAATGCATTCTTAAGCTCTAATTTTCCACTTATCATGCTTGGTAAGAATGTACTTCCAAATAACACGTTTACAAAAGAATAAACTACACCTAAAGCTAAGGCTTTTTCGCCCCATAGGGCTAATAGTACAGGGTAACCCAAATAACCTGAGTTAACGTAAACATTACCTGTGAAGAATATCTCTTTATGTTCTTTGTGGGCTTTTGATATTAAATACGATATTACGAACATTAAAGCGAATCCAGCCGTGTACCTAAGTAAAACATCGATTTTAGGGATGTAGTCGTTCATGAAAGTGAATGTGATTAATGGTGCCATCAGCCAAGTTGCGATTTTGTTGAATATCCCAATTTCTGAATCTTTAAAGATTTTCCCGTACAAAAATCCAACGAACATTAGTAAGAACGATGGAAGAACCGCATTGAAACCTTCTTTGAGCATTATTTACAACTCCTAAAATAATTGTGTTAGAAATTAAATTCAAAGTTTAATCCAACAACCAAGGAGAAAAATGGTATGTTATTACCAGATACAGGTCTCATAAGTGGTTTTTTAACGTTGTCTGTGGTAACTTCGGTAAGTTCTGATTTGTTCCAGATGTATCCCAAAGATGTATTTAGCCATATGTTCAGCCCATCTAATATTTTGAATGAGTAATTTGCGTTTCCAACAAGTCTGTGCTCAAGAACCGGATCGTCGAGTAAGTGTGTTCCTTCCTTGAATGTTGTCAAATCATTCCAAGGGTTGACTGGGGAGCGTTCGCCTAAAATTACGTATTCTAAAGAAGTTTTCAAATTACTGACAAAGTTTGGAGAGTAATTAATCAAAAAAGCAAGGTTGTTTTCACCGTATTTGTAACCTGCGTAAAGCATTTCTAACGGAAATATCGTATTTGTTCCGTTGTAAGTGAAATAAGGGAAATAGGTGTATCCACAGTACATTTGATTTCCACTTTCCGAAGATGGTTGGAATGTGTATTTCGTCGCTCCAGCGTGGTGTATTTCTATTTTACCTACGTTGGTTGAAAAACTTCCACCAAACGACCATGCGATTTTATCCGGATTTTGGTATGAATCTGGGTGTAAAAATCTGTTCATGTTTATATCGTCGATAAGAATTTGTGTGTAAAGATATTTTTCCTTATCTGAATAATCCCCAAAAAATCCCATTATAAAATTTGATTCACCCAAACCTTCAGGGTACGGTCTACCTGCGCTGTTGACATACTGGATAAAAAATCCTGGAATTGGATTAGCAAAATACTCAAAATCGAAGTTCTTTCCAATGTATACATTTACTTCTTCGTATCCAAATCTAATGTTTGGAAATTTCACAGCGTAAACTTTGTAATTTGCGCTTCGGTATTTTTCTTGTAAGTTCGATGAATTAATCAAATTAATCAGGTTGTTTAATTCTATCCATCTTGTAACGTAAATAAATTTATCATCTTCGTATCTGTATTCAAGAGTGTTTCTTGGATAATTCACAGACGAAACGAAAAGTGAATAAGGTGATTTGACCATATCACCAAGGTGTGTTTTTCCAAAAGATATTTTCGAGTTTCCGAGGTTAAGCGATATCGAGCCATCGTTTATGTAAAAATAAAATCCACCGTAGTAACTTTCGGAAAATGGGTCATTGTAGGCTTTGTTGTTTAAAAATGATACATCTGCGTTGAAGTGGATATTTTCAGATAAATAAGTTAAATTTGAGATGAACTCAAAGTACGTTTTAGGAGTGTTAGAATTATAAAGCGAAAATATGCTATCGCCGTAGTTGTATATAGCCGAAGTTTTTACTTCTAAAGAAAAAACGTTCAGAGATAAGAGTATGATGAGTGCTATAGATAGGATAAGATTTTTATTTATCCTTCTTTTTTCCATATTACGTTCCCCTTGTAAGTTACTAGTTTAACTTCTTCAGGGATTGACACCCCGGCGTTGAAGGCTTGGATTATGACATCTGTAGGTAAAGACGTTTCAAACCATATCTCTTCTATTTTTATTTCTTCCCAACCTCTTTCAGCAAATCTTAAGATAACTTTTTCAACGGCTTTTCTGTATTTTTCTATATCAAGTTCGTATTTGCCCATCTTTATCCCTCCAATTACCATTTTATTTTATAACACTTATGATTTTACCATATATTCTATGATACGTTAATTGTTTTATTTAATTATCCAGTTATTCTCCCGATTTTACGGATTTTGCTTTTCAGATAACTCCCGTAATTTTCTCTATCCAAATCGGTTATATTTACGCACATATCATGACCGTTTGCGTGGATTATTTTGTTATTTCCGATGTACATCATAACATGACCTTCCATAAATAATAAGTCTCCCGGTTTGGGAGTTTCAACTGATTGTAAACTTTTCTCTTGTTGATTAGCGTCCCTTGGAAGAATTATGTCAATTACATCGTATACTCTATTTACAAAACCTGAGCAATCAAAACCATACGATGATGTGCCTCCCCAAAGATACGGTACTCCTAAGAATTGTATGGCGATTTCCATAGGCTCAGTTGATTTATAGAATGGTGTATCGACGAGTTTATAAACATTACCGTTTGGTAAGTAAAATTCAGTATATTCTGAAGAACTGTTAGTGTACAATCTGCTACCGAATGGCAAGAGGTACTCTATGGCTCCATAGCTTTTACAAAATGGCACGGAGATTTTTACCTCGTTTAATTTTGAGAAATCTTTGTATTCTTTTTCATCCAATATGAATAATGTATGTTTGTTTACGTATCCGCAGTAATTTAGTCTAATGTCGCAGGCGTAGATATAGTCGTTTTGTTTGATATTGTCGTTTTCATCTTTTATTAAAACTACTTCACCAAACACCAATTGATGAATTCGTTCACTTCTGAATTTCGGTTCGGAACGCATATCGGAGACAGGATACTTTACGATTCCGTACATTGTCTTAAGCCTCCTTAAGCATTGTTATGAATTTCAATATATTTTACCACATTTTAAATGATATAATTGGATGAGAAATAGATAGAAATAGATTTTTGGAGGGTATTAGATGAATAAAAAGAACATATTGTGGAGTGTAAAAAGCAAGTTGATTTTATTCTTTAAGATGTTATTTTACATATTTTCTATATTTTTGGCTTTTTGGAATTTTTCTATTTTTGTTTTCATAATCTTTTTGGTGAATATTCCAATCCTTAGAAAATCTATTTTCGGCAGGTTACCTAATGATCCAAAAACGCCTACTTGGAAGTATGCAGAATCTGTAAGGTATACAGAAAAAAACTCGCTTGATATATTTTATCCAGACCTTGAGAGACTCAATTTGACAAAGTTTAAAGGTATAGTAGTCTTTGCCCACGGTGGTGGGTGGATTAGTGGATATCGCAGACAGCCCAATAATCTTTCATGGTACAGGTATCTTGTTAGCAAGGGATTTATTGTGGCTACAATAGATTATACGCGCGGTTATAAGGCTGGTATTGAAAAACTTATAGATGAACTTATAGAAGCGGTTGATTTTGTCATGAAAAAGTTTGAAAATCAGCATAAGATAGCTCTTATGGGACTTTCGGCTGGAGGTCATCTCGCGCTTCTCACAGCGTCACGCATTCCGGAAAAAATAGAAAGGGTAGTATCTTACTATGCGCCATGTGATTTGTTAGATATTTGGGAATCACCTTCTTTATTCGCAAGGTTTGCTTCTGCGACAACGTTGAAGCGATTACCGAGAAAATCGAAAGAGGTATATGAAAAATATTCGCCTGTAAATAATATTCCTGATAATTTTCCAAAAACACTCTTAGTCCATGGATTAAGAGATACTGTTGTACCTTATGTTTCCTCAGTTAAAATGTTTAAAAAGCTAAGAGAAAAAAAGATACCTTCCAAACTTTTGCTCCATCCATATGGTAGTCATGGATTCGAATTTGTTTTGAGAGATGAAAAGACGTTAGATATGATTGAAAAAACTGCTATGTTTTTGGAGGGAGATGTATGGTAAGTTTTGAATATGCGGGTAAAGTAGAAGAATTTACCCAAGGATATATATTAAAAGCTAAAAAATTCAGAGGTTCATACGTAAGATTTAAGACACTTTACCCAGAACCGATAAAAGGTACTGAAATAGTTGAATATTACTTATTTGATCCAAAGGACGAACCTGTTGGGATATTATTTATACTCCATGGACTTGGAACTTCGAATATACCATTCTTGCTTTGGATGGCAACGCATTTGGCAAATGCTGGAGTTAGGGTGGTTGTACCTATACTACCTGGCAATTTTACGCGAGTTGCACACGGTTCAGTAAGTGGAAAAGATTTCTTCGATTCAGATGTGGAAAGGGCGACTAAATTCTGGGAACAATCTGTCGTTGATGTTTTAACGATAATCGACCATGTCAAAAGTCAACGTCTATGGATTGATAACGCTTATCTATTTGGTTTTTGTTTGGGCGGAATGATTTCTGTTATGATTAACGCTATCAGAGATGAATTCAAAAAGACGATACTTATGACCGTTGGTGGTGAGATGTCGACTTTAATGTGGCATTCACCTACGCTTGCGTTTTTTAGAAGAAGTGTTGAAAAATTGAAAGAAACGGGAAAGATAAAACACTTCATTGAAGACCAAAAGAAAATGAAGGAAATCTTCGAAGAACAATTGAAAAGTTTAAAGAGTTTTAAAAGCGTTCAAGAAATGCAAAATAGCGATATACATCCATATTTAAAATTAGATCCAATTGCGTATGCTCAGTTTGTTGATACTAAAAAAATTATATTTGTTGAAGCTCTTTTTGATAAAGCCTTACCGCTGAGAAGCAGGAAGTTACTATGGTATGCGCTTGGTAAACCAAAAAGGTACATAATTCCAAGCGGGCACGTAACGTGGTTACCTCTTCAATTCTTCATCGCAAGGTTTATACTTATGAATATGGGCATTAGGGAATTCAAGAAGCAAATGGAAATTTTAAGGAAGATAGAGCTTGAAGAAAAGAAATAAAAGAAATACTAATATCCGGGCCAACCAAAGTCAACACTTCCGCCAAATTCAAATTGAAGTTTTTTACATAAATAAACACTAAAATAGCACAATTTTTAGAAGAAAAACAGGGGATAAATCCATAATCCCCTGTTTGTTTTTCGATATGTCGATGTTTTATCTTATTCTGTGAGCCATCTGTATATTAATTTGGTGTATATTCTAATGAATTTTTTGAAAGATTCTAATGACCAATTTTCATTTGGTTCATGCATGTGTGTTTCTTCGCCTGGGAAAACAGCACCATAGGCTACTCCGTAAGGTACACTTCTTGCGTATGTGCCACCGCCTATAGCAAGTGGTTGTGTTTCGTCTTTGGTTTCTGAATAGTATATTTCCATAAGTGTTTTAACTAAGTCGCTGTCTTTTGATACGTAAAGCGGTTTGCTGTAACTCATCTGTTCAACTTCAAATCCTTTCATTGCTTCTTTGATTTGGAGTGTTATCATGTCTACGTTAAAGAATATTGGATGCCTTATATTTATTATTGCTTCGATTTTTCCATTTTCTAATTTCAGTACTCCGAGGTTGCACGTTAGTTTTCTACTTACGTCATCCTGACCTGAGATACCAAGTCCTATTCCGTAATAATCTTTTCCAAGCTTTTCGTAAAGCATCCTTATTGTCTCTGTCTCAGGACCTAAATCCAGCCTCGACAGTAATTCCAACATACCACCTGCAGCGTTTAATCCAGCTTCTGGGTGTGCACCGTGCGCAGATTTCCCAAGCGATTTTATGGTTATTTTATTTCCATCAATTGAATATTCATATCTGCAGGCGCTTTTGTAATTTTCCACAACATATGCTATTTCCTTAACTTTGTCACTTTCGATAACGGCAATGCATTCTTCTGGTACAACATTTGCCGCTGTTCCAGCTTTAAGTTCAACGATTTTTGTGCTGTAATTCTGAGACATGTTTTTGCTTATTTTATAAGTCACTATACCTTTTTCTGCAAAAACAAGCGGGAAATCACCATCAGGAGTTACTGCGGCATCAGGATAAGGTTCTTTCGTAAAGTAGTATTTCAAACATTTGGAACCATTTTCTTCGTTTGTCCCGAATATTATTCTTACTCTATTTTTTGGTTTATCAACCAATTCAGAAGCTATCTTCAAAGCAAATAGTGCACCTATACTTGGCCCTTTGTCGTCTGAAACTCCCCTTGCGTACATCTTCCCATCTCTAATTGATAATTTGTATGGATCTGTTTCCCATCTTTCTAAATCTCCTTCAGGTACAACATCTAAATGACCAAGCACGGCGTAGTATTTTCCATCTTTCGAACCATATTCAACGTGTCCTGCGTAGTTGTCTACATTTACCGGTTCAAAACCAAGTTCTTTCGCAATCTCTAATGTCTCTTCCAAAGCTTTTGCCGGTCCTTCGCCAAATGGCATTCCTTCCTTCGGCTCTCCCATTACAGACCTAATAGCGATAACCCTATCAAGTGCCTTTAAAATACTATCAAAGTGCTTATCTACTAATTCTTTGATTTTTCCATCGATGTTTTCCATTTATTAGCCCTCCTTTTCATGTATGTGCCTTATAGATTTTACACGGTTTTACACAAGTATTATTATAAATCTTAAATCAATTTAAAACAAAATGATTTTTAAAATCATTAGTCTATGTTTTTGGTTTTAATTTATATTTTTCGCTTACTTATTCAATTATAATAAAAAAACCACACAATTACAAATATTGTGTGGGAATGGTGTGATACTACAAAGATAACACAAATATGGGCAAGAGACTAGACGACTTATTAGCGTTTTGCCACACTTTCTCTTTCTATAAAAGGCTCATCAACAGTTACTAAGTCATAGTCTGTCTTATCTGGCGCTACACTCACACCAATTTTTTGGAGCAAATTTCCGGATGGAATTAATTCAAGTACAACCTTTATACCTGTGGCTTTCTCGAACTCAGGCAATCCCTCTTTAAGTGCTTGTGTCAGTGCGTCATCCCAAGCAAGAACTTTGATGGTTGTATTGTACGGCGCACCAAAAACCAAAATCGCCATAAGGGCAGCGACAAGCAGAAAAACCGTTCTCTTCATATTCATGTTCCACCCTTGAAAAAGTTTTTGTTACCACATATGTGGTAACGTTATCACAATTTAACCACATTAGCGTAGAAAAAACGAAATTATTTTATTGTTATTTTTTGATTTATGAACTCAATAACGAGTAAAGAATTATATAATCTTTTGAATTTTGCCGAATATCTCAAAAAAATGTGGTAACGTTAAACATATTATCGTAAGAACAGCTTAATTCACGAATATAATATGTTATAATTTAATTGGCCTGATTAATTTATCCGGTTATTGAAATTTATCTGTGAAAGGGGGAAGAACATTGTTTGGGTTTTTTTCAAGACGTAAAACACGTGTTGAAAAGGCAAGAGAAGCCTTTTTTAAAGGTGATTTGGAAACACATAAAAAATTACATTCACCTGATGAAATAGGCAAAGAACCTTGGCATAAAACAGAGCAGGGTAAGTACATAGGTCAAGCAGTTTATGGTGCAAGTGATGGTATTGTAACAACCTTTGCAGCTATCTCTGGTGTTGCCGGTGCGAATTTAAGTCCAAAGGTCGCTCTTATCGTTGGTTTGGCTAATTTATTTGCTGATGGTATTTCTATGGCAATTGGAGATTACTTGTCAGAAAAATCGGAGAAAGATTACTTAGCAGCTGAAAGGGAAAGGGAAAGATGGGAAGTTGAACATATGCCTGAGGCCGAAAAGCATGAAATAAGAGAAATATACAAAAGAAAAGGGCTTTCTGGCGAAAAATTAGATAAACTTGTCGATGCGATTACAAGCGACAAAGATTTATGGGTAGAAACGATGTTACACGAAGAACTTGGGTTGTTTGAAGATGATTCTTCGCCTCTAAAAAGTGCTTTAGTTACATTTTTCGCATTCATAATTGCCGGATTTATGCCACTTATAGCCTATGTATTTGCTTCACAATGGAATTTTCTTGCAAACAATCAATTTTTGATATCGTGTATAATTACAGGTATAACGTTATTCGCGGTTGGTGCCCTTAGGCAGATAGTTACAGGTGTTAAGTGGTTTATCGGTGGATTTGAGATGCTTATGATAGGCGGCCTATCTGCTACTGTTGCATATTTGATTGGGTGGATTCTAAAAGCTGTTTTTAATATTGTAGTTTGATTTCTTGATGTTATACAAAAGAAGGTGAATTATTTTGCAATTTACTTTAATTGATAAATTTATACTTTTTCCACTGATTTTTTTGGCTGGATTTGTAGATTCAATAGCTGGTGGTGGAGGTTTAATCTCCCTGCCAGCTTATCTTTTCATTGGTGTTCCAAGTCATTATGCTTTAGGCACCAACAAACTTTCTTCTACTATTGGTACAATATTTAGTACACTAAGGTATGCAAAAGGTAGGGCGATAATTTACTCTGTAGGGTTACCATCCGTTGTCGGTTCTCTGATTGGTTCGTATATTGGTGCAAAACTCGCGTTACTTTTATCTCCAGATAGGTTGAAAATAATATTGACTATTTTAATACCTTTGGCGGCTTTATTTGTATTTTTTGGGCGAAAAAATGAACAATCAGTTGAAAAACAAATCAATTTCAAAAGTGTTAGAACTTATATAATGTCTTTTCTAATAGGCTTATCAATTGGAACATACGATGGTTTTTTTGGACCTGGGACGGGTACTTTTCTTATAATTTTGTACGTTTCAATATTGTCAATAGACCATGTATCTGCTTCTGGAACGGCAAAGATTGTAAATCTGGCTTCAAATATAGGGGCTCTTGTAACATTTATTTTTGGCGGTAAAGTGATTTATTCACTTGGACTTCCGGCTGCTTTATTTGGTATAGTTGGTAATTGGCTTGGTTCTGGTCTTGCGCTTAAGAAAGGTTCGAAGGTTATAAAACCGATAATGTTGGCAGTACTGGTAATTTTATTCGTAAGAATTATCGCTGATATGATTTGATATTTATTTTTAAACCAAGCGAGGTGATGTTATGCCGGATTTACTCGTAAAGTTGTACGAATTACCAAAATTGGCGCCCATAATAGAAAAACTAAAAGCTCAAGGAATAGAAATCAAACGCCCCATAGGACCAGAAAAGTATTTCGTGGTAGAGTGGGTAAGGAAAAAGTTTGGAAATCATTGGGCAAGCGAAACGGATATGACGTTTTCCAACAAACCCATATCATCGTTTATAGCTATCGATACAAATAAAGAAAACAAAATTATTGGTTTTGCTTGCTATGATGCAACCATGCGTGGATTTTTTGGCCCCACAGGGGTTGACCCAGATTATCGAGGAAAAGGTATCGGTACAGCATTACTACTTGCTTGTTTATATGACATGTTCAATGTTGGATACGCCTATGCAGTTATCGGAGATGCTGGACCAGTTGATTACTACAAGAAAACTGTAGATGCGATAGAAATTGAGAACTCCGAACCCGGGATATATAGGCATATGATCCGAAATATCGATTAATTCAATAATTTAAGAGCTTTTGCGATTAGCTGTAACTCAAAGTTAACTATCTTTTTTCATACATAATTTATATAAACTACTTGACAAAAAATTTTTCTTTGGTATCATAGGTAACGGTTACTCACTTCATGGGAACATGAAGAAAATAGTAACGCCCCCATCGTCTAGCGGTCTAGGACACTGGCCTTTCAAGCCAGCGGCACGGGTTCGAATCCCGTTGGGGGCGCCAGATTTTTCTAAAAAGAAAGTTATGAAAGCAGAGTGGGTGCGTAGCTCAGAGGGAGAGCGTCTGCCTTACGAGCAGAAGGTCGTAGGTTCAAGTCCTGCCGCACCCACCAAATGAAAGAAAATAAATTGAAGCGATTAAAGGATAAAAACATATAAAGCATATTACAGGTGGCCAGGTAGCTCAGTTGGTAGAGCAGTGGACTGAAAATCCACGTGTCGACGGTTCGATTCCGTCCCTGGCCACCAGTTGTTTTTTTAATATATAACATAATTATTTCAACTTGTATATTGCAGTTATTGAATTTTTTGATATAATTTCTTATAGTCCGATTTTTAAAATCCAAAGAAATAATACTACATCAGATTTTGGAAAAGAAAAGGAGGAAAGAGTTATGAAGAGAACATACCAACCTTCACAAAGAAAGAGAAAAAGAACACACGGATTTTTGGCGAGAAAGTCTACACCAGGCGGAAGAAAAGTTCTTAGAAACAGAAGAAGAACAGGTAGATGGAGACTCACAGTTTGATAGAACCTAAAGAAGTAAGAAGATATACTTTCAGGAAAAAAGAACGCCTGAAACTCAGGAGAGATATAACCCTTTTATTTAAAGAAGGTAAGTCCGTACAGAATGAGTATTTTGTTATTATTTACAGAAAAAATGGACTTGATTACAGTAGGATAGCTATTTCTGTAAAGAAGAAGTTTGGGAAAGCGAACCGGAGAAATAAATTGCGAAGATGGGTAAGAGAATGTTTCAGGACAAATAAGTATAATATTTCCAAAGGTTTTGACTTTCTCATTATTGCAAGGAAGAATTTGTCGGAAAAGTTTGATAAAGCAGATTACCGGAGTATTTGCAGTTCACTATTGAACGTTTTTGAGAGGATAATTGATGCGGAAAGTAATACTTAAGTTGATTAGATTTTACCAAAAGTATATTTCACCACTTAAACCACCAACATGCAGATTTGAACCAACATGTTCCACTTACACTTATCAGGCAGTGGAACGTTTTGGTATTCTTAAGGGTTTGCTCCTGGGTTTCTGGCGTGTTCTTCGTTGTAACCCCATTTCAAAAGGTGGACATGATCCAGTTCCTACTGAATTTTACCTTTTTAAAAAATCAAATAATAGTCTAAGGAGGCGGTAAAATTGAAAAAATCAACCGTCGTTTTTTTGTTATTTGTACTGTTGGGGATATTAATCGGGGGCGTTGGATTTTCTAGTATTTTTGTGGAAGAACGTGTTGACTCTATTGTTGTTACAAGTAAGTATTTACAAATTGAAATAGGAAAAGATGGTAATCTTTCTAAAGTTTCTCACCTTCTTGGTAGAGCGTTTTTGTTTTATGTTAACGATAACGATGGTTTTGATATTTATAATGAGAATAATATTGAGATTTCAGAAGGCACACCTACATATACTATAAATTATGGTGAAAAGGCAGAGAAAGATAGTTATAAATCATTACAGATAACTTTTGATT
Organism: Fervidobacterium nodosum Rt17-B1; assembly: GCF_000017545.1. NCBI lineage: Bacteria > Thermotogati > Thermotogota > Thermotogae > Thermotogales > Fervidobacteriaceae > Fervidobacterium > Fervidobacterium nodosum. The sequence goes on along the minus strand of NC_009718.1, from coordinate 1,135,637 downwards.
ATCCAAATCGGCTGAAAAAAACCTATATATTTGATGATAAACTTATAACGTATTCTTATAAGGTAAAGATTGAATCACCAGATTCAGTAAAAATTGCGCTTCCATTGATATGGTCAAATGATACGGTTAGATCCGCTATGAACTTCTTTGTTTCTTTTAGACCTGATAAAGATTACGCTTCGATTGTAAAATTTTCCGGTAAGTTAGATGGTACAAAGGTTGTAGGGAATAGCTTAGAGTTCTTTGTTTATATGGGACCTTACAAGAAGACAGTTTTAAAGCATGTTTTTGGAGAAGATAGTGGAAGGCTTATAGAACTTATCAAAACAATTCCTGGTGTTGGTACATGGTACAGTTTCATTGCCGATGGACTTACCGAGTTTTTCAATTGGATAAACACATTTACAAGAAATTTTGGATTGACGATTATAGTCTTTACGATAATTGTAAGGTTAATATTGTATCCATTCTACCATGCGCAGACAAAACAGATGATTCAAATGAGGAAACTCCAACCAGCTGTTGAAGCTATAAAGAAAAAATATAAGGATCCTCAGAAACAGCAAGAAGAGCTCATGAAGCTTTACAAAGAGAATAAGATAAATCCATCGAGTGGTTGTTTGATGTTGCTCATACAATTACCAATTTTTATGCTCCTTTACGGTGTTATCCAAAGTTATCAAGAACTTTTCTCTGTTTCGGGTGGATTTTTGATTTGGAAGGACCTCTCAGCAGGTGGTTGGGGAGCAAACTGGTTGTTCCTTATTATCACTATTCTAACATCCTATTACCTCGCGCTTATAACAAGCCAAGATTCAAGAACGGCATGGCAGCAGATAATAATGGGTGCCATATTCCCATTCTTCTTTATTAACTTGCCAAGTGGTATATTCTTGTACTGGACGATGAACTCTATCATTCAACTTGTTATAACATTCTACATTTACAAGCGATACAAAATACAAGGTTTAACACAACACGAACTTTGGGGAATAAGGCCGAAGAAAAAATAATAAATTTATTTTCTTGTAAAATATGATGTGGTTAGTTGAACTGGATGGAGAAAGTGTGAATGGAGAAAGTGTGAGGTGATAGACTTGAAGAGATTAAACTACATTGGAAAGACAGTGGATGATATTCTTGAGCAGTTTAAGATTGACTATGATGTTTTGGAAGGTGAGTACGAGGTAAACGTTATTGATAAGGGAACACACGGTATATTTGGTTTGTTTGCACGTGACGCTGTTGCGGAAATAACTATTACAAATAAGTATTACGAGAGAAAATTAAAAGACTTTTTGGAGAATATATTTAAATACTTCGGTATTGATTATTTTATTGAAGTCACAAGTAGGGGAAAAACATTTCTTGCTTCATGTCACAGCGAAGAGATTGGAAAAATTATCGGTAAGCACGGTAAAGGTTTGGGTGCTCTTCAACATTTGGCGAATATATTCTTAAATAGAATAACAGATACAAAGGTTACGGTAATTATCGACGCTGGTAACTACAGAGAAAAAAGAAGAGAGCAACTTAAGCAGATAGTTGAACATGCAATTGAGAAAGTAAGGAAGATTGGAAAGGTCAAACTTGACCCAATGTTTGCTTTTGAGAGAAAGATTGTCCATGAGATAGCCAAGAAGTATTCTGATATACACACATATTCTGAAGGTTTAGAACCTTACAGGTACGTTGTTATAGAAAAGAGAAAGGGGGCGCACAGGAATGAAGATAGGAAACATCAACGAAATGCAACCACAAGAAATTAATGGTGGCCAGATATTAAAACGTGTTTTGATAGGTCCAAGGGATGGTGCACCAAATTTTGTTATGAGATTGTTTACGTTAAAACCCGGTGCAGCAACACCTTATCATACACATCCATGGGAACATGAAGTATTTATAGTTGAAGGGGAAATAGATGTTATAAGAAAAGACGGTAAGCAAAGAGTCACAAAAGGTTCATATGTTTTTGTTGAACCAAACGAAGAACATCAATTTCAAAATAATGGAAATACAGAAGCATCATTTATATGTGTCATTCCAAAAGAAGGCGGAGAATAATCGAAATAACTAAAAATGGAATAAATACAATTTTAACTTTAATGTTTCACACTCTGATACTTGACATGCTAATAAGCACATGTTATAATAACTCACGGTCTTGGTAATCGGGGCGTAGCGCAGTTGGCGAGCGCGCCGGTCTTGGGAACCGGAGGTCGCTGGTTCAAGCCCAGTCGCCCCGACCAGTTGCGGGTGTAGCTCAATTGGTAGAGCATCGGCCTTCCAAGCCGAGGGTTGCGGGTTCGAGTCCCGTCGCCCGCTCCAATTTTTTTAATTTTTAGATTTCAGGCAGCGGCCGTAGCTCAACAGGATAGAGCATCGGACTTCTAATCCGAGGGTTGTGGGTTCGAGTCCCGCCGGCCGCGCCAGAAGATTCAAAAAATTAATAGTAAGATTATTTGTGGTGGCTATAGCTCAGCTGGCAGAGCGCCTGACTGTGGATCAGGTGGTCGAGGGTTCAAATCCCTCTAGCCACCCCAGTTTTTTTATAGATGGTATCTATGTTTGTGCGCGCTCGTAGCTCAACTGGATAGAGCGTCGGACTTCGGATCCGATGGTTGCGGGTTCAAGTCCTGCCGGGCGCGCCAGTAAGGTAAGAAATTTAGATAATTTTTTAATTTTTGCCGTTCAAACACTCTGATTAGACTACAAAGATTGTGATTTTCAGACGTCAGAAAAAAGGAGGTATTACCATGGAAGTACTAAAGGTTTCTTCAAAATCTAACCCAAACAAGGTTGCAGGCGCTTTAGCAGGTGTTATTAGAGAAAAAGGAAAAGCTGAAATTCAAGCGATCGGTGCAGGAGCTGTTAACCAAGCAATTAAGGCTGTTGCAATTGCAAGAGGTTACCTTGCACCAAGTGGTTATGACTTGGTTTGTGTCCCAGCTTTCACGGACGTCAACGTTGAAAATGAAACAAGAACAGCTTTAAAGTTTATTATTTTCCCAAGAGAGTAAAAAAATTATAATTAAAAGGCTGGTTTCAAAACCAGCCTTTTTGTTTTATTACTGGATTATTCAATTTTTTGTGAAACAACTTTTCTTGCAAGTTCTTCTTGTTTGGTCCAATACCCATCTAATATTCCTTGCGATGCAAGTGTACCTAAGAATTTGTAATGATAGTTTTTTAGTATTCCCGGTCCAACATTCCAAAGGGGTGTGCCCGGAAGAGGCATAAATGTATGGGCGTGGATTTTTGCGTTGTATTTTTTTACTATTTTTTCTATGAATTTAAATGTTTCTTCGACATCTTCTTTTGTTTCGAATGGGAAGCCGAATATGAAATCAACTTTTGCGTAAAAGCCATTCTGAGCCAATATTTCTAACGCCTCTTCTACTTTTTCTACAGTATGACCACGTTGGATTTTCTCAAGTATCCTGTTGCTCCCACTCTGTGCACCTATTACTATGTAATCGTGGTTTACGTACTTTTTTATTATTTTTAAGACTTCGTCAGTAACACTCTCTGGTCTTACATCTGATGGGAATGTACCAAAATATATCTCAGTCACACCGGTGGCTTTTACTTTATAGAGTAACTCGTCTATTGCTTCAAGATTAGGTGTAACACCGTTCTTACTCCCGTATCCAAACGCGTTCGGAGTGATGAATCTCGCGATTGTTTTGCCATATTTGACAGAAATTTTCTCGTATTCTACAATCTGTTCTATACTTCTGTGTCTTACAATTTTTCCTGCCAAGCGCGGAGTTTGACAATAGCCACAGTTAAATGGGCATCCTCTTGATATTTCTAATGGCATAAATAGTTTTTTCTTTTCGCAAATGGCAGGATACTCATCAAGGTTAATACGCTTCGATATTCCATCAAAAATTCGATTTTCTGGTCTCTCGCCTAAGAGAAATCTTACGATATTTTCCTCACCATCACCGGTAAAGACATAATCGAAACCAATTTTTAGCGTTTCTTGAGGCAACGCTGTTGCGTGCGGTCCACCTGCTATGATTATATATCCGTGTTTTTTCAATTCTTGCACTTCAACCTTAACGATATCTATGTCAAAACTCATAAATGAATAAGCAACTACAGTACCCTCAACAGGGTACTGTAGTATATCGCTTATGCTTTTTGATTCAATTACATCTATATCAATCCGCGATAATATCGCGCCAACTAACGCGGTTATACTGTAACGATTATGTTTGTTTGTTCTAAATAATATTCTTTGGAATTCCATCTAATTATTTAATCACCCCATACTTTTTTCCTAACTTCTTTTGCACTTTCAGCTAAAAGTAAACTGTGACCACTGTTTAGAAATATAACAGTTCGACATTCTTTACCATACGAAACGTTAAGCATTTTTCCTCCAAGCTGGTTGCTCGCTCTAATTCTTCTTGAGATAGTTGAACTTATAGGAACAATTGCAACTACCCTGTCTCTAACAACGTATACATTGTCGTTTATTTTGACAATAGGGTCTGACATGTTAGCCCTCCTCTCATTAAATTTTAAATGTTAAACCTAATAGTAATTATATCACCATCTTCTATGATGTGCTCTTTTCCAACCAGTTTCATTAATCCAGCATCTTTTACAGCCTTTTCAGAGCCTAGTTTTATTAAATCTTCGTATTTTATAATTTCTGCTTTTATGAACCCTCTTGCAAGGTCTGTATGAATTACTCCGGCCGCATCGACAGCTGTTGAACCTTTTCTCAATGTCCATGCCCGGACTTCGTCTTTTCCTACTGTAAAGAATGAGATTAGACCAAATTGTCTGTAAAGTGCATTTGAAAGTCTTTGGATACCGGTTTCTTCAACACCTAAGTCTTTTAGTAATTCCATTTTTTCCTCTTCGCTTAAAGCGTTTAATTCCATCTCAAGTTTTCCGCAGAGTTCTACGTACGCAAATCCATTTTTCTCGCATAATTTCACGATTTCATCTTTTGTTTCATAGTTTTTATCTGTGAATTGCTCCTCATCTAAGTTTACGACTATGGCGATAGGTTTAAGTGTTGCTAAAGAAAACCCACCTAACATTTTTTTCTCTTCTTCGCTGATTTCAATTTGTGAAAGTAGCTGTTCATTTTCAAGAGCTTCTTGTATTCTTTTAAGCAGTTTCAATTCAATTTCTTCTTTTGGTTCCAACTTTCTTTTGGCGTTTTCCAGTCTTTCTATACGTCCCATCACAACATCAAGGTCTCTGAATAAAAATTCATCTAATGTTGCTTTGAGTTGGTCTATAGGTTTTTCTACTTCAGGGTACGGTACGGAATCGTTTTTAAAAGCTCTAACTACAATAAGCATTGCCTCAACATTTTGTAGTAAGTTAAATACCGCTGTTCGTTCTTTTTTGTCATTTATCTTTAAAGCTGGTGTATCGAAAAATTCTAATGTTGCGTAAGTAACTTTTTTTGGTTCGTACATTTTAGTTAATATATCTACTCTTTTATCGTGTACCTTTGCCGTTCCTCTTTGGTGTTCTTGAGAGAAAAGGTCAACTTCTATACCAGTTAAAAGTGAGAATATTGTTGTCTTTCCAACTTGTGATAATCCGACGATGCCAACTTTCATAGCCATGCCTCCCGTCTACTTACATTAATTGGTTTCCTAATCAAGTCTAAATACTTTTTCCAAAGTTAATATGCGCTCGTTTCTCGATTGTTTTTTTAGTGTTTCTATAAAGCTTGAGTTACGTTCAGCCATTGCGATGGCTATTAATTTTCCATCGGCAAATATTTGAACTAAGTCATCTTTTTTGAAATTATCGTATGATATTAAATCTTCCACTTTTGGGTGAATTCCGTTGTATACTTTTGTTTTATCTAAGATGACAATTTTTGGTAAGTCTAAGATTTCTTCCATAGGGATTACATGTCCTTTTACCTTTTCAATGTTTTCATCTATTCTTACCGCATTTCCAACATCAAATTTTCCTACTTTTGTTCTTCTCAATTCAACTGTGGTTGCTCCGCAGCCTAGTTTGTAGCCTATATCCATACAAAGGCTTCTTATGTATGTTCCCGCGGAGACTTTTGTTGTGAATTCAACGTATGGTAATTCGATTTTTATATCAGATATTTCATATATCGTTACTTCTCTTGGTGGAAGATTTATTATCTTGCCTTCTCTTGCAAGTTCGTACAACTTTTTACCCTGGTATTTTTTCGCAGAATAGGCAGGTGGAACCTGCTTGTAAGTGCCGATAAATGAATTAATCGCTTCTATGATTTCCCTTTCCGAGTTGTTAATGTTATTTTCTTCCATTACTGTACCGGTTATATCGAATGTGTCTGTGATAATTCCTAATTGCATTTTTACTTTGTATACTTTTGTTTCGCCTTGTAGGTATTCAAGAAGTCTAGTTGCTTTACCAATTCCTACAAGCAATAAGCCCGTTGCGAATGGGTCTAACGTTCCAGCGTGTCCTACTTGTTTTACATTGAAAATATTTCTGACTTTGTTAACTATATCATGTGATGTTGGCCCTTTATCTTTATCAACGAGTAAGAGTCCTGAAATTATTTTCTGTTCCATTGTGTTCCTCCATTTTAGCGAATTTTACCAATTTTCAAGGAACCTCACATCGTTCCTGACAAGATCTCTTATGTCTTTAATTCCGTATTTGACCATTGCGATTCTTTCGATACCGAAACCGAATGCAAGTCCTCTCCATTCTTCTGGATCGTAACCAACATTTTTAAATACGTTTGGATGGACCATTCCGGAACCGAGGACTTCGAACCATCGGTTGTTGAAATATATGTCAACTTCAAAGCTCGGTTCTGTGAATGGGAAAAAGCTTGGTCTCAAACGTATTTTTGTGTTTTCACCAAGTAGTCTTCTTGCGAATTCTTCTAAGAAGTATTTTAAATGTTTTACTGTGACATCGTGGTCAACGTAAAGTCCTTCCATTTGTGTGAACATTGGAAGGTGCGTTGCATCATAGTCTCTTCTGTACACCCTACCTGGTGAGACTATTGCGAGCGGGGGTTTTCTTGATAACATTGTTCTAATTTGAACCGGTGATGTGTGGGTTCTTAAGAGATGTTCATTATCTATATAGAATGAATCGTGCTCATCTCTTGCAGGGTGCCACTCTGGGGTGTTAAGCGCGTCGAAATTGAACCAAGGGGTTTCTACCTCTGGACCTTCAACAACAGAAAAGCCCATTGAAATGAATATATCTTCAAGCTCATTCCTTACTTTTGTGAGTATGTGTAGATGTCCAACTGACCTAATCGCACCTGGCATTGTTGGATCTACCCAAAGCTTTTTGTAAGCTTCTTCTTTTTCATATTCGGTTATCTTTTCCTTTTGTTCATCTAAGAGTTTTTCTATGCTTTCTTTCAACTCATTGACAACTTTACCGAAAATAGGCTTTTCTTCATTTGGAAGGTCTTTGAGTTGTTTCATTAAACTTGTAACGATACCGGATTTACCTAAGTATTTAACTCTTAAGTCGTTTAATACTTTACTATTTTCAGCATTTGTAATTTCATTTTTTGCCTGTTCGAGTATAGATTTCGCTTCTTCACGGTAAGACATTGAAAATCCCCCTTTGTTTTACTTTTATTGGTTTTTGTTAACTTTTTCTATTAATAATACAGATAAACTACCTATTGCTATCCATGTAAGCATCCATAATGTGCTACCTCTACCGTGGAACGAAGGAGTTATTGGGTAAAGAGAGCCTGCAACGAGTCCAAGAATGAAGTTCAAAATTGATTCTCTTGCTTTTTCAAACCAGACTTTGAGGGCTTTTGCGATTATTCCTATACCAAAAAGTACGCCAAATCCAAGGATAACTAGAAATAGCAAATCACTTGAATTGAAATTCCCAGATTTTATATTTGTTATCTTCGAGACCGTATCTATAGCTCTTTCGTAAAATCCAAGGAGCATCAATACTAAAGAGCCACTTAAACCCGGTAAAATCATCGAGGCACCTGCAAGGGCACCAGAGACGAATAGGTAAAAATAGTTAATATTAGTGGGCTTTGTTACACTAATTGAACCATTTGAGTGAGATAATATATATGGGATTATTACAATTGCCGCACCTATGGCGAATTCAAGTATTTTAAATTTCATTATGTCTTTCTTCAAATTAAAAAGTGAAAAAAGGATTAAGCCAAAGAAGAAGCTGTATGTGTAAAATGAATAGTTGTTAAATGCCCAAGATAATACCTTACTTCCGCTTAAAAGACCGATAATTTGCCCTATTCCTAAGATAAGTATAAATATGAAATCTTTCTTTTTTAATGATATTTTAGTTATTTTATTTATTATATCTATCAATCTTTCAAAGACACCTGTGATTACAGCTATTGTGCCACCGCTAACTCCCGGTATGACATTTGCTAATCCCATCAAAAAGCCTGCAAAAATAGGTTTAATTATGCTATCCATTTAAGCATTCCACCTCCACTTTCTTAGATAACGTTAGATTGTATGCTGTGAGTTTGCCACCGTAGACACACCCCGTGTCTATACCTATTTTATCTTCTCCTATAAAAACATCTTCAAAAGGTGTATGTCCAAAAATGACTATGTAACCTGTATTGTGCTTTTTACTTATAAACTCTTCTCTAATCCAAATTAAGTCTCTTTTGTCTTGTTTTTCAATAGGAATGTTTGGTCTTACACCACCATGAACAAATAAGTATTTATCTTCTATAAAATAGTATTGTGTATTTCTAAAGAATTCAAGATGTTCGTCGTTGTACAATAAATTTTGAAGGTTGCCGTAACTTCTCCAAGTTGCTGTGGCACCGTTTATAACCCAAAGATACGTATCATCACCATTATCAATAACATCCAAGAGCATTTGTTCATGGTTACCTCTTAAAAAAATACAATCTGTTCTTTTTGATAATTCTATAAGAAAATCTACAACACCTTTCGAATCAGGGCCTCTGTCTATATAATCGCCTAAGAAGACAAGTTTATCATTTGGCGTTGGTGATATTTCGTTAATCAATGTTTCCAACGCATTGAGACAACCATGTATATCGCCTATCGCCCATAACATTACAATGCCTCCACCGAGTTATGCATCACTTACTTTTTTTGCTTTTATTAGTTTGTTTAGATTGATTTTTAGCCGATTTTCGCGAAGAAGTTTTGTATCTGTAGTAATTCTTTTTGCTAGAGTATCCCGATTTTTTTTCATTAGCTTCGTCTTGAGTTGTGTCGCTTTCATCTTCTGTTTTTTCATCTTTTTCTTCGATGAAGTACATTTTACCTTCAAGTAGGACACCAAGTTCATCGATTTTTACAGACTTATTTGTATTGCATTTTTGACAATTAAGATACAAGCCATATTTTCCAACTCTTAGATGGTATGGTTCTTTACACGTTTCACAGATTTTATTAGTTTCAAAGTTTATTGTGAAGAATTCTTTCCCTGCGTTTTCCAAGTCTCTACCGAATTCTTTCATAAAATTCTTTATTACATCTTTCCATTGTGCTGTACCATTTTCAATTTCATCAAGTTGTTTTTCCATCTCAGCCGTGAAACCTTTGTCAACTATATCGGGAAATTTCTTTTCAAGATAGTCATTTACTACAAATCCAAGTACAGTAGGAATAAGTGTTTTTCTATTCCTTATAATGTACTTTCTATTTAATAATGTTTGGATTATCGTTGCATAAGTGCTTGGTCGTCCTATACCTTCACTTTCTAAAATTTTTACAAGAGATGCCTCGCTGTATCTATCAGGTGGTGTTGTTTCCGCTTCCGCTGTTTTTGGTAAAACATCGTAACTCTCGCCGATTTTTAACTCTTTGTGTTCCTCACTTATTTCGTTATCTGTGCTGTATACAGATTCAAAACCATCGAATATTCTCTCGCGTATAGAAGCTTCAAATATGTAATCTCCTGATTTAAAATCGTAACTGTATTGCTTATAAATGGCACTGCTCATTTGAGATGCGATAAACCTTTTCCAAATCAATTCGTACAATCTGTAATGGTCTTTATCTAAAAGTTTTTGCGCTTCTTCAGGAAGAAGATTTACGTTAACAGGTCTTATACATTCATGTGCGTCTTGAACTTTGGCTTTACTTTTTTCTTTTGAAGTTTTTCTTATCTCATCTCCGAGATAGTCTTCGCCAAACTTTTTTGATATTAGTTCTTTTGCAGCTTCTTTTGCCTCGTCGGAAATTCTTGTTGAATCTGTACGCATGTAGGTTATAAACGCTATGTGACCTTCCGGCGTGTCTATACCTTCGTAAAGTTCTTGAGCGATTTTCATCGTTTTCGCAACTGGAAATCCAAGTTTGCTTGAAGCATCTTGTTGCAGTGTACTCGTTATAAAAGGTAAGGGTGGATTTTTCTTTACTTCTTTTACGTCTATGTCTATTAAATTGACGCTCTTAACGTTTTTTAAAACATCATCGGCTATCTCTTTTGTGATATCGGTTGGTTTTAATTTTTTGTTGCCAATTTTTGTGAGATTGGCTTTAAGTCCTGCGATTTCAATCCAAACTTTGTAGTATTTTTGAGGTACAAATTTTATTCTTTCCCTTTCACGTTCACAGAGAATTTTTAGAGCAGCCGATTGAACGCGTCCAGCGCTTTTGGCATCTTTTATTATCTTCCAAAGAAGCGGACTGATTTTGTAACCAACGATTCTGTCAAGCACTCTTCTTGCGAGTTGGGCATTTACTTTCTTCATATCTATCTCACGTGGTGATTTAACCGCTTCTTGAATTGCCTTTGGCGTGATTTCGGAAAATGTTATTCTATTTTTTCCATTTATGTTTAAAATAGTTGCAAGATGCCACGCGATAGCTTCTCCTTCCCTATCAGGGTCGGAAGCGAGAAGCACTTCTTTACCTTTAACTGTATTTTTAATCTGCTCAACGACTCCTTCTTTTCCCGGAATTATTTCAAAAACAACATCTAAGGATTTTAAGTCTACTCCGAAATCCCTTTGCGGAAGGTCACGGATGTGGCCTTTAGATGATATAACCTTGTATTCCTTTCCGAGAATGTTTTCTATTGTTTTTGCCTTTGCAGGGGATTCAACTATAATAACTTTTGAAACGTTTGAATTATCGATAATTTGAGATGAAGATTGAGATTGTTTCTTTTTAGTTTTATCAGCTTTTTCATTAGAAGATGAAGACTTTGTTGTTTTCTTTGTCTCGGATTTTGCCATGAATTATCACCCTCATGTTTAAATTTATATAGTTTATATAGTTTATATAGTTTCAAATCATTTGAGCAGGAATCTTCTGCTCAAATTAGTATCGTATTCGCTCCATTCTTTTCCGTCGTTTTCTTTGTCCATTATCTGAAAGACTCTATTTAACTTCGAATCCATATTTTCAATGAAGTGTAATACTAATGCCTCCGGCGTTTTGGGTACCACAGGAGAGCCCCATTCAAATTCACCGTGGTGTGAAGCGATAAGGTGCTTCAGTTTTATCAGCTTATCATAAGGAATACCTTTAACTTTTCTATCTAAATATTCTACCCCCATTATGATATGACCGATTAACTCACCCTCTGTTGTGATTTCGATACCTTTTTGATTGATGGTGTACTCTTTGACTTTTCCAATATCGTGCAAAAGTGCACCAGCAATGAGTAAATCCCTGTCTAATTTATCGTAAATTACGCAAACTTTATCTATTATCTTTGCAACGTTTAATGAATGTTCAAGTAAACCACCGATGTATGCATGGTGTATTCTCATTCCAGCAGGTGTTGTCTTAAATGCTTCCGCAAAGCTTTTATCCTCAACGAAGAATATTTCAAGTACTCTTTTATAGTCTTTATCTTTTACAGAGTCTATAAGTTCAACGAGTTGTTTGTACATTTCCTCAGGATTACTTGCTTTTGAAACAAATCGCTCAATGTCGTATTCTGATTCATTTAGTTTTCTCAAGGCATTATCAGAGTTTGATATATTTATTTGCAACCTTTCTTCAAAATATACTACGCGACCAGTTACTCCAACTATCGTTCCATTTTGGATTATTTGGTCATTTTTTTCTGCGTTATACCAATCTACCGCCCTGATGCTTCCAGTTCTATCTTCTAATGTTAAAAGCAGGAATTTTTTTCCATCCTTTGTTTCTTGCAATTTTTTACTACGTACTTTGAATATCCCATCTATTTCCCTTTCAACAAAATTTTCTAACTCCTCGATGTACGGAGCTTTCAATTTTTCAAGAATCTCTTTTGGTATATTCACAATTCCAACCCCTCATATTTTCGTGGTACACGCTCTGATATTCGGCATGTAACCTCGTAATTTATTGTTCCAACAAGTTTTGCAATCTCTTCAGCGGTGATGATGTTATCGCCTTGTTTACCAATTAATATAACCTCATCACCAATTTTTACGTCTTCTAAATGTGTAACGTCAACCATAAATTGGTCCATGCAAACCCTACCAATAATGGGACATTTTTCACCATGGATAAGTACATATCCTTTATTTGATAAATGACGCCAATATCCATCGGCGTAACCTACTGGAATTGTTGCTATTCTCATCTCAGTGAACGCTTTGAAAGTCCTACCGTAACTTACGGAATCGCCAGGTTGAATTGTCTTCACATGTGAGACTGTCGTTTTCCATGAGAGAACAGGTTTTAATTGCTCACTGTAAACACTATCACTTGGTTGAAGACCATAACTGGCAATTCCAACTCTTACATAATCAAAGCAGTTAACGATTTTTGAAACAGACGCTCCACTGTTGCAAAGATGCTTTATCTTAACATCAAGATTCAAATTTGCGAATTTTTCTACCTGTTGCTGTGTAAATTTTACATCCTCATCATCTAAGCTATCTGCTACTGCAAAGTGTGTATAGGCTCCCTCAACTTCGAATCCGACGTTACGCGCGGATTCAATGAAGTCTTTGGCTTCTTCCGGATAAACACCTAACCTTCTCATTCCGGTATCTATTTTAATATGTGCTTTTGGGCGCCATACGTATTTAGTGTACTTCCACAATTGTTCCCAAGAATATAGTGTAATTGTTATATTGTTTTCCATGGCGATGTGAAGTAAATCAGGTTCAATGTAATTGAAAACGAGTATATCTTTAGATATACCGTGTTTTCTTAACTCGATAGCTTCTTCTAAAAATGCGACGGCAAAGTAATCAATGCCAATTTTTTGCGCAGCTTTTGCAAGTTGAACTGCCCCATGACCGTACGCGTTAGCTTTAACGACGGGCATCACCTTTGCGGGCGCGCAGTGTGTTTGAAAAAATCTTAGATTGTCTAAATAATTTCTAACATTTATAACTGCATAAGTCCTCCTGCTTTCCATGAGAACACCCCTATCCAATCTTTCCAATTTTGAGTAATTCTTCCGTCTTAAAAATGATTATCACTTTTTAAAGTTCTAATTTTAGGAGACTTGTGATTTAAATTTATCTTTTCCATAGGTGGTAAATAATACATTTTCCACATAGTCCTAATCTTTGTGGAAAAAATGCCATTTTCTATATCTATTATATCACTCAGCTTTACTTTAAAAAACATAGATTCAAGGAATTCGCCATTAATTTTTATATTTAAGAAAAAAGCTTCTGCTGTTAACAGCAGAAGGCATAGGTAACTTATCGTAACTATAGTATTTGCTATTGTTGAAAGTTGCAAGGAAAAAAGATAAAACACAAAAGGTGAACTAATTAATAACACAACGAAAGTGAAATATTTGTAAGTTTTTCTCACTTTATATATCATACTTCAAAAAAAGCGGGGAAAACCCCGCTTTTTATGCCTCCAATGCTACGGATTGTGATTTGCTTACGTATCTTCTAACTTTTCCTGCTTTTAAACAGCTGGTACAGACATTCATTCTTTTAACTGTTCCATCGTCGAGAAGAACCCTTACTTTTTGAACATTTGGCTTAAACCATCTGTTTGTATGTCTGTTTGAGTGGCTAACGTTTTTACCAGCTCTTGGTTCTTTTCCGCATATTTCACATTTTGCCATCTTTGATTCCTCCCTTTATTTATTTTCCGTTTCTAATATTTTATTTTATGCTTAAAGAAAAAATAGTGTGATGATAAAACATCACTCGTATATTATACCAATTATCTTGTTAAATTCAAGAGGGTAATTGTATATTTCATATTAAATTTTTAAAATAGAGTTTTAGAGTATTGTTTGTACTTGGACTGTATTTGTTGTTCCTGGTTTACCCCACGGTATACCAGCTACTATTATAACTTTGTCATCTTTCTTTGCTAATCCAAGCGATTTGGCTTTGTTTACGACACTTTCAATCATCTCATCTGTTGTTAGTTTTTCTTCTAACATGACAGGTATTACACCCCAAGTAAGGCATAGTCTATGGAATGTTTTTGAATTGTTCGTAGCTGCCATAACAGGAATGGATGGTTTGTACTTTGAAATGCTTATAGCTGTTGTCCCTGTATTTGTAGCTATTATTATAAGTTTTGCCTCTACATTTTTTGCAAGATTTGTGGCAGCATATGAAATTGCGCTTGTTAAGTCAAAACTTGAAGAGTATTCTTTTAACCAGTCGAATTTATATGTTTCGTATTCTTCCATATATTGTTCAGTATTCTTAGCAACTTCGTCCATAACTCTTACCGCTTCGCATGGGTATTTTCCAATTGATGTTTCTCCAGAAAGCATTATAGCATCGGTACCATCTAATATAGCATTTGAAATGTCCGTTACTTCCGCTCTTGTTGGGGTTGGTTTGTTTATCATGCTTTCAAGCATCTGGGTTGCGGTTATGACCGGTTTCTTGTAGAGGCTTGCTATCTCAATTATCCTTTTTTGCGCAATCGGTACTTGAGAAACTGGAATTTCTACTCCCAAGTCGCCCCGCGCAACCATAACAGCATCTGCGACACTGACAATTTCCTCTAAATTGTCTAATGCTTGAGCTGTTTCAATTTTTGCTATGATAGGGATATCTGTAAGTTCCTTTGCCATTTTAACATCTTTCGCTTTTCTGACAAATGAGAGAGCGAAGTAGTCAATTGCTTCTTCGTTACCAAGTCTAATGAATTCTTTATCTTTATCTGTTATCGATGGTATAGAAACATCTACGCCTGGTAAATTCACTCCACGCTTGTGTGTAATTGTCCCACCACGGTCTACTTTGCAGATAATTGTTTTTTTAGGCTCTATAATAAATATTGGGGTGGGTAAAAAGGAAAAAATATAGCACTTATTCTGAATGCCTGCTATAATAAAAACTGTTTTATGACAAAAAAAACACTCAAAAAGAAAGGAGGCATCCAGAATAAGTGCTCAAATCTAATTATATCACTGAACTTTTAAAATCGAAAGATATTATTCTTCACCAAATGAATGAGAATGAAAGTGAAATAGAACTTCACATAAGTCAGGTACAAAAGCCCCACAAATGTCCTAAATGTGGTAATATTACAAGTAAGGTACATGATTATCACACACAGAAGGTAAAAGACGTACCTATAATGGGCAAGAAAACATATTTGATTATAAGAAAGAGAAGATATGTCTGCAAAGCATGTGGGAAGAAGTTTTTTGAACACATAAGTTTTTTAGGCAAATCTCAAAGGATGACAAATAGACTTGCAGCATATATTATAAGTCAACTTGGAAGTTTAACAAGTATGAAGGAGGTAGCAAAATACACAAATGTTTCAGTGACAACAGTTATGAGATTGTTTGATAAAGTAAATCCAGGTCAAACTGTAGATGAGTTTTCTTCTGAAGCAATATGTGTAGACGAGTTTAAAGGCAATGCAGGTGGAGCAAAATATCAATGTATATTTGTAGATCCTGTAAAAGGGCAAATAATCGAGATTTTGAAAGATAGAAAGCAAAATATTTTAATTGAGTATTTTAAGAGGCTGAAAGGTAGAGATAAAGTAAAATATTTTATCTGTGATATGTGGAGACCATTTGTAGAGGTAGCAAAAACATATTTTAAAAACGCTAAAATAGTGATAGACAAATTTCATTTTACCCGATACGTTTATTGGGCTTTAGAAAATGTGAGGAAAAGGGTACAAAAGGAATTAGGAAGTAATTTGAGGAGATATTTTAAGAGGAGTAGGAAGTTGTTATTGAAGAATTATGAAGAACTTGAGCCTGAGCAAAGAGAAGAATTAGAAGTAATGTTTTGGTATAGTCAAGATTTGAGGAAAGCCCATCAACTCAAAGAAGAATTTAAGAGAGTGTTAAAGAGCAGTAATTCTGAAGAAGCAAGACTCGTATTAAAAAAGTGGATAGAGAGAGCAGAGCAAAGTGGACTTTCTGAATTTATGAGATGTGTAAAGGTTTTTAGGAGCTGGTTTTCTGAGATAGTAAATGCATTTGATGTTCCATATACGAATAGTACGACAGAGGGTTTTAACAACAAGATAAAAGTATTAAAGAGGAATGGATTTGGATACAGGAATTTTGAAAGATTCAGGAAGAGGATTTTGTACAGTTGTGGTAGATAAGTTGAAAAAGTTGAATATTTAAAAACCCACTATATGAGTGGGCAAAAGTGGTATTAGTTTTTTTAGATTTGATTGCCTATAATATACATTAATAACATTTAATGTATGCTTGAAAAAGCTAAAAAGGTGGGCATTCAGAATACCCACCCCACTACTTGACAAAGAGCCTTTTTTTATCTTTTATAACTTCCTCCACCGTAAGCGCAATTGCACCATCGTTTATAAGGATTTTTTCAGAAGGTTTTATTTCTTCGTATAGTTTGTCGTAGTTTATCCAAAATTTTTGCTCATTTCCGACGAATTCCTCACCACAGACGATTTCAACATTGCTACCATTTTCAAGTGTTACGTATTCTTTATCAAATTTTCCTGTTCTAATTTTCGGACCAGCCAAGTCTAAAAGTATAGCAAAATTGTATCCTTTCTCTCTAATTTTTTTGAGTCTATGTATCCTTTCTCTGTGGATTTCTATGGTTTCATGCGAAGAATTTAAGCGAAATACGTTAACCCCACACTCAATGAGCTTAACAATATTATCCTCTTGTTCACAGGCGGGACCTATGGTAGCAACGATTTTTGTTTTGCGCATCTTATACACCTCCATTGATTAAATTTAATCTCTGTTTTTCCTGAAAATTATACCATAAATTTTAAAAATAAAAAACAAGAGGCATCTTATTTAAGATACCTCTTGTTTTTAAACCAATCCGGATATTTTTAGCTATTAATCTCTAATTTGTAAAGTTTATTCGATGTTCCACTTCATTAAACCAACTATAATGCAAATTACAAATGCCCAGGTTAGTGATAAAAGAGGAATAAGCGCAGCACTTTTAACTGTGAAAAAGTCAATTACGTTAATTAACACCATGATAATTCCTAATACAAAAGCTTTTCTCATGCCATTTCTAACTCTCAACTCGCTAAAATCTCTAGCTATTATAAAGGTTAAAATGGCTATTATTACGTAGGCAACAGGTGATATTGAGAGCCCTAATTTTGAGAAGAAAGATTTAAAATCACCAGAGAAAAATCCAACTGAAATAAGTATGTAAACTACTGATACCACGTTTGCTATGTTCATAGAAGCTTTAGACTGTTGGATAACGGCTAATATCAAAGGAACAGCAAGTACAATATTTGCTATGAACATTAATACGGAGTAAGCGTTTATATTCGTCATCTTTAAATTATTCCCCCTCTAATATTTTTTTGTACTCTTCTTCTGTAAGAAGTTCTTCAATTTCTGATGGGTTAGTTGGTTCGATTTTTACAAGCCAACCTTCACCTTCTGGATCTTGGTTAACAAGCTCCGGTGTTGCGCTGACTTTTTCGTTTACCTCAACGATTTTTCCACTAACTGGTGCGTACACATCGCCTGCTGCTTTAACGCTTTCCAATGAAAGTATTACTTCCCCTTTTTTAACTTCTTTCCCCACCTGTGGGAGGTCAACAAAGACGATATCGCCAAGTTGTTCTTGAGCATGATTAGAAATTCCTACCAAACCTGTTTCTGTATCGAACCATTCGTGAGTTTTTGCGTACTTTTTCATACCCCGATACCTCCTTGATAAATTTAATGAAGTTCTTTTCTTATTATAACATAATGAAAAACTTTATCCAACATCTAAAAGTTTGATTCTATCACCGTATAATTCAAATACCTTTTTTATTATACTGCTTTCAGCTCGATTTTCAATTATCCATTTCGCGTCTTCTCTTGCTAGCATTATTAACTCTGAATCAGAAATCAGATCAGCTACTTTAAAGTCCATCATTCCATGTTGACGTGTTCCAAAGAATTCACCAGGTCCTCTAAGCCTCATGTCGTATTCCGCAACTTTGAATCCATCTGTTGTACTGGCAAAAAACTGTAATCTATCCCATGCTTCTTCACCTGCTTCGCTTACAATTAAGAAACAATAGCTCTGTTTGCTTCCTCTTCCAACTCGTCCACGAAGTTGATGTAATTGCGCGAGTCCAAATCTTTCGGCATTTTCTATAACCATTATTGTTGCATTAGGCACATCAACCCCGACTTCTATAACGGATGTTGAGACCAATATCTTTATTTCACCCTTAACAAATTTACTCATAACTTCGTTTTTTTCAAAATCTGACATCCTTCCATGCAAAAGCCCCATAGGTATATCCGCAAAAGCTTCTTTGCTTAGTTTTTCATACATATCTTCAGCTGCCTTTGCGTTTATTTGGTCGGATTGTTCGATTAGTGGATATACTATGTAAGCTTGATCGCCGTTTTCGATGATTTGGTCTTTGACAAATTTGTATACTTCTTTCGCGCGTGTATGTTTTAACGTAAATGTTTTTATTTCTTTTCTTCCAGGTGGCATTTCGTCGATAATGGACACGTCAAGGTCACCGTATAAAGTCAGTGAAAGTGTGCGGGGGATAGGAGTTGCCGTCATTATTAGCGTGTCAACAACCTTACCTTTTGATATCAATTCTTCTCTTTGTTTAACGCCAAATCTGTGCTGTTCATCGATAATTACAAGTCCAAGGTTGGCAAAGTGTACATCTTCTTGAATTAGCGCATGCGTACCTATGATTACATCAAGGTCACCATTTTTGAGCGCGAATTTAATCTTGTCTTTTTCCTTTTGACTCGTGGAGCCAATTAGCAACGCTACACGTATTCCCAAATTCGTTAAGTGGTTAAATATTTTTTGATAGTGTTGAATCGCAAGTATTGATGTTGGAACCATTAATGCACTTTGGAAACCTGCCTCGTAATTATCTATTATCGCAAGTTCCGCGACTAATGTTTTACCACTACCAACATCACCTTGCAAAAGTCTGTTCATAGGATTTGGACTCATCAAATCTTGTCGAATTTCGTTATGGGCTCTGATTTGTGCGTTTGTGAGTTTGAATGGCAGTGAATTTACAAATTTTTCGGCTAATTGACCGGAAAGTTGTTTAGCAATACCACCGATCTTTTCAACATTTTTTCTTGAAATGAAGAGTGCCAACTGGAATAACAACAATTCTTCATAAGCAAGTCTTTTTCGACTCAATTTCTGATGGAACGAACTTCTTGGAAAGTGCATTCCAATGTACGCTCTTTTGATGTCTAATAGTTTTCTGATTTCTACTATTTCATTTGGAATAACGTCTTGATAATTACACACTGCCGATATGTTGTCTTCTATAATTTTCCTCAGAGTTTTTTGCGTTAAGTTTTCTGTAAGTGGATATATCGGTATTATTTCGCGTTCAGGAGAGTTGCTAAGACTTATTTCAGGATTTTGTATTTCAATCGCTCCGAAAAATCCTCGCTTTGGTGTGCCTGAGACATAAACCTCTTTATTAATGAGTTGCTTTAATTCAAGTTCTTTGAATTCTTGGTTGAACCACTTCAAAACAACCTGACTTATTCCATCCTGTAGTAGTGCACTGATAATGACTAAATCCCCTTTTTTAATTTTTTCAACACTTTTAATTATCCCCTTGGTAGTTACTTTCTCATTTTCCCTTATAAACACAATAGGAATTATTTTTCTCCTATCTTCGTAATCTCTTGGGAAGTAGTTTATTAGATCTCCTATAGTTTCAATACCTAATTTTTTCAACAATTTTTCTCTTGAAGGTCCAACACCTTTTGCGTATTTAATTGGTGTATCAAGTGGCTTTGGAACGTCTGAACATTCTAAAGTTGAAGTTAGGTAATTGTACTTGAATCTTTCTACCATTCCACTGACTTGTTGTAGCCTTTTTAGGGCTCTTTCGATAGGTAATTTTTTTGAAGAGAGAATATATTCCGTAAATTCGCTTAATTTTTGTTTTATTTCGTTATCCAACAGTAAGGGATCATCTATTTTATCGAAGTTATCTTCGATATATTCGATAAGTTCGTTTAAACTAGTTTCCTCAATTTTTTTTGCTATTTGATAACAATTGTCTAGGAATTCTTCTATGAGAAGCATATTTCACCTCTCTATGATTAAAAGTTTCAATAGTACATATACAGATATGTCCATATTCCACTATTTTGGAATTTAAATTTTTTTGTTGCTTTGCCAAAGTATTTTTCAAAATCTTCAGATGGATGGATTAAATAAAATTTTCCTTTTGGAAATTTTTCTCTTAATATTTTTATTTCTTTAAGAATATCCACCTCTATTCTTTGACCGTATGGTAGGTTTGAAATCACATAAGCAGGTTCATTAAAGACAGGAAGTTTTCTGAAGTCGGTACATTTGAAATCTATATTTGTGTTGATGTTAAATAATTTTTTTGCTCTATTGTAGTTTTCTTTTGCGATATTTATCACTTGACAATCTACGTCTGATGCGTATATTTTTTTATTTTCAGTCTTAATGTTTTTTCCATTATTCTTTTTTATTATTTCCCATTCTTTCTTTAATATTTTCCAATTTTCTGAAACGTACTTTCTTGAAATATTTGGGACTTCTAATATTGCGGCTTCGATTGGTATCGTCCCACTGCCACAGAATGGGTCAAATAATGGAATTTCACTATTCCAATGCGATAAGATTATTACTCCAGTCGCTATCGTTTCTCTTATTGGAGCTTTACTCGCTTTTATTCTGTACCCTCTTTTGTGAAGACCGATATTTCCAGTCGTATCGAGTAATAGATAAACCGTATCATCCTTTAGGATAATTATAAATGGATATTCTGGACCTGTTTCGTTACTTCCCTTTATGTTATCTAAGATAGCTTTTTTCACAACCGACGCTATAGCCCCGGTTGCACTAAGTTTTGAATTAGTGACCTTTATTTTCTCTATAGTGATTTTCGCGTTTGGTTCAACGTAATCTTTTACACCACTTTTCAGAATATTATCGTAAAGTTCATCGAATGTTTCAGCGAAAAATTGAGAAATGAGTATAGCGATTCTATCTGCAGCTTTGAGTTTAGTATTTATGGAAGGGGTATCTTTCAAATCGGCGGTAAAAAATATCCTCCCGGAGGAGGAATATGTTATTTTGTAATTGTTTTTTCTTAGTTCATTAGCTAAAGCACCTTCTAATCCTGATGTACAGAACGCAACAAAAGTCGTATCACCCATTTTACTATTGTTAGAAAGTATGTTTTGAATATATTCATTTTTCTTTTTCATTATCGTTGTTGTTTTCTCCTTTCGATTTTTTCACATGCCATATAGTATGTTTGTTTTTGCTTTCTTGCTTAGTGAAGTATGAGTCATCTATTACAACGTGCGTTGTCCCTTCAAAAATTATTCCTTCGTTAATTTCTGCTTTCGGGGAAAACAAGACTCTATTTACCGCATTGGTGTAAATCACTTGACCAAAAACATTTGTTTTTGAAATTTGTGCGCCAATCCACATTTGGGCTTTTCTGTAAAAATATTTTGAAGGATATGATGTTTTGTCAAAGCAGATGAAAATGTCAGGCGGTAATTTTACGTAATTTTCTGCGATGCCTATCTCATTACCAATCAATATTCTGAATATATATTTATCATATTTTATATCTATCTTTTTATCGATTGTGTATTTCAATTCCTTGAAATGGTATATATGGAGCTTCAAACCGTCGAAATAAAGAGTGTAAGGAACAGCAAAATGGTGTCCTTTTATTGTTGTTGTTATAAAAATTTCCGGTTCGTATTCATCGATAAATGAAGGTTCTGCTGATAAAATTATCATCCACCCATCTCTCTTCTAAGTACTTCGTATATTAATATACCAGCACTTACAGAGACATTCAGTGAATCTATAGGGGTCTTCATCGGTATTGAAACAAGTTCATCACAGGACTCTTTCACAAGTTGTCTAATTCCACTTCCCTCGTTACCAAACACAATGCCTAAAGGTCTTTCAAGTTTTACTTCCCAAAGTGGTTTACCACGCATGTCGGCACCGTATATCCATACACCTTTATCTTTCAATTTCTCAATGTATCTTGCGAGATTAACGGTTATAACTATCGGTATTCTAAAAATAGTACCAGCCGATGCTTTAATTGAACCCGGCGTAACATGTGCGCTATTATCTTTCGTCAGTACAACCATATTGACACCTGCGGCTACAGCTGTTCGAACAATGGCTCCAAGATTTTGCGGATCTTGAACTTGGTCTAATAAAACTATAAATGGGTTTTCTGGTAAGTAGCTTTCGTCAGCATATTGGAAATCGCCAATATCTATAACAACCCCTTGATTTTTTTCCTCACCACAGAGTTTTTTTAAGACATTTTTTGGTGCTATGGTGTACGGTAATTTTCTTTCTTTTACTTGTTCAATTAACTTATCTAGTTCCTTATCGTGTGAATCCGAAAAGTAAATTAACTTTACTGGGTGGTTGCTTGTCAATATTTCTTTTAGTACATTCCTACCGTATACTATCACCTATTCCACCTCTGGTTAGATGATTTTTTATCTATTTTCTTTTACTTTATTCCAATATTCGTCAAGTTCTTCGAGGTTTAATTCTTCTACTTTTTTATTATCCATTTCGATTAACTTTTCCATCTTTTCAAATCTGCTAATGAATTTCTCTGTGGCCTTTCGAATGGCTGTTTCGGGGTCAACATTTAAGAATCTTGATAAGTTAACTATGGCAAATAACAAATCGCCGACTTCTTCTTCAACTTCTTCTGGTGATTTTGCGTTTTTAAGTTCATCGATTTCTTCATGAACCTTGTTCCATACGTCTTCAATTTTTGTCCAGTCAAAACCAACACCAGCAGCGTTTTCTTGGACTCTTCTTGCAAGTGATAATCCAGGTAGCGCGTGATTCACATCTCCAATACTTGTTCTTTTCTTTTCACCTTTTTCTTTTGCCTTTATTTCTTCCCAACGTGCATATGAATAACCTTGAGCATCACCAAAAACGTGCGGATGTCTTCTTACTAACTTATCGTTCAAGGTGTCTATAACATCATCTATGTTAAAAACCCCACGTTCTTTCGCGATTTGTGAGTGAAAAACAACCTGTAACAGTACATCACCTAATTCTTCTTTTAACTCTTCATCATCTTTCAAATCTATTGCGTTTAATACTTCGTAAGCTTCTTCGATAAGGTATGGCTTTAAAGATTCATGTGTCTGAGCTTTATCCCAATCGCAGCCATTTTCTCCTCTAAGTGTAGCCATTATTTCGACTAATCTTTCAAATTTTTCTCCAGCCATTTTTTTACTTCCTCCATCTCCACTTTTAATGTACGATTCATCAAAGATTTTATAGATTCAAGTGGTGACTTTTTATTGTAAATTACCTCATAGACTTCCTTCATTATAGGAAGGTCGAATTTGTGACCGTAATTTTCGATTATTGCTTTGCAAGTGTACGCTCCTTCAACAACTTCCTTACTTGCTTGTAGTAAATTTATAGGGTCAAACTCTTTTGTTAGCATTTCACCATAGCGTCTATTTCGACTATGTTTGCTATTACATGTAACAACCAAGTCGCCTAATCCAGCAAGTCCCATGAACGTTAATGGATTCGCATCAAAATGCATACCAAATTTTATCATTTCGTACAAACCGCGTGTAATAAGCGCAGCTTTTGCGTTATCCCATCCTCCAAGTCCATCTACTATACCGGCAGCGATGGCTATAACGTTCTTTAAAGCACCGGCGAGTTCAATGCCAGTTACATCATCGTGGGTGTAGACTCTAAAATATTCATTTGAAAATTCTTTTTGGAAAACTTCTGCGTTACTTCCAGCAACAACAACAGCTGTTGGAAGCTTTTTCGCAACTTCTTCAGCATGTGATGGACCCGATAAAATAGCATATTCACAACCTAAAATTTCATGCACAATTTCAGATATTCTTTTTCCGGTTGCTATCTCTATTCCTTTAGAAAGATTCAGTACAATACTTGGTTTATAATCAATCATCTTTAGTACATTTCTTATAAACTGCGTCGGTGTTGCTATTACAATGACATCGAACTCTTTGCCAATGGAGATATCACTGGTTACATATACATCTAAATTAGCGTCTATGTGTGGCATAGTTTTCGATGTATTTAACTTTTGGGCAAGCTCGTTGGTATGTGCCCATAAAAGAACGTCATGACCATTTTCTTTAAGTAATTGTGCGATTGTACAACCCCAGCTTCCAGCACCTAAAATAAAATATCGCATGGAGTCACCTCTGTTTGTTAAAACGTTTAATTTATTGTTTAATT
Organism: Fervidobacterium nodosum Rt17-B1; assembly: GCF_000017545.1. Lineage (NCBI taxonomy): Bacteria > Thermotogati > Thermotogota > Thermotogae > Thermotogales > Fervidobacteriaceae > Fervidobacterium > Fervidobacterium nodosum. The sequence continues at coordinate 1,111,015 of NC_009718.1, read as the reverse complement.
TCCTTCCAAAAATTCGGCTATTGCCTTGACAGAGAATTTTACAGCTGGTGTTCGATAAGGATTTGATGAGCTATCTAACTTTATTATCCAGTTTGAATTTCTATCTTCTTCTGGGTAAGCGACTAAGTAATAATGTTGTTGAAAATCTTTATCCGATGATATTACTTTTATCAAATAGGCATCGTTTGATGTCGATTTGTAAATACCTTTAACAACCACGACAGATGCATTTTCCTTAAAAATTTTTCCATGTAATTCCTTAAATTTTTCTTCATTTATTCTAACTTTTTCGTGGGGCATTTCATGAATACCTCCAATCAATCTTTCAACTTCTATGTGCTTTATTTTTTTCAGTCTTAGCAAATAAATATTCCTTCCGTATTTTATCCATTTTTGTTCGTAGCGCGTTTTAATTTCTCTGTCAGAATTTTCCACAAAACTTTCTAACTCGAAATATCCTTTTTCGGTAGCAATTTCAATTGTTTGTTTAGCGTACCACTCAACATCTGTTGCTAATTCGAATATTCCTCCATCATCGAGAATGTTGGCAAGCGTATCAAAAAACTCAGGAATTATGACTCTTCTTCTTTCATGGGACTTTTTATCCCAAGGAATTGGGAAATTCATAATGACCTTCTCGACAGATTTTGGACCAAAAAACTCACGCATTCCAAATCTTGCATCGGCTATGATTAATCTAACATTTGGAAACTCTTTAAGTCTGTTATTTGCTTTTTTCATTGAGGTTATGGAAACTTCAAAACCTACAAAGTTTTTTTCTGGATAATGTGAGGCGTAACTTTGCAAATATTCGCCACCACCGAAGCCTATTTCAACGATAATTCCATTTTTATTACCAAATATCTCTTGCCAATTTAATGGGAAATATTCAGAAAAAGCGGGTTTTACCTCTTTGTTAAAAAGCTCTATCAAAATTAACACCTCACAAAAAATCTCAAGTCTTTTAGATTTGAATTGTCAAAATTAGAAAAATTGTTCTAATTCTTTTATATACTGTCCCGACGGATACTCTTTTTTGTAATTTTGATATATTTTTGATGCGGCGCTTTTATCTCCAAGTTTTAATTTGCTCATAATCTCATAATAGAAAACATCTTCTTTAAAGTAAATATCGATTCCCTCAAGTTGATCTCTAAGATATGCCATTATTTCATTTGAGATTTCATATTGCGAATTGTTGTAATATCTCAAACCAATTAGGAATATCTCTCTTAAGTCTTTAGTTTCTTTTAATATATCCTGTATATTTACACTGTTGTTTTGTACTTGAACTTGCGTACTTTGATTCGTTGGTTTTGAAACGTTAGAGGAATCACTAAGACTTTTTTCGATTCTATTCATTTGTTCTTTTATTTCCGATATCTCTTTTTCAATTTTTGATACAGTGTCTCCTAGTGAAGCGACTGAATTTTTTATTTGGGTTACATCTTCAATTTTTACACTCTCAGTAGTTTTAGAATCCTTTATGTTATTTAATGATTCTATGATTTTCAGCAACTGTGATTCGATTGAACTAATTTTATCCTCAATGTTCATCGAAGGTGAGGCTGATTGTACATTTTGCGAGGAGTTTACTTGAAGTTTGTTTATTCTGTCTATCAATATATTGAGTTGCTCCTGTATATTTTTAACTTCAGGCTGATTTGTTCTTATTTCGTTGATAGCAGCCTTCAACTCATCTATTTTAGATGATAAATCTGCTTTTTCTTGCGTGTTTTGCATATTTTGTACAACTTGGTTCATTGAATCGATTTTGCTTGAAAGATTCTTTATATTTTCTCTAAGTATTTGGAAGTCTTGGCTATAATCTTTTGAGCTTGTTTGATTTTGTATTTTTTCGTATATTTTAGTCATTTCGTTTTTGATTCCAACTAGCGACTTTGATACTTCCAAGATAAATTGTTCATCGTATACATATTCTTTTGTTTGAGTACCTTGATTTTTTTGGTTGCTTGTTTGATTGGTTGAATAAATTTTTATACTATTTATGCTTTTTTCAAGCGAATTGATTTTTTCAGAGATAAATTGGAATTGTTCATTAATCGATTTTAAACTTACATTGTTTGATTCAGAAGTTTGAGGTTGAATTTGTGAGATTTTGTTATCAAGATATTCGATGCTTGTTTTTATAATTTCAATTGTTTGAGATATATTCCTCATTTCTTGGTTGGATTTATTAGAAAAACTTTCAATTGACTTTGAAATGTTTGTTATTTTATTATCCAACGAGGATAGTTCTAAGCTTCCAGATTTAGTCAACGAAAAGACAGATACTAATAAATTCGCGAGTACTATTACAAAAAGAACAATCAAGAAAGCAGATCCAATAATAGGTGTTAAGTTTTTTCCAGACTTAACTCGAGATAGTAATGGGTGAGATTTGTCTATTTGATAAAGTAATTCTGAAAGTAATTTAATTCTTTTCTTGTCATTTTTTCTTATTGCAGCAAGTAATTCGAAAGCAACTGCTTCAACAACTTGAGGATAAGTTCGTTTCAATTTTTGTACTTCCGCGATAAAAACTGCGTAGTTTTCCTGATCATACTCTTTGATTATTTTTTCTATAGACTCAGCAACATTTTCGGCATCGTTTTCGATACGTTGTATAATATGTAAATAATTTTGTTGCTTATCTTTCGGAAGATAGTTATATATTTCGACAGCCCTTTTGTAATTTCCCGCCTGGACTTCCAATTCGAATAGTAAATAAATATATTTTTCACCCAATGCTTCTAATATATTTCGGGCTAGTGATAATTCATTATTTGCGATTAATAACCTTATAAATTTCTCAACAGCTCTAGATTCATCAGTTGGCTTATTAAAATCATTCGTTTCGATAGCCACTTAAAACCCCTCCCAAAAACCTCTTCTTTGCTTTCTAAATTTTTGAAAATGCTTCTGGTAATTTAGAAATGACATCGTAACTACTATTAAAGCCTTCCGCTTGTATCATCTCACCAGCTATCCCAAAAATGTACACACTTGTCTTTACCGCTTCAAGTGGATCAAGATGTTGAGATATTAAAGATCCAATAATTCCAGAAAGAATATCTCCACTCCCGGCTTTGGCGAGAGATGTGTTACCTGATATGTTGAAGAATGTTGTGTTGCCGTCAGTTACAATTGTTGTTGCATCTTTTAGTACAGTAATTACTTGATATTCCTCAGAAAATCTCTCTGCGAGCGTGTAATTTCCCTTAACTTCCTTTGTACTAAGTTTAGTTATTCTGGAAAACTCACCGGGATGAGGAGTTAGTAAAATACTTTTTGTGATTTCTTTTTGTTTTAATATATCAACATTTGATGATAGGATGTTTAACGCATCCGCATCAATAATAACTGGATTTTGAATTTCAGTTATAATAAAAGATAATATATTGATTTTTTCATCAAAATTATCTTGACCCCATCCAGGACCCACAACGATAACAGAATTTTCCGAGCAGTTCTTAACAACGGAGCTTACGAAATCTTTACTTACCGAATCCATTCTGTAGCAAATTAAAGAAGGATCATAGCTAAGGGCAATATCACATACTTCAGAAGGACCTATAATTTTAACCATCCCAGCGCCAGTCTTCTGAGCCGCTAACGCAGATAACACGGGAGCACCGATATACTGTTTTGAACCACCTATTATTATCACTTCACCAAAGCTTTTTTTATGAGCCCACCTTGGTCGAAGAGGTTTCTTTAAATTTTCACCTGTTATTAGAAATCTTTTGAATGATTCAGATAAAAAAGTCTGGGAAGGTATACCTATTTTCGCAATTTTAAGCTTACCTATTAGGTCTCTCCCCGGGAAGAGAAGATGACCGGGCTTTGGAAATCCAAAAGTGACAGTCATAGTTGCTTGAACGGCCGAACCTAAAATTTCTCCTGTATCAGTGTCTATTCCTGAAGGTATGTCAACAGATACTACGCAATTTGAATAAATGTTTATCGCTTCAATCAAGTTAGCTATACTTTCATCCGTTATTTCCCTTTTTAATCCTGTTCCAAATATTGCATCAATAACGATGTCTGCGCTTGAAATCATCTCAATAGTTTTTTCTAATCCGAGTTCTTCGTATTTATAAATTATGCCACCGTGTTTGAGAAATCTATTTCTATTAATTTTTGAAACTTCTGTTTTGGGTTCACCTAAGGTTATAACCCTTACTGCCTCTGTATAATTCAGTATATCACGAGCTATTACATAACCATCGCCACCATTGTTACCTGGGCCACATATCACAACGAAGTTTTTTTCTGATAGACTACCATACTCGTTCCAAATTGCTTGGACAGTTGAAATACCAGCTCTTTCCATGAGAATTTCTTCTGTCATCTCAAACTTTTCTATAGCACATTTCTCTAATTCACGCATTTCTTGGGAAGTTACAACAACCATACAGGTCATCTCCTGTATAAGAATTTATAAAGCTTATAGTTTCTCATAACTTTTTTTATATATCTTTCACCAGCGTCGTTTTTAATTTCATCTGATGCGTACGGTCCTGTGTTGTAATGAACGAGAGCTTTGTAAATATCACCGTCTTTTTCCATAAGATAATTAAGATACAAACAGCCAAGAGCGATATTATCTTCTGGAATTTTATAATCATAATTTGTTTTAAACTTTTTATTTAGCCATTCCGCTGTTTCAGGCATTAGTTGCATCAAACCATAAGCCCCTAAACTTGATTCGGCATTTTCCCTAAAACTACTTTCAGTTTTTATCACACTTATAACAAGTAAAGGATCTAAAGACTTACAATTTTGAACAATTATGTCATAATATTTTAATGGAAAATACTGTGTTAGTAAAAAAAGAAAAACTATAATGCTTAGAAAAGCAAGCAAAGCCATATGTCGCATCTTTACTTTTCCCTCTTTCATATTTTTTAATCTCATAAAATTATAACACACAATAACTTAAATTTACAACCTGTATTGTATTGAATGGAAAAAGCTATAAGAATATTGAATATCTAAATATTGTTAAAATATAACCACTTATAAGTATAAATGGACCGAAAGGAATGAGTTTGTTTTTCTTTAGAAAAGAAAAAATTATACCTGAAACAGAAGAAATTAGAAGGAGCAGAGGCATGAAAATAAATCCTGTTGAAAAAGCAACTACTGGAAAGAGAAATATGTCACCTTCACCTATGCCGTCTTTGTATCTTATTTTAAGAAGCAAAAGAATTACTAAAGTAATTAGAGCACCGAAAGTGTCTAGCAAAATATTTTCTTTAAAATGAGCAACATTTGAGTAGAAAGATGATATTAAAATCACTATCCATGTGTAATCTGGCAAGAGCATTTTTTTAAAATCAATGAATACGGCCGGAACGGAAACAGTGAAAATAATGTTTAGCACTATGGAGATATCAAGAGGGAAAAATATAGCATTTAGTGTAAACACTATGGCGTATAAAATCTCTATAATTGGATACCTTATGCTTATCTTACTTTTACAATATCTACATTTCCCGCCAAGAATAATATAACTTAATATAGGTATGTTATCATACCATCTTATTCTATTTTTGCAATTTGGACAGACTGAAAAGCGAGGCTCATTTAATTTGAGCCCCGCAATAGGTCTATATATTAAAACATTAGCAAAACTACCAAATATAGCACCTAGTATGAATGAGATAACATACTTCATTTTATACCACACAATTCCTTTTCACTATTTGTCAAAAGCTCATCGAAGAATTCACGTTTACCATACAAGTACCAGAAATTATCGTCTTTCAATTCTTCAACAACCCGTCTTGCTTTTTCTATCTGATTTGTTTTTACGTACGCTACCGCCAATACTAAATTCAGATGTTTGGCTTCTGGATTAGCTTTTATTGCATTTTCTATTACCGATATTACCTTGTCGTAATTCCCTTTTTTCAAATGTACTTTCGCCCAGATTTCGATGCCATTTGGATCTTTTTGTGGGTCTATTTCCATAATTAAGGATTCGTACTCTTTTGCCTTCTCTTCATTACCTTTCTTTCTGTATAATTCTGCGAGCTCGTAAAGGGCTATAATACTATTTTCTGACTCTTCTCTGTACTTTTCCAAAATCTCTATCGCTTTTTCGAGTTTTCCTATTTTCGTGTAAGCATCCGAAATCATGAAATAGGTAAATGTATTAGATGGCGAAATTGCGATTTCTTTTTCCCAGTATTCTACAGCTTTTTCATAGTTACCAATGTTGTAATATGCCTCGCCTATCATTGAGTAAGATTGAATAAGCCAAGGGTCAAGTTCGATAGATCTATTTAAATACTTTATCGCTCCTTCGATGTCTCCTTCTTCTAGTAACAATGAACCGAAAAATTCATAGGCAGGAGCGTAATTTTTGTCTAGCCTCATTGCGAATTTTAAAATATCTTTTGCAACTTCGATTTGATTCTTGTCTGCATATTCTATTGCTAATTCGTAAAGCCCATCGGCTGTGGCATGTAACATATTTTCTGGGGTCAAACCATATTTTTCAAGAAATTCCTTAACTTCTGTCCAAACGATAGGTTCGTAAACGAGTTCATTCAACAATACGATTTTTTCTTCTATCTTTTCAAGAATTTCTACACTTTCATATAACTCTTTAAGCTCTTCGATATCTTTCTTTAAATTTCTCCAATCACCAGAATAGAAAAGATCTCGTAAAATAACAAGAATGGGCGTTTCTTCATCAATATCAAAAATAAATTTGCTTTCTAAGCCCAAGATAAGTCTTATAATCATTAACAACACCTCCTGTTTTGTAACGTTGTATTTACATTTTATCATATTTCTTCATAAAAGTAAATACTTTATAAAAAAGAGCAATAGTTAGGGATATTTAGATTAGAATTAAAGCATGCTTTTTATTATAAAATGTGGGTAAATTCTCTAAAAAACCAAATAAAAGCTATTGTATTTAAGGTTTCTTTAAGGTACGGTATGATATAATAACTTCGGAATTGAATCTTTGAAAGTATATTTAAAGACATATGAAAACATATCTAAAGGAGGTGCTAGTTTATGAAAAAAGTTAAGATTTTAGTTTTTGGCATTTTAACAACATTATTTGTTTTATCTTTTGGTATAGTAAATGCAGATTACCAAAGTCCTATTGTGAACGTAGTTAAGGCTGCAGCTCCAGCAGTTGTCAAGATAGACGTTGTCGTTCAAACTGAAGTTTATATTGACCCATTTATAAGAGAATTCTACAAGCAGTTTTTTGGTGACATTCCAAGACAATTTGAAGAATCGGATAGTGTCGGTTCTGGATTCATAATAAGTAAGGAAGGTTATATAGTTACAAATTACCATGTTGTGGAAGGCGCGAAGAAGATAACAGTTACCCTTCTTAACGGTGATACATACGACGCTCAATACATTGGCGGAGATGAAGAGTTGGATATTGCAGTCATAAAAATTTCACCAAAAAAAGATTTACCAGTTATCGAGCTTGGCGATTCAGATAAGCTTCAAATTGGTGAGTGGGCGATAGCTATAGGTAATCCTTTAGGATTCCAGCACGCTGTAACTGTTGGTGTTATTTCGGCCGTAGGTAGAAAAATACCAAAACCAGATGGAAGCGGTTATTACACAAATTTGATACAGACAGACGCGGCAATTAACCCAGGAAATAGTGGAGGGCCTTTGCTAAACATATATGGACAGGTAATAGGTATAAATACAGCAATAATTAATCCATCTCAAGCTATGAATATTGGATTTGCGATACCAATAAACACAGCCAAGAGATTTATAAATCAAATAATAGCTACTGGAAAAGTTGAAAAGGCATACCTTGGTGTATATGTTCAAACTGTCACAGAATCCTTGGCAAAGAGTTTGGGTTTAAAAGTAAATAAGGGAGTTTACGTTGCCCAAGTTGAAAAAGGTTCACCAGCAGAAAAAGCAGGAATAAAAGAAGGAGACGTAATAACAAAGCTAAATGGTAGCTATGTGGAATTAGCTGAAGAACTAACATCGCTTGTTAGAAACTACACCCCAGGTACAAAGGTAAAAGTTACTCTTAACAGAGCGGGTAAAGAAATCACAGTTGAGGTGACACTTGGAACTTTCCCAACACAAAAAACAGGGAGCACCGCAGCTAAAGAATTTTTAAATTTGAAAGTTTCAAATATAACATCTGATGATAGAAATAAATACAAAGTACCTGCAGGTGTCGAAGGTGTTATTGTTAAGGAATCTCAAAATTCGTACATAAAAGTTGGCTCAGTAATATGGAGAATTTCTGTGAACGGTTATTCTTACGACATAAAAGATATTAATTCGTGGAATAAAGTTGTAGAAAACATCAAAAAAGGTGACTACGTTGGTATATTCTACTACTATAATGGTGTTAGGTCCGTCTTTTCACTGAGATATTAATATAGTATTATTAATTAAAATTTTAATACTTTTCGTTTAGATAAAAATCCCCGCTATTCAAAAGCGGGGATTTTTGGTACAATTACACAAGAAAAAATAGAAAATGAGATTTATTTCGGAGGTGGGAGCTTGAAATGTAAAAAATGTTCAAATCAAGCTGTGATACATTTGAGGGCTCATAATGTAGCATTTTGTAAAGAACATTTTATTGAATTTTTTGAAAAAAGAGTGCAAAAGGCTATAAACGACTTCAAAATGTTTCAAAAAGAAGATAAAGTACTTGTCGCTGTTTCAAGTGGTAAAGATAGTAGCGCGGTACTTTACGCTTTAAAGAAACTTGGTTACAACGTAGAAGGATTATTTTTAAAGATGGGAAGACATACGAACGCTGCTGAGAGAGTTGTCAAGAGTTTGCAGGAATCTATAGGAGTTCCCATCAACATTTACGACACAACGCAACATTTTCACGGACTCGGCACTTCTGAAATAGCAAGTATAGTTCGCCGTCCCGTGTGCAGTATATGTGGAATTGTAAGAAGGTACTGGATGAATAGATTTGCCGTTGAGAATGGTTTTAGCGTACTTGTGACAGGGCATAATTTGGATGATGAGGCGACTTTTCTCTTCGGGAATATACTAAACTGGCAAGTTGAATATTTTGCAAGGCAATGGCCCGTACTCGAAAAGACTCACGAGAAATTTGTCAGAAAAGCCAAGCCACTTATTTACGTGACAGAGCGTGAGACATATGCGTACGTGTTCTTAAACAATATACCTTTTATGGAACAAAAATGTCCATTTGCAAAAGGAGCGACTAGTTCTAATTATAAAAAATATTTAAATTTAATAGAGAGTGAACAGCCAGGTGCAAAGCACAGATTGTTGTTTGGTTATTTTGATAATTTAAGAGATATCGTTTATAAAGAACAAAAAATTGAGCTTAAAGAATGTTCAGTATGTGGATTTCCAACGACTGAGGAAAAATGTCAATATTGCAGACTCGAAGAAAGAGTAGAAAATAGTTTTAAAATCGGTTTTGATAATTCTGAAAATGGAGGTATAGCGGGAGCAAAAGACGATGAAAGCAAAAAAGAAGCATAAGGTTGGTTTGGAAAATATGAAAGAAAACGAGTTCTCTTTCTTTGATTATTTACTTATATCCCTTGTGATTTTACTAATTTTAATTGGTTTAGTGACTCTTAAGAGTGTTGTAAGGGATACATCACAATCTTACAGATTCCAAAGACAAATTTTTTGGGATATCGTTGCTTTAGGGGTGATGTTCTACATAATTTTTGAAAAAGAGTCTAGATTGAAAACATATGGAAAATATTTATATGCGTTATCAGTTTTACTTCTTATACTTGTGCTTTTAATTGGTAAGACGGTTTACGGGGCTAAGAGGTGGATCGACATAGGACCTTTCGATCTTCAACCATCTGAACTTTTTAAATTTTCTATTGTGCTTTTATTATCAAATATTTTTTCAAAGCAAAAAAACAACAAAGCGTTTTTATACTCTATATTTGCAGTTTTTCCAGCTTTTTTGGTATTTCTTGAGCCAGATCTTGGCATGACATTATTAGTTTTATTTGTTTGGTTTGTGATGTTACTAGCAAGTGATGTTGATAGAAGATACATTTTTCTGATCTTACTTATTGGTATTTTGCTAGCTCCGATTAGTTTCTTTTTTGTATTGAAGGATTATCAAAGGGCGCGCATAATTTCACTTTTCAATCCAGAAGAACACTTCCAGTACGGTGCCTACAACGTAATAATGTCTAAAGTTGTAATTGCGAACGGTGGTTTATTTGGTACAGGCTATGGTCTTGGAACGGGTACAAATATGCATATAGTTCCTATGCAATACACCGATTTTATATTTTCAGCTTACGCCGAGCAATTTGGAATGATAGGTTCTTTGGTTTTAATTTTAATTTATGGTACAATAATATTTGGTGGTCTATTAAGAATAGGAAGATATAAGGATAGTTTTTGGGAATATGTGTCAATTGGTGTTTCTTCTATTTTTACTTTTCATGTTATTGAGAACATAGGTATGAACCTTGGAATTCTTCCAGTTACGGGGATACCTCTTCCATTTATAAGCTATGGTGGAACATCAACTGTAATATTTGGTGCTCTAATTGGTTTATTAATCAAAGCAAGGCTTGTATCAAAGATTCCACGTCCAATTTATTAGAATTTTGATAAAATAAAAATCTTTCTCAATATGAGGTGGTAGATTAATGCCAGTGGTTCGTAAGAAAAAAACACGTGATTTCTCCTCGTTCTTTGGGATACTTTTTTTATTAATAGTTATAGTATCAGTTGTATTATCTCTTGGAAATTTCATTAGGTACAGAGAGATTCTCCAGAAATACGATCAGTTGAAAAAGTATGTTGATAACAAAGTTTTGGAGATGAATGAACAACTTGAACAAACCAAGACACTCATTGGCCCAAATTCAGTTATTGATAAATATATATCGGCATCAACACACCTCAAAGAATTTGGCTATGATTTTGAAAAAATACTAACGGCAATAAACGATGATCCAACAACAGGCTATTTTATGATGTTCGTTGTTGGAAACGAGTCAGTTTGGGTCACAGTAAAAGATAAGGATAATACATATTTTTCAAAAGAAGTACAACCAGGATTATCAAACTACAGATTCTTCTACTTTAAGGAACCGAAGATAAGAACAAATTACGATATAATTATTCCACCTGAATCGACTATTACGGTTGGTAAAACAGGAAAGGTTTATTTACTTTTTTACGGTGTTGGCTTAAGGTTTCATCCAACCAAAGTTGTTCAGTTAACTGATATGACATATGAAAACATCGCGGCGAAATTTTCGCTTTATATCCCAGGTCGATAATATCATTCATTATATAAATTATCTATAATAATTAAATTTTTTCCAAGGCTTTTTGCCTTATATAACAATTCATCTGCACGTTTGAGCGTATTTATTCCTTCATCATCGTCTGCTTTAATTATGCTAGTTATTCCAGCGCTGAAATGAATTTTAAACTTTTCAGTGCTTTCAGAATTAAACTTTTCCAGTGTTTCTTTTAATCTGTAAACAATTACCTGGGCTTTATCTACAGGTGTTTGGGGCAAAAGAATTGCAAATTCATCTCCACCAAAACGAGCACACACATCTGTAACTCGCGTGCTTGAAATCATGGCCTGCGCTAAAGTTTTAATTGCCAAATCGCCTTTGTCATGTCCAAAAGTATCGTTTATCTGCTTTAAGCCATCCAAATCTATCATCATTACAGATGATTTTGTTCCGTATCTTTTTGCCCTTCTTATTTCATTTTTTAGCATTATCATAAAATACCTGCGGTTATACAATCCTGTTAGTGGGTCTTTAAATGATGCCTCTTCAAGTTTTTGTACATAATAAAATTTATCAGCGAATGAAAAGAGGAAATTCACTACGTTTTTAATACAATTTTCAGTTGCATATTTTGGTAGCTTTTCACATTTTGTATATATTCTTATAGTTTTATCTTCTGTTTTTTTCTCGTATATATTTAATCCTTCCAAATTTTCTTGCGCGCCCTTATTATATTCAGTATTATCTAATATTAGGGACTCGTGAATCTCCTCTGACGTTATAATTTCCACTTTTATGAATGAAAAATTGCAATCTTTTCTTAAAACTGCTGAAATTCTTTTCAGCGCTCTTTGATAATCGCTCTCTGAAAATGTATTGAGAAGTTCAAACAATACACTCCCCTCAAAATCTTTTATTTTTTTGTCTGTAACATCAACTCCAACACTTATCGTTCCAAAAGGCTCGTTATTTTTTACTAATAGTTTGTTTTCCCATAGCACTGTTATAAATTTTCCATCTTTGGTCAATATTTCATTTTCATAAGTTTGAGCAAGTTCAATTTTTTTATCTAAAATAAGTTTGAAAACGTCAAAAACTTTATTTCTAATATCTTCAGGTATGAATATTTCAAACCAATTTTTCCCTATAATTTCTTCAAAGTTATACCCTGTTTTCCTAAGAGCCCAAGAATTTATGTAATCGATGTTTCCCTCTTTGTTGAGAACGACAAAAAATACAGGGGCAAACTCAAGGTACATGTTTAATGTGTTTAATCTTTCTGAAATATATTCATCTATAAGTACCTTTTGAGTTACAACTTCGCCAAGTATGAGATAATTATCTTTTTTGATTATTGGTATTAATCTAAGTTTTTCTACGATAGGCAATTCTTTTGATTTTTTTGTGCTAAAAAAATTATCCAGCGATACGCTGGATTCATATTTAATATTTTCTATAAACTCTTTTAGTCCATCAACAACATCGAAGATATTCCTATTTTTAACTATGAATTCTGGAGCATTATCGGAATAATTTAATATATTGCCGTTGCTATCGCATAATATTAGAAAAATGGAAGACTTAGACAAACTAATAAAAAGCTGAAATAATTCTTCGTTGAAAATTTCTCTTGTATTTATAAATACCACCATCCTCAAAAGTTTTAGACCATTATAAATTTCTAGTTTATTATATCAAAATCCTATTATTTTTCAAAATTTTTAGATAATAGTTATTAGTTTAAGTCATTATGGTATAATAAAAAGTGTAAATAACAATATCATATTGTGGAGGTGTGTTGTTTGTGGATGATCCATTGAGTTATATGTGGAGCATCTTGATTATAGCTTTTCTAATAATATTATCGGCATTTTTTTCAGCTTCTGAGACAGCATTGACTTCTGTAAGTAAACATAAGTTAAGAACACTTGCAAGGAAAAAGGAAGATGAGGAGGAAAAAACAGAAATTCATTTGTTTAATAAATTGCTAACTGCGCTTTTGATTTCAAATAACATAGTTAATATATTAGCTTCTTCTATAGCGGCTGTTATGTTCTCGAAAATCATAGTTTATGAATCGCTCTCAACAATAGTTTCGACATTTGTTATGACTTTTCTCCTTCTTATTTTTGGTGAGATTACTCCAAAAATTTTATCAAGGCAGAATAGTGAAAAATTTTTCGAGATAAGTATGAAATTAGTTGTACCAATTTCAAAACTTCTTTCTCCACTCGTTTCATTCTTTGTCACCGTATCTAATTATTTTGTAAAACTTTTCGGTGGTCAAAAAGTAGCAGAAGCACCTTTTATAACAATGGATGATATTGCCTCTTATCTTGAAATGGGACGGGAAGAAGGCACTATTGACCACGAAGAAGGCCTTATGGTAGAAAGAACGATTGCGATGGATGAAACATTAGTTAAAGAGATAATGATACCAAGGATAGATGTTGTTGCAGTTGAGGAAACTCAGACACTTGGAGAGGTAATTAATGTTATCATAGAAGAGGAATATTCAAGAATTCCAGTTTATAGAGATACAATAGACAACGTTGTAGGTATATGTTACGCGAAGGATATACTTTCTTTTATTGCTCAGCGTGGTTCTGATGTTATGAATAAAGTGAGAGTGAAAGAACTCATGCGGCCGCCACTTTTTGTCCCAGAGGTTATGCCTGTTTCTGAGTTGCTTAAAGAGTTTAAAAGCAAAAAAGTCCACATGGCGATAGTGGTTGACGAGTATGGTGGTACCGCAGGAATTGTCACTATGGAAGATATACTTGAAGAGATATTTGGCGAGATAATGGACGAATACGATGAGCATGAAAGCACAGGAATTAAAAAGCTAGATGATTTTACATATTTGGTCGACGCAACGCTTTCGTTAAATGACATAGAAAGAGAACTCAGAATAGAGTTTCCGGAAGGCGAATTTGAAACGCTTGCGGGATACCTTCTAGATAAATTCCATCATATTCCAAAAGTTGGTGAGCAATATGAAGATAGTAATATAACTTACAAAGTTGTCGCGGCTTCAAGAAATAGGATTGAAAAAGTACTTATGAAGATAAATGTCGATATCGATAAGGAGGAAAAAAATGATGATGGAGAAAACAGACAAAGAGAGGAAAATTAATGAACTTATAGAAATTGCAAAAGAAGTGCGTGAGCAAGCTTATGCGCCATATTCGAATTTCAAAGTTGGAGCTGTGCTTGTTACTAAAAACGGGAAAGTTTTCACTGGAGTGAATGTTGAAAATGCTTCTTACGGCTTAACAAACTGTGCTGAAAGAACAGCTATTTTCAAAGCGGTATCTGAAGGAGAAAGAGATTTTGATACACTCGTTGTTATAGCCAATACAGATAAACCTGTAGCCCCTTGTGGTGCGTGCAGACAAGTGATGGCGGAATTTGGGAATTTTAAGGTTATACTTGCAAATACAAAAGGAGATTGGATTGAAACAACAGTACAAGAATTGTTGCCGTATGGATTCGATAAGAGTGACCTTGAAAAATAAATTTTTGAAATTCTATAAATACAAAAATTGAGAGGTGTCACGATTGATTGAACTACTGCATATAAACGAATATGTTTATCTTAAAGATATTGATATTTATTTTTCCGAAGGTTTAAATGTTATCACAGGCGAAACAGGCACTGGGAAAAGTTTGCTATTAGATATAATTGGTGCGTTTGTTGATTATGGAAACGTGAGAAGTGATGTTTTCTCTGCTGACATCGTTTTAAATATTGATCATCCTAACGAAGAATATGGAATAAGCAGTGGGCAACATATATTCAGTGTTGAGAAAAAGGGGAAAAAGGTTTTTTACAAGATAGATGGTAAACTTGTGCCAAAAGATATTGTTCAAAACATCGTATCGAATATAATTACTATACATAAGCAAAATTCTCATATGAAATTACTTGAAAAATCGTTTATATTAGAGATACTCGATAATATTGCACAGCACGAAGAAAAAATAATAGAATATAAAGAACTTTACCAACGTTATAATAATATAATAAAGATGCTTTCTGTTGTTGATAAGGACAAGTTAATTCAAGAAATTGAGGAACTAAGGCAAAAAATTAGTGAGGTAGATTCAGCAAATTTAAGTGTCGAAGAAGAGGAAGAACTTGAGAATGCTTACAAAAAAGCTTCAAACATACAGACGCTTTTACAAAATTATAACTTAGCATCTCAGCAACTTGAGGAAACGGAAAGTGTATTACGGAAACTTTACTCTTTCCTAGAGGAAAAATTCCACAATGAATTGGATAAGATAATTGAATCAGTAGCAGAACTTGAGAACAGTTTGTCAAAAGAATTGATAAAACTTGATGAGGTTAATATAGAGGATATAGAGAACAGGTTATGGGTTTACAAAAAGATTAGAAGAAAATACGGTCCAACAACCGAAGACGTACTTGAAAATCTTAGCATATGGAAAAAAACTTTGGAAGAGAAAGAAAAGACCTTGTCGCTGATTGAAAATGCCGATTACGAAAAATCTACTCTTGAAGATAAATTGTACAAAATTGCTGAAGAAATAAGTCTTAATCGTAAAAAATCATCTGAGAAGATTATAAGTGAAATTCAGGAGCATCTTAAAGATTTGAATATGAATGCGAGGATAGATTTCTCATTTTCAAAAACAGAACTTTCTTCAAATGGTATAGATGAAGTAGAGTTGGTTGGTAGTACTTTAAGTGCAGGCCCACTTTACCCGCTAAGAAAAATAGTTTCTGGTGGTGAACTCTCAAGATTGATGCTTGCACTTGAACTATCTACTGTAAGTACACCTGTTTTGATTTATGACGAAATAGATTCTGGAGTTGGTGGAAAAACAGCGGTCAAACTTTCCGAAAAACTTGAAAGATTGGCAAAAGAACATCAAATTATCATCGTAACGCATTTGCCACAGATAGCTTTGAGGGCTGAAAAACATTTTTCTATTGTAAGAAACGGTGATAGTGTAATAATAAAAGAACTTAACGATAATGAAAGAAATGAAGAGATAAAGAGGATGTTCGGTGGGGAAGAAATCGTAGAAAAAATTAAATAAAATTAGTTATTTTGGATAGGGTGAGGATATATTGGTTGACAAAATATGTGTCTTATCTAACAAAGAAGAAATTGTTAGCGAAGTCCAGGAATTGCTAAATTTTGTTGGATATGAAGTTTTTTTAATCAATAGTGTAGAAGACTTAAATATGGAAAATAATTTCCAAATTATTTTAATTTATTCATCCAATACACACGAAAGCTTTACTTGGATAAAAAAGATAAAAACAGACAGTAAACTTAAAGATATTCCCATAATTCTTATAGTCGAAAAGAAGGAATACACCATACTTTTTGATGCATATCAAATTGGGATTTCGGACTTTATAGAACTTCCCGTTATGGATATTGAGCTTATTTCAAAGGTTGCGCTCCATATAGAACTTAAGAAAAATAGAGAGAGAATAGAGAACCTTTACACTGAATTGAAAGATAGTTTAAGCCTGGCGACTAATTTACAAAAGCTTATGCTACCACCAGAAATATCTTTTAAGAATGGTGTATGGTTCACTTCAAGGTACTTACCTGCACAGATTGTAGGTGGAGACATTTACGATTACTTTGAAATTGATGGAAAGGTTTTTGGATATGTAGCTGACATATCCGGACACGGAATCCAATCTGCTCTTTTATGTTCTGCGGTAAAATCCGCTATACGTTCTTCCACAAGCAGAAATACGTCACTTGTTGATATTGTTAACGAACTTCACGAAGGAACAAAAAGTATATTGGCAAATAACTATTTGACGGGAATATTTTTCAAGATACATCCTGGTGGTAGCGTCGAATATATTAACTGTGGCCATCCGGGTATTATCGTATATGACGGAAAAGATTTTTACCCGCTGGATATGAAAAATACTTTCCCGATAGGCTTGATTGACCATATTTATTCAATAGAAGATGTTGGAAAATTCTATATGGAAGAAGGTAACGCTTATCTTCTTTATTCCGATGGCCTGTATTCAATCTTTGAGAAAAAGTACCCTAATGAAAGTTCACACAAACTTTTATTTGAGTTTCTAAAAAGAGAAGTTGCCGGTGTTCCAAGCGAAATTCTGCCATTTTATATAGAAAACATTATAAAGAAATTGTACGCAGAGATACCAGATGATTACTCAGTAATAT
Source organism: Fervidobacterium nodosum Rt17-B1 (assembly GCF_000017545.1). Taxonomy (NCBI): domain Bacteria; kingdom Thermotogati; phylum Thermotogota; class Thermotogae; order Thermotogales; family Fervidobacteriaceae; genus Fervidobacterium; species Fervidobacterium nodosum. The sequence goes on along the minus strand of NC_009718.1, from coordinate 1,093,563 downwards.
CCATTGGTAAAAACGAGCACTTTTGTTTTGTGGATAACGAACAAAAAATTATAAATACGAGCAATAGAATTATAGAAGATATAGTAAAAGAACTTGAGTTGAATTCTTTCTCAGATGATTACGCAATTTTATGTAATGAGTACAGGGCGTATAGTGTATTCATGACCAAAGGTATAGAAATAGGACACATTTTGAGAAATTTACCGATGAGTATCTCACTATCTTTTGGAGATGTAGCAATGATAAAAGTATTTTATCAATAAATTTCATATGAATTTGTGTATATTTTTTATTACCTCCATAACAGCTTTAAATTGTAACTGAATAGGCATTGACGGCAATTTATCATTCTTGGGGTACTTTTCACTTACTTGCTGAGGCAAAAATGGCACGTGTATGAATAGAGAAAACTTTGGATTACTACTTTTCTCGGAATTGTAAAGTGAAAAATAATAAACTTCATTACATATATACTGTCCTGCCGTATATGATATGCTTGTTGGGATGTTCTTCTTATTTAAAAATTCCGCAAGTTCTTTTATTTTTATTTTTGTCATGTATGCGTCGTTTCCATCTTCGATAATCTTTTTATCGCTTAACGTTACATTATCATTATCCGGGTGGATAGAATCCATAAGATTGATAGCAACCCTTTCAAGATTAATAGTTGCTCTTCCCCCAGCTTGCCCTAAATGAATTGCTACATCAACTTGGTTTTTAGAATAGTACTCCTCAAGAATTTTAATACTTTTCTCATAGCTAACCGGCAAGACTATAGTATCAATCAGAACGTTGTCGAATTTTTTCTTTCGAATTTTTTTGATAATATTTTCACTTGGATTTATTTTCTCTCCTCCAAATTTCTCAAATCCTGTTATTAATACGAATAATTTATCCTTCATTTGTATGCCCCCTTAGGTTAGCACAATTTACTTTTATTTGTTTTAGCTCATTATAGCATCTATTAAATTTAGGGTCAACGGTTATTCTTAAAGGTCTTTATCTAAATAATAACTCGAATGTTAATCTTTGTGTGAATATTTTCGCAAAGATTAACAATTTTTTGATTAACAAATCAGAGTTTGGATAGTAAAATTGTAATAGAAGTTTTTAAATCTTTGATTGTGGGGAGGGAAATACTATGGAAAAAGTTAAGGTTTGGAAGCCAACGGAAGAAGAAATAAAGAAAGCCAAGATGTGGCCTACTTGGAGTAAAGAAGAAAGTGTTTTTGATTGGTATTATGATGAGCCAGAACAATTCTATGTTGTAGAAGGAGAAGTAGAAGTTACACTTGACGATGGTACGAAGGTGAGCTTTGGGGCAGGTAATATGGTTTGGTTTAATGCGAGTGTAAAATGCACTTGGAATGTTAAAAAGAAAATTTTTAAACACTACAGTATTGGTTAAAATATTATACAAGGGGTTGTTTTTATGCTTAGTTCATATTTATATTTGGCATTTACGCTTTTTGCTTTTTCAAGTATAGAGGTTGTTTCAAAACCGTTGATGGGGATTGTCGACCCGTTTTTCATGACGGCTTTTCGGTTTTTGTTAGGTGGATTAGTTTTAATGATATTTGTGAAAGATGATATTGAGATAAAAGATTTTCTGCCAATTACACTTGTTGGTATTTTGAACAGCGTAATTTCGATGACATCTTTGCAGTTGGCTGTCAAATATTCAAATGCCTCTACTGCTGCAACATTGGTTGCGAGTAACCCTATATTTGTGTCATTATTTGCTTGGATAATACTCAATGAAAGGTACAAATTAAGAAAATACGTAGGTATTGGATTAGGATTTCTTGGATTAGTTATTTTTAGTTTTGGAAAAATAAGTGGAGATTCTTGGTTGGGAATTTTCTTTGGTGTAGTTGCCGCTTCAACATTCGGTCTTTACACTGTGCTCATGAGAAAATATACAAAAAAGTACAATTCTTTAGTTGTTACCGCGTACTCTTCTCTCTCTTCTGGCTTGATTTATATTTTACTTTTAACAATATTCAGAAAGTTTGAAATTCCCATTTTGAGTATAAACCAATGGTTTATCTTGATTTATCTTGGCTTAATAGTTACAGGTGTTGCTTATCTAACTTTTTTTAAAGCCATGGAAAAAATTGGCGCAACGCAATCGAGTAGAATATTCTTTTTGAAACCTATAGTTGCCACACTTTTAGCGATAGTATTTTTAGGTGAAAAATTGAGTTTATTAAAAATTATAGGTATGATTATTGTTTTATTTTCCCTGACTTTGTGAAAAAATGAATATGTATCAAATTAATATATAAATGGTTGGATAATCAAAATTTTCTAATTAAATCTCCAAAATTAAGCTTTTTCTGATATGTGAAATTTTCTTTTTGTATGTTATAATAATCACGAAGTGTGAAGGAGGGATGTGTGTGGCCGTATGTGAAAAACACAAAGAACTTTACGAGGAGTTGGATGCTTACATTGACCAGGTAAAGGATAAACCTGGAATACTTATTGGTGTGCTCCATAAAGCACAAGAGCTCTTTGGCTGGTTACCGCAAGAAGTACAAGAACACGTTGCTGAAAGGTTAGGAGTACCAATATCAGAAGTGTATGGAGTTGTAACATTCTACAATTTCTTTGCTACAAAGCCAAAAGGCAAAAATCAAATTAAAGTTTGCCTTGGTACAGCGTGTTACGTTAAAGGTGCGGACAGAGTTATGGAAAGATTTTTGGAAGAGCTGGGAGTTAAAGCGGAAGAAGTAACAGAAGATGGTCTTTTCTCAGTTCATCCGGTGAGATGTCTTGGTGCTTGTAGTATGGCACCAGTTGTGCTTGTTGGTGAGAAAGATTTCTATGGTAAAGTAACGCCTGATATGGTAAGTAAAATTATAGCTGCTTACAGGAGGGGTGGGTCGCAATGAGTAAAGTAAAGAGTTTAGAAGAATTAATGAAGATTAAAGAAGAGGCACTTCAAAATATAAAGATGAGAGAAAGTGGAAAAAGAGGAAAAATTATTGTTGCAATGGGTACATGTGGAATAGCCGCAGGTGCGAAAGATACGCTAAAAGCCATAGTTGAATACATGAACGAAATGAAAATTGATGATATCGCAGTTGTTCAATCTGGTTGTATGGGACTTTGTGAAGTTGAACCGACGATAGAAGTTTCTCTTGAAGGGCAAGAGCCTGTAATATACGGACACGTTACTCCTGAAAATGCAAAGCGAATCGTTCAGTCACATATACTAGAAGGGAAAGTTGTTTCCGACCTTGTTGTCAAAAGAGGCGAGGTTGGATAATTGCATAACACTTTAGACAAGTATTTTTGATTATCCGATTATTTTCAGGGAGGCGAATAGCGTGGCTTTAACTACTAATACAATCCTTATCTGCGCTGGTGGTGGCTGTATATCCGCTGGTGAAGAAAGTGTTAAACAAGCTTTTGAAAGAAAGTTGAAAGAATACGGTCTGGACACCGTTGTTTCCGTAGTTGAAACTGGTTGTATGGGTGCATGTAGCCTTGGCCCGTTGGCGATTGTTTATCCAGACGGAGTATACTACCAAAAACTTACACCGAAAGCCGCGGAAAAAATCGTTGAAGAACATATACTTAAGGGTCGTATAGTCCCCGAATTCTTATTTGAGGGAGCAAAGGAGAAATTAACTGTAAAGGCCAAACCTGTCCAAGAAGAGATTCCATTCTTTGCGAGGCAAGTGAAAATCGCGCTTAGGAATGTCGGTGTTGTTGATCCAATGAGCATTGAGGAATACATCGCAAGAGATGGATACTTTGCTTTGCACAAAGCTCTTACGACAATGACACCTGAAGATGTTATAAAAGAAATAAAAGATAGCGGTTTAAGGGGACGTGGTGGCGCTGGATTCCCAACAGGTTTGAAATGGGAGCTCGCACGTCAGCAGAAATCTGATATTAAGTACATGATTTGTAACGCAGACGAAGGAGACCCAGGAGCTTTCATGGATAGGTCAGTTCTTGAAGGTGATCCACACTCGATAGTTGAAGCTATGACAATTGCTGGCTATGCAATTGGTGCTCAAAAAGGTTTTGTCTACGTGAGAGCCGAATACCCACTCGCTATAGAAAGGCTTGGAAGGGCTATCGAAACAGCTCATGAGTACGGTTTCCTTGGTGAAAACATACTCGGAACAAACTTCTCATTTGATATTGAAATAAGAATAGGTGCAGGTGCGTTTGTCTGTGGTGAAGAGACTGCATTAATGCACTCAATAGAGGGTAAGAGAGGACAACCAAGGGTCAAACCACCATTCCCTGTCCAGAAAGGACTTTGGGGTAAACCATCAGTTATAAATAACGTTGAAACATTATCTCTTGTTCCACCGATAATATTAAAAGGTGCTTCATGGTTCAGGCAATATGGAACAGAAAAATCACCAGGTACAAAAGTTTTCGCTCTTGCTGGTAAAATTAAAAACACTGGTCTTGTTGAAGTCCCAATGGGTATAACACTTAGGGAGTTGTTGTACGAAATTGGTGGTGGACATCCACAGGGTAAACAGATAAAGGCTGTTCAAACGGGTGGACCAAGTGGTGGAGTTATTCCTTCTGAATTCTTCGATACGCCGGTGGATTACGAATCACTTGGAAAGCTCGGCGCGATTATGGGTTCGGGTGGTATGATTGTTCTTGATGAAGACGACTGTATGGTCGACGTTGCGAAATTCTTCCTTGAATTTACAGTTGATGAATCTTGTGGAAAGTGTACGCCTTGCCGCGAAGGTACGAAAGTGATGTACGATTTACTTGATAAGATAACAAAAGGCGAAGGTACGATGGAAGATATTGAAAAGCTCGAAAGACTCGCGCAAGTAATTAAAGATTCTTCACTCTGCGGTCTTGGTCAAACAGCTCCAAATCCAGTCTTATCAACGCTTAGATATTATAGGCACGAATACGAAGCACACGTAAAAGACAACATATGTCCAGCGAAAAAGTGTAAAGCGTTTATAAGTTACGTAATCTCTCCAGAAAAATGTGTTGGTTGTACGGCATGTGCAAGAGTGTGTCCAACAAATGCAATACACGGAGAGGTAAGGAAAGTACACGAAATAGATCAAGAAGCATGTGTAAGATGTGGTAGTTGTATAGAAGTCTGTAGATTCGGAGCGATAAGCAAAGTAACACCAGCAGTAGAATCAACGATTTCAAAGTAAAAATAGGAGCAGGTGAGTATCTTCCGCAGTGAAGCTCACCTGCTTTTATTATTTTTTAGGTTTAATCATTTTTTAATTCTCTATTGTGGGCTTTTTCAAAATTTTTTCAAAATTTTTGTTTTCGGGGAGGGAAGGTGTGTGGATCGCGTGACTTTAAGAAACATTATTAACGAGATTAAAGAAGAAAGTCTTGAAGAAAGAGATATGCTTGTATATTTACTCCACCGTGTCCAGGACCATTATCAAAGTCATTATATTCCACCAGAAGTTGGTGAAATGATAGCAGAAGAGTTAAATATACCATCTTCAAAAGTTTATGAGGTCCTTACATTCTATACTATGTTCTCCACTAAACCTCGTGGAAAGTACATAATCAGAGTTTGTACAAGTCTTCCTTGCCATGTGCCAGGCGGTAGGGAAATTGTACAATTTTTAAAGCAAAAATTAGGAGTAGACTTTGGAGAAACAACAAAAGACGGATTATTTACATTGGAAGAGACAGGTTGCCTTGGCCTTTGCGGTGTTTCGCCAGTTATTATGGTTAATGACCAATACTACGGAGATCTTACAGTGGAAAAAGTAAATGAAATTATTGAAAACTTAAAAGGTGGTGAGGGGAAATGACACCAATCACCGTCCTTATATCTGTGGACAGCAACAGTATATTACTTGGTGCAAGAGAATACGCAAATTATTTAAAAGAACTTGTAAATAACTATAATCTCTCATCACTCGTAACAGTTTTAGAAACTGTCTCTCTCGGTTCTTATAACGGAGTAGTAATGCATGTTCTTCCAGATGATGTCTATTATTCTGTCAAAAGTAAAGAAGAAGTATTAAAGATAGTTGAGGAACATTTGCTCAAAGGAAGAATTGTTTGGGACCTTACAATACAAAAATCTGATATAAAGGCTCCGGAAAAATTCGCACTTAAAGAGACAAGAATTGTTACGCGAAATATAGGAGTTATCGACCCAAGGAATATAGACGAATACATCGCAAGGGATGGATATTTTGCGCTTTCAAAAGCGTTAAAAATGACCCCTGAGGAAGTTATAAAAGAGATAAAAGACAGTGGTTTAAGAGGGCGCGGAGGAGCAGGCTTCCCAACGGGTTTGAAATGGGAATTTACAGCTAAAACAAAAGCTGATCAAAAGTACATAGTATGTAATGCAGATGAGGGTGAACCAGGTACATTTAAAGATAGGCTTATAATGGAAGGAGATCCTCACAGTGTTATAGAGGCAATGATAATAGCAGGATACGCAGTTGGTGCAACGAAAGGTTATATTTACATAAGAGGAGAATATTATAACTCTGTAGAAAACTTGAAAAAAGCCATAAAAGACGCATATGAATACGGCTTCTTGGGTGAAGATATACTTGGTAGCGGCTTCAATTTCGACCTTACTGTAAGGCTCGGGGCAGGAGCTTACGTTTGTGGAGAAGAAACAGCGTTACTCGAATCTATTGAAGGCAAGTCAGGTAGGCCAAGACTTAAACCACCTTATCCACCACAGTCTGGTCTTTTTGGGAAACCAACAGTTATAAACAATGTTGAAACTCTTGCGAATGTTCCTCAGATAATACTTAATGGTGCGCAATGGTTTAGGAGCATCGGAACGCCAAATTCACCTGGTACAAAAGTGTTCTGTCTTGTTGGCGATGTTAATAGACGAGGTATGGTTGAATTACCAATGGGAGTCACAGTAAGAGAGGTACTTTACGGATTCGGTGGAGGAGTAAAAGGTGGTCGCGAACTTAAAATGGTTCAAACAGGAGGGCTTGCTGGTACATTTATTGGACCAGATAAATTAGATGTACCACTTGATTACGATTCAATGAAAAATTATGGTGTAAGTCTTGGATCTGGTGTTATACTTGCAATTGACGATTCACACTGTGTTGTAGATATTGCATTAAACACTATGGAATTTTTCAGACACGAGTCTTGTGGTAAATGTACACCATGTAGAGAAGGTACAAGACTTGCGTGTGAAATTCTCGAGAAAATGACAAAATTCGAAGCAACTATGGATGATTTGAAATATTTAGAGCAGATAGCTATTTTAAGTGCCGATGCTTCGTTCTGTGGACTTGGTCAAAGTATAAATGTACCTCTGCTATCGCTTATAAATAATTTCAAAGAAGAATTTATCCAACACATAAAAGATAAATATTGTAAAGTTGGTCTGTGTAAAGAAGAAAAGAAGGAAAAGAAAAAGGCTGTAGCTAAGTAAATTATATAAGAATTATAATTGAAATAAAAAGCGTGCTTCCAAAATCTAATTTTGGAAGCACGCTTTTTTGTTAATTTATACTATTTATAAATTATGTTTGATGTTGCTCTTAGCAATGTTTTATATAATTTTTTATAACTTTCATCGCATTCTTTATCCATTATTTCTTTAAGCTTCAAAGGCTCATTTAAAATAGGGACTAATCTTTTTTCTATATCAATCAAATTTCTTGCGAAAAATTCTCTTCGACTTGTGTATTTTCTGAAAAATCTCTGTGATTTTGAATTTTCAAGTGAGATAAATGGAATACCGTAGTACGACGCGACAACAACTGGATGAAACCTTTCAGAGATGACGAATTTTGACGATAATATAAGTGAAGTAAATTTGTCAACATCTTCTATATCTTCGAATAGCTCACATTCAAGTTTTTTAGCAAGCTTTTTTGATATTTCCATATCAGTTCTTTGCGCAGGTGCTATTATTATATTTTTAAAGTAATTATTTAAAACACTATATTCTTCAATATCTTTCTTATTATTCTTTGGTACTAAAAGTAAATCATAAGTTTTGTCAAAATTTTTACTTTTGAACTCCTCCACACTTAAAAATTTTCGAAGATATCTTATGGATGGGTCACATGAAAGCTCGGTCTCCTTGTTTAAGCAAAGCCCGTATTTGTATGAAACTACATCTCTTGCAAATAAAAATGTATTTTTGTTTTTTAATATGTTTCTTAGTAAAATTCTATTACCTTTTTTCTTAACAGGACCAATACTATTTCCGAAGAGTATAACAGGTGTTCTCATGATTAAGCTCAGATTTATCACAGAAGCATAATACAAGAAACTCCTTGTACTTGTAATATCTTGGAGTAAACCGCCTCCACCGTATATAACAGCATCACTGTCGTAAATGTATTCCAATATTTCAAAAATATTAAACCGAGAAATTGTGTCTTTGCTAATTCTTTTTGGAAGGGCAGTGACATATTGTATATTGAATTTTTTTAGAAAATCTGTAATACCGAGTCGCATGAGCTCATCACCGTAATTACCGTAGCCATAATAACCTAGTAACAAAACTTTCAAGGAAAATACCACTCCTTTAGAGAACTATTTTAAGTGAAAAGAAGATAAAAATTTTAATTTAAGAGGTGTAACCCATGGTTCGTAAAGTAACAGAAAACGTATATGTAATAGAACACGAAGAGGCAGCGAATAATGTTATTATTATTGGGAAAAAGGGTGTAATACTTGTAGACACTTCCTTATTTCCCGAGAAGGCAAAGAGTATTAGCAAATTTGTCAAAGAATTTACTATGAAACCGATTTCCTTGGTTTTAAACACACATTACCATCCAGACCATACTTTCGGTAATGTTATTTTTGATTGTCCAATTGTTGCTCACTCGCTAACACGAGAGAAAATGGAGCAATTTGACCAAAATTACTTTGTGGAAATTGGAATTGATTATTTTAAACCAAAACTTCCAGACGTTATTTTTGATGATATATTTGAGTACGAAGATGGATTAAAAATCAAATTTGTCCATGCACCAGGTCATACTCCAGATTCTTCTTATGTTTATATCCCTGAAGAAAATATTCTGATAACAGGTGACACTGTTATAAATACTATACATCCTGAAATTGTTGAAGATAGTAATTTAAACGTATGGATTAAGACACTTGAAAAACTTCCTAAAGCCAAACATGTAATACCAGGCCATGGAGAATATGGTGATTATAAATTAGTTACAGATATGATTGATTATATTGAAAAAATCAAAAAGATAATAATTGGTGAATTGAGACCAGCAGATTTTGAAGCTGATGAAAATTTCTCTAAGAGACTCCATCCCGAAATGTTAGAGTGGAGTTTGAAAAATCTTTTATCAAAAACTAATTTTTAGAATTTAAAGCTCTTTGTTGAATCCTTGCCAAATTTTATCAACGTATTCCTCTTGCTTTTTAAACATCTCTTCTGAGTTTTCCGAAGAGTACTCATGGTCGTAGCCAGCCATGTGTAGTATTGAATGGACGAGAACAGTTAATAATTCTTTTTCGAGAGAATTCCCAAATTCTTTGCTGTTTTCTAAGATTTTTTCTAAACACAGATAACCTTCGGAGTAAGGTTCTTCTTCTCCTTCCGCGTTGTTGCCATAAACAAAAGTTAATACGTCTGTTGCCCCATCTTTTCCCCTATATTGTTTATTCATTTCAGCCATTGTTTCCGGTGTTATAAATATAAACGATACATCAACGTTTCCAATTTCTTTTTTCACAATAGCTTCTAATTCATTTTTCACTTTTTGGATAAAATCTTCTAATCCAGAAGGTAGCTCATTGAAAATTATCATTTTATCACCTCGTTTTTTGGCTATCCAGAAGTTTCCATTTCTTGGTTTAATGTAGGGTACTCTATTCTTTGCTTAGACAAACTTTCGAAGACGATAGTAAAACTCTCTATTATCGTTCTAAGCTCGCTAATAGTTAGACCTGTGTCATCTAATTGACCCTCTTCAAAAAGCTCAATAACCGTTTCCTCTATTATTTTACTTACGTCATTTATATTTTTATCTTTGATACTTTTCAATTTTGCTTCCACAACATCCGCGAGCATTATTATTCCTAGTTCCTTTGTCTTTGGTTTTGGGCCAGGGTATTGATATTTCTCAATGTCGCTTTTTCCGTTCTCCTGAACATCTTTGAGGTAGAAGTATTTTTGTAACCTTGTGCCATGGTGCTGAGGAATTGCCATTTCTATTTGTATGGGCAATCTATATTTTTTGGCGATTTCTATTCCATCGGTCACATGTTTCATTATGATTTTTGCGCTTACTTCCGGTTGAAGTGAATTATGGGGATTATCATCAATGCTCTTTAAATTTTCTATGAAGAACTCAGGATTTCTAACTTTCCCTATATCGTGATAGTACGCACAGGCTCTTGTAAGTATGGCATTTACATTTATACTTTCTGCAGCGCGTTCCGCAAGTTCTGCCACCCTCATGCTGTGATAATAAGTCCCAGGCGCATGAACTGAAAGCAACTTCAACAACGGATGGTTTATAGTTGAAATTTCTGAAAGACCTATATTTGAATATATCCTTGATGATACCTCTATATATGGGAGTATTCCGAGGACAATTATCGATGATACAAAAGGATTAATAAATACAATCACATAATCTTTTAAGGAAAAGTAGAAATGTCTAACAGGTTCTTGGAGAAAAATCATTAATAGACTAGCTATTCCTGAAAATAGCCCCGCTTTGGTAACTTGTATCCTATTTTTAACGTTTCTTAGCGTATAGGTAACTATGAATACCTGAGGGAAAAAGTGAAGGAACATAAAGAAATCTTTGTGATGGAATGCGGTTGAAAGTGATAAAATCAAGCCAGCACTTGCGCCAAATTCGTAGTCAATCAAGAGGGTTATAAGCATTGGGACTGCTGTTATCGGGATGAAAGTAATACCGTATGATTTATATATTAATGTATTTGTTATTCCGCCAAAGAGGAAAATACTATAAAAAAGCAGTCTATACCTAAGGTCGATGTTAATTATATTGGAATTCCTAATGAAATGTTCTATAATACCATACCAAATGACAAGTATAAGTATAAATTCGTTTGCAAGATCAAGCAAGCTAAGGTCATATATGTTGTTGGCAACGCTTATGATAAGAGCAAGTATTATACCATCATAGATAAATGCTTCATCTTTAAGCATATTCCCTTCAGGAATTTTTCGGTTCATTTTTATCTCCTCTTTTGAAGTTTTTCCTCTTTTTTGTTTTTCTCAAAACTATCGTAAGCACGTATTATCTTTTTTACCAATGGATGTCTTACTACATCAGCATCAGTTAAATAGACAAATGCTATACCATCTATATCTTTGAGAATTTCTTGAGCTATGACAAGTCCAGATTGCTCTTCTATATCTATTTGCGTAATATCACCATTAACTATAACTTTTGATCCAAACCCCATACGTGTTAAGAACATCTTCATCTGTTCGTAAGTTGTGTTTTGCGCTTCATCTAATATTATAAATGCGTTATTAAGCGTTCTTCCTCGCATATATGCCAGAGGAGCTATTTCTATAACATTTTTTTCGCGAAGTGAAATAAATTTCTCTATTCCGACCATATCTATGAGCGCATCGTAAAGAGGCCTTAAGTAAGGATCGACTTTTTCAGTTAAATCACCTGGTAAAAAACCAAGCTTTTCACCCGCTTCTACAGCTGGGCGTGTCAATACAATTCTTTGTACCCTTCCTGATTTGAGGTAATCGACTGCAACAGCCGAAGCGAGGTAAGTTTTTCCAGTACCTGCGGGACCTATAGCGAAGACTATATCATTTTTCTCTATTGCTTCAAGATATTTCCTTTGTCCTTCGGTCTTTGCCTTTACTTTTCCAACGGATTTCTTATAAACTTCTTCTGGTTTTTCTATCTTTTCATTTTCCTCCACGATGTATTCAAATTCTGTCCAATCTAATAAATGCCCTTCTCTTGTGATATTTATAACTTCCCTTAAAATCTTTTCTACGGTGTTGACAGATTTTTCATCTTCGCCCTTAATCCTTATTTCATCGTCAATCACGTTAATTTCTACGTTAAATCTTCTTCTTAAATATCTTGCTTTGTTATCGTATTGTCCAAGGATTTCGACAACTGCTACGTCTGAAGGAATAGAAATTCTACGTAAATTCACTTGACCACCTCTACAATAAAATTTTTTACGTTTTGAATAATTGTTGCTTTTTACTTTTTATACAAGTATAATTATACCAGAGAATAGCTAAATAGTAAAGAAATTAGAGAAAGGAGTTGATTAAATTGGCAATTATATCTGCGTCTATTTTAGCAGCTGACCTTTCAAGACTAAAGGAAGAACTCGAAAGAGTAAAACCATTTATCGATGAGATACACCTTGATGTTATGGATGGGCATTTCGTTCCAAATTTGACGTTTGGTTATCCCATGATAGAAACATTGAGAACATTTACAGACCTTCCCATAGATGCTCATCTTATGGTAACAAATCCAGATGACCATATCAAATTATTCATAGAAAAAGGTGCGACGCGTGTTACAATTCATCAAGAAACTTGTTATCATTTACATAGAAGTGTTGAATTAATAAAATCACTTGGCGCAGAGGCATTTGTTGCTATAAACCCTGCAACTTCTATCTATACCCTTGAAGAAATTTTATCTTACGCGGATGGAATTTTAGTAATGACGGTTAACCCGGGATTTTCAGGTCAGAAATTCATACCAACGATGATGGAGAAAATCAAGCGCTTGAATGAAATAAGAAAAGAAAGAAATTTATCTTTCAAGATAGCTGTAGATGGTGGTGTTGGTAACTCAAACGCTCAAGACTTAATCAACATCGGAGTTAATATACTTGTAATGGGGTACGGTGTTTTCAGAAACGATAAATTACATGAATTAAATAAGTTCAGAATGTAAGTTTGTGGAGGTGCTTTATATAGGCTATATCAACTCACTTAAGAAACGTGGCCTTTGTTTTGTTTCACCATACTCTTTTGAAGGTTCGGTACTGGATTTCGATAAAATTTTCCAATGGGCTATTGAAAATAAAATTGCTGTCCTTGTCTTATCAGATACAACACTCCACGGTGTTGTAAAATTCATTCGTGTAAGTAAAAAATATAAAGACATAATACCGGTTATAGGCTATAGAAAACATGATAAAACGTATGTTTTCAGAAACACATCAGAATTTATTGAATTTCTGAAAATATATAATTCAAGAGATTTAAATGAACATAATTCGAAGATTTTAGAACAGAGATTTACGTATATCAAGTCAAAACCTATTTACTTCCTTCCCGGTCAAGAAGAAATTTACAAAATACTCTGTGATTACATGGGAAAAAAGATTGAAATCGATGATATTGAAAATTTCGATATTAACAAACACATATTTGAAATTGATGAGAGTCAATTTAACATACAAGAATATTCTTTCAAATCTTCTCAAAAGTTGCCGATTTCGAGTGATGACTTTTTAGAAGAATTATTAAACCAAGAAAAAGAATACAAAGAAAGGTTGGAAAGAGAAATAAGACTTGTTAAATCTTTCAAGTTCGAAGACTATTTTTATACTGTAAAGAGGATAGTTGAGATTGCTAAAGCTCATAACATTGAGGTCGGATACGGTAGAGGGAGCGCTGTTGGTAGTTTACTTGCTTACAGACTGGGCATAACGAAGATAGACCCAGTTAAGTACAATCTTTTGTTTGAACGATTTTTAAATGAAGGAAGAACTGACTATCCAGATATAGACTTAGATATAGAAGATGTAAGAAGACAAGAGCTTATAAAATTGTTGAAAAGTGAATTTGGTTACGTTTACAACATATCCACTTTCGTTGGAATCCCAAAGAAATTTTTGGATAGCATACCAGAAGAATATGCGAACGAGTTGTCAAACATTCCTATTCAACGTTCCACCCATGCCGCAGGTGTTATAATTTCAACCACACCTTTAAACGTGCCTATGATTCATAGTGAAAGTGGCATTGACACAATTGAATGGGATATGGACGATTTACAGTATCTTGGATATATAAAGTTCGACTTGCTCGGCCTAAAAACTTTAAGTATATACAAAGAATTAAGAGATACTATAAGCCAATCTTTCAAAGAAGAAAAAGAAGAATTCAAGAAAAATACATATAGATATATTTCAGTTGGTTTTACAGACAATGTTTTTCAACTTGAAAGTAGCATAGGAAAATCTGTTGTCAGAGATGTCAAACCATCTAATATCTCCGAATTAGCAATCACAATATCACTAAACAGACCTGGGCCTTTGAGGTCTGGAATTACAGGTGAAATAAGAAATTTGAAAATCAAGAAATTGAAAAAATACAACCTTGAAATTTTAGACGAGACTTATGGCCTGCCGATTTATCAAGAACAGATAATGAAAATTGCTATGGAATTAGCAGGTTTTAGTAGTACACAAGCGGATATCTTGAGAAAAGCGATAGCGAAGAAAGATATCGATAGCATAAGACAACTTTATGAAAGATTGAAAAACGCCCTTTTCGGTAAACTTGGGAAAGAAGGCTTAGAACTCGCAAAGAATATCTTGGCGTTTGGCGAATATGCGTTTAACAAATCTCATGCTATTGCTTATTCTCACTTGACGTACTATATGGCGTATTTTAAAGTGAATTTTCCAGATATTTTTTACGATACTTACCTAAAATATGACACGTCGATATTGCAAGATGCGTTGTACAATCTTCAAACTTTAAATTACAAAGTGCTTCCACCTAAGCTTTTCTCAAACTTAAAAACTATGAATAAAGACGAGAAAATATATCACTTACCGTTACACATATTACCTGGTATATCTGTGGAAAAGTCAAAACAGCTACAGACAATGGAATTCAAAAGCTTCGAAGATTTTGTCGAAAAAGCGGATTTACCACTTTCCGTTATCGAAGCTCTTATAAAAGTTGGTGCTTTTGACGATATTTTTGAGAGCAGACGAAAGGCAATTCAAAAACTTAGAAATCTTAGAAACAAATTCAACCAAGAAGCTGTAAAAATAGGTAACAAGCTCTTTGGAAAAATTGTTAAAGTCGACGAAACAAAAGTAGAGGAAGATTGGGAACGCACTAACATGGAATATGATATATTAGGAATTGCTGTGTCTTTACCTACTAAAGTTACCAATAACCTTGCACCGTATTGCATAGCCTATTCTCTTGATTTGCCTTACGCTGTGCACGTTTCAGTAAAAGCGGGTTACGGTACAGACGGAAAAAGCGTTTTCAAGGTTAATTTACCAGATGGGAATTACACGCTGGTATACCCAAATAGATTTGAGCCAGGGCATATGAAAGTTTCATATGAAGTGAAAACCATACCTACGAGAGCAGAGATTTCAAAATTGTCAACGCAAGGATTTGAGCAGATAATACTTCCAAGTGGTAAAGTTTTGCAAAACTCAAGACCAATTATGAATGGTATTAGGACTGTACTCAGAGATAAGTGAGTTTTCAGCATTAGTTAATTTTGCATTTTTTGAAATAAGGAGGCGCCTCTGATATGTTCAATTACCACGAGGCGAAGTATTGGAAACGTTTGGAAACGTTTGGAAGATCCGAAAGTGATGAAAATAAGCTACAATGTGTTTTATGCCCCCATGAATGCGTAATCTCAGATGGTAGGACTGGGATTTGTAAGGTAAGAAAGAACATAGAAGGTAAATTGTATTCTTTAAATTATGGTGAAGTAACATCTATGGCGCTTGACCCTATAGAGAAGAAGCCTCTCTTTCACTTTTATCCTGGCAGTTCGATAATATCGGTCGGAACTTGGGGCTGTAACTTTAGATGCGCTTTTTGTCAAAATTGGGAGATTTCTCAACAAAGACCGTATTATGTTAAAAGAATTGAACCATACGAGCTTGTAGAAATTGCTCTGGAATATAAACATGAAGGAAATATAGGAATTGCTTACACTTACAGTGAGCCTATAGTGTGGTATGAGTTTGTGCTTGAAACAGCAAAACTTGCTCGCGAGGCAGGCCTTAAGAACGTATTAGTGACCAACGGATACATAAACCATGAGCCGCTTGCTGAACTTGGAAAATTCATAGATGCTATGAATATAGATTTGAAAGCATTTAACAACGAATTTTACCGTAAAGTTTGTGGAGGAGATTTTGAACACGTTTTGAACACGATAAAATACTGCGTTTATAACAATATCCACGTTGAAGTTACAACACTTGTGATACCTGGGGAAAATGACGATATTCAAGAACTTGAGGAAGAATTTAAAGCACTAGTGAATATTTCAAAGGACATACCACTCCATTTATCTAGATATCATCCGGCTTATAAATACACAAAGCCGGCGACAAGCGTAGGAAAGTTAATCGATATATACAACAGTGCGAAAAAATACCTAAATTATGTTTATCTTGGGAACGTTTGGGACGAAAAATATGAAAGTACATACTGTCCAAAATGTGGTAATGTTGTTATAATTAGAAAAGGCTATAATATAGAAATTGTTAATCTTGATGAGGAAGGGCGGTGTAAAGTGTGCAGCAACCAGATCCTAAGGAATTTATGATTCTCAATAAGATTGTTGTCTTTTCGACAATTATTATCTTCATAGTTCTAACTGCTATTTATCTTTTCTTCATCTCTGGTAAGACTGGTCAATACAATGACTATGAAGATTATATCTTTGGCACTTATGTAAGAATTAAAATCGCTTCGAAGGTAAATCCTTCAACTATATCCAAAGCTATTTTCAGTGAAATGAAGAGAATTGAGAGTAAGTACGATGCGTACTCATCAAATAGTGTGCTATACAAAATTAACCATTCACAAGATTGGATAGAGGTTGATGATGAAACGTTAGCTTTGGTAGACTTAGCGTTAAAGATCGCCAATCAAACAGAAGGTGCTTTTGACCCAGCTATCGGAAGGTTAGTAGATTTGTGGGGATTTAGTAAATTTACTGAAAGAAGTGCTACTGAGCAATTCAGCGTACCAACATCGGAAAAAATAGCAGAAGCTGCTTCACTATCTGGACACAAAAATATAGCGATAGACTACATAAAAAAGATGGTAAAAACAAATGGTGCATGGTTAGATTTCGGTGGAATGCTGAAAGGTTATGCTCTTAAAAGAGCTTACCAAATAGCTAAAGAATATGATAAGAACTGTCACGGATTTATCGAAGCTGGTGGTCAAATAATGATACTTGGTCCGAAGTATAATAAGGCGAATTGGATTATAGGTGTCAGAGACCCTAGAGGGCAACCTGGCGAAAACATAAAGCTTGTGTATATGAAATCGGGTTCTATCGCAACGAGCGGTGATTATGAGAGATTTTTTATTGTAGACGGTGTTAGATATCACCACATAATAGACCCGAAAACCGGATATCCTGCGCGAGGAGCTATAAGCGCAACGGTGATAAGTGAGGATCCTGTTATCGCAGACGCGTTTTCAACAGCCGCTTTTGTTCTTGGGAGGGAAAATTGGTTGCTTACAAGAACACTCTTCCCAAAGTATGGTGCTGAGGTGTTTCTTGTTTATCAGGAAAAAACACCAGAAGGACTTAAAACAAAAACACTCCAAACAGATAACTTTGTAATATGGGAGAATCCTGATAAGTAATTAATTATAAATTTGAGACTTAAGAATGGGGAGGTTATTAGTATGAAAAAGCTTAAGAGTTTTGGTGGTAAGAATTTAGGAGGAAGTAGTGGAGCACCTGGATTACCAAAGAACTTTGCAGAATTACAAAGATTGCAAGAAAAAATGGAACAGGAACTCAAAGAGTTAGAAAATACACTTGCGAATGAGGAAGTTACCGTAGAAATCGGTGGAGCTTTAAAAATTGTTGCAACGTGTGATAGACAAGTGAAAGACATAATTTACGAATCTGATATACTTGAAGACCAAGAAATGTTCAAAGATATGCTTAAAACAGCTATAAGTGAGATATGGCAAAAAGTTGACCAGATAAGAGAAGAAAGAACAAACGAGATAATTGCCAAATACAATCCATTAGCTTAACAAATTCGAATTTTAGTAAATAATTAACTTAAACAAAAAGGCTGGAACACTAACCAGCCTTTTTTGTGTTTATTACATTTATAACTTTTGATTAGTTTATCAAGCGGTGATATAATTGTACTAAGTAAATAAGTTTATACAAAAATAAAAATTTTCGGGAGTGAGATTAGTGTACGAAAGGAAAAACCCAGCGTATTTGTATTTGATATTAGTGAATTCTCTTATTCTTCTTATTTTTTATGTATTCAAAACATTTTTTATAAAAAGTGACTTAGCATACTTACTTTTTGGTGCGCAATACGGTCCACTTATCAAATCTGGTCAGTGGTACAGGATAATTACCGCTATGTTTATGCATGGTGGTTTTTTACACCTTGCCTTTAATATGTATGCTTTGTACATCATTGGTAACTATGCTGAAGGTATATACGGAACTTACCGATTTATTACTTATTATTTTATTACTGGAATTGTGGGAAATGTAGCAACCCATATTTTCTATTATGGCTCTCTATCCGTTGGTGCAAGTGGAGCTATTTTTGGTCTTGTTGGCGTGCTTTTTGGTGCTGGATTTAGAAAAGATACACCATTCTTTTTAAAACCTATAACGGGGAGCGCTTTACTTCCAATGATAGTGATAAATGTTGTTCTTGGCTTTATTCCAGGCTCAGGTATAAACAACGCTGCCCACATAGGTGGATTACTAACAGGTATCTTACTTGGTTACACATTACCAGTTTACGATAATTATCGTTCGCAAAAGATTTGGAAATTATTGGCGTATGTGTTAATAGGTTTAACGGTTATTTCTTACGTTTGGCTCATAAAGGATGCTTTGGCGTAATTAAAAAAAGAAAAGAGGTGTTATTTTATGGGAAAGTTACCAATATTTAAGTTTTACTTATTTTTCTCAATAATTGTGCTCAGCTCAATGTTATTAGCTCAAAATCAGTCGCAAGATATTTTGGTTCTCTTTAGTTCCAACGGATTGTTTTACACAACAGTTGATAAAGAATACGAAGTCCCAGAAGGTTGGAGAGTTTTGCAGGTTTCTTCCAGCAGATGGTATATTGAAAGCTATACTGAAAATCAAAAATATGAAATTCCAGTCGAACTTCCACGTGGAATTTACGAGTTGAATGACAATGTAGCGATTTTTGAAAATGGTGAAAAGTATATTCAAACACCGTTTGGGATTGGTAGGATTGTCAAAGAATCGCAAGCGAAGAATGTTCTCAAATCTTCTGATAAAGCAGAGGCTTTGTTTGCAGTACCCGGTGGATTTAGAATTTATTATGTGTTGAAAGAAAACACATTGGAGCAATTCTTTGAAATTCGCTCTCCGATTGACAAAGCTTACGTTGTGCTCTCCACAGCTCCAGAGGAGAATAACGTAAGGCTTATGTATTCAAAGGCAGTTGCGGCAGAATCCGCAATGGCTGAAGAAGTAACAGCCGAAGGCAGGAAGATATTTATACTTGGATACCAAGAGGGTTTGAAAAACGGTGTGAATATACGAAACAAGGTATTAAATATCACGCGAAAAGATTGGCAAAAGATAAATCTCCAATATACATACACGTATAACTGGCAGCCTGCTGATTACGTTATTGAAATAAATACAGGCGAAGAACTTCCAGCAGGTCAAGTTTATATATACTCAAATGTATCTGGAAGAGTTATGCCGATAGGTTTGGGCACAATGCCTGACGTAAATAAACAGGGTGAGATATACGTTTCAAAGAGCTGGCAGTTGTACCACTCTTGGACACTTAATAAACTTACAAAACTTGGAGGGAGAGTTTACATCGTTGGAGATTTGAATTTAAAAGGTTACGGTAGCGCAAAGGTTATACTGAATGGGAAAAGCATAAAAGACCTTTCAATAACTCCACAGAATACTTACAAGATACTAAAATCATCGGCAGATTACTATGAAATTGAAATTCCTGTCTCAGGAACAGCCAAGATATCTATTTCATTCAGTTACAGTGAACAGTAAAACACTAAAAGGAGTGATATTTTCTTGCATAATTCTGAAAGAATTCTTCGATTCTTATCTGAAAACTTGATAACAGTTTCAAAACCGGCAAGATACATAGGCGCTGAGTACAATAGCGTTATCAAAGATACTTCAAGCAAGGATTACTTAAGAGTGGCTTTCGGTTTCCCGGATGTTTATGAAGTCGGTATGTCGCATTACGGTCTTGAGATACTGTACTGGCTTGCTAACAAGCTTGACTATGTGTACGCTGAGCGTGTTTTCTTACCTTGGGTTGATATGATTGAATTGATGGAAAAGAATGATATTCCACTTTTCACACTTGAAACACGAACACCAGTTTACGAACTTGACATGCTTGGAATTTCACTTGAATACGAACTATCGTACACAAACGTTCTAAAGATGCTTGAGCTCTCAAGAATTCCAATTAGGGCAGAGGAACGAAGAGACGATGACCCGATAGTTGTTGCTGGAGGACCTGTTGCGTATAACTGTGAACCTATAGCTGAGGCGTTTGATGCGATATACATAGGTGATGGGGAAGTAAATCTACACAAAATGCTCCGGGTGATATACGAAACGAGGGAAATGAAGAGATACGATAGACTCAGAGAGTTAGCGAAGATAGAAGGTGTTTATATTCCAATATTCTACGAACAAAAAGGTCGGAAAATCGTTCCAAAGTACGATTTTGTCCCTGAAAGAATTTCAAGAAACATACTAAAAGACTTGAATTCGGTTACCCCTCCAGAAAAGAAGATATTACCACACGTTGAAAGCGTGCATGACCGCGCTGTAATTGAAATCAGTCGGGGTTGTACACGTGGATGTAGATTTTGCCATGCAGGATACGTTTATCGTCCTGTCAGGGAGCGTAGTGCGGATGAGATCGTCAAATCTGTTAAGAAACTCATAGAGAATACAGGTTACGATGAAGTATCTCTTCTTTCGCTCTCATCGCTTGACCATTCTCAAATAAGTGAGATAGCGGAAAAGTTAGTTGAAGAATTAAAGGACAAGAAAGTCTCAATTTCTATTCCTTCGACACGTGTTGATGCATTTAATATAAAAATTGGTGAGAAAATTGCCGAGGTTAGAAAGACAGGCTTAACATTCGCTCCCGAAGCTGGGAGTCAAAAGATGAGGGATGCCATAAACAAGCAAATCTCATACGACGATATAATAAACACAGCGAGTGAAGCAAAGCGTGCAGGTTGGAGAAGGATAAAACTCTACTTTATGGTTGGATTTCCAGAAGAAACAGAGGAAGATATAAAGGAAATAGGTGAGTTAATTAAAGATATTAAAAAACTTGGCTTTTCCGATATAACGGCCTCTGTTAATTTATTAATCCCAAAACCACATACCGCATTCCAATTCGCAAAATTGCAAGAGCCGGAATACATGAGTATGGTAAGAAAAATCTTGGGACCATATCGAAAGTATGGAAAGATTGATATCAATGATGGAAAAAAGAGTTTCGTCGAAGGAATTCTTTCGCGTGGTGATAGAAGGCTATTTTCAGTCATTGAAAAGGCATACAAAGTAAGTTATTATGATGAATGGGGAGAATTTTTCTCATTTGAAAAATGGATGAATTTATTTAACGAGTTAGACATTTCACAGTACATAGGTCCTTACGGTATAGAAGATTTCCCATGGGACCATATTGATAGTGGTGTGAGTAAAGAGTTTTTGTGGAATGAATATCAGAATTATTTCGTTCAGGCAACCACGAAAGATTGCCGAAAGGGTTGTACACTTTGTGGAGTTTGTCTTAATTATCCAGTGCGTAATGTGATTATGGGAGGGAATGAAATATGAGCAAGAGACTTCATCCGAAGGTTTTTAAAGTACCAATTGATAGGATTAGGATGGGATACTATTCTGATAAATACTTTACAAGATATGTTGAGGTGCTAAAAAAAGACAACAGGCACCCAAGAGTTTATTACCAATTCTTCCCAAGGGATAACGCAATTGTCTGTGGTGTGGACGAAGCTCTTGCTGTCTTGAGATACTGCACAGGTTATTACAAAGATGAAGAAAAAGCAAGATACCTTTACAATGAGATTTTAAACCTGGATAAAATGATGCAGAGCTTATCTGTGGAAGGTAACGTCGAAGAAATAGTTGAACTGACGAGAAAAAAGTGGGATTTGAGATTAAAACTCAACGAGCTTTGGGTAGACAAATGGGATGAAATAGAAGTCAAAGCGGTTTACGATGGTGAATACGTTCCGGATGGAGAACCTTTAATGACGATAGAAGGTGATCCAATATACTTTGGTTATCTTGAGACAGTTTTACTGGGCGTTATCGCACGGGCTACAAGCACAGCAACGGCAGTTAAGAAAGTCGTTGAGGCAGCAAATGGTAAGCCTATATTATTCTTCAGTGCAAGATTTGACCATTACTGGGTCCAAGCAACTGATGGCTATGCAGCGCTCAAAGCTGGGGCATTTGGTGTCTCAACAGATGCGAATGCAGATTATTGGGGCGTAGAATCGATGGGCACAATTCCGCACGCGCTAATTGCCGCATACGATGGTAAGACAGAGGACGCGGCAATTGCGTTTGATATGCATATGCCGGAAACCGTTAATAGGATAGTTTTAGTTGATTGGGATAACGATGTCATTGGTACAACGTTTAGGGTTGTTAAGAAACAATATGAATACGTTATGGGTAAAGAATTCATACTTGGTGAAACAGATCCTTCACCGATTATAGGACCGGGTAAGAATAAAATTTGGGGTGTCAGATTTGATACATCTGGAAGTTTAAGGGACAAATCAGTAACACCCATAGGTCCGCAATCGTTTGGTGTATGTCCAGAACTTGTATGGAAAGCAAGACAAGAATTTGATAAAGTGGGTCTGAAAGATTTGAAAATAGTTGTTTCAGGTGGTTTTGACGAAGAGAAAATCAAATTATTCGAATCGTTAGGTGTACCAGCTGATGTTTACGGTGTTGGATCGAAACTATTGAAGAAGAAAATCGACATAACAGCGGATATAGTTGAAGTGAATGGAAAACCATGTGCAAAGGTAGGAAGATATAAAAAAGATGCTTCACATTTGAAAATTGTTAGTAAACGTTATTGGGAAGAATAATTTACCATTAACTTTCCTAAATCATTCTTAAATAATTCTTGATGCATTTTTGAAGAGTGATAGAATTTAATTAGAACTGAAGAAAATCAAAAAAAATACTCATAGGAGAACTGTTTATGTGGAAAATTGTTGCAACAACCGTTGGTGAAATAGAAGCAAGAATAATTGAAAAATTATTAAATTCTCATGATATACCCGTTTTAGTTCAAAAAACGGACGTTTTTATTCACCCTATATTTGGTAGCAGTGTTCAATGTGAAATACTTGTGCCCGAAGATAAATACAGCGAGGCAATAGAACTTATCCAATGGGAGGGAAAAACAGTGAAGTATACTCCATTATACGAAGACCATGTGAAGCTTGGTGCTAAAATAGTTGAATTTGCTGGGTACTATATGCCACTCCAATATGAAGGTATCATTCCAGAAGTGCATTTGGTAAGAAAAGAAGTTGGAATGTTTGATGTATCTCACATGGGAGAATTCATATGTGAAGGACCAGACGCTGTGAAATTTGCAAATTATGTGGTAACAAACGATTTCGGTTCAATCAACTACGGTGACATAATTTACACAGCCATGTGCAATGAAAATGGTGGGTTCGTAGATGACTTACTTGTCTACAAAATTGCTCCAGAAGAAGTCATGTTCGTTGTAAACGCTGCAAATATAGATAAAGATTTTAATCATCTTTTAAAACTCTCTGAAAAGTTTAATGTTAAATTGACAAACATTTCCGATGAAACAGGATTAATTGCTGTACAAGGTCCAAAAGCTCAGGAAAAAATACAACCTCATGTTAACTTTGACCTTGAAGAAATTGGATATTATTCATTTAAAAAAGGAGAAATATTCGGTGTGAGAGGTATTATTTCAAGAACAGGTTACACCGGAGAAGATGGCTTTGAACTTTACATTCCCGCAAATCAAACCTCATTCGTTTGGCGAAAATTATTAGAAATAGGTGTAAAACCCGCAGGTTTAGGTGCAAGAGATGTTTTAAGACTTGAAGCAGGATTACTTCTTTATGGTAACGATATGGATGACACAATTACACCTCTTGAAGCATCTATACCTTGGGCAGTAAAATTCGAAAAAGGTGATTTCTTTGGTAAAGAAGTCTTGCTTAAACAAAAGGAAGAAGGTTTGAAGAGAAGATTAAGAGGCTTAGTTATCGAAGGAAAGCTCGTGCCAAGACACAATATGGAAGTTTACAAAGATGGTCAAAAAATAGGTTATGTAACAAGCGGTACATTCTCTCCTACGCTTGAAAAACCAATAGCTTTTGTTATGATCGATGCGAATGTAAAACTCAATGAAAAAGTACAGATAGCAATCAGGGATAAGATGGTCGATGCTTTAGTTGTCAAGACACCATTCTACAAAGGAAGCGTAAGGTCAAGAAAATAATATATTTTTTGAATACAGAAGGGAGTGAACAATGTGCATAGATATATTCCACATACCGAAGAAGAAATCCGACAAATGCTTGAAGAAATAGGTGTTAAAAGTATAGATGATTTGTTTGTAGACGTCCCAAAAACGATAGATGGTTACAATATACCAGAAGGAAAAGATGAGTTCACTGTTAGAAAATTTGTTGAGGGTATTTCTAAGAAAAATATCAACTTTGACCCTGAAAATATCTTCCTTGGTGCAGGTATATACTATCATTACATCCCAACAGTTGTAAAACACATGGCTTCCAATCCTAATTTTGTAACCGCCTACACACCTTATCAAGCTGAAGTTTCCCAAGGTACTCTTCAAATGTTATTTGAATATCAGACAATGATGTGTGAACTAACGGGCATGGAAGTTGCAAATTCATCGATGTATGATGGTGCAAGCGCATTTGCTGAAAGCTTATTAATGGCCGTTAGGGTTACAGGCAAGACAAAAATGGTTGTTGCAAAGACAATAAATCCAGAATATAGAACTGTTGCAAAAACTTATACAAAACCACAAGGAATTGAGATTCACGAGCTTGATTATGACCAAAGTGGAAAAGTTGATATCGAAAAATTAAAATCGAGTGTTGATGATAAAACCGCAGCTGTTGCAATAGCTTATCCTAATTTCTTTGGTGTAATCGAAGACTTAAAAGCGATAAGAGAAGTTATTCCACAGAATGTAATGTTTATAGTTGTAGCTGAACCGGTATCTCTTGCGCTCCTTGAAGCACCTGGAAAGTTTGGCGCAGATATCGTGGTTGGAGAAGGACAATCACTTGGTGTAACACCAAACTTTGGTGGACCTGGAATAGGATTTTTCACAACACTTGAAAAGCATGTTAGAAAGATGCCCGGAAGAATAATAGGTGAAACAAAAGACTTGGAAGGAAACAAAGGATACGTGATGATACTTCAAACGAGGGAGCAACACATCAGAAGAGAAAAGGCAACATCAAACATATGTTCTAACCAAGCGTATATCGCTTTAATCAACGCGATATATATTTCAACGATGGGACCAGAGGGACTAAAAGAAGTTGCGTGGCGCTCTTACAACAACGCACATTATTTAGCAAAGAAGCTTGAAGAAAGAGGCTTTTCAAGAATATTCAATGGTGAATTCTTCAATGAATTCGTTGTAAAGGTACCAGAGACATACAGACAGAAATGGCATGAAATGGTGAAAGATGGTATATTAGGTCCTATCCCAATAGATAGAGTCTACAAAGAACTTGGTCCAAGCGCTTTGGTCTGTTCCACAGAAGTTAACACCAAGGCTTCCATTGAAAGATTAGTCGAGGTGATGTCAAAATGACCATATTTGAAAAATCCACATCCGGAAGAAAAGGATATGAATTACCCGAATATGAATTGCCAAGTGTTGATTGTGGTATACCAGAACATCTTGTAAGAAAAGAAAAACCACTACTTCCAGAAGTTTCCGAAGTCGATGTCGTAAGACATTACACGGAACTTGCATCTAAGAATTACTCCGTCGACAAAGGCTTTTATCCACTTGGCTCATGCACAATGAAATACAATCCTAAGATAAACGAGGATATGGCAATGTTGTTTACGCAACTTCATCCAATGCAACCAAGAGAAACAATTCAAGGCGCAATAGACCTCATGGGGCATTTAAAAGAAATGCTTTGCGAGATAACTGGTACGGACGACATGACCTTACAACCAGCCGCTGGAGCGCACGGAGAACTGACAGGATTGCTTGTTGCAAGGGCTTATTTTGAAGACAAAGGAGAGCTTGATAAGAGAAGAAAAGTGCTTGTACCAGACAGCGCACATGGTACAAATCCAGCATCGGCTGCCATGGCAGGATTTGAAGTCGTGGAATTGAAATCAGGAAAAGATGGTTGTGTCAATTTGGAAGAGCTAAAAGCACACCTCGATGAAAATGTTGCGGTTATAATGCTTACAAATCCTAACACATTAGGTTTATTTGAGAAAGATATACTTACAATAGCAAAAATGGCACACGAAGTTGGTGCGCTACTTTATTACGATGGAGCGAATTTAAACGCAATAATGGGCAGAACAAGACCTGGTGATATGGGCTTTGATATTGTCCATTTGAATTTACACAAAACCTTTAGCACGCCACACGGAATGGGTGGTCCCGGTAGCGGACCTATCGGTGTTAAAAAACACCTTGCACCATACTTACCAGTTCCAGTAATTAGAAAAGCTGGCGAAAAGTATGATTTAGATTACAATTTACCAAAGAGCATAGGAATGGTAAGAAGCTTTTACGGTAACTTCACGGTTATGGTTAAAGCTTACACTTACATACTTACAATGGGTAACAAAGGTTTGAAACATGTAAGTGATATGGCTGTTCTGAATGCGAACTACTTAAGGGCAAAGTTATCGAAAATTTATAAAGTTGCGTACGATAGGATTTGTATGCACGAGTTTGTTATCGACAACGAAGAATTTGTTAAGAAAACTGGTGTAAAAACACTTGATATAGCGAAGAGATTACTTGACTATGGTCTCCATGCACCGACAGTGTACTTCCCGTTGATAGTTCACGAAGCGATGATGATAGAGCCAACAGAAACTGAGAGCAAACGTACACTTGACGAATTTATAGATGCTATGGAAAAGATATACAACGAAGCTATTGAAAATCCAGAACTTGTTAAAAAAGCTCCGTACAAAACACCGATCAGACGTCTTGATGATGTAAATGCGACAAAATACCCTGTTTTCAGATATAAAAAATGATTAGGAGAGATAAATATGCATCCTGTTGATTTAATAGCTCCTTCAAAAACATTAGAGGTAGATTCTCTTGCAAAAAAACTCATATCTGAAGGTAAAGATGTTGTCAACTTAACGGCTGGAGAACCTGATTTTCAAACGCCAAGACCTATTATTGAAGAAGCAATTAATGCGCTTAATAAAGGACTTACAAAGTACACAGACAGTAATGGAATATTACCTTTAAGGGAAGCAATCTCAAAATACTTAAAAGAAAAGAAAAAAGTTCAATTTACTCCTGATGAAATTGTTGTGAGTAACGGGGGAAAACAGGCGCTTTTCAATGCTTTTGCCTCAATTCTTGATGAAGGTGATGAAGCTATACTCTTTGCGCCGTACTGGGTTAGTTACCCTGCTCAAATAACAATGGTCAGAGCGAAACCAGTTGTAGTTAGAACAAGTTTTGAAAGGCAATTTGTCCCAACCGTGGACGAATTACTTTCAGCGATAACTCTTAAAACAAAATTGATAGTTGTAAATTCACCAAACAACCCATCGGGTGGAATTTACGATTATGAAACAATGAAAGCAATTGCAGACATAGCCAACGAAAAGAGAATATACGTAATAAGTGACGAAGTTTATGATGATTTAGTTTACGAAGGTAATCATGTTTCAATGTATGGTCTTGTAGATGACGATTTATTGATATACGTGAACGCATTCAGCAAATCGCACGCGATGACTGGTTGGCGGGTTGGATACGTCGCGACAAAGAATAAAGATATCAAAAAGAGAATTTCTAAAATACAAAGTCACTTAAGTTCTAACATAAACACAACCGCTCAATATGCAGCTATCAAAGCGTGTGAAACTGACAATTCTTACATGATTGAAGAATTTAAAAAAAGAAGAAAATTTGTTGTTGAAAAAGCGGAAGAATATGGCCTTTCTTTTGTAGAACCAAAAGGTGCATTTTACTTGTTCTTCAAAGTCAAAGGTAGCGATGAGGAATTTTGCAAACGATTGCTTTCAGAAAAGTTAGTAGCGACAGTTCCTGGAAGCGCTTTTGATATGCCAGGCTTTGTAAGAATGAGTTTTGCAACAAATATTGAAACTCTCGATAAAGGCTTAAAAAGAATAAAGGAATTTATGGAAGAATGGGATAAAAATTTCTAATGCTTTAAACTTTTTGACTTTGGCAGGTTAAAAATTAAAAAACATAAAACTAAGGTGAGGCACTCTTTAAAGGGTGTCTCACCTTAGTTTTTTATTAATAAAACTTAACTTAAGAAGCAGAAAATTAAAAAAGCATACAAGACCTTTTAACTGAAAAATGGTATAATATTATCGAAAAAAGAAAAATAGAAATCAAAAAGGGGATGAAATGATGCAGAAGTTAAAAAAGAAAACTCAGGAAAAGATATTATCTCAGTATGAACTTATAAAATTAGCAAATCTTGGTAACGAAAAGGCCCAGGAAATGCTTGAGGAAAGATTGAAAGATACGGTGAAAAAAGATGAAAAGAAAAAACAACGAGAGCAAAATATCGAAAATAAAATGTGAGAATTTTTCAGCAAGTGTTGGTGAAAGTGTACTTTTTGAAAACATAAACTTAACTCTCAATGTTGGCAATATAGCAGTTCTTTATGGACCAAGAGGCTCAGGAAAATCCGCTTTCCTGAGAAGTTTTGCGTGCTTAAATAAAGAGATATACCCAGATATAAAGTATTCTGGAAAGATGTACTTTGACGATAAAGACATTCAAAGTATTGATGAAAAAACAATTAGGAGTATTGTAGGGTATCTTGATACAAATTTTTTGGAATCTTTAGATTATATTAATTTGAAAGAGTTGATACATATCGTTTTTGGTCGTGATTTTGAATTCAGTGTTGAAAAATACGCTACTCAGTTAGACGAATTTGGAGTATTAAAAGCTCTTTATAAATTTGAAAAAACACCTCTTTCTGATTTGTATGTGCTTGAAAAAATAGGCCTGTTGTTGTTTATATCCTCGCTTAGAAAGGCTTCTATACTTGTTTTCGATTGCATCCTTGACCATCTTGATGATGAACACGTCGAGTTTGTAACTAAGTTGCTCAAAAACCTTTCAGAAGAGAGGATAATAATATTAGCGACGCGTACATTGAAGAGATTTATAGGGTTGGGGGATATCTTAGTTATTATGAAAAATGGTAGAATGACTTATAACGGTAAACCGGAAGATTACATATTGGGGGTAAAATCATGAAAAAAGTACTTGCAGTTTGCTTAAATCCTGCTTTGGATAGAGAATTTGTGATAGACAACTTCACGTTAGATAAGTTAAACATCGTACCAAACGAAAAAAATAAAATGACACCCGGTGGAAAAGGTGTAAATGTTGCGGTAATACTTTCAAAGTATGCTATTCCTTCAATAGTTACCGGTTTCGTTGGAGGATACGTTGGTAATGTTTTACTTTCTGAGCTTAAAAAGGCTGGTAAAATGATAACGACAAGCTTTGTGCATATAAACGATGAAACACGTGAGAATATAGCAATTGCAGACACAATTAATCACACTCTCACAGAGATAAATTCTGAAGGACCAATTGTCGATTCTTCTTCAATAGAATCTTTTATAAGACGTTACGAAGTTCTCGTACAACAAGTAAGCGCAGTTGTTATTTCCGGAAGTGTACCACGCGGTGTGCCAAATAGTATCTATGGTGAATTGACAAAAATAGCTAAAAAATACAAAAAAACAGTTTTTTGGGAAGCACGTGATGAAATAATAAATGAGTCAATAAAGATATCCTTTCCAGACGTACTAAAATACGATATGAGAAGAAGTGAAAAGATACTAGAAAATATACTGAATACAGAAAAAGAATATATTGAAATGACAAAAGAATTTATAAAACGTGGTGCAAAACTTGTCATACTATCTTACAAAACAATATTCGATTTTGTTGGAACAGCTGATGGAGTTTGGAAATTCTCACCAAAGGTAAATATTGACCATTCGTACTTATTGGGTTCTGGAGATATCTTTGTCGCAAGTATGGTAATGGCTCATCTCGAGGATAAATGTTGCATTGACATGGCAAGATATGGTTACGCTGCAGCAGTCGCTAAAACTACGTACATGGGTAAAGAACCACCTTCAAGGAACGAAATAGAGAGGTTTTTAAGTTTAATAAACAGTGAGAGGGTGGAATAATATGGAAACTTTAAAAGTTAAGGATGTGATGACTTACGATTTAACATTTGTCTTCGAAAATGAAACTGTTGAGCAAGTTATAGATTTACTTGAAAAATCAAGTATGTCTGGAGTTCCGGTTGTTGATAATGATTTAAAAGTCGTTGGTTTTATTAGTGAAGAAGACATAATCAGGGCTTGTTTACCAAGTTATTTCAACTTGCTTCAAACTGCTGCGTTTTTGCCAGATACCAACCTTGTTTTAAGTAATCTTAAGAAAATATCCCGTGACCCTATTGGAAAATACATTTCAAAGCCGGTTTTTACTGTAAAACCCAATGATACAATTCTTTATGTAGCAGATGCATTCATGAGAAAGAATTTCAAGATGATTCCTGTTGTCGATGATAATAATACTTTGATTGGCGTAGTAACGAGAATTTCGGTATTGAAGAGCGCTATAAAGAAAGAAACGGTGGTGAGTGGTTAAAAATTATGAATAAAACGAGGATATCTGTCATAACACAAGGTTGCAAGATGAATCAGTATGAAAGCGAATTAATGATAGAGATGTTGGAAAATGCAGATTATATTGTCATTCCTGAGACAGATATTAACGCTGATATTTACATAATCAATAGTTGCGCGGTAACAGGTGAAGCAGAAAGAAAAGTAAGGCAGACCATTAGGCATATACGAAAAGAAAACCCAGATTCAAAGATAATCCTTACTGGTTGTTATACTCAGATTCCAAGAGAGAGCTCAGAATATGAAACACTTGGAGTAGACTTAGTTCTTGGCAATTCTGAAAAGAAAAGCATTGTGAAATTTTTGAACGAAAATGGTATATATTCAAAAATAGATTATTGGCGTGAAGATGATATCTCTTACGAAATGGTAAAAGATTCTATTGCTGAAAGGTCAAGAGCTTTCATAAAAGTTGAAGATGGATGTAATAATGGTTGTACATATTGCGTTATAAGAAGTCTGAGGGGTACAAGAATTAGAAGCAAACCTATAGAAGTTGTAATCAAAGAAGCAGAGCAACTCATTACTAAAAAACATAAAGAATTAGTTATAACAGGTCTTAACCTTGGTAAGTACGGTAAGGATATCGGTACGAATTTAGCTAAACTACTTAACGAGGTCTCGAAAATAAATGGCGACTTCAGGATAAGATTAAGTTCAATAAACCCTGAAGATTTAGATGATGAACTTATAAATATAATCCTTGAAAACGATAAGATATGCAATCATTTACATATTCCTATCCAAAGTGGTAGCACCAGCGTTCTTAAAAGAATGGGAAGAAACTATACGGCTGATTATTTATTGGGTTTAGTTGAAAAATTAAGGGCAGCTGACCCGCTATTTTCAATAACAACGGACATAATGGTTGGTTTCCCAGGAGAAAGCGAGCAGGAATTTCAAGAAACAATTGATTTGGTATCAAAATTAGAATTCAGCAAAGTTCACGCATTTAGGTTCTCGGAAAGACCTGGCACGAGAGCGGCTCAAATGGACAGAAAGGTACCTGGTAATGTCAAGAAAGATAGAGTTGAAATGCTCATATCACATTCTCAAAATGTCGCAAACGCTTATAAGAGAAAGCTGGTAGGAAAGACAACAACAGTTCTTGTTGAGGGAGTTATGAATGGAATATACATTGGTTACGATGAATATTACATACCACACGAAACAAATGGTGGAATAATTGGCGATTTTGTCAAAACCGTTATACTGTCAGTAACAGCAGAAGGTGTGGTGTCGAAAGTTGCTAAAAAGCAAGTTTCAAACGACTGAACTCATAGAAGTTTTAACCAAAGGGATAGGTGTTTATGAAACATTAAGAACATACAACGATAAACCCTTTGCGGTAAAGGAACATTACAATAGATTATGCAAATCATTATCTTATTTGAAAATCGATCCACCGTCGTTTAAAGAATTTGAAAATCTCGTATATGAGAATCTTTCTGAAAGAATAAGGATTGTTTATGCTTATTCAAACAAATTGGTCAGTTATGTATTCAGAGAGACGGCAGAAGATATGAACGCCGGATACATTAAGATAGATTTTACAAACGTTCGAAGGGCGGATCCATGGAGCATTCCACCAGATTTAAAATCTCTTGGAAGACCGGACATATACCTTGCGCGATTGACAAAAGGGGACAATTATGATGTTATAATGTTAGGAAATAAGGGACAAGTGTGCGAGGGGACTTTTAGCAACGTGTTTATAATCAAGCAAAGAAAGATTATCACCCCATCTCTCGAATCTGGAATACTAGATGGAATAACGAGAATGTATGTAATGAATTTTTTGAAAGAAAAAGGATACACAATCGAAGAACGATTCGTTGAACCTTACGAACTATTTGAATGTGATGAAGTGTTCTTAACTCATACAAGTAGAGGAATAGTACCTGTCAATCAAATTGGAGATATCCAAACCAGATCCTATGAATTAAGTAAAAAGTTATCAGAAGAATTTGAGGGATACATTAAATGCTTACTTTAAAAAACGCCATAAAGGAACTGTCAAGAACAAATTCATTCTTTCAAAAAGTTTACTTTCTTTCCATTCTCAGTGAAAAATCTCAAGAGATATTTGGCCAGATTATAGCAAAACACATTAAATTCATTGAATATAAAGAAGGCACTCTTTCTATTGAGTGTGATGATTGTATTTGGGCTAGCGAAATAAGAAAAATGTCGAGACAAATAAAAAAAAGAATATACAACATCGTGCAAATTAAAGTTGATAAAATTATCGTTAGTTGCTGAGCATTAAATAAGCAAAATATTAAAAATCCCGGTATGGAGGTGTTTTGATGATAGATAGAGTAGACAATCCCACAACAAATGTTAATAATATCAATGAAGCAAGTGATTACAATGCTCAAAATATACAAGTTTTAAAAGGTCTTGAGCCTGTCAGGCAAAGACCGGGTATGTATATTGGTTCAACAGGAAAGAATGGCTTACACCACCTTGTATATGAAATTGTTGATAATAGTATCGACGAAGCCCTTCAAGGATTTTGTGATACTATAAAAGTTACAATAAAGTCCGATGGTTCAGTTGAAGTGGAGGACAACGGTAGAGGTATCCCTGTCGATATCCATCCCGAAACAGGCACAAGCGCTCTAGAAGTAGTCATGACTACGCTTCACGCTGGTGGAAAATTCTCAAAAAGCAGTTACAAAGTTAGTGGTGGTTTACATGGTGTTGGTGCTTCCGTTGTTAATGCGCTTTCTGAGTGGATGGAAGTTGAAGTCCACAGGGATGGGAAAATTTATAGACAAAGGTACGCCAGAGGTGTAAAAACAACAGAAGTTGAGGTTATTGGAGAAACAAACAAGAGAGGAACAATCGTAAGGTTCAAACCAGATAAACTCATATTTACAACTACCGAATTTGATTCGGATACCATATTAACACGCTTAAGAGACTTGGCTTTTCTCAATCCAAGCATAACAATCGAATTTGTTGATGAAAGAAACGATATTAAAAGGACACTCCATTACGCTGGCGGTTTGAAGGAATTTATAGCTCATTTGAATAAAGGTTCAAAAACATTACATGAAGTGGTTGTTATCGATGGTTCTCAACAAGATTGCGAAGTGCATATAGCATTCCAATACACGGATGAAGATGGTGAAACAATAGTTTCATTTGTCAATAATATAAAAACAATCGATGGTGGAACGCACGTTACTGGTTTTAAAACGGCTTTCACAAGAGTTGTTAATGAACTTGGGAAAAAGAAAAATTTAATTAAAGGTGAACCGTTCAAAGGTGAAGATTTACGTGAAGGTATGACCGCTGTTGTTAACGTACTTATGATGGGAACACCTCAATTTGAAGGACAAACAAAATCAAAACTTGGAAATGAAGAAATCCAAGATGCCGTTGCAAAAGTTGTAAGGGATAAACTAACCGATTATTTCGAAGTTAACGAAACAGTTTTAAAGATAATCATTCAAAAAGCCCAACAAGCAAGAGAAGCAAGAGAAGCTGCAAAAAGAGCAAGGGAAGCCGTAAAAAGGAAGAGCGCGCTTGGCGCGTCAACATTGCCGGGTAAACTTGCTGACTGTATAACCAAAAATTTCGAGGAGGCAGAACTATTTATTGTTGAGGGAGATTCCGCAGGTGGTAGTGCAAAACAAGCTAGAGATAGAAACTTCCAAGCCATTTTACCACTCAGGGGAAAAATACTAAACGTTGAAAAGAGCAGTGAATTAAAACTTCTCAAAAATGAACAGGTAAAAGATATAATAATGGCTATTGGTGGAGGGATTGGCGAGAATTTTGACACAAGCAAACTTAGATACGGAAAAATTGTTATAATGACCGATGCTGACGTTGATGGCGCGCACATACGAACGCTCCTCTTAGCCTTATTCTACAGGTACATGAGACAACTAATAGAAGAAGAGAGAATATACATAGCAATGCCACCTTTGTACAAACTGTCTATAAGCGGAGAAAAACCGATGTATCTATATTCCGATGAAGAATTGAACGAAATGATAAACATAGCTAAGCAAAATAACAAAAGATATGAAGTCCAGAGGTACAAAGGTCTTGGTGAAATGAACCCTGAACAACTTTGGGAAACCACGATGAATCCGAAAACAAGAAAGATAATAAAAGTAAAGATAGAAGACGCGGAAGAAGCAGACAGCCTTTTCGAAATACTTATGGGTAAAGATCCTGAAGAACGAAGAGAATACATAATGAGACACGCAAGACAACTTAGCTTAGTCGATTTAGATGTCTAATATATGATATATTTTCAAAAATTCCGCGAAAAATCATTTTCAGCAATCTCGGTCCAACGTGACCGAGATTTTTGTTAATTCACCTTGTCACTTAATGCTATTTCAAAAAGCTTGGTAAAATTCATAAATTGTTCGTATAACGAATAAAAAAAGTGTGGTATAATTTTAAGGGGTGAGTTTATGCGCTTGGATAAGTTTTTAAAGCAAAACAGAATAATAAAAAGAAGAACTGTGGCGCAGGAAGTCTCTAAAGCTGGACTTGTAAAAAAAGATGGTAGACCGTTGAAACCAAGTTACGAAGTTAAACCCGGTGATATTCTCGAAATTTCTTATGGCACAAAGATAATAATTGTTAAAGTCACGGATGATATGAAATATGAGGTATTGGAGGAAAAAACAATAAAAATTGAAGAGTGGTAATATTAAGTAAAAAAATAAAAAATGAAAAGTGAGGAGGTTATTAAATGCGTAGCTTGGTTGAAAACCACATAGGTGATTTTCTTGATATTTTAACATATCAAAAAAAAGAATGGATCGAATTTTGGAAAAAGCTTCCTTATAAGCCAATTACCGACAACTATGCTAACAAATTCGACGGTTTCTATGAGAAACTTTTATCTATAAGCAGAAATGAACTTACCGAGCTTTCGCATTGGTATGACGAAAATAAAGAAAATATAAGAGATGAGCTCACAGTTCGCATCAGAAAGAGCGCGCGCGATTTTCAGCTTTCTAAGGAAGATTTTGTGATTTACCTTATCGTTGGTATTGGTGAGAAGGATTGGATTGTTGTTGACGGGAAGAGTGAAAAAGTTATCGTTTTTGATGTGTACTCCATATGGAAGAAAGGTAAAATAGACAAGCTTGCAGATGCCATATATCAATCGGTTGTCCACTTTAGGCATGGAGAACTTGAAGGAAATTATTACGATAAATCAGAGATTTTCGAATATTTGAAAAAACAAATAGTATCTGCCAAAAACGAAAATTTACTTGAGATGATTTGTAAATTGCTTGATGAACATGTCCCATACTACAACTGGACAGGTTTTTACCTTATGGACGATGAAGGAATGCTAGTCCTTGGTCCATACGTGGGTGAACCTACAGAACACGTTAGAATTCCTGTTGGAAAGGGTATATGTGGTCAGGCGGCAGATACAAAACTTACCTTCATTGTGCAAGATGTTTCGCAAGAGACAAATTATCTTTCTTGCAGCCCTCATGTGAAGAGTGAAATTGTTGTACCTATATTTAGAAATGATGGAAGCGTATTTGGTGAAATAGACATAGATAGTCATTACATTGCTCCATTCGATAATAGAGATAAAGAATTTCTTGAATGGATCGCAAAGCAATTGATGGTTAGGACTGTACATTGGGATGAATTTAAAAGGCGTATAAAGATTGCTTACATAGACAGTTATTTATCATATCTGTTAAGTGAAATAATAAAGTACAATGTGACTTACTTTGTTGACTTGTACGTTTTCAACGACCCAAATAAAGTTCCAGAAAATCTATTTAAACTTTGGAGAATTTCTGAAAAACTTTCATGTTCTGAAATTAAAAACATCTATGTTGTTGACAAAGTAGAAGAACAAAGAGCGGTTTTGTATTCAGAAATTGATAGTATATCTCTTGATTACAATATACTTAACCTACCACCTCAAGATGTTGTGTTTTACATGATAAAAAATCTAAGGGAAGAAATGGCCAAAAAATTGTTCTATATTCATTACCAAGCAACAAGACTTGCGCAAAGCTTTATAAACTCCAAATTAATTATTAAGTATACTCTTAATAAAGATTCAAATATAAACACTATACTTTACGCATTTCTCACAGGTATAACTGCCGGTTACGCAGGTTCTTTCAATAGAGCAATGTTCTTTTATTATACCGATGAGAAGTTTGTTTTCCAAAAAGCCATTGGTCCAAGAACACAGGAAGAGGCTAATAGGATATGGGAAGCGATAGAAGATATCGAACTTAATATGAAAGACTTTTTAGATACTGTGTCTAAAGATTTCAGATCGGCTCTTGAATTACTTTACGAGGGAAAAACTATAGAACTTGATGTTGTTAAAAAATACACCGATGGAGAGGCTCACGTAATTTCCAAGGAAGAGATTCCAGAACTTGCTGAAACATTTGATATATTAAAAGAGTTCGCGCTTGTCACTGTCAAAAGCGGTGAAAATATACTTGGATTGATTATAGCTGATAACAATTTCGATTTAAAACCTATCAGTGACTATCAACTCACCGTTCTAAAAGACCTTGCTGACCAGATGGCTTTTATACTTGAAAACAGAAGGTTTTTTGAGACAGTGAAAGAAAAAGCGGAGATTGATGTATTGACTGGGTTGAAGACACGAAGAACATTCGAGGAATTTATTCAGAACATTCCACTTAACAGTTTTTCACTAGCGTTTTTAGACTTGAACAAATTTAAGATGATTAACGATATGTATGGACATGAGAAAGGCGATGAAATTTTGAAGAAATTTGGTAAGTGTATAAATATGAACATACGAAAAACAGATATCGCGTTCCGTTATGGTGGTGATGAAGTCATAATTATACTCAATACAACTGAAGAAACTATCGTCGAAAAGGTAATTGGAAGGATATTAGATTGCTTTAGTTCTTCAGCGGGTATGACATTTTCAACAGGTGTTGCAATCTATCCTGCGGAAGGGGATATCAACAAGGTATTGAAACTTGCAGATGAAAGATGTTATAAATCCAAAATAACTGGAAAGATAGAATTCGAAGATAGTGAACTAAATTCCTAAGGGGTGAGCTATTTTGGAGATTAAACAGCAAAAAGAAGCGGAAGATAGAGAAAGCAAAGTTAAAAAAACTGTCTTTTTTAGATTATTGAAGTATTCGTTCCCTTATTTCCATTTAATGATTGTCGCTATACTGATAGTCATTACTTTGACTTATCTTACACTCATGCCTCCACAAATCGTTCGAAAGGCAATTAATACTTATATACTTTCCCAGGAACTGTCCGCAGCGGATAAGCTTGCAGGTATCTCAAGACAGGCTTTGTTATTTTTAATTGTTTCTGGTGGTATATTTCTCTTTGAATATTTGTCTATCTTTGTTACGACTTACATAGGCGGAAAAATCGTTTACGATATTCGAAGACAGCTTTATGACCATATACTTAGACTTCCAATGTCGTTTTTCGACAGACATCCCAGTGGGCAGATAACAACGAGAATAACGAGCGATACGCAGAATGTCCAGGAGTTTTTCACCTCAGTTATCACAAGTATTATTAACGATGTTTTTCTATTGACTGGTGTTATTATAATGATGTGGAGTATAAGCTCCAGGCTATTTTTGGATATCATTTACGTATTTCCACTTATAATAATCGCTATGGTAGTGTTTAGATATTTTGATATAAAAGCGTACAGAGCCGTTAGGGCTGGTATTGCGAAGATAAACGCGTACATTGCTGAAAATCTTGCTGGAATGCCTGTAACAAAACTTTTTAATGCTGAAGAGTTTAAAAGAAAAGAATTTGATAAAGTTAATAGAGAATTGTACAAATCACGTATGAACCAGTTGTATGTATTTGGTATATTCAGGCCACTGATAAACTTTCTTTATTACCTCACCATGTCTTTGATAATATGGTTCGGCTCAAAGTACATACTAAACAAAGTTTTGAATTTCGGTGATTTATTTGCTTTTGTTTCGTACATCGACACTTTCATGAGGCCAATAGAAGATTTGTCAGAAAAGTACGATATCATACAAAACACAACGGCAAGTGCGGAGAAGATATTTGCACTACTTGATGAGCCAACGGAAGAAATTCATACGCAAGGGAATGTATCAGAAATAAAGGAAGGCAAGATAGAATTCAAAAACGTTTGGTTCACGTATGACAATGAAAGATGGATATTGAAAGACGTTAACTTAAAATTCCATCCCGGAGAATTAGTCGCTATCGTTGGTGAAACTGGCGCAGGTAAGACTACTATAATGAACCTTATAAACGGTATGTACAGAGCACAGCAAGGAAGCATCTTGATAGATGATGTCCCACTTGAAATGTACGATTTACAAATGCTTAGAAAACAAGTTTCCGCGGTCCCTCAAGATGTTGTTTTATTCAGTGGAACATTGCTTGATAATATAAGACTATTCCACGAAGAATACTCGGAAAGTGATGTTTATAAAGCACTTGAGAAGGTTCAGGCGTTGGATATCATTGAGAGACTTCCGAAGGGTGTTTACACGGAAATTGTTGAGCGTGGAAAAGGTATATCTGCCGGTGAACGACAACTGATTGCCCTTGCAAGGTCTGTACTTTTCGGTGCAAAGATATTCATATTAGACGAAGCGACGAGTAACATCGATGTTGAAACAGAGCACAGAATCCAAAAAGCAGTCAGAGAACTATCAAAAGAAAACACGGTAATAATGATTGCTCACAGATTGTCAACAGTTGTCGAAGCTGACAGAATAATAGTCGTTGCTGATGGTCAAATAGCTGAGGAGGGTAAACACCTTGAACTTCTCAGAAAACGTGGAGCGTATTATAGACTGTACGAGATACAATTTGCAAAGGAAGGTATAGCGTAATGGTTCTAAGAGCTTCATTTTGGACTTGGAAACTTCTGAACGGCGAAAAAATTCCAGACGAAATGCCAACCGCCTATCTCATGTTAGACGGTGATTGCTTATACGATTGCGCTTATTGCACACATGCAAAAAGCTCGAAGACAGACCCTTCTTACCTTTCGAGGGTTACATGGAAAGAAATTAATATCGAGAATTTATTGGCTAATACAAAACTGTTCAAAAGAATATGCGTCCAAACGGTAAATTACAAAGCATATGCAAAAGACATACTCAGTTTAGTTCAAAAAATAAGGGAAATAGACAAAGAAGTACTTATATCCGTTTCAACGCGTGTCGCGAATAAACAAGAATTAGATACATTTATGAATTCTGGAATTGACCAAGTTGGGATAGCGATAGATATTGTAAATGCAAACTTGCATAGGCTTTACAGAGGTTGGCCCATTGATTACACATTAGAATTAATTAGTTATGGAGCTTTGAAATACGAAGGAAGAATAACAACGCACATCATAGTTGGACTTGGCGAAAACGATATGGAATTGTACGAAATCTTCAAAAAGATGAAAAGTTTAAACGTCCAGATAGCGTTATTTGCATTTACACCTGTTAAAGGCACGAAATTAGAAAAGTCGTCCCAACCAACACTTGAAAGATATAGGAAAATCCAGATTCTCAGATACATAATGTTTGATAAAAATCAAGAGCCAGAAATTAAATTTGACGAAAACGGGTACATATCTGATATAAAATACGAACAAATTCCAGACATCCAAAACGCATTTTTAACCTCAGGTTGTACTCACTGCACAAGACCATATTACAACGACAAACCTACCAACAAAGTGTTGTATAATTATCATAAGGGATAAAACATACGCCTCCGAGAATTAATTGGGGTGAAGCATGGACATTTACGCACTGCTTCAAAGATACGCGCTTAGCTGGGGGCTTATTTTAACAAGGCTCACAGGAATGATGGTTATAGCACTTATGTTTGCTGGATTTTCACTACCATTAGAAATAATGGTAGTTTTGCTTTTGGCTCTCAGTTACGTAACATTACCTATGGTAAATATAATGGTTCCGATAACTTTACCGATATCCACATTAGTCATATCCCTGCTTTTTAATTTCTTTATAGGCTTTGTCATAGGTTTAATGGCTTACACAATCGTAGGTGCGGTCTATATTGGTAGTGAAATTTTCGGTATACAATCTGGTTTTAACGTAAGTGGCTCACTCGATCCAACGATGGAAGAATCCCCCATTACAAGTGAGTTTGTCTACCTTATATCCGTTTACGTATTTGTTTCCTTAAAAGGACATCTAATTATCTACTCAAGTGTGGTAAAATCGATAGAGAAATTCCCGCTTGTCATAACGGACATACCATTTAAAGAAATAAACAGCCAGTACTTTGAATTATTTATGGATGCGTTTATTTTTTCGCTCCAAATTGCACTTCCACTCATCGGCTTAATGTTTTTAATCAACGTGCTCTTTGGAATACTATCACGCCTTGTTCCTCAGATGAACGTCTTTATGGTTGCAATGCCAGCGAGTACCATGATAATGTTTTTACTGTTAGTTACCATGATACCTGTGTGGATTGAGATGATTACTAGAATGATTTACAAACTTGAGCCGTATATTAGTAGATTATTGAAATAGTTTAAAAATTAGGAGGTATAAGTTTTTTGATATCAAAAATTGAAAAATTTGAACCGGTTAAATTAAGCGTAAATAGAATAGATAGAATAGATAGAATAGATAGAATAGATATACAACTCTTCGCAGACCCTGACAAAACAGAGAAAGCGACACCAAGAAAGCGTCAGAAGGCACGTGAAGAAGGTCAGGTCCCAATTTCGAGGGAATTGGTATCTGGTCTTGGATTTCTATTTGCTTCCATGGTTTTTATTTTACTTGGGAAAAGATTAATCGACGCACTTATCACAAGTACACAGAGTGTTTTTGAAATAAGTGATAATGATATAAGAACTCTTGAAGACTTTATCATATACGCATCTCAGACATTTAGACCAGCATTCTTAGTTGTTGCCATTCTTGTTTTAGGAACCGCGCTTTTTTCACTTATTATAGGACTTTTACAGACAAGATTTTTGTTTACTTTCAAACCATTGAAAATGGATTTAAATAGACTTAACCCCATCACTGGATTAAAGAGAATGTTTTCTTTAAGGTCTTTATTTGAGCTTTTGAAAGCTATTTTGAAACTCGCGATAATTGGTTTCGTTGGGTACAGTGTGATAAAGGGTAATTTTGATAAAGTTTTATTAACTGTGGATAGCAGTTTAATTGATGGAACCTTAATTATGTGGGGTGTGCTTTCAGAATTAATAATAAAATGTGGCATAGCACTTATAGTAGTTTCCATAGCGGATTATTACTACTCAAGGTACGAATACGAACAAAACATCAAGATGACTAAGCAAGAAATAAAGGAAGAGTTTAAAGAAATAGAAGGTAATCCCGAAATAAAACGTAGACAAAGACAAATAATGATGCAGTTTGCAATGCACAGAATGATGCAGGAAGTTCCAAAAGCTAGTGTTGTTATAACGAACCCGACACACTTTGCCTGCGCTCTAAAATACGACCCA
Source organism: Fervidobacterium nodosum Rt17-B1 (assembly GCF_000017545.1). NCBI lineage: Bacteria > Thermotogati > Thermotogota > Thermotogae > Thermotogales > Fervidobacteriaceae > Fervidobacterium > Fervidobacterium nodosum. Next base: position 1,051,040 of record NC_009718.1, on the reverse strand, counting down.
GAAGAAGATTTCGCTCCAAAGCTTGTAGCTAAGGGAGTAGATAAAGTTGCGTTGAGGATAATAGACATAGCAAGGAAGAACGACGTACCAATAGTTAGAAACCCAAGACTTGCCCGTGAGATATACTACAGCACAGAATTAGGTGATATAATACCAGAGAAACTTTACAAAGCGGTTGCTGAGGTATTAGCATACGTTTATACATTAAGAGAGGGAAGAATCACGTGAAAGTATACTTTGACCCAAATATTTCATTTAATGAATTGATCGATTACTATGCGCCTATAATAATAGATATAAACGGGAAGAAATTCATTGATTTGCACTCAATGAGCATAATTAACTTACTTGGTATAAGTTACAGTTTCAATACCACTGAGGAAATGTTTGGAATGATATTTTCTGTTTTTGAATTCGATAACACTAATATTGATATTCCTACAGATAATTTAATAGAACTAAATGAAGAAAATTTCGAAAAATTCAAAATTTCAAATTTGATTTCACTTCAGCAAATGTACCAAATGGCCTTTCCCGGTCAATACGTATTAAAACTTGAAAACACGCCAAACAACCTTGAATTTTTGGTATCGCTCTGTCCGCAGTATGTATTAGACAAAAAAGAATACTTTCAGAATAAAGAATTTGAAATACTCCTTGAAATGGTTATCTTTTTAGAACTTAAAAAGTTTGCCGAAAGGACAAATGTAGATTTTTCAATGCCACAGCCATTTATATTTATTTTCGACCTTTCCAAAGTCAGTCTTGAAAAAGCTCACATACTTATTGACGAAATTCAAAAATTGAATAAAATACTCACAAATAAAGTAGATGCCATCTATGAATATGCAAAAGATAAAATAAAAGCACTTGAAAAGCTATTCCAAAGTATAGATAGAAAATCATTTTCAAAGTTACTTTACATTTTTGCTTCTATAGACGACATTATTTCCGATCTTCAAGTGCTTAAAAACTTACTTTCGGAGATAGAGAAAATAGAATAGAAAAAAGAAGGCACTGGTTAAACCAGTGCCTTCTTAGTTCTGGTAGCGGGGGTGGGATTTGAACCCACGACCTTTGGGTTATGAGCCCAACGAGCTGCCAGACTGCTCTACCCCGCGACGTATAATGTATCTCAATAAGATTCCAAATTGCATCCATCTGGTGCCGGGGATCGGAGTCGAACCGACACGGGGATTCGCTCCCCAGCGGATTTTAAGTCCGCTGCGTCTGCCAATTCCGCCACCCCGGCTCCGATGGATATTATATCTCTATAAATTTGTTTTGTCAAGCTTCGTTTATTATTTTTAATAGAGTGTCTTTTATCAATGATAATTTTTTCTTTGATTCTGTCTCTATTTTATCGACTGTGTAAATGTAAACTTTAAGCTTTGGCTCTGTTCCAGATGGTCTTATAGCATACCAAGAGCCATCACTTAGGAAGAACCTTAATACGTTGGACTCTGGGATATGTTTTTCTACTTCACCAATGACATTGCCGTTTCTGTCGTAAACCTTTCTTTCTTTGTAATCTATGTATTCTACTAATTCAAGAGGACCTATTTCTTTTGGGAATTTCTTTCTGAAAACTTCCATGATTCTTCTTATCTTTTCCATACCTTTTAATCCTTCATATATCATTGAGAAGTTGCCCTCAAAATAGTATCCGAACTTTTTGTAGAGTGATTCAAGGACATCTACCAATGTTTTTCCTTGTTTTTTGTAGTAAGCTGCCATTTCGGAGATTAACATGGACATCATTACACCGTCTTTATCACGTACAAAATTACCTGTGACATACCCTATACTTTCTTCGTACCCAAATTGGAATGAGTACTTGTCTTCGAGCATGTTCTCAAGTCCGCAGATATTCTTGAAACCTGTAAGTGTTTCAAAAGTCTCTACACCATATTGCTTAGCTATCAATTTTCCAAGGTCCCCAGTAACAATGGATTTTATTATAATTCCATTTTTTGGCAATAAGCCTTTTTCTTTCCTTTGTGAAAGCAGGTACTCAATGAGCAACGCTCCTGTTTGGTTACCGTTGAGTGGTACGTAATCTCCATTGTGTTTTACCATAACCGCGTTTCTATCTGCGTCTGGGTCTGTTGCGAGTATTAAATCTGCGTCTTTTTCTTTCGCGTATTTCAATGCTAGGTCAAATGCCTTTAGATCTTCTGGATTTGGATATTCAACAGTTGGAAATTCGCCATTTGGTTCTTCCTGTTCTGGGATTATCGTGAAATTAGTGAAACCTCTTTTTGTGAGAATATACCTTACAAACCTTCCGCCAGTCCCGTGGAGAGGTGTGTATATAATCGATATGTTTTTATCTATATTCTCATCGTTAAGTGATAAGCCAAGTACTTTCTCAAAGTATGCTTCGTCTATCTCTTTCCCAACTATCTTGATTAACCCCTTACTAATCGCTTCGTCGAAATCCATCTTTTTAATTTTTCCAAAATCATCTATCTTCCTTATGTTTTCTTCAATAGGTTCCGCTATATCATCCATTATCTGGGAACCTTGTTCCCAGTAAACTTTGTAACCGTTGTATTCTGGTGGGTTATGACTTGCCGTTATAACTATTCCAGAAGCGGTTTTTAAATGCCTAACGGCGTAAGAAAGTATAGGAGTTGGTCTGATATCGTCGAATAGATAAACTTGGACACCATTTGCCGCTAGTATTTGAGCTGTAGTCCTTGCGAATTCTCTTGACATTCGTCTTACATCGTAAGCTATAACAACACCGCGTTTTGCGTATTCTTCTCCTCTGCTTAAGATATACTCAGCAAGGCCTTGCGTAGCTTTTCCAACCGTGTATATATTCATCCTGTTCGTTCCTGCGCCTATCTTACCTCTCAGACCAGCTGTACCAAATTCAAGTTCAAAAAGAAATCTTTCCTTTATCTCTTCATCGTTGTTAGCAATAGACCTTAATTCATTTTTTGTTTCCTCATCAACATGAGGGCTTTCAAGCCACTTTCTGTATTCAGCCATGTAATCTCTCATCAGTTCTACCTCCCTTTAGATGTACTTTTCAAAATTTTACTATTTAGCTTCAAACACAACATTCACAGTTACCATTATTTCTTTTTCCAAAGTTGATGTGTCGTATGAGCCATAATCACTTATTTCAACACTATTCGGGGCAAGAACTTGTACAACACCACTTCTCGCGCTAAGGACTTTTCCAACTTTTAACCCACCGCTTTTCGCAATTTCTTCCGCTCTTCTCCGTGCGTCCTTGACGGCTTCCGATAAGAGTTGAACTCTTTTTTCTGGAAGTTTTGAGTAATAATACTCAACAGGGAAAGATTGGAAAGCGATTCCTGTATCCAAAATCTTTTGGATTATACTCTTCGATTTTTGAGCTATATGTTCTACATCCTTTGTTTCCACGTATATTTGTTGAGTGAGTATGTAGAACCGTTCAGTTTGACGTTCTGGGTCAACGTAAAGCTCGTTTACACTAATTGCGGAAATTGTTATCTCATCTTCCGATATACCATTTTCTTTAAAAATCTCGAGCACATTTTTTTCAAAAGATTTTATCAATTTGAATCCTTCTTCAAGTTTTGATTCTGTGACCTTTACAGAATAATTCGAAGACCATTTCGCCAAATCCGATATTACGCGTTCCCTTGCAGAACCTGTTACAGTTAATGTTTTTTGAGGAATTCTCGATAGATAGAAAAGATAACCGAAAATTGACATTCCAATTATGAACGCCAAGCCTAATATGATACTTGCGAAAAACAACGGACGTTTAAATATTCCTACGTTATTCATGTCCTTTGCGTTTTTTTCCACCATGCCAATCGCCCCCCTAAAGTTGAAAACAATTTAGAATCATAGATATTATAGCACAACATTCGCTTTGATGATTAAAACAAAAAAGCTACCAGAAATTATCTGGTAGCTTTAATCCTTGATTTTTGAAATGGTTTTTAATCCAAGTAAACTTCTATCTTTTCTATTTTCAAATTTCTTACCATTTCTGCATATGGGTTTTCGATTTTATTGTTGTTTAAAGTTATTTTTTCTCCATCTTTTGTATGTAGTACTATCTTTTGTTTTTCTGGATTGAGTTTGTAAGTGTCTTGTTTTGAATAGTTATGGTAAATCACTTTGCATTTGCCAAGGAAGTTGAATGATACCGTGCCGTTTTCATCAAAGAGCCAAGAAGGTAACGCTGGGTTGAAGGTAAGTATCAATTTTCCATTTTCATATCTAAATGGCTTTTCACCGATGAACATAAGCTTCCAAATGCTTAAAAATTCTGCGGTTGCTCCGGATAACCTTGCGACGAAACCGTTACCATGCACGGATTCGTCTGGATTTGCGCTACTCGCTATAAATGAAGAATTTTCGAGCGTGCTTCTACCATACACAGCTGGGTCTAAGAATGGTATGAAAACATTCTTGAAGTCACTGTAAAATTCATCGTATAAGCCGGCTTTTATCACTTCTAGCATGTATTTGTACTCCATATGTAACCATATGGATTCGTTTTCAAGCCAACCTGGTGTAAACGCTTTCGCCCTACCTATTTCAATTGGCTGATCGCTAAGCGACGCGTTAACTTTGTACATCTTAAGCTTTTCATCAAATAACGGGCTTTCTTTGACTTTATGATAGACATTTCTAAGAAATTCTTTACCTTTGTATATCTTGTAAACTTTGAATCCCCTAACGATACCTTCCAAAAATAGAGGCATTTTCTTTTGCTTGAATTTGAGTACTTTAACGTACTTTTGCCCATTTTCTTCGCAAATTATTTCGTATTTTTCAGCCTCATAGTAATAGTAAGCGGGCATAATACCGTTATTTTCTTCTATCGCTTTGTCCAAAGCTTTTAATAATTTATTTCTCAGCTTCTCAAGTCTTTGAGCGAGTTCTTCGCTCTTGCATTCGACTTCTTCACCAGTAAATCCATATTTTGTTTCTTCACGGTATTTTTCCCTTAAATCAGATATATCGTTCCAGTACTTGTAATTTTTAATTTCTAGGTCCTCGTTTGATTTTTCAAATTCTTCCACTAATTTTACTTCTTCATCAATCAATTTACTTACCTCAATTGGCAATAGCACAGCCTTTCCTTTGTAATTGTTAAGTTTTTCTATAACGAAATTCAAAAGTCTAACGAGTTCGAAAGTTTCGTTGACAGAAGAGCCAAATAGTCCCGGTAAGCCGTTGAGCGCATCATACCAACCAGGTTTTCCAGCCTCCATTTCAATTCCAACACCGCACGGGTCTGTGGTTGAAAACTTTATAGCTGCAAGATTGATAAGTTTGGAAATCAACGTTGTTCGATAAATTTCACCTGTGCCTTTAGATATTCTCATAACGTTCTTGTATTCGTTTCTTGACTCGATTAGCTTTCTTTTTTCTTTATCTTCGACAAGAGAATTGTACTGTCTTACCTTTCCATCGACGTAAACGTACCTTCTTTCTCGTGGTAAGACTACCATGTAATTATCGTAATACGTGTAATCTTTATCATCGAAAAGAAGATTTTCCTCCCTATCGGGATAAATCTCTAAATAGCTTTCTATAAGGGCAAGGTTGTACGTCCAATGGTCTGTCCAGAAACCTTCACCATGTACAGCGTCTGTTTCTTCATCTGATATCTCGATAATACGTCTTAGGAATTCCTCCTCGTCAACTTTGAGTGATATATTCTCTCTTTCTAAGAACATAGAAACCTTTCCAGGTGTGAACGTGTTTTTCGATAGGAATTCTTTAACTCTGCTGGTGTAATTTTCTTCGACAAGTTCATCGATTATTCCAAGATTTTCAGGTGATATTTTGTACCTGACTCCGTTGATTACAAGTGGATTGTATCCATCGGTTTGTATAAGGTTCATGAAGAATTTTACATTGTACCTTTCAATGAAAGGATTGAAATAAACGTCGTTTCTTCTGTTTTGATTGACATCTCTGTAGTTTCCATTTCCGCTTGAATAATATTCAGGAAGAAGCACAAAATAGTTATAGTCTCTTTCTAAATCCCCGTGTTTCCTTGAGTATATATGATAAACTCGTGGTTTTTCACCATTTTTGAAAACTATAGGGTAACCACCTCTAAGAAGGTTATCAAGGTAACTCTGCTTGGAATATTCATTGAAAAGTTTTGAAGACGTCTCTGTATCGATATCGCGCGTAATTTCTTTGATTATCTCATTTCCTTCGATGTATTTTTCTTCAAAATACTTTGGATTGGTAAATTTAGATTTATACTCATCAAGTACTGAAGTATCTGGTGCATGACCTGTTACGGAATAAATCTTTATACTCTCACCAGGTTTTAGTGTTACAGAAACAGGCGCGAATGCGCACGGTACTTTATTTGTTTTTATTTGCTTTCTATTTATTAATTCACTCAATGAAACATCAGCGAACACACTTGGATAATCAAAAGACGTGTTGTAACCAAATACAAGGTCTGTATCTATTATCATCTTCGCATGTGTTGTTTCATTGTTATTCTGAATAACCGATGTGTAAAAATTCCCTTCAGAGAATTCTTTTACTTCAACTGTATCTTCCGTAGAAGAACGCATTTTGAAAATGGGAATCCCACTCTCGAGGTTGTAAACTTCCATCCACGCTTTTAATGTGTTACCAACGTGCTTAAGTCCATAATCGTTAATCCCGTAAGGTATAACCGTTGGTAAGCCGTCTAAGACCTCGAGTTGTTTATCACTATCTGAGATATTTTTAAGTGTAACTATCCTTACCAAAGCGGCGATTTTCTCTTGTGAAAGTGTAAAGTAAAGTACGGAAGTCTCTATACCTTTTTCTTGGTTTGTTTCAACCAATTCAAGCTCGTTTATACCGATGTGCATCTTTTGGGAAACAGCCTTATTTTTTGGATATTGGAATGGTTCGTATATCATGCCTTTTTCTTTTATAAACGTTCTAAAACCATGCGTAAATACAGTTTGATAGCTTCTAAAAGCAGGGTGAAATTCCATTATTGGGTTGTCTTTGTGGGCAATACCAAAAGAAGCAATCCCCTGACCTCTGTTGACGTAAAAGACCCACAGCGGAATGCCTTTTTTACCGGCTATTCCCGGTAGGAAACTTGCGAATGGTTTAGATGAATTGTAATTTTCAATAACGAATCTTTGTTTTTCATCGAAATAGTAATTTTTCATAAGTTAAGCCTCCTTTAAACAAGTTCAGGTTTTCAACTTTAGAATGATTATATCAATGTAACTTGTTTCGTAAAAAATGTGTTTTTGTTTAATGGGAGTATTATATTTGCGTTGAAAATAAAAAAACGTCGGGATTTCTTCCCGACGTTTAAAAGCTTACAGTTATTTCTAGCTTTCAGATTTTCTAAAAGTTACTCTTCATGCCCAACTGATTTAAGCCATTCTTTTATATCCATCCCAGTCCATGCCATGACACGCATCTCTGTAATCGCGGTTTCGATAATGTTGTTATAGAGCATTTTAGCTAAGAAATCGTTTGACCTCTTTAGCTCATCAAGAAAATCTTTAAGGTCTTTTTCCGGTAACCCATTTACGCTGATTTTTTTGTTAAGAATATCGAGTTCATAATCTATGGTGAACGTCTTCTTAACTTTTTCCGTCATTTAACCCACCTCCAATTATTTTGTTCACTTTTTTCCTTTACTTTCTTTATTTTTCCTGCTTTCCTCCATTATTTTTTTCAATTGTTGTGCCAAAGCTGTTCTTGTTTTTGAATCTAGATGGTCTATGAAAAGTACTCCATCGAGATGGTCATACTCATGTTGAAAAATTCTCGCTGGATAACCTTCCAAAAGCTCTTCATGGTAGGTTCCGTGTTCATCTTGGTATCGGACTCTAATCCACTTGTGTCTCAACACATCAGCAAAAACACCAGGAACGCTTAAACACCCTTCTTCTCCTAATTCTTTTTCCTCTGACTTTTCTATGATTTCAGGATTGACTATCATCTTAAAACCGCTTCCATCGTCCATTCCAAAGAATCTTAGAGATATACCAACTTGTGGTGCAGCGAGCCCGACGCCATCTTGTTCGTACATCGTCAATTTGAATTCCTCAATTATCGCTCTTACTTGAGCAAAATCTGTTACTGGTTGAGCTTTTTTTCTTAATACAGGATCACCTAAAATTCTTACCGTCACCGTATATTCCCTCCAATTCTTTAAGTAACTCTTCGTTTGTCATAAATATCGTTATGGGAGTTACGGAGATATACCCTTCCTTAAGCGCTTTGTAATCGGCTTTTGGGTCGGGATCATCCTCGATTATATCTCCCAACATCCAATAGTAATCTTTTCCATAAGGGTCTATCCTTTTTTCAAAGTAATCTTCGTATCTTCTCTTGCTTTGTCTTGTCAGCTTCCAACCTTTGATTTGTTCATATGGCACCGAAGGTACGTTTATATTCAAAGCTGTAAATCTTGGTATTCTTTTTACATCGAATTCTTTCAAAAAATTCAATAAGAATCTCGCGCCTGTTTCGTATATTGGGTCTTTGAAATCAGCCACGGAAATAGCTATCGATGGTACTCCGGCTATCGCTCCCTCCAGTGCACCACTGACTGTTCCAGAGTAAACAACATCCGTTCCCAAATTTTCACCACGATTTATACCACTTATCACAACATCTGGCATGATACCCTTGTCTTTGTATATAACGTCAAGTCCTATCTTAACACAATCTGCGGGTGTACCTGAGACTGCGTACATCTCGAATGGCTCGTTTATATCCAACTTCCTTGCCCACAGTGGAAATCTCAACGTTATACCATGCCCCACAGCGCTTTGCTCTGATTCGGGAGCGGAAACAACAACGTAATGCTCTTTACTCAAATATCTGGCGGCGCATAATATACCTGGTGCTGTCACGCCATCATCGTTTACAAGCAGGATGTTCATCCAACCACCTCTTGAAATCACCAATTTCTAAAATTTCTATTACTCGCTTTCTCTTCTATAACTTTTTCTACGTACTCTTTCAATTTCTCCATTCCCATTTCATACGTAAAAGTTCCAACAATCTCACCTTTGTGGAAGACCACTACTCCTGATTTTGTACCAGCTATACCTACATCTGCCTCTTTACCCTCACCTATTCCATTAACAACACAGCCAAGCACAGATACAGTTATCTCTTCATCAATATCCGAAAGCATTTTTTCAACTTCCAAAGCGACATTTTCAACGTCAAATACAGTTCTCGAGCATGTTGGACAAGCTACGATATTTGGTCCTTTCCGTAAATGCAGGAACGTTAACAACTTTTTAGCCGCTATAACCTCGTTTACAGGCGCTCCAGCTATAGATATTCTAACAGTATCAACAAGCCCTTCTAAAATCAATACACCCAAAGCTATTGAAGATTTTATCAGCGAATTGTACAATGTTCCCGCTTCCGTAACGCCAACGTGGAGCGGATAATCAACAAGTTTTGCGATGTATCTATTCGCCTCAATCGTTTCCAATACATCGGAGCTTTTTACGGATATCACTATATCTTCAAAACCGTATTTCTCTAAAATCTTAACTTCTCTTAATGCCGCCTCACCTAACGCTTGAGCCTTTGGAAGATTTTCTAAATCTTTTGGCAACGAGCCACTATTTGCCCCTACTCTTATCGGGACTTTGTATTCCTTTGCAGCTCTGACAATCTCTTCAACTTTTGACTCATCACCTATATTTCCCGGATTAATCCTTATCTTATCAATCCCATTCTTAATAGCTTCAATAGCGATTTTGTAATCGAAATGAATATCACCAACCACTGGAATACTTACTCTCTGTTTTATTTCTTTAACTTTCCTTGCGCTTTCCAAAGTTGGAAGTGAAATCCTTACAATCTCACAACCCGCTTTTTCAAGCTCATTTATTTGATTAATAGTCGATTCTACGTTCTCTGTATTAGTGTTAGTCATTGATTGAATAGAAATCGGATGACCACCACCGATGAACGCGTTACCTACTTTAACTACCCTTGTTTCACGTCTTTTAATAACCGTATCCATACTTTATCATCCCTATTTTAAAAATTTATTTGAATTATCTAAAAAATCTTCCAATATCGATAAACGTTATGAATATCACAAGCCCCAATAGTATAAAGAAACCTATCGTATGGATTATATTCTCAACATTCCTATTTATCTTCTTCCTAGTAATCATCTCGATTAACGCGAATACTATCCTTCCACCATCGAGTGCTGGCAGTGGGAACAAATTGAATATACCAAGGTTAATTGTTATCACAGCGACGATGGTGAGAATTGTTTCAAGACCAATTTGCGCAGCTTGTCCTATTATCTGTACCATTCCAACAGGTCCTGTGACATCTTGAATGTTCTTCCCAACGAATATACCGGGTAATGTTTTCCAAATGTACAACGCTAATCTATTACTTCTTGCGATTGCTAATTTTATCCCTTCGATACCCCTTGGTTTTAACCTTGTACTTCTTTCTTTTAAAGCACCTGGCGTTGAAAGTGCTTCAAGTAATTTTGATTTATCCAAGACGATTTCCTTAATTTCACCATTGGAAGTTGAGTACACAACTTTTACCCTTTCTGGAAGAGGTTTTACAACGCTTTCAACTACGTTACCATTCGCTACCACGTATAACTCATCGGGTTTCAGATTAAGAGCTGTTACAAGGTCGAGTAAATCTGTGCCACTTTGGATTTTCATATCTTCAACTTGCAGTAGATTATCTCCGACTTTGAATGGTTCAACATCTTTAGCGAAAACATTTGAAAATTGGCCGTAATAAATACCTATCGTGTATCTTTCAGGCAAAGAATTTAGACTATCTATAACACAATTAAGCTCTCCTGCTTCAGATTTTATCGTAACTAGCTCTTTCTTGTAATTTTTAACATACGTTTCAAACTCTAAATTATTTACCGTTTCTATTTTTCCGCCTATATCACCACGCACATCTTTTAGGTAAAGATAATACTGGGCGTTAGAAAGTTTTGGTGTGACCACTAAATTCATTCTCTGCCCATCTCTAAGAATCTCAAGTTCTATAGCTCTTCCCTTTCTTATTGAATCGGTCATATCGACCGTATCAAATATGTACTTACCATTTAACTTTAAAACGATATCTCCATCTTTCAAACCTGCCTCTTCAGCTGCCGAGTTAGGGATTACTTTATCGATGATTATAGGTGTATATCCCCATGCGGAAATGATGATTACAAAAAGCAAATATCCCGCTAATATGGAAAATAAAGGTCCAGCAAATACAACAAGAAATCTCTTCCATGCGGATATTCCATACAAAGAATCTGGGTCTTCCTCTTCAGATGGGTCTTCACCTTTCAAGCGAACATACCCACCAAGTGGGAATATGTTAATCCTGAAGTCTGTTTTTTTACCTTTCTTTCTAAAAATCTCTGGTCCAAATCCAATCGCAAATTCGTGAACCTTTACACCGAACAGACGGGCAAAGAGAAAATGCCCAAACTCATGTACAACAACAATGAACATGAATACTGCTAAGAAAGAAATTATGTTAATTAATACAGTCATATAAAACCTCCTCTGTTATTTTTCTTGATAGTTCGTCAACTTTGTAAACATCTTCGAGTGAATTAACTGTTATGGCCCTTTTTTGCACCTCTTCTACGGTTTTAGTTACTATTTTTTCAATTTTACCAAATAAAATCTTTTTTTCAAGGAAATATTGCACAGCTATCTCATCTGCGCTGTTGAAAGCTATACGTTCCGCGAGTCCCCCTGATTTTGCAATTTCAAGTCCGAAGAAGAAGAGAGGATAACGCGCCTTCTCGACAGGTAATAACCTCATATCAAATTCATCAACTTGAGCTACATATGAAGTATATTCTCTTGAAGGGTAAGTCAAAGAATAAGCGATAGGAACACGCATATCTGGTTTACCCGCGTGAATTTTTATCGTTCCATCCTTCAAAAATACCATTCCGTGGATAAAGCTTGATGGATTAATGTAAACTTCTATCTTTTCGTATGGTAAATCGAATAACTCATGCGCTTCAACCACTTCAAAAAATTTATTCACCATCGTTGCGGAATCAACGGTTATTCTTCCACCCATATTCCACGTTGGATGTTTTAAGACTTCTTCAGGTGTGAGGCCCGCTATTTTATCTAGTGGTAAATCTCTTACAGCACCACCCGATGCGGTTATAACTATATGGTCTATATGCGGTTCGTATATTTGAAATATAGCCGAATGTTCACTATCTACTGGAACAATCTCAACGTTATTCTTTTTAGCTAATTCTTTTACAAACTTTCCAGCGCACACCATCGACTCTTTCGTGGCAAGAGCTATTCTTCTTGTGTATTTTAAAGCTTCTATTGTGGCTTTAACTCCTTCAAAGCCCGGAATCGCACAAATAGTTATATCAGGTTTAGTCAATTCCAATAACGCACCTATACTATCAACCCTTCTTCCAACCGATAACTCAACGCCGCCATGATAAACCTTGACATCAAACCTTTGAACAATCTCTTCAGCTAAATTTCTATTCTTTCCAAAAGATATCCCAACCAATTTGTAATTTTTCAATTTTGATATGACATCAACACTTTGAGTTCCAATTGAACCTGTTGCACCCAATATTACAACGGTTTTTTCTTCCAACGTATGTACACCACCTTACCACTTCTAACATTGACTTTAACGTTATTTTCCAAAGCTTCATTACTTACACCTATTGGAGATGTTATACTCATCTTACCATCAAAACTGTATTTAAAACCTGAAATTGAAAAATCCGCTTCGCACAAGGGGATAAAAGACCAAATTTCATCTCTAATAGCTTTTAAAGAGTGTTCTCCCGTGCTAAGCAAACCAATTTCACAATTATCAGCTACCGCGGTTATATTTTCATATTTACTCATCAAACCTATCATAGCAATAATCATATCAATTCTCTCGCCTTGCCAATTTAAAATCTCAATCTCCGTTGCCCCGTATTTCAACGCGTAATTTATTGCGAGTTCCAAATCTGTTTCATCCTTTTCGTGAGGGTATACTTGTATCTTGACACCTTTTGACTGGAAATATTCAATAGACTCGTCTGATATAGAATCTAAATCACCGATAATAACATCAGGAAGTAAATTTCTTCTTCTCAATTCTTCCGCTCCACCATCCGCGGCGATTAGCATTTCACCTGTGATAAACATCGTACCGTTTGATACGCCGTTCAAAACAATCGTTGCTTTCAAGCAAATTCCCCCCTTTATATAACAATTAATCCTTTCTCTATGTAAATCTTCGCGAGCAACATCATCTGCCCCCAACCGTAAGCACAACCATACCTTACATGGAGCTCTTCCTCATCTTTTACCAACGTTCTATCCTTGACAGTCACTATCGTTTCGTTATCTCCGGTTGGTTGGAAGTGCATCTCAACAAACGAACGGTAACCATCTTCGTATTCGTACCACCAGAAGGAAAACAACCGTTCTTTAATAACACTAACTATTTTTCCATTGTCCGTTACAACTTGTCCATCGGTTAGCCTGAACCACCTAAAATAAATCTCACCGTCTTCAGAAATCTTCATACCATCTGTGAACCATGGGTCCCAACCGTTTGGATTATAGAAAACTTTCCACACTTCACTAACTGGTGCATTGAACCTCTCACTAAATTCCATCTCTTGAGTGTTCAAACTCAAAATACTCAACTCCTTTTAATTTGGCGCTTCTATCGAATCATATATTTCTTTAATCTTCGCAATATCTTCGGCATGTTCCGGGTTATCTCCAGGGGTCTCAAGAAGCAATGGCAAAGATGAAAATACTGGATTACTCAGAAATACCTTCAACCCTTCAACACCCAAATTACCATTTCCAATATTTTCGTGCCTATCTTTATTTGAACCTAAAGTATTTTTCGTATCGTTAAGGTGGACAAATTTAATCCTACCAATTCCCACTTCTCTATCTATCTCTTCCAACAACTTTTTAATACCTTCCGGTTTAGTTACATCGTACCCCGCGTCGTACCCGTGGCATGTATCGAAAGTTAGACCTATCCTTTCAGGATACTTACACTGCTCTATAATCCTCCTCATCTGAGAAAAATTGTAACCTATATTCCCACCCTTCATTACCACATTCTCAAGCATTATATGTACACTCTTTTCCTTTTCCATAACCAAATTCAGTGCCTTAACAATCCTCTCAATTCCGACTTCTTCACCTTCACCAAGGTGACTTCCAGGGTGAATGTTCAAATATTTTATCCCAAGTTTTGCGCAAATCTTCATCTCTATTGCGAGTAACTCAACCGATTTTTCCCAGACATCATCTCTTGGGCTTGCTACGTTAACAAGATATCCCGAATGGCACAGAAAGTATTCTGGATTTAAATTGTACTTTTTTACGTCCCTGAGAAAGTGTACTACATCATCCTCATTTGGTAACTTGGCATTCCACTGCCGTGGATTGTGTGGGAATATCTGGAATGCATTACCACCGATTTCTATTGTTTCTCTTGGAACTCGAGCAAATCCACCACCTATAGGCATATGAGCACCGATTATAAGTTCTTTATCTTTTTTACTCACAATTACACCCCCAATTATATGTCCTCTCTCAACAACCCATACACAATTATATCCCAAAATCTCGAATTATGAAATTTTGCTTTCCTAAGCCTGCCTTCTTGGATAAATCCAAGACTTTCCAAAATTTTAATCGAAGCCGTATTGTACTCGTACACTTCGGCGGTTATCCTGTTTAAATTCAATTCATTAAACGCAAAATCAATAGCCTTTTTCACCATCTCTCTACCCAAACCTTTGCCACGATACTGTTTTTTCAAAAAATAAGTCATGTAAGCGTTTTTATTTACCACGCGCACATCAAATTCAACAAAACCAATTTCCTCGTTTCTATCGTTGATTTTGAATACAAGCAAAACAGGATTAGCCTTTATCATCCTGCGCTCTGAAAAAAATGGTAAATCATCTTGTGATAATTCGAATTGAAAACGATCTGAGATTATAAACCTCAAATCATCCATACAAACACCTCGAAATCACCATTTTCATTCTCCAACAGTCTTTTCTAATTCTGAAATTTTAACTTTCAAATTTTCCATCTCCTCCAAAATATTTAATTGCTCTTCCTCAAGTTCTTGCTTTTCTTTTGTTAAATTCATTAACTTAACGTAATCATTTAAATAAGACATCTGAGAATCTATTTCATCTATCCTTGAGCTTATCTCTTTCTCTCTCTGCTCAAGCTCTTCTAACTTCTTCTTAGAGCTTTTTAATTGATTTTTCAATTTCTTTTTCTCTTCAAAATCAATATTCTTAACTTTCTCCTCTTTTTTCACCTGCTTTGCGAAAAACACAGGCTCATCAACTTCTATAATTTTACCATCCTTTATACTCAAAAACCTATTACACACATTCCTAATCAGTTCCAAATCGTGTGATACGATAATAATACCACCTTTGTATTCTTTCAAAGCATCTTCAAGTGCCTCGACAGTTTCAAGGTCCATATGGTTTGTAGGCTCGTCCAAAATAAGCAGATTAGGCTTTCGAAGAAGTATCTTTGCAAGCGCAAGAATTTGCCTTTCTCCACCGCTTAATGAATCTATCGTTTTAAATACATCCTCACCTTTGAAGCCAAATCTACCAGCATATGCGCGTATAACGTAATCAGGCTTATCTGGCATCTCATCGAATATCTCATCAAAAACGGTATTTTCCAAATCTAACTGGTCAACAAATTGGTCTACATAAGCCACATTCACCTTGTAACCGTAATTTACACTTCCAGAGTACGGTATTTGATTTGTGATTATCTTTAGCAAAGTTGTTTTACCAGAACCATTCGGACCGACAATCGCTATCTTATCTTTCTGGTACACTGTAAAAGAGACATTTTTCAATAAATTATTCCAGCTTACATCCTTAACTTCCAATACCATATACCCTGTATTTTCAGGTTCAGGTATGCCTATCTTCTTTTCCTCTTCCTCCAAATAAAGATTTGGCATATTTTCAAGTTCCTCTAACATCTTTTCGAGCATCTTCTCTTTACTCTTCGCCTGCTTAGTAAATTTCTCTCTTCCCCACTTTTTGTACCTATCGATAATCGTTCTAAGCCTTTCAATTTCCTTCTGGATATTTGCAACTTGACGACGTTGTGTTTCCATTATCCTTTGCCTTTCAAGGTGGTATCTATCAAAATCCATATCGAAAATCCAAACGCGCTCATTATTTATCTCCCAAAACTTATCACACACACTCCTTAAAAAATCCCTATCGTGGGATATAATTATATACCCACCTTTGTACGATTTGAGCAAACTCTTAAGGAACTCTATACTCTCAATATCGAGAAAATTAGTTGGCTCATCGAGTAAAAGAAAATCAGGCTCTTCTATAAAAAGTCTCCCCAATTGCAATCTTGTCTTCTCTCCACCGCTAAAAGTTGAAATATTTCTATTCCAATCATCCTCATTGAACCCCAAACCCTTCAATATACTCCTAACTTGCCTTTGCTTTTCCGGAGTATCCGCCACTTGTGAATAATACTCAAAAGGCGTCGACGCATCAAATGTCCTGTACTGGTCCATATACAGTACTTTACCTGAAACATTAATCTCTCCACTGTAATCTTTGAATATACCAGCTATCGCTTTTAGCAAAGTACTCTTCCCGCAACCGTTTTTCCCCATCAAACCTATCCTATCTCTCGGAAAAACTGTGGCGTTGAAATTTGAAAACAAATTCTTCTGTGGGAATGCGATTGAAAGCTTATTTATGCTTATCACTTTTACTCTCTCCTCTCACACGCTATCACCCTTAATTCATTTTTCTTTTGTTTCAACAACTCCCATAATAATCGACACCATCATCAATATTATACCAACTCCCTGCAGGAGAGTTATTCTCTCATGCAAAATAATCATGGAAAGAACCATTGCAAAAACGGGTTCACCGACGAATATAAGTGCTGAAATGTTACTCCCTACAACCCTTTGGTATTTTGCCTGAATTATTATCGCAACAATCGTGGCTGTTACTGCGGTAAATGCGGCAACACCAAGCGCGGGTAAATTAAAACTCCAATTTGGCTTTGTATAGAAAAAATTAAGAAAAGTATTTAAAAGGGCAACTGTAAGAAATTGCGGAGTAAGCAAACTATACTCACTTGTTTCCTTTGAAAAATGCGTGATTAAAACAACATGCAATGCGTACATAACACCACAAATAGTGGTTAGAAAGTCCCCAAAATTGAAACCAGTCAACCCACCGCTGCTAAGCAAATACATACCAACTATCGCACCAGCAAACCCAACAACTTGTAATGGCTTAATCTTCTCCTTTTCAATCAAAAAAGAGAAAAACGGCACAATAACTATATAAAGAGAAGTTATAAACCCACTTTTTGTTGAGGTCGTGATAGTCAATCCCCACGTTTGCGTTGCGTACGCAATCCCCATAACAACACCAAGAATGACTCCACGTTTCCAATCAGACTTTCGAAACATAAAAGCAGACAAAATAGTCGCTATCCAAAACCGAACGGCATTGTACAAAAACGGCGAAACTTCTTCTACAAGAACCAACTTCTGAATAGGAAAAGTCAACCCCCACAGAAACGTAAGCACAAGAAGCCAAAAAACAGCAACGAACTTCTTATTCAAAAACAACTCCCCCTTTTCTTTTTCACTTTCTCAAACAATTATATACTAAAATTCACTTTTCTTGAATAAAAAATACCCTTGCACAATTATGTGCGCAAGGGTGTTTGGGAATGCTTTTAAATTGATATTGAAAGGCTTAAAATATTATTCCTAAGGAATTCTTTTCCAACCCAATGATTTCTCTGTTTGAATATCTCGTATTCTCGAAAGCGTAAATTATAATAGAATCTTCTTGCTTTTCGATAATTCTACCTAATTCCATTTTCAGTTTTTTCAAACTTCCTTCGGTAATTTCTCCTTCGAATACCGAATTTTGAACCCACGTTAAATACTGCCTACATTTTTTAAGCACTTTATTGACTCTTTTTTCACCAATGTCATATACCAAGATTACGAACAAGAATTACCACCTCGCAACGAAAGGTTGATATTCTTCATCTTCAGTGATATGTTTTTGAACCTTATATATTTCAAGTCTAATTAACCTTTTATAACTAACAAAAGCATTTAACTTTGTATATTTAAAGACAGTTTCAAGCTTTTCATTATATTCTTCTATAAATTTCTTTTTACCTGAATTATTTAAAACTATCCCATTTAATTGCTCATCGAAGTCTTTATATGATAAAACATTTTTATTCACAAGTGAGAAAATCACTCTGTCAACTATAGATGGCTTAAAAATTTCAGCTACATCAAGATTTAGAGTAAATTTCCTACTATTCGTAGAATGGAGATAGCCTATGCGTGGATCAAGTTGCGTTTGATAAATTTCACCTAAAACGGTTGTGTAAAGCAAAGAATTACCAAAACTGATTAATGAATTCATTTTATTTAAAGGAGGCCTTCTGCTTCTTTTTTCGAAAGCAAATTCATCTTTTTTCGTTATCTTGTCAAAACATTTATAATATACATCCCTTATATTTCCTTCAAAAGACATCAATGTTTCAATATCTTGAGATGAATATATACCTTCTTTCTTACATTTAATATCATCTATTTCATCTTCAAGTTCGCAACCTCTATTCTTGTAATACTTAAGAACAACTAATATATTCTCTATAGCTCCTTCAACAAATTTACGAGCTAATTTCATTCTCTTTTCATTATCCAAGTAATGTTCTGCCTGTTTCAAAATAACAAATCCAGAATTTAAATGTTCGCGGGGGTAAAATGTGCCAGTATAGTATCCATAAAAATTGAAAAAATGAATTAATATCTCATTTTCTGAGGCAAAATCTAAAAATCTTTTATTTAATTCGACCTCACCAAATATAAATATATTGTTTATATTTTCTATTGGAAAATATTTTCTCCCCTCACTACTTTCGAAACAGATTGTATTATCTTTCCTTTTTAATTCTCCGCTATTAAAAATATAAATATCTTTTTTCATAGAATCACCTCATTTAGGAAAAACAATACTCTTTGTAACCACAATTCTTACAAAAATTATTCTTCACCACTTTTGGTGGATTAGGCTGATTAACAATATCTTCTATATCCTTCAAAATTTTTCCAAGCTCTAATTCAGCTTCATCGGATAGTTTTACTTCTATTTTTTTCCTCTCTTCCGGAAAACTCAATACACCTTCAGCACTTATACCTGCATCTTTTAAAACTTTTAGATAATAAATCAACTGCCATTTAGATGCTTCAGAAAACTTAGAAGATTTCTTCGTTTCTCCTATTATGAGTCGATTACCTTTCTCATAGAGCACATCAAAAACAACATTACCAAATCTAATCTCTTTTTTATCCCGTCTATAATAAAACTCGTGAATAAATCGTCCGAGCTCTATGTTCTCATTATGTTGGTCTGGTACTATTTCATGTGTCATTAACCAAACCTCTCTTTTACAAATCATGTAATACCAAATTAGTGTTCCGCCTACATCCAATTTTTCAACCACCTCTAAAAACAATTATGAATAACTATAGCATAATTCCAAACATCTTGGATAAAACCATTGTTTCAATTCTTCATAGATAAAACAGATTTCTTTTTTTCAATTAAGAAAATTCAATTTTTAAGATAAAATAAAAACTTCCAAATGATGCAGGAGAAGTAATCTATATCTTGTTTTAATCCGTTATGGGGAGAATAAAAACGTCACTACCGTTGTAAGACTTTTTAAAAAACTTGCGTTTCAATCCCTAATAGGTATGCTAAAAGCGAGAAATTCCTCTGTATCAATTTCTTCATAAACCATGTTTCAATCCCTAATAGGTATGCTAAAAGCTTTTGAAGTAATTCATCTGTTACTTCTCTTTGTTTGGTTTCAATCCCTAATAGGTATGCTAAAAGCCTAGCGAGAGCTCACCGTCACCGCGTCTGATTGCTCGTTTCAATCCCTAATAGGTATGCTAAAAGCCAATTGCCATTCCATAGCGATTGTAGAACACCCAAGTTTCAATCCCTAATAGGTATGCTAAAAGCTTGGCCTACGAAGAAGAAATTGATGTAGTGAAATTTCGTTTCAATCCCTAATAGGTATGCTAAAAGCTGTGATCATAGAAAGTTTTTCGAGCAACATATCCAGTTTCAATCCCTAATAGGTATGCTAAAAGCGTGAATTTCTGGAGAAGTACTCGAAGTGAAGAAAGTTTCAATCCCTAATAGGTATGCTAAAAGCGTATACTACAGTTTTTGAATTTGTCAATGAACTTGCTGGTTTCAATCCCTAATAGGTATGCTAAAAGCTCTTTCTAATAGATAGTGGAGCATTTACGTTTATGAAGTTTCAATCCCTAATAGGTATGCTAAAAGCCGTTATCGGAGAGCTCAAAGTACCAAGAGATATTCCAAGTTTCAATCCCTAATAGGTATGCTAAAAGCCAAAAGTACCAACGACTCGTAAACCAAAAATATTCCCGTTTCAATCCCTAATAGGTATGCTAAAAGCCATTTGCCTAGTCGCGCATAAGTGAATTTGGCACACCGTTTCAATCCCTAATAGGTATGCTAAAAGCTGACGTTAGGCCACCATGTGTGGTATACGTCTTGGTCGTTTCAATCCCTAATAGGTATGCTAAAAGCGCATACGCTGGGACCCCTCCCCCAGCGAAAGCAACGTTTCAATCCCTAATAGGTATGCTAAAAGCCAAAAAATTCAACAGTTCTTTAGCCACCTCTTCATCAGTTTCAATCCCTAATAGGTATGCTAAAAGCCTCCTTGGGATAACACCCGAGGAATTAGACAAATTAAGTTTCAATCCCTAATAGGTATGCTAAAAGCACATTTGCCTAGTCGCACCTAAGCAAATTTGGCACACCGTTTCAATCCCTAATAGGTATGCTAAAAGCGGTGTATATATTAGATTTAGCTATTATAGATGGAAGTTTCAACCCCTAATAGGTATGCTAAAAGCGTTTGTTCAAAGCCACGTTCAACGCCTTTTCTTTGTCGTTTCAATCCCTAATAGGTATGCTAAAAGCCGATACTCTTGGCATACAAATGATGTCGCAAGTTGGGTTTCAATCCCTAATAGGTATGCTAAAAGCTTTTAAGTAGCGACGTATACCGCTGGTGGTGGTAGTTTCAATCCCTAATAGGTATGCTAAAAGCTTTTGAGGTGGAGTAAAGGAGATCCGGAAATAGAATTGTTTCAATCCCTAATAGGTATGCTAAAAGCATATTCGTAAGTTAAAACAGGTTATGTTTAGTATGTTTCAATCCCTAATAGGTATGCTAAAAGCTATTATGTTATGTACACC
Organism: Fervidobacterium nodosum Rt17-B1; assembly: GCF_000017545.1. Classification (NCBI taxonomy): domain Bacteria; kingdom Thermotogati; phylum Thermotogota; class Thermotogae; order Thermotogales; family Fervidobacteriaceae; genus Fervidobacterium; species Fervidobacterium nodosum. The sequence continues at coordinate 1,029,658 of NC_009718.1, read as the reverse complement.
TAACCGAATTTGGCACACCGTTTCAATCCCTAATAGGTATGCTAAAAGCGCGTATGCTGGGAGGGGGTCCCCAGCGGTCAAGACAGCCGTTTCAATCCCTAATAGGTATGCTAAAAGCTGATTTGCTTTCACCACTTCCTTTGTCTTGTTTGTGTTTCAATCCCTAATAGGTATGCTAAAAGCTGATAGCACTTTGTACCTGGTTAAAAAGTGCTGAGTTTCAATCCCTAATAGGTATGCTAAAAGCCGAAAATTCTTCCTAAAAAATCGTACGATGTCTCGTTTCAATCCCTAATAGGTATGCTAAAAGCCTGAGTTCGTAGCGGAGTGGTTCCCTAATAGCTGTGTTTCAATCCCTAATAGGTATGCTAAAAGCCAATTAGAGGGGTAATAAATTTTCTCTTCTTAATACGTTTCAATCCCTAATAGGTATGCTAAAAGCGGTACCACGAGGTCCCTGGAATAAAAGAGTTAGCGTCGTTTCAATCCCTAATAGGTATGCTAAAAGCTATAATCGAGATTGTAGCCCATGTTCACCATATCTGGTTTCAATCCCTAATAGGTATGCTAAAAGCCCATACAATTGCAAGTATTGAGTTCAAAACAAACAGTTTCAATCCCTAATAGGTATGCTAAAAGCAAAGAGAGCAGCAAGCCCCGAAACAAAAACATCCAGTTTCAATCCCTAATAGGTATGCTAAAAGCCTTCCCCCATCTTCCAAACGACCGCAAGTATCGAATGTTTCAATCCCTAATAGGTATGCTAAAAGCTGCCTGCTCCAGGCTTACCAGTAAAAGCCAATACCAGTTTCAATCCCTAATAGGTATGCTAAAAGCCTACTACAAGTATAACACAACCTTTGTTTTTGTCCATGTTTCAATCCCTAATAGGTATGCTAAAAGCTTACATTTTGTTACATTTGAATTGCTCACTTATGAATGTTTCAATCCCTAATAGGTATGCTAAAAGCTTAGTTTACCCTCTTCATCTTTAAAAAAAGGAACATTAGTTTCAATCCCTAATAGGTATGCTAAAAGCTGATTTCCTTCTTGGTTTCCTTGTTGACTTTATTGGTTTCAATCCCTAATAGGTATGCTAAAAGCATTTGCAATATACCTCATGTTTTTTTCCTCCTTTTGTTTCAATCCCTAATAGGTATGCTAAAAGCTTTCCTGCACTTGAATTTCTCTTTCCTTGCTTTTGAGTTTCAATCCCTAATAGGTATGCTAAAAGCCCGGAGACTCTGTCTCCGAGCCTCCTGGCTGGCTTTAGTTTCAATCCCTAATAGGTATGCTAAAAGCTCTTTTGTGGTCGAAATACAAGCGTCGGTATTTCTTAAGTTTCAATCCCTAATAGGTATGCTAAAAGCCTGCAATATCATTCTGCAAAGAAGAAAGCTTGCTATGTTTCAATCCCTAATAGGTATGCTAAAAGCAAAGAAATATGAGAAATAGAGGTTTGGTAAATCAAAGTTTCAATCCCTAATAGGTATGCTAAAAGCGTATAAATCCTCCACGCAGAATTAACCCCTTCAAGTTTCAATCCCTAATAGGTATGCTAAAAGCGGGATTGAAGCCTTTTTTCGTAACATTTTCGCAAAGGTTTCAATCCCTAATAGGTATGCTAAAAGCAAAACAGACGTATCGCGCATTTAAAAACGTTCAAAAGTTTCAATCCCTAATAGGTATGCTAAAAGCATTCATTCACATTCACCCCCTTTCTATAATGTAAAGTTTCAATCCCTAATAGGTATGCTAAAAGCCGAACTTTGCCCAAGTAGAAAGTGCAGCTGCACCAGGTTTCAATCCCTAATAGGTATGCTAAAAGCTTTCATTTCGTTTGTGAAACGCTTTTGTTACAACCTGGTTTCAATCCCTAATAGGTATGCTAAAAGCTAGGATTGCCTAATTATGTTATGTACACCTAACCGAAGTTTCAATCCCTAATAGGTATGCTAAAAGCTAGTATGTATGGCATTATATTGGATATTGACAAAGGAGTTTCAATCCCTAATAGGTATGCTAAAAGCTGAGAAAGTCTTAGAGTACAGAGAGTTCATCGAAAAAGGTTTCAATCCCTAATAGGTATGCTAAAAGCTGATTTTGAGAGAACTCGTGAGCTACGAAATACGTTGGTTTCAATCCCTAATAGGTATGCTAAAAGCTGCCAGTATTCCATGAACCAGTATTTGAGTCATACGGTTTCAATCCCTAATAGGTATGCTAAAAGCAAACTTCAATTGCCGGCGTTCTTTTATTCCACATAGTTTCAATCCCTAATAGGTATGCTAAAAGCTATACCCCGAAAGATCGACAGTAGAGCCGAAAAGATGTTTCAATCCCTAATAGGTATGCTAAAAGCAAACGCAATGCAAAAAGTGAAAATATATGGTATACGTTTCAATCCCTAATAGGTATGCTAAAAGCATGTGAGGTTGATATATGTATGGTTAAGTTGATTGAATGTTTCAATCCCTAATAGGTATGCTAAAAGCAAGAAATTGCGTGACGGTATTGTATTCATCGATGAAGGTTTCAATCCCTAATAGGTATGCTAAAAGCATGTTGTTGATAGTTGGAATATTGAGAAAATTGTAGAGTTTCAATCCCTAATAGGTATGCTAAAAGCTGTAACTTCAATTTTTGGTGACCTTTTACTCCAAGTTTCAATCCCTAATAGGTATGCTAAAAGCGGGATTAAAACTCAATTTTTGTAACATTTGCGCAAAGGTTTCAATCCCTAATAGGTATGCTAAAAGCAGAATAGCGTATGTAATCATTCAAACCACCACCCAATGTTTCAATCCCTAATAGGTATGCTAAAAGCCGGTACAAGTATTGACATTTTTGAGTGTGATATTTCGTTTCAATCCCTAATAGGTATGCTAAAAGCTGAAATACGTTGTAAAACATTCGGGTTGTTCGCTAGTTTCAATCCCTAATAGGTATGCTAAAAGCTAATATGGGGAATCTCGTGATAGCGTGGAACAATACTGTTTCAATCCCTAATAGGTATGCTAAAAGCTAGTTTTTTTTGACTTGTGGGACGACGATTACTTGAAGTTTCAATCCCTAATAGGTATGCTAAAAGCGGTTTCTAGTTTGGTTGAATTTATCAAAAAATATGAGTTTCAATCCCTAATAGGTATGCTAAAAGCAGGATATCCTTTGTCCCACAACCAAAGGGGGATTCGGTTAGTTTCAATCCCTAATAGGTATGCTAAAAGCTTCCCCCATTCTCCAGACAATTGCAAGTATGGAATGTTTCAATCCCTAATAGGTATGCTAAAAGCTCTGTACACAGAGTTTTTACCTTCGACGATATAGAAGGTTTCAATCCCTAATAGGTATGCTAAAAGCTATATTCACACCTCCATTTTTCTTATATTTTTTCTTTGTTTCAATCCCTAATAGGTATGCTAAAAGCTCTCCAAGCCTCCTGGCTGGCTTTACGAACTTCATTTTCTGTTTCAATCCCTAATAGGTATGCTAAAAGCCAAAATATCACTTCCATTCGTCAAATGACACAATAGTTTCAATCCCTAATAGGTATGCTAAAAGCCGTTGGTCGTGCCTTGGTAGTCACAACCATTCAATAGTTTCAATCCCTAATAGGTATGCTAAAAGCATATTTCTAATACTATTTCTAATGGTTTGAATCAAGCGTTTCAATCCCTAATAGGTATGCTAAAAGCACGACCAACGAAGCACACCCCAACAATACTTATCTCGTTTCAATCCCTAATAGGTATGCTAAAAGCTTTTCTTTTCTTTTCTTTTTTTTAACAAAAGCAAAAGTTTCAATCCCTAATAGGTATGCTAAAAGCACAATAAACATCACAAATCTAAGAATCGCATATGGTTTCAATCCCTAATAGGTATGCTAAAAGCGGGATTGAAACTCAATTTTTGTAACATTTTCGCAAAGGTTTCAATCCCTAATAGGTATGCTAAAAGCGGGAAAAGAGCGCTGACAAATCAACTGCAGTATTCACGTTTCAATCCCTAATAGGTATGCTAAAAGCCAGCGTTCTGGTCCGCATTTATTGTTAATTGGATTATGTTTCAATCCCTAATAGGTATGCTAAAAGCTATGGCACGACTATTCAAGTTATCAGTCGTCCCACGTTTCAATCCCTAATAGGTATGCTAAAAGCACGCGTAAAAGTCACCGTGATAGTAGAATCTTTCGCGTTTCAATCCCTAATAGGTATGCTAAAAGCGGCAGAGCAAAAAATATTTACTTTTTCATCTTCACTTGTTTCAATCCCTAATAGGTATGCTAAAAGCTACTTTCCGACTTGTCGTCGGAGGAACTCGATCGCCGTTTCAATCCCTAATAGGTATGCTAAAAGCATTGCAAGTATGGAATTAACAATAAACATCACAAATCGTTTCAATCCCTAATAGGTATGCTAAAAGCGTAAAGTTGGGAGCGAATGAAGAAATAGAAAAGAGGGGTTTCAATCCCTAATAGGTATGCTAAAAGCAGCTAGTTGAAAAGCCTTTACCAGTGGCAAAAAAAGTTTCAATCCCTAATAGGTATGCTAAAAGCTGGGCAATTACTCAATTATTCAATTATTCAACCCTAGTTTCAATCCCTAATAGGTATGCTAAAAGCTGTTTGTACTTCCCTGATAGCTAGCTCCAGAATACGGTTTCAATCCCTAATAGGTATGCTAAAAGCCATGAATTAGTTCATAGACATTGTTTTGAACCACTTTAGTTTCAATCCCTAATAGGTATGCTAAAAGCCCTCCCAGCGGGACCCCTCCCCCAGCGAAAACAACGTTTCAATCCCTAATAGGTATGCTAAAAGCGGTTATCATGAACTGCCCGGGATAAAGGAATTATCAAGGTTTCAATCCCTAATAGGTATGCTAAAAGCCAGAATCACGTGATAGTGAATTCTACCCTTTTTTGGTTTCAATCCCTAATAGGTATGCTAAAAGCTTGGAAAGGCGCTATCCGCAATACTTTGGCAGAACAGAAGTAGTGTTTCAATCCCTAATAGGTATGCTAAAAGCAGATGTCTGTTGAGATTGTTAAACTAGGTGAAGATGGGTTTCAATCCCTAATAGGTATGCTAAAAGCTTTTCGAAAATACCAGTAGTTGTAACAAAGTCAAGTTTCAATCCCTAATAGGTATGCTAAAAGCTATGTTTGATATACCTAGCCAAATGTGACACACATAAGTTTCAATCCCTAATAGGTATGCTAAAAGCAAATATACGTGACCCTTATATTCCATTATTCGTTCCATGTTTCAATCCCTAATAGGTATGCTAAAAGCTTCCGGAGCTCGATTTCTCTTCGCACCTCGTCGAAGTTTCAATCCCTAATAGGTATGCTAAAAGCTCGTCCCACAAGTCACAAAAAAAATGTATATCTTTGTTTCAATCCCTAATAGGTATGCTAAAAGCACAGAAAGTACAGTACCAATCGCACCTTGCAAAACGCGTTTCAATCCCTAATAGGTATGCTAAAAGCGTTGGGGAACTGCTGAATTTCTTGCGGAGTGGTTCCCGTTTCAATCCCTAATAGGTATGCTAAAAGCTCAATCCCACCACCTGCAGCCAAGCCTACGCTATCGAGTTTCAATCCCTAATAGGTATGCTAAAAGCTATTTCGAATACAAAGAATACCCCCGGTCCCAAAGACGTTTCAATCCCTAATAGGTATGCTAAAAGCGAAAATGAAATTTCGAAAGTGTTAGACTTTCTGGAGTTTCAATCCCTAATAGGTATGCTAAAAGCAGACATTGGCTGTATAAAGAATTTTTCCAGAAAGAGGTTTCAATCCCTAATAGGTATGCTAAAAGCTTTTCCAGAAAGAGCAAGACGATGTGAACATTCTGTTTCAATCCCTAATAGGTATGCTAAAAGCCTTCTGGCATATCGCACTGGAATTTCCAGTACTCATCCAGTTTCAATCCCTAATAGGTATGCTAAAAGCGTATATCGCTTCAAGTTGTTAGAAATACTGCTGTCGTTTCAATCCCTAATAGGTATGCTAAAAGCCAAGTACTGCTTGCTGGTTATCTGTTTCGTCTGATACGTTTCAATCCCTAATAGGTATGCTAAAAGCTTCAACCATATACGGCTCAAATTCGCTAGCATGGGGTTTCAATCCCTAATAGGTATGCTAAAAGCTAAGACGTCCGACATTAACAAAACATTTTATTACCAGTTTCAATCCCTAATAGGTATGCTAAAAGCCCGGAGACTCTGTCTCCAAGCCTCCTGGCCGGCTTAAGTTTCAATCCCTAATAGGTATGCTAAAAGCCGTCGCAGCAATCATCATAGGCGTAACAATCGTTGGTTTCAATCCCTAATAGGTATGCTAAAAGCCTACAATGCATGGCGTTTCAGTCGATATTATTTCGTTTCAATCCCTAATAGGTATGCTAAAAGCAGCCATTCGCAATCAAAACGTTGTACGCATCCACGTTTCAATCCCTAATAGGTATGCTAAAAGCCAGATACTGCGTGGGTTTGATCGTGGGTTTGATTAAAGTTTCAATCCCTAATAGGTATGCTAAAAGCTGAAAATTGCGAGATTCGTTGACATTGGTTTTGTTCGTTTCAATCCCTAATAGGTATGCTAAAAGCCACAGCAAAAAACACACTTGAAAATCCCAAAACAATGTTTCAATCCCTAATAGGTATGCTAAAAGCAGTGTAGGTGCATACTGGGATATATACCCCGAAAGTGTTTCAATCCCTAATAGGTATGCTAAAAGCCTTCGTGGGTTTGATGCACTTATATATATTGACAAGTTTCAATCCCTAATAGGTATGCTAAAAGCCAGCATACGCTGGGACCCCTCCCCCAGCGAACATCGTTTCAATCCCTAATAGGTATGCTAAAAGCCAGAAAGTATGGCTCGACGCTTGGCTTTATTTGTCTTTTGTTTCAATCCCTAATAGGTATGCTAAAAGCTTTAAAAAGGATGTTTTGCTTGTCTTCCAATTTAAGTTTCAATCCCTAATAGGTATGCTAAAAGCTAAGCATATCCTCTCTCTGAAAACATACGATGGGAGAAGTTTCAATCCCTAATAGGTATGCTAAAAGCCAAAGAGTGCAGCCAAGCCAGACACAAAAATATCCAGTTTCAATCCCTAATAGGTATGCTAAAAGCGAATACATGACGCGAGATGAAGTACTGAACTTGTGCGGTTTCAATCCCTAATAGGTATGCTAAAAGCCAGCGTGTGCTGGGACCCCTCCCCCAGCGAAACAATGTTTCAATCCCTAATAGGTATGCTAAAAGCTGAAGACAGACTAGTTGAGATTTTGAAGCAACACAACTGTTTCAATCCCTAATAGGTATGCTAAAAGCCAGTTTTTATCGTCTTGGATATCACGAGAGAACCGTAGTTTCAATCCCTAATAGGTATGCTAAAAGCCGTAAAGTTAACAATGAATTTTCACCAGCTTCATAGTTTCAATCCCTAATAGGTATGCTAAAAGCAATGATTCTTCTTTCATTCTCTGGTGTTGACGTCGTGTTTCAATCCCTAATAGGTATGCTAAAAGCATACAAACACCTCCTTTGAAATACTTTTCTCTCTGGTTTCAATCCCTAATAGGTATGCTAAAAGCTCCCAGCCTCCTGGCTGGCTTAACGAATTTTCTTTTCTGTTTCAATCCCTAATAGGTATGCTAAAAGCGATACCCCATCAAAATACTCTGCACCATAAGCAGAAGTTTCAATCCCTAATAGGTATGCTAAAAGCCAATGAACGCCAAACCTTTAGACCACCAGCTACAGTTGGTTTCAATCCCTAATAGGTATGCTAAAAGCTCACAAAATTTGATTACGCTGATGTAAATTTTTTTGTTTCAATCCCTAATAGGTATGCTAAAAGCTCTGGCAATCTCATTCCCCTCACTCTCCTTTCTGCATGGTTTCAATCCCTAATAGGTATGCTAAAAGCTTGTAGCTGCTTTATAGAGTTCTGTTAGAGCTTTGTTTCAATCCCTAATAGGTATGCTAAAAGCCAGAAAAAGCACCTTTTGTGAGCACGTCAGCAATCCGTTTCAATCCCTAATAGGTATGCTAAAAGCATTCAAACGCGGGGAGGGGCAACTCGCGTTAGCGTTGGGTTTCAATCCCTAATAGGTATGCTAAAAGCCTCACCTTCTAACCTCATGAGTTCAATACTAAAATGTTTCAATCCCTAATAGGTATGCTAAAAGCTCAATCCCACCACCTGCAGCCAAGCCTACGCTATCGAGTTTCAATCCCTAATAGGTATGCTAAAAGCGAACTTGAGCAACTTCTAAACTTTTACTTGCAGAAGTTTCAATCCCTAATAGGTATGCTAAAAGCGTTGTCCAACAGAGCAAGTAGCACCAAAAGTGTTTCGAAGTTTCAATCCCTAATAGGTATGCTAAAAGCTCAAACGACGAAGAGTTTGAGTTAAGACACACCTGGTTTCAATCCCTAATAGGTATGCTAAAAGCACACAGGCACTCAAGACAAGAGAAGAGAAGCTGCGGTTTCAATCCCTAATAGGTATGCTAAAAGCATTACGGCTGCGATTCTATGTGGTTTGCTATAGATTGTTTCAATCCCTAATAGGTATGCTAAAAGCCAACGAAAGTGTTTCAAGCTCATAGACGATGCTTCGTTTCAATCCCTAATAGGTATGCTAAAAGCCACAACTTCTGTTTTTGTCAATTAGCTTTTTTTGGTTTCAATCCCTAATAGGTATGCTAAAAGCTGTTTAGTATCAGAAGTAAGAAGTTCGTCAAGCCTCTGTTTCAATCCCTAATAGGTATGCTAAAAGCACAACAACACAGATTTTGGCTTAGAATTTTATTAGTTTCAATCCCTAATAGGTATGCTAAAAGCGGTGTCACCCCGAGGAGAATTACCATGGTGAGCACGTTTCAATCCCTAATAGGTATGCTAAAAGCAAAGAACCATTGTTAATGGCAAACTTCACGAACCAGCGTTTCAATCCCTAATAGGTATGCTAAAAGCTCAGAGAGCCGATGAAGAACAAGAATATGAGCTGGGTTTCAATCCCTAATAGGTATGCTAAAAGCGAAGTTGGTGCTTTGTTGCAGTTTTTAGAAAAATAGTTTCAATCCCTAATAGGTATGCTAAAAGCCAGAATCAGAAACAGAGGTTCTGAAGGAGGTAAAAATGTTTCAATCCCTAATAGGTATGCTAAAAGCGCAAAATTGCTGTATGGATTTAAAAAGATAGCACCGTTTCAATCCCTAATAGGTATGCTAAAAGCAAATTTTTAGACCAAGACGTATACCGCGTTTGGTGGTAGTTTCAATCCCTAATAGGTATGCTAAAAGCGTGTATTGTTTGCTTGGGCTGTGAGTCTTGCAAGCTCAGTTTCAATCCCTAATAGGTATGCTAAAAGCCTACGAAGACTATTCCATCTGCGTGTCCGATGATTGGGTTTCAATCCCTAATAGGTATGCTAAAAGCCAAGGATACCAAAAGAACTACAACGGCGGGTATAAGTTTCAATCCCTAATAGGTATGCTAAAAGCCAACACCATTAACCAGCGTCTTCGTCTTCATACTTGTTTCAATCCCTAATAGGTATGCTAAAAGCCGAGGTTCCAGTTGTAGAGCTGATTACCTATTGCCATGTTTCAATCCCTAATAGGTATGCTAAAAGCCGGCTAAAGAGCCAGTAATTGAAAAATCAGTATTGCTTCGTTTCAATCCCTAATAGGTATGCTAAAAGCGTCGAAGCGCGTGTGTAAAAAACAGTGCATTTTGCGTTTCAATCCCTAATAGGTATGCTAAAAGCTATTCAAAAATTATCAGGGTGAACTTGAGCAACTTCGTTTCAATCCCTAATAGGTATGCTAAAAGCTAAATAGTATGGTGCCTCAAGCTTGTGTTTGTCAAGTTTCAATCCCTAATAGGTATGCTAAAAGCGAAAAACATCCATTTGACGAAGATAAGCCACATCCACGTTTCAATCCCTAATAGGTATGCTAAAAGCGCAAAAATCTTTCTCGAATCAACACCATATGCACGGTTTCAATCCCTAATAGGTATGCTAAAAGCTGGGTCAAATCTAAGGGTTATCCGTCTGGATTTCAATTGTTTCAATCCCTAATAGGTATGCTAAAAGCCCTGCTATCTGGTGAAAAACTGCTTAAGTTGTTCTTCGTTTCAATCCCTAATAGGTATGCTAAAAGCCCGCTTGGTATTGATTTTTAAAAGGTTTTGGATTTTTATTGTTTTTTACTATTTTGTTAATCAACTTCCAAAACCTTTTAATTTTCTTACTTCTCTTTTTCGTCGATCTCCAGTTATTTTTGCATGATTGATGGTCGACGAATTTTATGCTTGTGTTTATATTATATCATATTATTCATATTATATCATAAGATTTCTTGTGCCTTTTAAACCCAGTTTCATAATTGTAGTAATCATTTACTATTTCACGTGGAATAACATAAAGTCCAAATTGTTCAACAAAAGATGAATGGTATTCTATCGGTACTGAAATTGTGTAATTGCTTATTATTGGCTTTATTTCTAAGTACTTTTCTCGTTTTTCATAATAATCTTTTAATTTTATTATGTCACAAAATCTTTTAAAACCTTCTTCTGAAATATCATCGCACATTACAAAAACATCCACAAAATTTGGCTTGTTTTCTATAATCGAAAAATCTGATATTGGTGTTATATTTTCACTTTTATCTTCAGAGAAATTTAAAGTTTTTATTGATTTAATCAAGTTTTCTGACCTTTTCTTAGATAAATTTTCCTGAATAGATTTAAAATACTCTGAAATTAAGCAGAAATAATCTTTTTCACTGTATTTTTCTGATTTTTGCAATATCTTTTTCGTCTCTTGGAGAGTTGTCAAACCATAGATGTATCTTCCATATCCGTAAGTTAAATCATTATTGCTCTCATTTGGAATAAGAGAGTAAACATATACTGTCCCGTTTTCTTTTAAATTATTTCTATTACATCTTCCGGCGCATTGGATAATAGAATCCAAAGGTCCTATATCTCTTATTACCACATCAAAATCAATATCTACTCCTGCCTCCACAACTTGAGTAGAAACAAGTATTATCTTTTCGCCTTTACTTAAGAGTTCTTTTATTTTTTTTATTTTTTCTAATCTATGAATTGGGAGTAAATTTGTTGATAAGTAAAAAACGGGTCTGTTTATTCCTTTTAAATTTTCGTACACTTCTAACGAGGAATTTATTGTATTGCAGACTATTAAATATGACTTATCTTGCAAATTTTCTTTGAGTTCTTTTATAAAATCCTCTAATTTTCTGCTAGATAAATTTGGTAAAAGAGTTGTTCGATTAAAAATTGAAAAGTATTTTTCATTGTTATCCAAGAGTTCTAAAGAATCTTTAAATATGTACGGTTTTGTTGCTGTCATAAGTATTATTCTTAAATCATATAGTTCTGTCGCTTTTTCTAAAACATATTCAATAAGAGGTAACAGAGAAATGTCTATGGCTTGTATTTCGTCTAAGATAATTATAGAGCCTTTTATGTTGATTAGTTTTTTCAGCATTCTATTTCTCGTACTTATTAATGTTTCAAAGAGTTGAACAAAAGTTGTTACAATTATTCCACTTGACCAATTTTCAATTAGTAGTTCAGATTCTAATAAATCATACTTATATTCGTTTTCTATGTATTCAGGTTTCACTAAACTATGGTGCTTTATTATGTACTTGCTACTTTCCCTTTCGAAGTTTTTCAAAACTTTATGTATCTGATAAATTGTTTCGTAATTTTGGTCTATTATTGAGGTAAATGGGAGTGAGTAAACAATTCTTCGATTGCCACCTAAAAGCTCTCTTAATTTTACTGCCGCGAAGAAACCAGCGAAAGTTTTTCCCGTCCCAGTAGGCGCAGTTATTGTAAATATTCTCGATTTATTATAGTACTTTTCTAAATTTTTTTGAATTCTTTCAAATATTTCATTCCTTATTTCATTTATTCCTAAATTGTTAATAGCAGTTTTTATCATTACTTCTCTTCCTCTGTTTAGTTCCGCAAAACTGGCAAAAGCTTCATTCGGAATTATTGTTCCAGATGCGCTGAGTTTGTCTGCGGATATTAAAGCAGAATAAAGCAATTGATGAATGAAAAACACATCATCACTTTTTTCTTTCTCTAATTTTATCTTTATTTGTTTTAGCATTTTTAGAACTTCTACAATATCACATTCTAAGAATTTCTGAATGTATTCTACAAAATTAATTTTATATTCTTCTTGTTCGTCTATGGTTTTGTACTCTTCTATAATTGAATCTTTATTCTTTATTATGTCATTCCTTTGGACTTCAAATATTTCTATCTTATCAGCTAATTTATAGTCAGAGTTCATTATACCTCTTGTGCTTATAGGTAAGTGATTATCTACGTTTTCCAAGTCACCATGATGATGCAGTACTACGCTATAAGAAATCAATGGAAGAAAACTTTCCGTACCAAATTCTTTTAGACTACAAAAAGCCGCAAATAGAGCCGAAATGAAACCGTGTTTTGCATATTTTCCTTCTTTCTTTGTTTCTAAATATTTTTGAAAATATGTGGTAAATTTTCCAAAATCATGAGTGTATGCTATTATCTTAAAGCACTTTTTTAAATCACCGTCATTTATTTTTTCTTGAGATATTTCGTAAACTTCTTTTAAATGTTCGATTAATCTTTTATCCGGGTGTGAATAAAACACTCTTAACCCTCCAATTAGCTTTGAAGTTAGAAAATAAAAGAAAGGTGCCATTCGGCACCATTACATTAAAACAATATTTTCCTCATTTATAACGTAATAATGTGAGTTAAGCTTAACTTCTATTGCTTTTCCACTTTCTTCAAAAATGTAGTCTTCCATTTCTATGACTGTCCTTTCTCTAGAAAAATCTCTTGGCATTTTTTCCTTTAGTAAAATTACTTCTTCTTCCACTTTTAAAGAAGATATCAAGTTTCTTCTAATTACAGATGATACTTTCACAAAATCTTCGCTAAATTTTGGTTCTGCTTGAAATTTTCCTTTGAGATCTATTGAGATATTAAAGGGAGCGACACCAAAATAAGGGATATAGCAAAATTTGTTATTTTTCAATCTGTATTCTAAATCTTCCATTATTGTTTGATCAACATGGTTAACATAAACCCTATATATTACTTTATCATTCGAAGTAATAATTTCAAATGGAATTTGTGTATGTTCGTCTGGGTCATACACATTACTTGGAGTTTTAGCTTTTATATAGTTCAATGTTTGAATAATTTTTCTTGTTGGAGTTGCTTTTTTAAGTCCTATATTTAACTTTTGTGCATTTAATATTTCATAGTAACTATCCCTTTCAAAACCTAAAATTGCTGCAATAATTCCCTCCAACGTTGTTCTCGGTGGAATTGAATAAGAGAGCGAAGAAGAATTTGTGTAAAATTTCCTAAAGTGTGCAAATTTTCCCTTTATATCAAATACTAAGAATTCCATATTTTCACCTTATTTCTTCAAGTTTTCCATCTCCCAGACCTGCCAAAGCATCTTTTAGTTTTTTAACTTCACCATTTACTTTAAGTTCTAGATTTTTATCTGCGAAGTAGTATATTTTGTTTATTTTTTCTTTGTTGTTTTTTAAAGTTTCCACAAGCTCAGAGATATCCAAAGCGCATTCTTTGATATCTCTAATACTTTCAACTTTTTCTTCAAGTTTTATTAAATCTCTGAAATCACCAAGTACTGTTTCAGAATCTGTGTACTCAACTCTCATATACAATCTCGGATATTGACCTATTTTGCTTCGCGTAGCTTGAAGTGGGATTGCTTTTACCATTGCTTCATCCAGTAATTTTAAGTCTTCGTTGGTTAGTTTTGTTTTTTCAGCTCTTCTGCCACTTACAACTCCAAAAAATGCTATTAGTGAATACTTTACTCTGAAATCTTTTCCTATAGTTCCTTGCTGCGCGTTTTCGCTTGTTGCAAATTGTGAAGTTATACTTGCTTCAAGAAGTTCGACTTTGTTGAGTGAATATCCCCAATTAAACTGTACGGGCCCTATATAAGCTCTGTTATTTCCTTTTACTGGCATTGTTGCACCAAACAATCTAACATCTATAAGTTTACTTAGGATTTCATCTTCTTTTGAATTTTTAAAATCTTCCATCCTTTTCTCCGCAGTCACTGGCTTGTCATCAATTTTTCTTACGAATATATCGTAGCCTTTTTCGTATAAATAATCTCTTATATATCTTTTTAACCTTAAATCCGAAACCAAGTTTATTTCTCTTTCATTGTCCATCCTTGGTCTGTTCTCTTCGTCTGGATCACCGTTAGGGTTGCAAAGTTGAGCATCGTAAATGAATAAAATCTCACTGTTATTAACCTTACTTTTTTCTTTTTCATCCATTTTCAGTCTCCCCCTTCATAATAGTTTTTAGTGTTGCATAAGAATATCCTGAGAGAATATAAAATAAATTTTCATTTTTATTTAATTTCCAATTTTTAAGGTTTTCGTCCAAAAGTCTTTTCATCTCAGCGTAAGTTGTTTCATGGTATTTTCTTATCTTTTCTTGCTCCAATTTAGCATACACTTCATTTGCTATTTTAATTATTTTTGATTTATCAATTCCATTGAAATTCAACTTATTAAGAATTGGTTTTTTGTCACTGTTGTATTTTTTGTACTGACTGTTTCCAATCTCACCAATCAAAATGCCAAGAAGAAACATTGCAGATTGTTGCTCATCATAACCCATTGTGGAAATATAATTTTTTATATCTTCCCTAACGTTTAATTTGCTCGTATCCAATGTATTCCCCTCCTTTAAATTTCCCATTTTTTCTAAAAATTTTACAAGCATGTTAGCGTTGAGAATGTAGAATTCTAAGCTGTCCTTATTTATGTTATAACCATTTTTTTGTAAGTAGATTACCTTAGTGGCTTCTATAAATTTACCTATCAATGTTTCTTTTTCTATAGGTTTAAAAGTTAATAGGCTTTCATAAAAATCTAGTATATACTTGTACTCTGTCACTTCTCCTGCGCTTACTTTAACGGGAATTAGGTAGTATATTTTCTGGAGATCTATGTATGTTTCATAATTCATTTGAATAGCTTTTTTTACAATTTCACGGGCACATTTTGAGGCTTCTGCGATTCTATCAAAGATGGATGGAGGCACATCTTTTATAAATCTTCGTATTTTTGTAGCTTGCTGTGATTTTTTGAAAAACAGGAAATTAACTAAAAAATATCTGTTTTCATCAGTTATTCCCAAAATTTTTTCTTCGAATTCTTGAACACCTTTTAAATTTTTTACTATATTATACGAATTTATGATTTTATCAACAACTAAATCAAGCTCACTTTCATTTAGAGGTTCACCGTATATAAAATGTGGAAAAATATACAAGCTTAGATCTCCTAACTTAGTTTTTAACTTGTTATCAAGATATGTTTCTGCTGCAAGGATAGCATTCAAACAATTTTGACAGATAACCATATTTTTGTAGAACTTATTTGGATCGAGTTCACTTGCAAATGTTATTTTATCGTTCGTATAGTATTTTATCTTCATTTTCTTCAGGTCATCTGTTAAATTTTCAGTAGAACCACATATATTACATCGTAAATCTTTACTCTTCTCTTTTTTAGAACTCGTTTCACTCTTTTCGCCTGAACTTTTATATTCTAAAACTTTTCTCCTATATTCTTCATATTTGCTTAAAGGTTCACCATCAATATATATTACGAATAGACCGAATTCATTTAGCTTAGCCTCATAATTTTCAAACAGTATTTTTTCAAATTGTTTTTCAAGAACTTTTAGAAATCCCTTATCGTTTCCTTGGTTTTGCTTTGAGTATTCTTCGTATAATTTTCTAACATCTACATTTGGATCTAGGTAATACAAATTTAGAGCATATCTATACTTACTTTTAATGCCTGGCCCTAAGTCAACATAGAACTTTTCAAAAATGTGCTTTAATTTTTGATTTAATGGTTCCCCAAAATCAATATTTGTTAAGTTAAAAAGTGTCTCTGATAGAAAATATGTTATTTTATTATTAGCTGCGTACCATTGTGGGGCATTAGGGCCATCTGCTGTTCCGATGTACAGGTATTTTCTTGCGGTATCACTATCTATTTCCTCTGAAACATCCAACTCCAAATTTTCCTTACTGAATTTTAGTTTCAAAACATGATAGAGATTTCCTTTTTTATCTTTGGCTGGTAGTTCTTTTATAAGACTATCGATAAGACTTTTATTTTCCAATAAAGCCCTGCCAATTTGAACTATACCTTCTAGCAAATTTTTCACCTCCAATGATAATTATATGAATTCAAAGCAACCAAAACCTTGCGAGTTTTTCGCACCTAATCCCGTGTAATATGCAATATTTATTAATTCATCAGAACCATTAATTTGAAAGATACCATTCCAACCTCTTATAACCGTGCCTTTATATATAACTATACTTTCCTTGAGATTTGAGACAGGTGTTATTTCAAAATATCTATTTTTAGGTTCTTTTTCAAAATAAGCTATATATTTCTTTATTAAATTGTTTGCCAAAATTTCTTGGAACTCTTTTTCTTTTGGATTGTAATAATATGTCTTTTTGCGACCATTTAATTCAAATGTGCTATAAGCAACTATCGGTGATTTTGTTATGATTTTTCCAAAGTTAGTCGTATTTGACTTTAACTCTATTTTGTCTACGTGAATTCTTTCACCTTTGATATCCAAACCTTCGAGAAGTAGATTGTTTACGACGTATTCTATGAATTTATCTTCTATTGTTGAAATGTGTAAATACGCTCTTTCAAAGTATGTTATCGTTTTTCTTTCTATATCAATTGAAAATTTTCCCTCGAGCCTCGAGAAGGTAAACATTTTAAATCGCCTTTTACCAAATTGAAAACCAGTATCGTGGATAAATTTAGAGTAGTTCTCATCACTGAGAAGGTTTAGAATTGCGGCTTGGAGTATGTGGTTGTAATGGATGGGAAGGGTAAGTGGTTTATCAAGTTTTAATGTTAGAATCCCCCTCAAGATATCACCCCGGTTCAAAATTCATTTTTATTATACCATGTTGTTGTAAATATAATGTTAATTTTTCATTATTTTTTGTATAACTTACGCACGTTAAAGTATAATAAAAGGCTTAAGTATTGTTTTTTCGTTGCTTGAATTTGTAAATTTCTTGCAATCGGTTTTAGACTTATTGCTTAGTATAGTTCATGGAGCTTTAAGTTCATTAGCTTTTGATGGGGTAATTCGTTATGAGAAATATGATATGCCAGAATTCGCTATGAGCGGAAAACCGATGGAGCTAATAGTAAAG
The DNA here is from genome assembly GCF_000017545.1 of Fervidobacterium nodosum Rt17-B1. Lineage (NCBI taxonomy): Bacteria > Thermotogati > Thermotogota > Thermotogae > Thermotogales > Fervidobacteriaceae > Fervidobacterium > Fervidobacterium nodosum. The sequence goes on along the minus strand of NC_009718.1, from coordinate 1,012,319 downwards.
AAATATGGAAGTTTGATTGAAGAAATAAGGACACGTATTTTAGGTATTGAAAACAACAAATCTTATCTGCCATTTGAGATTATTAAAGATGTCGTTAGTATCAAACCTAGCGTGAGCAATGAGAAGTATTTTACCCCCGCTTTTGACCTTCTGACAGATGTGGTTATAATGAGTGGTTTGGCAAGTGATATGAATTCATTTGAGGTAAGGAGCAGATACTTTTACGTTTTGGCTACCACGGAAAGTATTGATAAAGTATCATCGGACACTTTTGATTACGAGATTTATTGTGTCACTGGTCCGTATACGTTTTTGATTAATAATGTGTTTTATTTAATTGCTTCTGGTAAGTATAAATACATATATCTTGTTTCTAATGAAAAGCATTACGATAAAGTGAAAGATACTGTTCCCAACGATTTGTACACAAGAATTTTAAATGTGACTTCAGAATGGGATGAGTACGCAGATAGAATTCTCACAAACCTCATTTCGAAGAAACTTCTAATCTACGAGCCTCAATTCGCGACTTTAAGGTTGTATGCCGTCAATCGCGGGATTGATTTTTATTACATAAGAACGCCACATCATTTTAATAAGTTTATTAGGAAGATGGGAAAGAAAAACAGAGAATTGCTTGAGTTGGTTAAGCCATATAACCAGACTGATATAGAAGATCAGTATGTATTTCTTAAGAGATTGAAAGAAATGGACATGATTCAGTTATTTACATCACTTGACAAAAAGTACGCAATTGTTGAATTTGCGAAAAGAACTTACAAAAAAAGCAAACTTGATATCCTCGATAGGGTAACTGATGATAAATTGCCTACAGGATTGTTGTCCGCTATTTCTCATGCGTATCTAATAGACCACGATTTTGTAAGAGATTTAGGAACTGAGTTGAATTTAACACATAAGCCTATTGTTGTATTCAATCCCAAGTAAAGTACTTTATTCTCTTCATTTCCACCATTTTCAATAAACAATTTGCCCTCTGAATATTGCCTGCGCCTTTCAACAGGACTTTTAAAGTACTTTGCCCATATTTTTAGGTAAATTAAACAATATTAAATAATATGGGGAGGTATGTTGCTTATGGCAACAACAAGCGAATTATTTGAAATACTACCAGCAATAATGTCTGCTGGTGAAGTTCCAATGCTTGTAGGTCATGCTGGAGTGGGTAAGACGGAGGTAATAAGGTCGATTGGGAGAAAGTACAATAGGGAAGTAATAGTCTTATCTTTATCTCAAATGGAACCTGGTGATTTAATTGGTATGCCGACAAGAGATGGTGATAAAACGATCTGGTTAAGGCCAGAATGGTGGCCGAAAGACGGAAATACCATTTTGTTCTTGGATGAGATTAATAGGTCGCATGAGACTGTCAGAGCGGCTATTATGCAACTTTTATTAGATAGAAGATTGAATACTCATGTTTTACCAGAAGGCACATGGCTTGCCGCAGCGATGAATCCGGAAACAGACAAATACGAAGTGAATGTGACTATTGACCAAGCGTATATCGACAGGTTTGTTTGGTTTAAAGTAGTTAACAAGTTTGATGATTGGGAGATGTACGCGCTTAATAATGTAAGCGGCAAGGGTGAGATGTATATTAGAGCGCTTGAGAGTGTTTACAAACTTGACTCTTCAGTCTTTCAAATGCCTTCAGATTTTAACCTTCCAGAGATAGTGCCAACTCCGAGAGCCCATATGAGAGCGGCTAAATTGTTCCAATGTATTGATGAGCGAATCATGGATAAATATGGTTTTGAAATCTTGAAAGGCATAATAGGTAAGAAATATGCGAATTTATTATTAAAACAATTGAGGATGTTTAATAATCCATCTTTGTCTGTAGAAGACCTGCTGAGCTATAACCAAAATAAGATTAAGTCGGTCACGCCACAGATGAGAATGAACACGGCCCAGCAGTTGGTTAATTATATCATAGATAACAATTTGACTGATGAGCAATGTTTCAATCCCTAATAGGTATGCTAAAAGCTGTAAAGGTTTTGGCATACGTGACCAGCGTCAAGTAAAATTGCTTTGTGTGAGGCTGGACCGTAACGCCATTCTGTTCTGTATGGTATGGCTGTCCATATGAATACCGCGCTTGCTGTTCCAACGAATGTTTGGTCAAGCGTGGCTCTGATTATTCTTTCTCTAAGGTGCGGTTCTTTTTTGTGGAGCACAAGTTTGTGTTCAATGGGTAAGTATCTGTAAATTGCTTCTTCAAGTCCTTGTACGTTTATAGCATATATGTACGTTTCAAATGGATGTCTACACCCTGCAGAAGGTACTGTTCTAAAAGCTGCTTTTGGTGTTATATTCCTTATCCCTTGCGTTGTCCAAAGTAGATAAGCCAATTCTTCGATTGTCAAAGGTTCGTTTGTGTATTTTCTATGGCTCATTCTATTTTCTATCGCTTCAGAGACTGTTTTCGTTCCAAGGTGTTTGACTGTTGGAAGGTCGATTAGAATGCAACCTTCTTCAACAGGTTTCTCAAAAGGTGGCATTGGTATACCTTTTTTCTGGTCACTTGTGAATTTCTCCAATTCTCCCCAATTTGATTTTAAAAGTTTTCGCCCTTCTTCGAATTTGTTCATATTAAGCCACCCCACCTTGGTTTTTTATTGTATTGAATATATTAAAATCTTGGGTTTACTTCGAATTTTTCTTTGATTTGTTTTTTAATATCTTCGATTGCTATATCCACTTCTTCGTCACTGAGCGTGCGCTCTGGATGTCTGAATTTTGCATATATGGTTACGCTGTAATACCCTTCACCAACTTGTCTGTAAATATCGTCGATACCAACTTCTTCAACAAGCGGGTTTGATTTGTATATTTCAAGAATTCCAGCGATTTCCTGTCCAATCGGTATTAGGTACGAAACATCTCTTCTTATATACGGGAATTGTGGTATGGCTTTGTATGTTTTTTGAGTTTTTGCCGATTCGTATATTTTTTCAAGGTATATCTCCGCAACGTATATCTCATCTTTTACATCGTAAAGTTTGTCAGCGATTTCTGGCTCAAGCATACCTATGAATCCTATATCTTTTCCATGAGTTTTTATCAATGCGCATCTTGTCGGTATAAAGCCTTTCTTTGAGTATTTTTCAAATTGTGCTTTAATGCCAAATCTTAATAAGATTTCATCGATAACACCTTTAAATGTATAGAAAGATACATTTCTTTTGTCGGTGTAATCATTTACAGATTCCCTGCCAGTGGCTACGAAAGCAAGCGCTTCTTCTTCGAATGGTTTTCCATTTTTTAGGTTGAATATTTTACCTATTTCGAATAATCTAATGTCCTTTATCTGTCTTTTGTAGTTGTATGAAAGCGATTCGAGTAAACCGTAGAGGATACTCGGTCTCATTGTGTCAAAGTCGGATATTATTGGATTGCTTACGGGAAGGCCTTTTCCGTTGATTTCAAATTTTTCTATGAGTTTGCTTGATGTGAATGAAAGTGTGTTAGCTTCGTTGAAACCAAAGCTTGTTAGAAGTTGTTTTAGTTCGTATCTGAGTTTTTGGATTTGGCTTCTGCCTTTTTCGATAGCAAGCATCCTTGGTGGTTCAGCGTGTATGTTGTCGTATCCGTGTATTCTCCCAACTTCTTCCATTATGTCTTCTGGGATGGATACGTCAAAGTATCTGAATGATGGTACGTAAACCTGGTATCCATCTTTTGTTTCTTCCACTTCAAATCCGAGCGGTTCGATGTATTCTCCGATGTGTTTAACTTCTATTCCAATTACTTTTTTTGGGAAGTGTTTTGGAACGAAGATGACTTTTTGTTGGAGTTTCTTTTTCCACACGTCAACGATTTCCGCTGATGGTTCGCCGTCCGCGAGCTTTTGGATTAATTCTGAGAGTCTTTCTATTACGTAAAGTGCATCGTCGAAGTCTACGCCTCTTTCAAATCTGTAGGAAGAGTCAGAAGAGACGCTTAGTTTTCTCGAAGTTCTTCTGATGCGTACCGGGTCGAACATTGCGACTTCAAGGAGGACATCTGTGGTTGTTTCGGATATACCAGATTCTTCTCCACCCATTATTCCACCAAGCGCGAGTAATTTTTCACCATCGGTTATGAGTACTTCGCCGCCGGAGAATTCGTATGTTTTACCATCTAATAGAAGCATTTTTTCCCCTGGGTTGGCGTCTTTTACTACTATTCTCCCCGCTAATTTTGATAGGTCAAATGCGTGTACGGGGTGTCCTGTTTCGAGCATCACGTAATTTGTTATATCAACGATGTTGTTAATTGGTCTTAATCCTGAAGCGATTAGTCTTTTTTGTAGCCACATGGGGCTTGGCTTTACTTTAACGTTGTTTATTACCCTTGCGGTGTATCGCCAGCATCCGTCAGTTTTTATTTCTATATCGACTTTGCTATTACCTGCAGCTTTTACGCTTGGAATTGGAAATCGTGGTGTTCTCTTAAGCCCTGCCGATAATTCTCTTGTTACACCGAAATAGGAAAGGCAGTCAGGTCTATTTGGTGTAATTTCCATTTCGATGTACCAATCTGATAATCCAAGTAGTCGGATAACGTCTTCGCCGAGTGGTAATTCTTCGTCTGTTGTGTATACGTGTTCGCTTTTTTCTTCAAGCCCAAGCTCTTCTAACGAACAGAGCATTCCTTCAGAAAATATTCCACGCATTTCCCTTTTTTGTATTTCAACACCATTTGCAAGTTTCGCGCCTTCGAGCGCCACGTAAACGTATTTCCCAGTTTGTACGGATACGTCAGCTGTTAAGATTGTTCTATGCTCACTGCCTATATTAACTGTACAAATGACAAGTTTTTCAGCGTTTGGGTGCTTTTCAACTTTTTCGATTTTTCCAATAACAATTGGACCGTTTATCGGAAATACTGGTCCATTATCATCTATATCGAATCCAAGTTTTGGTAGTTTCTCAAGTACTTCTTCGCGTGAAACATCGATATATTCATTCAACCATTCTAATGAAATTCTCACCCTAAGACACCTCCATTAATAATTCAAATAGTTTATTGATAAATCCATATTTTCCATATAATTGTTATTGCTATTCCAAATAATGGGCTGAGCCACCAAGTGTGGGAAAATTTTTTTACCTTCCAAAGTCTGTATAGGAATCCGAGCGCTAAAGAGAGAAATGCAAAAAGATAATTATTTGCCAAGAAGAATACGAAGAATGCCAAACGTTCGGATATACCGTCTAAGTCATTGTATTGTAGGTCATTTGGATAGAAGTTTCTGAAAAAGTAGGTTACTGCCATCGTTACTACTGCCATTCCAAGAAGGTATATAGCGAATTCTTTTGATATGTATGAATAAACAAATAAATCTGCAACAAGATAATTTAGAATCAGTGCAATTACAAGTTCAGATAATTCCAGCATGTGTATGTAATTTACATTTTTTATTTTTGTTCTTAAAATATCTCCTGAGACATGAATAATAGCCATAATGGAAAGTACTATGATTCCTCGAGTAGATTTCAACAGAGTGTCAAATGTGAATGCGAGTAATGCAAATAACGACCAGATGATGTGTTCAATGAGTTTGTAACCTTTGTAGGTCCTTATCTTTGTGTTGTCGGTGAAACCGTGGTCTGCGACAAAATGTGCTAGGAATAGATGTAGCATTTTTAAACCTCCCTGTTCGTCTTTTAGATTTGTATTGGACTATCTAATTATCATCCAATCTTGTATAACAATACTCCTTCGCTTGTCATAATATACAATTTATCTTCCCACACGCTTGCATCGTATACGACTCCTGGAACGTTTTCAACGAACCTATCGATTTTTTTGGCTTCAAAGTCGATGAGTGTAATAAAGTTGTCTCCAACAGCGACAATATATTTCCCGGATTTGTAAAGCTTAAGATTCCCAATCCATCCTTCGCCAGTGTAAGCGTAATTTCCAGCTCTGTTGAATACAAGCAAGCCATATGCACGTGTGGTTGCTATAATGTAGTCGTCAACGACTATGGCATACGTCAAGTCATAGCTTTTGTAAAGCCCAATGGGAGCTGTGTATTTTATTCCATAAAAGTATCTGTATATTTCTCGGTTGGTCATGAGTATGATTTCATTACCGTCATATATGACTTTACCGTACACACCGCGTAAGGTTATTATCAAATTACCCGTTTCGTCAACAAAATCAACTCTTTCGTTTGGCCTTGGCTTTGCGAATATCGCGAAGTCCTTTGTTGCTAAAGAATCATCCGCTGATGTCGAATTGTAACTAATCGCATCCGCGAGTTTTCTGTAGAAGATTTTCGTTTGAGTCGTATAGCTTATACCATCGATTGTTTCTTTCAAGTTTAAAATGCTCTCGTCCCATACTTTCGTTCCAGAGACGTATAATCCTTTCTCATCGGCTGTGTATATAATACCACCGTAAACTGCTATTTGATTGCCTGTAAATGGGAGTGTTTGGATGAATTTTATGTAAGGATTATCGGTAATTTTCCACTCATCAATTTGGAATTGTTGAACTTGCTCAGCTGAGAGGAATCTCTCAAAGACTTTCTCTTTATCGCTCGTCACTTTTTCTGAGAATGTATCGTCTTTGTAAGATGGTAGTTCTGGTAACTTATATTCAAAAAATTGTTTCAATTCTTGTATGAATTCATCACTTACATAGAAATTATTCCAACTACCATTAAATATTTTCAATGTCATGTAAGGCATTCTTGCGGAATTTTTTGAGACAACACCATCACCGAGGTTCAATACTAACTCGGGATAAAGTCTTTCTAAAAGGCTCGAAGTTACATCGATGGACATTGGTGGAGTGTTTCCCATGTACGCGGTTGTTTCTATATCTGTTCTGTATGGTAAATATCTCATTGATTTTAAAAACTCGGAATTTGGTATTAAATCAGAATAATAAATATTGACACCTTCTATGTAAGATTTTAAATAACTTTGCATAGAAGCGATAATTGATTGTGGGATGTTGTAAAGCGTCTCAGCCGCGGATGGTTTCGCTGGGTATATAGAAACAGCTAGCCTTGGGTCTGCTATGTTTGTTCCATAAAATGGCGTTGAAATGTAAGCAACCTTGCGTACATTTTTTATTTCTGGGTGCTTTGAGAGGCAGTAGTAAACAATTAACCCACCGATTTCGTGAGCAAGTATATCAAATTGGATATTAGAATACTTTTTTAGTTGTTCTGCTAATCTTTCCGCTTCGAATATAATCGCGCTTGGCAGCGGGTTAGCGTTTTTAAAAGAATTAAATAGTGTTGTGTAGTTGTACGATCTAACTTCGTTCAATGGGTATTTGTAAATTAATATGGACCTGTTTTTGAAAACACTTTGCCACAGAGAAATACCTGATACTTTTGTTGATTCGAAATATCCGGAAAAACCGGGGTCGCTTCCTGGAACTATAAGAAGCGTTGGTTCGGCCGAAATTGTTTTGTAAATTTCTAAAATACCTGTTTTGAGAGTTTGGCCAGGCGTAGAGACGACGCCAATCCAACGTGGAATTACAAATAAATTAGATTCGACATAGTACCCTTTTTCATCTTTACCTATTGAACTCCCTGGAATTATATTGTATGCTTTTCCATCGGTGGTTATCGCAGCGAAGGATAGTGAATTTGCGTCGTTACTTCCAATAAGTGATGATGGAAAATAGTATCTAAGAGTTATTGGCAGTGTTGCCATATCGTATTTTCCATCGCTGGGAATTATTTCATAAATTGGACTGACGAAATTTCCAGTATTCAAAAGAGATTGAAGATTCTGTTGAGGTGGTATCTTAATCCTAAATGATTTTTCATATGTGAAAGCTCCACTCGGAATAGAAATAACAAAATTTTCTACTGTTTGAGTTCCTTCCGAAACGATAGTTTCCTTATTTGATGACTTTGATAATAAGATGATGGCTACAGATAATAGTGTAATACCCGCCAATGTTAAAAATAAAAGTATTTTATGTGCCCATAGATACTTTGGAAAGTTTTTAATTGCGGAAAATATCTGCCGAACTTCGAATTTCGGCTTTGTACTTTTTGATTTCTCTTGATTTAATGAATTATTAGTTCCATTGGAGGATTTAGAAGACTCACTGCCTTCTTTTTGGGGGATTTTTTTCTTTAAAATCTTACTAAAGGTATTTTTTATATTGTCAAAAAATTTTGGCATAGTTACCCCCTTTTATGTTTTTTATTCTCCGTGCCCACTTACGTCGTCGTCTAACAATTTTCTGAATTCGTTTATATCTAAATTCTCAACAAATTTTTTGAATTCTTCATCAGATTGGTCAAGATAACCAAGGTCTATTGCCTCGCTTGCGATAATATCGTTCGTAACGTAAAGTGGAGCACCTGTTTTCAGCGAAAGGATTATGCAATCAGATGGTCTTGCGTCTATTTCTATAAATGGATTAACACCCTCTGATATGTCTTGTTCTGAAAGTGTTAAATCCCTTAAGACTATTTTCGCGTAAAAGATGTTGTCTTTTATGGAGTGAATTACAAATCTTTCTATCTTCAAACTAACTTCATTTATTATGTTTAACATTAAATCGTGTGTAAGGGGTCTGTCGAAAGGTACTTTTTCTATAGCGATTGCCATGGTACTCGCTTCGCAAGCGCCAATCCAAATCGGAAGAATCTTTTTTGTGTTTTCTATCCCCAGTAAAACGACAGGAGTATTTGACACTTTGTCAAGTACAAGGGCCTTAACAGTCGCTTTTTTCATTTTTTATCACCTCTTTCAGTTTTTCTACACCATCTTTTATGGTATTCTCAACGTACTTTCTTAATTCTTCCTCAGATTGAAAGTTCTCAGGATAGACGAGGTCATGTATAAGTATGCCTGTTTTGTTGTAATTTACGATTAATTTATGCTTAGGTATAACCAAATGGTTTCCCCATATTGATACTGGTAAGATTGGGACTTTAGCTTTCATGGCTATTTCAAGACTACGCGGTTTGAATTCGTGTACTTCTCCATCGGGAGATCTAGTACCCTCTGGGAAGATTACAAAGTGATAACCTTCATTTAGTTTTTTCATGACTTCTCTTATAGTCAACGCTGTTTGCCTTATGTTTCCTCTGTCTATAAGCTCGCTACCGAGGTATTTCAAAAATACATTTATCATTGGAAATTTTCCAAGTTCTTTTTTTGCGATAAATGGTGTAGGACCGACGTAACCTATTACAAGTGGTATATCAAGTATGCTTTGATGGTTGCAAACCACTAGGTAATTTCTATTTATATCTGGCTTTTTTCCGCAAGAAAATACTCTTACACCAAGCAATTTGAAAGCAGCTCGACCGAATATCTCTATTTGTTTTAAGACAAATTTTCTCCCTTCCTCTTTCCCAAGCAAAAAGCCAATTAATAAAACGATAATACCATAAACAAATATGTAAAGAAAACCACCTATTAAAAGCCAAAGCGTTCTTAAGAAATTTAGGATTTTTTTCATTTATCCTTCCTCCACAATAAATTTATTCGCAGGAAGAAAATTATGAGTGATAAGATAAGAATTGCCCAAAGAAAAATAAAATCGTTAAATTTAAACAGATAGCTTTTTATAAATGCGAGTGAAACAACAGAAATCACAAAGGAAGAAACAGCAACTGCCACAAAACCAACAAATTTTGCGCTGTTTTTGACCGAAAAACTGCCTGCAATTATGCCAATTATTAATCCTACGGCAATTCTAATATACCACCCAAATTCAGGACCAGCAAATGTGTTGAAAATAAAAAGAACTCCCACAAATGCTAATGCCATACTTCCGATGAAGATTAGGGATTTGTAAAGACCATATAAAATGATGCCAAATAATATGGCAAAAATAATTATAATTATCGTACTATTTTGGTTAAAAAGCGTTACAATCTCTGGGTAAAACTTCCCTACAAAATTAAAAACTAACGGTTGTACATAAACAGCTCCCAGTAAAAAGCCCAATCCAAATATTGTTAACGGCTCTACTATATTTGGTAAGAGGTAGAAAAAAACTGCAACGGGCAAGATAACATACCAATTGGTTATCACGTAAGATATTAAATCTTTTATATAACTCAGATCCAAAGAAGCGAAATTTATCATATTTTTATTCCCCCATCAATGTATTTCGAAACTTCGTTTCGAACTCTTTCATCTTTCATTTTTTCTTTTGCTTTTGATAAATTTCCTGATGCGATATATGAGAGAGTAAGTTGAACATCGAGGTCAAAACTTTTCATGCCAAGCCTTTCTGATTTTTCAAAAAACATAACCGCTTCGTTGTATTTGTCAAGTTCCATAAGAGCACATCCAAGATTAAAATAAGCTAAAGCAAAATCTGGAGATATTTGAATCGCTTTTTTGTACATTTCAATGGCTTTTCCTAACAATCCTTCTCTTCTGTACAAATTTCCAATATTATTATACACTTCTGGAATTTCATATTCCAGAAGTTTTTCGTATATTTCCATAGCTTCTTTATTTTTACCAGATTCTGTTAATTTAACAGCTTCCTCTAACTGCTTGTATATCTCTTCTTTTGTCAAATTTGCTTTTCCTCCTATTTTTTTCTGAGTTCTTCTGATTTTATAAGTGTACTTGTGTAAAACGTGGTATCATAGTAAACATTATTCTTGAAAGTTACACGGGCTGATACTTTTATTAATCCTGGCGGAATTGGTCTGATATATTTCCATTGCGCAATCCAAATAAGTTTTTTTGAATTTTCAATTGCTTTTTGATATGTTGGCGCACCTGTAAATTTGTTGAGTATTGGACAGTTACCTAAGACTCTTAAAGATTGTAATCTATAAATTATCAGTTCTCCTTTACATTCTTTTAGAGTTATGTACTTTGGATTAATTTGGCTACTGTATACGTCACTTGGAGCGTATATATCATGCTCAAAGATGCTTAAGGAATGTTGAATATAGTGTATTTCGTCACCGAATAGATCTTCGACACTGATGTATGCATAAACAAAATTATCGTCAAACTCTAACTTTTCGATAGTTACAAATAGCGGCTTATCATCTTTTAAAACATAATGTTCGATTTGCTTATTTTTCCATTTCATAACAAAAAGATTTGGATAGCTATATTCAATGAGGTCTATTCCTTTTATATCGAATTTTTTGTCGTTAGCTGTTAAACCATCTTTACTTGGGTATATTATGTCACCGTAAGGTGTTACCTCAAAATTCCAAATCTTCTCTGATAATTTTATCGACTGAATTTTTGAAAAGTTTTTCAGGTCGTATATATCTATTTCCTGAGTTAATCCGTTCAATATGTAAAGTTTGTCTATTGTTATTTCAGCATCTAATGCAGGAGTTACTTTTTGGAGCTTATGTTCAGTGATATTGTTGGAATAAACATTAAACAAAACTATTCTGTCAAAGTCAACTATATACATATTACCGTTCCTGTCAAATCCGGCGACTATCGGTGAACGTAAGCCTTTCAATAATTCGTATTCTGAATCGTTATAAATCGCGTTTTCGCTAACCAAGTAAAGTAAGCCATTGCGATCGAATATTATTTGCTTGATATCGTGCGAAACTTTTTTTATGTTTGTCATTCGATTATTTTTGAAATATACTATTCTTCTGTTTTTACTATCGAGTACGCAATAAGAATCTCCATAGACAGCAACACTAACAGGTGTTTGAAAATATTCGATGCCTTTTATTATTCCACTCGCATTACCGATATATTTAAGTTCAAAGTTCTTTGAAGGCGATAAATTAATGTTTCTAAAGTACCTTACCTTTTCTAATATGTTATCTATATCATCATTTTTTACAAGTTGTGTAAAAGTACCAAATTCTTCTATTGCTTTGTCTATAAGTCCATTTGCAATTGCAAGCCTGCCTCTCAAAAACCAGAAATTTGCTATCTCATTGACATATACCCTTCCAGAGAGAGCTTGTTTAGAAAGCTCATATGCTTTCTGGAAATTACCTTGATACATTTGAATTAGCGACTGTGAAAAATAATTTCTTGCGGTTTCTTCATCTATAACCGCAAGTGATTTGGTTGGTAGCAAGATTAAGTAAAATAAAGCAAAGAATAATATAACCAAATTTGATTTAGCTTTCATAGAACTTTTGAAAGTTGCGTACTTCATATCTGCCTCTCTTTTTAATTATTTTGCGCTATTTTTATCTTTCCTATCCATCCAACCTAAGAAATAATCAACAACATTTGTCTTTCTTTCGTTACCTTCTAATAGGCGTTTAATGTTTTCTTTATGCCTATATACAGAAAATAGCGTAAGTGCAAGGAAGATAATCCAGTAGTTTTTGCCAAATACGAGTGTGAAGATAGTACCTGCCAATAGACCTATTATCGAAGCTAATGACACATATTGTGTTAAAGCCACAATAGCAATCCATATGCCCAAAGCGAACATTCCAGCTTGAGGGAAGATGGCAAAGAATGAGCCAAGAGTTGTAGCCACTCCTTTTCCACCTTTGAATTTTACAAACGGGGAGTAGCAATGGCCGAAAACGGACATAGCGCCAGCCATGACCATTGCGTTTTCACCTTGATTTTTGAAGATAAGAACAGCTACAACTGCTTTCATTATATCAAGAAACATCGCAAGTGCGCCGTAACCCGTGCCAAGATTTCTTAAAACGTTTGTTCCACCTACGTTCCCACTACCAACTTTTGTTATATCTATACCACGCAAACGTGGAATTATGTAGCTAAATGGGATAGAACCAATGAAATAACCTACGATAGCTGCTACCCAAATCAAGCCACTCACACCCCTTTTCAATTATAATTTTTTATCTATAGTACATATTTTTTATAGTACATATTTTTCGAAATTTTCTTCACCTACTAAAGTTATAAGTATTTCTTTGTACGATGGTCTTGTGTTAATTACGTTGCTCAGAGCTTGCTTGATGGTTTCAAGGTCCTCTCCTGAAAAGTCTGAACTATCTATTGCTTGTACTAAGTCATGTATAATCTCTGGTATATCAAGATAGGACATAGCAATTGCAACTTGAGGACCTAAAGTAAACCTTTCTTCACCTTCAAGGAGCATGTATCTTAATAAAGGATAAAATTGTTCACCTGCGCCAAGTTTTGCCAATGCTTCGTATATTACAATCTGAGCCTCCTCAAAGTCGTACAATTCAAGAGCCTTTAGTATGTCTTTTACAGAATTTTTCGCGCCCATATCGCCAAGTAAATCGATAAGATAAAGTAGTTTCATATTATTTTTTTCGCCACGTAAGACTTCTTTTTTTACGTATTCTTCTATTTTTGGTCTTACGCTATCACCAAGTCTGTACAATACTTCAGTTGCTATTTCTTTAACATTTTCATCTTCGTCATCGAGAAGTTTTAGCATATCGTCAAAAGCGTCAGGACCTTTTTCGTTTATTATGCGTTCTATCAATTCTTCACGCTCTCTGTTTTCGAAATTTTCGCTGTTTTCGCTCAAAATTTCACCTCCAAATTATTTGTAATTCTAAACTATCGTTTATTATACCATACTCTTGAGAAAAATAAATAAATCCCCAGGTGTATGATTCCCCGGGGATTTTTTGTTCTTAATGCTTTTTTAGATTAATCTATTATCTCCTCAGGTTACTTGCTGTTTGAAGCATTTGGTCTGCCGTGATTATCGATCTTGAATTAAATTCATAAGCTCTCATTGCTGTAATCATATCAACCATTTCTTTGACAACATCAACGTTTGATTTTTCTACGTAACCTTGCATTATCGTACCAAAGCCGTCCTGACCGCCAACACCTTCAATTGGCTCGCCGCTTGCGTTCGTTTGCAAATACAAGTTATCGCCTATGGATTTCAATCCTGCTGGGTTAACAAATCTTACAAGTGTTATTGTACCGAGCTGTTGAATTGTGCCATCGGCAAGCTCAACAGAGACTATACCATCTGGCGAAACTGTTAGCGAAACCGCGTTTTGTGGAACGACGATTGCCGGCGAAAGAAGTAAACCATTTGCGGTAACTACCCTTCCTTGACTGTCCAATTTGAACTGTCCATCTCTTGTATAGGCAATTCTACCATCTTGAAGTTGTATCTGGAAAAATCCATCGCCTGTTATCGCTAAGTCAAGTGCGTTACCTGTATTTTCAAGGTTTCCTTGTGTGAATATTTTAGTCGTTGCGGCAAGCTTGACACCATGACCAACGTATATGCCTGTTGGAGTTGTTGAATTTTGAGCTGTCGCTGCGCCAGCATTCTTTGAATAGCTATAAATCAAATCTTGAAATTCTGCTTTAATTTTTTTATACCCGGCTGTGTCAACGTTTGCTATGTTGTTTGATACAGTATCCATTTTAAATTGTTGTGTCCACATACCCGTTGCTGCTGTGTAAAGGCTGTTAATCATTTAACTCCCTCCTATCTTAATGCTCCAACATTGTTGATTACTTTGTTGAGAAGTTCATCGTGGACAACTATAGCTTTGGATGTTGCTTCGTAATGCCTATGGGCTTCTATCATCTTTACCATTTCTCTTACTACGTTCACATTAGATTTTTCTATATAGCCGGGTAAAATCCTAAAACTGTCTTCAGGTAAGTTCTGTGGCTGACCGGCAAATAAAGTATCGCCTATCTTTCTAGGATTACTAAGAGCGTAAACAGCTATTCTATCAATTACATTCCCGTTTCCATCTAATATATTTCCAGCTTCATCTATTGAAAAGGTTTCCGGAACGACTATTTCTTGACCATTTTGATTGAGTAAATAATTACCTTGTGTGTTAACTAATCTACCATTGCTATCTCTAATAAATTCACCATTTCTTGTGTAGAAAATTTCATTTGCTTTTCTTACTGCGAAGAAGCCATCACCATTAATTGCGATATGTGAAGGTACATTTGTCTGTTCAAGAATACCTTGAGAGAAGTTCGTTCTAACCTCATCTAAAATAACAGCCTGTTCGAGATTGCCTATCTTTTTTACCTCTACTCTTCTGTTTTCTGGTTCTGGTTTTATTCTATCTATTTCTTTATTAAAATAAGCTTTAAAAGTAGGGGTATCGGCTTTATAGCCGTTTGTCTCAACGTTTGCAAGGTTATTTGATAATGTATCGATTTTTGTAATATCTACTAACATTCCCATCGCTGCCGTGTATACCCCTCTGTACAATTTACTCACGCTCCTATGAGATTATATTTATTTTTCATATGTCACTGCTACATGTTTCAATAACTCTTCATTTTCAAGTAGTATTCCTGTTCCTTTTGCTACGCACAGTAGAGGTTCATCTGCTATTTTGCAAGGTACTCCTATTTCTTCTTCTATGGCTTTGTCTATACCTCTAAGCAATGCGCCACCACCCGTAAGGACTATTCCATGTTTGACTATATCTGCTGAGAGTTCTGGCGGAGTTTTTTCAAGAACAAGTTTGATTCTTGAGATTATATTTTCGATAACAGATTTAATCATTTTGTAAACGTCGGTCGAATTTATTATCTCTGTTCTTGGTAATCCTGTTACCGCGTCTCTACCTTTAATCTCCAATTCTAAATCTTCTACATCTGGGTGAACTTTTCCTATTTTGATTTTTATCTCCTCTGCAGTTGATTCACCGATTATCAATCCAAAGGTTCTTCTTGTTCCTTTTACTATTGTTTCATCCAAGGCATTACCAGCCAATTTTATCGAATCACCAACAACGATACCACCAAGACTTATAACTGCGATATCTGTTGTTCCACCGCCGATATCTATAACCATGTTTCCCATAGGCTTCATGACATCTAAGCCTGTTCCAATTGCTGCTACTGTTGGTTCTAAAACGATGTGTACCCTCTTTGCGCCTGCTTTCAAAGCGGCATCGTAGACCGCTCTTTGCTCAACACTTGTTGTTTTTGTTGGAATACCTATAACCATGTTGCATTTGAAAAACATACTCTTGTTGAGCTTTTTTATAAAATATTTCAGTACATTTGAGATGATTGTATAGTCAGCTATCACCCCATCACGCATGGGCTTCACTGCCAATATCTTATCTTCAGGTGTTTTGCCAAGCATCTCTTTTGCCTCAGAACCGATTGCTAAAATTTTGTTTGTTTTCTTTTCGATTGCGACAACTGAGGGTTCATTTAATACTATACCCTTTCCTAATTGATAAACTATGAAATTCGCTGTACCAAGGTCAATTCCTAAATCGTTTTTTGCCATACTACTCTCCCCTTTCGAAAATATATAATCCAATTATTAGCATTATTACACCAATTATATTATACAAACTCAAATTTGGTTTTATGAGTATGTTCTCTGATATAATAGTCACAACGGGAATGAAATATATTGCGTTTGTTGTTCTTCTATCACCAATTAACACTATTGATTTGTTCCAAAGGAAATATCCAACAGCAGAGCATATGACTCCAAGATAAATAAGGCCGATTAAACTTTTTGTTTCAATTATTGGTGTCATATCTTGAAAAAGCGAAAACGGAATTAGTGTAACGACACCCCAAAATGTTATAGAAAATATCTGGTCGATACCATCGTGATTTTCCATTTTCATAACATAGTGAGTGTAAGCTACCCATGAAAAAGCCGATCCAAATGCAAGTATATCACCTAGTAGATTGAGTTTTAAAAGCCTTCCGTTCAGGATAACTAAGGTAACACCTGAAAATGCAATAATAGAGCCTATGTAGTGGTAAATATTTGTCTTAGTCTTATGTACCAAGTGTGTGAACAGCACGTATAAAATAGGTGCACTTGATACAATTACAGCAGCATTTGTTGGGTTAGTGTAAACAAGGGCGGTATTCTCAAAAACAAAATACATAGTTATTCCCCAAAAGCCCGCCCAGAAAGCATTTATATCCTTTATTTTTTTATTTTTAGTAAATGGAAACAATACCAGAAGCGCTATTATGAACCTGTAAAGTGCGGCTGGGAATGGTGGAAAAACGCTTACTACAAACTTAGTTGCGACAAAAGACATCCCCCAGAATAGCGTAACAATAACTACAGGCGCGTATTTAAGCATACTACACCCCCACAGATAACATCTATTTACTTTTGTATTTTTTCTATTATATCCAATACCTCTTCCACACTCCAAGCTTGGTATACCGGCGCCATTTTTCTGTTATCGAGATATTTATCGTCTATAAGCACTTTCGATATTCTATCTGTCCAGCCACCTGTTCCCCTGAGTAATATAACGGGTTTTTTATTGGCATAAGTGGCTAAAATCTCAACGGCGGTACCAATTTCACCACCTATGGACACTACAACATCTACACTTTTCACGAGTATAAAAGAACGCATTTGGAAATCAAGACCAGTGGATATAACTAACGAATTGTACTCATTCGAGTCTGAACCTTCCCAAGGTAATACTCCTACAGAAAAACCATTAACATTCGCTACACCTTTACAAACAAGTTCCATAACACCGTCTCTTCCACCTGTGAATACAACATATCTTTTTCCAAGTTCTTCACCAAGTTTGACACAAATATTTTCCAATTCCTTTACTGGGCTTTCGTTAATCGAACCGGAATATCCTATAACCCCGACTTTTATACTTTTGTTAGTGTTGCGAATATTAAGCATAATTTTCCTCCCCTATTAATTTCTATTTTTAATCAAAATTCATTTACTTAGTATAACACAAAGTGTGTTATAATAAAAGTGTAAATGTGGGATTAATTTTATTTTAACATGATATTTTTCATCTTCGGGGGTGTAATATTTGGACACAGTTTCTAAAATCAAATCCCGCACAGTTGAGGTGTTAAAAAAACACCGTATGAAAGTTGAAGAAGAAAGATTGAATAGATTTATTGAAAGAATTTCGATTATTCCTATCGATGAGATTCCTGAAGAGCATTTTGAATTACTTGTTATTGAGAATCTGACGATAGGAGAATCGTATTTTTTCAGAGATAAGAAAACATTTGAAAAGCTTAAAAGTATTCTGAAGTCAAAACCAAAATGGAATATTCTTTCAATTGGCTGCTCTAAAGGTGAGGAGGTTTATTCTACATCGATAATCGCCAAAGAAATGAGTGTTGAGTATAACATATTAGGTATCGATGTAAATCATCAAAGGATAGAAGAAGCTATCAATGGTTGTTACAGATTTTGGAGTATAAGGTTTCTTTCAGAACACGAAATTGAAAAGTACTTTGTTAAATATGAAGATAAATATTGCATAAAGGATGAATACAAAGAAAATACTTCATTTAAAGTTTGCAATATAGGAAACTGTTCTGCATTAATGAACATGAAATTTGATATAATTTTTATCAGAAGGGTTTTCATATATCTTGATAATGTGGAAAAAGTTTTAAATATAATATTGAATCTTCTTAACGATGATGGGTATTCGGTAATAGGTAGCGGCGAATACTTTCCTGAAATTTACAATTACTTTGAGCAAGTTTTTGACGACACTAGCGCGATTCTGAGAAAAATCAAACATGTGAAAACAAAAGAAAAGAAAGGAAATTTGCCTCCAGAAAGCATCAAAAAACCAGAGAAGATTCTCAAAGATGTTGATAAAAATAGTTCTAAAATAATTTCAAGCGAACCACAAAAGATTCCAAAAATTTCAGAAAAAATTACAAATATTGTTAAGTCACAAAATTTTGAAGAGGAATTAAGATTAATCGAACATATGATTGAAAACAAGCTCTATGATGAATCCTATAAGAAAATCGAATCACTTGCTAAAAAATATCCAACAGAACATCTTGTTTGGAAATACAAATCACTTATTGAGTATGAGCTTTCAATGTTTGAGAAAGCTTTTGATTCAATTAAAAAAGCGATGTTTTTAAATCACTACGATGAAGAAGTTTGGCAGTTGAAACATCTTTTGGAAAGGCTAGGACGAAAAAAATAATTTGAATAATTTAAGATGTTTTAAAATGGAGCGTGGTGATAATGGCAAAGTTCTACGCATGTGAAATTGAGTATGATAAAGGTTCCATAAAGATAGCGATAGAAAAATCTCTTGTCAGTGGTATAAGTGAAAAATTTATTTCGGGCCCTGAAAAGGATATTATTTTTGGTTTTGCGGAACATGGTAATTTCCTGTACCCCATCGTTACTCATTCAAAGTTGTCTTCTCCTGTTTTAAAGTACTTTATTATTCTCCAAAAGTATGCTTTTGGAGTTACAAGAGTGATTGAGGAAATAGAAGGAGAAATCATTCCTATATCACCTAACTTACCGATACAAAAGGGGTCTAAATTTGAATCGATATCTGAATACATAGGTGTTGTGCAAAAAGACAGAGAGTTTTATTACGTATACAATATTCATAACGTGGAGTTACCTATTGAAGCAAGAGTGATTTCGTCAGAGGAAAAAGAAGAAAAAAAGACTAAGATTGATTCTCAAAAAGCGGATTTCGTAGTTATCGGTGGAAAGTATGCGGTGAGAAAAAGTAATGTGAAAACTATTGTATCTTTCGATTTAGTCACTCCTTACAAATTCCACGGCTATGATGGTTTTATAGATTATAAGAAAATAATACCAGTCAAAAATATTGATGAGGGAAAATTTATTGTGGTTCTCGATAATATTGCTTATAGAACCGGAAAGATAACGCTCGTTTCTGGAAACGAACTTTATCACGAATCAGGTAAGAAAATGCTTGAGACAGACGAGGGAACATATGAGATTATCGAATAATTTAAAATTACCAAAGGAGCTGATTTTATGGACTTCTTAGAAATGTTTTTTGAGGAACTTCGTGAGAAGGGAAATGAATCAATAAATGACATAAAATCCTTCCTTGAATCGAGAGATGGAGCGTTGATAAATGATATATACAGATTATTTCACACTATCAAAGGGTCAGCAAGTCTTGTTGGACTTGTTGGTTACAAAAATTTATTTCATAAAATCGAAGATTACTTCAAAAGTTATTTGGCTGGACAAGGTGAATTATCAGATGAATTTTTGTCAAGGCTATTATCGATAATACCACCTCTTTTGGAGCGTGATGGCGACCTTTCAGAATCAGAAGTCCAGGATTTAATCGATAGGTTAGAAGGAAAGAAAGAGGCTGAAACAACTATATTTTCTAAAGAGCAGGGAGCTTTATCTGTCGAATATATCCAAGAATTTTTATCGATGGCTCTAACAACGGAAAATAGCTTAATGCGTGGAGATATAAATAGTGCACTTAGGATTATTCGTTTGGCGAAGTCCAAATTAACTTCCACTATCCAAGAATTATACTATACTAAGCTTCGAAATATTCTTTCGAACTTCGATACATTAATCGTTCAGGAGGCAACGAATGCAAAAAAGAAAGTAAGATTAAACCTTGAGATTGGTGATGAAATGGTTGAGAAGAAAGATTCGAAAGCTTTAATTGATATACTTGTTCACTTAGTTAGAAATTCGATATCTCATGGTATAGAATCGCCTGATGAAAGGAAAAAAATTGGAAAAGACGAAATAGGCGTAATAACTATTAGAAGTTATGTGCTGAATAATGAACTCTATTTAGAGGTAGAAGACGATGGTCAAGGGATAGACTTTGAAAAAGTAAGAAAGAAAGCCATGGAGAGAAACCTTGGACACTTAAGACCAGAGGATGTTATATTTGTGCCCGGATTTTCAACAAAAGAAGAAGCTGATGGTACAGCTGGTAGAGGTGTTGGACTTGACGCTGTCAAGAATTTTGCTATGGCACGTGGTGGTGATGTGGAGTTTGTTACTACACCGGGAATAGGAACACGGTTTATAATCCACTTTCCAGTGAAATCATTCCTTATTAAAGTACTCGTTCTTGAAGCTGATGGGCAACAATTTTGTATAAGTACACAAGACGTGCTTGAGATAGTTACGAAGTTAAAAGCAATTGATGGTAAAGTTAAATACAAAGATAAGGTATGCGATGTAGTGTACAAATCCTCGAATCCAAGATTTGGAATAATAACCCGAAATTATAGAGCTATTTTCGTAGATAATATAGTTGGCATTTTCGATGGGCAAGTAAGTAGTGAAAGCTATCCATCTGTAAAGGGTTTTGTCAAAAATGTTTATGTTTATCCATTACCTATAATCGATATAGATTCATTTAGAGAAGGAGAAGTTAAAAAAACAAAGAAAATCAATGTTTTACTCGTTGACGATTCTGTCGTTACAAGAAGTGTTGTATCTAAGTTCTTGGAAGCTTTTGGTTACGAGGTAATAGAAGCCAAAAATGGTTCAGAAGCGATAAGTTATGTTGAGAGTTCAAATTGCGATGTTGTTGTTTGCGATGTGGAAATGCCAGATATAGATGGTTTTGAAACCACAAGGAGAATAAAACAAATAAAAAAAGACTTACCGGTGATATTGTTTAGCACACTTTCTAAAGAACAATTAGCAAAAGGACTCGAAGTTGGTGCGGATGCTTATTTATCAAAAGAAGAATCACCAGAGAGATTGCTGAGATTAATCGAAAAATTGGTAGGATAATTTTATGTATATGGATGTGAAAAAATGGAAAGTTCAAAAGATATGATTAATAAAGCTAATTACAAAGTTATAATTGTTGGTTCCGCGGGAAGCCCTAATGTTGCAGTAAACCTTTTGAAAATAAACGAAAAGCTTAATATTCCAGTAATTATATGTATCCATTTTACAAGTAGTGCTATGGAAACGTTTGCAAATCACATCGAAATTGAGACAGGACATATAGTAAAAATCGTTGATCAACCAACTCCTATAAAAAATGAAATATACTTACCAAAAGGCGGTAAAGATATAATTTTCATTTCGGAAAATACTTTGAATTCTGTTGAGAGTGAATATAAGGTACATCCTTCGATATCAAAGTTATTTGAATCGCTTGTCAAATACGCAGACGATAAAACAACTATTATAGTACTCGGCGGACTTGGCGACGATGGAAAAGACTATGCCAAAATACTCAGAAATAAGGGAGTTAAATTTGTTATTGAGAAAAGTCCAAGGTTTCCTTATCTGCCAAACAACATCGCGAAAGAATTAGAAATGAGGTATGAACAAGCGGAACAGAGTAGAATAAAAGATATAATAATAAGAATTAACAGACAAGCTTTGCAAGATTATTGATTATAAATAATTTAAGCGGGGTGATAAATGTGAAAAAAGTGCTCGCGATTGATGATTCGACAGTTTGGAGAAATTTTTTGCAGAATCTTTTGGAAATTAAGGGTTACAATGTTGAAACCGCCAAAGATGGTTTGGATGGTATAAACAAGTTTTTTACTTTCCTCCCAGATGTTGTTATTGTTGATTACGTAATGCCAAAGCTTAATGGTATACATTTCACACGCTTCATTAGGAGTTTTAGTTTTTCGAAAAATGTTGGAATAATCATGCTTACAGGTGCTGATGAAACAGTCAATAAATTTTGGGCTAAAAAAAGTGGTGTGAATTATTTTTTAAAGAAAACACTTCCTCAAGATGAATTAGAGAAAGAAGTACTTGAATTTGTCAATAAACCGTTCGCTATGGAATGGTCAAGGGAAATTTACAAAATCCATATAGAACCATATGGAGAACTTGTGGATATAATTGAAGAGAGCTTAAAAGAATCGACTCTGGTGAGAGAAATAATGAGCTATTCCGAATTTATTTACGATGAAAGGCTTGTTGTAAATAAGCTTTTTGAACTTTTTAGTGAAGTACTGAACTTTAAAGCGATGTATATGAGCATTTGTTCATTGTCTGAAATGAGGCTCTATGGGTTTGGTGAGAATTTAGCCTCGCCAGAAGAATTACATTCGTTTATAGAAAATTTTACGGGCATAAGATATTATTCCAGTGTAAAAGCATATTTTGATGGAAATAGAAAAATAAAAGATAATTTTGTAATAGAGATTATCTACCAAAAGGGTGAACCTGTAGGGTTTTTAGTTGTGGAAGAGCCTTCTTCACATGAAGTTGTTCAACATGTGCTTTCGATTGTTAACGAACCAATTGGTGCTTTAATAGGTTTAATTAACGATTACAACAATCTTTCATCAGGAAAAGAGATAGATGAAGTCACCGGGTTATACAATAAAACATATTTTAGAACGAGATTATTGAACGCTTTGGATTTTGTTCAAAGGAATAACTTGCCAGCATCACTTGGAAAATTAACAATCAAAAATCTTAGAGAGATAAGTACTAAACATGGTGAAGATGCGACAAATAATTTATTGAAAAAGATTGGAAACGTTTTTCTTGAGAAATTTCAGGAGTTTTCTGCAAGGTTTTCTGCTAATGAGTTCGTTTGTATATTTATTGGCGAAGATATAGAACGAGCTAAATTAGAGATTGAAGAGTGCAAAAAAAATGTACAAAAAATTGCACAAAGTGAAAATATTAAAATTGATTTTGATTGTAAAGTTGTCGAGTGGCACGGTGAAACGATTGGAGAGCTAATTGAAAAATTAACATAAAATCTTAATTGGGGGTGGATAAATATGAAATTAAGGATGAAACTTAGAACTAAGTATGCTTTAATAATTGCGTTATTAATTTTTGCAACGACTTTGGTTTTCTTTTCGATATTGATTTCTCAAGTTTCAAAAATTATCGAAAATATTACACTTAAGAATTTTTTAAATGAGACAAAAGTGTTTTCCGAAATAAAACAATACGATTTTTTACTTAATTTCAAACCAGAATTTGGATATTACTATGTTCTTTCAACTGAAGGTATAACGCTTTACCATACAGATCCGACAAAAATAGGAATTGACGTAAAAACCCAAGTTCCAGGGTTATTGGAATATATGAAACAAGAAAAATCGGGAGTATATTCTTATTTATACCAAGGAGTAAAAAGATACGTTGCTTTTTCTTACGATGGTGAAAAGTACTTTGCTCATGCAGCAAGGGAAGATGAGCTTTTCAAAGATTTGAAAAGATTGCAATCTAACATATTTAAGTTTCTAATTCCAGTAATGGTTATAATTTCCATAATTATTGGTTATATTTTTGGAGGTATTCTTATTGCTCCTACGAAGAAACAATATTATGCGACAAATGAATTGTTGGAGAAGATTTCAGACAATATCATATCAACATCTACTTCAACCGCTGAGATAAAATCTATGGCACAAAATACCGAAGAAGCCTCTATGGAGCTTGATAAATCAGTTGAAGAATTTGCAGCTTATTTTGAAGAAAGCCGAGCGGAAGTGGAAACGACATTAGATAGAATAAAAGACTTTACGAAAACAATAGAAGAAATAACGAATGCTGTTACGGAATTAACGAATATGATAGAATCTGTTGGCGGGTTTGTTGAAAAAATAACTGAAATATCAGATAATATAACTGTATTAGCTATAAACGCATCGATTGAGACGAGTAAAGAAACAATAGACCGTGACGGACTTTCTCGAATAGCGGAAATGATAATGGAACTTTCTAATTCAACTCGTTCTCTTGCCAAGGAGTCAAAAAATTCACTTAAAGACGTTGATAAAGTAGTTACTTCGACTGTCTTGATTACTGAAAAAATATCCAAAGAATTAAACAATGTCAGAGAATCATTGAATCTAATAAGCCAAGTTGTATTTGCGTCGACACAGAATACAGACAAACTCTCTCGAATTTCTCGAAATACTCATGAAGCTGTGGAACAGTTGTATGCAGGTGTTGAACAACTTGAAGAAGCAATTAGTCAAATAAAATCTGAGGTAGAAAAATTCGGTCAAATGTTTAGAGATATAAAATTGTGAGATTATGAGGAGGATTTGGATGGAAAAATTTGATTTTTTTGAATATTCTCCCTTATACAAACAAATGATGATTTTACAAGCTCTTTCCGAAGGAATTACGTCTCATTCCGAAATATCTTTGAAGGCAGGTATTGTACCTTCGTTGGTTAATAAATACCTTAAATCCTTTCTTTCAGATGAGCTTGTGGAAAAAGTCGAAGGGAAGTATAAACTTACAAATAAAGGATTAATAAAACTTAATTATTTAAGATTAGCGTATTTGTCTGAAATTTCAGAATTGTATAAAAGCATCGAAGTTAAATTTCAGGATGTGTTTTTAAAGCTTGTTGGAAAAAAAGACATCTGTATTTACGGCGCCGGCGTTGTTGGTAAGATATTATTTAGATTAATAGCTAACAAAGAAAAATTCAATGTTATAGCGTTTTTAGATGATGACAGAAACAAAGTTGGGACAAAGATAGAAGGAGTACCTGTTTTAAGCTTAGAGACAAATATACAAGCGGACGCTTTAATTGTCGCTTCTTTTAAAAATGTTGATAAAATGTGCGAGAAAGCGTTGAGAAAAGGTTTTAGAAATGTTTACTCTGTGGAATTCTTAGGTGATAAACTCAAGCTTGTTTGGAGAGGCTGAGATGGAATATCTTGATAAGCTTTTATCAGGAATTGATGATGGGTTAAAAGAAGAGTTTTTGAAGAGGAAAAAACTTCAAGAAGAGAATTTCAACGAGTACAAAGATTCTTTCACTGAAATATTTTGGGATGTGTATTTAAATATTGCGGAATTACTTGAAGAAAACAGTCCTATGGAGCAAAGATTATTCATTAGGGCTGGCATTGTTGATCCGCGTTACTTAGCAAAAGATTGGGATAGAATAAAAGAAATTGTAAAGCTTGTGCAGAGTGATACAGTTTTTTATGCTGATGAATGGATTATTGCTATTAAGAAAAGCAAAGTTCCTCCATCAACTTTCGAAGATGTCATTCAAGATAGTATGCAAGAAAGACAAATTGATCCTACAATGTTTGAGAAGGAGTACGAACGAAGGTTGTTTGAAAGAAGTATAGAGGAAGAAAAACTTAAAGACCTTGTGAAAGGAATACAGGGGAAGGGACCATATTCAAAAGGCGTTTACGTAATATTTGATGAGGTTATAAAAGCTATTGGAAAATTGAAGAAGATGGATAGTGATATAAAGAACTTAAAGGAAGTTTTAGATTCGATGCATGAAAAACAAAGAAATTTGCCTTTAAAGTCAAGTAGTGAAAAGAAATTGACAGAACACTTAGTTGTAAGGCAGATGGTGAAAAAAGCTATTGGAAAATTTGGTATTCAATATCCTGCATTGATATCGAATTACTTTAAAGAAATAAACCAAGTCTTCACGAAATCTTTTGTCAACGAATTAATTGAAAATTTTAAGCTTATCGATAAAACTTCACTTACCAGAAATATACGTGGTACAGAAGTATTTATGCCACCTTATATAATTTTGGTCCCGGGTTACGGCGAAATGGGCTTCTGTTGGGAACCTATTGAAGGATTGAATATTTACGGTCGTGGTAGAATTGTTGTACCACTTTTCTCACGCAAAGGCACTGAACCATTTTACCAAGCTTTTGGTGAATATAGATGGAAGTTGGAAAAAGAGCTTTCTTTCGGCAGGTGGATGGAGGAAGGTTTAACTGGAGAGTATTACAGGTATCTTGAAAACAACAAGTATAAAGGAAACCCGGCGGAATATTTCGTAAAAGATTATTTACTATGGGTTACTAAAGAAGTTGCCGGTATTCAAAAGCTTGAAAAACCTGTTCGTGAGATATTTTGGAGATATATACCGTTCGATGATTCAATAAAGGAGAAATTAGCTAATGTAAGTTATATTTATCAACAACTATGGGAAAAAGATTTAAGAAAAAGGAGGAGCCAAAGTTGAGCAAAAGTAAAAGAATTATATTATCAGTCGTGATTATTTTAGCCGTTGGAATTGGATTGTTTTTCTTCTTAAGGGAAGTTTTTTCTGGACGGCTTATTGTTAGGGATTACATTTTCCAAATTGGCAAATTTCAATTGAGGTGGTACAGTATTTGTATTGCAAGTGGTATATTAGTCGCTTACGTACTTGCGAGAAGAAGATTAAGCATGTATCCTATTAAACCAGAAGATCTTGATGAGGGATTATTCTGGGGAATTGTTGCCGGAATATTGGGGGCAAGGATTTACTATGTTATTTTTAATTGGAATTACTACTCGAAATATCCTTCGGAGATATATAAGATATGGCACGGTGGATTAGCTATCCATGGTGGTATATTTGGAGCTCTGCTGATGATATTTATATACTCAAAAATAAAAGGTTATTTTAAATTTGTCCACGCAACCGATTTGTTTACTTCTGTGCTTCCTTTGGCTCAAGCCATCGGTAGATGGGGAAATTTCTTCAATTACGAAGCCTATGGAAGACCCACCACACTACCTTGGAAAATGTATGTTCCACCTGAAAGAAGAATGCCAGGTTTTGATATTGATAGATTTTTCCATCCAACCTTTTTATACGAAAGTTTGTGGGATATAACTATATTTGTTTTTCTGTACTTTTTTGTTGAAAAAAGAAAACGTGAATATGGTGAAACAACAGCTTTGTACCTTATACTTTATTCATTAGGTCGCTTTTGGATCGAATCACTAAGGCTTGACAGCCTTATGGCAGGTCACTTTCGAGCAGCTCAGGTTGTTAGTATTATTCTAATTTTTATCGGTGCTGCTTGGTATGCGTACATAATAGGAAAAACGGGCAAGAGGGACAATTAAAAATTAATCGAACGATTTCCATATTAACTTAGTCTAAATTTATGCTATAAGGATGAATATGTTTTTGGTTGCTTCCACATAAATTTCAAGGGGGGATTATATGGAAGGTACAGAAAAGATGGTCAGTTATGTTAAGTATGAACACGAGTTGGAAACTGAATACAGAGAGAAATTAGCGGAAGCAAAGAGAAAAAGTGATGTGAAGAATGTTTTTGTAGAATTCATAATAAAACTTCTTAAAAAAATTGAACCGAGTTTGCCATTATCTTTGATGGAAAATATAAGGTTCGACGAAAAAGAATTTAAATACGAATTTATGGGTGAACTTGAAAACCTAGTTAACGAGATTGGTAAAGAAAGTGACTTAAAAGCTATAATAAACAGAATGTATGAAACGGCAATGCATAGATACAAAAAAATTGAGCACGATGAGAATATCGATTACTTTAGGTTAAATAATACGAAAAAGTAATTTCTCCCCCTCCCCATCCCCCTGATAGGAAGGTAAATAAAAAACATTATCCCCGCGCATCGCGGGGATTTTTTGTTTTTTTAATCTAAATTTCTAAATACCATTCCTTCCTTTATGAGCCCACCGTTTTTTGCCGAAAGGAATGTTATTTTATTTTTCCCCGGAAATTGGATGTATTTTATATGTAAGAGACCATCGATAGTCTTTATAACACCATCACCAGATTGCTTTTCAATCCTTACAACAGTACCTGGTTCAATATTCTCTTGGGAATTGCTTTCTATTTCGCATGCACCATACAATTTAACTTCTATATCATTTAAAAACGTTCGCACGCCAGGAGTTGGATCGTAAGCTCTAATCTTATTTCTTACCTCCACCGCTGGTTTTGAGAAATCAACGTATAAATCTTTTTTCTCTATTTTAGGCGCGTATGTCGCTTTTGAGTGGTCTTGCGGGGTTAATGTGACTGGATAATTTCTTAGAAATTCTTGAAGAAGTTCTGTGCCATATTTTATAAACTTTTCGTAAACACTTCCAAATGGTTCACATTCTTCTAATTCAAAAGCTCTTTGCAAAGCAATATCGCCCTCGTCCATACCTTCGCTTATTTTGAATATAGTAACGCCTGTAACTCTTTCGCCATTTTCGATAGCTCTCTGCATCGGGGCAGGGCCCCTGTATTTCGGTAAGAGCGATGTGTGAACATTGTAAAGTGGAATAGCATCTAAAAATGGTTTTCTTAACAATCTACCATAGGCGACGACTATACCAATATCTGGTCTGTAGTTCTCAATAATTTCTAACCCTTCTTCATTTAGTTTTGAAGGTTGGAAAACGGGAATACCGTACTTTTGAGCCACCTCTTTAACCGGGGTAGGCAATAATTTCTGCCCCCTGCCTCGTGGCTTGTCTTTTTGTGAAATAACAGCAACGACGTTAAATTTTTTTTGAATAAGAAAATCTAAATAACTCGCGGCAAATTCAGGAGTGCCCATAAACAAAATGCGCATAAAATACCTCCAAATCAATAAATCTAGGTGTAGAATTTTTATTTTCACACAGAAGATTATACCACGCTTTTTTTCCAATTGGAAAGCCTAAAGAAAAGATAAGTTATAACAAAAACAATTAGGTTACTTATTATCATTCCAACGAAGATACCTTTAAAACCAAAGGTGAGAGATAATGTTGCGATGATAGGGATTCTAATTCCCCATAAACGGAGTATATCGCCAACCATGGTTAGTATCGTCTTCCCAGCTCCAATCAGCGCGTTGTTATAAATCATATAAGCCGTAAAGATGGGCATTGAGAAAGATATGTATTTGAAATAGATTTCTCCCATTTGTATAACTTTTGGATCGTTTATAAAGAATTGAGTCACTTGCTTACCATATATAAATGTCAATAAAGATAACACGCCGATAATGGTTATATTCCAGTAAAACGCTTTTAAAACTGTATATTCAGCATCTTTATATCTCTTTGCACCGATAAACTGTCCAACCATTGTGGAAACAGCGCCGGCAAGCCCGAAAGATATCATAGAAACCAAATTGGTAACCCTATTACCTATCCCGTAAGCACTTATTACGGCGGGACCAAACATAGCCACATATTTCATAATAACAGCGAAACCAGCCGATGTTATTGACATTCCAAGCGCGCTTGGAAGTCCAAGCTTAAAAATCAAGCCTATAATCTTCCAATCTGGTTTAAAATCGCTTTTCGATATTTTCACATGAGCTTGTTTAGAAGCAACATGGTATAAAGAAATTCCAGCTGCTATAAACCGACCAATATTAGTAGCCCAAGCCGCACCAGCAACACCAAGCTTAGGAAATGGTCCAATACCGAATATCAATAGTGGATCGAAAAACATATTTACAAGATTCATGTAAAGGGTTATTCTCATGCCAAATTGAGAATCACCGACGGCGCGTATTGCGGAAGTTGTGCTGTTGATTATAAATACAAGTGGAAGACCTAACATATCTACTATGTAGTATTTTAAAGCATACGGGACAACATCTCTACTTTCAGAACCCGCGATAGAGTTCAATATAGGTTTTGCAAAAGCGATTCCTAGTACGGTAGCCAGCAAACCAACGGATATCGTAACAAGGTATAACTGCCCCATTGATTTTTTAACCTTTTGTATATCCATTTTTCCGTAACTTTGTGAGACAATAGCTATCCCAGCGTTTGAAAAACCCATGGCAAGTGAGATAAATGTGAATATAACGGGCCAAGTAATTGTGGAAGCTGAGAATTGTACAGGCCCAAGCTTACCTAGAAAATAAGAATCAACGATATTGTAAATTGTTTGAAGCGCGTTTGAAACTATGAGAGGCCATGCTAAGTGAAATAACGAATATTCTATTCTTTCATTAAGCACGTTTACTTTCGCCACATTTTCTCCCTACCTTTTGCTTTTTCTCTGAGAATTTTAATGTGAAAAATTCGTACTACGAACTAAATGTATTTTATCATAAATTTTGCATAAGAGCAACAATCAGAAATTGAAATATTTTGAAAGTGTAGTAGAATAATCTACGCAAATCATTGCTTTAAAAATTTTAAAAGCTCAAGAGGGGCGAGCAAGCGCAGGCAGCCGCACAAGGCTGTCCTGAGGAAAGTCCGGACTCCGTGGGCAGGATGCTAGCTAACGGCTAGGTGGCGTGAGCCACGGATAGGGCCATAGAAACGGAAACCGCCTGAAAGGTTATTCCGAGTAAGGCAAGGGTGGAAAGGTGAGGTAAGAGCTCACCAGCAGTGCAGTAATGCACTGGCTTGGCAACCCACATCCGGAGCAAGGTCAAACAGGGGGTTGGGCGGCCCCACTCTAAATCCCCCGGGTAGACCGCTTAGACAGATGCTTGCTCAAGACAGAATCCGGCTTACAGCCCCTCTTGAGCTTTTTTATTTTGGTCTATAAAATTCATACAATAAAAAATGGTGCCGTACACCCCGCTTCGACACGCCTGAACCCGGTCGTACGTACCCGTTGTGGCTCCGGCCGGGCACCCCTACGGCACACACTTGCCTACTTAGGGCTGCTTCCTTCCGGACCTGACCCGGTTCGCAGGTAGTTGTTGCGTAGGACCCAACCTTCAACGCCATCAGGTACGCCGTTTCCGAACCCAGGTAGCCTCAGACGGGGAATTCAGCCCCGCTAAGGTGGGTTTCGGGTTACAGGGGACCACCAACCCCCCGCTTAGTACGGCACCATACACCATTTTATCATTTATTTTGTATTTTTCAAGAGAAATTTTAATTATCTGGGAATTTTTGATAAATGCTGATGCCTTATAAAAAACCTCTCCTCACAAATTTGTGAGGAGAGGTTTTTGATTTATTAACTTAGGTTATTGGCTATTTCCTTCGTAAGTCGGATTACTTCGTCTCTTGTATTCTCAACTTCTTTGAATAAACGCTTTGCCTTTTCGTAATCTTTTTTCCTTAAAGCCTCGTCTATTTCTTTTCCGAGCGCATGGATTTTCATGTGTGGTGCATCTATTTCTCTCCATTTGTCCGCTACTTTTTCTGGTGGCCTAATGAAATGATAAATAGATCCAAACTTGCAGAATGAGCCATCTAATACGACATTCAATTTTTCATCCATTCTGTTTATAGCACTTTCCACATCTTTCACCCATTTTTCATGGGCTTCTATCGCACTATTAATTAAGTCTTTTAATTCGCTTTCGCTGAAAATGGTTATTTCACTTGATATAATTGATGCGATTTTCTTAAATGACTCAGATACTTCAAAAGAGGATTGTTTCATAAGTTTAAAGCTATTTTCCATTTCTTCTGCCCCTTCTTTGTTCATTTCCATCTGTTCACTCATGTCGGTTGCTGTTTTTGACAATGTTGCCATTGCTGCGGATATTTCTTCTATAGATGCGCTTTGTTCCTCCGTTACAGCCGCGAGGTTTGATGCTTCTTTTTCTAGCGTTGTTACTTCAGATTGTATATCTTCAAGTTTCTGACTCACCAACTTAGTTGCGTATTCTATATTCCTAATCTTTTCATCAAAACTTTCAAGTCTTTCGCTTATTCCACCAACTCCGTCTCTTAGTTCTGTTAGAATTTTACCTATCTCTGTAGCCGATATCCTTGTGCTTTCAGCCAGTTTTCTAATTTCATCCGCGACAACCGCGAATCCCCTTCCAGCTTCTCCAGCGCGCGCCGCTTCTATTGCCGCGTTCAACGCTAATAAATTCGTTTGCTCTGCTATATCCGTTATAGTCTTTAATATATCTCCTATCCTTTCGGATTTTTCTTTCAATTGATTTGCGAACCCAACTATTTCTTGAGAACCTTGAATTGTTTCATCAACAGAACCTTTCATTTGAACAATCGAATCGTTGCTTAGCTGAACATCATTAGTTATTTTTTCAACTGCTGTGGCAACGCTTTGAGCAGCTTTTGATATGTTTGATGTGGTGGCAGATATTTCTTCTATTGTTGCTGTTGTTTCCTCTACTGAAGAAGATACTGTTTGTGCCATTTGAACTCCATATTCAAAGCTTTCCTTGAACGCTTTAAGCGAGAAGTAAGAATCATCGATTTTTGAGATAAGTGTACCTAATCTAATGTTAGAATCTTTTGATGAGAGGACAAATTCTTTTATTATATTTCTTAAATTAGCGAGCAACTCAGATAATTTTTGAAAAACGCTTGATATTTCATCTTTACCTGATTTGAATGAGATTCCTTTTGCTAAGTTCCTTTCTTTTTGTAATTTTTCTATTTCTATCACAAGAGTTGAGATCTTTTTCACCGTGAGTGAGGAGAAGAATATAACAACAGCTATTGTTATTAAAGCTACGAGTAAACCTACTATAATCTGTGAAGTTATACCTTTCTTCTGCATACTAAAAATATTTCTTGCGTCTATTCTTTGAAGAATGGTTGCAAATGTTTGACCGTCGACATTTTTTAATGGATAATTTATGTAAAAGTATTTATCATCCCTAAAAGAAGATTCTTTTCCAGCTTTTAGGTTTTCAATGTTGTACTTTTGCAGAAAATCTTCAACTTCGTCAGGTTTTGTAATTATTTCTGCAGGTTTACCATATTCATCTAAGAATTGATAGACAATAGCTTCTCCCATTTGCTTAAGCGTTTCTTTACTTAATAAAAATCCAACTTCCATTGTACCCACAAATTCGTTGTTATAGTATACAGGTCTTACGTATCTAAAGCCAACACCACTTTTGCCTGGAGATGATACAAATATGGGTTCTTTTTTCTGGAGCACAACTTTTATGTCATTTCTATAGTCTAAACTATCTCCGTATTTATTTAAATCATTAGTTCTGAGGAACGATTTCAAATCAGGAGTATGGAAGTGTATTAGGTTGGTTTCATAGTTTTTTGATAAATTCTCATGGATTGGCATCACGTATTGTATGAGCATATTTTATGTCATTTCTAAAGTCTAAACTATCTCCGTATTTATTTAAATCATTAGTTCTGAGAAACGATTTCAAATCAGGAGTATGAAAATGTATTTGGTTGACTCTGTAGTTTTTTGATAAATTCTCGTAAATTGGCATCACGTATTGTATTAGCGTATCTCTATCCTTGTTAGCAAATGCTTCTAATATCTGTTGTTTGGATAGAATATAATCGGATGCAAGTTGAAGGTTTTTATGAATATCTTCAAATTTGTTGTCCAAATTTTTTACAAATGTTTCTTCAATCTTATTCATTCAAAGGTGGCTAATATCGATAGTTAAATGGTATCCTAAGAAAACAGTTAAAATAATTCCCAAAGCAACTAACACAGGTAATAAAATGTAATTCACCATTTTAATACTCATTAATTTCACCTCCAATAGAAATTTTTATGTTTGCGGGTTTTTTGATATTCTATCTTAACATTTTACAAAAAATTATATACGTTTGTCAAGGAAAAATCTAGGATAAAAGTACATGTGGTATAATCCGTTCGAGTGTGGTATAATTAAATAGAAGTTTTTTGTCTTCCTCTTTGGATTTGCTTAAAATTAGATTTTTAACTCAACGTGGGAAAAATTAAGAATAAAAAAGATGCTGTTAACTAGTAGTGATGATGGAAGCTAAAGCTGTAATCATCTCATTTTCGTTCTCATATAACTTGCATAGGTTCCTTACTACACAAAAACCATTTACATAGTACCGTATGTTGCTAAATTTCTTGAAGCTCCTTTTCGCTCTAACAAACATCTTAAATAACGAAAATTTCGATTCACATTCGTTGTTTTTACCTAGTCTTACTTCTCTGTGCTCAACATTATCAAAATTTAGTTTTACTGCTATCTCGTACGCTTTTAGTCCATCGGTTATTAACTCTATTTGTGTGTTTTGTTTTCTTTGACTAAAGTATTTATCTAACAATATCTTAACTTGTGACATATCACGATATCTTGATACATGCCAAGCTACTATTAAATTCGTACCATGCTCAACTAATAGCCACACATAGTACTTTTTGTCTCGAAATACAATAACTGTTTCATCACCATGAACTTTAAATACATTCTCAAACTCAAAAAGCGAAATAACAGAAGATAACTTGATAATCCATTTGTAAATAGCGACATGAGAGACATTGATATTCAAGCAAGCTTTAATAGCACGAAGAGAAAGGTTGTATTTGAAGTACAATATGAAAGCTTTGAGAATGATATAGATAGGGAAACGGAAGAATTTGAAAGGATGAAAGTTGAAAGGCACAGGCTGAGGAAGAGAAAGTGGAACAGAAGTTTTGAAGTTGCACTTTCTGCATCTGAAACGAACGAAATAACGGCGGATTTTGTAAATTTCCATGACATGGTTACAATGAACACAACGAGGGTAAGGGAAAGAGAAAAGTTTGTGTTTTTTGGTGAAAGAAAGTTTAAAGTAACGCTTGCAGTCTTTGCAAAAGAAGATTTGGTTTTTGAACTTATCATGACCATTTTTGATGAAGTTAGAAGAGCCGCAATGAGGGCATTTGAGTTGGATATTAGTCATGTCGGGATACCTCCTTATTGAGAGTATATTGGGGGGTGTCCCCTCTTTAAGAAGATAATATGGTTTTTGAAATTTATCAATACCTTTGGTTAACAAAATCATAAAAAAAGAAGGAGGGGTATTAGTGGAGGTTAGGAAAATTACTGTTGAGGAATTGTGTAATAAAGTTAAAGAGAAGACGCCCGTTCCTGGTGGTGGGGCTGTTGGCGCTGTTGCAGCTGCGCTTGCCGGTTCGTTAAATTCTATGGTTGCGAATTTAACATTTGGAAAGAAAAAGTATGAGGAATTTGAGGGTTTAATGCAGGAAGTGTTGGAAAATATGGAATTGGTTGTTGAAAAGTCTTTGAAGCTTGCCGAAGAAGATGTTAAGGCTTTTGATGCAGTTATGGCAGCTTATAAGCTTCCAAAGGAAGAACCAAACCGTGAAGAAAAGATTCAAGAGGCTTTAAAGAAAGCCATCGAAACTCCTTTTGAGCTTATTGAGTGCGCAAGAGATATTTTGAAGTACAGTGAGATTGTGGCGAAGTGGGGAAATAAGAACGCGGTATCAGACGCTTTCAGCGCCGCAGAGCTTGCGAGAGCAGCTTGTAAAATTGGTGAGTACAATGTCATGATTAATTTGAAGTCAATTACAGATGAAAACTATAAAAATAAAATTCTTGACGAAATGTACGAAGTAATGCATGAAGCAAAGGTTTATTATGATAGAATACAGGAGTTAGTAAAGGAAAATGGGTTCACTAAGATTTGAGATAATCAACACACAAGGACATGCCAGACGAGGTAGGATTCACTTACCACATGGTGTTGTTGAAACACCTACTTTTATGCCTGTTGGAACAAATGCTAATGTGAAGCTTGTTACACCGCATATACTTGAAGAGAACAATGTTCAGATAATTCTTTCAAATGCGTTTCATTTGTACTTAAAACCCGGACTTGATGTTATCAGAGAGTTCGGTGGGCTTCATAATTTTATGCGTTGGAATAAACCAATACTAACCGATAGTGGTGGTTTTCAAGTTTTCAGCTTAAAGAAAGGCCAGAAAATAACAGATGATGGCGTATGGATAATGTCACCTATAGATGGTTCGAAGCATTATATTACCCCGGAGCTTTCCATGGAAATACAAGCTACTCTTGGTTCAGATATCGTTATGGCGTTCGATTATTGCGCAGACCCTAAAGATGGATATGATGAAGCTAAGAGAGCGGTTAAGTTAACCACAAAGTGGGCAAAAAGAAGTCTTGAACATTTGAGAAGAATATCCAATCAGGCAACGTTTGGTATAATTCAAGGTGCAACGTATGAAGATTTGAGAGAATTGAGCCTCCATGAGATTACCCAGTTTGATTTCGACGGTTTTGCGATCGGTGGGTTGAGTGTTGGTGAACCACGCGAGGTAACAATTAAGATGGTTGAATTCATAGGTCCTAAAATGCCGCAAGATAAACCACGCTATTTTATGGGTGGCGGTTCTCCAGATTTGTTGGTCGATTTAGTTGCCAATGGTGTGGATATGTTCGATAGTGTTTTCCCAACAAGAGTGGCAAGGCACGGGCTTGCCGTTACATGGAATGGTAAATTTAACATAAGGTCGGCAAGGTATAAGTACGATAAGACACCTATCGATGAAAATTGTACTTGCTATACCTGTAGGAACTTTTCCAAAGGGTATATAAGGCATTTGTTTGATAGACAAGAAGTGTTGGGGCAGATATTGTTGACAATTCATGATATCCATTTCATGATGGAATTTGGCGAGAAGATGCGCGAGAGTTTGGAAAATGGTACTTTTGAAGAATTCCGAAAGGGGATAAAAAAAGCTTATGAAAAGACTGCTAACGATTAGTGTTTTGCTTTTGTTAGTTGTGGAATTTTTTGCTTTTACATTCGCAGTTTTTGAAAGTCCTGCTAATCTTTTTGTAAGTAGCAATTTTGTTTTTCTTGAAAACTATATTTCTGAGTCTGGCTCATCTTTTGTCAGAGTTGCTTGGCAACAAAGGGTAACAAATTTATGTGGTGAACTTGGTTACACGACTGATTCTCAATTTTCTTATGGGGTTGTTAATTACAAACTTTCAAATTTAACAGGATTTTATGGTTTAAATATAAAAGCTAATGTTTTACCTATAGATAAATTTTATTTGAAGGTGGACATTGGCGGAAAGATAATTGTCGATAAGAACTTAGTCATAGACTTTGGAGTTTTTGATGTTACGCTTATAAATATGGATGCGACTCAGACAATTTATTTACCTGTGGCATTTGGTGGAGTGACGTTTTTTACTGAAAATGGTTGGAATATTTCCGCTGGTTTGAATAATGTTGGAGATAATAAAGTGCAGTTGGGTTTTAATGTTAATTTTCCAAAATGGCAATTTATTAATAAGTTGTCTTTGACATATTTGCCCGTTTTCCGTTTTTCAGACAACCAGTTTTTCAATATTTTTAGCGGAGCGGTTGAATTTGGTTTTTCAAATTTCAGGTTAGGAATTTCAGGTTCTTACTTACTCTCTGAACCGGATGTTAATGATAACTATTTAAAAGATCTATACAATCTAAAAATTTTATTTGGAGTGGGGTTGTAAGATGAGCGCTATTAATAAAGCTATAAAGATTTTGAATGAAGATGATATAAGAAGGTCGTTGATGAGGATAGCCCATGAGATTTTAGAAAAGAATAAGGGTGCCAAAGATATTGTCCTTATTGGAATAATAACACGAGGAGCATTTCTCGCAAAGAGGATAGGTAAGAATATATCAATTATCGAAGGTGTTGATGTGCCTGTTGGCGCTCTGGATGTTTCGCCATTCAGAGATGATGAAAAAAGAACGTCAAAAGAAGATGACAAGAGCGATATTAATTTTCCGATTAACGATAAGAAAGTTATTCTTGTTGATGATGTGCTCTTCACTGGAAGAACAGTTAGGGCTGCTATGGACGCGATTATCTCACGTGGTAGACCAAAGAGCATACAACTTGCAGTCTTAATTGACAGAGGACATAGAGAGTTTCCAATTAGACCTGATTACGTTGGTAAAAATATACCAAGCTCCAAAGAGAAGGAAATAGTAAAATTAAGGCTCAAAGAAGTTGATAACGAAGATGGTGTTTACATATTCAAGATGGAGGACGAAGAATATGAAATATGATATTGAATTCAGGGGAAGTTATGCTCTTTTGAAAATTTTTATAGGTCCTGGGGAAAGTGCGAAAGTGGAACCGGGAGCTATGGTTTATATGAAAGGTCCTGTGGAAGTTCAAACTTCAACAGGTGGCGTTTGGAAAGCTTTGAAACGTGCTATTTTAGGTGGCGAGAGTTTCTTTATGAATACTTATGTTTCTCACGGTAATGGTGAAGTTGGAGTTGCGCCTGAGTTACCTGGTGATATAGATGTTGTGCCATTAAATCAAACTTTATTTGTTCAATCAACTTCTTTTCTCGCGAGTGATACTTCGGTAGACATTGATGTGTCATTTGGTGGTTTTAAATCTTTCTTTTCTGGTGAAGGTATTTTCTTGCTAAAGCTTCAAGGTTACGGTGATGTGGCTATATCATCTTTCGGAGGTATAAAGCTTATTGAGCTTCAGCCAGGGGAACAGATGACAATAGATACAGGTCATGTTGTCGCTTTTGATGGCAGTGTGAATTACAGTGTTCGTACGTTTGGTGGATTAAAGTCGACTATTTTCGGTGGAGAAGGGCTTGTGTGTACCTTTACAGGACCTGGTAGGGTGTATATACAAACGAGGAATTATCCAGCTTTTGTAGAATGGATTAAATCACTTGTCCCACGTGAAACTGGTAGTAGATAATATAGAGAAGATAATATGGAGACGAGATAAATAATTTAAACAGGGAGGAATTTCCATGCGCCTTTTTGGAACAGATGGAATCAGAGGTGTTGTAAATGAAGAATTAACACCAGAGATAGCCTTCAAGCTCGGGAATGCTTTAGCAAAATATGTTGATAAGAGGATATTCATTGCAAAGGACACACGGGCAAGTGGCGATATGCTTGAAGCCGCTTTAGTTGCAGGAGCGACATCCGCGGGTGCAACTGTTTATAGATGTGGAGTTTTACCGACCCCCGCGCTTGCGGTTATAACAAAATTGGAGGATGCTATAGGTGTCATGATTTCAGCCTCTCACAATCCTCCTGAGTTCAACGGTTTAAAAGTATTATCACGTGGTTTCAAGCTTCCAGATGAAGTTGAAGAAACTCTCGAAAAGCGTATGAATGAAATTCATTATTCCCCTTACAATGAGATTGGCTGTGTGGTGGACTATAAGCTTGCGTTTGAGGAATATACAAATTACATTGTTCAGCAATTTGAAGGTTTGGATTTAACTGGTTTAAAAATTCTTGTAGATGCAGGAAATGGTGCAGCATACGAGACAACACCATATATATTAAGGGAATTAGGAGCAAAAGTTGATGTGATATATAATACCCCTGATGGTTACAATATAAATGTAGATTGTGGCTCAACAAACCCTAAGAAAGCTCTTGAAAAAATGACGAATCACAATCTTGCGATACTTCACGATGGTGATGCCGATAGGTGTATTCTTTTAGATGAGAAAAAACAAGAGGTACACGGTGACAAGATAATTGGTTTGTGCGCGAAACACATGAAATTGGAAGGTCGATTGAAAAACGATGTTGCTGTTGGTACAGTGCTTTCCAATATAGGATTGGAGGTTTTTCTTAAAAACAATGGCATAAAACTTGTTAGAGTGAAAGTTGGAGATAGGTATGTCCTTGAGAAAATGCTTGAACTTAACGCAAGTGTCGGTGGAGAGAGAAGTGGTCATGTAATCTTTTTAGATAAATCTACAACCGGTGATGGTATTATAACAGCTCTTGAAACTATCAGTGTTATGATAAAATCTGGTAAAAAACTTTCTGAACTTGCAGATGAGATACCAGATTATCCGCAGATAATGATAAATGTTAAGACGAAAAACAAATTGGTTGTCGAGCATGAAGAAGTGAAGAAGTTGATAGAGAAATATAAGAGAGAAGATGTTGATATCGTCGTAAGACCATCCGGTACAGAACCTCTTGTTAGAGTTTTCGTGCAAGGGCCTAATGAAGAGTATATTTCAAATGCCGCTTACGATATAGCTGGTAAGATAGAGGAATTATCGAAAGGAGAGGATTAATGTGGGAAGAGAAGAGCTTCGTACAGCCGTTTTGAATAAATTGAAAGAAGTAATTGATTGGGAAATAGGTCTCGATGTTGTTACACTTGGCTTAGTTTATGATATACAGGTCGATGAGCAAAATAATGTTAAAGTTTTAATGACGATGACAACACCCATGTGCCCATTAGCAGGTGGGATTATGGGCGATGCTGAGATGAAAATAAGGTCTATAGAAGGTGTCGGTAATGTCGAGATTGAACTCACATTTGACCCACCATGGACACCAGATAGGATAGACCCAGTTGTAAGAAAACAACTCGGGATATAAGCAGAATTAAGCAGATGAAAATCTCTGAAGTTTTGAAGCTTTACAAAGAGAAAGGGCTTCCCGAGAGGGAAGCTCTGATTTTGATTAGTAAGGTGCTTGAAAGGTCAAAAGAATTTGTCATTTCACATGATGAGTTGGAATGCCCTGAACAGGCAATAGAGCTTTTGGAGAAACGTCTGACAGGTTACCCACTCCAATACATATTAGGTGAAGTTGAATTTTTCGGGAGGAAGTTTTACATAGAAGAAGGGGTCCTTATACCTCGTTGGGAAACGGAAGGGCTTGTTGAAATAGCTATTGATTTGATTAGAAAAAATGGTATAAAGAAAGTATTGGAAATAGGAGTTGGAAGTGGGGTGATATTAATTACCCTTGCTTTGGAAACAGGCGTGGAGTGTTACGGAACAGATATTAATCCAAAGGCAATTGAAGTTACAAGAAAAAATTCTCAAATGTACGATGTTAGTTGTGAGTTGAAACTTGGCGAATACGCCGAGCCGTTTATTGAGAAGTTCGATGAATTTGAATTGATTGTTTCAAATCCGCCTTATGTGAGAGCGGATGCTGTTTTGCCTATAGAAGTTCAATATGAGCCACCTGATGCGTTATTCGCGGGAAAAGATGGTCTTGATTTTTACAAAAAGTTCTTTGAACGTTACAATATTCAAGGTAAAATAGTTGTAATGGAGATAGGAGAAGATCAAGGAGAGGCGTTGAGAAAACTTACAGGTGGAGAAATACTGAAGGATTTAGCCGGTAAAGATAGGTATTTGGTAGTTATAGGCAATTAATGTTTGAATTTAACTGAAATATGAAAGGGAGGAATTGTAAATGAAGGTAGTACTTATTCAAGATGTTCCGAAACTTGGAAAGAAAGGTGAAGTAATTAACGCGTCTGATGGATACGCAAGGAATTTTTTAATTCCAAGAGGTCTTGCAAGAGAGGCAACGCCAGAGGTTCTTAAGCAACTTGAAAAAGAGAAAGAAGAAGAAAAGAAAAGGCTTGAGGCGTTGAAAAGAGAAAGTGAAAATTTGCTTTCTGAACTACACAAACATGTTTTTAAGATAAAAGCAAAAGCTGGTGATGGTGGGAAACTCTTCGGTTCACTTACAAGTGCCAATATATCAGATGTAATTTCAAAAACATTATCTAAGGAATTTGACAAAAAATGGATAGTGTTAGATAATCCAATAAAAGCCCTTGGAACGTATGATGTAACCGTTAAATTACCAGGAGGAGTTAGTGGAAAGATAAAGGTTGAGGTATTACGCGAGGAATAAATTAATTTAAATAGGAGAATATCCAATAGAATATTAGAATATTTTTGGAGGTGCGTTTTTTTTGAATTTTATAGCGTTTAGTAAAGCACTGTACTCAACATGGATTTATTATTCACCGGAGAGGATTTTGTTCGACGCTGGTGAAGGTGTTGCTACTATGCTTAGTAATAAAATTTATGCTGTTAGGCATATTTTTCTTACTCATGGGCATGTTGACCATATAGCGGGACTTTGGTCGATAATAAATACCAGAAATAACGCTATGGGAGATAGAGAGAAGCCTCTCACAGTTTATTATCCTGAAGGTAATAAGGGAATAGAATTTTACGCGGAATTTTTGAAGAGAGCAAATAACGATCTAAGATTTGAGCTTATTTTTGTGCCTGTAAAAAAAGGTGAAAATGTATTTTTAAGAAAATCAGGTTCTTTCATTAGATACGTTCAGCCATTTCAAGTTAACCATACATATAGTGAAGTAGCTTTTGGTTATCACGTAATAGACGTACGTAGGAGATTGAAAGAAGAATACAGGGATTTGCCGAAAGAGGAGATTTCAAATCTTGCTAAAAAACTTGGAAGTGAAGAGATAACGGAAGCTTATGAGAAAAAGGTGCTTACAATTTCTGGTGATACTGTTTTGTTGAAAAAAGAAGATATAATGGATACGGAGATACTTTTTCATGAATGTACTTTTTTAAATAGAGAGGACAGAAAATTTAATAATCATGCGTCTTTGGACGATATAGTTGAACTTGTAAAAGATTCAAATGTAAAGAATTTAGTTTTGTACCATATTTCATCACGATACGTTAGAGGACTTGAGAAGGCTATAAAAAAGATAAATATACCAGGTACGAAAATATTTTATGTACATCCTGAGAGGATTTTTGAATTTTAATTTTTTGCTTAAAATTGAATAATTATTTTGAATAGAGGGGTTCTTTATGAGAAATCTTATATTTATCAGTGACCTTCATATCGGTGATGGAAATAGCAAAGATGATTTCGAACAAGATGATTTGTTCGAAAGTATGCTTTTAGATTGGAATAATCTGGAGAACCCCGAAATTGTTATTGTTGGTGATGGATTCGAAATTCTTGAATCAAGCGCTGTTCAAAGTCTTGGGCTCATTGGTTTTTGGGAAATTATGGATAAAATTGACGAAAATGTGATTGAGGATATAGAAAGAAGGCATCCCAAAATTTTTAAAGCATTACAAAATTTCAAAGGAAATATATGGTATGTCGTTGGTAATCATGATTACTATATATTAAAAAATCAAAGGCTTCAACAAGCTTTAAAAGAAAGAATAAGTAACCTAAACATAGTTCCATATTTCTACGATGAGGAAACAAATATATTGGCTATCCATGGGAATCAATTTGATTCTGTTAATAAATTTAAGGAAGTCAACGGTGAAATTATCCCACCACTGGGTGATTTTATAGCAAGGTACATGATGAGTAACTTCGATAATGAATTGAGAAAGCATTTACCGGATGAAGTAATACGTGATTACGATAATGTTAGGCCTACATTAGATGTGTTTCTCTGGCTTGAGAAAATAACTGAGGTATATGAGAATAGCGTTGACCTTTTGAAAATGTGGATAGATAATTTTATAGAAATGATGAGACAAGATGAAGCAAAAACTTGGATGAAGAAAAATTATCCATTTATGAGTAAGCTTTCAATAGT
The DNA here is from genome assembly GCF_000017545.1 of Fervidobacterium nodosum Rt17-B1. Taxonomy (NCBI): domain Bacteria; kingdom Thermotogati; phylum Thermotogota; class Thermotogae; order Thermotogales; family Fervidobacteriaceae; genus Fervidobacterium; species Fervidobacterium nodosum. The sequence continues at coordinate 968,873 of NC_009718.1, read as the reverse complement.
TTTTTTAAATAAAGTTGGTGGAATTAAATTAGGCGAATTGATTGTTAGGATGGTAATGAATTTTAGAAAGCTTAAAAAGACGGATTATTTAAAAAAAGCTGCGGTGAGAATTTTCAAAGATCCATCTTTTTTGATAAATAATATGGATGGATACGTTGATGATAAATCAAACTTAAAGTTAATTGGAAATATAGATGGTATAATAACTGGTCACAGCCATCGACCTAATTTTGAAGTTCTGAAAGTTAAAGATGATATTAAATTTTATATGAACTGCGGTTCTTGGAAACCCGTTGTTGAAAGACGCTCATCAGGTATATTCCAAAGGTATTTTGAGATATTCTATGGAATAGCTAAAGTTGACAAAAGGGATTTGGAAATAGTCACAGGAACAATTAATAAGCTAAAAAAACGGGAAGTGATAGATTGAATAGATTAAAAGTTATTACAACTCATTCTAATCCTGATTTTGATGGTTTTGCTAGTTGCGTAGGGCTTAAAAAGATTTATCCAGATTTTCAAATTGTTATATCTGGTAACCCATTTCAAAATCTTAGCGAATTTTTAAGATTTTATGGCGATTTTTTCCCTTTTATATACGAAAATGAACTCAAGGGTTTCAATGGCGATATCGAAGAATTAATTATTGTTGATACGCCGGATATAGAAAGAATAGGCGAGGAAATAAAGAGTAAGTTGTCTTCTGATACAAAAATTACAGTAATAGATCACCATCCAGATATCCGTGAGTTGAATATAGAAAATAAGAATTTAAATAAAATTATTAAGCAAACTGGCGCAGCGACTACTATTGTTGCTAATATGCTAAAAGAAAAAGGGATTAAGCTTTCAAATGAGGAAGCTTCTTTACTTGGTATAGGTATTTACGAAGATACCGGAAGTCTTTTGTTTTCGAGTACAACACTTGAAGATTTAGAGGCTGTGATTTATCTGTTTCAAAATGGTCTTTCTTTGAATACTGTTTCGGAATACATAAAATTTGACCTCACGATAGATCAAAAGATTGTTTTAAATAATCTATTACAGAATGTTAAGACTTATAATGTAAATAATTATCAAATTACGATAGCTACAGCGGAAACTGAAAAATTTATTGGTGGGCTTGCGGCCATAGTTGCGAAATTTTGGTATGCTCAAAATGTTGATACGCTTATAGTTATCGTTAGGATGGCTAAGAAAGTTTTTATTACAGCTAGAACCAAATCACCAGATATTGACCTTGCTGGATTAATGAGTGTGTTTGGCGGCGGAGGACACAAGCAAGCGGCATCGGCTAAAGTGAATATAGCCTCTGTGGAGGAAGTTGAGCATAAAATACTTCAGGTTTTGCCAAATTACATAAATACTGGACTTAAGGCGAAAGATATTATGTCCTCACCGGTTAGAACGGCTCTCGCAACCGAAAGTATAGAGGAAGTTAATAAAATAATGGAAATAACAGGGCACAGCGGTATGCCTGTTGTTGAAGGAAATAAATTGGTGGGGATTGTGACTAAAAAAACTGTTGATAAGGCACTCAATCATGGACTTGGCAAGAGACCTATCAAGTCTATAATGAGCTCTAAGTTGATAACTGCGAAGTTAGATACACCTGTAAGTGTCCTTCGAAAGTTAATGATTGAGAATGATATTGGCCGAATTCCAATTTTAGATGAAAATAATATTTTAGTTGGAATAGTTACTAGGTCTGATATTATTAGGGCTGAAAGTAGCCCAAAAAAGTCTTATTTAGAAAAAAGAGAGGAAATTAAAACTACGTTCAATAATATATCTCATTTAATAAACGAAAGACTATCAAGAAGAATTGTAAATCTTCTCAGATTAATTGGCTTTTTCGGTAACGAAATGAATTCTCCTGTATATGTTGTTGGAGGATTTGTTAGAGATTTGATTTTGAATATTGAAAATTACGATATTGATATCGTTGTTGAGGGGAATGGTATAGAATTCGCTAAGTATATGGCTCAACAACTTAATGCCATTGTTGTACCATATGAGAAATTTTTTACCGCTAATGTTATATTCAAAGATGGATTTAAAATCGATGTAGCGACAGCTAGGACTGAATATTACGAAAGTCCTGGAGAATTGCCACAAGTGGATATAAGTACAATAAAGAAGGATTTGTATAGAAGGGATTTCACTATTAATGCTATGGCGATAAAGTTAAATCCACAAGATTTTGGAACGTTGTATGATTTTTTCAATTGTCAAAAAGATCTTGAGGAAGGTGTAATTAGAGTACTCCACAATTTGAGCTTTGTTGAAGATCCGACAAGGATGATTAGAGCTGTGAGATTTGAGCAGAGGTACGGGTTCAAGATGGAAAACTATACGCTTGATTTGTTGAAAAAAAATCTCTCCGAAAGATATTTAGAAAGGGTTTCAGGCTCCAGGATTAGGCAGGAAATAGAAAAGATATTGGAAGAAAAAAATCCAATTAAAGCAATTAAAAGAATGGCAGAGCTTGACATGATAAAGCATATATTTCCAAAGACTTATTACACTGCAACTATGGAAGAAAAATTTGTAAGGTTGTTTAAATTTATTCCATACTTGAAGGAAAGATTTGAAAACTTTAATGATTTCTACGCTGTATCTACAATTTTCCTTGAGTATTACGATAAATCTACCCTTGAAGAGATGAGGGCAAAATACGGTTATCCTAAGAAATTTATAGAAACTTTAAAATTCACTGAAAATATAATTATCCCTGTTAAATCGCTTATCGAAAATCGTTATCCTTTTTCCGATATTTATAAGGTTTGTGGAAAGTCAAATCCTTATATTTATTCACATATCTCCGCTTATCTTGATGAAGATGAACAAAATTATTTGCTCAGTTACATAGATACTGTTCTTAACACAAGAATTGAGAAGGTAACTGGTAAGTATTTGATGGAAAGGTATCAATTGAAGGCTGGACCGATTTTGAATAATATACTTGAAGAATTGTTCTGCTTAAAGCTTGATAATAGTAATTTAAGTGAAGAAATTGCAATAGAAAGTATTGTGAAAAAGCATATTGAAAAAATTGAAGATTCAAGTAAATTATAGTTTATTATACTTTGGGCATTTTAAACATGAGTGGTGATTAAATGGCAGATAAGTTTGCGAGAAAATACATACCATTTATGCTTTTTTTGGCAATGTTTTTTTATGTCTTTTATGGTCTTGTAAAAGTGCAAGTAATAGAACAGTACAAATATAAAAGTTTTTTATCGGAGATTCTTGGTAAAGGTGGTTACAATAGAGGTTTGAGAGGTACTATTTACTCTTCCGATGGTGTTAAGCTTGCTTGGAGTGAGTGGAAACCAGTTCTAAATTTGGCTAAATATACCCAAGATGATGAAAAAATATTGAAAAAGTATCTATCTATTGAACAAATTGCAACTTTAAAAAATACTGGAGTCACAGAATTAGACTGGGAACAAGCGTTTCTCCTCAAAAGTATTGGATACACAGTTAAAACTATTGAAAAGAGGCATTCTTACGGCTTTCTTTATCACTTAATTGGGAGTGTTAATATCGATGGTGATGGTACATCAGGCATAGAATATGCTTATAATGATGTGCTAAAAGGGAAGTTTGGTGTTTCGTATACTATCAGAACTCCAGGTGGTGGTTATCAGCAAGGGATATTAGAAAATGCGGCAGACAATGGCTTGGATCTTCAAACATCAATAAACTTTGGTCTTCAAAAATTTATCTATGAGATGTTAAAACAATCTGAAACACCATCAGTTGTTATAGTTTCAAAACCAAAAACTGGTGAAATTGTAGCGATGGTATCTTATCCATCTCCGGAGAATGATATGAATGAGCTTGATGTATTAACTTGGGAAAAGCTAATAAATGACCCGCTAAAACCGCTACTTAATAGAGCTATTTCCAATGTTTATCCACCCGGTTCGACTTTTAAAGTAATAACTGCGCTTGCGCAATTATTGTATGGTCAACCAAATACTGTATCATGCAATGGAGTTTTCTATTATATAGATTCAAAAGGGAATGTAACAGGTAAGTATAAAGACTGGTTAACCTCCGGGCATGGTATCGTTGATTTGAAAAAGGCAATTAGAGTTTCTTGTAATGTTTATTTCTACAACGCAGCGTTAGATGTTGGTGTTGATAAAATAGTTGAAGTTGCCAAAGCTTTCAAATTGGGTGAAAAAACGAAGATTAATTTGCCCGGAGAAGTTTCAGGTACTTTGCCGACGCCAGAGTGGAAGTATGAAACCTTCAAAGAAAAATGGTATCCTGGTGACACGATACTTTACGGAATTGGACAGGGATTTCTAACAGTCACGCCTCTTCAAATGATTAATTTGTACAATGCTATCGCTAATAAAGGAGTAATAATAAAGCCAAAACTTGTTATAAATGAGGAGATAGTAGAAGAAAAAGTAAAACTTAATATTTCTGATAGTGATTGGAATTTAATTATAAATGGGCTTGAAGAGGTTACAAGCGTTCAAGGAAGCGCTGCTAATGCTGGTACTGCATCAAAATCATTTAAGGGATTTCCAATAAGCGTTGCTGGAAAAACTGGTACAGCTCAAGTTGGTGATGGTGATCCGCATGCGTGGTTCATCGGATTTGCGCCGAGTGAAGAACCGATGTATACAGTTTTAGTACTTATCGAACACGGAAAAAGCGGCGGAGAGACAGCTGCGCCGATGGCGAGAAAAATATTCGATTATATGTATGAAAATGGATTCTTTGAAAAAAATAATAATTAATAGAAAGGAGTACGATGTTATGCTAAAGATTATGTATTTCAAAAACGATAAATGTGGTGTGTGTACCGCTTTTTTACCAAAGATTCAGAGAATTTCAAAAGATTACGAACTTGAACTTGAAGTCGTTGATGTTGTTCAAAAGCCAGAAGTGGCGGGTCAGAATATGGTATTTACAGTTCCAACGATTTTAATTATAGATAGCGAAGGAAATGAAATTAAACGCTTCGCGAGAAGTTTTTCAGAGTTAGAAATAAGAGAATATTTGGATAGAGTTTATGATATACTTGGAATGTAAGAAATCGCAATCACTCTTTACAAAGGGGGGAGCGCAATGGAGAAGATTTTAGGGATTTTAAGATTTGCATTGGCGAGAGAAATAGAAGGTAGAGAATTTTACAAAGAGAAAGCTACACGTGCTAAAAGTAAAGAAGTAAGGGATACGCTTGAAAGTTTATGGAAGATGGAAGAAGAGCATGTAGAATTTATAAAAAGTCTTATGGAAAAGGTACAAAGTGATATAGAAATAGATGTTGATTCTGTGCTTACAAGAAGTGACTTTTTCGAGGAAAGAGAAAAAGAAGAGCTTTCAGTAGGGACGCTTGATGATATTGCAAATGATATGAGTATACTTAGAATGGCTTATCTTATCGAAGAAGATTTTGAAAATTTTTACAGAACCACTGCTGAAAAAGTTGAGGATAGCGATATGAAGAGGATTTTAAATACTCTTGCAAAATGGGAATTGGGACACAAGAATATGCTCTTTGAACTTTACAACGATGTGAAAAATGCGTACTGGAATAAACAGGGATTTACTCCACTCTTTTAGTATCTGAGTTTTTTAGCTTTTAGGTAAGTTTTAGATACACAGTTCAAGGAGGTTGATTGTTTTGCGAATACTTAGTGGTATAAGGCCAACTGGTAAAGTCCATGTTGGGCATTATGTTGGTGTATTTGAAAATTGGATTAAATTGCAAAATGAAGGTCATGATACATTTTATTTTATAGCTGATTGGCATGCCCTTACAACTCATTACGAAGATACTTCAGAATTAAAACACTACACAAAAGATTTAGCAAGGACATTAATAGCGGTTGGACTAGATAAATCAACGTTATTTGTCCAATCCGCTGTTAAAGAACACGCAGAATTAATGCTTATTTTTTCTATGGTGACGCCTCTTTCATGGCTTGAAAGGGTTCCAACTTATAAAGAAATGAAACAACAGTTAGCAAATAAAGATCTTTCAAATGCTGGATTTTTAATGTATCCTGTACTTCAAGCCGCCGATATTCTTATTTATAAAGCAGATGGTGTACCAGTTGGTGAAGACCAAGTCTATCATATTGAGTTGACGAGAGAAATTGCAAGAAGATTTAATTACATATTCAAAAAGGAGATTTTCCCTGAGCCAAAAGAGCTTCTTTCGAAAGTCCCAAAATTGCTTGGAACCGATGGAAGAAAGATGAGTAAAAGCTATGGAAATACAATACCTTTGATAACTACTGAAAATGAACTTTCTAAGATGGTACTTCCAATGGTTACTGACCCTGCGAGGAAAAGAAGGACAGACCCGGGTAATCCAGAAAATTGTCCTGTTTGGGATTACCACAAGGCGTTTGGAACAGCGGATAATGAAGAAGAAAAACAATGGGTTTTTGAAGGTTGTACCCAAGCAAAAATCGGGTGTGTTGATTGTAAGAAGTTGTTGTTGAAACATATGACTGAGAAATTAAGTCCTATTTGGGAAAGGTACAATTCAATTACAGAAGGCCAAGTTCAAGAAATAATCGAAAACGGTAACGAAAAAGCAAGAGAGATAGCAAAGCAAACAATGGAAGAAGTAAGAGACGCTGTTAAGATTATGTATTGAAAATTGCATAAATAGAGGTGATAATACTATGACAATAGTTATCTTAACTAAAGTTTTTTTCTCAGCTTTAGCATTAGTAATTGCCTACGTAATTCACAAAGTAATAATGAAATCCATTGATAGATTCATGTCAACTTTCGGGAGAGAAATTAAGGCTCCAAAGACTTTATCGCTTTTAATAGCATTTTTAGTTTACGGATTTGCTGTAGCTGGTGTACTTTCGATATGGGATGTTAATCTTACGCCATATCTTACAGGTTTGGGAATATCTGGTGTTGTTCTTGGACTCGCATTTCAGGAGCCTTTAACTAACTTTCTTTCTGGGATACTTGTTCTTGTTACTCGTAAAGTGTTTGAAGGAGAGGTTGTGGATATAGATGGGCAAAGTGGTACTGTGGATATCATAAAGATGAACCATACTCATTTGGTTACATTTGATGGTAAACTTGTACTTATACCTAACAGAAAGGTCTGGTCTGGAACCGTTACGAAGTTCTGGCCCGGAAAATACAGAAGAAATGAGATTGATGTTACAGTGGATTACTCAACAGATATGAAGCTTGTGGAGAGCGTTTTAAAGAAAGTTTTGGAAGATGAACCTCTTGTTATAAAAGACGAAAGTGTAACGAATATGGTTGTTTTCAAATCGTTCAATGCGAGCGGAGTTACTTATACGGTAAAATTTTGGGCAGAACGTGAAACATTTATAGACTCATTAAATGCCGTTGCCTTAAGGATAAAGAAGTATTTTGATGAGTATGGAATATCTATACCATTTACAATTGTCGAGGTTAGAAATAAAAATTGAAACGTGTAAGTAATCTAAGAAATTATGGAGGGAAAGGAATCGATGAAGAAAATAGAAAATGTTAGAAATATCTGTATCATTGCGCATATAGATCATGGTAAGACAACACTCACAGATAGAATTTTAGAGATGACAAATGCTATTGAAAAAAGGAAGATGAGAGAGCAGTATCTTGATAGTATGGATATCGAACGTGAGAGAGGCATAACTATTAAGTCACACCCGCTTAGAGTGTATTACAAAGCAGAAGATGGTAATGAGTATGAGATAAACATAGTTGATACACCAGGTCACGTTGATTTTTCTTACGAAGTTGACAGAAGTATGGCGGCTGTTGAAGGAGCGATATTACTAGTTGACGCTACTCAAGGTGTACAAGCTCAGACAGTTGCGAATACTTACAAGGCATTAGAGCACAACCTTGAGATTGTTCCTGCGATAAATAAGATCGATGTCCCAACTGCTAATATAGAAGAAACAATTGCCGAAATTGAAGATTTAATTGGAATTCCAGGCGAAGATATTTACAAAATTAGTGCAAAAGAAGGAATAGGTGTTAAAGAACTTATAGAAGCGGTGATAAAGCTTGTACCAGCTCCTGCCACAAAAGAAGATGGATATTTGAGGGCTTTGATTTTCGATGCAAAGTACGACAAGTATAGAGGAGTTGTCACTTACGTTCGAGTATTTGATGGTGAGATTAAACCTGGCGAAAAAATAATGATGATGTCAAGTAATGAAGTGTACGAAATTGATGAAGTTGGTACGTTTACGCCCGATATGACGCCTGTTGAAAGTTTAAAAGCGGGTGATATTGGTTATATTATCGCTGGATTGAAAGATGTTTCGAAGGCAAAAATTGGTGATACAATTACAAAACCAGAAAATCCGTCACCTGAACCGTTACCTGGATACAAAGAGGTCAAACCTATGGTCTTTGCGGGTATGTATCCTGGATTACCGGAATATTATGAAGAATTGCGAAAGGCTCTTGATAAGTACAAACTTAACGACGCAGCTCTCGTTTATAAGCCTGATCACTCGCCAGCACTTGGCTTTGGTTTTAGATGTGGCTTTCTTGGACTTTTGCACATGGATGTTGTGAGAGAAAGGTTAGAGAGAGAATTTGATATTGCGGTAATATTGACGGCTCCAAACGTTGAGTACAAAGTTATTACTCATGATTATAAAGAATTGATGATTAACGACCCAGCAAAATTTCCAGAAGAAGGTGAGGTTTTAGAAATATACGAACCTTACGTCAAGCTTTCAATCATTACGCCACCGGATTACATAGGTAAACTCATGAACCTTGTTCAGAATGAAAAACGTGGTACGTTAGTTTCAACTGAGAATGCTGGGCATGAACGTGTTGTGATGCATTTCGAAGTACCATTGGCAGAGATAATATTTGATTTCTTCGACAGGATGAAAGCTGTAAGTCGTGGTTATGCGTCGATGGATTATGAATTTCTTGAATACAGAAAGAGTGATTTGGTGAAAATAACGATATACGTAAACAAAGAACCTGTTGACGCTCTTTCTTTTGTCGCGCATAGGGATAAAGCTTACACAATTGCAAGGAAACTTGTCGATAAACTTGCCGAACTTATTCCACAGCATCAATTTGAAATTCCAATTCAGGCTAAAGCTGGTGGAAGGTTTATAGCAAGATCAACTGTAAAAGCACTTAGAAAAGATGTCCTTGCCAAGTGTTATGGAGGAGACGTTACAAGAAAGATGAAATTACTCGAAAAACAAAAGGAAGGTAAGAAGAAGTTGAGAGAGATTGGAAACGTCACAATACCACAAGAAGCATTTTTGGCAATGCTTAGGATAGGTGAAGAGGAAGAATAAAACTATATTTCTTTGGCCGGGAGGGGTCGACTTGCAGTGGGATTTTAAAACTGTATTCCAATCAGACGAAGAAGCTATAGAAAACGCTAAGAGATACTCTAAACTCATAGGCTCACTTGTTGATGAACTTGAAAAGGAGAAAGAGTTAAATAAAATAATTAAATTAATTAAAGAAATAGAAGATTCCACTGATAATTTCTCAAAATCAATTCAATACGCATGGATGCGGTATTCTGTAAACACTAAGGAAAAAGAGAGTCAAAAATTACTTGGTACCATTCAAAGCTTGGAATCTAACGTTGGTGAATATTTTGCGAAACTCGAAGTGCGTCTTTCAAAATTGAGCAAAAAAGATATTCAAGAATTGAAAAAGATAGCGCCCAATTATACACATTTTATAGAGGTTATTGAAAAGAGGAAAAAACACTTACTTTCAAAAGAAGCTGAGCAAGTGCTAGCTCTTACATCTATTTCAAGAAGGGAAGCGATATCGAAGATACACAATAAATTAGAAAGTTCTTACAAGTTTAAAATAGAAATAGATGGTGAAATAAAGGTTCTTACACCGGAAGAAGTAAAGGCTTTGAGACGTTCAACAAATAGTGATTTGAGAAAAAAAGCGATGAAGACATTCTTAAAAAGGTTTCAAGAGGATTCATTGGTTATAACGGAAGTATATAATCTCGTGGTTAAAGATTACGATTTAGAGAGCAAGATAAGAAAATTTGCTCGACCAATTTCGATGAGAAATTTTGAGAATGAAGTAAGTGACGATGTTGTTGATTCTTTAATTGAAACAACAAATGAAAATGTTAATATACTTAGAGAATATTACAAATGGAAATCCGAAGTTATGAACGAGAAACTAACACTTGCTGATATATACGCTCCAATAACAACAAAAGCAAGGAAATTTTCATTTGACGAAGCAAAGGAAATTATACTTGATGCGTATTATTCGTTTAGCAATAAAGCAGGTGATATTGTAAAATCATTTTTTGAAAATTCCAGGATAGATTTATACCCAAGAGAAGGGAAAATTGGAGGAGCTTATTGTATATACTCTACAACGAAGTTACCAGCATACGTATTGACGAATTTTAACGGTGATATGTATGATATAATGACACTTGCACACGAATTGGGACATGGTTTACATGGTACGTTATCAAAGAAACAAACATATTTTAACTACGATACGCCGCTTACTTTAGCAGAATTAGCATCTGTTTTTGGCGAATTTTTAGTGTTTGATTATTTAAAAGGAAAATTAGATAAAGAAGAAAGGTTGGCTCTTATTTCGTCAAAAATAGAAGATACGTTTGCTACTACGTTTAGGCAAAATTTCTTTACAAATTTTGAAATTCGCTCTCATGATTTGATAAGCAACTCAGGATACGCAGATTGGGAAGAGCTGAACGATATATATTACGAAGAGTTGAGAAAAACTTTCGGAGAGGTTGTTGAAATACCGCAGTGGTACAAAAATGAATGGGCAATGATTTCACACTTCTTTGAGACGCCGTTTTATGTTTATTCTTATAACTTTGCTCATTGTTTAGTTATTGCGTTGTACCAGAAATACTTGGAAGAAGGAAAGTCATTTACGAAAAAATATCTTAGCTTGCTCGAAAGTGGAGGAAGTCTTTCACCAAATGAGTTGTTATCAAAGGTGGGAATAGATATATCAAGGAGTGATTTTTGGGAGAAAGCTTTTGATTTTATTGATAGTCTTGTTAAAGAGATTAAAATAAATTATAATAAGTGATATTTTATATATTGACAAATCGGTTAAAGGTGTTTAGAATAATTCAAAGTAAGTAATTTTAATTTTAATCTTATTATCAGCATTATTGTTTTGAACTTAATAAGATTTAACTGTAAGGAGGTTGACAGTTGTGGATAGAGAAGAACTCTTTAAAAAAGTTGCGGAAATTATTTCAGAAAAACTGAACGTACCTATTGAAGACATTGATGAAGATAGTCATCTTATTGAGGATCTTGGCGCTGATTCACTTGATGCTTTCGATCTTGTGATGGTTTTTGAAGACGAGTTTGGAGTTAAGATTGAAGATGAAGAGGTTGAAAAGATTCTTACAGTGAGAAATATCGTTGATTTACTATCTAAAAAACTAAAAGAAGAATAAAAGTTAAATTAACAAAAAAGCAGGCTTTTAAGCCTGCTTTTTGTTTTATAAAAAATTGTAGACGTATATTTGCCCCTGCTCAAATTCTTTTTCATATGAAATAGACGCACAGAAATTTTTATCTATTTTTGTTGGTATTTTAATGATAGGTAAAGAAAGACTTGAAGAGCTATTAACGAACGATTCTTTTGTTTCGAAAATTTCCATAGTGAAGTATTTTGAAGAAAGATTTGTGACATTTTCAAAAACGATATCATCAACTTTTATATTTTTTGAAACTTTCAAAGCTTTTTCAAGGTGAGTTTCTCTTGGTCTTCCCCAATCGTAAATTCTGTACGTTAAGTCCGAACTTTGCTGAACTTCTATTACTGTGCTATTCGGCCCAAGTGCGTGAACGGTACCTGCTGGTATATTTACAAAGGTACCTTGCTTAACTTTTACAAATTTAAGTATTTCAGGTAATTTCTCAAGTTCATTTTTCTTAGCTAATTTTTCTAATGCGTCTACATTTTCACATATTGCGAATTCTCCATCGGTAAGAAAGTACCAAGCTTCACTCTTGCCCCATGGTTCATTTTCTATTTTTTGAGCAAATTCGTCATCTGGATGAACTTGAACGCTTAACCATTTACTTGTTGAAACAAGTTTTATAAGTATTGGAAATCTTTTGTATTTTCCATTGTAAATCTTTTTTCCAAATTCATTTACCGTCTCACCTGTGTCAAGCTTATTCTCGTACAAATGATGACCGGATAGTAGCCATATTTCCCCAATTGGTTCTTTTGAATTTATATTGAAAATACTATTTAGTTCTTGGTTTCCCCAAACCATAGCTCGAAATTCGGGTAAAATCTTTATTTTGCTCATCTAATAATACCTCCGATTCTTTTGAAATCATTTTTCACTATACCCACCAGCTACAATTTGACCATTTTCAAATTTAAGGACAGCTTTTGGTAAATCAACTGTTGGATAAAACCTTGCATTATGTATTAATACCTCTACACCAGCATGCAATAATTTCCTAGCAATTATCTTTGAGTCGAAAGTGATTTTTGAAATTGTGTCTTCCAATTCGTGAAGTTTCACTATATTTTTTTCAAGTTGCTCTCTTAAGTTGATGAGTGTTTTTGCGGCTTTTGAAAATTGTTTTTCTCTTTCGGGTGGAATTTGCACTTTTTTATCTTTAAGTTCTTTATATTGTTTTAATGTATTCAACAATTTTTGGATGCTGCTTTTGTCTATTTCAATTTGAGCTTTTAACAACTTTATTTCTTCTCTAACATATGGATTAACACCAACTTCTAAATAAGTTTTTACGCCTATATCAGAACCTATCTCGTCTGCTTCTATAAGGTTTGATGCGATGTATTCACCACCGATTATTGATGAATTTCTACCTTTTCCTATAATTGAGTTAGTGACCCTGACAGTACAGTTTAATAATTCGTGCTCAAAAAATAAGTTTTCACATTCGATAGTTGTTGACTCCGCATATTTTAAATAGACATCTTTTTTTGCTTTTATCAAACCTTTATCTTTACCTTTTGCCCCACTGATTTTAACGTTACCTTCTAATGATATTATACTTGATGCCTCAACAACACCGTTAATTTCTATATCACCCTTTGCCCTTATCACGAATCCTGGTTTAACATCTCCTTTAACAAATACAGATCCAGGGAAATCTATGTTTCCTGTACTATAATCAACATCACCTTCAATTTCTAAATATTCACTAACTTCTATTATGTTTTTTTCTGGGTCAACTTTTAATATTCCGTCTGTTGTTGAGATGATATGCCTACCATCTTCACTTAATGAAACGTTCTTTCCAAGTACAATCTTCGCTTCATTTCCTTTCTTTGCTGGAACAGGTTCGCCATATACATTCCTTCCTGGGATTCCTTCCGTAGGTGGGAAAATTGATGCTATTTTTTGTCCTTTTTTTACAATTATTCTTTTTTGAACAGGAAATTCTCTAAAATCAACTTTATTTCCAGACAAAATTGTTTGAGCTGAGCTCGTTTCTTTAAATTCAAAGACAACTCTACCATCTTCACCATCTTTTGGTTTATCCCCGTGTGCAAATAACAGTTGTACACCAATAGTAGGGTTTTGGCAAAAAGACCTTAATGCATCATAATCGATGCCGTGGACAATTTTTGCATTTCGTATTTCTTCGATTAGTGATTCCAATGTTATTGTTTCGTCTGGGAAAACACTATTAACAGTAAGATAAGCTTCCATTTTATCAGAGGAAACGGTAATATTTATGTCCATTTTTATCCCCCTTGAAAGAATATCCCTCAAATTTCTTTTCAGATTATTGGATTTAATTTATTTGTTTATCTTATTTCTTTAACCGTGTTATCGGAATTCATAATCAAAATTTTGGGGCTTTTGTACTCATCTTTGGAATACAATCCAAATGCCATAATTATTATTTTATCACCTTTTTCAACGAGTCTCGCGGCAGCACCATTCAAAGAAATCTTTCTACTCCCACGTGGTTCTGGAATGACATATGTAATAAATCTGTTACCGTTGTTAACATCTGAGATAAGAACCATCTCGTTAATTTTTATGCCACTCAGTTCTAATAATTCTTCATCTATTCCTATACTTCCTTCGTATTCTATCTCTTTTTCAGTTACCGTTGCCATGTGAATCTTTGCTTTTAACATTATTTCCATCATACTTATTTCCTCCTATCTTTATTATTTTAAGAAATTTCTTTAGGCATTTCTTTTGGGATTTCTATCGTAAATCTATTACCATCTTCTGTAGCTTCATGATAAATTTTACCTTTATGCTCATCTTCAACTATTTTTTTGCATATTGCCAATCCTAAACCCGTTCCGTGAACCTTGGTTGTAAAGAAAGGTGTAAAAAGTTTATCGGCGGTATCCTTATCGATAGGTGTACCCTCGTTCCATACAGACACAACAACTCTATCAAATTTTGTTTTTGTTTCCACTAATATTTTACCATTATTTGGCGTAGCTTCAATTGCATTTTGAAGAAGGTTAATAATTACCTGCTTTATTCTGGAATATTCGGCGTAAACGATGATTTCTTCCGATTCAGTTTCGAGTGAAAACAATATGTTCTTTTCGCGTATTTTGTCTTCATGCAATATGTATACATCGTTGATAAGTTTGTTTATATTGAATGTTGTAAACTCCAAAGCTCTAGGTTCACGACTAAAATCTAATATTTCATTTACTATCTGCTCAAGTCTCAATATTTCTTCTTTAATTATATTAACATATTTCTTACCTGACTCTGGATTATCAATGTTTTTTTCAAGTCTTTTTATAAATCCACCAAGCACAGAGATTGGATTTCTAAGTTCATGGGCAACACGTGCTGCCATTTCACCAAGTGCGGCAAGCTTTTCTTGTTTCTTCCTTTCCTTCTCGAGATTCACTCTATCTGTAACGTCATCAAGAGTAATTATTACACCTCTTAACATGATTTTTTCGGTATCCCAAAATGGAGTTATTCTTATATCGTAAAATCTCTCCATACCACCTATTTGTATTAAATAATTACTTAGGGTTATTTCTTCTTTTATTTTCATGCTTTGGAATGCCATTTCTTCGATGTCTTCAAATTCTGTTCCGAGTAATTTTAGATCAATTCCGGTCATTTGTTCTTTTGGCCTTCCAAAGTAAATTTCCGCTTTTTTGTTCCACTCTGTTATTTTTCCTTCCCGGTCTAGTACGATTATCGCAGATGACATGTTTTGAAGCACTGAATCTGAAAATTCTCGTAAGTACTCTATTAAACTTTTTTGGCGTTCAAGGGATAAAGTTTTGTTTCTCAGATCTTCATAGTTTATAGCTGTTTCTACAGCCAAGCTTGCACTGTCAGAGAGTATTTTTAATATTTCTACATCATTTTCTTTTATGGGCTTTTTCGTGTGATAATTATCTACGATTATTACACCAAATGTTTCTTCTCTTCCAGCAAGAGGTATAACCGCAAATTCTTTTGTTCCAAGTAAATTTACAAGATCTATTGCTTCCATCCCCATTGTGTTTATTATTTTTTCATTTGCAACAAATATTTTCTTCCTTAACACGCTTTTTTCAAGGATTGGGTGGGCTTTATATGGAAAAACTTTACCTTCTATCATTTTAGTTAATTTGTTATCAAATTCTAAAAGCATTGATTCTTCTCTAAGGTACTGTACTACATCAGAATACCTCATAGCACGTTGATTAGCCTTCCGCCAATCGTCTTCTACACTTTCGCTTTCAGGACCAAGCCACATTTTTCCTACGAGTATGTCTTTTTTTTCATCGTAAGCCAGAAATAAAGCACGGTTATATCCAAGAAGTCTGCCAGAAGTTAAACCGAGCAGTAGAGTCTTATATACATTTTTTACGCTGTACATTGTTCTAATTGCCTGACTTATATAGTGAACGGCATTCATCTTTCTTATTTGCTCTTTCTGTTCTTCTATAAGTGTTTCATAATTTGCCTGTAATTGGCGAAGTTTATCTAATTCCTCTTTTAACCTCTTTTCAAATTCTATTCTCCCTTTAGCAAGGAATAATCTGTTTATAGAATCTTTAGCTATTTCAAGATCCATTGAGTCAAAAGCTTTATAAAGCGCATAAGATTTTGGTTCTTTCTTATTTGCAAAGATAAATAAACCAATTTGAGAGTTAAATATAAGAACAGAGAGAACGTTGTCAATTTTAAGTATATGCTCCAAACCGATAGGTTTGTAGATAATTTTTTCTGAACCCTTAAAATATCTGTAGACATTCTCATCTAAATCAGAAAAATCCAATTCAAATTTTTCGATAATATCATTAGAGTATTGGAACTTTTTAACATTTATTTTACTGTTCGTGTTTCTATCCTTAGGAAAATTAATTATATATGATACTTCGGCGTCTAATATTTGGGTCATCACCTTCAAAAAACTTTCAATTAATTCATCAACTGATTCGCTGCCTTCAAATATATTTGTTAACATCCATAGTGACCTGTATTTTTCAAGATATTTTTTCGATTTCTCGTATCCTGGTATAAAGTTTAGGACAAACGATAAAAAGTCACTAAGTTCATTAAAATTTGGCATTTTCGATGGGATGCTATCAGTTAAAACAAGGCCAATGATTTTTCCTGAATTCGTATTTTTCAATTTGTAAAGGTATAGGTTGTCGAGATCCATTATGGATGTTTTAGAAAATGAATCTCTTTCGTCAACAAGACTGTAGGGGATTTTTGAATAGGCTGGAAGAAGATTTGTGAAAAGTACTCTAAAAAGTGATTTATTCTCTTCGTATATGGCAATCGATATTTTGTTTACACCTACAAATTGTGCGATTTCATCTGCGATTTCATTTATCTCTGGGATATTCTTATCTACTTCGAAAATTTTTACTAATGATTCGCATATTTTTCTTGTAATCACACTCTCACCACCGATCTTTTTGATTTGAAATATCATCAATTCCTAAGCCTTTTAATTCTCTTATCTTTGTGAACCTCATAATTTCCTTTACTTTTGATAAAAGTTTTTCGTCTATATCTTCAACTTTTCCTTCGTTACTTTCTATACTAAACAATATTTTGTCAAGTTTAGAATACTCTATTCCGAATGCATCTTCATCATTTATGCCAGGTATCAGGTCGGGAGTTGGTTTTTTGTTGATTATTTTTTCTGGTACTCCAAGATGTTTAGCAAGTTCAAAAACTTGCGTTTTATACAAGTGTTTTATTGGTTCGATATCAACCGCATCATCGCCCCATTTGACGTAAAGTCCGAGTGCTAATTCTGTTTTATTTGTTGTGCCAACTACACAATAACCACGTTTCTCAGCTTCCATATATAATTTACACATCCTTACTCTGTGTTTGATTCTATAGTATGCCAAGCCTTTTAGAAAAAGTTCATCACCCTCATTTTTTAGATCCATTATATATGGGTCTTGATATCTTTCCCATCTTTTTTTGGAATAACTTATCTTTATACTTTCAGGTATGAATAAAGCTGGTGGAAAAAGTGAATAAGCGCCTAATTTTCTTAAGGCACCTGTTATCGGAAATATTTTGTAATTTACTCCAAAATAGTTACAAACTAACTTGGCGTCTCTTACACTCTCTTTAGAACTGTCCCTTTCTGGTAATATGAGTGCAAGTATATTTTCTTTTTCAATTGTTCGTGTAAGTAAAGCCAAAACTACCGCTGAATCAACTCCACCGCTTATACCAATTACAGCTCCTTTAAAATTATAAGTCTCCATTGTACGTTTAATAAATTTCTCTATGCGGATAATTTCGTCTTTCGGATTGAAAATCATGTTATCGCCTCCGCTTATTTTCTGAAAACAAATCTTCATTTTTACTATTTTACCATAAATTCATGTTAAAATAGTTATAGATGAGTTTTTAATATGAGGTGAGGGGAAAATGGTAAAAAAGCAGTTATCAGAGAAAGTATTAAGAGGTATCCGAGAGGCAATTATAGTAATTTTAATGGGATTTGTAATATCTTATGGAAGTTTTTATCGAATTTTTGAGAATTTTTCAGTAGGTTTTCCACCTGAAATTCTTCTTGCCATTTTTTCTTTTCTCTTGGGCTTTTCATTTAGATTAAGAGACTTTCTTATAATCTCAGTTATATCTCCTGTTTTTTCTTTTTTCCTACTTCAAGTGATTGTTTTTGCTGTTTTTAGAAACTTCCAAACATTTCAAATATTGTCCACTGTTGTAGCAAAGGGAAGTGCGCTTTTTGGATTATTTAGTATGCTTATATCTATATCATTTGGTGTTTTAGCGAATGTAATATTTTCTAAAGTTAATTCAATAGATACAAAAAGATAAAGTGGGAATTAAATTCCCACTTTATCTTTTATATATTCTTCCCATACTTTATTTAGTTTTGTTTCCAATTCTTCAATCGTTCCTATATTTTCAATTATTATTCCCTCTTCTATTATGTCTTCTTGATTTTTCAAAATTTCGTTTATTAAGTCATCTGAGTATCTTTCACGTAATCTTTCTTTTATCTTATTTGGTGTTGAGACAACTGTTATAACTATATCGCAACAGTTTATCTTCAACCTTCTTTTTATAGCCGCTTCGATTACTATATTTCTGCCATTATATTTTTTTATTTCTTCCATTAACAATTCTTTCATTTTTGGATGTAATATAGATTCTAGCAATGATAATTTGCTTTTATCCCTAAATACTATTTCTCCTACTTTTTTTCTATCGGTTGTTCCAAATGCATTCAAAATATCTTCTTTCATTTCTTCAAAAGCTCTATGCCCTAATTTATCCACATTGATGTGGACAAAACCACGGTTTTCAAAAAACCTTGATACCGTACTCTTTCCAGTACCGATCTTCCCAGTAACACAGATTATCATACGGTTAAATTATCTTCGTTCCTAAGTCTTTATTTTCCATGCTTTCGTATTCTTGCCTGGTGAGTAACATGATGCTCAACTCATCATCAAAAGCTTCATAGAGTTCTTTGACTTTTTTATTTATATCTATCTCATCTTTTACAACTACAATGAATTCTTCATCTTTAAGGAATATAGCAACTGGATCAAAAATTTTTTTTAGTATGTCAATATATTCTTGCATCATTCTATTTCAACTCGCTTTTGAACGTTTTGGGTGTAGTTGAACTCTTCAAAGCCTGCTCTCCCCATGAGCGCGTAAGTTATCTTCTTTCCTAGTTCAACGCCCGGTTGATCGTAAGGATTGATATTGAACAATTCGCCAGTTATTGCAGTTGCAAGTTCATAATACATGAAGAATTGACCGATATGATATTCATCAATTTGTGGGAAAGAAACGGTCAAAGATGGACGACCATGCTTTGCAAGTGCAAGTTGCGTACCTATCTGTTCACTATTAAGCAACGTTGAAAGCTTCTTTCCACCAAGATATGCGAGTTCCGGTTCATTTTCGTGCAATTTTGGTATGGTTATCTCTCTATCAAATTTTTCCGTTCTTAGGAATGTTATTATCTTGTCATCTGGACCCTCGTTGTATAATTGAACTTGAGAGTGTTGGTCAACAGCACCTAAAGCTTTCACAGGCGTTTGACCTACGTTAACTCTATTTCCTTCGTTGTCGTACATTTTTCCCAAGCTTTCTGCCCACAATTGTCTGTACCAATCAGCAAGATAATAAAGTTTATTTGAATAAGCCATCATTACGGAGATATTTCTACCTTTTTTGTAATGTAAGTAATGAATTGTAGCAAGAAGTGCAGCGGGGTTTTCCCATAATGAGCTTTTTATCGTTCTTTCATAAGCCTCTCTCGCGCCTATTATGAGCTCTTCAATATCTAAACCCGCAGCTTTTGCCGATAAAAGGCCAACAGGTGTTAAGACGCTAAAACGTCCACCAACATCCGGTGGAATTTCTAACATCCTTATACCTTCTTCACGCCCTATCCTTCTTAGTACTCCTTTTTCAGAATCAGTTGTAAAAATCAAGTGTTCCTTTGGGTCTAAACCGTGAGTTTCAAGTATACTTCTTACGATTAAGTAATTTGCCATTGGCTCTGCTGTTGTTCCGGATTTAGATATGATGTTGAATAATGTTGTTTTTGGATTTATACAATCCAGAACAGATGATAAGTAATCTGGATCTACATTGTCTACTATGAATACTCTTAAATAACCATTTCTCTCTTCAGAACTTAAAGAATTCCAATTGAATGGCCTTAAAGCATTTTGGATTGCTATATTTCCTAAAGCAGAACCTCCTATACCAAGTACAACTATATTGTCAAAAGTAAAAATGAAATCACTTAATTCGTTAACTGAATCAACCCATTTTCTCGTAAGTACAGCATTAACAAAACCAGGTTTGTTTTCATCAAACCTCGTCAAAAAATTTGTAATTTGTTGCTCAAAGGAATTAATTTCGTCATAAGTAAGACCATTTGCTACATTGTCTGAGAGAGTGTATGTAAAGTCGAATTTTATCATTTGAACACCTCCTAAATATTTCGATAGAAGACATGCTTTAGTATTTAATAGGTGCGATTATTGGTAAGTCTTTGATTATATTCCTTGGGTTAAGATAAGTTAATTCTATAAGAAAAGCAGACGCGACGACAATTCCACCAGCTTTTTCAACTAATCTCTTAAGTGCCATTGCCGTTCCACCTGTTGCAAGCACATCATCAATTATTACTACTTTTTGATTTGGTTGAATTGCATCCTCGTGCATATGTAGTTCGGCTTTACCATATTCTAATTCATAAACATCACTTATTGTTTTATATGGAAGTTTTCCAGGCTTTCTTACAGGTACTAGTCCTTTATCTAATTTGTAAGCCAGTGGGGCTGCGATTATGAATCCACGCGCTTCTGGGCATACGATAAGATCAAAATCATACTTTCCTAATTCTTCCGCTATAGTATCAATAGCGTACTTAAAAGCTTCTGGGTTTTTCACAAGTGGTGTTATATCTCTGAACATAACCCCCTTTTGTGGGAAATCGGGTATATCTCTTATAAAGTTCTTCAGCTCCATTAACTAAACACCTCCAAAGTATTTTATTTATTTACAAATGTATTTTACCACAAAAGTCTATAAATTAAAAGTAGTAAAGCTGAAAAAAGACCACTTAGTATAGGCGCTTCGATCCAAGAAAAAACTATTTTTTGGAATATATTTTTGTTAACTATTTTCGTTCCACGTGCTGTTCCCGAACCAAGAATACTTCCGACAATGGCATGAGCTGAAGATACTGGAAGACCAAATTGAGAAAAGAACCAAATTGAGAAAGAGGAAGAAAAAATACAAACCATTGAAGAAAAACTATCAAGAGGTATCAATTCTCTACCTACGGTGTATATAGTTCTTTTTCCAAAAAGAAAAATGCCTAAGGCTAATGTTATTCCACTAAAAAATAGAAGGAAATAGACATTTATTCCTTTGTTATAAAGTATTCCAGTAATCTTTCCAGCATTGTTGGCGCCTAAAGAGTAAGAACCATAAATAGTAAATCCCCATAACATTATCTTTAGCAAGATGTTTCGAACTTGCAGATTTTTAATGCGTTTGAATATAATAGAAAAGGTTTTAAAAAAAGCCAAACTTACTGTATAAGATATTACTGGTGTAAGGAACCAAGCAAAAACGATCCCCAAGAGAATTTTTGGCTCTAATTCTTTTGTTACAATTCCAATTCCTACATTTGCGCCCACTATCACCTGGGTCATAGAGATTGGCAATTTATTTAGTAAAAAGTATATTGTTACAGAGATTACCGATAAATTTATTATTATTGCCTCAGCTATACTTGTTTTTACAAGGCTTGAAGCAACCCTCATCCCGGGTAATCCACCAAGCATAGCACCAGCAATCACAAAAATTGATGACACAATAAGCGCTTTTCTTTGTTTAAAAACACCATTTGCTACTGTTGGTCCGAGTATATTACCAGCGTCATTACTGCCCATTACTATTCCCAAAAGAAAGCTTAGTAAGAAGAATACAAAAGCTGCTCCCACAATTTCTCCCCCTAAGAAGAATTTAATTTATTCCTTAATAGCTTACAATTATACAACAAAATTGCCATAATTTGTATGATAAAAAATAAAAAGAGGGTTTTAAACCCTCTTTATAAAACTTTTTAATATATTGGAGCAGGCGGTGGGACTCGAACCCACACCCTCCTCCTTACCAAGGAGGCGCTCCACCGCTTGAAGCTACGCCTGCACCTTTTATAATAGCAATCATTGAAAACCGAATGATATTTTACCAAAGAGCTTCAAGATTTGTCAAGAGAAGTATTTTACTCTTCTTCTTCGTCTTCTTCTTCATCTACGTCTATGAAGAAATCCTCGTCACCCATCATGTCTTCC
Source organism: Fervidobacterium nodosum Rt17-B1 (assembly GCF_000017545.1). NCBI lineage: Bacteria > Thermotogati > Thermotogota > Thermotogae > Thermotogales > Fervidobacteriaceae > Fervidobacterium > Fervidobacterium nodosum. The sequence goes on along the minus strand of NC_009718.1, from coordinate 946,553 downwards.
CAGATTTTCACTACTTCGTTAAATTCTTCTTCGTCTTGAATAGAATCAAGCAAGACGTTACCATCATCGTCTTCTGATTTAACGAAAAGGAATGTGTCGCCAAATTCAGATATTTCTTCATTTTCTACGAAAATTTCTTCGCAAACCCAGTAAGTTTTTCCTTTGTTTTCAACCTCTCCAAGTAATACAAAGTGATGTTCGTTTCCTTCTTCATCGACTAATGTAAATGCGTCAATATGGTCATGGTTATGTTCGTGCTCATGTTCATGATGGTGGTGATGGTGTTCATGATCGTGTTCAAACATACTTATCGCTCCTTCCAAACAACTAATTTTAACTTTAATAAATTTCAAGTACTGTATAGACAAAATACCTGATGAGTATATCATACCACAAAATCATATTTTATGTTTAATTTTACGTTAACATTGTATTGTGAATAAGTATAGTTATATTATTTGGTATATCTTTTCATTTTTATGGTACAATAAAAATACCAAAGTCTATTCGGGGAGGAGATAGGGATGAAAAGGTTATTTTCGGTTCTCGCTATCGTTTACTTTGTTAGTATTTTTAGTTACCTATTTGCTTTGAATGCGGATGATTTGAACAAATTATTTTATGAAGCACGTAGAGACCATGATAAAGATAAGATTCTTCGTGTAATAAAAGAGATAGAAAGCTTTGACGGATACACAAAAGATTCAAGACTTTTGACTATACTGGCAGATTGTTATTTGGAATATGGTAATTGGGGTGTGCCTGATAAAGAAAAAGAGAAAACATTAGAAAAAGCCAGAGCAAACGCAGAAGCAGCAATAAAAATTGACCAAAAGAATGGGAGAGCATACTATATAGCCGGAGCTGCTATCGGTAGACTTGCACAATATAAAGGAATCGTGCAAAGTTTGTTTATGCTCGGAGATTTTGACAAAAATATTGATACAGCGATTAAAATACTCGATGAAAATGATGAGGAAGGTAGACTCTATAAAACGTTTGCCTACATAGCTTCTGGTATGCGTTACAGAGATGTTCCATGGCCGCTTTACAATTATAAAAAATCCGAAGAACTTCTAAATAACGCGCTTAAATTAACGCCTAATTATACAAATATATATCTTGAACTTGGTTATTTATACCTAAAAACTGGAAACAAAGACAAAGCAAGGGAAATGTTCCAGAAAGTTGTCAACAGCCCTGCACATCCATGGTTGGTTAAAACACATGAAGAAGCTGTTGCAAGTGCTAATGAAGAACTTAAAAAGCTGAAATGACAGTTACGTGCATTGGAAAACTAAACGTTGATTTATTTTATCCTGTGAAAGAAATAAAAGTAAACGAAAACCATGTTTCTGAAGAAATTTATATAAACGTTGGTGGTAAAGCCACCAACGTTTCTGTTGCTTTAGCCAAGTTGGGTGTAAATTCCACGTTGATAACAAAAGTAGGGGAAGATGAATTTGGTGATTTTGCTTTAAAAAAACTCAAAGAATTTGGCGTAAATGTTATAGCTGATAGAATTGAAAGAACAGGTATAACATTCATCATAGTAGATGAAAAAGCTAATAATACTATGTTTAATTATCTTGGAGCAAACAAATTCCTGTGCAGTGATGATGTTTTGAGAAATGAAGAGATAATATCGAAATCTGATATTGTTTATTTTCAAAGCGGAATTGAACCAGAGGTTCTAAATAATTTGAAAAAAACAAACAAAAACATATTTGTAGAGTTATCAGAATTCATAGATCTTTCGTTGCTTAACGGGATTTCGTACGCCTCAATGAACGAATCGGAAGCACTTAGAATTTCTAACACAACAAATGTCGAAGATGCTGCAGACAAGTTAATATCCTTAGGTATAGAGAAACTTTTCATAAAACTTGGTAGTAAAGGGAGTTTTTACTATTCGAAAAAAGAAAAGATTTTTTGCGAATCGTTTAAAATAAACCCAATAGATACAACAGGTGCCGGAGATTCATTTACAGCTGGTATTATATATGGTTTACTCAACAGAATGCTAGTCAAAAAAATACTTAAATTTGCCAATGCTTGTGGTGCTATTACTTGCTTAAAAAAAGGTACAACCGAATCATTTCCAACACTTCAACAAATCAACTCATTTTTAGGACCCTCTTTGTGATTCCTAACCTTTGTCATTCAAGCATCCCTAAAAAATCTGAATAAATCAAACATTTTTAAAATTCAAAGCATTTAATTAAAACCAAATGTAACAAATGTAACAATTGTAATTATACATTTATTGGTGATTATAATTTTTTAAAGTAAATTATAGTCAAATATGATACTATTTCTTTCCTTTACAACAATTTACAATATAAAAACCGAGTATATAATTTCATTAAAGGAAAGGTAGAAAACACAATTGACGGGGGGTGAGTTATATGTCCAATTGGTTAGAACTTGAGGAATGGTTAAAGCAAGAACGAACTATACAAGAACTCAAGGCTATGGCAAAACAGCTTGGTTTAACCGTCAGAAAACAGATGACAAAGTCAGATGTTAGAAAAATGCTTGAGCGATTTATTGAAAGGGCAAAATTAGCAACTTCAGAAAAAACAGCAAATGTTTCAAGTGCGACTTCTCCTTCAAAATCTTCATCTGATTCGAAACCTGTTGTCCAACCTGTCAAAGAAGACCTAACAATTCCTGAAACATACAACAAAGATAAATTGGTGGCAATGCCTGTCAATCCACATTGGCTCCACTTCTACTGGGATTTCAGCCAAGAAAATAAAGAATTTTTTAAATCTCGAGAAATAGTTAAAGTTGTTCTGAGAGTTTATGATGTTACTTATATCGAGTTCGATGGTACAAACGCTCATCGAACATTTGAAGTCACAATTGACCCGATTAACTTAAAGAATTACTATCTTAATGTTCCAATGCCCGGTGCGCACTATCTTGGTGAAATTGGTTATTATGATGTAAACGGTACTTACAAACCGTTGATTAGGTCAAATCTCTGTAAGATACCTGTTAATTCACCAAGTCAATCGACGAGGGAACGTTGGATGGATTTAAGGAAGAGAAGAAGAATTGTTATGCCATCAGGTGGTATGTTGACACCTATTATTGAAAGAGTTGCAGGTTCTGTTCAGGGTTTGGAGCATCTTTTTCGGATATCAGGGGCCGGAAGTATCAGTGTTATTCGCCTTAGTGGGAAGGGGATGTAAATATGCCACGTGGACAGATAGCATTCGTTCTTCACGCACATTTACCGTATGTTCATCATCCAGATTATCCGTTTTTCTTGGAAGAGCATTGGTTTTTTGAAGCTATAACTGAAACTTATATACCATTACTCAGAATGTTTAGGGAACTTGAAAAGGAAAAAGTTCCCGTAAAATTGACTATGTCAATTACACCACCTTTAATGGAAATGTTTGCTAATCCAAATTTGCAAAATAAATATGAAAAACATATTGAAAAGCTAATAGAATTAGCTAGGAAAGAAGTTGTTAGAACAGAGGCAGAACATCCTACAAAAAATAAAATGGCCAAATTTTATCTTAACTTTTTCGAAGAAACTCTCTTTCTTTTCAGGGATGTTTACCAAAGAAATATCTTGAACGGATTTAGAGAATATTTTTCGAAGGGAAACCTCGATATAATCACATGTAATGCAACTCACGGTTATTTACCTTTTATGGAACAGTATCCTCAGGCGATAAGAGCACAATTGGAACAAGCCGTAAAAACTTATGAAAGGCATATAGGAGTTAAACCGAGAGGAATTTGGCTCGCAGAGTGTGCTTATTTTCCTGGGCTTGATAAATATCTTGCTGAGTACGGCATAGAGTATTTCTTTGTTGATTCACACGCACTCTGGTATGCTGATGAAAGGCCAAGATACGGTGTTTACAGACCAGTGGTAACACCAAATAATGTCTTTGCGTTTGCAAGAGATCCGGAGAGTTCAGAGCAAGTTTGGAGCGCGCAGATTGGCTATCCTGGAGATTCAAGATATCGTGAATTTTATAGGGACATTGGTTTTGATAGAGAGTATGAGTACATAAAGCCTTACATTGACCCAAGTGGTGTAAGAATGAATGTTGGGATAAAGTATCATAAAATTACTTCAAAAGATACGCCACTTGAAAAGAAAGATTTTTATGATATCGATGAAGCAAAAAAAGTTGCTTATGAACATGCAAAAGATTTCCTTAGAAAAAAAGAAGCACAGGTCGATTATCTATTAAACCTTTTTGAAGGATTAGAACCAATAATTGTTGCACCATTTGACGCGGAACTTTTTGGACATTGGTGGTTCGAAGGGCCATATTTTATCGAATATTTCATGAGAGAAGCGGCCAAGAGTCAAAAACTAAGAGCGGTAAGGGTTTGTGATGTTGTTGACTGGATTGAAAAAGTTCAAATTGTTACACCGGCAGCGTCAAGTTGGGGTGCGAATGGTTACAATGAAGTATGGTTGAATGGTACAAACGATTGGATATATCCTCATTTACATGAAATGGTAGAAAAAATGACAGAGATGGCAAAACTTCACACAAATGAAACAGATCCAATAAAGATAAGAGTATTGAATCAAATGGTAAGAGAGCTTCTTTTGGCTCAATCAAGCGACTGGGCGTTTATAATGACTACTAGAACAAGCGTGGAATATGCAGTTAACAGAACCAAAACGCATATTAAACGATTTTTAACCTTGTATGAAATGCTAAAGAGTGGTAATATAGATACAGGGGAGTTACAGAGGTTGGAATACTTAGATGATATCTTCCCTGATGCTGATTACAGAATGTACTTAAAGATATAGCATTGAATAACGTATAGTTATCTATGTAACCCTCTGTAAAGGTTATTCGAAGCTCCCCCGAGATGTAAATACGCATCTCGGGGTGTTGTGTTGGAAAGCATGAAAAACTTGAGAATAGTGAAAATTAGTTTTTCTATCGACAAAAACGAAAAGGAGGTAAGGACAGTGCCTGCAAATATTTTTGAAATCAGATGGCATGGTCGTGCAGGTCAGGGTGCAAAGAGTGCTTCTCAAATGCTTGCTGAGGCAGCCCTTGACATGGGTAAGTATGTACAGGCCTTCCCAGAATATGGTGCTGAGAGAACAGGTGCACCTATGAAGGCGTTCAACAGAATTTCTGATGAGCCGATACTATTACACTCCTCAGTTGAAACCCCGAATCTTGTCGTTGTTATCGATGACACGCTTCTTAGTAACCCAGATATCCTTGCAGGGACAAACGAAGAGACAGTATTAATTGTTAACACAGTCAGATCTATCGAATGGGTTAGACAAAAATCTGGCTTCAAAGGCAAGATTTGTGTTGTTAAGGCAACAGACATAGCACTTGAAGAACTCGGAAGAGGTACGCCAAATACCGTAATGCTTGGTGCAATTGCAAGAGTAACAGGAGTTATAGAACTTAAATACGTTGAAGATAAGATTAGAGATATGTTCTTAAAGAAATTTGGTGAAGAGGTTGTTAACAAAAACATTAGGGCACTTCACAGAGGTTATGAGGAGGTGACTTGCAGTGCCTGAACTCAAAGGATGGAAGGAACTTCCAATTGGTGGATTAATAGTTGAACCAGGAAACGCTAAGCAGTACAAAACAGGAACATGGAGGGTAATGAGACCAATTTACCAAGCGGAAAATTGTATTCACTGTATGCAATGCTGGTTGTATTGTCCAGATCAAGCAATCGTAGTTGAGATCGTTGATGGAAAACCGAAGATGAGAGGCTATAATTACTATTACTGTAAAGGTTGCGGACTTTGTGCAAATGTATGTCCAAAGAGTATAGACCCGAAAACGAAACAACCGGCTCCTGAAGAAAAACGTGCTATAGTAATGAAACCAGAAACAGATTTTGCGGATGAGTAAGGAGGTGCGAAAATGCCTTTAAAACAAGCAATTACAGGTGCAGAGGCGATAGCCTATGCAATGAAACAAATAAATCCAGACGTTGTTGCAGCGTATCCTATTACACCACAAACGCCAGTTGTTGAATACTTCGCGAAATATGTTGCAGATGGTGTTGTTGACACTGAAATGATACCTGTTGAAAGCGAACACTCTGCAATGAGTGCTGTTGTTGGCGCAGCAGCTGCTGGTGCAAGGGCGTTTACGGCAACAGCTTCCGTTGGTCTTGCTCTTATGCACGAGGTTGTTTTCATAGCAGCTTCTTTAAGACTTCCAATAGTAATGGCAGTTGCGAATAGGGCGCTCTCAGGACCAATCAATATTCACTGTGACCATAGTGACGCGATGGCTGAAAGAGATAGTGGATGGATACAACTTTGGGCAGAAAATGCTCAAGAAGCTTACGACTTTACAGTCATGGCTTACAGAATCGCAGAACATCCAGATATAAGACTCCCAGTTATGGTGAACTTTGATGGATTTATTATTTCGCATGGTGTTGAAGTAGTAGAAACACTTGATGATGAAGTTGTTAAGCAATTTGTTGGAAAACCAATAAGAATGAATTCATTACTTGATACATCTAAACCTGTTACATATGGTGCTCTTGATTTGTACGATTATTACTTTGAACACAAGAGAAGTCAAATTGAAGCGATGAAACATGTCCCAAGAGTTTTTAAAGAAGTCGCAGAAGAATTCGCAAAGATTTCAGGAAGAAAATATGATTTGGTTGATGAGTACATGGTTGATGATGCTCAATATGTCATGGTAGCATTAGGTTCAACCGCCGGAACAATAAAACATACAATTAACGAGTTAAGAAAAGAAGGTAAAAAAGTTGGACTTGTTAAACCATGGGTATTTAGACCATTCCCAAAAGCGGAATATCAAAGAATATTAAATGGAAGAAAAGCTGTTGTAGTTCTTGACAGGTCAGCTTCATTTGGTGCAGAAGCTCCACTTTATGAAACGGTAAAATCCGCACTTTATGAAGTTGCTGTTAGACCACAAATGGGAAGCTATGTCTACGGTCTTGGTGGAAGGGATATAACACCTGCTCACATTAGACAGGCATTCGAAGATGCATTCAACGGCAATTTAATTGTCGACGAAGAAAGATATCTTGGGCTTAGAGAGTGACAAATAAGGAGGTGTAATTGATGCCATTAAACGCTATAGAACTTGCTAAACTTTTTCACGATAAAAACCCTGGAATAACACAAGGTCACAGAATGTGTCCGGGTTGTGCAGCACCAAACGTAGTAAAATTCGCACTCATGACAGCTATTGCAAAAGGTTACGAACCAGTGGTTGGCCTTGCAACAGGTTGTCTTGAAGTTTCAACAACAATTTATCCATACACTGCATGGAACATTCCATACATTCACAACGCATTTGAAAATGTTGCAGCAACAATAAGTGGTGTTGAAACAGCATTTAGAGCAGCTAAGAAAAGAGGAGAAATACCTGCAGATAAAAAACTTGCGTTCTTTGCATTTGCCGGTGATGGTGGAACATATGATATAGGATTGCAATCATTGTCTGGCGCAGTCGAAAGAGGACACAAGTTCATTTATATAGTATACGATAACGAAGGTTACATGAATACAGGTAACCAGAGGTCAGGTTCAACACCTCCAGGTTCTGATACAACAACAGCGCCAGTTGGAAAGAAATTACCTGGAAAAGCTCAGCTTAAGAAAAATATTGTTGAAATAATGGCAGCTCATGAAAATGTTTACGTTGCAACGGTCGCTTTATCAGAACCAATGGACTTCATGAAAAAGATAGAAAAAGCCCTTGAATTTGATGGTCCATCTTTCATTGCAGCACATTCAGCTTGTGTGAGATTTTGGAGAGTTACCGACGATAAAGCCGTAGAGACAAGTAAATTGGCAGTAGAAACACTCTACTGGCCACTTTACGAAGTTGAAAGAGGCGTTTATAGAGTAACAAAGAAAGTTACAAACCCAAGGCCAGTTGCAGATTACATAAAATCACAAGGAAGGTTTAAACCACTTCTCTCAAGACCTGATGCACAAGAAGTTATTGATGAAATCCAAGAATACGTTAACAGAAGATACGAAAGATTACTTGCTTTGGAAGAAGCAACAAAAGATAAGCCAATAAGATAATAAAACATAAAAAAACTGAGCCGCTTTTTTAGAAGCGGCTCAGTTTTTTATAATAATTTACAGTGAATATCATCAACTTTGCTTTCGTTTAGATAAGCATAGGCAAGACATCCAGATTTACAAGATACATTTCTTAAACTGCATTTTGCACACACATTTGGTAACAATATCTGATTATTGTATTTTTCCCAAATTACTTTGAAACGTTCATTTCTGACATTTCCCATGTAAAATTCCGGATTATACCTAAAATGTCCACATGGAACAACATTACCATCAACTAATATCGATGCATGGGTTCTGCCCGCGGTACACTCTTCTCCTAAAATATTTTCTTCGATATACAATTCTACATTGCCTTTGTAAGCTTTTAATTTTTCTGCAACATATTCAACCATTTCACGTGTTGGGAGTAATCTATCCTTAAATATTTTACCTCTTCCAACTGGTACAAATCGGTCAACGTAAAGGTTAGCGCCTAATTTTTCAGACAAAATCAGCATATCATCTATGTATTTGTAATTTTCTCTATTAACAACAAACAGCAAAGTTACGTCAAATCCTGCATTGAGAAAATTATTTATGCCATTCATTGTTTTTTCAAAAGTACCTTTACCACGCACAAATTCATGAACTTCTGGAGTTGGGCCATCAAGGGAAACACCTACAAGCAAGTCGGGAACAACTTCCTTTAAATTTTTAACTAATTCTTTTGTTGCAAGTGAAGCATTTGTGTTCATTAGCATTTTTAAACCTCTGGAACGACCGTAGGAAAGTATTTCTAAGATATCTTCCCTTAACAGTGGCTCACCACCAACAATATCGAGCAACTCTGCCTCCGCCTCGATTAATTGATCTATAACACTCTTTATTTCTTCGGTTGTAAGTTCAACAACGGATTTTTTACCAGCATTGCAGTAACAATGAAAGCAGCCATAATTACAGGCAGTTGTTATCTCGAATTCAATATTATGCGGTTTGGGTCTAAGAGTGGTGTTCATCACCATACCTCCTGAAAAATTTTTTGAGTGTCAGAAGGGAGTAAAAATAATAAATAAAATAAAAACCCCGATTAGGGGGTTTTAATGCAAATAATTGAATTTTGGTAAACTTTTGTCTTTGGACGATGATGTTGATACAAAGTTTAATTTTTTATAGTTACTAGAAAAGACAGACATTCTAATCGAATACCCGCCCCAACTATTGACAAAGAACCAAAATATTTTACTTTATCTCTACCTTTCAGCCTCTTAAAATACTCAATTAAAATATTTTGCTTTCTATCTTTCAAAATCTCGATTATTTGCCCTTTTACAGGATCTACAAATATACATTGATATTTTGCTCCACCTGCATTGCCTTTAAACTCGTCTACACATATTGCTTCAGAAGAAAACTCATCTACAGTTTGACCTGGATTTACTTTATCAAACAATCTCATAACTGTTGTCACTGAAACATTTGTGTGTTTTGCTATCTCTTTCATACTTGTTAAACTTCCAAGTTGACTTATAATATATGCTGCAAGTCTATTTGTCATCCTTTGAGATTTGCCTAAAAAACTTATGTGTTCAAAAAACTTCTTCCCACATGCTTTGCAGACATATCTTCTCTTTCTTATAATCAAATATGTTTTCTTGCCCATTATAGGTACATCTTTTACCTTCTGTGTGTGATAATCATGTACCTTACTTGTAATATTACCACATTTAGGACATTTGTGGGGCTTTTGTACCTGACTTATGTGAAGTTCTATTTCACTTTCATTCTCATTCATTTGGTGAAGAATAATATCTTTCGATTTTAAAAGTTCAGTGATATAATTAGATTTGAGCACTTATTCTGGATGCCTCCTTTCTTTTTGGGTGTTTTTTGTCATAAAACAGTTTTTATTATAGCAGGCATTCAGAATAAGTGCTATATTTTTTCCTTTTTACCCACCCCAATATTTATTATAGAGCCAGATAATCAAATAAGTCGAAGAAAGTTTTTCCATAAATCTCAACATTGTTTAGAACGTTCCCTTCAATCGAAAGCCCAGCGAGGCTTCCTATTAATGTAATTGTAATCGTAGTCAAGATAACAGCAAATTTCCCAGAGATTTAGCATCAAAATTCCAGTTAAAATTTTATTTTACTGGAATTTTATTTTTTTACATTTACTTGAACAACTGGTAATCTAGGAGACTGATAGGTCGCAAAAATAGATATACTTCCCACTTACCCCAAAAATTTTAAAAATTAATTTCCAATTTTTATTTTGAATTAAGTATCTACTAATATTGGTGGAGGCGGCGGGAATCGAACCCGCGTCCGAAAGTAAGCCACCGCAAGCATCTCCGAGCGCAGTCTGTGTTTTGAATTTCGCCAAACTAACGCCCACAGACAGGCTTTAGTTTGGCTAGCCTCAGTGGTTAAGGTGTTTCAGAACCCGAGGCGCGTTCTGAACACCTGGCTGGTAGGGTCACGCCCGACTATGAGAGACCAGCCAACTCTCATAGTGGACGGCTGCCAATTCTAATTAAGCAGCAAGAGGAACGTATTCGTTGGCACTTATCTTTTCCCCACCGTTTTTTTACGAGGACGGTGGGCAACCTCGGCTCGCTTCCTGCGAAGGCCTACCCCCGTCGAAACCGTTCGCCCCCAAAATTTTATCCCAAGCCTTAGAAAATAATAGCGATGGGAAAACCATCGCTATTTTTTGATTTATTATTTGAGCTGGTGCCGAGGGCGGGACTTGAACCCGCACGGTCCCAATGACCGCATGGCCCTCAACCATGTGCGTCTGCCAATTCCGCCACCTCGGCAAGCTAATGCAAAGTTTGGTAGTTTAGTTTTTCCCTTTTTTGGAGCGGGTGACGGGTTTCGAACCCGCGACCCCTTGCTTGGCAAGCAAGTGCTCTACCGCTGAGCTACACCCGCTCTGTTTGGTTGCTTTATCTTTCCTTTGGTGCGAGAGGAGGGATTTGAACCCTCACGGGATTATCAGTCCCACTGGATTCTAAGTCCAGCGCGTCTGCCAATTCCGCCACTCTCGCACCTATTTCTGGTGACCCGGGCGGGATTCGAACCCGCGACCCCCTGATTAAAAGTCAGGTGCTCTACCTGCTGAGCTACCAGGTCACCTTTATGAACAACGCGTTTTCACACGTGCCGATAAGAATAATACCATACACTGTAAAAAGTGTCAAGAGGTTCAAAAAAATTTTTCTGATTTTCTTGACTTAATTATTTCATTATGGTATATTAAAATGAAAATGATTTTCATTTTCAACAACACATAATTGTGTCAGCAATCATAAACATAGTAAATTTAATGGGGGTGAAAAGATTGAAAATGACTAAGAATCGGCAATTGGTATATGAATTGCTCAGTAAATCAAATGTGCCAATGACGGCTTATGAGATGTCAAGGAATTTGGAAGGAGTAAGTTTAACAACGGTTTATAGAGCATTGGATTATTTGGTCGCAAGTAATGTTGTAAGATACTTTGTTTTAAACGATTTTAAATACTATTATTTAAATTCTGAACATAAGCATTTTTTCCAATGTACAAAGTGTGGAAAATTCTTTCCTCTCGATGAATGCTATATGAAAGAGTACGAAGAACATATTGAGAAAGAGTTTGGATTCAAAATCTCAGAACACTTCGTATTTTTTACTGGCTTGTGCAAAGAATGCCAAAAATAATTTAAAAGGAGGTCTTAGATATGAGAAAAGATATAAAATATTTATTTCTTCTTTTTATATTAACAGCTGGTTTAATATTTGCTTTGGATAAAGTCCCTACCGTTGTTACTTCCATAAACCCATATTATCTCATAGCAAAAGAAATTGCAGGAAATAGATTGAATATTCAGTTACTTATCAAACCAGGGAGTGACCCGCATACTTTTAGTCCTTCTATAAGTGACGTAAAAGTGCTTTCAAATGCTTCTTTAATAATTGCAAATGGTTTATGTCTTGATAACTCTTATTTGAAGAATTACAAAAATGTTGTTTATTTAGGCGAATTTATACCTAAGGATAAATTATTAGAAGGTTCGGAAGGGGATGGATCTGATATTGGTAATAGTCATGAAGTTGGATATAACCCACATGTTTGGTTGGCTCCAGATTTTCTTATTGACTATATTATTCCCAAAATCGTTCAAGAGATAAGCAAGCTTGATTCAAAAAACAAAATTTACTATGAAAATAACGCTAAAAAAGTTATAACCTCTCTAAAGATTGTTTCAAAGAATTTAGATAAACTCTTAGCTAATCAAAAAGGTTCTGTTGTTATTCTAGAGCATCCGTCTTTTATGTATTTATTTAATAAATATGGTATAGAAGTTCTTTCGGTTGAGGAAGGACATGGTAAAGAACCTTCCACTTCTCATATAAAAGAGATAATAAAAAAAGCTAAGTCAAAAAAATTACTTGGGATTTTTGTCGGGCCTCAATTTAATGAGTCTTCTATAAAAACTGTCGCGAATGAACTGAAAACTGAATACATGATTTTAGATCCGCTTGGTTTTAAAATAAAAGCGCAGAAAATAAGTGAATTGTTTAACGAAGTATATCGTGTCTTGCAGTCAGCTATTAGTAAAAAGAGCGGTAAATAAGGTGATATTTATGAAAAATTATTCTATCGAAGTTGAGAAACTTGAGGTAAAGTTTGGAGATATTGAAATTTTGAAAAATGTGTCTTTTAAGGTTAAAAAAGGAGATTTTGTAGGCATAATAGGTCCAAATGGGGCTGGTAAATCGACACTTATTAAAGCTTTAATTGGTCTTATACCCTACAAAGGACGCGTGGTTATAAATGGCAAAGTAGGTTACGTACCACAGTTAGCTTCATTTAATAGGGAATTTCCAATTTCTGTTTATGATTTTGTTAGGGTACCAATCAGAAAATCTGAAAATTGGAAATCAGAAGTTGATAAAGTTCTTGAAAGAGTTGGTTTAAAAGGTTACGGTAAGAAATTGGTTGGTGTACTTTCAGGCGGAGAATACCAGCGTGCTGCGCTCGCAAGAGCGCTTGTTGCGAAACCAGATATTCTTATCTTAGATGAACCAGAGTCTGGTGTAGACGAGATGGGGAAGGCACGATTTTACGAATTACTAAGTGAACTTATTTCCGAACAAAATATAACGATATTAATGGTGAGCCATGATATAGGTATGATATTCGAAAAGTGCACAAATGTTATGTGCTTGAATAAAACTTTACATTGTCACGGTCCCACAACCGAAATTGATATAACTGAAGTTAAGAAAATCTTTGGCGAATTTGACTTGTGGATAAGATCTGATAATCACTTTGAAAAAGAACATGGTGGGCATGATAAAAATTATAACTATCATGAACACAATGAACATCAAGGGTAAAAAAGAATAAAACCAGAGGTGTATAAAAAATGGAATTAATTAAAGATATTTTAACTTACGAATTTTTAAGATATTCGCTTTTATCAACAGTTCTTATATCTGTACTAACCGGATTTGTCTCACCAATAATAGTTTACAAGAAGATGGAATTTGTTGGCGATGGTTTGGCGCATGCGATTTTCGCGGGTGTGGCTTTGGCTTTCATTTTGAATTTTAACATCTTCGTAGGTGCCATGTTTGCAACGTTGCTCTTTGCATTTTTGATATATCAGATTAACCAAACGTCTCAATTGGCGGAGAGTACTATAATAGGTATGCTTTTGCCAGTATTTATGTCTGTAGGTATTATACTTTTTTCTAAAACAAATAAATATACTACAGATGTTATGTCTTATCTTTTTGGTAATCTTTTACTCATCTCAAAAGGTGATATTTACTTTCTTTCTGTTATAGGAATTATTACCGTAATTGTTATACTATCGAAATTATACGAAATATCTTATTGGATAAGTGACGAAGCGATGGCACAGTTTTATGGAATAAATACTAAGATTATTAAATTTGTTGTTTTGCTTAGTATATCACTTGTTGTTGTTGCATCGTTAAAATTAGCTGGTGTAATAGTAATGGGGGCTTTTTTGGTCTTACCTGGAGTATTCTCAAAACTTCGCGCAAAATCCATAAAAAATGCGATTTTTAGAGCGTCGATATTTAATTTTTCTACATCTATCATAGGTTTTGTTTTAGCTTATTATTTTGACATTCCACCAGGTCCATCAATAGTTTTAACATCATTTTCTTTTCTTTTGGTTTCTATGATTCTTTCAAGATAATGGAAAAAAGAGAATAAAGTGGTATAATTAAATGAATAATATTATATTTTATTAAATTTTGGGGGTGGCTACTTTGGACTTTGGAAATTACAAAACAGTAAAAATTTCAGAACCTATATTCTTGAAAGGTGGGGATATAGGGGTATTGTTAGTCCATGGTTATACAGGTTCACCACACGATTTTTCTTATATGGCAAACGAGTTAAATAAAGCCGGTTTTACAGTTTCCGTGCCAAGACTGCCTGGTCATGGGACATGTGGAGAAGATTTCTTAAAGACAAACGCAGACGATTGGCTAAGAAGAGCTTTTGATGCGTATTATGATTTGCAAGGGATGTGTAAAGAAGTATATATTTGTGGTCTATCTATGGGAGGAGTAATTAGCCTCATCATGGCAGCTCAATTAAAACCAAAAAAATTAGTCACATTAGCTGCCGCTACGCATGTATTTGATAATCGAATAAAACTTACACCTTTGCTAGCCTTGTTTAAAGAAAAAATGCCACGTGAAAATAACGAAAAGTACGAGGATCCAGATTTGGAATATCTCAGAAAAGAATACTGGTCTTACAACTGGCCCAAACAAGCCGCAGAGCTTTATAAGTTGATGAAAATCTCAAGAAAAAGTGTTACACAAATTATTTCTGATACCTTGGTAGTTGCGGCAAGAAACGATAATACTGTTCCCTTAAGTGCTGCAGAATTTATTTATAATAACATTCGATCAGAGAGAAGAAAACTCTTGGTGTTTGAACGTTCCGGTCATGTGTTAAGCAACGATATTGAGAAAGAAGCGGTTACGGAAGCTGTTAAAAATTGGTTCTTGGGTATTGAGGCATAGGAGAAAATGGTAAAATAAAAATAGACAAATTTTGTCTAATTTTAACATTAAGGTAACCCTAATTCTGGAAAAGTGGTGTATAATAAAAACGAACATGAATTTGGAGGTGTTTTACATGGGTTTATTATCAGAAAAAGATAGGAAGTACTTGGTTGATTTATTTGCAAAAGAGTTAGAAAATGAAGTGAAGCTTTTATTCTTCCACGGAGAAGATTGTGAATACTGTGATTTAGAAAGCCAACTTCTTGATGAAGTAAAAGAGCTTTCAGATAAGATTGTTGTCGAAAAATATCATAAAGACAGCGAAAAGGGTAAAGAATACAATGTTGAATACGCACCTGCCCTTATACTTACGCTTTCAGATGGAGTAGATAGAGGTGTAAGGTTTTACGGTATCCCTTCAGGTCATGAATTTAGCACCCTTATTCAAGACATTATCACATTCGGTAAAGGCGCAAAGCCACAACTTTCGCCTGAAACTATTGAAAAGTTGAAGAACTTGGATAAACCAGTTAAAATCAGTGTTTTCGTTACACCAACGTGTCCATATTGTCCAAGAGCGGCTTTAACAGCACATAATATGGCCCTTGCAAGTGACAAGGTAACGGCAGAAGTTGTTGAAGCGAATGAATTCTTCGACCTTAGTGAACAATTTGGAGTTTCTTCAGTTCCGCATATTGCTATCAACAGAAATCCTGATAGGTTCTTTATAGGTGCTTATCCAGAACCACAATTTTTACAACAAGTTCTTGATTTGGCTGAATAATTTGGCTTAGTAATTTTCTCAATTTAAATTAATGAGCCGATAGCTGTTGCTAATTGGCCAGCCATCCCCCAAACATTTCAGGGCACTCTATGTGCCCTGAATTTTTAGGAAATTTTATCAAAAATTATAGAAAAAATAACGAAAGGAGGTATTTGTATGGGTTTATTTGATATTGGCTCAGCTGGAAGTGAACTTAAAGAATATTACGATGTGATTATAATTGGTGCAGGACCAGCAGGTTTGACCGCAGCAATTTACGCAAGAAGAGCAGGCTTAACGGCTCTCGTTATTGAAAAAGCTATCGAAGGTGGAGCAGTTACACAAACCCATGTTGTAGAGAATTGGCCAGGTGAGATAAGTATAGAAGGTCAAGCTTTAGGGCAAAAGTTTGCCGACCATGCAAAACATTTTGGTGCAGAGATTCACTACGCGTTCGCACAAAAAGTTTACGTAGATGGTGATTACAAGGTTGTTGAGTTAGATGATGGCAATAAGGTAAAAGGTAGAGTACTTATTATAGCTACAGGAACGGAGCCAAGAAAGCTTGGAGTGCCAGGTGAAGCAGAGTTTAGAGGCAGAGGGGTTACATACTGCGCGGCTTGTGATGGATATCTATTTAAAGACAAAGATGTTGTTGTCGTTGGTGGAGGAGACAGTGCTTGCGATGAGTCTCATTTCCTTTCAAAGATAGTAAATAGCATTACAATGGTTCAGAACTTACCATACTTAACGGCAGCTAAGGTATTGCAGGAGAGAGTTCTTAACAATCCAAAGATAAAGGTTATAACAAATCATATTGTTAAGGAAATTAGAGGTACGAATAAAGTGGAAGAAGTTATTATTGTGAACAATGAAACGAAAGAAGAAAAAGTTTTAAAAGCAGATGGTGTATTTATATACGTTGGTTTAGTTCCAAAAACTGAGATATTCAAAGGCTTTGTAAATATGAATGATTACGGTTACATAATTACAGATGAAAATATGGAAACAAATGTTCCAGGAGTTTACGCTGTTGGAGATATTAGAATTAAAGGACTCAGACAAATTGTTACAGCAGCAGCAGATGGCGCAATCGCAGTTGAACATGCAGCAAAGAAATATTTCTAATTTCTAATTATTTAATATAGAAATATGAAAAGGAGGTATCGCATATGCCAACATATAAAATAAAGATATACACAACACCAACTTGTCCATGGTGCAAAAGGGCAAAAGAATATTTTAAACAGCTGGGCATATCTTTTACAGAAGTTGACGTATCAAAAGATCGAAAAGGCGCGGAAGAAATGGTTAGAAAATCAGGTCAGATGGGTGTCCCTGTCATTGAAATTGGGAACCAGATAATTGTTGGCTTTGACAAAGCAAAAATTGATAGAATCCTTGGAATTAGCTAAAAATCAAAAGATAATAGGGTAGATGGGAAAATACCATCTACCCTATATTTATTGATGATTAATTAATTTTACAAGAGGTGAGATTATGAAAATCAGTTGCCCAATTTTGAGGTTTTTATCAAGATTATTTATGAAAAAATTCAAGGTTATCAAGGTGAGAAAACTATGAGAAAAATTATTTTTTATTTATTATTATCACTTTTATTTGTTAGTTCTTTATTTGGCTATGATTACACATATAGTGACTTGGGAATAGCGCACAGAATTTCACAAATTGAAGATAAAATTTTGTTAATAATGTTCTCTTCCCCAAGTTGTTACTATTGTAAGCTGTTTGACAAAGATGTTATTACAAACAAATCGGTTCAAGAATTTTTAAGGGGAAATTATGTTTTTGTCAAAATTGAACCATCAAGCTATAAGACAACTTTTTTGGGAAAGAGTTACACAAACAATGATTTATTTTCTGCTTTCGGAGTTAGAGGTACTCCAACGTTTGTGTTTATAAGGAATAAAGAATCAATAACTCAAGTCCCGGGCTACATGCCAGCTGAAGATTTTCTAAAAGCACTTAAATACATTATCAGAGTTGTTGAAAAAAATTACAAAGAACCTTTCGACAGCTACTCAAAGAAATCTGATGATCTGAAAGGTTATCCAAAGATAGTAAATGTTGACAAAGCTAATAGTGAATATATTTTAAAATATGATAAAAACGCGCAATTAGTTAGTGATTTACCAAAAGATATCGACGTATACAAAGTTTACGTTACAAAAGATGAAGACGTTGCTAAGAAACTTGTTGAATTAGGAGCTATAAGGGTGCTTCTTGTAAAGTGAGGTGCCGAAAATGAATCTTCTTTCTACTCCAGATATCTCTGTATTTGTTGCGATAGTCTCCGGGTTACTTTCGTTTTTTAGTCCATGCGTTCTTCCATTAATTCCTGGTTTCATAGGCATCGTTTTAGGTGGTGACAAAAAGTTTCAAAGGCTTATAGGATTTTTTGTAGGTTTTTCGTTTATGTTTACCTTACTTGGCGCATTTTCTTCTTTTCTTGGGAGTTTTTTGGTAAAATTTGGTGGAATAATCGAAAAAATTATAGGTATAGCGATTATAATATTTGGTATACTTTATATGTTGGAGATACAGCTTTTTAAAGGCAAATCTTTAAATATATGGAAGTTCAAGGGATCTGGATTATTAGGTGGTTTGATATTAGGACTTGCGATTGGCTTTGTTTGGATACCCTGTAGCAGCCCTGTTCTTGCGTCAATTTTACTAATTGCGGCTCAGAAAAGTTTGTTGAAGGGTATGATTTTATTGTTTGTGTATTCACTTGGGATTTCTGTACCTTTTCTCACAATAGGTACTTTGGTAGCGCGAATTTTGACAAGAGGTTTTGGGACACCATCTTGGGAAAAGTGGATGAAATTCATAGGTGGAGGATTTATAATATTGATGGGATTACTCGTCATACTTGGCAAAATGAAAGTTTAAAAAGATAAAACTGTGGAGGTGTTTTATATGGCTACAGCAAGAATGGATTTTTATTCAGGTATGCTCTTTTATTCCAAGACGTTATCAGGGCATGATTTGATTATTGATGCTGACCCTTCTGTTGGTGGAAGGGATGCCGGACCGAGGCCAAAAGAATTGCTTCTCTATTCTCTGATGGGATGCACAGGAATGGATGTTGTGTCTTTGCTTAGGAAGATGAGAGTTATAGAAAATATGGAAAGCTTTAGGATAGAAGTTGAGTACGAACAATCACAGGAACATCCAAAAGTTTATACTAAGATACACTTGAAGTACATATTCAAATTCAATGGTGAACCACCAAGGGAACAAGTTGAAAAAGCTGTCAATTTATCTCAAGAAAAGTACTGTGGGGTCTCCGCTATGCTAAAGAAAGCTGTACCAGAATTTTCCCACGAGATTGTATATGAATGATTTATAATCTTTAAAAAAACTCTTGAAAAATCTACAAACTATGGTATTATATTCAACGGCATTTGAAAACATTTGAACGGGTAAAAAGGTCTGTGAAAAAAATTTAACAATAATCAACATAACTGAAATGTTGACAAAATTGAAGGTCTCAGTTATAATAAGTAACGCAAACGTGATTTAAAGCGAGCCAACGTAGCTCAACCGGCAGAGCGGCTGACTTGTAATCAGCAGGTTGAGGGTTCAAGTCCCTCCGTTGGCTCCAAAATCCCGACTCAAGTTTTTTATGTTTGCGTGGTGAGGTGCCCGAGTGGCCAAAGGGGGCGGACTGTAAATCCGCTGGCAGAATGCCTTCGAAGGTTCAAATCCTTCCCTCACCACCAATATTTTTATAATTAGGAGGCTGAACGAAGATGAGAGTTCAAGTAGGGCTCAAGTGTGAAGAATGTGGAAACAGAAACTACTACACAACAAAAGAGAAAAGCAAAAAAGATAAGCTTAGATTAAAAAAGTACTGCCCAAAGTGCAATAAGCATACATTCCACACAGAAACAAAGGTCTAATATTTTAAGATAATTAGTCAACTTTTGGAGTCTGAATTTTTCGATACCCGCAGGGGCGTAGCTCAACTGGCAGAGCACCGGTCTCCAAAATCGGGTGTTGCGGGTTCAAGTCCTGCCGCCCCTGCCAGTTTTTATTTTTTATTGTTTTGTAAATGATTTGATGAAAGAGTTGTTGCTGAGGGGTGAATTAGATGCTTGAAAAACTCAAGAAATTCTTCGCCGAAGTAAAGTCAGAAGCAAAGAAAACAACATGGCCAAACAGAGAAGAACTCTTGGCGTCTACAGGAGTTGTTTTATTTATTCTTGCTGTATCAGCTGTTTATCTTTTCCTTGTTGACTTGTTGTTCTCCGGAACGTTGGGTGCCTTGCTTCAAAAATTCTGAGGTGATTAAAAAATGAAAAAAGAATGGTATATAATTCATACCATTACCGGGTATGAAAACAAAGTTAAAGAGAACCTTGAGGCAAAGATAGAGGCCCAAGGTTATCGTAATCTTGTATCGCGTGTTATTGTTTTAGAAGAGACTGTTATAGATACTTCAAGTAAATCACTTGAAAGACACGTTGTTACACATGAGGTTAAGCTTCACGTGAACAACGGAGCCGATGTTGAAAAAGGAGATTTGTTAGCTGAAGAACCTTCTATCAAAGTTAGACGTGATGGAATTATTTCTGAAGTTATAAACGCAAGAAGAATAATTGTTGAAACGATGGATAAAAAATTTTCGAGGACATATATAATTCCAGAATCGGCTAAACCAGTTACCGGATTAAGAGTTGGTTCTAACGTTTTCCAAGGAACGTTTCTTGCCGCAAGCGATGAATTTATTTGTGATATGGATGGAAGAGTCATTGTAAATGAGAAGGTAAAGAAAGTTGTTGTCAGAACCTCTTTTGGTGATGAAGATGTTTATATTATACCTGCTGATGTATATAATTCGGCTGTTGTAAAAAAAGGTGTTCAATTAAAAGCTGGACAAATTTTGGCTGAGGGTAAAAAGATATTTTCAAAGAGTACAGGAAGAGTTAGTGTTGTTGATTTCGCAACAAGAAGGGAAATTGTAATTCAAAAAACAAAGAAGAAAAAGTTATATCCGGGTTATTTATTCGTTGAAATGATAATGAATGATCACACATGGGAATTTGTTAGAGGTACGCCATTTGTTATGGGGTTTGTATCGGCAGGTGGAAGACCTCTTCCATTAAAGCCAGAGGAAGTGCATTACATACTGAGGATGGCAGGACTCGAAGAAACAGTTCAAGCAAAACCTCAAGTTGCGAAGGTTGAGCTTGAAATTCAACCGGGAGACGCTGTAAAGATTATCACAGGTCCATTCGAAGGATTTAGCGGTATAGTGAAAGAAGTTGATGAAGAAAAGCAAGAACTTAAGGTAAATGTTACCATATTCGGTAGAGAAACTCCTGTTACAGTGCATTTGAACGAAGTAGAAAAAATATAATACATAATGTGTTGTAAATTTTGATAATTTTTTAGGTTTTTTCAAAAAGTGGGAGGGCATAGCCCGAAAGATTTTAAACCACAGAAGGAGGTAAGTTGTTATGGCTAAAAAAGTTGTTGCACAGGTAAGACTTGTGCTTGAAGCCGGAAAAGCAACACCAGCTCCTCCAGTAGGACCAGCTCTTGGTCAAAGAGGAGTTAATTTGATGGAATTCTGTAAGAAGTTCAACGCTGTTACAGCCGACAAAGCAGGACTTCTTATTCCTGTCATTGTAACAGTTTACGACGATAGGTCGTTCACATTTATTACAAAAACTCCTCCTGCAAGCTTCTTGCTCAAGAGAGCAGCAAAGATTAACTCTGGCTCAAGTGAGCCAAAGAGAAAAGTTGCAGGAAAAGTCACAAGACAACAGATTAAAGAAATCGCCGAACTAAAAATGCAAGATCTCAACGCCAATGACCTGGAAGCTGCGATGAAGATTATCGAAGGAACCGCACGCAGCATGGGTCTGGAAGTTGTAGATTGAAGCGGAAGGGAGGAGGCTTAGAATATGCCTAAACACTCCAAAAGATACAACGAAATAAGAAAGCTTGTTGATAGCGAAAAGGCATACACTTTAGATGAAGCAGTTGAACTCTTAAAGAAAACAGCGACAGCGAAATTTGATGAAACAGTTGAATTCCACATCAAGACAAATATTGATTACAGAAAGAGTGAACAAAATATAAGAAGTACAATATCCCTTCCTCACGGGACTGGTAAGAGTGTAAGAGTCCTTGTTTTCGCAAAAGGTGAAAAGGCAGAGGAAGCAAAACAAGCAGGCGCAGATTACGTTGGAGCAGAAGAACTTGCAGATAAAATTGCGAACGAAGGGTTTGTTGATTTCGATGTTGCGATCGCAACACCAGATATGATGAAAGTAATTGGTAAGCTTGGTAAGGTTTTAGGTCCAAGAGGACTTATGCCAAACCCAAAGACTGGAACCGTTACAGAAGATATAGCAGCAGCTGTTTCCGAATTTAAGAAGGGTAAGGTTGAGGTTAGAACAGATAAGACAGGTAACCTCCACTTCCCAGTAGGAAAAGCTTCTTTTGAGCCCGATAAACTTAAGGAAAATATTAAATCAGCATATGAACAGATACTTTCTCTCAGACCAGCAGGTGTTAAAGGGCACTTTATAAAGAAGGCAGTTGTTGCAACAACAATGGGACCTGGAATAAAACTTGATCTTAACGTTTTAGCAGAAGGAAAGAGATAATTTAGAACAAAATTAATAAACTCAAAAGCGGAGGGTGTACACCTTCCGCTTTTTTCTTTCTGAAATTCTTTTGATAATTTTTAGGAAATCGTAGTTTTTAGATGATATAATAATGCAGATGAATAAATTCTGAAATTTAAAGTGGTGATGTGACTGTGATTTGGATAAAATTAAAAAAGGTATATTTTTTGTTTTTTGTTTTGACTTTATTTATTACAACTAAAAGTTTTGGTTATTACGTTTCATTTAAAGCGGAAGTATCTGTTATTCCAGGGGTAGTCACTATGAATGAACTTGTTGAAGAAACAGATATGTCAAGTGAGGTACTTGAAAAAATAGTAGTTGCTTACATGCCTTATAATTCAAAATTGACTTTAAATAAGCGCTATTTAGTCAATTTAATTAAAAAACGTGTCGGTAACGTTGATGGAGTAATTGATGACGTGCCCATTGTTATTGTGTCTGATAAAGTTACAAATAGTTCTTTGGAATTATCAGAAAAAATTTTAGTTGAGAGTGAAATTCAAAATATCGTAATTAATGAATTGAGTAAATATTACCTGAATGGTACTAGTTTTAATTTAAAGTGGCGAAGTGGTTCTCTTGTTGAACACGATAATTACTCAATTTCAGTTCAAATAACTAACAGAGCTAACCCATTTGTTAGGATTACTCTCAAAAAATCAGGAAGGGCAGCTGGATATATTTCACTTCAATATGAGGCAATTTGGATTAGGAAAATAGCGGTTAGTAAGAGAAGAATAGAGAAGGAAGAGATAATAGGTTTGAATGATGTTGAATTCGTCGAATACAATATATATAGTTTAAATAAAATGCCTGTTTTCGAAGAAGATTTACCCGTGATGGCTGATAAAGTTTTTCAAAAAGGCGAAATTATAGATGGAAAGTATATTAGCGATGTTCCACTGATTGTAAAAGGTCAAGTAGTAAAAGCTATTAGCATCGTGGGTGGAGTGATGGTTTCAACACTTGTTCAAGCTTTAGAGAATGGAAATGTTGGAAAAGTCATCAGTGTCAAAAATCTTGAGAATGGAGTTATTATAAAAGGAACTATTCAAGAAGATGGAACGATAATTGTTTTGGAGGTGAAATAAGTGTTTAAGTTAATTAGATTGGTAAAAGCAATTACAATCATTTCAATATTTATTAGTGTTTTTTCGTTTTCAACTTCTTTATATACAAGTTCCGCAAATC
The DNA here is from genome assembly GCF_000017545.1 of Fervidobacterium nodosum Rt17-B1. Lineage (NCBI taxonomy): Bacteria > Thermotogati > Thermotogota > Thermotogae > Thermotogales > Fervidobacteriaceae > Fervidobacterium > Fervidobacterium nodosum. The sequence continues at coordinate 922,837 of NC_009718.1, read as the reverse complement.
CTCAATTCCAAAACTTAATGGGAACATACAAAGCTTCTAAGGTTGGCGATGCGATTACGATTGTTGTATATGAATCACCTCGTATATCTACATCTTCACAGGTCAATTCCATTACAGGTGCTTTTATAAATGCAATAAACACTGGCACGAAACTTGTAGGTCTTGATTTGAGTAAGTATTTGCCAACAAATAGCTCGCCAACTGATAAGAGGGATAACAAAAGTCAAGCTAACGCTGTTGTTGAATTAACCGCTGTTGTTAAACAAGTCGATTCAACTGGAAAGATGTTTGTCGAAGGTAAAAAGCAAATAAAGGTAGGTAACGATTTAAGAGAGATAATAATAACGGGTTGGGTACATCCTCAAGCTATTAAACCAGGAAATATAGTTAATTCCACTGATTTGATAAATGCACAAATTTGGGAAAATGGTAAGGTTGTTTTTCAGGATGATCCACAACAGAGTACATGGCTTGGCTTATTACTATCGGCAATTGTTGGTTTGTTTAAATAATTTTCAATGACATGCAGGAGGAAGGAAAATGCGTAGGAATATATTGAGCATGTTTTTATTTATCACATTAATAATTTACTCTTCAATATTTGCCGTCAATGTTCGCATTAAAGATTTTGCAAAGTTCAGAGGTGCGAGAGATAACCAATTATTTGGTGTTGGTATAGTGGTTGGTTTGAATGGAACAGGTGATAGTGGGACGCTGAATTCAACTTTACTTTCTAACATGCTTAAAAACTTTGGCGTTGCAGTCAATCCAAATGATTTAAAAACAAAAAATGCTGCCCTTGTTATGGTTGTTGCAGACATCCCACCATTTTATAAGCCCGGCATGAGACTTGACGTTGAAGTTGCGAGTATCAACGACGCAAAAAGTCTTAGAAATGGTATATTACTTCAAACACCGTTGTACGGTGCAGATGGAAATGTATACGCAGTAGCGCAAGGTCCTGTTTCCGTTGGAGGGGAAGATGTTAAAGGGAGTGTTAATCTACAAAAAAGATTTCCCGTTGTTGGATATATACCAGAAGGTGCGCTTGTTGAAAGGGAAATACCATTTAGCATTGTTGACGGTAATTCTGTAACTATTCTTCTAAATAAACCAGATTTTACAACCGCGGCAAGAACGGCACTAGCTATAAACACGAAATTTGGTACTAACATTGCGAAAGCGTTGGATGGTGCAAGTGTTAAAGTAAATATTCCAAATGTATTTTCGGATGACGTTATTTCCTTTCTCGCACTACTTGAAGAAATAGAGGTTCCGGTTGATGTTGTAGCTCAGGTAGTTATCAATGAACGCACAGGAACCGTAGTTTTTGGTGGCGACATTGGGATAGCTGATTTTGTGCTTTCGTACGGAAATTTTGTTATAACAATTTCCAACGGACAGATTGGAGATAAAAAGGCTACTATTGGGAACTTAATAACTGCTCTCAAATCCTTAGGCGCTACTCCACAAGATATAATCGCGGTTGTACAGGAATTGTACAAAGCTGGAGTTATTTTTGCTCAGCTCAAAATTATGTAGGCTATAAAATTTTTGCTGAGTAAAAGTGGGTGATAATGTGGAACTTAAACCTTTGAACCTTTCTAGAACAACTTTGAATTTACCTCAAAATAATAACAAGCAGTTGAATATTGATAATGTAAACAATTCTAAAGACGCAGAAAATTATCAAAAACAACTCAAAAAAGTTTCCGAAGAGTTTGCAGCGTGGTACATATACGAGATTTTTAAAAAGATGTATAATACTGTACCTAAGAGTGGATTAATACAGGAGAGTTTTGGTGAGCGTTGGTTTAGAGAAATGCTTTTGCAACAATACGCATTAAAGACAGCGAAAACGGATTTAAAAGATTTATCTGATATGATTTACAGGAGTTTAGGAGGAAAAGAAAACACAGAGAGTATAAATTCTGCGAAGAATACGACTTATAGAACGGAAGCTCTAAAGTTACTCAACTCTCTCATTTCTCAAAATCAGGAATCTGGTGAGTGATGGAGAAGAGAAGAGGACGAAATCTTCAACAATGCTAATTAACACATTTTGACTTCCCATACGGTTTAGGGCACTCCTTAAAAGGTGTGCCTTTATTTTTATAGAAAAATTCACATTAATTTCTGTATTTATTCCTCCTTTGTAAGCTATTCCTCCGTATTGTGATACTACAACAAGCTCTCCGTTTCGAGTGTAAAGTTGGGTATCGGAGAAGCGACCGGATATAAGTGACCTTCTTAATAGTTTTTGAAGTTGAGCTGCGTTTATTTTAGCTTGCATTTGAAATCTGTTGCAAAGATTTCTTATTTTTTCTGGAGTTTCTGTTGGTTTATCACCACATACGGTGAAAATATCATTTCCTAAAATGTACATTTTCTGGTCAAGTTCATCAAAATGTATCTTTATTTCTTCGATTTCCTCTAAATCAAATGTTTTTATAATATGCCTTGCTGAAACATAAGGAATACTCGTAGAAAAGCTTCCCGGCTTAAATTCAAATGTTCCTTTTTCTTCCGATTCTTCAATGTTTTGTGTTCCCAGTTTTATGTACGATAACATACCAGAGTGGTGTGATATTAACTCTATGTTATTTGGACTAATGAATATATCAACGTTGCTACCCTCTTCGATAAAACATGAGGCTAGATCAAAATCACTAAGAAATTTTTTCTTAGAAACTAATACCATTTTTTCCGGGACTTTTTGGATAGCCATATTTTCTATATAATTGACACGCAAACGTAGAATCTCATTCTGGCATTTGAAGGTTACAATACCATCTTGGAAAAGTAGATTAACTCTTCCTAACAATTCCGAAGAGAATTGTTTTACAACATCAAGTGATATCTGGAAAGGTTGGAATGGTTTAGAAAAAAGATATGGTGAGAGTTCAAAATAACCTCTAAAGCAACTATCTGAGGCCATTAGGTACAATTTTCCTTCTTGTGGGAAGAACGTTAATTTTCTATTTGATGGCTCAAGTGTACCACATACTCTATCAGCTTTTTTCAATATATCTTTTAATTTTTCCGCATCGATTTCTATTGTAAAACTTCCCATGGGTACACCTCGTAACTATTTTTAATAACCTCCATGTAATTATGTGATTATGTGCTCATCATTTCAAAAAAGTTTGGTACAGGTTCGAAATTTAATCCATCATTCTCTCCTGATTTTATTCTTTCCAATCCGGCTCGTGCAATCATTGCGGCATTATCCGAACAATATTCCAAAGGTGGGATGTAAAAGTTGAATTCTTCAGATAAAGCTCTAATTTTCTCTCTTAGTCTACTGTTAGCGGCTACGCCTCCTGCTAAAACAATATTTTTTAGATTATTATCTCTTGCCGCTTTTGTAACTTTATGCAGAAGTACGTCTATCATAACTTCTTGGGCACTCGCGGCTAAATCCGGTATTGGAAGGTTATTCTCGCTGTAGCCACTTTTAGTTAATCGTTTTATTTCATACAACACAGCTGTTTTAAGCCCAGAAAAGCTAAAGTTATAATCTGGATCGTACATCTTTGGTTTTGGGAAATTGAAAGCGTTAGGATTGCCGTTCTTAGAAATTTTATCTATTTCCGGACCACCTGGATAACCAAGACCAAGCAAGCGCGCGATTTTATCAAATGCTTCTCCAACTGCGTCGTCTACACTGCGCCCAAGTATTGTTACGTTGTTATTTTCTTCAACTTTTAATATAAGTGTGTGGCCACCAGAAACCATAAGGACAATATACGGTGGCTTTAAGTCTGGATATGCAAGGTAATTTGAATAAACGTGCCCGATTATATGATTAATGCCTACTAAAGGCTTTTTATATCTCAACGCAAGACCTTTTGCAAAAGAAACACCTACGAGTAAAGCACCTATTAATCCTGGACCTTTTGTAACTGCTATACCATCTATTCTCTCAATGTTTATATTTGTTTGACTAATGAGTTCAGAAAAAAGAATGGGGAGCCTTTTTAAATGCTCCCTCGCAGCTATTTCTGGTACAACACCGCCAAATTTCTTATGGATTTGTATCTGTGAATAAACCAAATTAGCGATAACGGTATTATCTTCAACGAGTGCTACCGATGTTTCGTCACAGCTTGTTTCTATTCCTAAAACTATCATGTGACACCTCTTACTTTTACGCTGTTTCTTTCATGTAAATCTTTGGCTTTTCTTTCTTCGTTACGCATTCTTCTGTTATTATAACCTTTTCAACAGCTTTTAAATCTGGTATATCGAACATAATGTCTATCATTACTTCTTCGAACACACTCTTGAGCGCCCTTGCTCCCGTTCCTCTGCGTAAAGCTTCTTTCGCGATAGCATATAGTGCTTGCTCTTCAATTTCTAATGTTACTCCATCGATTTCAAAGAGTTTTTTGTATTGTTTGAGTACGGCGTTCTTTGGTTCTTTTAGGATTCTTACCAAATCATCTACACTCAAATCATCTAACGTGCCTATAACCGGGAATCTTCCAACAAATTCTGGCATCAATCCGTATTGGACAAGGTCATCTGGGGTAACGTGCTGTAAAATTTCACCTAATCTCATTTGTTCTTTGCTTTTGACAGGCGCGTTGAATCCTATTGTGCTTCCTTCAATTCTTCTTTTGATTATCTCATCAAGACCATCAAAAGCTCCACCAACAATAAATAATATGTTTGTTGTGTCAACTTTTATGAATTCTTGGTATGGGTGTTTTCTACCACCTTGTGGTGGAACGTTTGCGATAGTTCCCTCAACGATTTTTAGTAATCCTTTTTGCACGCCTTCACCACTTACATCCCTTGTAATAGATGGATTTGGTGATTTTCTGGCTATTTTATCTATTTCATCGATGTAAATGATTCCATACTGTGCCCTTTCAACGTCGAAATTTGTTACTTCGAGTAATCTAAGTACTACGTTTTCAACATCTTCACCGACATAGCCAGCTTCCGTTAATGGTGTTGCATCTGCTATCGCGAATGGAACATCAAGGATTTTAGCCAGAATTCTTGCCATAAGCGTTTTACCGCTTCCGGTAGGACCGATGAGTATTATATTTGATTTTTCGATTTCAACGTCATTGGTGTCCTTACCGAAGAATACTCTTTTGTAATGGTTGTACACAGCTACCGATAGTATTTTCTTTACTCTCTCTTGGCCTATAACGTATTTGTCCAATTCTTGCTTTATCTTTGATGGTGTTGGCAGTTCTCTTCGGTCTTTTGGTCCAAAACCCATCGGTTTTATTTTTTTGTCACTTTGTAATATGTCGTGAAATAGCTCAACACATTCACTACATATATACACATTTCCAGGCCCTGCTATAAGTTTTTCAACTTTGTCTGATGCTCTTCCACAGAATGAACAAAACTTTTGTGCCATGAAATACCTCCTTATTCAACCTTGCCCAATCTTTTTTATATTATTCAACTGTTACGCTTTTCGCAAGGTTTCTTGGTTTATCCGGGTCGTAACCACGCTTGTCAGCTATGTAGTATGCGAATAGTTGGATTACCGGTGCGATTATTAACGGATATAAATCTTCATGTGCTTCTGGGATGTATATCACGTCATGCGATATTTTTTTGATTTCTTCATCGCCTTCTGTTGCTATTGAAAGTATTCTTGCGTTTCTTGCCCTCGATTCTTCGATATTGCTTCTCATTTTTTCATACAAGCTGTCTTTTGGTGCAATCGCGAAGACTGGGAAAGTTGGATCAAGTAATGCTATTGGTCCGTGTTTTAATTCGCCTGCTGGGTACGCTACTGCGTTTATGTAACTTATCTCTTTTAGTTTCAATGCACCTTCCATTGCTGTTGCTGTATTTATTCCACGACCTATGTACATGAAATGATGGTAGTTTTTGTAATAATCAGCTAGTTGATTTATTTTTTCGTTGTTAATTATCTTTCTAACAATTTTTGGTGATTCATTCAATTGTTTTGATATTATATTATGTTCTTCTGACCAGATCCCTCTTTTTTTCATCATGTACAAACCTAGTGTGTATAGAATTATTAGTTGGTTAACGTAAGTTTTTGAAGCAGCAACTCCTATCTCTGGTCCTGCGTTCATGAACAATGTTATGTCACTTTCTCTTGTTATCGTTGAACCAACAACATTGGTTATTGCGATAACTTTACCACCTGCTTTTTTAACTGCTCTCACACTCTCAAGAGTATCCGCCGTTTCACCAGATTGGGAGATAGCTATTGTTAACGTATTATCATCTATCCTTATAGGTCTATATCTAAACTCTGATGCAACATCTATAAGTACATCAACATCGAGATATTTTTCCGCAAAGTATTTGAACACAAGACCCGCGTGATAACTTGTACCGCATGCAACAAGGAGTATCCTTTTAACTTTTTCTAGATTGAATTCATCAAGTTCTTTAAGATTTGGTTTTAAATCTTCATCAAATCTTCCGACAAGTGCGCTTTCTATAGCTTCTGGAACTTCGTGTATTTCTTTGAGCATAAAGTGTTTAAATCCGCCTTTTTCTGCAGCTGATTCGTCCCAAGAAATGTGCGTGTGTTTTCTGATGACAACATTTCCAGAAAAGTCTGTTACCTTTGCTTTATTCCCCTCTATGTAAACAACATCACCATCTTCAAGGAATATAACGTCACGAGTGTATTTAATTATAGGAGTAACGTCTGATGCAAGTATGCATCTCTCATCGTTGCAACCTAAAACGAGTGGACTACCTTTTCTTGCACCTACCATGATATTTGGAATATCCGAGTGTATTACTGCAATCGCGAATGCCCCTTTTAGTTTTTTCAATGCTTCCAAAACTGCTTTGTATAAATCGCCTTGAAAGTTTTCTTCGATGAGGTGACTTATAACTTCTGTATCTGTGTCTGATTTAAATTTGTGCCCCTTTTCTATTAATTCATTTTTCAATTCTTGGTAATTTTCTATTATTCCGTTGTGTACAACCGCGATTTTTCCACTACAATCGGTATGAGGATGAGCGTTTTTATCACTTGGTGCACCATGTGTTGCCCACCTTGTGTGCGCAATACCTCCATGGACTACTTTCTCAGTTTCAACAACGCTTTTCAAATTATCTATCCTACCGACACTTTTGCTAACGTAAAGACCATTTTGGTCTATAACAGCAACTCCTGCTGAATCATATCCACGGTACTCAAGTTTTTTAAGACCATCTATTAAATCACTTACTTTAAATTCATGACCAATTATTCCAACGATACCACACATTTTAAATCACTCCTTTAAAAATTGCTTTGAAGACATAGAAGAGCTTTATTTATTATACACTTTTAATCTTTCATTTAATTGTTCTACCAGTTTACCTTCCACACCTCTGACTGCTACGTCTATGGCGTTGTATATAGCTATTCTATCTGAATTCCCATGCGCTTTTACAACAATTCCATCTACTCCTAAGAAGAACGAACCACCGTATGTTCTTGGGTCGAGTTTTTTCTTTAATTTCTTTAAAGTTCTTGAGAATAGCAAAGCACCTAAAATTCCATCCAAGCTTTTTTTGGCTTCTTGCTTAATTGTATGTGAAATGAGTTTTGCAACTCCTTCCATTGTTTTCATAGCTATGTTACCAGAAAATCCGTTAGTTACAACAACGTCAACAGTACCAATATTTATATCGTTTCCTTCGACATTTCCATAAAAACTTTCATTGAAAGCTTGTTTTAGTAATTGGTACGCTTGTTTTTCTAATTCTGTACCCTTGTTTTCTTCAGTTCCAACGTTCAATAATCCAACTTTTGGATTTCTCTTGCCAAGTATTTTAGCGTACTCTATACCCATTGCGGCAAATTGGATTAACCATTCATGTTTGACTTCGGCATTTGCTCCAGCGTCTATGAGTATAGTAAAATCATTTAAACTCGGTACAGGTACTGCCAAAGCCGGTCTATCTACACCTGGTAATCTTCCAACAACGAGTGTTGCACAGGATAGTAAAGCACCTGTGTTACCAGCGCTGACGATAGCTTCTGCTTTCTTTTCTTTTACTAACTGAGATGCTATATACATCGAACTATTTTTTCTTCTTAATGCATCCGTTGGTTTTACATCCATTGGCAAGGCTTCTTGTGCTTCAACAAGTTCTACTAATCCTTCACTTTTAAAATGTTCAAATTCTTTTAGAGTATCAGCTAAACCAACAAGCACGAGTTGGACTTTTCGACCAGTTTTTTTCACATTTTGCAAATACATAAGAGCGCCGGCTTTTATTTCCTCCGGCGCCCTATCTCCGCCCATTAAGTCCAGCGCTATGCGAATCATTTCGCTACCTCAAACACCTGCTTCTTACCGTAATAGCCACATCTTAAGCAAACTCTATGTGGTTGTTTTGGTGCGCCACAGTTTGGACATGTGGTTACCGCAACGCTGAATGCTTTGTAAATCTTTGCTCTTTTGTGGTGTGTTCTGCTGCTTGAACGCTTCTGCTTTGGTACTGCCATAGTTATCCCTCCTGTGTATGCTTGATTTTAAGTAATATTTCGAATCTTGGATCAATTTTCTCTTCCATTTTATCACATTTATGGTCAGGCTCTTCATTTAAGTCCGCACCACAATATGGGCACAAACCTTTGCAGTCTTCACTACATACAAAAACATCTGGTGCACTGCTAACTATTCCTTCAATTATTCTTTCCTCAAGGTCTATTATATCATCTGTAATCAATATTTCATTCGATAAATCTTTAAGCTCTTCTGTTTTGTGAGTAATTTTCTTCTCAAAAGTATACACTGCTTCGACGATTCCGTCAATGTACATTTCTGAAATTTTTAAACACCTGTCACATGGACGTTCTACGTATCCTCTTGCGTATCCACCAAGTAGTATTTTATTATCGGCGTAAGTAAGTACTAATTTTACTTTGAAGCCACCATTAACAACCTTGTAAGTTCCTGTATGCAATTCTATCTCATCAATTGCATAAATATCTTCTATGATTTTCCTTTTTTCATTAATTAATTCCTTAACGCTAATTTTCCACATTGCAATCACCTCGGGACTTTGGTATTATAATTATAGTACTTTTTCGAAAAATGTTAACTTACAAAAAATTAATATAGTGTAAATTTTTGTATATTTGTATGGTATAATTTTTAAGTGAGCCCTTTTGCTGATTTTATCAAACTATTGCAATTTGGGGTGAATTGATGTGGATTGGTTTAGGAAATTTGTAGATTGGTTTGCAAAGTTTCCTGAAAAATGGAAAGCTTTGCAAAAAGGACAAAAATTAGTGATTATAATGATAATAGCATCTGTGATTTTGGCTATAATTCTTCTTGCCATTGTAAATGCACCAAAGTATGTTTTGCTTTTGACAACGCGAACTGAACAAGATGCTGGAAGTGTTATACAACAACTTGAAACATTGGGAATACCCTACAAAGTTGAAGCTGGTAACAGGATATTGATCCCATCGAGTTATAACGTTTACGAAGTTAGAATGAGATTGGCTTCTACTGGAATTCTTTCTGGTTCTTCAAGAGGATTTGAAATTCTTGATCAGACTTCACTTGGTGCAACAAGTTTTGATAAGCAGGTCAGATATCAAATAGCACTTCAAGGTGAATTAGAAAGAACTATTTCAACGATAAAAGGTGTACAAAGTTCAAGGGTTGTACTTACACTTCCGAAATATACTTACTATGTACGTGGTGAAATGTCGGAGCCGAGAGCTTCGGTTATGGTTGTTATGGATCCCGGTCAAAGTCTAAGTAAAGAACAAGTAAAGGGTATTGTTTCATTGATCCAGGGAGCTGTTGAAGGGATAAAGACTGAAAACATAAAGATTATCGATCAAACGGGACAAGACCTAACCGCTATGTTGAATTTGGATCAATCAACTGCGCTTGCCTCCACAAAAATGGAACTTAAAGTTAACCTTGAAAATTATTATAAGCAAAAGATAAAAGTTCCACTTGAAAATATTTTTGGGCCAGGTAGAGTGGAAGTTATACCAGACGTTAAATTAAATTGGGAAAAAGTTGAAAAACAGATAACCACATACACTGCTCCAAATAAAAAAGAGGGATTGGTAAGGAGTAAAGAAACGGAATCTGAGTATTCTACAACAAGTCAAGGAGCTGGCGGCCCCGTTGGTACAGAGTCTAATATTCCACCAACAACTTACGAATCAACTGAAGGAACAGGAGTAACTACCTATCAAAAAAGCCATGAGATAGTTAATTACGAACTTAATCAAGTTATTGAGAACATTGTTAAAAATACTGAAGGAGAAATAGAAAATATAACGGTATCTGTTGTTATAGATTCATCTTCCACTGTTCTTGAAAGGACCTCAAAGGATGAAGTGCAAAATTACATTAAAACCATCATCGAAAAGAGTATATCAGCTAATACTCCAAACGGTAGCGTAACTTATGCTGTTGCATTTTTGCCATTTAGTAGAGAAATTCAGGAGCAGTTTTATAAAGAATTGCAAACTACTACTGAAATACAAAAACTTAGAACAAGGTTGATATTGGTATTACTTGCTTCTATACTTATATTCTTCGCTTCTTACCTTGGTCTTATTCAATTTAGAAAAATAAAAGCAAGGAAGATGATTCAAGAAAGGTACAAATTGTTACAAGAAGAAGCACAACGAGCATTGGAAGCCATTGAACAAGCAGAAGAGGTACAACCAGGCGGAGAGGAAGAGGCTATACTTGAGCAACTCAAAGAATACTTACAACAGGTTTCCGAAGCTTCTCCAGAAGAAGTTGCTACCGTGCTAAAGGTATGGATAAGCGAGAAATGAAGAGAAATTGATTAAGTGAGCATTTGAAGGAAGGAAGAGATTATGGCCGAAAGAAAAACACTTAATGGAAGAAGAAAAGCGGCGATATTGCTTGTAACTATGGGACCTGAGAGGGCTGCAAAGGTTCTTAAAAACCTCGAAGATTCGGAAGTTGAAGCATTGACAATAGAAATAGCGAATCTTGGTAAGGTGAGTAACGAAGAAAGAAAAATAGTCTTAGAAGAATTTCAAAATCTTACTAAGGCACGTGAACTTTTAATTACAGGTGGCATAGACTACGCAAAAGAGATGCTTATAAAAGCGTTTGGACCAGAAAAGGCTATGCAAATTATCGAAAGATTGGTATCGAACCTTGCTGTAAAACCTTTCGAATTCATGAGGACAGCTGATGTTGTTCAAATAGTGAACTTCCTTCAATCTGAGCACCCACAGACAATAGCGTTGGTGCTTAGCTTTCTTGATCCAAGAACGGCTGCACAAGTTCTCGGAGCATTACCTGAAAACTTACAAATCGAAGTTATAAAGAGAATATCACTACTTGAACGTGCTTCTCCGGATGTCGTAAAAGAAGTTGAAAAATTGCTTGAAAAGAAATTCGCTGGAGTTGCAACACAGACAATGAGTGCAGTTGGTGGACTTGAAACAGCTGCTGAAATTATGAACAGTTTGGATCGTTCAACTGAAAAGACGATTATGGAGCGCCTTACTTATGAATCACCGGAACTTGCAGAAGAAATTAGAAGGAGAATGTTTGTCTTTGAAGATATCCTAAAAATTGATGATAGAGCTGTACAGCTTGTCCTTAGAGAAGTCAACATGCAAGATTTGGCGGTTGCACTTAAAGGTGCATCAGAAGAGCTAAAGCAAAAGATTCTCAACAATATGTCAAAGCGTGCCCAACAGTTACTCAAAGACGAAATGGAATTTATGGGACCTGTGAGAGTTAAAGATGTCGAGGAAGCTCAGCAGAAGATAATAAATATAATAAGAAGGCTAGAAGAAGCTGGAGAAATCGTTATCTCCCGTGGCGGAGGCGAAGAGCTTATCACATAGTAATATATAGTAATATTAATTGTAGCGATTTGTCTCAGTATAACATTCAAAAATGTTATAATATCTAAGAAAGGAACATCGTACATGTGGGACGAGAATGTTTATTGTTGTGTTGATATAGAGACCACTGGTATTGACCCTTCAATGGGCGATAGAATCATTGAAATCGCGATAATACCAATCTATAAAGGGAAAATTGTTAAAGAATGGATTTATACTTCCTTAGTTAACCCAAAAGTTAACATCCAAGCATATGCTCAAAGTGTTCACAAGATAAGTAACTCAGATATTGAAAATGCGCCAGAGCTTGATGAAATAATTTCTGTTGTTAGGAAATATTCTAAAGATACTATTATGGTCTTTCATAATGCTAAGTTTGATTTAACTTTTCTTGATTATGCGGCAAAGGAAGTTGGGCAATTGCCATTAGATGTGTATTATATCGATACTCTTGATATATCAAAGGCGGTTTACGGTAGGAGAAGAAAACTTGAGAGCCTAGCTCAAGAGATGAAAATATCACACAAAGTTACTCATAGAGCTTACGACGACGCTTTTGTAACCGCAAATGTTTTTATTAGGTTTTTCGATATGTTGGGTTGGGAAGTTATCCATGAGTTCCTCAAACGTTGGATGGGAAGGGAGTATTGATAAAATGGTTAAAAATTTTATACTTGATACAAATGTTCTTATACATGATCCAGAAGCTATATATTCATTCGAAGATAACAATATATTTATACCGCTCCCTGTGATTGAAGAATTAGATAAGCTTAAGAGAGAACAAGGAAGAGTTGGTAAAAATGCTAGATTGGCGATACGTGTACTCGATGAAGTAAGAAAAACTGGCGATATACACCAAGGAGTAAAACTTAGGAGTGGTGGGACTTTAACGATACCTGTGTTAAACGAGTCTGACTTTGATAAGCATCAAGTAAAATTCCTTTTTGAAAAATATGTTGATAATTGGATAATCGCATATTCTATGTATCTGAAAAGTCATCGACCGGAACCAACAATTATAGTTTCAAAGGATATAAGTTTAAGAATTAAAGCTGCTGCTTTGGGAATACCTGCCGAAGATTATCTCACTGACAAAAATGACCTTTCTTTACTGCCGCCTGGTTATATTACCGTTAAAAATCTTAAGGGTGTTGATACGAGTAAAATTTTTCCAAACGAATATATTGAATGCGAGAATGGTTATTATAGATTTGATGGAGAGAATTTTGTTGAGGTTAATCCAAAAATTAAAGTTTTTAACGTTAGTCCAAGGAATAAAGAACAACTATTCAGCCTTGATGCACTTTTAAATGATGATATTAAGGTGGTTTCTCTGATAGGTATAGCAGGTACCGGTAAGACTTTCTTAGCATTAGCTGCTGCTTTGCAAAAGACATTACAAGAAGGGGTGTATGATAATATCGTTGTAGCAAGACCATTGGTGCCAATGGGTGGAAAGGATATTGGTTATCTACCCGGAGCGCTTGAAGAGAAGATTTCTCCATGGATGGGCGGTATTATGGATAATTTGGAGTATCTATGTAGATTAAATAATCTTAGTTTCAAAGAGATAATGAAGAAGGAAATAATCGAATTGGAAGCTTTGACTTACATAAGAGGGCGTTCCATTCCGAGACAGTATATAATAATTGACGAAGCTCAAAATCTAACGCCTCTTGAAGTAAAAACGATACTTACAAGAGCTGGCGAAGGAACAAAAGTCGTTTTAACAGGTGATCCATATCAGATAGATACACCATATCTTGACGAAAGTAGCAATGGTCTTGTCCATGCAGCTTCAAAATTCCGTGGGCAAAAAATATCATGCCATATTATACTAAGTAAAGGCGAAAGATCTGAATTGGCAACAATAGCCGCTGAAATTTTATAAATTTTACAAATTTTGTAATTAGGGGGAATCTTAGGTGATCGTAGAAGTAAATAATCTGGCTTTGTATGAACACTACAGCGGTTTTGAAAAGTTTAGAGATAATATTTTTAGGTGTAAGGTAAATTTACTTGCACACCTTTCTAAAACATTTACCGATGCGAAGTTTGTTTTTTACAACGCATTAGGTGAATTTGGACTTATTGAAGACCTTGAGGAGGTCTTGGAAGGTTTTTTTCACGAATTTGAAGTTGTTTATGAGGAAATAGACCTAGATTTCAACTCTTCGCCTGTAAACAATGTTCCAGAAATTAGGGTGGATGGTGTAGTCCAAAAATTGGATAATGCTGAAACTATAGGTCTTTATAGGCTATTGACGGCAAGTAATCTAAAGTGTGACTACACGAATTGTTTCTACTTAATTGAAAATTTCTTAACTGAAGATATGGGAGAAAATACACTTAGTTATGTTGTTGATGTAAAACCGAGAAACTTTGCTGAATCTAATATTACAAGCAATCTTAATACTATTGCTGAAAAGTACGTAGTTTTGAAACTTATTAGAGGTGAAGAGTTATGTTTCTAAAAAAAGCTAAGATAAATGGATTTGGCAAGCTAATAGATAGGCAATTTAATTTTACGCCAGGAATGAATATAGTATTTGGTCCAAATGAGAGTGGCAAGACTACGCTTGCCAGATTTATACTTTACACACTTTCTAATCCAAGCAACGAGGCACTTAAATATAAACCTTGGAACGGTGAAGAATTTGGTGGATTTTTGGAAACTTCAGATGGAACATTTATCTTTGGCGAAAGTTCGGAGGAAAAGCAAGATAAAAATTTTCTGGAGAGTATAGCTTTCCTTATGGAAGACGATGAACTTGAGAGTTTGAAAATAGATAAAAGTATAATCGAAAGTTCTCTTAAGAAAAAGAGCGAGAAAACCGAGATGGGAAGAATTATAAAAGGGGTCATGAAAGGCCTTGAAGAATTTCAAATAGATAAGTGTGTAAATAAAATTTCCTCTGATTTGAATGGCGTAAAAGAGGAAATTGAAAAATTAAAATCAATTATAGTTGTTAGAAATAAACTATATTTAAAGAAGAATGATATTTCAAAACGTTTAGAAAAAGCACGTGACGAACTGGAAAACTTGCAAGTTGAGTTAGAAAATCTAAGAAAAAAGAAAAAAGAAGAATTGAAAAACGAAATAACCAAAGTTCAGATGAAAATCGATGAAATAAAATCGAAACTTTCAAAATTGTCTTGGGTGGAACGTATAGATCAGAATGTTGTGTTCGAAATCTATGGATTAATTAAAAAAATAGATAATGTGAAAGAAGAAATTGATAAATTGGAAGAAGAGGAAAAATCTCTTGTAGAGATTATTAATACCAAAGACAATGAGATAAATTCAAAGCTTAAATTGTTAGGAGCAACGTCTGAAAAGGATTTAGAAAGCATAAGTTTGAGGTTAAAACATCTTTCTCTACTTTCAAAGATGTATGGTGAGGGAATTAGTCAAACTGAAGAAGAAGAACCTCTTTGGCATATCTTTATTCAGGATCCATCTATAATTGAACGTGCTGAAGATGAAGAACAAAAATATCAAGAAATAAAAAATGCTATCGAGAAAGAAAAAATAGACATTCAAAATCAAATAGAAAAACTTGAGGGAAGCGCGAAATATTCAAAGGATTTATCTATACTATCAGGTATAGCAGGCGTAGTGTTGTTAGCGCTTGGTTTATTGTTTAATAAAATAGCTTTATTTATGTATTTGCCATCGGTTTTGTTTTTGGGCTTTGCTGTTTTGCTTTTACTAAAATCTAGGAATAATATTTCAAAGCTATCGGTTCTTCAGGAAAAACTTGTGGAACTAATGATGCATCAAACTGAGCAGCCTCAAGTTTGGAAATTGCTCAGTCAATACGGTGTTAAGAATATTAGGGATTTGCGGAAGAAATATTCAGAATTTCTCGAATGGAAAGCAGCGAATGTTGAAAAGCAAAAGAAAATTATAGAATTGAAAGAGATAGAACAGGAGATTATAAAAGAGCTTTCCAAGTTTAATGTAAATGGTTACGCTCAAATGGTTGTTTCCGCAGTCGAGAATTTACAAAGGACATTTAATGAAGTTCAAGAACTTATTTATGAAAAAGAAACTCTCGAAAGGAAGCTTACACAGGTTCGTGGCGAATATGTTTCTAAACAAAAAGAACTTAATCTGTTGCATAATCATCTTGAAGAATCACTAAAGACAAATGGTGTTTCTAAACAAGATATAGAAAATTATCGTACCGATTTTGAAAATTATCTAAAACTTAAGTCAGAACTTTCGGATAATATTACCACGCTAAAAGATTTGGAGAATAGTCTTGAAAATGAAGATTTGGATAGAGAAATTCATTCATGCAAGTTGTCTGTCGAAAATCAAATTAAGATTATCAATGAACTTGAGCAAATGTATCAAGATATTTGTAAAAAAATTGAAGAAAATAGTGTCAACAAAGAACTTCTCTCTGAACTTCTAGTAAAGAAAGATGAATTAGAGTTTAAGTTATCACTGATAAATTTGATAGGAAGTTATATCCCAAGACTTTTTGAACACCTTAAAGATAGTTATTCAAAATTTGTTGAAAGCTATTACAAAAATTTCAGTGATGAATTTATTAAATTTTTCAATTATGTTTCTGGACAAACTAAGAATTTCTTTGTAACCCCGGAACTTTCTGTGAAGATATTGGTTGAAGGGGATTTAAAAGATCCTTCTGAATACCTGAGTGGGTCCACTAAAGACCTTCTAATTTTTGGTATTAAGAACGCACTCTACAAATCATTTTATGATGGAAACATTCCTCTTGTTATAGATAACACGTTAATTCGTTTTGATGACGAGAGACTCAAAAGAATTTGTGAATATCTTAAGGAGGAGTCAAATTATAGACAGATAATACTTTTAACGAGTGATAAAAGAATAATTAAGCATTTTCATAAAAACACAAATGTATTATACTTGGAGGGGTAATAATGTACAAAAGAGTTCTCTTAAAATTAAGTGGCGAAGTTCTAAGCGGAGAGGATCAAAAAGGATTCAACGAAGAGCATGTTGAATATCTTATTAAGGAAATAAAGGGTATATCCGAATATGGAACAAAGCTTGGAATAGTTATAGGCGCTGGGAATATTTTCAGGGGAAGGGATTTTGAGGGTCTTAGGCCAACTATTTCTGATCAGATAGGGATGCTCGGTACTGTTATAAACGCGCTTTATCTTAAAGATAGATTTGAGAATGCTGGCATTAGGACTGTTATTGTGTCGCAGATAGTAACATTACCTTCAGTTAAATTAATCAATTATGACGATATTGACCTTTACTTTGACGCAGGTTACGTAGTTATATTTGCGGGTGGTACAAGCAATCCTTTCTTTACAACAGACACTGGTGCTGCACTAAGGGCAGTTGAGATGAAAGCAGAACTTTTGATTAAAGGTACGAAGGTCTGTGGTATATATGATAAGGATCCTAAAAAATACAGCGATGCAAAAAAATATAACGTTATAACTTACGACGAAGCCATAGAAAAGAATCTAAAGATAATGGATACAGAAGCTTTTTCTATATGTAAGAGATATAATATGAAGATACTTGTTATGAATTTCTTTGAAAACGGAAATCTTCTTAAAGCTATAAAAGGTGAAAATGTAGGTACACTTGTTGTTCCAAAAGTTTAAAAGTTTTCAAAGGATGAGTGATAAATAAATGGATAACGATAAAGTGAGTGCATGGTACCCTGGACATGTTCAGAAAGCGAAAAGGCAGATAAAGGAAAATTTAAAGAAGATAGATACGGTTATTTTTGTCCTAGACGCAAGAGCACCAGTCACGACGACAAGTTTTGAGATGAATATTTTTAGGGATAAAGAAAAGATAATTATTCTTAATAAATCTGACCTTGCCAATAAGAATTACAATATTTTGTGGAAAAATGAGATATCAAAGTCTTTTCCAGTTTTGCTCATGGGTAAGGAAACGAGTGGGAAGAGCATAATAAACCTTGTAAAAAGTTCTTCGAAGAAAGAAAATCCACATTTAGCGGTAGTTGGTGTTCCTAACGTTGGAAAATCTACGATTATAAATAAAATTATAGGAAGGCACAGGGCAAAAACAGGTTCCCAGCCTGGTATTACCCGTGGAGTTCAGTGGGTTAGCATTGATGGTATCGTAGTATTGGATTCGCCTGGTATTTTGTATTCTGAGATATATTCGAAAGAAATAGCTGCGAAACTATTGCTTATTGGTTCTATACCTGTTGAGAACTTAAACGATGAGATATATGAGATAGCTTTTAACATCTACAAAAACGTGGCAGAAATTGATAAAGATTTTTACACTTTCTTGGAGGAATTTGGTAAAAAAAGAGGATTGTTAAAAAAAGGTGGAACCGTTGATTTTGAAAAAGCAAAGATGTTATTTTTCAAAGAATTATCGGAGGGCAAAATGGGACAGTTTACTTATGATACAGACTTTAACAAATTTTGGGAGGTTGTGAAAAATGATTGACGTGAGAATTATAAACTCTGTTTTGACTTCTGCGCAAAATACTTATGAAATGGTACTTCAACTAAAAACAAATTTTGGTAAACCACAGGCGGTAAAAGATGTTGTGCCAAAGTACAATATAGTAACGGTTATAGGTTTCACTGGAGACATTGAAGGAAATTTTATATACTCTTTTAGCGAAGCAACAGCGCTTAAAATAGTTTCAAAAATGATGGGAATGGAATATGGAACATTGGATGAACTTGCTCTTAGCGCGATAGGTGAGCTTGGGAATATGACCTCAGGAAGTATTGCCATGAATCTTGAGAAACTTGGTTACAAAATAGATATAACACCTCCGACAGTTATAACTGGCGAGGGAATGAAAATAACGACTGAAGGGATGATTATAAGACTTCCAGTGAATCTTTTTGAAGAAGACGATTTGGAACTTCACATTGGTGTTCGTGGAGGAAAATAGGGAATTAAAAAATTGAGGTGGAGATAAGATGGTAGTTGTAACCGGTGTACTTAAGGAAGAAATAGTAGGTGTTTTCAGAGAATTGCTCCCGCTTCTTGAAAATGGTGAGTTAATTAAAAGAAATTTTTCAAGAGGAATCATTGGCGGAAATGAAGTTGTGACGATATATGGTTTTATAGGTAAAGTTGAAAGCGCTATGATAACTCAAGCGATAATAGATAAATTTAATCCTAAGTATATTATACATTGTGGTTCTGCTGGAGCAATAGATCCGAATTTAAAGATAGGTGATATTGTGTGTGGTACCACCTATTACGAGCATGATTTTCAAGGTGGCAATATTATGCCAATAGAGGCTTCAAACGTACTTCTTGAGAAAATTGCTGATGTTTATAAATACGTTGCTTTTGGTCCAATGGTTAGTGGGGATCTTATTGTAAGTGATAAAAAAATGAAGGAGATGCTTTATGATAAATACAAAGCTTTAGCAGTCGATATGGATAGTGCCGCAATATCGAAGGTATGTAAAGAAAATGGGGTGGAATTCTGCTCTCTAAAGGTTATCGTTGACACCAGCGAAGAACAAGCACACACTGAATATGAACAAAATTTCAGAAAATTCTCAAGTCTTCCATCGACAATAGTTTCCGAGCTTTTGGATAAACACATATTATAGTTCATGCATAGTGAAAGTAGGTGCTTTCCTTGAAAGAGAGGGATAATAGAAACGATTTACAAAATAATTCCAATGTAAAAGTTTGGACTGTAAATGAGAGCAATTACTTTTCAAGAGTAGATAAATTTTTAAGAAAAATGCTGAAGAATGTACCATTAAGTGCAATTTACAAGTTTTTACGTACAGGTAAGGTAAAAATAAACGGTAAAAAGGTAAAAGACCCTTCAACCAAGTTAAACATTGGTGATGTTATAGAATTAATTGAAGAGTCTTTAGATAATTACAGTCGAGAATACTTAGAGTTAAAGCCTGTAAAAATGGATTTAGATATTATTTACGAAGATGAGCTTATAATTGCTATAAATAAGCCTGCCGGGGTATCAGTGCATCCAGGAAAGAATGTTAATAAGCCTTCCATTATTGAAGGGCTTATACATTATGGTAAAGAAAATGGTTTTGAACCTTTCCTTGTACACAGGTTAGATAAAGAGACATCCGGTGTGTTAATTGTTGCAAAGGATAGAAGTGTGGCAAGAGAGCTAAGTGAAATTATCTCTTCACGAAATGTTGAAAAAATATATAATGCTTTGGTTTTTGGTAAGGTGCAGAAAGTCACAATAAACACGCCTATAGATGGTCAAGATGCTGTAAGCCACATAATTCCAATCGAATATTTTAGAGTTAAATTGAATGGTATAAGTGTTGAGTTAAGTTTCCTTGAAGTTGAAATAGAAACAGGAAGGAAGCACCAAATTAGAAAACACCTTTCATCAATAAATTGTCCAATAGTTGGCGATAAAGATTATGGAAATTTCAGATTAAACAGAGAATTTTCAAAGAATTTTGGTTTGAAAAGGCATTTTCTTCATTGTAAACAGATGAAATTTGTTTTCAATGGAAGAAATTATAATATCTTGGCCCAGCTTCCCAAAGATCTTACCACAGTTATTAAATATCTTAATGCGGAGAGTGGTAAAGATTGAAGATACACATCTTTCCAAAAAACGAGAAATATGTCGAAATACTGATTACAGTGTTTTCCGTTATTTTATTACTCTCTATATTCTTTCGAGTTCCAATAGATAAAGAAAACACCGCTGTTACTTTTTTCTTTGAAGATGATAGCCGCGTACTTTTTTACACTGGTAATGAAAAAATAGAAGATAATGTTGAATTGATAATTCCAATGGGAGATATCAAAGAATCTCCGCAGGATTTCTTAAAGAAGGTAAACGGTAAATACGTTGGGAATATGGAATTTTACGGCACGACAGATTTTGTCAAAGAATTTTACAAAAAGACAGGTTACAAGAAAATTGTAAAGGTTCATTATATAAAGCCCGAAGAAATACCAAAGTATGATGCTTTCAGACTTTTCAAAAGGTTTTGGAGGGCGGTTGTTGAAAGAAGTGTTGAGGTTATAGTTGTACCAAATTCTGAGACTTCTGTAGAAGCGTACAAAATCTTTAGTAATTTCTTTCAAGTGAGTATGCGAATACCTAAACCAGACGATACGACTTGGAATAATAAGATTTTTGGAATATTGTTAGGAATATACGTAACACTTCAAATGCCTTTTGCAGTTTTGTCTTTTCTTTTCTTTAAGGATTATTGGTTTTACGTTAGTTTAGTGAGTATACTTGGAACTATTGGTTGTTATTTTTCGGCAAAAAATAATTTCTTTAGAATAGTGAACTTTGCTTTATTAGGAATCCTTACTAACTTTTCTTTGTATTCATTTCAATATCTTAATGACCTTGAAATTTACCGTGGGGTAAAAATTTCACTTGTATTGTTACCATCGTTATTGGCTGTGATTATTTTTACGAAGTTAGGTAAAGAGAATATTTTCAAAAAAAGTCACATTATAACTTTTTCAATAATTGGCTTACTGAGTATTTCGTATATGATTTTAAGAAGTGGAAATTATGGTTTTGTAACAAAGTTTGAAGAAGATATTAGACTTCTACTGGAGAATATATTCATCGTAAGGCCGCGAACAAAAGAAATTATTTTCATACCTATACTATTGTTGTCAACGGAGTTTGAAAACGCATTTACAAAAGCACTATTCTCATTTTTTGGAACTTTTGCTCTTGTTTCGATTTTTAACTCGTTTTGTCACATAAAAGCGCCAATATATGTTTTGACTTACCGTGAAACTATTACAATACTAATTGGTGTAACTATTTACTTCTTTGTAGTTACTTTTATAAAGCTCATAAATATTTGGACAGGAAAAGAGTGATAAAATTTAAGTTTGTTTAAAAATAAAAAAGCCCGTAATTAAAAAACATTACGGGCTTTTTTATTTGGTGGGTGTGGTAGGAATTGAACCTACGACCCCTTCCTCGTGAGGGAAGTGCTCTTCCACTGAGCTACACACCCGATGATTAAACACAAACAAAAAGCTTCTTCTGAAAAACAAGGAAGCTTATATATTTTAACATATTATTTGGTTTATTTCAAGATAATTCTCTATTTTTTATTAAATATTTGCGAGCGCAAGTTTTTCTTCACTTGTTAGTAGATTATCAACCTCGAGAGTTAAAATCATTTCGTTCTCTAATTTTATAACTCCAGAGATAAATTTTACATTTGACATACCACCGATGTGCGCAGGAGGCTCATCTATTTTATCTTCTGTAACTGTTAGTACTTCTCTAACATCATCGACAAGAAAACCTACTTTCTTATTATTTTCCAATTTTACAACTATTATCTTAGTTTTTTCTTTATTTTCGAAATCCGGTAGCATAAATTTTTTGCGAAGGTTTATTATTGGAACAATCTCACCCATTAAGTTTATGATTCCTTCAACGTATTCAGCTATATTTGGCATTTTTGTTGTTTTTTCGTACTCTTTTACCCTTTCTACCTTCATTATGTTAATTGCAAAAATTTCTTTGTCAAGATGGAATGTTAGAAATTTGAGTTCCATTAAATCACCCCCGGATTTTAATTTTTAAATTCTATAGAATATTTTATCATATATTTATCGTTTTTGTACATTTAGAGTGTATAAATAAATACCTAGAATTTGAAAAATGAAAACAATATCGAAATGGCTAAAAGTACTAAGGATATTATTAACCATCTAAAACCAAGTGCATTGCTTTCCTTGGATTTTTTCTCGTTGCTTTTTCTGAAAGCTCTTAATCCTATTTCAAAAAATATTATCGTAATAGCAAGTGCTATGACAAAAGCTATAAAGAAGATATTTGAGATGACAAAAGATATCTTCATAAAAACCTCCTCGATTGAATTAATTAGCTAATGAAATTTAAAAGCTCAAATTAATTCTTGGCTTGTTAACATCTATCTGACTTGCGGTACTTCCAGCAAGTTTCATAGCCTCTCGCCAAGTGGAGAGTAAATCTGAGAGGAGCGTTTTTACATCATCAATCATATCTTTGTCTTTTTTTATGTTAGCTTCTACGAGTGTTCTGTACATATAATTGTACAGAGCGCGAAGGCTTTTTGCGATATCTCCACCTTTTTCCAAATCGAGTGCCAAATTAAGTTCCATAACTATATCTTGTGCTCTAACGATTTTTTCGTTAGCCTTTACGTAATCTTTTTCATCAATAAAAACTTTTGCTTCTTCAAGTACACTTATAGCTTTTTCAATCAAAAGTTCTATAAGTTTAGCAGGGCTTGCTGTCATTACCATCTGTTCCAAATAATCCATGAAGTTGCCTCCTTTTCACTGCTTTTTTTACGTTCAATTCAATTTACTTTTTTGAGTGCTTCTAAAACTTTAGAGAAGTATTCTATGTAATAGTCTAAAACATCTGGTATCTTGTTTTCAACAATATCTGATATTTCAATGTTATCCCGGTTACTCAGAGAATTTAGTAGCTCTCTAAGAGTATTAGCTATTTCTTCTCTATTTTTTGATAAATTAAGTTCTTCTTCCGATAGTTTTGTTATCTGCTGTGTGGAATTTCTCAAATTTTCCATAGCTGCTAATCCGTCGGAAAGGTCTGTGATTGCCTTCCAACCACTTTCGTTTCCAACTATTAAGCTACTAGCAACTTGTGGGAGTAAAACTTTAACGTTGTTTATGTATCCAAGTACATCGTTAAGAGTCTCTTTGAGGAATTCCACAGTATTTACAAACTCCATTTCTATTTTTATGTCTTCATCTATTTTAGCTCCTTTTAGCTCTTCTACAAATGAAATTGGTATATCTTTATCATTTATTTTCAAACTCTTCAAAACCATACCGCTTGGCAACATTTTACTTAAAAACGCGCCAAAATTTTCAAAGTCATTAGAATTATAGACTTTTTCTTCTCCGTTGATGATAGCTCTTATCATTACTTCTCACCTCTTAATTTAAAATATGCTCTCATAATCCCTACTATTGTTTTGACATCGGTTATCTCTCCATTAATACATTTCTGTACTGTCTCATCGAAATCCTTAATGTGTACCTTTAAAATTTCATCCTCATCAGGATCCATTGTAAAAGTGCCTTTGTAAAGTTTTCTTGCTAAGTATAAATGAATAACTTCATTAGAGAAGCCTGGTGTTGTGTGTATATATCCGAGGTACGTGTATTCTTGAGCTCTGTAGCCCGTTTCTTCTTCCAATTCTCTCTTTGCGCATTCCAACGGATTTTCTCCAGGCTTATCAAATTTCCCTGCGGGAATCTCTAAGAGCATCTGTTTTATTGGGTATCTGTATTGCTCAACTAGTATTATCTTTCCATCGTCAGTTACCGGTACAACTGCTACTGCGCCAGGATGTTGAACGTATTCCCTTGTTGTTACAACGCCATTTTCGAGTACAACTTCATCTTTTAAAACCCTTAGTAACATACCGTTAAATATCACCGAAGTAGTTATCGTCTTTTCCATAGATTTCCTTACCCCCTAATAAAAAATATTTTGGAAATTTTATTTTACAACGATAATTCTTTCTCCATTTGTTGTTATTATCTCGCCGGTTAAATCTGAGATTGCTATTGAAAGAATTGATTGCCTAAAATTTGAATATTCCATAATAAGTTTGAAATCATTATTCCATATTTTAATCGTATTGTCAGACCCAGCCGTTACTATATTATTTCTAAAAATCATAATTTTAAATACCGTAGAATTATGACACTTATGTGTTTTAATTACTTCTAAATCTCTATTTAAAACATAAACATTTCCATCCCATCCAGCTGTGTAGATATTTACTATTTTACCACTAAAGCTATCTATAGACCATAGTGTATCTTTAGATATTTTTTTCTTAACGATACCATTTGGGGAAACTTTTGCAACGTAACCTTCTAATGAAGATACATATATTTCATCTTTAGAATTTGACCAAATATCGGTTATAGAAAACCCTGTTTCGTAAATTTTCACTGGTTTGTAACTATTGATATCCCATACTATGACCCTTCCGTCCCACCCTCCGCTAATTAAATAATCACCAGTAATATATAAGCTCCAAACATAGCCTTTATGACCAGCTAATGTGTTTAATAATTTCCCACTTTTTAGGTCCCATACTTTTATCGTCCTATCACTTGAGGCAGAGAATATCTTATCTTTGTATTTTACGATTTTCTTCACACTATCTAAATGGTCATCCAAAATTTTAGTGATAACGTAATTGCCGTCTTTATCCTTCTCCCATATGGTGATTTTACCGTCCTCGTGACCGGATATAACTATTTCACCTGCAAATAGCGTGGAAATCTTACCAATTTGTGATGAGAACTGGCGAACCGGATTGTAATTTTGCATTTCTATAACTCTTCCATTTGATAAGCCAATGTATATTGAACTTTTACTAGCAACGATACTAACTATCTGTGATTCAAAATTTATTTCTTTGTTGTCAATTTTTAGGTTTTCACCTACTAAAACAAGTTTTGAATTTTCTAAAATGCCATCGTAAAGTGGGAGAACACTTGATTTGTAAGATTTAATATTGTCTTTATTTATTTCAGCAACAGTTCCATCAAGGTAAAGAGCAATTATTGAACTATTTTTATACATCAACTTGACTACAACACTTGGCAATTGGAATATTTCAGAAAGCTTTTTTGTTTTCAGATTGTATTCAAATATCTCGCCCGTATTTGTGCCAATAAATAACTTGTCTGAAATAGTTTTATCATAATCAAGAGCGGTTATCCATTTATTTTTCAACTCAAGGATTTTATCTAACTTACCAGCTGAATAGCTGTACAATATTTCATAACCGCCTATAATCAAATTATCGTTATACTGAATCATCGAGATACCGACGTTGTTTAGCTTAATTAACTGTGTGATTTTCCCGTTATTTAAAAGCGCTAACTCGCCGTTAGATGTTGTAACTGCGATATTTTGCTTGTAAACATAAATACTTCTTATTGGAGTACTGAACTGATAATTCCATATCTTCTTGCTTGTATTTCTCTCGTAGGATTCTAATAAACCATTCTCTCTTGCGACGTATAAATATTTTTCATCTAATGCTAATTTCATAGCGGAATAAAAGTGCCTTGAGGATTTTGAAATATACTTTCCTTCCGGTGTGTATGCGAAAATTTCGCCTTGACGGTTGGATAAGAAAAGAAGATTATCGAGGTAAGTGATTGAGGTTATTTCTGAAGGAGAAACGGAGAATTTTTTAATCTCTTTTAAGGTATTTAAATCAATTACCATAACGTCACCAAGCTGAGAAATGAATAGTTTATTATCTATTACGTGAATTGCGTATATATCATTCTCAAGTTTTTTCAGCAAACTTATTTTAAGATTTTTCAGTTCAACTTTGTACAGCTCTCCATTAGACGTTCCAATGAAGATATTATCATTAAATGAAATAAAAGATATTATCATACTTTTTAGTTCATACGTCTTAAGCAATTTAAAATTTTTAAAATCAACGATATTTAATCGGCCGTTCTCATCACCACTAATTAATTTATCGTTGATTACAGATACTTTCCTTACCCAACTATCGTGTATTTTCAAAATTTTCATTATTTTAAAATCTTTCCAAATAATTATACTGTTATCTGAACTACCTGATATCAAGTAATCTTTATAAAAAATTAGGCTAAAAATTGATGCACTGTGACCTGTGAGATTGTATAAAAGACTTCCAGAGATTTTATCAAATACCTTTATCGTATTGTCCGGCTTATACCCTCCAACCGCTATGTATTTATCATTAACAGCGACGCACCGAGCCCAAGAATCATGGGTGGAAAAACTTTGAATAATTCGCAATTTTTCATCCCAAACTTTCAACATTCCATCCGCGCCAACTGAATATATATTCTTACCATCTGAAACAATCTCCCAAATGGTATCTTTGTGCCCGTAAAGTACGTAATCAATGCTGAAGATTAGACTTTGAATTGATAATAGAATGATTAAAAGAGTAATTATCATTTTGGTTGATTCCATACTATCACCTTCTAAAAAAATATTATAGCACCAAGTTAAATTATATTTATTGTAAAAAGGAATGTTGATTCACTAGCCAAAAAGGATATAATTGAGAAGAACAGCCATATATACAAAATAATCTAAAAGGAGATTTTCAGGTATGAACGCAAATAGTGCAGCTAAACAGGTTGAAGTTAATAAAAAAATTTGGGCAAAATACTCACCGTTTCTGTATTTTCTTTTATTTGCATTGTTCGTTGTGAACATATTTTGGCTCAACAAGTACATTATTTTAGCTGACGCATTGGTAATTTATGTGTTTTATGATTACTTCAGAAAGAAAAGGGTAGTTGAGGAAATTGAAATATCTGTAGATGCCCGTGGTAGAGTATTTGCAAACGAAGAGTTTTACATTAAGTTCAAAATAAAATCACCATATTATGTAAAACTTACCTTAACTCCACCATTGATTATAAACAAGGAGCCGAAATTTATAGAACTATTTCCGAATAAAGAGGAAGAAGTAATTTACTCATCTAAACTTGGCACAAGGGGAACGAAAAAATTAGGAGCTTATTCCATAAAGATAAGCGGTTTTGGTAATTTATTTGCATTGATTAGAAACGAATTTATAGATTCTGACATAAAGGTGCTTCCTAGTATGGAAGAAGTCAACGTTTTTCTGGAAAGAATACTTGAGGCCATACCTGTGTTAAAGAGTAATTACAAACTATCTGAAGATGTGTCTTACATAAAAGACTTAAGGGATTACAACAATGAACCTTTAAACAAAATCCATTGGAAAAACTCCGCTAAATACGATAAGCTTATAGTTAAAGATTACGAATACGCAGGAACGGCAAATTTATACATATTACTCGATCTAAACCTTCCCGGTGCGATATATTCGAAAAATGCTTGGCTTTACATACGCAAAAAATACGAAGAGGACGCCATAAAAGCTACAACAGGTTTGATACATTACTTCTCAACAAAACACGAAAAAATTAATTTGCTTTTATCCGATAAGAAAGGTTTTAGAAAAATAATAGAGAAAGATTACGTAATTTACTTCGATTATCTTTCCGATGCGGAAGGAACAATAGAAAATGAGAAAGACACAACGGATTTTGTAGCTGAGTTACTAACGACAGTTCAGCCCGTTGATACGGTGATAATCATAAGTATGTTTTTGACCAAGGAAGAAGTAAAAAAGATAATAGAACTTAGAGGGAGATGTGGAAGAGTTATAGTACTTGTGATGCCTTACGGATATCGAGACGAGAAAACCAAAAAATTTAAATCGTATTATGACGTACCGATAGAAATCAGAGAACTTTATAAATACGCGAAAGTTCTGAGAGACGAGAATGTGATAGTAGAGATATGGCACGAGAATGTAAGTTTGAATGAAGGTTTAATCAATATCCAAGAAGAATGGTGAAGAAATATAAAATACAAAAAGCAAGGAGTGGTCTTTATTTCCGTAATTTTAAAAAACTTAATAAACACCATAATAGTTTTACTCTCTGTCTTACCTGTTGAAAATCTAAAATTCACACCGCATTTAGTTTTTGTATTAAGTGCTTTTGTCATATCTACTCTTGTAAGGGAAGAAATAATCTCTCTCATAATACTTGGTTTTGGGTTACTTTACTCATTCACATTTACTAATGTTGGTATAGTTTTATTACTTGCATCTATTCTTATTTACATTATGAAAAAAAGAAATAGCAACGAGTTGATAAACCTCACATTTTACTTTATGACTATTGCTATTTTCAACAACATGATTACTCCGTTTATGGCTTTTGCATTCGTTCTATTTAACTTAAACAAATTTGGTGAATATATAAATACTAAAAAAAGGTTTGTTTTATTAACTTTATTGGCTATTTTACTATTATTACCCCTTCCACAACTTGGATTAAAGATAGAAAATTTATCTAAAAGTTTTCAAGTAAGTAAATCTGTCGAATACAACCAAAAAACTTCCATAAGTACTGAAAATCAAGCTAATATAGAAGAAAATAAAACACTTAGAACTCAAGAAAATAAAGTTAATCAACAAAAAGCTCTAAGCAATTTTGATATTACAATTCAAGACAAACTTTCAAAAATGTCAAAAGCGTTAGCGATAATATTCTCTGGTTTACTAGCTTTGTACACAATTTTTCTTACATTCAAAGCTGACAAGAAAGATAGACCAAAAATCTGGACTGCATTTTTTATCACAAATATTATTTTGATATTATCTTTCGCTGTATTAAACGCTCTATTTACCGAAATGAGCAAGAATGTGCTGCCCATTTCTATAAACCAATATCAAGAAAAATCTTATAATAGTGAATCAAGTAATTCACTGAAAGAAGTATTTAAAGAAAGAAATAACGTGGAAAATCCAAGCGCATCGAATAGACTTAAAGAATCATTCAAAAATCCAAACGTGATATTAACTTTATCCATTATAGGATATTCAATAGTTGGTTTTTCAATGTTTATCGCTATATGGTATACGACTAAGAAATTCTTCAAAGCTATGATGGAAAAAGTCCAAGAAAATGAGGAAAATAATACAATAAGCGAAGCAACTGTTTATACTACGAATTACTCTTACGATGAGATACTCAAACTAAACGATAATGAATTTGTAGAACACAGTTATTTGTACGTAAGAAAGACTTTTTATCCAGAATACGATTATCTGACACCTTATGAACTGTATGAAATGCTCTTACAAAGGTCAGAGGCTCTAAGCGATGAGTTAAGAAAGATAACAAATGCGTACGTTAATCTCAAATACGCATTGAGAAAGACTTTTTCTTTAGATGAATTAGCTGAATTGAAAAATATATTCATAAAAATTTGTCAAAAAGCTAATTTTGAAAATTGAAAGATTTTGGGGGACTAAGATGAAAGGAAGCTACATTTTAGTTTTAGAGCTTTCCGAAGATAGGAAAATTTACAAGTGGGATTTAAAAAGAGGTTTGTATGTCTATGTAGGTTCAGCTATGAATAATATGGAAAAAAGGATACAAAGGCATCTTTCATCTAAAAAGAAGTTTCATTGGCATATTGATTATCTTTTAGAACATGCAACCGTGAAATATATTTTTATGATTTCATCGAACAAAAAAATTGAAGAAGAAATATCAAAACAATTTTCAAAAGAATTTTCTGGACCAAAAGGATTTGGTAGCACTGATTTAGATGTAGAAACAAACTTATACTACATAGACGATTTTGAAAAATTTATGAGATTGGTTTCAGAATATTTGAATTCTATATTACATTAATAACCTATAATAACCTATCAAAGAAGTAAATGATATGAATTATAAAAACTAAAAAACTGAGGCTCTTATCTTTATTAAAGCCTCAGTTTTTTAATTAGATATCAGATATTAGAGCTTATCTAAAAATTCCAAAATTTTTTCCAAAATTATACTTTGCTGTTCTTCCTTCGTTATTTTCGAAGGATTATCCTTTTTTTGAAAGCCGTAATATCCAAAATTTGAGTGATTCCCACCAAGAATCATAAAGTACTTTGTGTCTTTTGGAAGCAATTCTTTGTATTTTTCAATTTTTTCAACAGTGGCAAGCCCATCGAGTTCTCCAAATAATGATAAAACTTTAATATTTGAGTTGGACAGATTATTCTGCTTTGCTGGATAGGCTCCAAGCAAAATCAATCCAGTTACTTTATCTGGATTATCGTATGCGAATTTTGCGGCCATAGCACCGCCTAATGAATGACCAGCAAGAACCACTTTCTTCAAATTGTATTCTTTTACAATTTCACCCGCGATGTTTGGTTTTAATACAGCAAGGTTTAATGGCATTTTGGCTAAAAATACCCTGTAGCCATTTTCAGAAATTTTATAGCATAATGGCGAATAAGCTTCTGGATACACAAAACCCCCGGGATAGAAAATAATGTCTATCTTCGTTTTGTCTGTTGAACTTACTGGAGAAAATACGATAAATTCTCTTTCAATTTTTACGCTAACTTTTTCACTTGAAACTAAGTAATTTTTGACAATTTCTTCTGGTTTATAATTCAAATAATTAAACAACCATACGAACAAAACAACTAAAATTGCTAATAAAATTAAAGCACTAAATAATCTTTTTGTTCTTTTTTCTTTCATGCTTTTCATCTCCTGATATTGATAATACAGATATATCAAGCGTTCTCATTTTCAACAACAGGGACTTTTTTAAGAATAGATTCTATTATTTCTTCCTTTGTTTCTCTCAAGATTTTTGATTCGGTTGTCTGGATGATTCTATGTGTTAGTACATACGGTACGATTTCCTTAACATCATCCGGTAAGACAAAGTCTCTTTGATTCAAATAAGCCCATGCCATACTCATGTGCATTAATGAAATGCTTGCTCTTGGGCTTGCTCCATACTTTAATGATTCATGGTTTCGAGTTGCTTCGATGATATCTACTATGTACCTTTTCACATCCTCACTTATTTTTACTTGCCTTACATTTTTCTTCTCTTGACTGAACTCTTCAGGAGTTCCAACTGGCCTCAAGTCTTCTATCGGATGTTTTATCTTTTGAGTAGTCAGTATCTCCATTTCGCTTTCCTTATCTGGATAACCAAGTGAAACTCTCGCCATAAACCTATCAAGTTGTGCTTCTGGGAGTGGGAATGTCCCTTCATATTCAATAGGGTTTTGTGTTGCGATAACAAAGAAATTACTGGAAAGTTTGTGAGTGATACCATCCACTGTAACTTGTCCTTCCGCCATCGCTTCAAGGAGAGCAGATTGTGTTCGTGGAGTTGCACGGTTGATTTCATCAGCCAATAGAATATCAGTAAATATCGGTCCAGGTCTAAATTTGAATGCATCTTCTTTCCTGTCGTAAATGGACAACCCTGTTAAATCAGTTGGAAGCAAATCAGGTGTAAATTGAATTCTTTTAAAATCAAGTCCCAATGATATGGCTATCGCGCGTGCCAAAATAGTTTTCCCAACTCCTGGCACATCTTCTAAAAGCACATGACCACCTGCATACATCGCAGCAAGGACTATTTTTATTTTTTTGTCTTTTCCCTTGATAACTTTCTTAACGTTTTCTACAATATTTTCATGCAACAAAATTATCCCTCCAAATAATTTTTTCATCTGTTCTTTGTTTTATCCCTTATAAAGTTTTCTATTGACCTATCCCACGTGCGCTCTCCTTCCTTTGAAAAGAAACAACCTGGAATCTCACCTAAACTTCTATGGTAAGCAACACACTCACAGCACTTTCCTCTCTTATCGCACGAAGTATATGTACATGTACAATTTTGCAAGTTTTTCTGCACGTTTGGACAAGATACCATAAACCATACCTCCCCTTAAATTTTTCAAATTTTTAAGCTCTTCACTTATAGATTATAACCTACAAAATGAAAAAATCCAAGAATAACTAATTGGATTTTGATATTGACTGAAAATTACCATTAAATAGAAAAAAATAAAAAATAAAAAAGAATACATCTTATAATCAATATTGGAATTAAAACATTTTAAAGTTTATAATCAAAACAACAATTTCAATAAATTAGGGGGAGAGCATCCATGAAAAGAAGTAAAGATTTTGAAGTTCGAAGATTGTACAGATTATTAGGCGAATTAGTACCATATTCTATGATTGAAAATTTTAATTTTAGTGGTTGGATCTATGAGGGAAAAAATATTGATTTACCATTCGCTTGGAATTACAATGGGATTAATCATGTGGTTTTCTCAAATAAGTTCAGTATTTTAAGAAAAAATGATTTCGAAGATGTTTATATCCAAGCATGGTTTGGTGGAGAGAGTTTAGTTTTAATTGACGAAGAACCCTACGGAGAAATTAACGCATACCATAAAGAATTGAATATAACACCATTCTGCGATGGTGAAGAACACAAGATAGAAGTTCAAACAGTTGCGCGCGGGCTTTTTGGGACACGTGAAGAAAGTGTTTTTAAGTATTCAAGGATAGTTGTTTACGACAATGAAATTCGAAAGGTTATATTTTTCGTAAAAAATGTCATTGATACCATAAAAGAAACAAATAATGAATCACTTGCGAATGCTCTTGTAAATTTAGCAGATGAATTTCTTTCCAAATTGAATATCCCGCACGCAACGGAAAATTATATAAAGACTGTTAAAAGTGATCCAGCGATTGTTGAGCAGGTAAGTTCAGTTTGGTCACCTGCTGAATTTCCGTATTTTGAAAGCGTCTATGATAAAAAAGTAAAAGAAAACATTTTAAATGGTTTTGAAATTTTCAGAGAAAAACTGAAATCACTAAGGAATTTATTTCCAAAGTTTGGTAAGGCTTATGTAGCTGGACATGCACATATAGACTATGCGTGGCTTTGGCCTGTTCACGAAACAAAAAGGAAGATAGTCAGAACATTTGCAAATGCTGTTCAATTGGCAAAAAAGTATAAAAACTTTGTTTATATTCAATCTTCTGCGCAAATGTACGAAGATTTAAAAAGTCTCTATCCAGAACTTTTTGAGCAGATAAGGAATTTAGTAAAGAATGGTCAATGGGAACCTGTTGGCGGTATGTGGGTTGAGTCTGATTGTAATGTACCTGGCGTGGAATCTTTAATCAGGCAGTTTTATTACGGTCAGAAGTTCTTTGAAAAAGAGTTTGGAAAAATAAGCAAAGTGGCGTGGTTACCCGATGTATTTGGTTTTTCTTGGTTTTTACCACAGATACTTAAACAAACGGGAATAGATTATTTTGTAACCACAAAACTAAATTGGAATGAAGCAAATGACTTTCCTTATGATATATGCAAGTGGAGAGGTATAGATGGCTCTGAGGTTATTTATTACAACTTTAAAAATTTTGAAGAAGGTTACAACGGTAGAATTAGTGCAAAATCGTTGATTAATACATTTTCTAATTTCAGGCAAAAAGAACTTACCGACAAGTTTTTCATTTCCTTTGGATACGGTGATGGTGGCGGTGGCCCTTCGGAAGAAATGTGCGAAAGTTATAATCCGTTAAATGAGATACCAGGAGTGCCTGAAGTTGAATATTCAACCACAGAAAGATTTTTCAGCGATTTGATGCAAGATTTGGCAAATGCTAAATTGCCAATTTGGGATGGGGAGCTTTATCTTGAACTCCATAGAGGGACTCTGACTTCCCAAAGTAGGACAAAAATACTTCACAAAATCGCAGAAGATGAGCTAAGAACAACCGAAATTTTGAACGCGTTGTTTTTGGGGGATAAACAAGCGCAAATCGACGAGCTCTGGAAGGTGTTACTAAGGAACGAATTCCATGATATACTTCCAGGTTCTTCCATTAAAGAAGTTTACGAAGATACAGAAAAAGAGCTTAATTATGTTATAGAGCAATGTGATGTGATTCAAAAATCATTTTTCGACGGTAATGATGAAATTATTACTATTTTCAATCCATCTTCTTTTAAGCAACGCATTTCATTTGAATACAACAACTTTATAAAAACAAACGATTGCGATAAATCTTTAAAAACAATCAAAACGTACCGTGGAAATTATCTTTGCGTAAGTGAAAATGAACTAAAACCTTTCGAAATATTGTCGTTTAAAGTTCAAAGAGAAAAATCAGAATTCCATAACACTCAGAAATTCGTTGATGATTATACAATAGAGAATGGTTTATTACTTGTACACATTTATCGTGATGGAAGTATAAATATATTCAATAAAGTTTTAAAGAAGTGGGCGTTTAATGAAAAAGGGAATGTCTTAGTAACAGCGAAAGATATACCAGCCTATTGGGAAAATTGGGATATAGATTACAGAACGAGGAACCATTATATTGTTCTTAAAGCTGAAAAAATAAAGATTGTTGAAGATAATGAGATAAGAAAAGTGGTGGAAATATTCTACGATTACGAGGGAAGTAGAATTTGGCAATACTTGATTCTTGAAAATGAATCCGATGAGTTAAAGGTTGAAACCAAAATCGATTGGCACCACAGAAGAAGTATACTTAAAGTCCTCTTCCCAACAAATGTTTTATCAAGGTATGCCAAATACGATATAGATGGTGGGTACATTCAAAGACCAACGCATGATAATACCAACTTTGAACAAGCGCGTTTTGAAGTGCTCGGTCACAGATGGATTGATGTTTCACAGTACGACCATGGTGTATGCATTATAAACAATGGAAAATACGGACATATTGTGAAAGGTTCAACAATAGAAATGACTTTAGTTAAGGCAGGTATATATCCTGATTTCTTTGCTGACGAAGGAGAACAAAGTTTTATTTATTTAATATACCTACATGGTTTTGAGGATGTAAAAGAATTCTACGCAAGAGCTGATAAATTGAATAAGAAAATAAAGGCCTTCAACGGTAAACCATTAACAAAAGGTTGGAATTTAAATATTTCATCTGATTCATTGCGTGTGTTGTCTTTAAGAAAAGTTGATGAAAAGATATACTTAAGGATTTTAGAGACCGTTGGGAGCAGTGGAACAGCAACGATAAAGTTAGAAGGAATCAATTTTAAAGAAGTGAAATTCGTAGATATTTTAGAGAATAAAATTTCTGAAGTTGAATTCAAAGAAGGCAAAATAGAATTGACTTATAAACCTTTTAAAATTTACACCATTGAATTTGTACTGTGAAATTCGATAAAACTACTGATTAAAAAAGCTGATGAGAATTTTCTCATCAGCCTTTTTACTTTTTTATCGTTAGCTTGCAACTAATAATTCCAAGTTTTCAATATATTCAATTCGTTGTCTAATTGTACAAATTTTGCGTCTTTACCTTCAGCTATTCTGCCACAATCCAAACCTAAATCTTTACAAGCATTGTAAGAAGTCACTTTAGCGAGTTCTTGCAATGTGCATTTTGTGAATTTTTGGAAATTCTTTAATGCTTGTGAGAATCTTAAAGTGCTTCCAGCAATCGTTCCATTGCTCAATCTCGCAATACCATCAACAACCTTTACAGGTAAATCACCAAGTAGATAATCTCCATCTTTTAAACCTGTGGCTGATATACTATCTGTAACCAAGATTATTTTATCTGCACCTTTGATTTTGTAGACTAAATCCACGAATTCTGGAGCGGAATGTATACCATCAGCTATAATCTCAACTATAAAATCAAAGTAAAAACCCGCACCTACCATATTCAAGTCTCTGTGATGCATTGGGCTCAGTGCGTTTGGAAAATGGGTTATTCTTTTATAGCCTTTCTCGTATGCCATTTTAGCTGTCTCGAAGTTGGCATTTGAATGACCAAGTGAAATCCTTATCCCCTTTTCATTGCAACTATCAGCAAAATACAAAAAATTTTCTTTCTCAGGTGCTATTGTAATTATTCCAATTTTTTCTATCGGAATGTATTTTTCCAATTCACTGATGTTTTTCGGTGGATTGATTATATATTTTTCGTTATGTGCGCCTTTACGCTCTTCAGAGATGAAAGGTCCTTCAATGTGAAGCTTTAACCCATCTGGTAAATTATTACTTATATCATTTAATTTTTCCAAAGTACAAGTGACCGTCGTTGGAAAAAATAAGAAAACTCCTTCGAGTGCTTCGTATTCCTTAAACTTTTGAAAATCATTCGAAGAAGATGCTATTGTATCTATTCCCATTATTCCATGGATGTGTGGATCAACAAAGGCGGGCATAATTATAGAGTTGTAATGTGTTTTGTTTGAACGAACTATCTTTTCCACTTTTTTGTCAAACTCTATAGTACCAACGTATTCACCATCGACTGGATCAACGATGAGAACGTCTTCTAGAAGCATTTAATCACCTCGCAACACAACTGATTTAACAAGATCTTTAGTACACTTGCGCTTTTTATTTTGGTAAACCGAAAGATGTCAGATAAAAATTCTCTAGAAGATAATTTTACATACTTGTTTTCTCGTAGTTAGTATGGAAATGGATATTTAATCTAGATAGTTTATTAAATTATACTATAAACGAACTTATTCTATATAAAACACTCCCTCAGTGGTTTCGACATACCACCTCGGGAGTGTTTTTCTTTGTTTTTTTAGATAATATCAAAATAATGAGTTTAGTTCCGAATAAATTTCATCAGTTATCAAATTCTTTACTTCAACAGCCTTTATATTTTCTTTAAGTTGGTCTAATGAACTTACACCGAGTATAACGCTACTTACGTGTGGATTCCTCAAGCACCATGCAATTGAAAGTTGAGCCATTGTTACGCCTAAACCTTCCGCGATTTCTTTTATTCTTTTTAATTTTTGAAGTGTTTCTTCTTGGAATATACCTCTTTCTTCCATTGTTTTCCTTAACCATGGCCATCTATCTAACCTAGAACCTTCTGGAATGCCTTCGAGGTATTTACCACTTAACACACCTGAAGCAAGTGGACTCCAAATTGTTGTTCCGATACCATATTTTTCGTATATTGGAGCGTATTCTTCTTCAACACGTTTTTTAAATATTAAATTGTACTGTGGTTGTTCGACTACAGGTGGCATCGCGTTCATTTTTTCCGCAACTTTGCAAGCTTGCTCAATTTCTTCCGCACTCCATTCGCTCGTTCCCCAATAAAATGCAAGTCCACTTTTTAGTATTTGGTCCATTGTATAGACTACTTCTTCCATGGGGACTTCTGGGTCTGGTCTGTGACAGTAAAGTATATCTACATAATCAAGTTGCAATCTCTTCAATGAATTCCATGTACCTTCGAGCAAGTGTTTTCTCGAAAGCCCTTTCTGGTTTGGACCATCTCCACCCCAGAAGATTTTTGTTGAAATTACCAAGTCTTCTCTTCTGTATTCTTTAAGCACCATGCCAAGCATTGCTTCTGCTATACCGTTTGCATAAGCTTCAGCGGTATCGATAAAATTAATACCATTTTCTACTGCGTATCGGACAACTTGTTTTGTTGAATTTAAGTCGAGTTGATTGCCAAATGTAAGCCATGAACCAAGCGATACTTCGCTGATTTTTAAGCCCCATTTACCTACTTTTCTGTATTCCATAAAGCCCACCTCCTTCGTTTTGGTTCGTACTGCGAATTATTATACCACAAAACAAAAGGGAGTGCAATTGTCTAATTTAATTTTACGCACTCCCTTTTATAAAATAAAAACTCTTATTGTTCTTTTGTCAATTGTTCAAGAAGTTTTTGCTCAATTACTCTGTTTGGACCGAATTCATCTATTTGGAGATACCACATGAATGTTTCTACTATTGCCTGTAATGGTACCATACCTATTATTTCGCTTCCAACTACTGGTACACCGTATCTTTCTGCCTCTCTTTTGATTGTTTCGAATACTCTAAATATAGGAGATTTTTTGTAGTTAGTGAGGTTCATCGATACTTGAACTATTCCTTTTTCTTTGAGTTCTACTCCCATTGCTTTTACGTATCGATAACCACCACTAATGTGCCTTACTGCTTTTGCTATTTTGTCTGCAATCTCTATGTTGTTTGTCCCCAAATTGACGTTGAAAGCTATAAGGAATTCGCGAGCGCCAACTGCTGTGACACCTGCTGTTTCATGTACTTTATCTGGACCAAAATCTGGTTTCCACTTTGGGTCTTTTATTTTTTCGAAAAATCCTTCAAATTCACCTTTTCTTATTTCAGACAAGTTTTCCCTCTCAGGAGAAGTTGCGCTTCTTTCGTAAAGGTATACTGGTATGTTTAATTCTCTTCCGATTCTTTCGCCAAGTTTTTTTGACCATTCAACACATTCTTCCATCTTTGTGCCGACTAGTGGAACCAATGGTATAACGTCTGTTGCTCCCATTCTTGGATGTTCACCTTTATGGTATCTTAGATCGATTAGTTCTGATGCTTTTTTTGTCATATCAAATAAAGCTTCTAAAATTTCTTCAGGTTCCCCAACCAATGTAACAACTGACCTGTTATGATCTCTGTCCATCGACCAATCTAATACGCGCACTTTTTTATATTTATTTGCTTCCTCAATAATTTGTCTGACGATTTCTTCTCGTCTACCTTCGCTAAAATTTGGAACGCTCTCGATAAGTTTCATTTTAGCCCCTCCCATTTTAGAATGTTAGCAAATTATTTCTCTACTTTCCTTTTTATCATATACCATAGGTACAGGTCAAATTTGCCTATATGTTCCCCAAAGAGTTCTGCTACTTTTTTTAGCCGTTCTTCGTATTCTAGATATCTTTTTTTCGTCCATCCTTTTGGAAGCTCGTCTATTAACCCGTATTGTTTCATTATTCTTAGTACATGTTTGTCTAAAATGGCATAATTTGGGAAAGCGATATTTCTTAAAAAATGTGAACTTTCTTTCCACCCAAGACCTTTTATGTTATCAACAAAAAATTCTCTGGGGTCATCTTGCGATATGATTTCTCTTATTTTGCCAATTATCCATCTGTTTGAAACTATGTATTTTGCTCTTGCTTCTGGGTAACGATGTCCGACCTCTTTGAGTTTTTTGTAAAGTTCTTCTTCTGAAAGATAAGCAAAACCATTTCCTATTATTTTTTGAGCTTTTATACCACCTTGTGCACTCCAGTTTGCTGTGAGGATACAAAAACTTAACTCTGAAAATAAATCTTCTTCCGTACCATTCTTTCTTAAATTCTCAAATTCTTCCCATCTTGCTTCAACAGCAGGCTTTGCTTCTTCTCGTATTTCGTTTAATTTTTCTATAAACTCTTTTATTTTTTCCATATAACAGGGTTCTCCTTTATTTTCTGATTTTTAGAATGTCTTTCCAAATGTAAAGTAGAAATTCAGGTTAGTCGAAGGAATTGGAATTCCCCATCCTACTCTTATAAGTCCAAACATAGGTACAGTAAGTCCAAATTCTATACCAGCTGAACTGACAAGTTTATCTAACCTATACTCACTATCTACAAATCCTAAGTCGTAGAAGAGTGAGATATAGAACATTTGCTCAGGAGCCTTAAATCTAATTTCATTGTTGTTCAAGCCAATGACAGGACCTTTATCCGTTGATTTGACACCTCTTACTTGGTTAATACCTGCAAGCTCATAAGTTATAGGTTCACCAGAAATTTGGAATACCTGTCCTGCAACTAAGCGTGTAGCAAACGAAGCAGAAGAACTAATTGGAATGTGCAATGTTAATTCGGATAAATAACTAAGTGCGTCAGAACCATTTTCAGATAGTGGGAAATATTTTGTACCATAGATTGAGAACGAATAACCTTTCATAGGTACGTAAAGGTTATCAAGAGTTTCGTACAGATAATTTCCAGAAAGTGCTAATGTTTTTGTATTTGTAGATTCAGAAGTATCAGTTGCTGATATTGTTACGTCGTTATAACTTGTTCCTATTCCAAATTGTCCAAGTGGAGTTTTAAGTGTGTTCACATTTACTGAGTAAGATAATTTTGATTCATTTCCATCGTTGGATGGATAATTTTTGTAAGTTAATGAGTTGCTGAAGATAATTGGCAATTCGAACGGTTTTCTTATCCCAGCGCTTAACGAAAGATCAGTTGTTGAAAGAGCTTTTTGTAATGAGACAGAGAAGTTTTCACCGTATCCAAATGGATTTGTTGTTGAGATAGAAAGTAGAGCGGCGATTCCGTCCCACCACGGTTTGTCTTTCACAGGTCCC
The DNA here is from genome assembly GCF_000017545.1 of Fervidobacterium nodosum Rt17-B1. Classification (NCBI taxonomy): domain Bacteria; kingdom Thermotogati; phylum Thermotogota; class Thermotogae; order Thermotogales; family Fervidobacteriaceae; genus Fervidobacterium; species Fervidobacterium nodosum. The sequence goes on along the minus strand of NC_009718.1, from coordinate 882,410 downwards.
CATGTAACCCCTCCGTTGAAATCAAACTTTTTGTCTTTTTCTGTCAGTTTTATAACGACATCAACCTTAGTGTTATCATTTTCAACAGGTTCTATACCTATATCAGCGTTTTTGAAGAAATTTAATTTTGTAAGTTCGATATAGGTATTTTGAAGTTCTGCGCGATTTAGAAAACTACCAGGTTTTATGCTTATGACATCGTCAAAAACATAATTTTTTGTTACGTCGTTTCCTGAAATTTTTACTTGTCCAACTTTGATTTCTGTTATCTTTATGTTAAGATATCCCTCTTCATCCATTCCTAAATTAAGATCAATAAAATAACCTTTACTATCGTATGTATTTTTTACTTGTTGAACTTTTGAAAGTATCTGGAAGTTTGTGTACGTTCCTTCAGTGGTATCACCTATTAACTCTTTTTGTGTGAAGAGTGTATTACCAACTGTTCTAATTCCTTTTATTTTTAAAGGTTGTTGTGTAATTGTGTTATCTGTAACTGTTATTAAAAGGGTTTTTGCTGGGAATTTGGATTGTGATTCTTCTACCGATAAATCTACAACTTTCACATATACGTATTTGGAGAGTGTTTGAAAAATTGTTTGAAGTACTTGCTGAGAAGGTACGTAATCTTTTTCGGAATCAAAAATTCTCTCAAACCAATTTTTCTTTTCATAATCTGCGTACTTTTTGAATGATACACTTTTAACTACATCTTTAAATGCATTTTTAAATTCTTCATCATTGCTTACAACGTTAAATTCAATGTTGTACAGTACGTATTCTTTTATTGAGAAGGTAACTTCATTGTCTTCTGAAATCGTGCCACTAACGTAAACAAAGCCAAAATCTTTATTTTGGCTTCTTGGAGTGGCAACCAAATATCCTTTGCTAGAGTATAAATCCGCTATTTTGTTTATGCTTTCCCAGAAATTTGAAAAGCTAAGCGGTTTTCCTTCCTTTAGTGTCACTTCTTTTTTTATTGTTTCAATGTCAATTATTCCAGGACCTTTAATATCGTAATTTACCTTTTTTACAGGTGGGTATTCCACTACATTTATATTCAATATTTTTTTGTTTTCGTCATTTTCTACGTTGTTTAGTTTGTATTGAATTTCTTCAAAATATCCCGTTTCATCGATAGAGCTTATTATATCGTTTATAGCATTTTCATTCACATTTTTTCCAATATAGTCTTTATAGTAACTTTCAAGGTCTTGTTTGGTAACGTTGTTCAATCCTTCAAACTTTACATCTACGAGTACGAAAGAAAATGACAGAATCGAAATAACAAAAAGTAAAATCACTGAAAAAATGCTTTTTCTAATCATCTTTAGTCCCTCCTAAATATAAATGATTATGTTTTTATTGAATTTTCTAATTCTTCTATTAGTTCTTTTAGAACCATCATTTTTTGCGGAGAATCTATTTCTCCAAGATAAGTTTTAATGGATTCACTGGTTACAACATAGCATTCTTCGTTTAAACATCTTTCTATTTCCCAATTTACAGAACTGTTTAAAAGTAATGTAAAAAAAGTACCAATTAAATCTCCAACAGGTTGGCAGTCTATGTTTGATTTGTAAAAAAGTGCCTCAACTTTTGTACCTTTGCCTATTTCTGAGTTAATTTTCGTATATCCGCCTGTTAATTCAGTTGCTTGTTTCAAAAATGGTAAACCAAGCCCAACCCTTCTTATCTCTTTTTTTCGAGTTGTAACGAATGGGTCAAATATTTTCTCAAGTATTTCTGGTCTTATCCCGCCAGCATCATCTTCTACAGAAAAATAAAATTTGTCATCTGTTTCTTTTATTGTTATTTTTACATTTTTTGCTTTTGCATTTATAGAGTTTTCAGCAATGTCGTGTATGTGGTCAGATATCGTAATCAATCCCAAATGGTCTTAAACCTCCTTTCTAAAATCATATCTATAACTTCTTGCGAATTTTTTGGTTTGTCCTCCATAAAGATTTTCCTTACGCCTACTTCATCTGGCAAATGTGCATCGGATGATGTGAGTGCGATATAACCATTTTTCTTCAGTTCCTCATAAGTTTCACGCTTTTTAACCTCAACCACGTTAGTCCCTTCCGGTAATAAACCAAGTTGATAAATAGCCCCAAATTTCCTATCAACATGTGCGAAAACTGGCAAACCGTGATTGGATAGTATTATTTCAATTGCGTCTTCTATAGTTAGATTAGTAGGGAAGCCAAGGTACTCATCGATTGTATTTACAAATTCTTCGTTTTCGTTTATAACTATTTGATATCCGAATTTTTCTGGGTCGTATGGAAATTTCGGAAGATTTTCTTCAACAATTTTTGAAACTTTTAAACAATGTTCTAATTCTGGAAAATAACCTAATATGTGTACATCCTCGACTGTGTGTATCTCTATTCCGGGAACAACTATTTTGTCTTTACATAAACTAATAAAAACCGCTACGTTTCGAGCGGAATTATGGTCAGTTATTGATATTACATCCAACTGTTTCTCACAAATTACGGAGGGGAGCATACTTATATCCCCGCACGGTGAAAGACAAGAATGAATATGTAAATCGGCTTTATATAATTTACCATTTGATACCAAGTTCGTATATTCTCCCTGCGGTTATATATGAATTTTCCTTCGATACAAATAAATTTATGTTTTCTTCTTTTGCTTTATGAATAGTTTCGTCAGGAAATTCAAGATCTTCACAGAGAACTATGGCTTTGATACCTGTAAGTGACGCGACAGCGATAATATTCACATGGCTTTGTACAGTTAACCATATTGAATTTTGTTGGGCGGATCTCATAACAATGCTAAGTAAATCGCCAACGTAACCATGTTCAATTTCATAATCGTTGCAAAAATAAACGGTTTTTAAACCCAATGCATTTGCAATTTCAGAAATTTTCACACCCTATCCCTCCAAGATGTTTTTATTTGTTCTTGTTTTTATATTTAAACAGTTGTATTGAGTAACATCCCCACAAGTAATTCAGGTATTTTCATTCCAAACATAAGGGCATTCATAGCCATTGTAAGCATAAGTATTTGTTGTTGTAATTTTTCGGCTTCCAAAGGATCGTTTGTTGTTGAGAGCTTCCTGTATAACTCATCTATTTTTTGTTCTATCTTTGACTTTTTTAAATCGCTTTCAAAATCAATTGTATCAAATTGGTTATTTTGTTGTTCAGGTTTACCGTTTACTTGATTTTTTTCACCAGGGATGTACATTAATACTCTTGTTTTCCCTGCAACGGCAGCGAGGAATGAACCTCTCTTTTGCATATCGAGAAATATTCCCCCGGCTATTATAAAGCCGCCTTTTTCCATTGCTTGCTTTTTGAAATCCATATAATTGGCGAGTTCTTGACCAAGTACCCTGAGAACGCTTTTACTTGCAGGTGCACCTGAAGGTATTCCAGGTTCACCTGGATCAAGTTTGTAACCTAATGTTGGATTTACTATAACAGGCCCTTGCGAATTGTTAATACTAATGGTACTTGCCATAAACACCGCTCCTAACCCATATTTGTGGACAAGTTGGAGCTGAAATTGATTTTTTATTTAAATCTTTGCAAGTATCTTTAAAGCTTCTTTTATTATTTTCGAAACGTTGCTTATATTCGGACTTTCTTTGAGAACCTTGGAAACAGCATTTCTTGCTTGCGTTTTTGAGTAACCTAAAGATACAAGAGCTTCTATTGCTTCAAGCATCTCTTCATTTACTTCAACAACCTCGAATTCATCTTTTAGTTCTGTAATCATTCTTTCGGCTGTTTTTCTACCTATTCCTGGAATAGATGAAAGTTTTTCGACATCTCCAGTTGCGATTGCGTTTGATAAAAAATCAACAGTTGTTGATGAAAGAATTTTGATTGCTGTTTTTGGACCGAGTTTTGAAACTTTTATCAATTTTTCGAAAGTTTCTTTCTTTACTTTTGAATCAAATCCGTATATTGTCATATCTTCTTGAGACACGATAAGTTTTGTGTAAACTAAAATTTTATCCCCTTCGTTAAATTCGGAAAAACTTTCCGCATCTGTTATTATTCCGAATACTACTCCGTTAATTGAAACAAGTATTTTACCTTCGCTTCTACCTTTATATATGCCTTCTATTATTTCAATCATCGTTATCACCAACTGATGAATTAGCCAAATCTTCGTTTATTTTTAGTATTTCCTTTGTGTTTTTCCAAATTATATCATATATATCTATGTCAAGACCAAAAATTTCGTTTAACTGCTCGAAGACGTAATATACATAAATAGGTTCATTTCTCTTTCCACGATACTGTTGTGGAGGTAAGTAAGGACAATCTGTTTCTGTAACGACATTTTCCACACCTATTATTTTGACTACGTTTCTAAGTAAATCGTTCTTTGGATATGTTATTGGTCCACCGATTCCTATTTTAAAACCAAGTTTTACAAACTTTTTAGCCCAATTCTCATCTCCGCTGAACGCGTGAACAATTCCTCCATTTTCTGCACCTATGAGTTTTATTATTTCGTAGACATCTTCGTAAGCGTCTCTGATATGCAAAATTACAGGTTTACCAAGTTTATTTGCAAGCATTAACTGTTCTGCGAAGACTCTTTTTTGAGTATCTATAGGTGAGAAATTTCTAAAATAATCTAACCCAATTTCACCTATCGCTAAAACTTTCTTGTTTTTGAGTGCTAAATTTTCTAAGATTTCAATATAATCATTTGGAACATTTCCAGAATCGTGCGGATGTATTCCAAGAGCTAAAAATACGTTTGGCAAAATATTTGCTATCTTAATTGTGTCATTCAAGTCTTCAATACTTGTTGAGACGTTTAGTACGAATTTCATTTGTGTTACTCTTTTAAAGACATCATCTCTATCCTTTTCAAAGTGTTTCATATGCAAGTGTGCGTGAGTATCTATAAGATTTTGAAGTTTCTGATTTTCCGTTTTCATCTGTACATACCCTCCCTTTTATGTTATAATTATACCAGATTTTTGATTAAATTTGAACTTAATATATTTCGTATATGATGCTGTTAACTAGTAGTGATGATGGAAGCTAAAGCTGTAATCATCTCATTTTCGTTCTCATATAACTTGCATAGGTTCCTTACTACACAAAAACCATTTACATAGTACCGTATGTTGCTAAATTTCTTGAAGCTCCTTTTCGCTCTAACAAACATCTTAAATAACGAAAATTTCGATTCACATTCGTTGTTTTTACCTAGTCTTACTTCTCTGTGCTCAACATTATCAAAATTTAGTTTCACTGCTATCTCGTACGCTTTTAGTCCATCGGTTATTAACTCTATTTGTGTGTTTTGTTTTCTTTGACTAAAGTATTTATCTAACAATATCTTAACTTGTGACATATCACGATATCTTGATACATGCCAAGCTACTATTAAATTCGTACCATGCTCAACTAATAGCCACACATAGTACTTTTTGTCTCGAAATACAATAACTGTTTCATCACCGTGAACTTTAAATACATTCTCAAACTCAAAAAGCGAAATAACAGAAGATAACTTGATAATCCATTTGTAAATAGCGACATGAGAGACATTGATATTCAAGCAAGCTTTAATAGCACGAAGAGAAAGGTTGTATTTGAAGTACAAGATGAAAGCTTTGAGAATGATATAGATAGGGAAACGGAAGAATTTGAAAGGATGAAAGTTGAAAGGCACAGGCTGAGGAAGAGAAAGTGGAACAGAAGTTTTGAAGTTGCACTTTCTGCATCTGAAACGAACGAAATAACGGCGGATTTTGTAAATTTCCATGACATGGTTACAATGAACACAACGAGGGTAAGGGAAAGAGAAGAGTTTGTGTTTTTTGGTGAAAGAAAGTTTAAAGTAACGCTTGCAGTCTTTGCAAAAGAAGATTTGGTTTTTGAACTTATCATGACCGTTTTTGATGAAGTTAGAAGAGCCACAATGAGGGCATTTGAGTTGGATATTAGTCATGTCGGGATACCTCCTTATTGAGAGTATATTGGGGGGTGTCCCCTATTTAAGAAGATAATATGATTTTTGAAATTTATCAATACCTTTGGTTAACAAAATCTCGTATATTTTGGGGGGTGTTGGTTTGAGTAATAAGATAGGAAAACTCACGGTAATAGTTGGGCCAATGTATTCTGGAAAAACTACAGAACTTCTTAACTATGCTGAGATATATGAGCTTGGTCGGAAAAAAATACTTATACTTAAACCACAAATTGATACAAGGTACAGTAAAGATGATGTTGTAACACATAAATTTTTTAAAATGCCGGCACGAGCAATTAAAGATGTTCAAGAGATGGAAGAATATTATAAATCTTTAAATGAAAAGCCAGATGCAATTTTTATAGATGAAGTACATTTTTTTGATTCTTCACTTACAAAATTAGTAAAAGAAATAACTAAAGATGGCGTAGATGTTTACTGTGCGGGCTTGGATATGAATTATCTTTGGGATCCTTTTGAAACTACTGCAATGCTTATGGCTGTTGCTGACGAAGTTATTAAAAAAAGGGCCGTGTGCGAAGTTTGTGGGGAGTATAAAGGGACTTTGTCTTATAAGAAAAAGTCAAATGGTGGGATATTTGATGTTGGTGGTAAAGAAAAATACATTGCTGTATGTAAAGAATGTTATGAAGAATTAAAAAGTAAAGAGGAGGGAAAATTAATATGAGTAAGAAATTTATCACACTGTTTATGTTCGTACTTTTCGCTCTTTCAACATTTGTTTTAGCGTCGCAAATTATTATACTCCACACATCTAACATTTATGGAAATGTTTTGCCATATGATTATTTCAGCAATATGTATCAGCCAAAAGGTTTAGCTATTCTTAAGACATATGTTGACAATTTAAGAAGTTCAAATCCAGACACTATTTTAATAGATACAGGTAATTTGCTCTATGGTTCACCATTTGGTGATTATTCCAGTTTGCAAGAAGATAATCCTGTTATAAACGCTTTTAATCTTCTTAATTACGATGCATTTGTTCCGGGGACATTTGAGGTGAACTATTCTCCCGAAAGGCTTATAGGTGTTTTTAAAAATTTGAAAACAAGTGTTTTGGCTGCTAACTTGGCTAATGTATTTCCAAGTAACGTTGTAAGCTTCAAAGTGAAAACTATGAGTAACGGATTCAAGGTTGCAATGATCGGTGTTGTTGTTCCCTACGATTCACAAAAGTATGTTGATTATATAGAAAGTGTTAGGAATACGCTGAATACAGCAAAGAAAATGAATCCAGATTTGATTATTCTTGCAACAAGTGGTGGTATAACAAATGATCCAATCACTGGAAAACAAATAGCAATTAGAAGTGAGTTAAATATAGGTGATGAACTTGTAAGAGAATTTTCGAAAGATGTTGACATATTCTTGTTTGGTAATCAGGATTTCGTATATACAGGTTCAAAATCGAACAAGATATATTCTGTAACTGGCAGTGAAGCTAAGGGAGTTAATAAGATTACATTAAATGTAGAAAAAGATAAATCTTTTAAGATAAAAAGCGTAAAGATAGAAAGAGTTTTACTTTCAAATGTGGAACCATCTGAAATTGTCTTAAATCAAGTAAAAAAATTTGAAGGTGATTTTAATAAGTGGTTAGACGAAGTAATTGCGCAATCTAACATCTCTGTTGGATTTAACAAATACATGGCAATGTTAGATGATAATTTTGTAACAGAATTCGTTAATAAGTTGATAATTAATTACACAAATTCAAACCTAGGAATATGGAATGTATTTAATGCCAATTGTCCAGGTATACCACAAGGTGAAATTACAAGAAGAGATTTGTATTCACTTGTTGGAAAAACGACATCTGTAAAACTAGTTAAAATGACAGGCGCAGATATAAAGAATTACATTTTGACTTCAGCAAAACTTTTGAAATATAACGGTGTAAGAATTTTGTTTGATGAAAGTTTGACTAATAAACCTTGGCTTTATGATTTGTTTGAAAACATAAACTACAGCGTCGTTTTGAACGAGAATAAAATAAGAAGCATAAAATACCTGGGCAGAGATTTAGATGACAATTCAGAAGTAATTGTATCAGTACCATCTGTAAGAACATACGGTACCAATCCAATTTTAAGAGGAGAGGTAATTGAAGATTTTGAAATTCCTGTTCAGCAGATTATATTTGAGAATTTAAAAGGCAGAGTTATAGATGGTGCAATGGACTCGAATTACTCTGTTTACGTGAAACTTGAGTATGAAGTGAAACCTGGGGATACATTTAACCAAATCTTACAAAGACTTGCCGTGACAGATTCTGAGTTACTTGAGTTAAATCCAATAATAAAGAATATCAATCTAATAAGACCAGGTTGGAAACTTGTTTATTACAAGAAATACCTAAACTTAATACCACCAATCAGAGAATTCTTTGAAGTAAAATAAACTAAACCAAACAAAAAGGTGGCTTTTTTGAAGCCACCTTTTTTGTTTTGAGATTTATGATATAATTTTAGTAAAAAGTTGATAAATTAATTAAATACTTGTAGGTATATTTGGAGGTGTTTATAGTGAAGAAATTTTATATTACGACTCCTATTTATTATGTTAATGCTGAGCCACATATCGGTAGTTCCTATACTACTATCATAGGAGATATTTTAGCCAGATATAAGAGATTAATGGGCTATGAAGTGTTTTATTTGACGGGTACAGATGAACATGGGCAAAAAATAGCTCAAGCTGCGAGAGAAAAAGGACTCGAACCAAAAGAATTATGTGATACACTTGCAGAGAAGTTTAAAGAATTGTGGAAGGATCTCGGAATAACGAATGATTACTTCATTCGAACAACGGATGAAAATCATGAGAAAACAGTTCAATATTTTGTTTCTAAGATGATGGAAAACGGGGATATTTATAAAGGTATATATGAAGGTTGGTATTGTGTACCGTGTGAAACTTATTGGAACGAGGAAGAACTTGAACACGATGAACATGGTCATAACATCTGTCCTTCTTGTAAAAGAGAAGTTAACCTCATAAGAGAAGAAAATTATTTTTTCAGGTTATCGAAGTACAACGACGCATTGTTAAAACATTTCCAAGAAAATCCAGATTTTGTTGAGCCAGATTTCAGGCGCAATGAAATGCTTAAAATCCTCGAATCTGGATTGAAAGATTTGTCAATAACAAGAACAACGCTAAAGTGGGGTATACCGATGCCAAATGACCCAGAACATGTAATTTATGTCTGGGTTGATGCTTTGATAAATTATGTTTCAGCAATTGGTTATCCGAATGACATGGATAAATTTAACAAATGGTGGCCTGCGGATGTGCACCTTATAGGTAAAGAAATAAATAGATTCCACAGCCTCATTTGGCCTGCTATGCTTATGTCAGTTGGTTTACCATTGCCAAAGAAAGTATTTGCTCATGGATGGTTAACTGTAAACGGTCAAAAAATTAGTAAATCACTTGGCAACGCAATAGATCCAAGAGAGTACGTAAGAAAATATGGAAATGATGTTGTCAGATATTACCTTGTAAGGGACATAGTTTTTGGTAAAGATGGAGATTTTTCCGAAGAGAACCTAATTAAAAGACTCAATTCTGACCTTGCTAACGATTATGGAAACCTTTTACACAGAACACTTGCTATGATTCAGAAACATTTTGATTCTGTTATACCCGGTGTAGGTAATCTTGAAGAAATAGATAAGAAATTAATAGAAGACTATGATTTAGTGAAAAATAAATTTATAGAACTTATGGATTCTTACAAGATAACAGATGCACTTGAAGTATTATGGCAATTCATTTCGCAACTTAACAAATACTTTGATGAAACAAAACCTTGGGTACTAGCAAAAGAAGGGAATAAGGAAAGACTTGGCACGGTTCTAAGTCTTGTAACTGAGAGTATTTTCAAGGTAGCAACCCTTGTTTCACCAGTCATGCCAGATTCTTCATTGGAAGTTTATAAAAGGCTCTCAGTTAATGAAAAGTTTGATGAAAAATTCCTCTCTGGTTGGAATATAATTAAAGGAAATAAGATAATTCATGGCGAGCCTCTATTCAAAAAATTTGAGAAATCTGAGAGAAAAGAAGAAGAGAAGACTGATAAGAAACAGGAGGTAAAAGGTATGGACCAGAAAGTTACAGAAAAACAAGAAAATGTTGTTACTATGGAAGAATTAATAGATATTGATACATTCAAAAAAATTGATTTAAGAGTTGCTAAGGTAATTGAAGCGGAGAGAGTAGAAAAGTCAGAAAAGCTTGTAAAATTACAACTTGATCTTGGCGAACTTGGACATAGGCAAATTGTCGCTGGAATTGCGAAATACTACACACCAGAACAATTGGTTGGTAGGTTAATAGTAGTTGTCGCAAATCTCAAACCAGCAAAATTGATGGGGATTGAATCAAGAGGTATGCTCCTTGCTGCCAAAAAAGATGATAAGTTAACACTTTTAACGGTGTCTTCTGAAATAGAACCTGGAGCAAAGATTTCATAAAAGATTTCATAATATACTTATGAAATATTTGAAATTTAATTTAGTTGTTTAATTATTCGATTAACACAAGGAGGTTTTCGTAAGTGGATAAGAACTTTGAAAGTGAAATTAACAATGAAATAAAATCGAATGAACAAAATAACGTCTTTGAGCGCGTTCTTGAGGATGAGCTTGTAAAATCATATTTAAGCTATTCCATGAGCGTTATAATTGGTCGTGCCATTCCAGATGTCAGGGATGGTTTAAAACCTGTTCAAAGAAGAATTATTTATTCGATGTATGAACTAGGCTTATTCCACAATAAACCATTTAAAAAGACAGCACGTATTGTTGGTGAGGTTATGGGTAAGTACCATCCTCACGGTGATTCTTCTATATATGAAGCGTTAGTTAGAATGGCACAACCATGGTTGATGAGATATTCATTAGTTGAAGGTCAAGGTAACTTTGGTTCTATTGACCGTGACCCACCAGCTGCTATGCGTTACACGGAAGCAAGATTACACAAAATAGCCGAAGAAATGGTCGAGGATATTGATAAACAAACAGTTAAAATGCTCGATAACTTCGATGGAAGTTTGCAAGAACCGGACGTATTACCGGCGAAGGTACCTAACCTTCTTTTGAATGGTGCTAGTGGAATTGCAGTTGGTATGGCCACGAACATACCGACTCATAACTTAAACGATGTAGTTGATGCCACGATTGCTTATATAAAGAATCGTGATATATCTGTGGAAGAGTTAATTGATATAATAAAAGGTCCTGATTTTCCAACAGGTGGAATAATAATAGGAAAATCTGGAATAAGGGAAATGTATATCACCGGTAAAGGTGGATTCACAATCAGAGGTAAAGCAGAAATAAAACATGAAAAGAAGAAAAAAAGCATTATTATAACAGAAATACCTTACGGTATTAGTAAGGCGGAACTGATAAAACAAATCGCTGATTACTTGCAAGAAGAAGAAATACCCGTAAAAGATTTAAGAGATGAGAGCGACAAAGATGGTTTAAGAGTTGTTATTGAATTTCCAGAAGATGTGAAAGAAGAAGTTATACTGAATAATCTTTACCAAAAGACGAACTTGCAAACAAGATTTAATGCGAATTTCTTAGTCATAGATGGCGACAAGCAACCAAGGTTAATGAACCTAAAACAACTTATAGAAGCTTACGTTAAGCACAGATTTGAAGTAGTCAGGAAGCGAACTCAATATGCATATCAACAAGATTCTAAACGTGCGCATATAGTTGAAGGATTAATAAAGGCTTCTAAAGCCATAGATACTGTTGTAAGTATAATTCGAAGCTCAAAAGACTCTTCTGAAGCACTTTCACAACTTGTCGATATACTACAAATGAGCGAAGAGCAAGCAAAGGCTGTTCTTGACATGAGACTTGGAAGATTAACTAACTTAGAAACTCAAAACTTACAACAAGAATACAGAGACCTTCTAGTTAGACTTGAGAAAGAAAAAGAACTTCTTATGAACGACGATAAAGTATACGAAGTAATAATTGAGGAGCTTGAAGAAATTAAGAAAAAATATGGTGACCCAAGAAAAACTGAAATTACAGATCTCGAAGAGACCGCGACAAAATTTGATAAGAAAGATCTCATACCAAACAAGGATATCGTTATAACACTTACGAAAAAAGGGTTCCTAAAACTTATGGATATAGATGCTTTCAGAACTCAAAGGAGAAATGGGAAAGGTGTAATTGGAGCAAATTTAATGGAAGATGATATAATATCGCAAATAATTTACAGTAAACTCCATAGTAAGACACTATTTTTCACTTCTCTTGGTAAAGTGTACGAGATAGAAAATCTAGATATTGAAGAAAGCAACAGAGGAACCAAAGGTAAACCGATAAATAAATACATAAAACTTGAAAATGGAGAAAGAGTATTAGCTATGGTCGATATAACCGATTACGTTGGAGAACTATTCTTTGTAACCAAAAAAGGTGTTGTTAAACGTACAAGTCTTGAGGATTTTAAAAACATAACATCGAAAGGTATCAGAGCAATTACATTTAAAGACGGTGACGAACTTGTCTCTGTTTTAAGAATAAATTCCGAAAGTAACACTGTGCTTATTTCAACGAAGCTTGGTATGAGTATAAGATTTGGAATAGAAGAAGTCAGAACTATGGGAAGAAATGCTGCAGGTGTGAGGGGTATAAGATTACGTGAAGGTGATGAAGTTATATCATCAACTGTGCTTGAAAATGATAATGGTTATATTTTAACGATTACAGAAAACGGGTACGGAAAACTTACAGAAGTTAGTGATTACAGAAAACAATCAAGAGACGGTCTTGGAATTAAAAACATAGGTGAGATAGAAAAAACAGGTCCAATAGTAGGAGTAGCTTATGTAAATGGCGATGAAGAAATTGTGCTATTCACAAAAGATGGTGCAAGTATAAAGTTCAAGGTATCCGATATACCAACCAGGAGTAGAACTGCGCAGGGAGTAAAGGTTATGAATTTAGCTGATGGTGATATTGTTGCAGATTTCGCCGTAATTGGTGGTGAGGAATAATTTGTACAGAGAAATAGACCACAAGGCGGATTTATTTTACGAAATTGTGGCAGAAAATGTTGACGAGCTTTTAAGTGATATTGTAAAGATACTTCTTGAAAACAGCTCGGAAAAATATTCTGAAAATAAAAATATATTATTAATAGAATGTTTGAAAAATTTTACTAAAAAATGTTATAATATAGACGTAACTAATGTAAACACTAACAACGAATTTTTAGATTGGTTATTTGATACCGTGAATGAGATAATATCTCTTATTGATAGTGGATTTTATCCATTCAAAACTGAGCAAGGTTGTGTTTATTTTTGTGAAAGAAGAATAAATCTTGCCATAAAGGCTTTAACTTATCATAATCTCAGTATGAAATACCATGAAGGTAAATTATACGTTAGGATGGTGTTTGATGTATGAGGGAATTAACTGAAAGGCAGAAACTCATATATGATTTTATAAAAGACTATATGATAATGAAGGGGTATGCTCCATCAATACGTGATATATCTCGTCATTTTAAAATGACACCACGCGGTGCGCAGTTACATCTTATCGCGCTTGAAAAAAAAGGTTACATAAAACGCGGTAAAGGTCCAAGGACTATTTCACTTTTGGATAGGAAGGAAAGTATAGTTGTTCCCGTGAAGGGGAAAATAGCAGCTGGGCAAGCTATCGAAATGTTTGAACAAATTGATGAAGAAATAGAAGTGCCATTGGCTATGCTTAAAGGTTATGGTGAGTATTTTGCTTTAAAAGTACAAGGTGATAGTATGATAAATGCTCACATTTTAGATGGTGATTATGTGGTAATAAAAAGACAGTATAGTGCGGAAAATAATTCCATAGTCGCAGCTGTTGTAGAAGATAAAATAACACTTAAAAGATTGGTATTAAAAGATGATCATATAGAACTGATTCCAGAAAACGATGCATACCAACCTATTGTATGTGAGCCAAAGAAAGTAAGAATCATCGGAAAAATGGTAGGACTTATAAGAATTTTTAGATAGATTAAAATTATGGAGGGCAGATTATGAAAAAATCATTATTAGAAAACGACATAATTAAATTTGAAATGCCTGAAGAAATTGACTTAGTGAACTCACAAGAGATTAAAAAAACTGTTTACGAGGAATCTATTGAAAAAGGGTATAAAAAAGTTATCCTTGACTTTTCTAAAACCAGATACATAGATAGTACAGGTCTTGGAATAATCGTTGCAATTCATAAGCAAACACTTATGAATGCAGGCGCTTTGGTTTTAATTAACTTTGATTCGAATATAAGAAACCTTTTAAAAATGACTTCGCTTGACAGAATATTCAATATCTTTGACAGCGAAAAAGAGGCAATTGAATTTCTAAATAAATAGAAACTCTTACATTAAAAATGGGAGGTATGTTTTATGTACGCATTTACTGAGCAATTTGGTGTTGTTGTAGTATCTCTCAATAGCGATGTTTCAATGCAGAATGCTGTTGCTATTCGCAACTGGGTTGTTGATAATTTAATAAAGAAAGGAAAAGCAAAGATTGTTTTTGACTTAACAAATGTTCCTTCAGTTGATAGTTTTGGACTTGGTACATTTGTCAGTCTCCACAAAACGGCTTTATCTTCTGGTGGGGCTATTGCGTTTGCTTGCGCGAATGAAAATGTAAAAAAATTGCTTTCTATGACTGCACTTGATAAGGTTATTAAAAATTATAATTCCGTTATGGAAGCGGTAAATAGTTTAAAATAAGTTGGTGATTGATTGATGAAGGTAGCAATAGGAAGTGACCATGCGGCTTTTGAACTCAAAGAAAAGGTTAAAGAGTACCTTAGAAACAAAGGAATAGAAGTTATAGACTGTGGTACATATTCAATAGAAAGTGTTGATTATCCTGATTACGCTAAGAAAGTTGCCGAAAAAGTGAAAAGCAAAGAATGTCACTTTGGAATATTGATGTGTGGTACAGGCATTGGAATGTCTATTGCTGCAAACAAAATAAAAGGAATAAGAGCAGCTCTGTGTCTATTCCCAGATATGGCGACTTATGCTCGAAAACACAACGATGCGAATGTTTTAGTTTTGCCAGGTCGTTTGATGGGTATAGAGCTAGCAAAGTGGACAGTTGATGCCTTTTTAGACTCTTCATTTGAAGGCGGAAGACATGAAAGAAGGGTAAAAAAGATTGAAGAACTTGAAGAGTGATATGTTTTTCTGTGCACAGTTGAATGATGCTTTCGTACCAAAAAAAGAGATAGACAACGGAAAATTTATAAGAAATCCAGAAAGGCCTTCAAGATTGAAACTTGTGTATGAATTTTTGAAAAAAAATTATCCGGAAGTTCAACCGTTGGGATTTTCGGAAAGTGTTCTTTACCTTGCTCATGAGGAAGATTACATTGAATATATTAAACGAAAGTCTTCAGAGGTAACCCAAGAATATATTCCAGAAGTATTTTTTGTTGATAAGATATTTGACACAGGTACACCTATTAATAAAGAAACCTACAAAGCGGCTTTTGGGGCGGTTGAGACAGTTTTAAGCGCATTAGAATATTCTTTATCGAATAAAGTGATTGTATATGCTCTTACAAGACCTCCAGGTCATCATGCTATGAAAAAGTATGGTGGTGGTTATTGTTACTTCAATAACGTGGCTATCGCTGCAAAATATCTTGAAGAAAAAGGTATGCGTGTCGCGATTTTAGATTTAGATTTTCATCATGGAAATGGGACTCAAGATATTTTTTACGACGATCCAAACGTCTTGTATGTTTCAATTCACGGTGATCCGAGACAATTTTATCCATGGTACAGCGGTTATGAAAACGAAATAGGTATTGGAAATGCTGAAGGTACAAACTTGAATATTCCACTTCCTGGAGGAACAACTTTTGAAGTATATAAAAAAGCTTTGGATTTGGCATATAATAAAATTCTTGACTATAAGCCAGACTTCTTTATACTTTCGTTAGGAACGGACACGCACATCAATGATCCTGTTGGACATTTTTCTCTTGTTGATAAGGACTATAAAGAAATAGGATTAAGAATATCTAAATTAATTGAAAAGATTGGTAATGGGATAATAGTACACGAAGGTGGTTACAATAGATTATCGAACCTTTCCGCGGTGAAAAATTTTCTTGAGGGATTGAAATAAGAATTAAGAAATAAGAACAAAGACAGGAGGTTTCACTATGTCCTTAAAAGAAAAAATTCTAAGTGATATGAAAGAAGCTATGAAAAATAAAGATGAACTTCGATTAAGAGTCTTAAGATCGATAAAAACTGCTATAGGTTACTTTGAGGTTGAAGGGGAGAAGAGAGAAGCTACAGACGAAGACATCCAAAAGATTATACTTAAAGAAATCAAAAAAAGGCAAGAATCTATAGAAGCATACAGGCAAGCTGGAAGAGAAGATCTTGCCAATGCTGAGCAAGAAGAATTAAGCGTGCTTCAAGAATATGCCCCAAAGATGCTTTCGAAAGAAGAAATTCAGGAAATAGTGAAACAAATAGTTCAAGAACTTGGAGCGACAAAAAATGACTTTGGGAAAGTAATGAAAGAAGCAATGACAAGATTAAAAGGTTCCGCAGATGGGAAAATTGTTAATGAGGTTGTCAAGGAGATGCTTTCGTGAGTCTTTTGAAAAAAAATAAGATAAAAATTTACCCCATTTTTTTACCGAACGCTGGTTGCAGAACACGTTGTGTGTTCTGTAATCAGTATATTATGACTGGTGAAAAAACTCCAAATTTGAAATTTGTTGAGAATATAAACATAGATGAAACAATTGATGAGATAGCTTTCTACGGTGGGACTTTTACCGGATTACCAAAAGAAACGATCATAAAACTTCTTTCTATAAAGCCTGACATACCAAAAAGAATTTCTACAAGGCCGGATTGTGTAAACGATGAGATTATTGGACTGTTGAAACAAATGAATGTGAAAGTGATTGAATTAGGAATTGAAAGTCTTGATGACGAAGTGCTAAACGTTTCGAAACGTGGTTATAATTCAGAAGATGCTATAAATGCAGTAAAGTTAATCAATAACCAATTTTTATTGATAGCCCATTTAATGGTTGGTTTGCCACAAGACAACAAAGAGAAAGACTTGGATACTATTAAAAATTTATTGAATATAGGTGTAAAAATTTTTAGAATTCATCCAACGATAGTTTTTAAAAATACCGAACTTGAGCGAATGTTCTTATCTGGGGAATACGAGCCGATAAGTTTAGAAGATGCTGTTGATATTGTAAGCGAGATGGTTATGTTGGTTGAAGCAAATGGTGGTCAAGTTGTCAGAATAGGTTATCACATACCTGAAAGTCAAAAAAAATTTATTGTTGCTGGACCATACCACCCGTCTTTTGGTGATATGGTAAGATCAAGAATAGTTAGAAAAATAATAGAAAAACTTGATGTTAAATCTGTAGAATACAATAAAAAGTATGAAGCTTGGTTCAATTCACATGGAAATAAATTTTTGAGTGTATATAGAAAAATTGTTGATGAAGATAGAATAACTTTCGATGGAATTGATTATAAAGTTGCGATTGAAAGATACCTAACCAGTAAATGAACTAACTAAACGTTGGGTTAGAAACAGAGGTGATAATGTGGAAATTAAGGAAATTGTATTTTGGAGTATTTTTTTAACAATAGCGATTTTACTGTTTACTGGTCAAGTGGTTTTGAACGTGCAAGAGAATGTTAAACCAAGTACTATATCTGAAAAAATCGAATATCTTCCAGATATAACCAAGAAAAATGAAAAAGCCATTTTGGTTTATGAAAACATAGGTTTTTCAGAAAAGCTTAGGGAATTATCCAAAAAAGGCATAACTTATGGGCTGGGTGAATACTCAGGTCCATCATTTAACGAAGATGCATTAAAAGATAGTGCTATTCAAATAGCATATCAAGAAATAATAAAAAAACTTGATGAAAGAAAAGAAAAAATTAAGCAATCAATTAACATGGAAGATAAAACTAAGCGGGAAGAATTATTAAAAATCATTGACGATATCTTCTCTCGACTCTATCAATTTATACCTGAAGATAATTCTCTTGCGATTATCTATAGAATTTGGAAAGAAGATAAAAAAGAAGTCTTATCATATTATGTTTTAGCTATATTTGATACTGAATATGCTTTTTCACTTATTAATTCAATCTTTCAAGACGAGATCTCAAAATTTGAAGAGTATGGTATAAAGTTTGAAAAGCTTTGGAGTTTGATGTATGAGGAAAGCAAGGAAAAGTGAGTAACAAAAAACTAAAATTGGCGGAGGCGGTGGGACTCGAACCCACAAGGGCTGTGAAGCCCACCGATTTTCGAGACCGGCTCCTTAGCCATTCGGACACGCCTCCGACCAAAGTGTTAAAATAAAATATTCAGAAATTTAGAAATTTTCAAAATGATTATAGCATAAGCTGTACATTTTTCAAGAGATGAGGCGATTCAATTATGGGTGAAAATATGGAAAATAAGGTTAAATTAATGGTTGTTGAGGACGATAAAAAACTTAGAAGACTTCTTGAGATAGAACTCGAACATGTGGGGTACTCTGTAGTATCCTTTGAAAGTGGTCTTGATGCAATAGAAGAGTTTAAAAATGAAAACCCTGAGCTTGTAATACTCGACATCATGCTTCCAGATATGGATGGCTACGAAGTAGCACAAAACCTTAGGAAATTGAAACCAGATGTGCTTATACTAATGTTAACAGCTTTGGGGATGAAAAAAGACAAGCTCGCTGGATTTGAAGCTGGTGCGGATGATTATTTAACAAAACCTTTTGACAACGAAGAACTGTTAGCAAGGATAAAAGCATTACTTAGGAGAAAAAATATTTCGATTTCACAGCCTATAAAATTTGGAAGCCTTGAGATATACGAAAATCAAAGAACAGTAATTTACAACGGGAAAAACGTTGATTTAAGCAAAACTGAATTTGATTTATTGCTGTACTTGGCAAAAAATAAAGATAGAGTTGTTAGTAAAGAAGAGATACTCGATGCAGTTTGGGGAATAGATTACTACGGTTCCGACAATACTGTTGAAGTCTATGTCAATTATATTAGGAAAAAATTATCTCCGGAACTTATTAAAACAATACGTGGTGTTGGGTATAAATTGGTTGGTGAAAAAATTGAAACTAACGACTAAGCTCTCATTTTTTAACACATTAGCGACTATTATAATTGTTGGTACAGTACTTTTGGGAATATACAGGTATTTTACATTTGTTGCTACAAGAAACATAATAAACGATATGGGTAATGTTGAACGCTCTGTTGTAATCATGTATTCACCATTTGGACCACATTACGTTGTTACAAGATGGGATTTATATGTGGCAGAAACTGAAGAAAAATCAGTAATTAACGATCCATATGGTATAGGTTTTATAGATGCTGAAGGTTTTCAAAAAATTTTTGATAGGTATTTTTATTTTGTAAAATACAAAAATCTCGTTTTAGGAAGAGATGTAACATCAACTATGAAATTTCTTTATTCAATAAGAAGTATATTTATATTCGCGGTAGTTTTTATAGCTATCTCTGTGTTTATGTCAACTTATTTTCTTTCAAGAAGGAATGTAAAAGATTTAAAAGATTTTATATCTGAAATTGAAAAACTTGGTGGTACAGATTTAGCTTATAGAGTGCAAGTTAAACCAAAAAGTTTTGAAGTTGAAGAATTAGTTGAGAAGTTCAACGATTTAATGGAAAGAATAGAGCGGGAATATAAGGCACAAGAAACCTTTGTATCTGCTGTGTCACATGAGTTGAGAACACCTGTTGCGAATCTGCTTGGATACGTAAGTATGTTAAAACGTTGGGGAACTGATGATAAAGAAATACTCGAAGAAGCCATAGGAGCAATAGAAGAAAGTAGTAAAGAGATAAAAGAAATAATAGAGAATATGCTTTTACTTGCTAAGGTAAGTACCTTAACGCAAGAAAAGATTATTTTAGAAGATTTTGTGAGTGATATTATTACTCATCGATTTAAGGGGAAAAATGTAAGTGTTGAAGGCAGAGGAGTAATTGTTTCTAACAGAGAAGGGCTTGGAATAATATTAACAATACTTCTTAACAATGCTTTTACTCATGGTGCGCCACCTGCTGTGGTTAGTATTTCGAACGATAGAATAGATATCAAAAATCATGGTGAAAAAATTCCAGAAGAAGAGATTCATAAAATCTTTGACAGATTTTACAAAGGCAAAAACTCAAATGGTACGGGTCTTGGACTGTACATAGCGAAAGAAATTGCGATAAAACTTGGGTTGAAAATAGAAGTTGTAAGTAACGATGAATTTACCGTATTTTCAATAGTAAAGAATCGAGGTGATGAAAAATGAGAATAGAAGGCTTAGGTGGAATAGGCGTGAATCCTTATGTTTACCAAAATGCAAGTGTTAAAAGGTCGGAAGCAAATCCACAAATTCAGCAAGCGCAGGCACAAGTTCAGCAGTCAAGTGATATGATGCTTAAACTATTAGAGTTTGCGTTCTACAAGCAAAATGCGATGAACCTAAAACTTGTAAGAATCGCAGGCGAACTTTACCAAGGGAAGAATTTTGATGCATTAGCTTAAATTACTTGGATTACTTGAAAAAACAAAGCACCGTGTGGTTTAACCCACACGGTGCTTTTTTATTCATTGAAGGGTAATTATTTCAATAATCCTTTTTGCTTAAGAAAGTCTGTCAATATTTGGTCAAGTGTTGGTTCACCAATTTCCTGGAGTTCGTATCTTACTCTAACTGCTGGTTTGTTGATGTGCATAACTCTTCTAAGGTCAATAGGTGTTCCTATGATGACAACTTCCGCGTCTGATTTATTGATTGTCTCTTCAAGTTCTTTGATTTGTTTTTCGCCGTATCCCATTGCTGGAAGGATAACATCAAGGTGGTTGTATTTCTTGTATGTTTCAACAATTGAGCCAACTGCAAATGGTCTTGGGTCAATTATTTCTCTTGCACCAAATCTCTTTGCGGCAACGTAACCTGCTCCGTACCTCATTTCACCGTGTGTTAGGGTTGGACCATCTTCGACAACAAGAACTTTTTTACCTCTAATCATTGCTGGATCGTCGACAAATATTGGCGATGCTGCATCAACAACGATAGCATTTGGATTCCATTTGGCGATATTCTTTCTGACAGTTTCTATATCTTCTCTGTTGGCTGTTTCTTCTTTGTTTATTACTATAACATCTGCCATGAGTAAGTTTGCCATACCTGGATAATAGGAAATTTCATGACCTGGTCTGTGTGGATCAACAACAACAATTTGTAAATCGGACTTATAGAATGGGAAGTCGTTATTTCCACCATCCCAGAGAATTACATCTGGATTTTCAGCTTCAGCGGATCTTAAGATTGCTTCGTAATCTACGCCAGCGTAAATAACACTCTTTCTGTCGATATGTGGTTCGTATTCTTCACGTTCTTCGATTGTACAGTTGTGTTTGTCCAAATCTGAGTAATCAGCGAATCTTTGGACTTTTTGTGCAACTAAATCACCGTATGGCATTGGGTGTCTTATTGATATAACTTTTAAACCTTTACTTCTAAGTATGTCAAGTACTCTTCTCGTTGTTTGGCTCTTTCCACAACCTGTTCTAATTGCACAAACTGAGACAACTGGTTTTGTTGATTCAACAGTTGTCGCTTTTGGTCCCATAAGTTTGAAATCTGCACCTGTTGCAAGTGCTATTGCTGCTCTTTCCATAACATATTGATGTGGCAAATCGCTATAGGCAAGAATAACTTCATCTACATCGTATTTCTTAACAAGTTCTGGAAGTTTTGCTTCGTCTTCGATAGGAATTCCATTTGGATAAAGTGGACCAGCAAGTTCAGCAGGGTAGACTCTTCCTGCTATATCTGGTATCTGTGTTGCTGTAAAAGCGACAACTTCGTAATCTGCGTTATTTCTAAAGAATGTGTTGAAGTTGTGAAAATCTCTTCCGGCGGCTCCCAAAATAATGACTCTTCTCCTTCTTTTTTCCATACTTTACACCTCCTAATGTTTATAACGTCAAGCAGTTTTGGCCTAAAATTTTACCTAGAATAATATACAACAACTTCTCTTACATTTCAATCTTTACAATATCTAAAAAATAAAAAGTAAGAATAATAACGATAAACATATCATTTTTTGCTTTAGTATGCTTAAGTATGGTAATTTTTGCATTTTTATGGAAACTATTCCAAAGTATTGTTTACTTTGAATAAATTTGTAGTATAATAATACTGGTTTGAAAATGCGGCTTTTCTGATTTAGAATACGAAGTTGAAACCACTAAAAAAAGGGAGGTAGAGTGTATGAGAAAAGTACTTACGGTTATTTTAGCAGCTTTGTTTGTCTTTTTAGCTTTTGCCCAAGCAAAGAAGATTACCATTTGGACATCTGAAGCACAAGTTCCTATTCTTAAGAAACTTGCAGATCAGTACAAGGCAAAATATGGTGTTCAAGTTGACGTAGTCCAAGTAAACTTTGGAGATATAAAATCCAAATTCTTAACAGCAGCTCCAGCAGGTGAAGGTCCAGATATCATCGTTGGTGCACATGACTGGGTTGGAGAACTTGTTGTAAACGGATTACTTGAACAAATTAACCTTCCAGAAAGAGATAAATACTTCCCAACACCTCTTCAAGGATTCACATACAACGGAAAACTTTACGGTATACCATATGCATTTGACGGTCCAGCAATTATGTACAACAAAGACTACGTACAAAACCCACCAAAAACATGGGATGAATTAATCGCTCTTGCAAAGAAAATAGAAAAAGATTATGGTGGAGAAGTTAGAGGATTCATTTACGATTACAAGAACTTCTACTTCAGCTCATTTGCATTCTTTGGAATGGGTGGATATGTATTTGGAAAAGATAAATCAGGTAAAGTTAACGTAAAAGATGTCGGGCTTGCAAATGCTGGAGCAATTGAAGGTCTCAAACTTATAAAGAAACTTGTCGATGAAAAGATACTTACATCTGGTGACAACTACAACACAATGGATGGACTCTTCAAAGACGGCCAAGCAGCTATGATACTCAATGGTCCTTGGGCAGTTCCAGGATACAAACAAGCAGGTATCAACTTTGATGTTGCACCAATTCCAACACTTCCTGGTGGAAAAGATCCAAAACCATTCTTTGGAGCACAAGGATTCATGGTCAATGCTAAGAGCAAGAACAAATTGTTTGCACTTGACTTCTTAACAAAGTTCATCGCAACAAAAGATGTTATGTACCAAATTTGGCAAGCAGACCCAAGATGTCCATCAAGAACAGATGTTAACGAGCTTGTCATGCAAAAGGACCCACTTACAAAGAAATTTGCTGACTTCCTTGGAAAATACGGTCTCCCAATGCCAAATGTTCCAGAAATGGCAGCAGTTTGGGGCGCTATGGGCGATGCTCTCGCAAAAGCTCTTGATCAAGGTGTACCAGCTGAAAAAGCACTTGCAGACGCAGTTGCTCAAATAAAAGCACAAATTAAATAAAGACTTACAATCTCAGGGGCACGGGGGAATAATGCCCCCGTGCTTTTTCTTAAGAGTATTTTTATTTACCTATAAGGAGGATGAATTGATGAAGATAATAAAAATACTTGGCTGGCTTTTACTCATAGCTTTTACTATCTTTGGAATACTTGGAGGATTATTTCTTATTGGAAGAGGTTTTTATGAATTATCAATCACACTGTTTGTTTTAGTTTTTCTTATAGATTTTTTCATTATCAATCCAGCTGGTTATCCATATAGATACATGATACCGGCACTTATATTGCTTTTTATACTTGTTCTTTATCCTATCGCTTTTACTATTAGAACCGCTTTCACAAATTACGGGACTGGCCATATAATGACACGTCAAGAAGTTGTTGAAAGACTTCTTGTTGATCCAATTTACACTTATGCCGTAGATGACGGATTGCAACTTAAATATTATGTATATGTTAGATTTGAAGGTACACAACCGACGAAAGATTTTAGAGTAATTGTATCTGACGGAGAAAATACTTACATTACGAGAGAATATAAACCACTTAAAACCGAGGCTGGAGAATTAATACTTGGTGAAGCCGAATTGATTAAGTTAGAAGAAAGCGGAGTTAGAGTGGAAAGGCAAAATGGAATGATAGAACTAATCAACGACGGTGGGAAAATTTTCAAATATTTTTATTCACCCGAAGATCCAACAACTTTCATAAATGAAGAATTCTTCAAATATTCAATCCTTTTCCCAACATTAAGTAAAATAGAATTTGTTGATAGTTTAGCTAATAGATACTCAATAAGGCAAAATGAAGAGGGCAAACTTTTGCTTTATGGTATTAAACATATGTACAAACTTGGACTTGCTGAAGTTATTGAAAACGGAAAGAGTGTCGTGAAAACTGTTCTTATAAATACTTCAACTGGTAAGCCTTTGATTGAAGAGAATGGGACAATTTACGACATAGATGAAAATGGTAAAAAAATCGTTGTTGCGGGTTATATTTCAAATTACGGGCTTAAGAATTTCACAAGAATATTTACAGACCCAACCGTTTCTGGTCCATTTGCAAAGATATTCGTTTGGAACTTCACCTGGGCAGCTTTAAGCGTACTTTTCACCTTTGTGATAGGACTCATTTTGGCGCTTGTTTTGAACAATCCAAACCTCAGAGGACGAGCAATATACCGCTCACTTTTAATTATCCCTTGGGCAATACCTGCGTTCATATCTGTTTTGGTTTGGAAAAATGGATTTTTCAACGAAACTTACGGTATATTTAATAAGTTCATCATAACCAAACTCTTTGGTGCTGAACCAATAAAATGGATGAATGACCCATTTTGGGCAAAAGTTGCCGTTTTAACTGTTAATACATGGCTTGGATTCCCTTACATGATGGTTGTTACACTTGGAGCGTTACAGAGTATACCAGAAGATTACTATGAAGCTGCGGCCATTGACGGGGCAACAAAATGGCAAAGATTTTGGAAAATTACATTCCCTCTTCTCATGACAACAGTTGCACCATTACTAGTTGGTAGCTTCGCTTTTAACTTCAATAATTTTGTTAACATCTATTTACTTACAGGTGGTGGACCAGCAATGCCAAATACCACAACACCGGCAGGTTCGACAGATATATTGATATCTTACACTTATAAACTTGCTTTTGAAGGTGGACGTGGTCAAGACTTTGGATTTGCGTCAGCAATTTCCATTCTCATATTCCTAATCGTTGGAAGTTTGAGCTTTATAAACTTTAAACTCTCAGGTTCCTTTGAAGAGGTGAATAGATAATGGTAAAGAAAGAGCGAAAATTACTCACTCACATAATACTAATAATTGTGTCTATTTTAGTTTTGTTTCCAATAGTTTGGGTTGTTTCAACATCACTTAGGAGAGATAACGCAGCGTTCTCTACAAAATTGTTCAGCAATAGATTAACTTTGCAAAATTACAGAGACCTTATTGCTCCAGAAAAAAACGGACCAAGGCTTGTCTCCGATATAGATGCATTGGTACTTATGGCACCACCACACGATAACGATACATTAGAAAAAGCGAATGAATATTTCAAAAAAGATATCGGACTATTCAAAAAATACATCGCTGAAACAGAAACATTGAAAAAAACAATTGATACAAACATTGAGACGCTCAGAAAGTATTTTGAAGAAAATTCTGATACCCTTGTAAAAATGTTTAATTCAGATATGGATAAAATAATTAAAGAACTTGATTTTCAAAAACCTTCGAGGTATTTGGAAGTTGCCGCTTACGATTTATACACTAACCAATACGATGTCTCGCTTTTAGATGGTGTTGATTATTTAAAAGGAGAAGCACAATGGAATTCTTTAATTGGTGAGAGAAAAGCTAAAATAGATGATTTGAAAAACCAAATACAATTATTGAACAACGAGGTTAGCCCTCTTGAAAAAAATTACAGAGTATATCAAAGTCAATATCTAGCGACTCTTAAAACGATAAATTCTTATTTAATACCACAACTGAAAGAATATACGCTCTCACTTGAATCAGCTAAAAATATTTTGAATGCTGCTGAAAAATCACAAATTTACTCATCTTTAACACCAGATGAATCAGAAGTCAGATTCAAATTTGAAAACATGTTTGCAGAAATTAATAATCTTCGAGTAAATTCTCAAAAGTTCCAAGATCTTGTTGAATTAGATAATTCATTGAAACAATTCCAAAAAGCTTACGATGAAATAATATCTAGATGGGATAATTTTGAGCATAAGGACAAAGCACCGTTCGCGGACTTTTTAAATACGATTGACATGTTCTCTACAAGAGTAGCAGGAACTGTTAAAGAAACAAGGACACTTATCGAAAAGCTTAACAATATAACTTCAAAACTTCTTGAACTTCAAGCTAAGATAAATCCAGCCAAGAAAAAGATTTCTGATTTTGAAGCAAAGATTAACCAATTAAATCAAGAAATTGAAAAAGCTTACGAAACAATATCAGAAGCTAAAATTTACTTGAAAGCTCAAATAGTTAAAAAGCAACTTGAAGAAACAAAACAAAGGGTTCAGAATTTAAAACTTCCTGCACAATTACAAATTATGAACCTACAATCTAAGAAAGTATTTGGTATAACAAGTGATATAGTAAATGACTTAACTGATGGTAAGAAGAAAAATACTTTAAAAAAGATAATCTTAACAATCGATTGGCCAGGAATAGCCAAAGATATGTTCACAAATTACGACATTTTCTCCGAAAATTATAACTCATTCATTAATGATTTAAAGCTTTACCTCTCAGATGTCGAAATTCAAGGTCCAAAATTTATGCCTGCGGCGAAAGCAGGTATAAAGGTGAGACCTCAATCGCTTGAAAGGTTAACAGATACAGTTCTCTCAACTTATAGAACCAATGTTGTCCCAAATATGAATGTTATGTCTCGAAAAGCATCAGAACTATCTGATAAATTGAAAATTAAAGATACTGAAAAACTCCTCAAAGCTTTAGATGGTGCCGCGTTTAGAATTGACCAAATATGGCAGAGGAAACCAGACCATTACATGCTCAGATGGATATTGAACAGTGTTATAGTCGCTCTCAGTGTTGCTATTATAACAACAGCTGTTACAGCGCTCGCGGCTTATCCATTTAGTAGGATGAGGTTTAAAGGCAGAAAGTATGGAATTATGTCGTTGTTACTTATTCAAATGTTCCCAGCCATAATGTACATGATTGCGATTTACTCATTCCTTGCATTTGCTGGTAAGTACGTACCTGGGTTTGGATTGAACAAATTATCCGGTTTGATATTTGCATATCTTGGCGGTATAGCGTATAATATGTATTTGATAAAGGGATATTATGATACTATCCCAGATTCACTTGAAGAAGCTGCGTTAATTGATGGAGCAACGAGATGGCAAACATTTGTAAAAATAGTTCTTCCACTCGCATCACCGATACTCGCAGTTATAGTTATCCTAACTTTCATGGGAACATTTAACGAATTTGTTTTGGCAAGGATTATCCTTCAAGATGTTAAGCAATACACATACGCTATAGGTCTTTACACATTCTCAACAGGTCCATTTGAAACTCAATGGGGGTTATTCACAGCGGCAGCATTAATAGGTATGATACCAATGGTTACACTCTTCTTGTTAATGCAAAAGTACATAGTTGGTGGACTTGTGAAAGGTGCGGTAAAAGGCTAAAAAATGAGAGGTGTTTAAAATTTTGGAACTTTTACCAGATTACGAAAGAGGAATTGTTAATCTTGTTTCGACATTCCTAAAAAAATTCGATTGTCAGGCGTTTCATCCTGAATTCCCCCTCGAAAACTCCTTCGAGGGGGTTTTCAACAATGTAAATAAGGTAATTATATTCTTAATCGATGGAATGGGATACAAAAAATTTAATGAGATAAATAAAAAGATAGGGTATGAATATGTTCTGAAAGCTTCAAGCGTATTTCCAACAACAACTGTTGCGGCCGTAACAAGCTGGTTTACTGGGCGTACACCCAAAGAACATGGCCTTCTTGGGTATATTTTGTACCTGCGCGAAATTGGTGCTATAACAAATATGATAGAACACTCTTATCCAGGTGTTGAAGGTGGCATCTTTTCAGGGTTAATAAAAAGGAGAATACATAGATTAGAAAATGTTTTTGATATCTTAAAAGATAAAGGGCTTTACGGGGGAGTGTTAACACACTCAACGATAGCAAACTCTGGTTTGTCGTATCTTATACATAGGAATGGGCATATAATGAGTTATTTTTACATGGGTGATTTACTTGCAACTTTGAAAAAAAGACTTTCAGAAGATTGGAAAGGTTTATTATACGTATACTGGGGTTATTTAGATGGGCTTGGTCACAAAAAAGGTCCGGATTCTGAGGCTTACGAGATAGAGATGGAAAGGTTACTTTTGGAATTGAAAAGATTTGCAAGTGAGAATTTACCAAACGATACGTTACTTGTAATCACATCAGACCACGGAATGATTCAAATACCAAGTGCCAATAATTATTTTATCAAATCAACGGATCCATTTAACCGATTACTTTCATCACCACCTGGCGGTGAAATGCGAATGATGTATTTCTATTTATCTAGAAAAAGTAATTTTGAATTACTCAAGAGATACTTTGAGGAAAATTTTCCGGAAAAAAGTGAATTTATACCATCAAATGAAGCAGTTGAGATGGGACTTTTTGGTAGAGGGCGTGCTCACCCAGAATTGTATAATCGAATAGGTGATGTTATAATGGTAGCAAAGGATAACTATGCCTTTACATATCTTTACAGCGGCGGAGAAGAAAGATTGAACGGAATGCACGGAGGGTTAACAGAAGAAGAGCTATATGTACCAGTAGTTTTTGTAAGAAGATAATTGGTAAATAAGATAAACTTTGAACCAAAATTGGAGGTGTACCAATGAGTCAAGAAATAAATCAAAAATCTCAAGAAGTTAGGGTAAGATTTGCACCAAGTCCAACGGGTTATTTGCATGTTGGCGGAGCAAGGACCGCTCTTTTTAATTGGCTCTTTGCAAGAAAAAACAATGGAAAATTTGTATTAAGAATAGAAGATACAGACACTGAACGTTCAACTCGTGAGTCCGAACAGATGATAATGAACGATTTAAAATGGCTAGGTTTGTATTGGGATGAAGGACCAGATATTGGTGGAAACTATGGACCTTATAGACAGAGTGAGAGACTTGAGATATACAAAAAATATGCTTATGAACTTGTAGAAAAAGGTTACGCGTATTTTGCTATATACGATGAAAATGATCCTAAGAAAGTCATTGAAAAAACAACAAAAGAACCAAAAACAAAAAATCCATTCACCGTTGTTTTCAAAGTGCCTGAGAACAAAGTTATAGCGTTCGATGACATGCTTAAAGGTAGAATAGAATTTTCAACAGAACATATGGAAGATTTTATAATATTAAAATCAAACGGCTATTCTGTGTATAATTATGCCGTTGTAATAGACGACCATTTTATGAACATAACTCACGTGCTTCGTGGTGAAGACCATATATCCAACACTCCAAAACAACTACTTTTATACGAAGCATTTGGATGGGAACAACCTAAATTCATGCACATTCCCCTCATACTCGGTGCAGATAAAACTCCTCTCAGCAAAAGACATGGTGCAACCGCGGTTGAACATTTTAGAAAAGAAGGTTATCTTCCCAAAGCGCTTGTAAATTATCTTGCCATATTAGGTTGGAGCGTTGATGAAGAGATATTCGATTATACTCAAAAAGTGCAATCTTTTATGCCTGAACAGATATCAAATAAAAACGTGGTGTTCGATTATCAAAAATTAGAATGGGTTAACGGAAAGCATATGAGAACGCTAAGCTTGGATGAGCTTATGAAATATTTTAAGGAGTGGCAAGAGTTTACTGAGAAAAAATTTGAAATTCCAGAGAAAGTTATCGAAATATCCAGAGAAAAAGTTAACACGTTAAAGCAACTATACGAATTTACCCTTCCATTTGTAGATGATAATTACGAATACTCAAATGATTATATCGAAAAATTCCTAAAAAAGCCTGAAGCGATTCATATACTTGAACTTGGTATGAAAAAATTCTCAGATTTAAACGATTATACTATAGAAAACGTTGAAAAAGTGCTTAGGGAAATCGCAATAGAACTTAACCTTGGTACAAACAAAGTATTTCAAACAATTAGAGGAGCAGTACTTGGTAGGTTAGTTACACCGGGCTTGTTTGAAAGCATTGCTGTTCTTGGGAAAGAAAAGACGCTCAGTAGAATAAGAAGAACTATAGGTATGATAAGTACCATTGGAGGGTGATTGATTTGAAGATACTTGGAAAGTATCTTGGGAACGTAGTAAATATAGAAAAATTTGAAAATAAAGACGGAAAATATTATGCCTACGCGAAAATATCACCATTTTATCCTGATTGGAAGGGCGGACAACTAGGTGATAGAGGCTTTATAAACGGAGCAAAAGTTTTAAGTGTAAAAGAAACAGAAGAATGGATTATTCATGAGCTAGACAAACCTATCGAATTAGGCATCTATGAAGTGCAAATAGACGAAAATAGAAGAAAAGATATCGCACAGCAACACACTGGTCAGCATATACTATCTGCCGCATTTATACATGTAGCTGAGATCGAGACAGTAGGTTTCCACATGGGAGAGGAATACTCAACAATAGATTTAGATATTCCATATATCGAACCAGATGTGTTAAACGAAGTTGAAGAACTTTCTAATCAAATAATTCAATCTAATATACAAATAGAAGAAATAATAACAGACGTAAACGGTGCAAATACTTATCCACTTAGAAAAAAATTGAGTGATAAAATAAAAGAAGAAGTAAGGCTTATAAAAATAGGTGATTTTGACATATCAGCTTGTGGTGGATTCCACACAGACTACACGGGGGAAGTTGGATTGATTAAAATAATAGACACTGAGAAAGTCAAAGGTAATTTAACAAGAGTTTATGCTGTTTCTGGAATGAGAGCTCTGAAATATTTCCAAAAGTACAATTCTGTGCTTAAAGATTTATCCAAATTACTTACCTCGTCGATAGATGAACTTAACTTAAGGACACAAAAATTACTTAATCAGGTACGTGAGCAGGCATTAACATTGTCGAAACTTTCGGAAGAATATGCCAAACTACTTGCAACAAATTTACAAAAAGAAGGTCTAATATATTTAGAAGGCTATTACGAGGTTGGTAATTTCCTTTGGAAAATATTAGACTTGAGTAACGCTATTTTCGTTTATTTCGATGGAGAAAAGTACATAATTGCTTCGAAGAAACATAACGTTAAAGATGTTATAAAAGCTTTAGTAGAGAACTATGGTGGTAAAGGTGGTGGAAAAGAAGATTTTGGAAACTATATGAATAATAAAAAATTATCAGTTGATGATTTTGAAAAAATATTAGAAGATTAAAACTATTCAAAAAAAGTTGGAGGTGTAAAAAGATGAAGAACAAGAAGATTTTAGTTGTAGCACTTGTATTTTTTGCTTTTGTATTCTCATTCTCAGATGCACTAAAATTTTTACCAAAAGATTACTCTACGCTGGTCTATATACCAAATTTAGCAAAAGCTTACGATGCTTTCAAAACAACACCCACTGGTCAATTACTTCTCTCAGACACGGGTATCGGTCTTGAATCATTGGTTAGAGGAATTCTTGAGCAACAATTACTTTCTATGAAATACACGATGAACGATTTTGATCTTTTCATGGGCGAAATGCTTTTAGCAACTGATAATAACGGTAATATGACTGTAGTTCTCGGACCGGTAAAAAGTTCAACAAAGATGAAGAAAATTCTTGAAGCATTTCTTGACGCAGAAACCTTGAAAAAAGTTAAATTCATCGATAATTATTTCGTACTTTCCGACGTTCAAACAGGTGGAGGAAAAGTGCCTGCAAACTTGCAGAACGTTCTCAAAGGTAATTTGGGAGTAACTTATGTAAATATAGTTGATGGAAAACAAGCTTTCGAAGGTTACGGATATTTCAAAGTTGAAGGAACAGCGATGACATTCTACCAGAAAATAGATGCAAAAACAGCGGAATCAAAAGCTGCAATAAAGGAATTAGCTTCCAATAAACCAATCGATATACTTGCCGATAAAAACGTGGGTGGAGACCTTCTAGTCTTTGTCAACAGAAACATACCAGAAGCACTTAAAAAATCCGTTTTGGATGCCATTATTTCTACTTTGAATTTAACAAACTTACAAGCATCGGGCGTAATGTATCTATGTGCAGATATTGGGCAAGCATTTTCACAGATGATGAATACAGATACTCAGAATAATCAAAATTCAAATGTGAATATTTCAGCTTATTCTGTAGTTTTTGGAACAGGTTTTAAGATGCCAGCTGACGTGAAAAAATATGTAACAGTAGGCTCAGATAGATATGGAGTACTTACCGCTGAGAATGGTATGGAAAGTTATATACTTATCAAAAATGATAGGATGATAACGTACACCGTTGCTCCAAATAAATACAAACCTGGTGATAGAACATTCTTTACATCGCTTTACGATCCAAAATACTTTGCCGGAATATTCATAAATTTTGAACCACTCGTATACAATATGTTAGGAAAGAAGGTTAAGTCCTCAGCAACATTTGTAAGCTATGTCGAAGGTGAATCAATCATTCAAAAAGGAACGATTAAATAATCTATGGAAAATAAAGCAGGAAAATTTGTTGTCGGTTGTTTTATTAGTTTTTTCTTCATAATATTTTTCATTATTGTTTTAGGAGCCTTTGAGGAAATTTTTGCTCTATCGGGCATTTTTTCTCTAATTTTTATTTTTTTCCAAATATTTGTTATTTATGCTATTTTTAGAGTATTATTTTCGGTTCTAAAGGGTGCAAAAAATGTAGCAAAAAATTCTAAGCAGAGTACTCAAGAAATAAATGAAGAAAGGTATAGAGAAAATGAAGAAAATAATTACGAGGAAACACAAGAACTGGAAACAACTCGGAACAAAACAGAAATGAGTTTGGATATTCAAAAAGCCTTTATGATACTTGGCTTATCACCTGATGTTAGTTATACAAAAGTTAGCGAGAAGTACTACGAAATGGTCAAAAAAATAAATAGTAAAAAAATGGATGAAAATGAAAGACAAAGAATACTTGATGAATTGAATAAAGCTTACGAAATCATCACGGATTATTACTCAAAGAACTTTTAGTGAACATAGTTTATATATAATCAAAAGAGCGATGCTAAAAAATCTGCATCGCTCTTTTGATTAAAAAGCTTCGTATTTGGTGTATAATTGTATCGGGAGGGAAGTTTATGATTCTCATAATATTTATGATATTGAGAATATTTGCGATAGGGCTTTTGTTCTATACCTTATTTGTAATGTTAAGATTCCTGACTTCTCCGGAATCACCTACAGAAGTTGGTAGAAAAAGAGAATTATACAAAGACTACAAAGTAAAAACAGACTTACCAAACGAAAAAATTATTAAAGCGTTTAAAGTCTTTGGACTTACCCCGCAGGATTCGTATTCAACTGCTTCTTACAGATATTTTCAAATGAGACGTATGGTTCAGAATTCGTCGTTACCAGGACCAATTAAAGAAGGAAGAATAAGAGAGCTAGATGAACTATTCGATGCACTAACTGATTATTATAGACAGAGTAACAAAATTTGATTAAGTCTTTGATACTAACTCTTTGCATATTTCGACAGCTTGTTGCGCGTCTTTGGCATACAAACTGCCAAATCGTTTGGCAAGATCTTCGTTCATCGATGCACCACCGGCTATTACAGGTACTGTAACACCGTTATTTCTTAGTGTTTTTACAACTTCACCAACTTGTACGACAGTTGTTGTCATCATAGCAGATAATCCAACGATATCTGGGTTAAACTCTTTGACTTTTTCGAGAATTGCTTTCGCAGGAACGTCTTTACCTATATCTATAACCTCAAAACCTGCACTTTCAAGCACCGTTGCAACAATTTTCTTCCCTATATCGTGTATATCACCTTCAACAGTTGCAAGTAAAACTCTTCCGAGTTTTGCCGAATCTTTCTCTTCTATCATAGACAATAGCTTATTAAATATTGGTTTTACCGTTTCAGCCGCTAATATCAAATGTGGTAAAAATATCTTATTTTGCGCGTAAAGATTTCCTATTACTTCCATCGACTTTGTAAGAACATTTTGAGCTACTTCTATTGGTTTCATTGAATCAAGATACGCCATTATTTGTTTCTCAGCATTTACACCATCACCAGCTAAAAGTAATTTTGCCAAATCATTATCTACGTCCTCTACACTTACATTTGTTGATTCTTTTTTTAGTATCTTTTTCATTCCACTTAGTATGTTTACAGTCGTCACTTCAGATGTATTCAATATTGCTCCAGACAAGCCGTAGTGCATTGCAAGTGCCAAGAAAGAAGCGTTGAGTTGTTCCCTATTTGGCATACCAAAACTGAAATTTGATAACCCTATACTTGTTTTGATACCTTCCTTATTAAGTAACTTTATCGTTTCAAGCGTCACATTGTAATCTTGATTTGCCCCAAGTGGTAAAACTAATGGATCGACGAAGATTCTCGAACGATCTATTCCATTCTTTTCTGCGTATTCAACAGCGTCCTTCGCTGTTTTGTATCTCTCCTCAGGACTATTTGGTATTTCCTTTCCCATCGCAAGGATAATCAATATTCCACCGTATCTTTTAAGCATCCGTATCTTAGCATCCAAATCTTCCTTGATAGCTTTTGCTGAATTTATAATAGCCCTTCCTGGATATTCAAACAACGCAACTTCGAGGTATTCGTTGAATTGTATATCTAAAGATAAAGGAAGACTTACAATCCTGTCTAGTTCCACAATAATTCTTCTAAAATGTTCATCACTCAATACACTTTCCAAACCTAAATTAACATCAAGAACTTGTGCGCCTTCCTTTTCTTGGTCCTTTGCCAATTTCAATACATTTTCAAAATTAAACTCTCTAATTTGAGCATGCAACTTCTTTTTGGCGGCAGCGTTTATCCTTTCACCAATTACGAGGAACGGAGAGACTTCAACCATGTATGTTCTGTTTGTTATCACGTTAAGTTCTTCTGTTTTCCGTGCTTTAGGTTTTCTTTCACCTATAAGCTTTGTCATATATCTAATATGGTCAGGACCTGTACCACAACAACCGCCAACGATATTTGCGCCAAGTTCTACATAATCTTCTATGTAAACTGTGAACTCTTCTGGCGTAGTTTTGTAAATTAACCGTCCATCGGCTGATAGAGTTGGCTTTCCAGCATTAGGTTCGGCAAATATAGGCTTTTTTGAAAAGATAGACAACTTTTTTACAAGAGGAACCATCTTATCTGGCGTTAATGTACAGTTTATACCAATCGCATCTACATCAAGATCGTTAAACAAAGAAACGTATACTTCTAAGCTTGTCCCTGTAACAGCAACGCTATTTTCTTCAAACGTCATACTTACGAACAATGGGATATCTTCTGAAACATCCCTTACCGCCAAGTAAGCGAGTTTAAGTTCCTTCAAATCGCTCATTGTCTCAATTATTATCCCATCAACACCGGATTCTATAAGCACTTTCGCTTGTTCTTTGAATATGTTATAAACATACTTTGAATCCAAATCGCCTATTGGTTGAATCATCTCACCAACAGAAGACATATCGCCTAATATATATACCTTCTTTTCAGAATGTTTAGCAGCTTCTTTAGCGATCCTAACGGCTTCTGAATTTATCTGCTCAAAATAATTTTCGTATCCAAGTTTTTTTAATTTGTGCCTATTACCACTGAACGTATTCGTGAGTAGAAAATCTACACCAGCTTTAACATACTCGCTTTGAAGCTCTAATACCTTTTCCGGAGCTTTAACATTCAATATTTCAATTGGTTCTTTACCCTTTATGTACCCTCGCTTAAAAAATTCAGTGCCATAAGCACCATCTAAGAAGAGCACACGTTCGGAAATAAGAACATGAAACTCACTGCGTGTCAATGAAGTTACCTCCTTTGCTTTAATTCATTTTTTGGTTTTAATATATTATATTCCCATTTTAAATGTTGACAATATCAAATTCAATGATATCATTGATATGAACATATGAATAATTATTCAATTGTTTAAAAAAGAGGTGAGTAGCAATGTTTACAGAGTTTACAGAAGATGACCTTCTAAAATTATCTGACTTCTTTGGTTTACTTTCCGAATCGACAAGGCTTAAGATTATCTTAGAACTTATTAAAGGGGAAAAGAATGTTTCACAAATTTCAAAAAACTTAGATATGTCACAATCGGCGGTATTACACCAACTTAGGATACTCAGGCAAGGAAGGATTGTTAAATTCAAAAAGGCTGGTAAGAATGTGTTTTACTCTATCGACGATGAACATGTGGAAGGTATAATCAACAAGGCTATAGAACATTTAAAACATAAATAGAATTAAATAAAATTACAGAAAGGAGATTTACTATGTCTAATCATTTTTATTCTCATCATGAACATAGTATTCCTCACTCACACCATGAAAATGACGATCATCATGCTCACGAACATTTCAATGATATTGAAAATCTAAGTGGAAAGAAATTGTTCTATGTTGTATTACTTAATTTTGGAATTACTTTAGCCGAGTTTATTGGTGGAATGTTAGCGGGAAGTCTTGCGTTAGTTTCCGATTCCATGCACAACCTTAGTGATGCTCTTTCCATTATACTTGCTTACTTTGCTCACAAAATATCGTTAAGAGGCGCAAATAAGGGTAAAACTTTTGGTTATGGTCGAGCTAAGATAATCTCTGCTTTTGTAAATTCAGTCACATTGATGGTCATAACCGTATTACTTATAAAAGAAGCTGTTTTAAGGTTAATCAAACCAGAGTTTGTGCATTCCGATACAGTTATTATAGTTGGTACAATAGGATTGATTGCGAATATACTCAGCATGATTTTTTTAAAGGGGCACTCTGAGAAAGATATAAACATTAAGTCAGCTTATTTACACATGCTGGGAGACGCCTTTTCATCGGTTGCTGTTGTGTTAGGCGCAATATTGATAAAGTATTTGAATATTTATACAATCGATCCAATATTAACAATATTTATTGCTCTATACATCGGTAAAGAATCATTTGAAATTCTTATCAAATCGCTGAATGTTTTGATGCAGTCAACCCCACATAATATAGACGTTGATGAAATAATCAAAAGACTTGAGAATATCTCAGAAATAGAAAATGTTCACCACGTTCACATTTGGAGTTTGGACGGCAAAACAAATTTCTTTGAAGGTCATATTAATCTCAAGGAAGATGTTACTGTAAGTCAAAGTATGGTAATATATAAAAAAATAGAACAAGAATTAAGTAAGATGGAAATTTACCATTCAACTATACAATTCGAATACAAAGGATGTCCGGAATGTGGAGTTATATCTCACAAAAAGTAAATTTCACTAATCTATTATAGGTGAAATGCAGGAAGTTGTCTTTCTTGGAATCATTATACCTGTATCCAATACAGCTATTTCGTCATCTATTCCAAGTAGCTGAACATACAGTTTGTTAATTGAAATATGCAAATCACCGTAACCCGGCGAAAAGCGTGATTGAGTTTTTATTGAGTAATTTTCGCTCAAAATATTCTGAAAATTATCGTTCAAAGTTTCAAGAGCTTCCGAACCCCAGGCATCCAGCAACATACTATGTAATGTGGAATCTTTTGAAATATTATCTATGCATTCGTCTAATTTATGACCCAGGGTAGATACAAATATAACAAACTTTTCAAACTCATTGTACTTTCCTGGTATCGCTTCTTGTGGTATATTTGACTTATCGAAAATATTCCAGTATACTACAGGCTCAACACATTCAAGACCGGTAAGGTATATTTTATTGACTATATCCATAAAATTTTCATCAGAAACTGTAATAGAGTACCTTGCACCAGCACGAGCTAAGAAAATCTTTTTTGATGGCATGTAGTGAATTTTTTCAGGGATAAATTTTTTCAAATTCGTTCACCCCTTCAAAGAAATATTTTCTTACTTAATTCCAATTTTATCATATTAAAATACAAAAAAATGGAGGTATGGCATGAAAAAGAATATTGGAATAGAGATTCCAGGGATATGTAAAGCTTGTGGTGGGAAGTGTTGTAAAACTTTTCCAGGATTAGCAACACCAGAGGATTTTGGAGCACCAGATAGAGATTTAATGCGCGAAAAACTATTAAAAGCTCTTATAAGCGGTAGATGGACAGTGGATTGGGTTGACCAAGATGCTGAACTTTATTTTGTCAGACCCGCTATCAAAGGCTTTGAGGGAAGCGTTTTTGACCATGCTTACAATGGAGAATGCACATTTTTGACAAATACTGGATGTGAATTAGATTTTTCTGAACGGCCTGAAAGCTGTCGAATGCTGATACCAAAATTGGAAGAAAGATGCGACCCTCAAGGCTACACTCGAATGTACGTATCGAAAATTTGGAAAGATTACGTTGACGTCCTTATAGATGTTGCTATAGAAGTTGAAAATAGTCAATGAGAAAGTAAATAAAGTAAAAAAACAGCGGGACAAATCTGAAAATCAAAATCCCGCTGTTTTTTACTAAAATTACTTTTTCTCAAGCCATTCTTTAAATGCATTTGTAATCGGTAGCCTTCTATCTTTTCCAAATGCCCTGTGTGTGATTTTCGGTCCAGGAGGCATTTGTCTTCTTTTATATTCATTTATATCAACCATCCAAGCTACTTTCTTAACCGTTTCCTCATCAAATCCTCTTTCTACGATATCGCTTACACTGTAATCTTCCTCAACGTACAACTTCAGTATTTCATCTAGTATCTCATACGGTGGAAGTTTATCTTGGTCAGTTTGATTTTCTCTTAGTTCTGCGCTTGGCGCTTTTTCAAATACTCTTCTTGGTATTATTTCTCTACCATATTTTTGATTTACGTACTCGGCAAGCTCATACACAAAAGTTTTGTAGACATCTTTGATTACCGCGTATCCGCCAGCTGTATCACCGTAAAGTGTTGAATAGCCCGTGCTGATTTCGCTTTTGTTTCCTGTTGTGAGAACTATCCAACCAAATTTATTCGAAAGTGCCATTAGAATTACTCCACGTATCCTTGCTTGCAAATTCTCCTCTGTGATGTCAAACGGTCTATCTTCAAAGACAGGTTTAAACATATTCAAGAATGAGTTGTAAGCTTCCATGATAGGAATTGTCAGAAATTTGATTCCTAAGTTTTCTGCTAATATTTTTGCATCTTCTTTGCTATGCTCAGACGAAAACGGACCAGGCATGGAAACACCAACAACATTTTCTGCGCCTAACGCATCAACAGCAATACAAGCAACAAGCGTACTATCCATACCACCACTCAATCCTATAACCGCTTTTTTCATTCCATTCTTCCTTATGTAATCCCTAGTGGCTAATACCAAAGCATTGTATACTTCTGCAACTTTTGGAAGAGTTTTTTCCACCCTATTTGTTA
The DNA here is from genome assembly GCF_000017545.1 of Fervidobacterium nodosum Rt17-B1. Classification (NCBI taxonomy): domain Bacteria; kingdom Thermotogati; phylum Thermotogota; class Thermotogae; order Thermotogales; family Fervidobacteriaceae; genus Fervidobacterium; species Fervidobacterium nodosum. The sequence goes on along the minus strand of NC_009718.1, from coordinate 842,762 downwards.
TTTTTGTTCTCTTGGGCTTGCTCTCAAAAGGCAATTTTACAATCTCAAGATTTTTTCTTTCTTCATCCATAATTTGTTTATCTTGGCGCCTTCTTGGATCTTTTACGCATGTTTTGTCAATATCTATTAAGTCGACATCAACAATAAGTAAATCTTCTTCGAATTGTTTTGCTCTTCCTATTATTTCTCCTTTTTCATTTACAACTAAGCTTGCACCATCAAATATTAATTCATCTTGCCCACCTACGCAATTCACGTAAGCAACTGTGGCAATATTATCGTTCGCGCGAACAGAGAGCATTCTTTCTCTCCAAGCGATTTTTTCCACATAGTAAGGTGAGGCTGATAGATTAACAATTAGTTGTGCGTCGCCTAAGAGCGATTCAAGTCTCGCAGGACCGCCCGGATACCATATATCCTCGCAGATAGTTATACCAACCCGAACATCTTCCAAAAGAACGACTAATGCTTTGGTTCCCTTTTGGAAATATCTCATTTCATCGAATACTCCGTAATTTGGTAAATAATTCTTTCTGTATTTTGCTTGCACCTTGCCATCATTTATAACGGCCGCTGCATTGAATATATCGCCTTCTTCATCGACAAAGCCAACAACAACGACCAACGATTTTGGAACGTGCCTTGCTATTTCTTCAATTGCTTCCTTATTTTTCCTTACAAAATGTGATTTGAAGAGTAAATCCTCCGGAGGGTAACCGGTAATTGAAAGTTCTGGGAATATAACGATATCCACATCATTTTCTAAAGCTTTATTGATATACTCGATAATTTTATTCTTATTTCCTTCTATATCTCCAACGGTTGCATTGATCTGGGCAAGTGCTAATCTAACTTTATTCATTTTCTTACCTCCTTGCGTTTTCTTAGTGATTTTACCTTTTCCCTGATGTTACCAAATGAAAGCATGAATGGAAGTGTAGTAAGTGTTAAAACTGTTGCTGTTGCTATACCTAAGGATACTAAGATTGCTATTCTTTTGAACAAAGCAAGTTCCCCACCAAAGAGTAAGGTTAAAAAACCACCTATTATTCCAAGAGCATTACCGATGATTGCTGGCCCTACGTTTTTAACAGATGTAAATATGTTTTTTGTCTTGTTATAATCATGCCCGATGTGTATTGAATAATCAATAGCCAAACCAATAATTATGCTGGATGTTAGTGCTGTAGATATTTCAAGTTTCATCTTGAATAAAGCCATGTAAACAAAATTTAAGATAGTTGCGAAAATAACCGGTGATACAAGTTTTAAGGCCTCAGAGAAATCTCTAAAAACAATCAATATCGTTAGAAAAACTATGGAAAGCGCGGCTATAAGACTTTGTATTTGACTGAGTAATATACTATCATTTACCGCTTTCCAGACAAATGGTGTACCAGCTAAATAGAAATCATAATTATACTCTTTAAGGCAATTATTTATAATTTCACTAACTTTATCAAGATTTTCACTACCTGGGGTTGTAAGGTTTACGGTTAATCGTATTGTTTTCCCATCAGCTATGTAGTGCTTTAAAAGTGGTTGTGTTCTCGAAGCTAAAACTAATACCGTGATTGGAACATTTCTTGGAAAATCAACGCTTGATATGTATTCTGATTTTGACAATTCATTTATTATCTTATCAATTATTTTATTATCGCCGGGTAGAAATACACCAGCTTTTTTCTCAAGAACGATGTATATACTATCTCTAATACCGAATTCTTTTTCAAGTATTTCGTAACCTTTCACAATATCAGATTTTTTGGAAAAGTAATCCGTACTTGTCAATCCAACTTTTATTTTTGAAATTATAAATGGAGAAATAGCAACAGCAATTATGACTATTGCTAATATAAACATTGCTACATGATTTCCGAAATACCTAATTCCGAATGTTTTTGGTGGTCTTTTAGATTTGAATTTTGACAAATTCAGTAATTCATGACCAGTTGTTAATGTTAGTATAAAGTCAATTAAAAGACCCAAAGAAACTAACACACCAAATTCTCTGAAAGCTGGGATCTTAACGAACAAAAATGATATGAAACCTATTGCTGTTGTCAACATTGAGAAAAATATCGGTGTGCCTATCTGTTTTCTTGCATCCTCTGTTCTAAAAGTTGCATTGTAAAAATGCAAAGGATAAGCAGAACCTATTATAATTAGAAACGATGGTACCATAGCTGTTAGTACGTTGACGTATCCTCCAAAGAAAAAATACAATGCATAAGTGTATAATGAGGCTAGAATAGGTATAAAAAGTGATATGATAGCAGCGCGTATGCATTGTGTTTGATAGGTAAATATAAGCAGTATAACAATGAACATGACAATTGGATAAAAGAACATTGACCTTTTGAGTTCATCGAATAATTTGTTATTAACCGACGCCTCAGAAAGTACTATAACAGGTTCGTCTTTCAAATCCTTTGTTATCCTTCTAACTATTGGCTCAACTTGACCGTTAACTTCGACTATAGCAAGAAATAACGCATAATGGCCATCACGTGAAATAAAAGTCTTCAAATAATCTGGAATATTTTCAATATCAATGGAATCATTAAAGATATATGATTCACTGCCAGGATAGTTGAGTATAGATATAACCGTTCTTACATTTTCCATCTTTTCTAATTTCGATTGAAGTAAACGCAATTTTGCTAGTGAACCAGGTTTATTTAATGGGATGTCTGATTTGTAAATAATTGAAATATTCGTCTTGTCGCCAAATTTTAGAGCCATCTTTACAAGATTTTTGACTGCTGGATTATCTATTTCTGTAATAGGTTTTCCCGGTTTGTATCCGGGTAAAAATACCTCTATCTTTGTTTCTATATTTGCATAGTTCACAATTATTATTATCGATAAAATTAGTAAAAGAAAGCTGATAATCGTATATTTAAACTTGTAGATGATATTTAGCATAAAATCATCTCCTTTGTGTGTTTCTAAATGTAAATCATTTTCTTTGTCATTCCACCATCTACAATAAAAGTCTGCCCAGTTATGAATCCACTTTTTTCATCGTCTGTAAGAAACATGACAAGATGGGCTATATCTTTAATTGTCCCTGCTCTGCCAGTTAGGTGTTGTTCGTGCTCCTTTTGAGAAATCTCTTCTCCTTCGTGCAATATCCATCCTGGGCATATCGCGTTAACTCTAACTTTTGGTCCCAAAGAATTCGCCAATGCGTGAGTTAATCCTAAAATACCGGCTTTTGATGCACTGTATGCTTCATTGCCAGGTTCTGACATTAAGGCTCTTGTTGAGGATATATTAACAATTGAACCTTTCCCAGGATTTTCGAGCATTAAAGGTACACCAAAACGAGCCATTAGAAAATAACCGGTGAGGTTTACATCGATAACCCTCTTCCATTCATTTACCGATAAACTCAGAAAATCTTTGAAGCCACCAATTGCCGCATTGTTTATAATCGCATCAAGCCTTCCAAAATTTTCCTTAATCTTCACATAAAATTCTGCCACAGAATATTCATCCGAAACATCACCTTGGTAGAGTAAAATATTTTGTGCGAATTCACCCACTGGAAATTCTTCTAATGCCTTTTTATCAAAATCTATAATTCCAACATTCCATCCATTTTTTAAAAATTCAAAAGCTATCCCTTTTCCAATATTTTTTGCTCCCCCACTCACAACCGCAACTCTTTTAGATAATTTTTCATTTTTTATCATATTTTCCATAATTACCGCCTCCAAGAGTAAGTTCTAAAATAAATTATATCACTATATCAAAAATTAATAGAATCCTTTTAACAAAATTTAATGTATAATTATACTTTGAGAAAAGAAATTTAAGATGATAAGTGTATTTTTGTGTGAGGTGAATGAAAAATGAAAAAACTATTCTCTTTGTTGGCTATTTTAATAGTTTTATTCGGGTTTGTTTATGGAGCTGAGAAGGTTGCGAATAAGGAGGCGAAACGTATGGTTGTCACGAGTGTATTCAAAAACGGAGAGTTTATACCGAAGAAATACGCTTGCGAAGGGGAAGATATAAATCCAGAATTGGTGATAACAAACGTTCCGAAGAATGCTAAAAGCATAGCAATAATATGCGACGACCCAGATGCGCCTATTGGTACGTTCGTTCATTGGGTGATTTGGAATATACCTGTGGATGGAGATAGCGTTAAAATACCCGAAGGCTTAAAGAAATTAGAAAAACTGCCAGATGGTACTATGCAAGGATATAACGATTTTGGAAAAATCGGTTATAACGGTCCATGCCCACCAAGAGGCCATGGTGTGCACCACTATCATTTCAAAGTCTATGCACTTGATACACTTCTTGAGTTGAAAGGAAAAGTAAAAAAAGCAGATCTTGAAAAAGCTATGAAAGGACATATAATAGAAAGCGCAGAAATTGTTGGTTTGTATGAAAGAAAATAAAAGAAAATATTAGATTTGGGAAATAATAAGATATAGAGCTTTTCCAAAATATTTCTTAGGAGGAATGAATCTTGGAAAGAGTATTTGTGATCAGGTATTCAGAAATAGGTTTGAAAGGTAAAAATCGTGAGTTTTTCGAGAAAAAACTCATAGATAACATTTTAAAGATTGTTAGACCTGCTGCTGTGAATAAGCGATACGGAAGGATAATTGTAAGGATCGGAAGAAATGACCCAAATGCGCTTGAGGAAAGATTGAAGTACGTTATGGGGATTCAAAATTACAGCTTAGGTTACGCTCTTGCGCATGATATCGACGAAGTTAAGAAAGTAAGCTTGGAATTGGCAAAGCTGGAAGTTGAAAAAGGATATAAAACGTTTAAAGTATCTGCTCAAAGAGGATACAAAGATTTTCCTCTTAACAGTATCGAATTGAACAGAGAAATAGGAGGTTACATCTACGAAAATATCCCCGGGTTAAAAGTAGATGTTCACAATCCTGAATTTGAAATAGGTATAGATGTAAGAGAAAAGGAAATATTCGTCTTCTCGGGCAAAAAATATCTTTCTGGGGGATTACCCGTTGGTGTTTCTGGAAGAGCTTTGCTACTTTTAAGCGGTGGTATCGATAGTCCTGTGGCTGGTTGGTATGCGATGAGAAGAGGTCTAGAATTACAAACACTAACATTCCTAAGCCCCCCAATGACCACGGAAAAATCTGTTCAAAAGATTTTGGATTTAGGAAGGGTGCTTGCAAGATACTTACCTAACGGTTTGAGGATGTGGATTGTCCCGCTGACGGAAGTTCAAATGTATATAAAAGAAAATGCGCCTGATGAGTACTCATTGATACTTCAAAGACGTTCTATGATGCGTATTGCAAATATGATTGCCCGCAGAGTGAAAGCTAAAGCGATAATCACAGGTGAAAATCTTGGTCAAGTTGCAAGTCAAACTCTGACGAACATGGCAGCCATTGAAGATGCAAGCTCATTACTTGTACTTAGACCGCTTATTGGGTTCGATAAAATTGAAACAACGAATAAAGCGAAAGAAATCGGTACATTCGAAATTTCAATTCAACCTTACATAGACAGTTGTGTTGCTTTTGCTCCGAAAAAACCAGCAACAAAATCTGATATAAACGAAATAAGAAAAGTAGAGGAAAAACTGGATGAACTAAGCGATTTAGAATACCAAGCATTCAAGAAACGCGAATCTTATAGAATAGAAAACGCATAAAATATTTTTCAACAAACATCACGTCTTATATTCTCATAAGACGTGATGTTTTTTTATTCTTTTACCGATGTAGCTTTTTTGATTAATTCCCTTTTATTTTTTGAAGCACTTTCCTCGGTTGTAAGTATTGATAATATATCTCCTGCATGGAGTACAACTTCACCGTTGGGTATTATCTCTTTATTGCCTCTTCTAATGGAGACTATCAGACAACCTTCCGGCCATTTGAAACCTTTTATTTTTATCCCATCTAATTCTGAACCTGTGGAAATGGTTATTTCAATCAAAGTCTTTTGATGTGGCCTAATTAAGTTTCTTAATCCACCACTGCTTTCCAGAATTCTTTCTAATAACGATTCGTATATCGGTTCTTCATTTAAAAGTTCTGCAGTTATGTAAGAGACAAATGAGACTAAAGATAATTCCAAAAAGTGGTTGAGTGTTCCGACCATCTCCGTTATCAAAACTATCCCAGTTATAGGTGCTCTGACTATGGCGACAAAATATCCGACCATGCCTAAGGTTATAAAATTTACCATGTATGTATTATTTGTATCAAAAAAAATAAAAATACCACTATAGAAGGCTTTTCCTATGAGAGCGCCTAAAGCTAACATGGGAAGGAAAATTCCGCCTGGTGCGGACGAAGCGTAGCTAATCATCGTGAACGCAAATTTTATAACCAAAATTATTAAAATTTGTTTCAAAGTTATGTTAACTTTACTAGTTTTAATAACCAAATCGTGCCCTCCACCTAATACATCTGGAATTGTTAAGAGTAATACAACCCCTATCAACGAAGATATCAATATTCTATTTTCAATCTTCTTGAATACCTGTGTAGATTTTAAAAGTGATTTATTAAAATAGACACCCAAAATTCCAGTAACGAATCCTAACAATATTAAAAATGGATAATATTTTAATGGTATTGTGCTTGATAACTGAAAGTTAAATACGGGTTTTAATCCAAAAACAGTCTTTGAAATGAAATCCGAAACTATAGCTGCTATCATTGAAGTTAAAAGAACCATAGGCGAAAAATTTTTATGTAACTCCTCCAATGAAAAGATTACCGCTGCTAAAGGAGCATTAAAAGCTGCTGCTAAACCAGCGCTCGCTCCAGCCGTTATCAAATACTTTTCTTCCATTTTTGTCAGTTCTAATTTTCTGCTAAAATACATTCCTACAGTCGCACCTATTTGTACAGAAGGCCCTTCACGTCCTAAAGATAAGCCATTTAAGATTGCTAAGAATCCACCTATAAGTTTTTTGTAAATAGCTTTTATTGGATTATAATCTATTTGTCTTAAAATAACCCCTTTAATTTGTGGTATACCACTACCACTTATCATTGGTTCGGTTTTTACAAATTTTTTGATTATTAGAGAGTTAATTACTACTAAAAATAGTATCAAGAAAATATAAAGATGGTTCGAATTATACATATGAAGGGCGTATTCTCTTATAGAATCGGCTTTTGTGAGCATTATTCTGTATAATATTACCATTAAGCTACTGAAAATTCCGACTGCTATGCTTTTAAGTATTAGTTTGCTTTTCAATCTAGCAACCTTTTCAATTAATTTATCAGCTGATTCCTCTGCCATAAATATGCCTCCTTGATAGATAACCTAGAATTTCATCATAATACAAAATTATTTAAAAATCAATTTTATTTATATTTTGCTTTGAATCAAATATCTTAATTTTTAACCATATTTCAAACACGCGAGTATTATTTTGTTGTTAAATGTGATATAATGAAATTGCGGAGTTTAGAAATTATCATTCTTGAAAAAAGCAAGGGAGGTATATTTATGTACGTAAACACAAAGGATATTCTTGAAAAAGCAAGTAAGGAGTATTATGCAGTTCCAGCTTTTAACATTAACAACATGGAGTTTTTCCACGCTATATTAGAAGGAGCAATTGAAAAAAGAGCTCCATTAATAATTGAAACAAGCGAAGGTGCGATAAAGTATGCAGGAAACGGAGACATACATAAGGGAGCAAAATATTTCGTTGAGTTAGTAAGATTATTTGCTGATAGCGTCGATATACCAATAGCTTTGCACCTTGACCATGGTAAGCACTTTGAGTATATAATAGCAGCGATAAAGGCAGGGTATTCCTCGGTTATGATTGATGCTTCCGAAGAACCATTCGAGGAAAATATGAAAAAAACAAAGGAAATAGTTAAAATTGCCCATGCTGCTGGAGTTTCTGTTGAAGCTGAACTTGGTCAACTTGCCGGAATTGAAGATAATGTGTCTGCTGCAGAAAACGTATTAGTTGACCCAGAACAAGCAAAAATATTTGTTGAAGAAACAGGTGTTGATTTCTTGGCACCAGCGATAGGTACAAGTCATGGAGCGTTTAAATTCAAAGGTGAAGCAAAACTTGATTTTGAAAGATTGCAAAAAGTTAAAAAGCTTACAGGTATTCCTCTTGTATTACACGGAGCATCAAGTGTGCTTCCAGAATACGTAAAATTAGCAGAAGAATACGGAGCGGACCTTGGAGGGGCAAAAGGCGTTCCAGAAGAAGAGCTCAAGAAATGTGTTCAATTTGGAATAAACAAGGTTAACACCGATACAGACTTAAGGATAGCATTCATAGCCGGAATGAGAAAATTCCTTAAAGAAAATCCAAAAGAATTCGACCCGAGACACTATCTTGGAGCAGGTAAGAAACTTGTGAAAGAAGTAGTTATGAACAGACTTGAATTTCTTGGATGTGCTGGCAAAGCATAAAACGTGTTCTAAGGAGGGATTTACGTGCGAGTACTGGTAGTAAACTGTGGTAGCTCATCGATTAAGTATCAATTTCTTGATATGGACACAGAACAAGTACTTTGTAAAGGACTTGCTGAAAGGATAGGTATACCAGGTAGTAGAATAGTACACAAAAAAGACGACCAAAAAGTCGTTGTGGAAAAGCCCATGAAGGACCATGAAGATGCTCTTAAATATGTTTTGGAATTAGTAGTTGATGAGAAAGTTGGAGGAGTAAAAGACTTAAAAGAGATTGATGCCGTTGGTCACAGGGTAGTGCACGGTGGAGAAAAATTTTCAGGTTCTGTATTGATAGATGAAGAGGTTATGAGAGCACTTGAAGAATATTCATACCTTGCTCCACTTCACAATCCACCAAATATAATGGGTATAAGGGCAATGATGAAACTTTTACCAGGGGTACCTAACGTAGCTGTCTTTGATACAGCATTCCACTCAAAGATGCCAGCGAAGGCTTACCTTTACGCTATACCATACGAATATTACAAAAAATATAAAATTAGAAGATACGGCTTCCACGGTACAAGCCACAGATATGTCTCTAAACGTACAGCCGAGATACTTGGACTTGACTATCACAAATCAAAGATAATTACGGTCCATCTTGGGAATGGAGCTTCCATTGCTGCGGTAATGAACGGACACAGTATAGACACATCAATGGGCTTTACACCACTTGAAGGGCTTGTCATGGGGACACGTTCAGGTGATATTGACCCATCTATAGTTACATTCCTTATGGAAAAAGAAGGACTAACGGCAGAAGAAGTATATACAATTCTTAATAAGAAAAGTGGTGTACTAGGTCTTACAGATGGCTTCAGCTCAGATATGAGAGATATAGAAGGTAAAGCACTTGAAGGTGATCCAGTTTGCAGATTGGCTCTTGATATATACGAATACAGAATTGCAAAATACATAGGCGCTTATATTGCGGCGATGAATGGTGTTGACGCAATTGCATTTACTGCGGGAGTTGGTGAAAATTCCCCGATAACAAGAAAAGAAATTTGTGAAAACTATCTCTCTTATCTTGGTATAAAGATAGATGATGAAAAGAACAACGTAAAAGGCGAGGAAAGAATAATAACGACACCTGACTCAAAGGTAAAGGTATTACTCGTTCCAACAAACGAAGAATTGATGATAGCAAGAGATACAAAAGAAATTATCGAAAAAGGCCTTAAACAACTTGAATATTAATTTAGTTTTTGTTAGTAAATAATTCAATGCCAGGCGTGAGCCTGGCATTTTTCTTTTTCTTGTTGTGTGGTATAATTAAATTGATAATTAATAATTTTTTGGAGTGATTATCTTGCTTATACGTAAGCGCTATGTCTATTTAGATGCCCCAATGAAAATAGAAAGTAATAAGGGACAAATAGAAAAAGAAAAACAAGAGGAAAATATAAGAAACGAACAAGAATTATTAGAAATGGTGGCTCGTGCAAATAAAGAAGCCGAGCAAATAGTTTTTTCTGCCCAAAATCAAGTACAACAAATGATACAACAAGCTCAAGAAGAATACAATAAAATAATCGAGGAAGCAAACAAAAGAAGCAAAGAAATTATCGATAACACAGTCAATGAAGTTGAGGAAACAAAGAGAGAATTAAACGAAAGAATAAAAAGCATATTATTTTCTTTTGAAACGTCTTTTGATAACTTACTCTCAATGTATTCAGAGAAGATTGCTACCATAACTAAAATATTAGTTGAAAAGTTTCTTGAGAAAGAAATCGATTCAGAGGTAACTAAGAGAAAAATTGAAAAAGTTCTTTCACATGTGGTTGGAGCGACAAAAGTGAAAATTCATATAAATCCGGAAGATGCAAAATTAATCGACCAAGAAATCCTAGACGAAATTCGCTCTAAAAATTACGAAGTTGTATTAAATGATTCCGTAAGCCAAGGTGTAATTGTTGAAACGGATTTAGGTACGATTGATACCACTTTGAAATTTCAATTTGCTTTGCTTGATGAGATATTCGATGAAGTTTTTAAACAAGAATTATAGAGGTGAATTTATACGCCGAAGTTACAGGAAAATATAAAGTTTCTTGAAATTATAGAAGACAAAGTCAAAAAACTTAATCCATATGAATACGCTGGTGAAGTTCAAAAAATAATCGGGTTAACAATTGAATCCCGAGGTCCTGATGCTGCACTTGGGGAATTATGCAAAATATTAGTTGGGAATAAAAAAGCATTAGCAGAAGTTGTCGGATTTAAGGAAGATTTAACGATTTTAATGCCTTTAGAAGATGTGACTGGATTGAAAAAAGGGTGTGAAGTCTTAAAAACAGGCCGAACTGTTAGCGTACCTGTGGGAGAAGAATTAAAAGGAAGAGTTATAGACGCTCTAGGAAGACCTATTGATGGGAAAAGACTTGTTTTGAAAGAATACAGACAAATTGTGAGTGAAGCACCAAATCCACTAATTAGAAAACGTATTTTGGAACCACTTCCCGTTGGAGTTCGCGCAATAGATGGATTTCTAACGTTGGGTAAAGGACAGCGTATAGGTATATTCGCAGGAAGTGGTGTGGGAAAAAGTACACTTTTAGGTATGATAGCCAGAAATACGACAGCTGATATAAACGTTATAGCACTTATCGGTGAACGTGGAAGAGAAGTTAGGGAATTTATTGAAAAAGACCTTGGAGAAGAAGGTATAAAACGTTCCGTAGTAGTTGTTTCAACATCCGATCAGCCTGCTCTTCTTCGTATAAAAGCGTTGTTAACAGCCACAACGATAGCAGAATATTTCAGAGACAAAGGTTATGCGGTTATGCTTATGGTGGACTCCCTAACCAGATGGGCGATGGCACAAAGAGAAGTTGGGCTTGCAATAGGCGAGCCACCTACAACAAGAGGATACCCACCGAGTGTGTTTGCCCAATTACCAAAGATACTAGAGCGTGCCGGTAATTCAGATAAAGGAAGTATAACAGGTATATACACTGTGCTTGTCGAAGCTGATGACTTTAATGAACCTATTTCGGATACAGTTCGCGGAATTGTCGACGGACATATAATACTATCTCGTAAACTTGCTGAATCAAACCATTTCCCAGCTATAGACGTACTTATGAGCATAAGCAGGCTCATGGTTGATATTACTAAACCAGAACACATACAGTCAGCGAGAGCTATAAGAGATATAATAGCAACATATAACGATGCCAAAGACCTTATAGATGTAGGCGCATACAAAAAAGGTGCAAATCCAAAAATAGACAAATCGATAGAACTTATCGATGAAATAAACAAATTCCTTAGACAAGGAATAAAAGAAAAAATGTCGTTCCAAGATACAGTGGATTATTTAATCTCTATAGCAAAGAAAATATAGAAGTATAAAAATCCTCATTTTTTAAGTTCTATCCTTTTAGTGTAATAAACCAAGAATAAAAAACTAAAAGAAACATCCCCGAAATGGCATAAAAAACCATTAAGGGGGTGTTTCCTTTGAAAGATTAGAAGATTAAAAGCCCAGAAAATGTAGACAGCATGGAAATCATGTTTTTAGCCTTTTAAAAGCGTCTATTAATTCAACAAATGAATTTTGGAATTTTTCAATCTCATCTTTTATTACATTTATTGCTTCTTCAAGCTGTTCCACTCCAGCGTAAGTTTGTTCAACAGCTTCATGTGTTACCCTTGAAATTTTTGTTAAGTTACTTACGTTTCCCACCAATGCATTCATTACATTCGAAATTATATTTAAAGACTCTTTAACGCTACTGAGATTTTCCGTGACTTTTTCTGCTAAAAGAATTGTTGAAGTTATTGATTCTTCGAGAGATTTAAGCGATTGTTTTGACTCTTTTGTTAACTGTCTTGATGATTCTGAGAGCTCCATAATCATTTCAGAAATTCTTGAAAGTCCGTCTCTATCGATATTTTGTTTACTTGTTTCAATGGAAGCATTAATCGCGAGAACTGTTATGTTATCTGATATCTCCGTTATCTTCTCAGTAAAATTGTTGAGCAAGGAAGTTTGTGAAGCAAGATGTGAAGCTGAACTTGTAATTTGTTCGATTATATCTGTGAACTCCTTTATTCTTTTGAGTATACTTTCAAGTTCTGCTGAACTTTCTTCGACATAAGCGGCGAACTCCTCAAGTGATTTGTCAAGTTCCTTTGATGCATTTTCCGTATTCTCACTCATTGATTTAATTTCAGAAGTTGAAGAAGCTGTTGAAATAATACTCTCTGATATCTTACTAAATTCACTAATTCTTTCCTCGGCATTAGTTGCAGTTTCATTAATGTTATCAAGCATTTCTCTAAATTTTTTGGTGGCTTCTGTGAGCTTATTTCCCATTTGAGATATTTCGTCATTCTCTGTTGTTTCAAGTTGAATATCAAAATTTCCAGAGGCAATCTTCTCAACTTCTAAAATGAATTTATCAAATCTCTTTTGAATTTTCTTACCGGTTTTAGAAGTAATTATGAGGACAAATATTGTGACGAGAGTAATAATCGAAATTTGTAATATAAGTCCTAATAGCCTATAATAAGAAACATTTGTTATGTCTCTCTTAATGTACAATGCCGCAAAAGTTTCACCTTTGTCATTTTTTATAGGCACTCCAACATAGAGAGACTTCCGCTTGCTCATCATATCTAAAAATCCATTGTAAATTTTGTTTTTATTAAGGTTATTTGTGAAATCTTCGACATCAGATGGTTTTATTACTTTATCTATCTTATTTACATTTTCATCATACACGATTACCAATATTCTTTTTTCAGACTCAGACTTTAAAAATGTATTTTCGTCAAAAATTTTAATATCAGCTTCTAAGTTCCCAATATATTTTCCGTTGAAAAAGACTGGTGTAGTGTATCTTAGAATAACTCCTGAATCATTACTGTAGATAGATGCTATAGGTTTGAGAGATTGTTTGATTTCTAATATATCTCTAATATATCTTTTCTGTAAGTTTTTAAATCATCTCCGTATTTGTTTGGATTGGATGTTCTTAAGAATGAGATACCATCTTCCGTATGGAAATGAAATTGGTAGAGGCCAATACTTTCGAATGTTTTTTGGTATGGAGTTATAGTTTCGATAAGCTTTTCTCTGTCTTTATTCTGAAATGCGGCTATTATGTTTTCATCAGCAAGAATTTTATCAACGATTTTTTTGCCTTTTCTTTTTCCAATTCTATTTTATCAGAGAAGTCTCTCATTATTTCATTCGCAAGGACCTTCTCCCAAACTTTATTTGCTGAATTCTGAGTAAAGATGCTGATGATAATTGAAACTAAAACAACAATCAATACTAATAAAGGGAAAAATACAGTAATGAACTTTTTGATACTCACAGTGTTAACTCACCCTCCTTTTTAGGTTGATATGTCTAATATTTTACTAAATTCGAAAATTCAAACTATTCTCCTGCTTGTTCGTAGAAAGTTATAACGAGCTTATCGTATACTATGTTTGAATTAATTCCATAATCATAGTACAATACATCTCTTATAGTTTTCGCTTGCTCAATATAGTCGGTATAATAGACGAATACAAAATATATTGTACCATCTTTACCGAAAGCCGGGAAAATTTCAATCCTATCTAGAAATTCTCTTGGAAAAACATTTTGGAAAGCTCTTAAAGTTGGCAAGACACCTTCATACATTTTATCAAATGTTATTGAAATAAGTTCATTTATCATTCCACTTATTTCATAAGGATCAAATTCTTCTTCGAAACTTTCTGCATAATATTCTTCTTCTTCTTCTTCTTCTTCAACTGTAGTTGCTTCTTCAGTCGTTGCTTCCTCTGTCATTGTTTCTTCAGTTGTAGTTATTTCTTCTTCTGTATACTCTTCTTCATTCCATTCTTCGATATATTCCAAATTCTCAAGCTCGTTTGATGCAACCTCTTCTAATAAACTTTTTAGAAGATTTTGATAATTTTCAATATTTGCCGATATCTTCAGATTACCGTTTTCCAACCTTTGAACATTTAATTTTATTATACTGTCTAATCCAGTTTCCATAACTGACAAATTAATATAAGCATACAGGAGACTATTTTTTATTTCGTTTGCATTATCTATACTTACGCCATTTGTGTTTTTAGTTTTTACATTGATTACACTGTTGTTTTTGTCGACTTCTACAAAAAATGGTTTATCCGAAAATTGGTTTATTATATCTCTTTCAAACTTTGGATCATATGTTCCTGATAATATCATCTCTTGGTTCATATTAACTGAAAATACAGCATCTGTTAAGTATTGGCTTATATTTTCACCAACGACCTCTTTTAAAAACATATCTAAAAATAATTTATAATCCTTTGTTGTTCCAATTACAGCGACGGAATTTTCAACTATGTTCAAACCAGAAAGATAAGTTTCAAATTCCTTCATCAACGACTTTTCATATTCCGTGAGTTCTTTTTCAATTAGAATTTCAACACTCATCTCGTTGTCAGTTACTTTAACTTTCATCTCGTCAGACACGGTCTTACCGTACAAGTCCACCGTGAGGAATGACCAAATACTATTTTCACCAAATCCTTTGTAGTATATATAAGCGTCTTGAGGGATGTCAATTTTAATTGTCGGAGTTTTTGAATTAATCATGTCTTCGACAATTCTTCTTTGTAATTCATTTGCTGTGATATAAACATCGTTTGGCCCTTCAATTAAATAAAATGTTATTGGACCTAAAATGACTTTTTTTGTAATTTGAGACAGTTTACTGACAATAATCGACGTTTCTTCACCAATCAAATTGTTTAGAATTTCAAGTATATCATTGATTTTTGCTTTCTGAATATCTACAACTACTGGGAGAGCAGAAATTAAATTGACCATCATTTCTTCTTCGTTTTCTGATTCACTAATCAAATATAACTGAAGAATTTTTAAAAGGCTTATAGAAGTATCACCAAAGATAGTTACAGGTCCTATGTTGTAATCGACTTGAACATCCAAAGAATTTAACAAATCATCCAATGAAGAAAAATAGAGTACAAATTTAGAATTTTCCGGAACTTGGATTGAAAAAACCATTTGTAAAGCCAAAGTTAGGAGTAACGTTATAAATAAAGTCCTAAAAACCCTAATTTTCATACGAGCTCCTCCCTTCTTTGAGTTGAAAAAACAAACAAAAAACCATTAGAGCAATCCAAGCCGCAATTTTTATTTTCGATTTTTAACTTATTTTAATGTTTTTTATTTTTGCTTTAACATTTAAACGATACAATACAAATTGTACCATAGGTTTTTGTAATAAGTGCCTGCCTAAATTAAATTTACGTCTTTACAAAAAAATTCGCGATTAAATAAACTATTGAATTAAAATAAGCCTATTTTTTTGTTAATTTATGGGAATTGTTTTAATTTAAGTTTGAAATAAATATTTAATTAATGATATAATCTAAAATTCAACAGTTCCACATTAAAATATTGGAGGTGTGAGGTATGGGTAAAAAGGTTTTAACTTTTGCTACGCTACTTTTTGTTTATTTTGCTTTTGCCCTCAACGTTATAATTCTTGTTGGGGATGGTATGTCTACAAATCAACTATTTCTCGCAAGTATTCTTGAAGGAAGAATTTTAAACACGATGACTCTTCCTTACACAGGTATAACAACAACATACAGCGCAGATTCTTGGGTTACAGATTCAGCGCCAGCAGCGAGTGCTCTTTTCAGTGGGTTTAAGATTTTGAATAAGGTGATAGGGGTGCTTCCAAATGGTGAACCTGTTCCATCCATATTTGAACTTGCCAAGAAAGCAGGTTACAAAATAGGGATAGCGGTTACATGCCAAATTACTCACGCAACACCAGCGGGCGTTTACGCAAATGTTGATAACAGAAACGATGAGCTTGGAATTGCGAAACAATTTGTTGATAAAGAAGTGGTAGATGTTGCGTTTGGTGGAGGATGGCAATGGTTTACACCTGCTTCAAAAGGTGGTTCAAGAAAAGACGAACTTGATTTGATTAAAGCTGCTATGGAAAAAGGTTATAAATACATATCAACAGTAAATGAATTGGAAAATATCAGCGCAGAGAATGAAAAAGTTCTTGGCTTATTTGCTAAAAATTATTTAGACCCAGTATCTGAAAGAAGCTCATCGCAACCTAAACTCGATCTCATGACAAAGAAAGCTTTAGAAATTCTCTCCGCAAGTGGAAAACCATTTATGCTCATGGTTGAAGGTTCGCAAATCGACTGGGAAGCGCACGCCAACGATTTCTATGGTGTATGGAAAGAAGTTGTCGAATTTGATGACGCGGTTAAGGTCGCTCTTGATTTTGCCAAGAAAGATGGAAACACACTTGTGATTGTCCTTGGTGACCATGAAACAGGTGGTTTATCACTTTCCACAGGTGGATATGCGATAAACGTTGAACAAGCGAGAAAAGCAAAGGGAACAACAACGATGTTTTTAAAACAATTTAATATAAACGATAAAGATGCGTTCATCGCTGGAATAAAAGAATGGTACGGTGTAAATATGAGCGATTCCGAATATGAAACACTCAAGAAAGTTCCATCAAATAACTTAAGAAGAGAACTCGCAAGATACATTAGTTTCAAAGTCGGTTTTGGTTGGACAACGTACGACCACACCGCGCAACCTGTACCAGTATATGCCTTTGGACCTGGCGCTGAGAACTTCACAGGAGTACTTGACAATACAGATATAGCGAAAATTGTTGCGAGGTTAACAAAGATAACAACTGTTCAATTCCCATCTATCGTTGCAAAATAAATTAATAATTTATTCTGAATTAGAGAAGAGGTGTGGTTTTCAAACCACACCTCTTTTCTAATTCTAAATATGTGATAACATTTTTTTGAGGAGTTATAAAGGAGGTGCTCCATATCAATTATGCCAAAAAAAGCAAAACAAAACACTTTAATAACTGCTATCGTTTTATCAATAATTACCATTATCTTAATACTTACTCAAAAACAAGGATTAATGAAAGCATGTGTAACTAGAGTTGTCGATGGAGACACCATTAAAGTTGAAGCAAATGGTAAAACGTACACAGTTAGATTAATAGGAGTAAACACTCCCGAAACTAATCATCCAACAAAAGGAGTTGAACCATATGGACCTGAAGCCAAAGAATTTACAACTAAACAATTAACAGAAAAAACCGTTTGGCTTGAATTGGACGTTGAGGAGAAAGATAAATACAACCGTTTGCTTGCGTATGTCTGGTTGGAAAAACCAGTTAACTTTTCGGAGGAAGAAATTAGAAAGAAAATGTTCAATGCGATACTTTTACTCGAAGGGTACGCGCAGGTTATGACCGTACCACCCAACGTCAAATATGCTGATTATTTTGTAAAATTCCAAAGAGAGGCTTTTGAAAAGCAAAAAGGGCTTTGGGGATTGAGTATGTACAATGAAAACACGAAAAGTGATTTTGTAGTTTACATATCAAAAGATGGAAAGAAATACCACTTAAAAAGTTGTAGGTACGTTAATAGTAAATACTTTCCAGTGAATATAGAAGAGGCTAGACAAAAAGGTTACACATCCTGCGGAATTTGTAAACCAGATGAAGCTTACGAAGAATGGAAAAGTAAATAAACTAACAAAAGCCCCATTCGGGGCTTTTGTTAATATTTGTTAATATTCTGTATAATTAGAAAAAAACTAAAACCTCATCTCTATACCAAATGATACTGCTGGCTTTATTTTTATTTCGTTTCTAAAGTAAACCCCGAATCCAACATCGGTATAAACACCGGTTCCTCCAGGTGAGAATATACTATCTCTTAAGTAACTTGTAAATCTCACTCCACTTTCAGCAAAAATCTCCCAAATATCTTCCAATTCGATATATTTTCCACCAAATCTTCCAAATAAGCTTAAATTACTAAAAATAGGATTGTAGTATTCTAGATACATGTATGGGTAAAAATCTTCTAAAACTTCATATGTGATTTCAATACCTGCTCCAAAAAGTATCCCCCAGTAATAATTACCGTATATATCAAAATTCGTGAATCCAGATGCCATACCAAATCCGTTATCCTTTAAAAATAATTGGAATGTTATTCCTGTAATTTGTGGGTAATTTTTCGTTTCCAAGGCCAAAGTGTTCGGATAAATTTTTTCATATGGAATAAGATATAAAGCGGTTGCAGAAGATTTATTTTCAAAAACTTTATCGATTTTTACATAGCCGGAAGTGTATCCATTATCTATTATTTGGAAAACATATCCTTGCTTGATTCCAATATTCTCGCCTGATGAAAGTGTAACCATTCCATCGCTTACGCTAGAAACCATGGAAATAAGTGGGAATAGTTTTTGAATATAACTTGCTACGTATCTTGCATTATTTGAGTAACTCCAAATCTTCGATAAATATTCTGAACTTGCCGATTCTGAGCCAAACCTATCTTTAGGTTCTTTTAAAGCTGTTGAGTAATTTTTCGAAATACTGTATGAGCCTATTAGTGTTCCTCTTTCTGTGTCAAATACTTTTAGTAAGAATCCAGTATACATTTCTAGAATATCAACGGTGGTCAAGATATAGTCGTAAAATCCATAGGCGCTTGTATAAGTTTCTTTTTCCCACGGCCCGCCGTAGTATCTAACATAGTTTCCTTTTTCCATATCTAAAACATATGTTTTATTTTTAGAATCGTATGAATAATACCTTCCAATTTCTACACGAACAGGCACATCAGTATAATATCCAATAGCTGATTTCTTTATATATCCTCCGTTGACATCATTTTCAAAGAAATAGTATCTTTCAGACCTAACTTTTTCAGTTCTTTCAACGTAATTTTCAAACGTTATCATATATTTTGGTGGCTTAAATTGTAAGAAAACACCCTTTCCAAACAAATCCTCAAAAGCTATTGTTTTAAATAATTCATTAAGGTACAACCTATCGTATATGTTATACCGTGTATCTTTTTGTAATTCTTTTAGTATATACATCCTTTGTGTTTTATCAAATTTTTCATCGAATATTACCGCGACATCCACTTTATATGGACTGTAATTATTTGGATTCTCTCTGTATAATCTACCGGTTGATTTCAATGCTTCAGAAAAGCTATCCCCACTAGTGATGATTGGAGTTACAGATTTCACAAATATCTTCTCAACATCAATATCCGTTATGTACAAAGCGATGTAATAACTTGTTTCGGTTATGTATTTTTCATACCTTCTGTAAAAACTACTTATTATATATTTTTCTTCTTCCTTCCTTGCCCAAGGATAATCGCTAAGATAAACATACAAACCATAAGGGTCAGGGACGTATATTTTTTTGTTGGAATCGTATTTGTACATTGCTTTTGAAGATGTATAATAATAACTTCCCTTGTGATAAACATACGTGCCTTCTCTATCTGGTACAAACTCATTTACTTTGTAACTGTAAGTTTCTTTTTGTATTCCAACAACGTGAACTATTCTTACAGTTTTCTCTGGTACATCTGAAAAAATATTCGAGAGTTCTTTTGAAATATCAATATTTTCATAGTAAGATGGTAAATTCTTATCGATGATAACGTAAAGATTATTGGCAAATATATTTGAAATAGCTAAAACCAAGAAAATAATAAGAGTAAAGGATAAAGACTTCTTTACCATGAGACCCCACCACCTATCTTAAAGGTGTTGAAAGATGTTAATTGCTCAATTGGAATAGAAAATTCGAAATTTAACAAGCCAAATTTGGTTGATAAACCTAACAGTGTTTCTATTTTTACCTCGTATGGAATTGTTTCAGACGTAGATATGGAAAGTTTACTGAGCAGGTAGAGACCATCATCTCCCGTACCTATTAACCTGATTAATCCGCTAAATGTAAAAATGAATTTATCGTACGTTCCATTTATGATACTTTCCAAATTAAGCCCAACTCCAGTCTCAAAGTAAGAGATTGGTTCACGATGTATATTGAATTGCTTAATAGGCAATGTTAACAAAATATATGATTCAGTGAGAGAAAAACTTTGATCTGTTATAAACAACATTTTAAATCCCATTGGAAAAGGTTCTTGCCCACCTTCTTTTACTTCATCTTGAGGCTTTATTTCTTCCCCTCTTTTTATATACACAACCTCACATTCGCTGTAATCCTTCCCCGTCCTTCTAACAACAACTTCCGCTATTTTGTTATTGTTCCTATATACACTGAAAACCTTTCCAACCTTTACAAAATCATCCTCACCTATATTTAAGATAACCCTTGGAAATTTAACTTCCTCAACGACACCAGACAACTTTTCTTTAAATTCCAATACCGAGTGTAATTTGCTGGCAATATCGGAAGCAAGACCGGAAATAACATCGTTGAAGCTATTTTCCACTCTTAGCAATCGGTTGTTGTACGGATCGTATGAGTGTTTCACGGCGTAAATAGACGAAGAAATTTCAAATGAGCCAGAAAGAGCTTTATTGTTATTTATATAGAGTGAATAATCTGCGTTTCCTTCAACTATGTACACAACATTCGTATGTGGGACTCTCGAGTAAAATGAATCAAAAATCACACTGTAATACTTCCCATCAACGCCTTTTACATAACTCCCCTCAGAGCTTTGAACATAATTTTCCTTTCCATTTACATATTCAAGCTTATATCTAACTCCTGGATAAACCCTTATATAATCTCCAAAATTGTAAATGTAATCACCAGAAATATTATTTTGTATGAATTCTTTGTATACATTTTCTTTACGGATTTGTTGAACGTGTACATCAATTTGGAATGTTCCCTGCGGGGAAGTTTGCTTGGAGAGAATTTGTTCGGCGGAGGAAAGTAAATCCTGGAGCCAAAGTTCTGAATAAAGCAATTTTAAAGCATTTTGAAGGGCAACTTCAAATCGTTTAGAATCAACAATCTCTGGGAAAATCGCAGACTCAGAAACCGTTTTTAACACATTGTCAGGTGCGTAAACCCTTATTGCGACATCGATAACTGGCCGAGCGAAAAAACTATTGACAGGAAAGAGCAGAAATGACAAAGTAAAGAGTAGAAAGACATAAAAGTAAAACTTGCCAAAATTTCCATTCATCCATATCCCCCCTTTGGCAAATGATACTTCAACTATTCTCAGCTATATATTAACACTAAATGGTGTTTTTTCAAAATTTGGTTTAATTATAATTAAGATTAATATAACAAATTCTAATTGTAAAAACGTATATATCTTCTATTTAATCGTAATCACCTCTTAGAATTTTTGGAGAAAAAATGATTTTCCATATTTATTCTCTAATTCCTAAGGGACTGACCGAAGAGTAAAGGGAACGAAGAATGGTGGAGAATTTTTGGTGGGGGAAATGACGATTAGGCCTATTCAGTTCAACAAACGGTAGACGGAGGATACATCGTTGCTGGATATACTACATTTGGTGCTGAATGGCAGGATGTATATATTCTAAAATTAGACAGTCAAGGTAACATACAATGGGAGAAAACATTTGGAATGGAGGATAATTGAGGAAGATTAGGAAAATATTAAGAAAAAAACAAGCCCCAGGTTTTTGAACCTGGGGCTTGTTTTTTTCATGGTAGTATATATTATACCACACACCTAAAAATTTGTCAATACCCTAATTTTTAATTTTGATTTTTTTAAAATTCCCTAAGACAGGTATATTTTACAACTCAATTTTGGAAAAGTCAACTGGTATTTGGTATAATTTTAAAGTGAATTGTTTATACTAATTGGGGGGATACTTAGAATGAAAATTTTGCATACATCGGATTGGCATTTGGGTAAAAGGCCAGTTGGTGGCATAGGTGAAAATTCGTATTCTGATTTTAGATATAACGATTATTTCAATGCTGCCGAGTATATAGTCGATAGGGCTATAGAAGAGAATGTTGATTTGTTCATTATCGCTGGTGATTTATTCGACTCTAATAAAATAAATCCAGATATACTCGAGCGCACGGAAGGTATTCTCAAAAAGCTCAAAGATAAAGATATCCCTGTTTTTACTGTTCTTGGAAATCATGATATCGCATACGATAGAGATTCTTGGGTTGATTATTTGGAGAAGAAGGGGTTATTAGTAAACCTTGGTTTTGAGCGTGATGGAGAAATTTTTAAATTCGAAGAATGCGAATTTAGGGGTTTTAGGATTTACGGCGTTCCGTACCAAGGTAATCTTATCGATGAAGTTTTGCAAGGTCTCTCAGAGCAAATAAGCGGAGATAATAATATCGTGATTTGTCATACTGCTATCGTTAGCGAGGAGACTAATCAAGAATTGCTGCCAGGTTGTGTAACGAAAGAGATTATAGATTCTTTCCGTGGTAAAGTTATTTATTTTGCTGGTGGGCATTTTCATTCTAAGAAAATCTATCCAGCAAGTCAACCATTCTTTTATATCCCCGGAAGTCCAGAATACTGGGATTTGTACGAAAATGGCGAAAAGGGATTTTTCATATTCGACACAGATACCTTTACTCATTCTTTTTTCCAATCCCGCAAACGAAAAAGAAGTATGCATAAGATCCAAAGTTCTAAGATTTATGATTTTGTCGCCAATTTAGAAGTGGAGGATGGAGAGATAGTAATCCTGAGGGTTTTTCTTGATAACGACGATTTTATTGACGTTGATAGAATAAAAAAGGAATTGTTGGATAAGGGAGCTTTAAAAGTAGAAAGCAGAATCGAGATTAACAATGTCAACGATATAAATGGCAGTGAGATGAGGTATCGAAGTAAAGAGTTGATAGAAAAAGAGTTAATATCATCTTGGAATAATGTATTTTCAATTAGCGAAGAGAGAGTTAATGAAACGTATGAGTTTATAAGGAAGGCTAAGATGTTCTTTGAAGACGAAGATTTGAATAATTCAGACGAATATATTTACGAGATATTCGATGAATTTATCGGCAGAATCATGGGGGTTCAGAGAAATGATTAATAAAATTAAATTGGAGAATTTCAAATGTCATTTAGATAGAGAATTTGATTTTGTCTCTGGGATTAATGTTATCGTTGGAAGAAACGGCGCGGGTAAGAGTTCCATATTCGAAGCGCTTGGGATGGCTTTGTTTGGTATAAGTGAGAAAAAGCCTAAGGACCTTATTTCACGTTTGAGTAGTCAAAATAGTTATTTTAAGATAAATGTTGAATTTACGGGAGAAGATGGAATAAGGTACGAAGTAGAAAGAGTGTACAAATCGGGAAAAAATAGTTGGGTACTAAGGCAAGTGGGGAGTAACAATGTGATTACTAACAAATTAGATGAAGTTCCAAAGTATGTTAGTAAACTCTTGGGGCTTGGGGTAACGAATTTCAAAGAACTTTTCAAGAACATAATGTGCGCTTATCAAAATGATATTACAACAGTATTCGCGATGCAAAATGAAGAATCCAAACGTTTTTTTAACAAGATATTCGAGGTAGATGTGTACGATAAGATTTATAACAATTTCAAAGATGTCATAAATAAATATGAAGCGAAAATTAGTGAGTTAGATGGTTCAATAAACATTTTGAAGAATGACATTGAAAAATACAAAGGTATCGACGAAAAATTATCGAATATTCGTGATGAAATTTCAAAGAAAGAAACTGAAAAGAAAGATTTGGAAACGTTAATTTATTCTCTAAAGTCTAAAAAGTCTGAGTTGGAAAAGCAAATAGAAGACGCTCGGAATCTAAAAAATGATTTGGAAAAAAACTTGAAAGTTTTGGAGAGCACGCAGGCGAATTTAGAAGAAATTTCAAAGCAAATTGTGGAAGCCGAGAACGCTCGAAAAATTGTCGAAAGGTTGGAACCTTCTTACAAAGAATTTGAAGCCTTAAGTGAGAAAATAAGTCAAAAAAGAAAGCTCGAGCAAGAACTCAGGAAAAAGCAACAAGAAAAGCAAAATATTGAAATGAGGATTATAGAGCTTAAGAATAAAATCAGTGTCGCGGAAGCAAAAATAAATGAAACTAACGAAAGATTGTCTATTTACGATGTAGAAATACAAAAACTCCAAGGTGATAAGTCAAAACTTATTGAAGAGATAGAAATCAAAAGGACAGATTTAGAAAAAGCCAAGAAAGATATGGATGAAGCAAAAAAGGTAAAAGAGAGTATAAAAAGAATATATCAAGATTACCGTGACAATTTAAAGGAGAAGGAAAATATTGAAATTGAGTTATCAAATGAGGAAGAAAAGAGGGAAAAATATCAATCACTGATTGAACAAATCCAAAGTTTGCAAAATGCTATTGATGAATTGAATAAAAAGATATCAGAAGAAGCTAATATAATAAGTGAGAAAGCCAAAATCGAAAACGAATTGGAAAATTTAGAAAATGCCTCAAGACAGCTTTCCAGTGGAAATTGTCCGCTTTTAAATGAGCCTTGTCAAAATATACTTCAAGCCAAGGGCACAGATGTGTATTTTGGAAACAAGCGAGATTACTACAAAGAAAAGCTGAGTGAACTTCTAGAAAAGGAAAAAGAAATCAATACAGCAAAGAACAAAAAGGAAGAGATTAGTAAGCAGTTAA
Source organism: Fervidobacterium nodosum Rt17-B1 (assembly GCF_000017545.1). Classification (NCBI taxonomy): domain Bacteria; kingdom Thermotogati; phylum Thermotogota; class Thermotogae; order Thermotogales; family Fervidobacteriaceae; genus Fervidobacterium; species Fervidobacterium nodosum. Next base: position 817,808 of record NC_009718.1, on the reverse strand, counting down.
AAGAAAAAGAAACGGAAGCTGGCACGTTATCTCACCAAATCGATGAGATGGATAAGAAAAAAGCAAAATTAAAGCAGATAAGTGAATTCATTGAAGATATAGCGCAAAAATACGGAGACATTTCAAAGTTAGTTGAAGAAGCTGATAACAGATTAAATGAGATTAACTCAGCTATAGGTTCGATTAATGCGGAAATAGATAGTAAATTTAATCAATTAAAAAATATTGAAAAAGAAATCAGTGAAAAGACAAATCGTTATCTCAGTATTAAAAACGAGATAGATAAACTCTTGAAAGAAAAAAGCGAATACGAAGATAATCTAAAAACTTTCGAGGAAAAACTTGGAAAATATGTTGGTATAGATGAAGAATTAGATAGAGTAACCAAAGAGATTGAAGAACTTGAGTCAGAGAAGAATAAGCGCGAGGTTGATTACAAAGAATATATGATTAATAAAAAAATGGCTGAAAAACTCGAAGAGTTGAACGAAAAGAAAAAGGTATTGGAAAGTGAAATAGAACAAAGCAAGAAGATAGTGGACGATTTAAAGGTGAAAATTAATATGTTGAAACCTTTAGAAGAATTAGAAACAGAAAAAAAGAGTATTGAGGACGAACTTGAGAAGAAAAACGAGGAACTAAAAAATTTAGAGGTACGTTTAGGGGAATTGGGAAGAGATGAAAATCAATTAGTTAGTCAAATTGAAGAAAGAGAAGAGAAAATCAATCAGTTAAGAAATTACGAAGACAAAAAATCAGTATTTAATAAAAAGCTGGAACTAACGAAAGAGTTCAGAGAGAAAATAAAAGTGATGGGTGTTAAAGTTACGGAGTACTTGACACGCCAAATTGTTTTGGAAGCTACAGAAAATTACAGAAAGATGACAGGGAATCAGGAAAGTATAGAAGTTGACCATTCCGAAGGAAAGTACATATTCAGACTCTCAGATCCGATTAAAGGTGTTCGAGAATTTAGTGAACTATCAGGTGGTGAACAAGTTAGCGCGGCTATTGCGTTGAGGATAGCTATCGCTAAAATATTAGCTAACGCAGATATATACATACTTGATGAACCAACTGTCAATCTTGATGAGGAAAGAAGAAAATTGTTAGCTGAGAATTTGAGAATATTACTTGGAAATATATCTCAAGCGTTTATAATAACCCACGATGAGGAATTTATAGGCAAAGGTTATCATGAGATAAGGCTATAAATTTTATAACTTTTGCGGAATTTGTAAAACCGCAAAAGGAGGTGGAAAATTTGGAAGAAATTTTGACGCTTGTAAGTTGGCTTAAGAATTCAAAATTTACCACAGTGCTTACCGGTGCTGGAGTTAGTGTACCGAGTGGTATTCCTGACTTTAGAAGTAAAAATGGAGTTTATTCCAAATGGGGACAGGAAATTTTTGATATAGATCTTTTCCATCAAAATCCTGACAGATTCTACGAATTTGCAAAGCAAGAACTGATAAAAATGCTCGATGTCGAACCTAATGAAATCCATTATTTGCTGGCTTATCTTGAAAAGTTGAATATAGTAAAAGGGGTTATAACCCAGAATATAGATAATCTTCATAAAAAAGCGGGAAGTCAGAAAGTTGCGGAAATCCATGGAAATGTACGCACTTGGAGTTGTTTGAAATGTGGTAAAAGATATGATTTATTCAATTCACAGCATAAAGAATTTTTGATTGACAGAAATTTTAGATGTGAATGTGGTGGAGTAACAAAACCGGATATAGTATTTTTCGGTGAAATGTTGCCATTGAACGAGTACTCTAAAGCAGAGAACTGGGCTAAAGAAAGTGACGTATTCATAGCTATGGGCACGTCACTTGTTGTTTACCCAGCGGCGCAATTGCCTATTTACGCAAAGCACAGTGGAGCAAAATTGTGTATAATTAATAAAAATGAAACGGTGCTTGATGATTACGCTGATTTAGTAATTCATATTGACCTGATTGACTTTGCGAAAGAAGTAAGAAGACACTTTTAGAATATCTTCCTTCTGTAATGACAATACGGGGTTTTTCCCGTTTTTTCGTAATAATCTTGGTGGTAATCCTCGGCAAGCCAAAAGTCACTTGCCTTTTTTATTTGCGTTGCGACTTTATACTTTTTACTAAGTTCGTCCTTTATTTTCTCTGCCACCTCTTTTTGCTTTTCGTTTGTATAGAAAATAACGCTTTTATACTGTTCGCCTATATCTGGTCCTTGACCGTTTTCTTGTGTGAAATCGTGAATTTCGAAGAAATACTTAACCAAAGTCTCTTCGTCGATTTTTAGCGGATCAAAGATAACTTCAACGGTTTCATAATGACCTGTTAGACCTGTACACACTTGCTCGTACGTCGGATTTTTTCTATGTCCACCCATATATCCAACGCGTGTATCAACTACACCGTCAAGTTGTTTGAAAAGGTGTTCCACTCCCCAAAAGCATCCACCTGCAAAGAACATCCTGTCAATAGGTGGTTTTTGGCCTTCGGGAATAAATTTCATTGATACTGAATTTACGCAGTGTCGAACATTTTTCGGTGTGAAACCCTCTCCGTAGAAAACGTGTCCAAGATGCGCGCCACAGTAAGCACAAACAATTTCCGTTCTTTTACCATCTCTATCTAACTGCTTTCTCACGGCTCCTGGTATTTCATCATCGAACGCTGGCCAACCACAACCAGAGTGGAATTTATCGTTAGAATTGTAAAGTGGTATGCCACAGTTTTTGCATACATAAATTCCTTTCTCAAAATGATTTTCATATTCTCCGGTAAATGGTGGTTCAGTTCCTTTCTCAAATAGGACAAATTTTTCAAATTCACTTAGATTATTGTTTACAATCCTTTTTTTCATAATTTTGCCTCCATAAATTATATTGAGTTTAATTGTATACTTTATATAATTTTATCACAAAAAGATAAAAAATAAAGTCATGAATTTGAATCAATAAAAAGCAGGAAATAGTTGATAGATTATTTTGATGAGTTGAAACAAAAAAATTAATAACTTAATGTGGATTTATATTATTATTAGATAAAGATTTTTGATGTGTTAAAACGCCTGAGTAATAGGAAGGATGATGTAATTTGTAACAGACAAAGGTAGATAGTTGTTACGCGAGAAGGCTTTACAGTTAACAAAAGATGGTGTAGAATGAAACTCGCGCTGCGAAAAAGCAAAGCGCAAGAAAAAGAAAAACAAAAAAATAAAAAAGTCAGTTGACAAAAACAAGTGAATGTGGTAAATTAAGAAACGCTTGAGAAAAAAGCGAAATGAAAAAACGAATAAAAATACCCCTTGACAAAAATAAGCGAACGTGGTAAAGTATGAAACGCGCGATAAAAGATTGACACGATGAAGTGAAGGAAAGAGTCCGGTCATTGAAATATGAATAGCAGCCACCGAAAAAAAGATAAAGAGCAGGGTTGAACCTGAAGATTAGCTTGGAGGGTTTGATCCTGGCTCAGGGTGAACGCTGGCGGCGTGCCTAACACATGCAAGTCGAGCGGTGCAGCTGGAGACTTCGGTTGAAGGCTGCATAGCGGCGGACGGGTGCGTAACACGTAGGAACGTGCCCCCTGGAGGCGGATAGCTACGGGAAACTGTAGGTAATCCGCCATAGACTCGGGAGAGTAAAGGCCGGAAGGCGCCAGGGGAGCGGCCTGCGGCCCATCAGGTAGTTGGTAGGGTAACGGCCTACCAAGCCGACGACGGGTAGCCGATCTGAGAGGATGGTCGGCCACAAGGGCACTGAGACACGGGCCCTACTCCTACGGGAGGCAGCAGTGGGGGATATTGGACAATGGGCGAAAGCCTGATCCAGCGACGCCGCGTGGAGGACGAAGCCCTTCGGGGTGTAAACTCCTTTTGCTAGGGAAAAAGTACTGATGGTACCTAGCGAATAAGCCCCGGCTAACTACGTGCCAGCAGCCGCGGTAATACGTAGGGGGCGAGCGTTACCCGGAATCACTGGGCGTAAAGGGTGCGTAGGTGGCCCTGTGTGTCTGGCGTTAAATACCACGGCTCAACTGTGGGATTGCGCTGGAAACTGCAGGGCTTGGGTGCGGCAGAGGCAGATGGAACTGCTGGTGTAGGGGTGAAATCCGTAGATATCAGCAGGAACGCCGGTGGAGAAGTCGGTCTGCTGGGCCGTAACCGACGCTGAGGCACGAAAGCTAGGGGAGCGAACCGGATTAGATACCCGGGTAGTCCTAGCCGTAAACGATGCTCACTAGGTGTGGGGCCGGAAGGCTCCGTGCTGAAGCTAACGCGATAAGTGAGCCGCCTGGGGAGTATGCCCGCAAGGGTGAAACTCAAAGGAATTGACGGGGGCCCGCACAAGCGGTGGAGCGTGTGGTTTAATTGGAAGCTAAGCCAAGAACCTTACCAGGGCTTGACATGCTGGTGGTACCGAGCCGAAAGGTGAGGGACGCTACCGTAAGGTAGTGAGCCAGCACAGGTGGTGCACGGTCGTCGTCAGCTCGTGCCGTGAGGTGTTGGGTTAAGTCCCGCAACGAGCGCAACCCCTGCCCTTAGTTGCCAGCACGAAAGGTGGGCACTCTAAGGGGACTGCCGGCGACGAGCCGGAGGAAGGAGGGGATGACGTCAGATACTCGTGCCCCTTATGTCCTGGGCGACACACGCGCTACAATGGGGCGGACAGCGGGAAGCGAGCCAGTGATGGTGAGCAAAACCCTCAAACCGTCCCCCAGTTCAGATTGTGGGCTGAAACCCGCCCACATGAAGCCGGAATCGCTAGTAATCGCGGATCAGCCACGCCGCGGTGAATACGTTCCCGGGCCTTGTACACACCGCCCGTCAAGCCACCCGAGTTGCGGGCACCCGAAGACGGTAATGCTTAGGCATACCGTTGAGGGTGAACGTGGTGAGGGGGGCTAAGTCGTAACAAGGTAGGTGTACCGGAAGGTGCGCCTGGATCACCTCCTTTCTAAGGAGAGACAGGTGGCTGCTATTCGTATTTGAGTGATTGGGCTCGTAGCTCAGAAGGTCAGAGCGCACGCCTGATAAGCGTGAGGTCGGAGGTTCGATTCCTCCCGAGCCCACCATGGGTGGGGACATAGCTCAGCTGGGAGAGCACCTGCTTTGCAAGCAGGGGGTCAGGGGTTCGAATCCCCTTGTCTCCACCAATGGGACAGGTCATTGAAAAGTGCATAGGGAAGAAGGTGAAGGTAGTAAGGGCATGCAGTGGATGCCTAGGCGGCGAGAGGCGAAGAAGGGCGTGGCAAGCTGCGAAAAGCCCGGGGGAGCTGCAAGCGAGCGTTGATCCCGGGATACCCGAATGGGGCAACCTGTGCACGTGAAAGCGTGCACGCCGAGAGGCGCGAGACCCGGGGAAGTGAAACATCTCAGTACCCGGAGGAAAAGAAATCAAACGAGATTCCCTGAGTAGAGGCGATCGAAAGGGGAGGAGCCTAAACCAGCCGAAAGGCTGGGGTTGTGGGACACAGTTAGGCTGAGTCCGCTCCGTAATCACTCATAGCTGAACAGTCTGGGAAGGCTGACCGAAGAGGGTGACAGTCCCGTAGGCGAAATGAGTGATGAAGGAGTGACTGTGATCCCGAGTAGCGCGGGACTCGAGGAATCCCGCGTGAATCAGGGGGGACCACCCTCCAAGGCTAAATACTCCTCGCCGACCGATAGCGCAACCAGTACCGTGAGGGAAAGGTGAAAAGCCCCCCGGAAGGGGAGTGAAAGAGACCTGAAACTGCATGCCTACAAGAAGTCGGAGCCCGCGAGGGTGACGATGTGCCTTTTGATTAATGAGCCTGGGAGTTATCGCTGCTGGCGAGGTTAAGCCGATAAAGGCGGAGCCGGAGCGAAAGCGAGTCCGAATAGGGCGCGAGTCAGTAGCGATAGACCCGAAGCCGGGTGAGCTACCCATGGGCAGGATGAAGGTGGGGTAAAACCCACTGGAGGTCCGAACCGGTGGATCGTGAAAAATCCTCGGATGACCTGTGGGTAGGAGTGAAAAGCTAACCGAACTCGGTGATAGCTGGTTCTCCCCGAAATGCATTGAGGTGCAGCCTCAGGAGTTCTGTGGTGGAGGTAGAGCGCTGGTAGGGCTAGTGGGGTAACCTGCGAACCCTGTCAAACTCCGAATGCCGCCACACGAGATCCTGGGAGTGAGCCCGTGAGGGATAAGCTTCACGGACGAGAGGGGAACAACCCAGACCGTCGGCTAAGGGCCCGATAGTGTTAACTTGTAGTGATGAAAGAGTGTAATTGTGAAAGAATGCGATTGATATTGCCATTGTGCGTTTTCCAAAGATTCTTCACTACACAAAATCCTTGAATATATTTCGCTAAGTTCTTCGTATTCTTCAGCCCTCGCTTGAGTCGGAAAAAGTCTTTCAACAATGAAAACTTAGATTCACATTGATTGTTTTTACCGAGCGGTACCACTACGTGATTGATATTTCTGAACAACAGCTTTACTGCACTTTCATATGCACCAAGTCCATCAGTAATAAGTTCAATGTTTCTAGGTTTTGAATTACCAAAGAACTTCTCGAGCAATACTTTGACTTGTCCCATATCACGATACTTTGAGACATGCCAACAAAGAATTAAGTTAGTTTCGTGATCAACTAATAGCCAAACATAGTACTTTTGTTCTTTGAACACAAGAACAGTTTCATCAGCATGAACTGAGAAAACATTTTCGATGGTAAATGTTGGAAAAAGTACAGAGAATAAAGTACACAATTTAATAACCCATTTGTATATGGTGACATGAGATACTTTGATATTAAGAGAATGAGCAAGAGAGCGATAAGACATATTGTGTTTCATATACAAAACAAAAGCCTTTAAGACGAAAAAGATAGGGAAGCGGAAATATTTAAATTTCTCAGGAATAAGGGTGACTGGTTCGGGGAGGTTAAAAGGTACTCTATCTTTGGTACGACAAGCTCTACAACGGAAGACAACGAAAGAGCGACGGACTTTGTAAATTTGCATAGATTTACCACAAGAAGTGCATTTGGGATAAGGGAAAGGGAAGTTTTTGCGTTTTTGAGAATGGGAGAGTTTGAAAGAATGATGGCAGAGTTTGCAAAGGAATTGTTGGTTACCGTATTTGTCATGACCGTTTTTGTATAAGCTGGTGGAACCGCATTTTGGACAAGAGAGCGTTGAGTTGTTCATATCGGGATACCTCCTTTGTCGAGAGTTGGTTGGGGGGTGTCCCCTCTTTATAAGGATAATGCGGTTTTTGGAAAGTTTCAATACTTTTAGTTAACATTATCAAGGGCCCGGAGAGGTGGCTAAGTGTGAAGAGGAAGGATGTGGTGTGGCCCAGACAACCGGGATGTTGGCTTAGAAGCAGCCATCATTTAAAGAGTGCGTAACAGCTCACCGGTCGAGCCGCACTGCGCCGAAAATGTGCGGGGCTGAAGCCACCCCCCGAAGCCACGGAATCTACCGTTAGGTAGATTGGTAGGGGAGCGTTCCGCGGTAGGGAGAAGGTAGACTCGAGAGAGCTACTGGACGAAGCGGAAGTGAGAATCCAGGCATGAGTATACGAGAGGATGGTGAGAATCCATCCCCCCGAAAGCCTAAGGGTACCTGGGGAAGGGTCGTCCGCCCAGGGTAAGTCGGGACCTAAGGAAAACCCGAAAGGGGTATCCGATGGGAAACCGGTTAATATTCCGGTACCACCGGCTAACCGATACTGCAAGCGGGGACGCAGGAGGCTAAGCTCCGGGGATAAGTGGCAAATCCCTCCAAGCGGTTAGGCGAAGAGGGCTGTAGGTAAGTCCGCAGCCTGAGCTGAGCCGTGAAGGGGAGACTCCGAAAGGGGTCAACGGAGCTGACGCCACACTGCCAAGAAAAGCCGCGTGTAGTGGTTAGCAGGTGCCCGTTCCGCAAACCGACACAGGTAGGCGGGCTGAAAAAGCTAAGGGGAGCGGGATAACCCTTGCCAAGGAACTCGGCAAATTGACCCCGTAACTTCGGGAGAAGGGGTGCCACGGTAGGTTGAAGTCAGGGGAAGCCGCGAGGTGGAAACTGACGGAGGCCGAGGTGGTCGCAGAGAAATGGCCCTGGCGACTGTTTACCAAAAACACAGGTCTCTGCCAACTCGATGAGAGGAAGTATAGGGACTGACGCCTGCCCGGTGCCGGAAGGTTAAGGGGAGGGGTGCAAGCTCCGAACCGAAGCCCCGGTAAACGGCGGCCGTAACTATAACGGTCCTAAGGTAGCGAAATTCCTTGTCGGGTAAGTTCCGACCTGCATGAATGGCGTAACGACTGGGGCACTGTCTCGGCAGGGGACCCGGTGAAATTTCAGTCTGGGTGAAGATGCCCAGTACCCGCAGCTAGACGGAAAGACCCCGTGGAGCTTTACTGTAACCTGGTATTGTGCTCTGTTGCGGCGTGTACAGGATAGGTGGGAGGCGAAGAAGCGTGCTCGCCAGGGCACGTGGAGCCGGCGGTGGGATACCACCCTCGTTGCAGCGGAGTTCTAACCTACGCATGTGGAGAGCATGCGAGGGACAGTGCCAGGTGGGCAGTTTGACTGGGGCGGTCGCCTCCTAAAGAGTAACGGAGGCGCGCAAAGCTCGGCTCAGGTGGGTTGGAAATCCACCGTTGAGTGCAAGGGCAAAAGCCGGGCTGACTGCGAGACCGACGGGTCGAGCAGAGGGGAAACCCGGTCCTAGTGACCCGGCGACTCCGAGTGGAAGGGTCGTCGATCAACGGACAAAAGTTACCCCGGGGATAACAGGCTAGTCTAGCCCGAGAGTTCACATCGACGGCTAGGCTCGGCACCTCGATGTCGGCTCATCCCATCCTGGGGCTGAAGCAGGTCCCAAGGGTTAGGCTGTTCGCCTATTAAAGGGGTACGTGAGCTGGGTTCAGACCGTCGTGAGACAGGTCGGTCCCTATCTGCTGCGGGCGTAGGAGGCTTGAGGAGGGTCGCCCTTTGTACGAGAGGACCAGGGTGAGGGAGCCACTGGTGTACCAGCTGTACTGCCAAGTGCATACGCTGGGTAGCTACGCTCCTGAGCGATAACCGCTGAAAGCATCTAAGCGGGAAGCGCGCTCCGAGATGAGGCCTCCATAAGGCCGGTCCGAGAAGAGGACCTAGATAGGCTGGTGGTGGAAGCGCCGAGAGGCGTGGAGCCAACCGGTACTAATAGGCCGAAACCTTCACCTTTAAGCCCTATGCACTTTTGAATGACCTGGGTGCCGATACTACGGTGGGAAACGCCCAGAACCATTCCGAACCTGGCCGCTAAGCCACCGTGGGCCGATGGTAGTAAGCGGGCGACCGCTTGCGAGAGTAGGTAGTGCCCAGGATTTCTTAAATCCTCACCCCCTGAATCATTTCGATTCAGGGGGTTTTTGTTTATACTATTACCATTGTGGATGTTGTGGTATAATCTTTTTGCTGTTGAAAATTATTTAATGAAAGAAAGGAGTTATTTTTTTCTATGAATAAATTAGTTCACATCATTGGAGCAGGGCTTGCAGGTTCTGAAGCTGCTTGGCAACTTGTAAAAAATGGTTTTAATGTAGTTATACATGAAATGAAAAGAGTAAAGAAATCACCAGTGCATGTAAGTGAAAATTTTGCAGAGCTTGTTTGTAGTAACTCGTTAAAATCTACTGACTTGAAGAATGCCGAAGGTTTACTAAAAGCGGAAATGGAAATATGGGGAAGTTTAATTTTAGAATGTGCTTACAATAATAGCGTGCCTGCTGGTAAGGCTTTAGCTGTTGATAGAGAAAAATTTTCTCAGTGTGTTACTGAAAAACTTCTTCAAACTGGACTTGTTAAAGTAGTGTGGGAAGAGGTGGAAAAACCTTATACCGATGATATATGGATAATCGCTACAGGTCCAACTACAGATGGAAAGCTTGCTGAATGGATAAGGGAACAAACTGGTGGATTTTTTAATTTCTTTGATGCTGTTGCACCAATTGTTAGTGCAGAAAGTATTAATATGGACGTTTGTTTTGTTGCTGATAGATACGGTGTAGGCACAGGTGACTATATTAACTGCCCTATGACAAAAGAAGAATATGAAAGGTTTTGGAATGAACTTGTAAACGCTCAAGTTATAGAGATAGAAGATTTTGACAGAAAACTTTTATTTGAGAGGTGCCAACCGATTGAAGAAATAGCTCGAAGTGGTAAGGATGCCATGCGTTACGGTCCTCTGAGACCTGTTGGTATTGTAGATCCAAAAACGGGGAAAGAACCATATGCTGTCATTCAATTGAGAAAAGAAAACGTTGAAGGGACTATGTACAATATCGTTGGGTTCCAGACAAGATTAAAGTGGGGAGAGCAAAGAAGAATAATTCAATTAATTCCTGGGTTAGAAAACGCGGAAATTCTAAGATATGGTGTGATGCATAGAAATAGTTATATAGACTCCCCAAAGGTTTTGGATGAGTATTTGAGATTAAAGAAAATGCCAAATGTATTCTTTGCTGGACAGATTACAGGTGTTGAAGGTTATGTTGAATCTGCTATGACTGGATTATACGTCGGCTTAAATATTTCAAGATTAATTTTGGGTAAGGATATGATAAAATTTCCAGAAAAGACTATGTGTGGCGCATTAGTAAGATACATAACAACCGCTCCAGAGCTTAAACCAATGTACGCAAATTTTGGATTACTCGGCGGGGGAAAAGACAGGGAAAAAATAGCTTTGAAAGCGCTTGATGAGATGAAAAAATTCTATCAAATTACTAGTTTGACGATTGGAGGATAAGCGATGAACAATCGAAATATAGAATTGCTGCTCGGAGATTACAGGAAAGCCATTGTAAAGTTATCTATTCCAAATATGATTTCCATGTTTGTCCAGACAATATATAACCTTGTTGACGCTATATGGGTTGCCGGACTTGGAGCTGTTACACTTGCAGCTATGGGATTTTTCTTCCCAATCTTTATGATTGTTGTTTCGATCGCGACGGGAATAACTGTTGGAACAAGTTCGGCTATTTCCAGAAAGATAGGTGAGAAGGATTACGAAGGTGCAAATTCCGTAGCGGAACATTCGATCTTACTTTCGCTGATTGTTTCACTTTTTACAGTTTTAATAGGTATCACAACGTTGATACCTGTTCTTAAAGGTATTGGCGCGAGTGGTGAAGCGCTTCAGAAAGCATATGATTATGGGTTTATAATTTTTTTGTTTACACCATTTCTAATGTTTAACAACACCGCTGTAGGAATATTACGTGGTGAAGGTGATTCTAAAAGACCTATGTATGCTGTAACCTTTAGTTCTATATTGAACATCTTTTTGGATCCTATTTTTATATACACATTTAAATTGGGAATTAAAGGTGCTGCATGGGCAACTGGAATATCTATTATATCAGCAACGGTTATATTTATCTATTATTTATTCTTTTCTGATAAAACTTTTTTAAAGGTCTCTTTGAAGAAGTTTAGATACAATGGTAAATATCTGCGAGATATTTCCATAGTTGGTTTTCCAACGGCGTTGGCTCAAATAGCGATGTCAATTGCAATTTACGTTTTGAATAGATTTGCTGTGAAGGCTGGAGGGGATGTTGGAGTTGCGACTTTTACAGGGGCATGGAGGATAATAAACCTTGGTACGTTGACTATTATAGGTATTTCTTCTGCTGTAACACCCGTTACAGGTGCTGCTTATGGTGCTAGAAATGTAAAAAGGATAGAAGACGCGCTAAATTATGCTATAAAATTTGCGGAGATTTTTAGTTTAACCATAATGTTAGGAATATTCATCTTCTCAAAGCAGTTAGCATTTCTTTTTGCGTACTCAAAAGCCTCTAGTGAGTTACTTGAAAATATTTCTCAAGCATTAAAAATTTTGTGTTTATTCTTGCCCGGTACTCCTCTTGGAATGCTCACATCTGGAATGTTCCAGGGAATTGGTCAAGGTTTTAAAAGTCTTGTGGCGACTATTCTTAGAACTATCATATTCCAATTATTTTGGACATGGCTATTTGTCGATGTTATAAAAATAGGTTTGGTTGGGGTTTGGTGGGGAATAGTTATCGGAAATGCAAGTGCGTCGTTGGTTACATATACATGGGGCAAGTTGTCGATCCAGAAATTGTACGAGGAGTTTCAAGAATAAGTTTAATTAGTAAACTACTGCATTGGTACAAATCGCACGTGAGTTAGATCTTCTTCAATAATTTTTTCTCCTGATTTTCTAATTAGTTTTAGTATCTGGACATACTCATTACCAACTGGAATAACCATTATCCCATTGTCTTTCAATTGCTCAATTAATTTTTTCGGAATGTGCTTAGCATAACAAGTTACTGTGATTTTGTCAAAAGGGGCATATTCTTCAAGACCTTCCTTACCATCACCAACGATGATGGTTATGTTATTTATCCCGAGTAAATTAATTCTTTTTTGAGCTTCTTGCACAAGTTCTGGTATTCGTTCGATAGTGTATATCCAACCACTTTCACCAACGAGTAAACTCATAACCGCTGCGTTGTAACCACTTCCTGTACCTATTTCGAGAACTCTGTCCCCATCTTTTAGTTCAAGATACTCACACATCATTCCAACCATATGTGGAGCTGAGATTGTTTGACCATATCCTATAGGGAGTGGAATATCAAGATAAGCACTTTCTTGGAGTTCGCTTGGAACAAATAATTTCCTGTCAACTTTATTCATCGCTTCGATAATTTTTCTTGAAACACCGTAATATTGAAGGTGTTCGAATAACAAATAAGTTTCACCTCGATGGATATTTATCCACGATAGATTAAGTAAATTGTGTAGCCAACGTAAGTTGATACCATAAGCAACCCTTCGAATTTCTCTATTTTCAAATTTTTTGAAAATAGTAACAATATTACAGTAATTATGACAAGCAAAGTTACGTCAAAGTTCAAAACAGTTGTGTAAACTATGGGTTTTATAACAGCTGATATACCCAGTATGAAGAATACATTGAATATATTAGAACCTACTGCATTACCAAGTGCTATTTCGTTATTGCCTTTTATTATTGCAGCTAAAGATGTTGCAAGTTCAGGAATGGAAGTTCCCGCAGCTACTATGGTTAATCCTATGAGTTTATCTGAGACACCAAAAGCTTTTGCTATGTCAACTGCGCCGTTTACTATCCATCTACCGCCAAAAACCAAACCTGCAAGCCCACCAATTATGTATAGAATAGAGATAATTGTACCTAATTGTTTTTCTTTGGTCTTCTCAAGTTCCTCAAACATTTCACGGTCTTTTTGTGCCATTTCCAAGATATAAGACATGAATATCGCAAAGAATAGTAACAAAACTATTCCATCTCCTCTTGTTATAACAGATGGTGTTTTGTTTCCAAGTGCAAGAATGGAAAGTGCTGCTATTAAACTTAATGGAATTTCTTTTCTCAATGTAGAATGTTGGACTATTACAGGTCTTATCACAGCTGATAATCCAACGACAACAAGTATGTTAAAAATATTACTTCCAATAACATTTCCTAAGCTTATATTTGATGTTCCTTTAATGGACGAAACGATATTAACAGCAAGTTCTGGTGCAGAAGTACCAAATGCTACAATTGTAAGACCTATTAATAAATCAGAAACCTTTAGTTTTTTCGCTAAAGTTGACGCACCTTCAACCAATTTGTCTGAGCCAATAGAGACAAAGACAAAACCGATTATGAGAAGTAAGATGCTCAGTATCATATGTAATACCACCTCTTCAAAGAAATATTTTTTATCTTTTTTGCTTATTGGTTTGTTGTAAAATATATTATACAATCAAATAAATTTACTTGCAAGTATTGCTTGTTAATCTTCTTTGTGGTAAAATATAATTAGTTATGACTAAATAAACCATAAAAATTCTTTCTATCTGTTATATGCTTGAGTATGCAAAAAATATTTCAAAATCTTAACCTGATTTTTGTAGCAAATGTAATAATTGTATTGTACAATTTTTCACGAGTAGGAAAGAAAAACAAATTTGAAAGTCTCTACAATACTTGATTTAAGGAGGGAGTAAGATGAAGATAGCTATTAACGGTTTTGGAAGGATAGGAAGACTTGTTTTGAGGGAACTCATTCGCCGCGGTAGTAACGTTGAGGTTGTTGCCATTAACGATTTGGACAAACCAGAGACATTAGCTCATCTCTTCAAATATGACTCAGTTCATAGAATTTTCCCGGGAGAAGTAAAGGCAACAGAAAATTCCATTATCATTGATGGAAAGGAAATCAAAGTATTTGCAGAAAAGGACCCAGTAAATCTACCATGGAAAGACCTTGGTGTTGATGTTGTTGTCGAATCAACAGGTAAGTTTACAGAAAGAGATGGCGCAATGAAACACATCCAAGCCGGTGCGAAAAAGGTTATAATAACAGCTCCAGCAAAAGGTGAAGATATAACGGTAGTTCTTGGTTGTAACGAAGACCAATTGAAACCAGAGCACCAAATAATTTCTTGTGCATCTTGTACAACTAACTCTATAGCATCTATAGTTAAAGTTATAAATGATAACTTCAAGATTGTAACAGGTCACCTTGTAACAGTTCACAGCTACACAAATGATCAGAGAGTTCTTGATCTTCCACACAAAGACCTTAGAAGGGCAAGAGCAGCTGCTATGAACATTATTCCAACAACAACAGGAGCAGCGAAAGCAGTAGCGCTTGTAGTTCCTGAAGTAAAAGGAAAACTCGATGGTATGGCATTGAGAGTGCCAACTCCAGATGGTTCAATCTCTGTACTTAGTGTTTTAGTTGAAAAAGCAACAACAACAGAGGAAGTCAACGCAAAGGTTAAAGAGGCGACAGAAGGAAGACTTAAGGGAATTATTAAGTACAATGAAGATCAAATAGTAAGTATGGATATTGTTGGAACAACATACGCGGGAGTATTTGATGCAACATTGACAAAGGTAATGAATGGAAATCTCGTGAATGTTTACAGCTGGTACGATAACGAATACGGATACACATGCAGAGTTGTCGATACAATTGAATTAGTTGGTAAGATGCTTTAATTAATATAATTGAAGCAGGGGGAGTTTATCCCCCTGTTTTTAGATTAAGTAGTTTCGGATTGATTTGGAGTGAACACGGGAGGTGAAAATTATGGAAAAGCTTACAATAAGAGACGTCGATCTTAAAGGTAAAAGGGTCATTATGAGGGTAGATTTTAACGTTCCTATCAAAGATGGTGTAGTTACTGATGATACAAGAATTGTTGAGGCTCTTCCAACAATTAAGTATGTTCTTGAACAAGGTGCAAAGGTCATACTCCTCACCCATCTTGGTAGACCAAAGGGCGGTCCAGATCCAAAGTATACAGTTAAACCTGCAGCTGAAAGATTGGCTCAATTACTCGGTAAAGAAGTAAAATTCGTTCCTGCACTTTACGGCGAAGAAGTAGAAAAGGCTGTTGCTGAACTTAAGGAAGGCGAAGTTTTAATGCTTGAAAATACAAGATTTGATCCTGGCGAAGAAAAGAACGACCTCGAGCTTGCAAAGAAATGGGCATCACTTGCCGATATTCATGTAAATGACGCGTTTGGTACAGCTCACAGGGCACATTCAAGTAACGTTGGAATTGCACAATACATTCCAAGCGTTGCAGGATTCTTAATGGAAAAGGAAATTAAATTCCTTTCAAAAGCAACACACAACCCCGATAAACCATACGTTGTTGTTTTAGGTGGAGCAAAGGTTTCAGATAAGATAGGAGTTATTACAAACCTTCTCAATAAGGCCGATAAGATAATAATCGGTGGCGCTATGATGTTTACATTCTGGAGAGCTCTTGGAAAGCAGACAGGTAACTCATTGGTAGAAGAAGACAAAATCGACCTTGCAAAGCAACTCCTTGAACAAGCAAAAGAAAAGGGCGTAGAACTTGTTATACCAACCGATGCCGTTTGTGCTCAAAAGATGGAAGCTGGAGTTGAGAAGAAAGTATTTACATGCGAGGAAGGTATACCAGAAGGCTGGGCTGGATACGATATCGGACCTGCAAGTATAGAGCTTATTAAATCAAAACTTGCTGACGCGAAAACAATTGTTTGGAATGGACCACTTGGCGTATTCGAAATTGAAGATTTCGCAAATGGTACAAAAGCTGTTGCAGAATTCATCGCTTCACTCACAGATAAGGGTGTAACAACAGTTGTTGGCGGTGGAGATAGCGCAGCAGCAGTTAGTCAATTCGGACTTGAGAAGAAATTTAGCCACGTTTCCACAGGTGGTGGTGCGTCACTTGAATTTTTAGAAGGTAAAGAATTACCAGGAATTGCTTCTATCGCAGATAAAAAAAAACAGTAATTAGAAAGTTTATTTTAGCTGGAAATTGGAAGATGAATAAAACGCCCTACGAGGCACAACAATTTGCTAATGTACTTGTTAGTGCACTCGTAGGGTTTAATTCATTTGATATTTACATAGCTCCAACGTTTACCGCTCTTGATAGAGTAAGGGAAATTATTTCTTCAAGCAATATTAAACTTGCTGCGCAAAATATGTACTACGAAGATAGTGGAGCATTTACAGGGGAGATTTCTCCAAAGATGTTAAAAGAATTGAATGTTTCGGCAGTTATAATTGGACATAGTGAAAGAAGAAAGATATTTGGCGAAAGTGACGAATTGATTAATAAGAAGATAAAGAAAGCGATTTCAGAAGGGTTAACACCGATATTCTGTATAGGCGAGACTCTTGAGGAGAGACAGAAAGGTCTTACATTCTGTGTTCTTGAAAAGCAAGTTAGAGAAGGTTTATATGGAATAAGCAAGGAAGATGTTTCGAAAGTAATTATAGCTTACGAACCAGTATGGGCAATTGGAACAGGTGTTGTGGCAACTCCACAGCAAGCGCAGGAAGCTCACGAGTTTGTTAGAAAACTTCTCGCTCAGATGTACGATGAACAAACAGCACAACAAATTACAATACTCTACGGTGGAAGCGTAACGCCAGAAAATTGGTTTGGCTTGTTTGTGAAAAAAGATATAGACGGTGCATTGGTTGGAGGCGCAAGTTTAAAAGAAAGCTTTATAGAGCTTGCAAAGATTATGTCAAGAGTAATTATCTAATTTTAGATTTGAGTGCGGGGCAGATTAGAAAACTTCTGCCCCACTTTGTTTGATAAATATTTATTAAATATTTATTGATTTTGACAACTTGAAGAGGAGGGAAAAACTATGATGAGAAAATTTTTAACTGTTATGCTTATTATGGTTTTTGCTTTATCGATGTCTTCTCTTGTCTTTGGCGCAAAGAAGAAATCAGTTGTAAGTTTAAAGGAAATATACGACCTAGATTCTCTTACTGGGATGTATTTTGAATTATTTTTAAAAGAGTACAACTTGAAAATGCCAAAGAAGATCGATTTAAACTTTGCACAATCGAGATCAGAATTCCAAGTTCTTGTGAACCTTACGAATATTAATACAAATCTTGGAGCAGTAACAGTTAATGGAGTGATAGTCATTTCAGATGATAAAATCACTGATAAAAATAGGAAAGATATCTTGAAGGAACTTATGAGAATAACATTGATGGAGAACAAAAAGAAAGAAAAAGACATTGAGAGGATAATTGATGAATTTTTCAAAAAAAAAGGTATTAAATAACCACAAAGAATCTTGAATTTTTTAAAGGTTATGATATAATTGATCTCGGCTCCTCAGCGTTGTGTGCTCAAGGGCCGTCTGAATTTGGTAAAATTTATTCAGAAGATTAATTGGAGAGGTGGCCGAGGGGTCTAAGGCACACGCCTGGAGAGCGTGCGGTGGCCACAAACCACCCGTGGGTTCAAATCCCACCCTCTCCGCCAGATGAAAAAATTATTCACAACCGGGACATTTAGTCCCGGTTTTTCGATTAATTATTAATTATTAAAAGAGCAAAAGTAATCTAAAGTGAGGTGTTTTTTATGAGTCTCAGTCAAAAGGAGATAATAGAACGTGTTAGAGCGATTGCTGAACCAATTGTTACATCGATGGGACTGGAGCTTTTCGATGTGAAATATAGGATACAAGCTGGAAAGTGGGTACTGAGTATAATAATTGATAAACTTGACGATTATGTTAGTACAAGAGATTGTGAACTTGTGTCTTATGAAATTGAAAAAGTGCTTGACTCGCATGATTTCATTCCAGGAAGATATTATCTTGAAGTTTCTTCACCAGGTCTTGATAGGCCATTAAAGAAAATAGAAGATTTCAGAAGGTTTGTTGGAAAGCTTGTAAAGGTGAAAACAAAGAAAACTTATAGAGGGTATATAGTTGATGTTAATATGGAAACAAAAGAAATTATTCTAAGAGTTGATAATGAAAACATAACTATTAAGTATGATGACGTTAAATCAGCCAATTTAGAGATTGAATTGTGAGAAATAAAATTAAAATAAGATTACAAAGGGAGGTATGAAAATGAATAGTCCGATGTTACTTGAAGCGCTCAGAGAACTTGAAAGAGAAAAAGGTATAAGTGTTGATGAGTCAATAGAGATTTTAGAAAAAGCTCTTATGAGTGCGTACAAAAATAAAACAGGTGAAAGAAACGTTGAGATAGTTATTAACAAATTATCTGGTGAGATAGAAGCCTATCAAATTTTAGAAGTTGTTGAAAAAGTTGAAAATGAAAATATTCAGATTTCTCTTGAAGATGCTCTGAAAATAAAACCCGATGCAACTATAGGAGATATAGTTAAAAGAAAGATGAATATAAAGAGGCTTGGTAGATTTGCTATTCAAGTTGCCAAGCAAGTGTTAATCCAGAAGATTAGGGAAATTGAAAAGGAAAAACAATATGAAAAATACGCGGAGCTTGTTGGGAGAGTTGTTACAGCGGAAGTTTTAAAGGTAACACCAGAATGGCTCGATATAAGAATTGGTAAGCTCGAAACTCATTTACCAAAGAAAGAGTGGATTCCGGGAGAAGAGTTTGAACAGTCTGATTTGATAAAGGTATATGTAAGAGAAGTTAAAAAAGATAAAAAGGGTCCAAAGATAATTGTTACAAGGATTGATAACGAATTTGTTGTAGGACTTTTGAAATTGGAAGTACCTGAAATTGAGAGCGGAATTATCGAAATTGTTAAGATTGTTAGAGAACCAGGTGTAAGAACAAAGATAGCGGTTATCTCACATGATCCAAAAGTTGATCCAGTTGGTTCATGCATAGGTCCAGAAGGCTCAAGGATTGCTCCGATACTAAAAGAATTAAAAATTGAAAAAATTGACATAATTAAATGGTCGAATGATCCAAAAGAATTAATTGCGAACGCATTGCTTCCAGCAAGTGTAATAGATGTTGAGATATTAGATTACGAATCTAAAGCTTCACGTGTTCTTGTTTCGCCAAATCAATTGTCTCTTGCAATCGGTAAGGCTGGTCAAAACGCAAGGCTTGCCGCAAAATTAACTGGGTGGAAGATAGATATAAAACCAGTTATGAACGCGTGATCAAAAAAATATTAATTAAGGGGAGATAACATGCATGTCGATGCTTTAAAAAAAGAATTGAGAGATAGAAGATGGCGAATGACGCCACAGCGTGAGCAAATTTTAAAGGTTTTTATTGAGACTAATAGCGAACACCTTGGAGCTGAGGAAGTTTATAGATATCTTTTGAATAAAAGGATAAACGTTAGTAAAGCCACTGTTTATAGGACTGTCGATTTACTTGTTGAATTAGGTTTTCTTAGACGTCTTCAATTTGACGAGGGAGTTTATAGGTATGAACTCGTTGATAAGCAAAATAAACATTCACACTTTATTTGTAATTCTTGTGGAAAAATATACGAATTGAAAAATGAACTTTCACCAGAATTTGTTATGAAGGAATATATTGATTTACTAAATGGAAATGGTTACATTGTGGAAGAATTTGATATAAAATTCAGGGGAATATGTCCAAAATGCTCTGAGAAACAATTGAAAAAACATAGGAAATCAAAATAAATCATTTAATTAAATATTAAATACTTGAGCACTGGGTTAATTCCCAGTGCTTATTTTTTTATTATTATCTATTTGTTGAACGATTGCCAAATATATCACAAAAGTCAGACCGAATGCGATAGAAATGACAATGTGCTGAGGTAAAGTTGGAAATTTAGAAAAGAACCATGCTACTAACTCTACAAATTGCGCAAATGGAAGCAATATGTACAAAACTAAAGCACTCAGTAAGTTTAATTTCAACACGTATAATATATATGATATAGTCAGTCCAAACATTACTATTTGTACTGGGAATGAAACTATAAGTGTTGCAAAGATAGAGAATGGATTTACCTGTCCAATGAGTGCAACATATGGCGCGCTTCCAAGAAAACCACCAACGTTTGACAGTAAATAATTTGTTGAGAATAACACCCCAATCGTTGCAAAGAAGGTCATATAAAAGGAAAGCGAAAATACTATCTCTGGGTTGACTATTACCATCGCAAGTCCAACTAAAGAAACTGTGTTTATAGGATTTATCTTAATATCTAACAACTTAAAAATGGAAGCCATGTACAACATTATAAGCGCTCGTATCGATGGTAAGTTCATACCAGAACCTATAACAAAAATAGTTGGAAAGAGTAATGACAATATTAATTTCAACTTTTTTCTATATGTGAAAAGAGATACAACGTATGTACTGAATAAATAAAGTATACTCACATGCATTCCAGAGACACAAAATATATGGAACAATCCGCTTTTTATAAAGTTTTCATCGCGCGAATTGCTTCCAAACAAATTTTGGAAAAACGGATCGACTTTCGAGGAAAAATTTCTAAAGTTTTCGAACGATTCGTATATCTTCGAACTAAGTGACGTATAATTTGTTGCGGTCGCATAAAAAGTCGTCTTTGCATAATAGCTTGGATACGATGTTGTTTTTCTCAGGTCACCTATAAAGTATACTATTGTTCCTATCTTTTCTTCTTTGTACAATCTAACATCAAAACCTAGGTTTCTCCATTTTTCACCATCATAAAATTTTGGTTCAACTACTGATGAACCTTCTTGCACACTTTTTATTGTGCCAACAAATTGTGCCTTCTTAATTTGCACATCTTTAACAACTAGCAAGTTGGTGATTA
The DNA here is from genome assembly GCF_000017545.1 of Fervidobacterium nodosum Rt17-B1. Lineage (NCBI taxonomy): Bacteria > Thermotogati > Thermotogota > Thermotogae > Thermotogales > Fervidobacteriaceae > Fervidobacterium > Fervidobacterium nodosum. The sequence goes on along the minus strand of NC_009718.1, from coordinate 796,721 downwards.
GGAAAAAGAGTATGAATAAAGACAAACGTGGCTTTTTAAATAAAGCAGTTGGTATAATTGAAAAAATTATAAATAAAGGTGGGAACTTGTAAATTGTTCCCACCAAAGCACCTAAAATTGCACCTCCAAAGTAGAAAAAAGATAAATATTGTGTAACCTGCATGGTATTTATTTTATGCTCCGAATTTTTCCAATCTTCCAGAGTATGCGAGTATAAGATTCATAACGTCTGTTGCGTGTATTGTACCTATTGTTCCTCTTGCACATTCGAATTCGTTAAACGCTTTTGAAAGCCCTCTTCTTGTATATTTTGCGCAGAACATTATCGGTACTGGGTGGAATGAGTGACCTTTCATCGCACATGGTGTAGAGTGGTCACCTGTGACAACAAGTACATCCGGATTAAGACTGAGTATCTCTGGAATTATTTTATCAACGTTTTCTATTACGTGTACTTTTTCGTCGAATTTACCATCTTCTCCGTATGAGTCGGTCTTTTTAATGTGTACAAAGAAGAAGTCGTAATTATTCCATTCCTTCTTAAGTGTTTCTATTTCGTCTTCTATCGTTTGACCTGTTGGGATAATTGTCATTCCCACTAATTTTGCAAGTCCTTTGTACATTGGATATACGGCAATTGCTCCAGCTCTAAGTTTGTAAACTTCTGGAAATTGAGGAAGTTGTGGATATTTTGAGAATCCCCTTACAAGTGCGAAGTTCATTTTTTGTTGGTCTTTAAGAACTTCTTTGATTCTATCGAGGAGTTTGTTTATAATTCTTGCTGTCTTTTCTGCTTCTGGTGATAGCGCGGAAGTGTATTTGATTGGTTTTCCTTCTTTTTGTGGGTCTGCGTCTTCAATTTTATCTGATAGACCTTCGCCTGTAAGTTTCAGAACAAATCTGTGCTCTTTTCCTGGATAGAATGTGACTTTAACATCTTCTATTTCTTTAATATTTGCGTTGAGTATCTCCACAACTTTTGCACTTTCTTCAGTTGATGGTCTTCCAGCTCTTCTGTCAACAACGATATCTCCGTTGATTGTTGCGAAATTTCCCCTTGCAACAACATCAAGTTCTCCAACTTCGATGTCTTCTCCTAATGCCTCAAGAATACCTCTACCTATTTGATATTTAATTGGGTCGTAACCAAAAAGACCAAGGTGTCCAGGTCCACTCCCGGGTGTTATACCATAAAGAACGGGGATAGTTTGGCCAAGGTCACTCAATGTGGCTACTTTGTCCAAGTTTGGTGTGTTTGCTTTCATAAGCGGTGTTAAACCTTCTTCGTTTGGAAGGTCACCGATACCATCCATGACAAGAAGAACAATTTTACTGTTGTTTGGCGTAATTAACTCGTGAACAAATGCTTGTTTATCCATATGTACCCTCCTTTCAAAGTATAAGCCATTTAAATAAAGCAGATAAATCTATATTTTCCATAAGCCATTTTCTATTATAATTTCCTTTTTTCCTTCTTTTATTCCATAAACGTTCATCTTATCGTTTCCAACCATGAAATCTACATGTGTTAAGCTCATATTTATACCAGACTTTTCAGCATCTCCATCGAAGTCTTCAACACAGGTTGGATACGCTCTTCCAAATGCGAAGTGAGAAGCCGCATTTTCATCGTAGAGTGTGTTGTAGAATATCCTTCCAAGCTTATAAATTGGTGAGCTTATGTCTACTAAAGCAACTTCTCCAAGATATGCTGCTCCTTCATCGGTTTCTATAAGTTCTTTCAAAATATCTTTTCCTTTCTTTGCATCAAAATTGACAACTTTTCCATCTTTGAACTCGAGCCAAAATTCATCGATGATGTTTCCCTGATAGACAAGAGGCATGCTACTTGATATTATCCCATCAACACCGTATTTATACGGCGCGGTGAATACTTCTTCTGTTGGTATGTTTGGTAAGAACGGTACATTGTCTATATCGTGCTCTACTCCACTGAGCCAGATGTGTTTGGGCGCAAGTTTAACTGTCAAGTTTGTATTTGGCCCTTCGTATCTTAACGCTTCAAAATGAGCTTTATTCAAGTAGTCTTTTCGTCTCTTCAAATTTTCAAGATGTTCGAGTAATTTTGAGTATCCATTTTCATCAATTCTTGCCATGTAAAGTATGTCATTCCAGAGTTTTTCCGTATCATTTTCTCCATAAACTTTCTGCGCCCACTCCGGATTAGGTACACCGGCGACGCACCATCTGTTCTTATTCATCATTGTTCGTTCCATGATATCCTTAAATGCTTGTTGACGAGCTTTAGTTGCCATTCCCAATCTTTTCGATGGTACGTCTGCTAGCAAATCTGCGTAAGATCCAACCAACGAAACAGTTGCCGCACCTTTCTCCAAAAAGCTCATGCGCATTTCAATTTCCCAATTATAAACATTCGTTAGAACTTCTTCTGGAGATTTCAACAACGTTTGTTTAGAAACATAAGTATCATTCCAGATAACAATTACTTCACTTGCACCAACGTTGTATGCTTCCTCAACAAAGAGTCTTACAAAATCTTTGTGGTCAACTGATGCATTTACAATCAGTTTCTGACCGTTTTGGAGGTTTAATCCGACTTTTAATATCGCTTGCGCGTAGTTTCTTAAAATTTTATCGTTGATAGACATATTTGTTCTCCTTTCCATTCATTAATTACTTGATTTAATCTGATTGTAGTAACGTTAATATTAAACCTACTATAAGTGCAAGGAAACCTATATTCGATGCGTATGGTGTTAGTGAAGCTAAGAAACTTATTAGGGAAACAGTGTAAAATTTGAGTAGATTTCCGAGCATCTTTCCTAAGTTTTTCTCTAATACAAATCGAGCGTATTCAGAATGACTTGTACCAAGTGATAGTATAAGCAATCTGAAACGCTTATCAACAGAATAAATTGCAACGAGTAATTTGTACAACTGGTATGTTATCGACAGTGCTGTCAAAATTGTGAAGATCAAGTATATATTGTCTAAGTAATACCACATTAATATTAAACCACCAACGGTCATAATTTCGTTAAAAAAGTACAAAGATTGATATCTCAACTTTGCTCTTTTAGATACTATCTCAAATGAAATAAGCACAGCAAAAAGGCTCCCGATCAATGTACTGATCGCAGAGCCATAAATTACATGTTCAAAACCCTGGAGCATTATTTTTTCTGCTCTCCCATCTGATTTGTTTTTTCTGATTTGTCTTTAAACAATTCCGCCATAGCACCAACTGAAGCAAGAACAGAGGATGTTTCAAGCGGGAGGAATATCTTGGTTGCCTGGCCATTTGCTATATCTCTAAGTGCTTCAAGGTATTTAATTGCGATAAGGTCATTTGTTGGATTACCCTCATGGATGGCTTTGAATACATTTGCAATAGCCAATGCCTGACCTTCTGCTTCAGCGATAAGTCTGTATTTGTTAGCTTCAGCAACTCTCTTAATAGCTTCAGCTTCACCTTCGGCCTTCAAAATAGCGGCTTGTTTTTCACCCTCTGCTTTTAGAATTTCGGATTGTCTTATACCCTCAGCCTCAAGAATTGCAGCACGTTTGGTTCTTTCTGCCTTCATCTGTTTACTCATAGCTTCCATAATGTCCTTTGGTGGGTCAATCTTTTTTATTTCTACCCTTGTTATTCTTATACCCCATTTATCTGTGGCTTCATCAAGTACAGTTCTCAATTTTGTGTTAATACTTTCCCTTGATGTAAGTGTTTGGTCAAGTTCAAGTTCACCTATGACGTTTCTTAAATTCGTTTGAGCAAGCTTAATTGTCGCAAATTCGAAGTTGTTTACGTTATAGACAGATTTAAATGCGTCTGTAACTTCGTAATAGATAACCGCATCAACAACGACAACAACGTTATCTTTTGTGATGACTTCTTGAGGTGGAACATCGATAACGTGTTCTCTCATGTCTACTTTTATCATTCTATCGAAGAAAGGAATGATAAAATTAAGACCTGCACGAACTTCCTTTCTGAATTTACCAAGTCTTTCTATAAGGCCTCTTTCGTATGGTCTAACTATCCTTATACCTGTTGCCGCGATTATTAGTAACAAGAAAGCAATAGCAATTAATACAATATACATATTGACCAGCCTCCCTTTTAGTTTTAGTGTTCGTCAGTTTTTTCAATTTCTTTTGGTTTAACTACCACATGCGCTCCTTCGACTCTATCTATGATTACATAATCACCTTGTTCAAACGTTACGTTATCATCAAAGGATACAGCACGCCACATGTCTCCGTTGACTTTTACCACACCTTTACTTTGCCTATTGTCAATTTTTTCGATTACAACCGCTTCTTTACCGACTATTTCATCAACATTAATGCTTCTAACTTCCTCTCCGGTGATTTTTTTTGCCAATTTTCTACTTGAAAGAACTAATATACCTGAAACAATGATAAATGTTAAAAGCTCAAATAGTGTGTTTTCGTAAAAATATGCTACAACAGCCGCGGCAAGACTTCCCAAACCGAACCAGAATATGAAAAACGTTGGAGTGAATATTTCGATAACCATCAGTATAACTCCGAATATAATCCAGAAAGCCACAGGTGTTATCACATTGTTTCCCCCCTTTGGAAGAAAGATTTTGTTAACCAAAGGTATTGATAAATTTCAAAAACCATATTATCTTCTTAAATAGGGGACACCCCCCAATATACTCTCAATAAGGAGGTATCCCGATATGGCTAATGTCCAACTCAAATGCCCTCATTGTGGCTCTTCTAACTTCATCAAAAACGGTCATGATAAGTTCAAAAACCAAATCTTCTTTTGCAAAGACTGCAAGCGTTACTTTAAACTTTCTTTCACCAAAAAACACAAACTTTTCTCTTTCCCTTACCCTCGTTGTGTTCATTGTAACCATGTCATGGAAATTTACAAAATCCGCCGTTATTTCGTTCGTTTCAGATGCAGAAAGTGCAACTTCAAAACTTCTGTTCCACTTTCTCTTCCTCAGCCTGTGCCTTTCAACTTTCATCCTTTCAAATTCTTCCGTTTCCCTATCTATATCATTCTCAAAGCTTTCATCTTGTACTTCAAATACAACCTTTCTCTTCGTGCTATTAAAGCTTGCTTGAATATCAATGTCTCTCATGTTGCTATTTACAAATGGATTATCAAGTTATCTTCTGTTATTTCGCTTTTTGAGTTTGAGAATGTATTTAAAGTTCACGGTGATGAAACAGTTATTGTATTTCGAGACAAAAAGTACTATGTGTGGCTATTAGTTGAGCATGGTACGAATTTAATAGTAGCTTGGCATGTATCAAGATATCGTGATATGTCACAAGTTAAGATATTGTTAGATAAATACTTTAGTCAAAGAAAACAAAACACACAAATAGAGTTAATAACCGATGGACTAAAAGCGTACGAGATAGCAGTGAAACTAAATTTTGATAATGTTGAGCACAGAGAAGTAAGACTAGGTAAAAACAACGAATGTGAATCGAAATTTTCGTTATTTAAGATGTTTGTTAGAGCAAAAAGGAGCTTCAAGAAATTTAGCAACATACGGTACTATGTAAATGGTTTTTGTGTAGTAAGGAACCTATGCAAGTTATATGAGAACGAAAATGAGATGATTACAGCTTTAGCTTCCATCATCACTACTAGTTAACAGCATCGGAAGAAGATTAGATTTTTATACCGTATACATCTCCCATGAAAGCAATGAATTTCTCAGCTAGGTCTGGATCGAAATAGGTTCCTTCAAGTTTTCTTATTTCTTCAAGTGCTTGTTTTGGTGTCTTGAGTTCGGAATCCCAATCAGCTGATACGAAATTTGTGACTTCATCGTAATAGTTTATAATCGATATTATGCGAGCGCAAAACGGAATTTCCTCGCCTTTTAAACCATCGGGAAAGCCTTTCCCATCCCATCTTTCGTGGTGATGTCTTACAGTTGGTATATACTTCCAAAGATTCTCGTTTATTGACAAGTATATCGTTCCCATAAGAGGATGGTCTTCGTAGTGCGCTTCTAAATTTCTTAATCTTGTTGGAGAATAGAGCATAAGTTGTTCAATGGCAATTTTCCCCACATCGTGGAGAATTCCATGGTGCATCATTTCAGTAGCTTGCTCTTCGTCCATGCCAATGTACTTGGCAAACTCTTCAGCCAATTTTGCCACCCTTTGTGAGTGCGAAAAGCCATTTTTATCCTCGACTTCTGTAAGTACGATAATGTTTGCAAAGAGAGACTTAAGCAATTCTTCTATTTGTTTATCTGGTGGTGAAATTAATCCTGCTTTTTTTGCGTAGTATTTTAGTATAAAACCATAGTCGCTTTCTTCATCTTTGAACTGGGCGATGATTTCTCCGCCCTTTCTGATAACTATATTTCCTTCTTCATAACAAATTGATACGTCATCAGATTCAGTTTTGCATTCTGGCTCTTTTCCAAATGCTTCCTTGAAAAGTTTTATGAATTCGTTGTTAAACACCGTATCACCTCTTTTGGTGGTTAAAAAGATTAATGAGCTTATTTGTTTACTCTTTTTCTTATTTCATTAAGTACAGTCTCTATGAAGTCATTTATCTTAATTCCGTGAGTGTCTTTTCCTTCTCTTGTCCTTACGCTTATCGTTTCACTTTCCTTTTCTTTTTCACCGACTATTATCATGTACGGTACTTTTCTCATTTGATTTTCTCTTATTCTGTAGCTAAGTGTTTCATTTCTATCATCTAATTCAACCCTGATGTCGTTTTCATCAAGAGTTTGGTAAATGTTCTTTGCATATTCTGAGAATTTTTCGGATACTGGTATAACAACGGCTTGAACAGGTGCAAGCCATGTTGGGAACGCTCCTGCGTAATGTTCAATAAGAATACCAAAGAATCTTTCGATAGAACCATAAAGTGCCCTATGTATCATGACAGGTCTTCTTTCGTTTCCATCCGAATCCTTATATGTTAAGTCAAAGCGCTCAGGCATTTGGAAATCCATTTGAATGGTTGCGCATTGCCATTCTCTTCCAAGTACGTCTCTAACGTGGAAATCTATCTTTGGACCGTAGAAAGCGCCTTCTCCTTCCGCGACTTCGTAAGGTACTTTCATCTCTTCAAGAGCATTTCTTAATCCTTCTGTTGCTTTTTCCCACGTCGCTTCGTCACCCATATGATCTTCGGGCATTGTACTAAGAGTTGCTCTATAAGAAAAGCCAAATATGCCATAGAGTTCGTTTATAAACCTTACAACGTTGGTTACTTCATCGACTATCTGGTCTTCTCTACAGAAAATATGGGCATCGTCTTGCGTGAATGTTCTGACTCTTAATAATCCATGCAATACTCCTCCACGTTCGTATCTGTGTACTCTACCGAATTCAAACAGTCTTATTGGAAGGTCTTTGTAAGAAACAGGTTTGTTTTTGTATATCAATATGTGTCCTGGACAGTTCATTGGTTTAACAGCGTAAGTTACTTCTTCTTTTTCTGTGAAGTACATGTTGTTTTTGTAGTGGTCCCAGTGTCCACTCTGTCTCCAGAGCTTTTCGTGCATTATAAGTGGGGTGCCAACCTCTTTGTAACCGTATTTTTTATGCAATTCTCTCGATAAGCTCATTAGTTCTTTAAGGACTGTCATACCATATGGCAGGAATATAGGCATACCGGCCGCAACATCTGTGTTGATGAAGAACAATTCGAGTTGAGGTCCAAGTCTTCTGTGGTCTCTTTTCCTTGCTTCTTCAAGCATTTTTAGGTAATTATCGAGCTCGTCTTTCTTGGCGAATGCTGTTCCGTAAATCCTCTGAAGCATTGGGTTCTTTTCGTTACCTCTCCAGTACGCTCCAGAAACAGAAAGCAACTTTAAGTGTTTGACTTTCCCTGTACTTGGTAAGTGTGGACCTCTACAAAGGTCAATAAATTCACCTTGTTTGTAGAAACTAACTTTTTCGTCTGGAATTTCGTTTATCAACTCAATCTTGTACATTTGCCCTTTGCTTTCCATTAGTTCAATAGCTTCTTTTTTTGGAAGTTCTAATCTTTCTATTGGTAAATCTTCTTTGATTATCTTTTTCATCTCTTCTTCGATTTTTGGCAAATCTTCTTCTGTAATTTTTACGTTTGCGATATCAAAATCGTAATAAAAACCATTCTCTATTGTTGGGCCGATTCCAAGTTTTACATTTTCAGCCCCATAGATTCTCATAACTGCTTGTGCCATGATATGTGACATTGTATGCCTGTAAATTTCAGCTGCTTGTGGATCATCTAGCTTGATGATTCTTAACTCACAATCAAAATCGATAGGTCTTTCCAAATCCCAAAGCTGACCATTAACTAATGCTCCTGCGGCATTTCTCCACAAACCTTCCGAAATTTCCTTGGCTATTTGTCCTGGTGTTACTGGTTGTGAGTATTCTCTTACGCTTCCATCTGGTAACCTAATTTGCATAGTTATAATACACCTCCAAGATATATTTATTAATTATTTGCTATTTGCGAATAAACTTTTGTAGATGTAAACGAATAACAACAAGTTGACGACAAGACCATAAATAAGTGTTAAAGGTCTGTTGTAGTAATAAGGCAATAAAAACACAACGGCTTGCAACAAAGATGCGCTCCAAGGATAATAAAACGAATCTCTATACAATTCTATCATAATTACGAAAAAAACTATAAACAACCACAGAAAATTCAATTGATGATAAGCAAAACTTTGATAAAGTAAAGAAAAAATAATCAATCTAAGAGCTTTCCATTTATCCTCTTCTTGATATAGCGATTCTAAGAGAAAATAAAGTGGTGTTATTGTAAAATACTCTCTGAATATATTATCAACAAATACAGAGGCTATGGAACTAATCCAAACGACAAAAAGCATTGATGAACTCCTTTCATAAACCTATCTCTTCAGCAATTGATTTCATAGCTTCTAAGGAAAGTGAATAAAACTCTTTAAGTGAAAGCCCAATATTCTCACATGATTTCATTTGTTCTCTATTTGCACCGCGTGCGAACCCCTTTTCTTTGAATCTATTTTTCAAAAATTCAACATCGACTACAGCTAATTTTTTCTCTGGCTTTATCAATGCTGCCGCAACGATAAAACCACTAGTTGGGTCTACCGCGTACAATGCTTTTTCCATAAGTGTTTCTGGAGTTTTCTTCTCACAATGCGCAAGGATGGCGTTTTTAATTTCTTCACTTACGGAGTTACCAAGTATCTCAACACTTTTGTAACCGTGCTCTTCTGGTTTATCCTTTGTGTAATCGTAATCTAAATCGTGGAGTAAACCTGCTAATCCCCAAACTTCTTCATCTTCTCCAAAATGTTTTGCTAAACGCTTCATTATAGCTTCACATGCTATACAATGGTTAACGAGGTTTTTATTGGAAACGTGTTGTTTTAATAGTTCCAAAGCTTCTTGTCTTGTCATGAGTTTCCCTCCTCAGTTTTTTACATTGAGTTTTATTTAAGTATACCATAAATTGTGTTATAATTGAACTGTAGAATAAATAAAATTGAATGATTTGGGAGGTAAAATTGATGTTGGTTGATTTCCATACTCATACAACGTGTTCAGATGGAACATTGGAGCCGAATGAGTTAGTTAAAAAAGCAAAATTAATAGGTATTGAAGTGCTTGCAATAACTGATCATGATACTATATGTGCTTTTCGAGAAATAGATGATAAATATGCAGATGATTTGGATATTACAGTGATAAAAGGTGTTGAGATAAGTGTTGACTATCCCACAGATTCTCTACATATTTTAGGTTACAATATTAAAGACACTGAAACAATGGAAAGAGTTTTAAATGAACTTATAGATTACAGAAATAGGAGAAATGAACTTATACTTGAAAAGATGAATAAGCTGGGTTTTCATGCGACAATGGAAGAATTAAGGAAAATAGCTAAAGGCGATGCTGTTGGAAGGCCACATTTCGCAAGATTAATGGTAGAAAAAGGTTATGTTGGGAGCATGAACGAAGCTTTTGATAAATATCTTAAAGATGGCGGGATATTTTTTGTTGAGAAAAAGCGTTTAAAACCGCAAGAAGCAATTGAACTTATCAAAAAGACCGGTGGAATAGCAGTTTTGGCTCATCCATACGATATATTGAGTGGTAAAAACTCCGAAGAAGATGATATGACATTCTTAGAAAATTTCATTAAAAAACTCGTTGATTATGGTCTTGATGGTTTGGAGGCATTTTACTCAAGGCACACGCAGAACCAGACAATCGATTTGATAAGAATAGCGAATAAGTACGATTTGTTAATTACAGCTGGAAGCGATTTTCATGGCTCAAATAGGGAATCTGTGAATCTTGGAATGAATGTACCGTATAAACTGATTAAGAAGTTTCTTGCCAAACTATGATGTTTTGCAAATTTCAAATTTATAAGAAATTCCAAATGCGTCAAAATTTTTGTGAGGTGTATGTATGGGTGATGATAAGATAAGAATTTACGAATTGAAAAAAGAAGATTCAAAAGATTCTAATATAGAAGATTTTTTTAAAGAGCTTGATAGCGAACAACGCCGAGCGGTTATGGAATCAAATGGGAAATCGGTTGTTATCGCTGGACCTGGTAGTGGAAAGACAAGAGTCATTACTTACAAAATTGCTTACCTTCTACTTAATGGTGTAATGCCTTCTGAAATTTTACTTGTTACGTTTACAAGAGCTGCTGCTCGTGAAATGATAGAACGGGCGCAAATAGTAACAAAGAAAGATTTGTCTGATATGATGGCAGGTACATTCCATCATGTGTGTAATTTACTTTTAAGAAAATATGGAAGCTCAATTGGTTTGAAATCGAATTTTACGATATTAGATGAAGAAGATGCGAAGGATTTAATGAAAATTGCAAGGAGTAGATACGTTACTTCGAAACAGATGAATAAAGCTTTTCCAACCCACAGCGAGTTATATTCCATTTATTCATACATGGTTAACACATTTCTTACACCATATGAAGTTGTAATTAAGAGGGCAAAAAGGTGGATACAAGTTGTAGATGTTATAGAGAAAGTCTTCCAGGAATACGCTCTTGAGAAAGAGAGACAAAATGTTTTAGATTACGATGACTTGCTGTTGAAAACTCTGCAAATGCTAGAAGGTAATGAAGAATTAAGAAGGCGTATATCTTCGAGGTTTAAATGGATACTCGTTGATGAGTTCCAAGATACCAATATTCTTCAGTTAAAAATTGTTCAGCATCTTTCAGAAGTACATGGAAATTTATTTGTCGTTGCTGACGATGCGCAGAGTATTTATTCATTTAGAGGTGCTAGATTTGAGAATGTAAAAGAGGTAATGGATGGTGCAAATGTTTTTAAGATACAAACCAATTACAGGAGCACAGACAAAATTGTTGAGCTTGTAAATTCAATGATTCCAAGAAATTCGGTACCTAAAAAGTTGAGAGCAATACGAACAAGTGTTCAAAAACCTATAGTTGTAAATACTTATGACCATTTTGATGAAGCATATTTTGTTGCGCAGAGAATTAATGAAATCGTTGATGAAGGCTTTGATTACAGTGATATTGCGGTTTTGTACCGTGCGCACGCTCATTCACTGGAATTACAACTTGAGCTTACAAAGAGAAACATACCATTTAAAGTACTATCAGGATTAAGATTTACCGAAACGGCACACGTGAAAGATGTTGTGGCTTTCTTAAAAATTCTTTTAAATCCATATGATGTAATTTCTTGGATGAGAGTTTTAAAATTGGTAGATAATGTAGGTAATGTAACCGCGGAAAAGATAATAAGTCGTATAACAAGCGAAAGCAACGAGGAAAAATCACCATTGGATTTGTTCTTGGAAATGAAGATAAAGAGCTCAAACGTTGAGAATTTAAAAAGCGCAATTTTCAATTCGATAGATAAAGCTCCAAGCTTCCAGATAAAAAATTTTTACGAGCAATTTTATCAGGATATTTTAGAATACCATTACACAGATTTCAGGGATAGAGAAGAAGATATCGAAAGATTAATAGAAATGGCGAGTTACTACGATAACGTGGAAGATTTTTTAAACGATATTTTAATCTCAGAAGATGTTAGAACTAATGAATCTAACGACTTTTCTGATGATAAAGGAAAAGTTACGCTAACTACAATTCATCAAGCTAAAGGTCTCGAATGGAAAGTTGTTTTTGTCATAGGTGTTAATCCGGGAGATTTTCCACACTTCTTAGCTTTAAAAGATAATACATTAGATGAAGAGGAGAGATTATTTTATGTTGCAATAACCCGTGCCAAAGATATTCTTTACATAACTCATTCAACGCTACCAAGAAGAGAATATTTTTACAATTCATTCAATAGTGATAAACAAATCGACAGAGATTTTGTTAAAGATATTCCTAGGGATTTGGCGGAATTTTGGAAGGTAAGATAATTAAGATAATTAAGTAATAAGGAAGGATTTTGGTGAGAGAGTTTGGTAAATGGTTCATTGGCACAAGTGGATTTTCGTTTGGCGATTGGATAGGTAATGTTTACCCACAAGATATTAAAAAGAGCGAAATGTTTACATACTATTGGCAAAAGTATGGATTCAATTGTGTTGAGTTGAATTTTACTTTTTATCAGATGCCTTCATCGAGAACAATGGTGAGTTTGCTTCGCAAAGCACCAGTTGGTTTTAAATTCGCTGTAAAAGTCCATGGGTTTATAACACATGATAGAAGTTTTGAGAATGTAAATGATTTTCTTAAGTCGTGTAGAGTTATAGAAGATGAAAGCAGGCTTATTGGGTATCTTGCACAGTTTCCATATTCTTTTAAGAACGTACCTGATAATCAAGATTACATTAAGCTTTTATTGGAAAAATTTTATGGCAAGGAGATATTTTTAGAATTTAGACATGAGAGCTGGGTGGAATGGTTAGATAATTTACACGGTATCAAAAATGTACATGTTGTTATTCCAGATTTGCCAATGTCGAAAGGGATTTTTCCACTAATTAGGTCTTTGGATAAAGTGGTATATTTGAGGTTACATGGAAGGAATAAAAAGAGAAAGTATGACTATAATTATTCCGATGAAGAATTGAAAGGTATAATTGATTTTGTTTTTCCCGAATCGTTTGAAGAAGCGTACGTTTTCTTCAACAATTGTTATAATGGCCAAGCTTTGAAAAATGCGCTACGCTTTAGGGAAATCGTGGGGGGCGAAAAAATTGGAATTTTCGATTAATAGTGAACGTAATGATAAAAATGATAGTCAAAATAGATGGAACGATGAACAGAGATTAGTTAAAGCTTTGGCAAAAGGTGATGAAGAGGCGTATAAATATCTGTACAGAAATTACGCATCGAAGATAGGCGCACTTGTTAAGAGCTATCTTGGAAGCGATGATATCGACGATGTTGTCCAAGAGGTATTTTTAAGAATATACAAAAATGTAAAGAAGTTTCGTGGTGAATCAAAACTTTCAACGTGGATTTATAGAATAGCTATAAACGTTTGCAACAATATGTACAGAAAGATGAAGGGTAGAGGGCCTGTTGTAGATTTAACTGAGCCTATGGATGATGAAGATTATACATTTCAATTTTCAACAGATGAAGATGTCCAAAAAAATGTAACAAACGATATAATGTACGAAAAGTTGAGAAAAATCTTGGAGAATCTCTCGCCGGAAGATAGGGCTATATTGTTCATGAAAGAAATTGATGGATTAACTTACGAAGAAGTAGGAAAAATTTTGGATAAACCAGAAGGAACTATTAAGAGCCGTCTCCATTATATAAAACAAACAATTAGAAAGGCTTTCAAGGAGGTTACGTTCGATGAATGAAAACGGTGCAGAAAAATGTTATTCAAAACTCCTGAAAAATTTTTCAATAAATTTTAGTTACAAACCAGGCCCGATGATGGAAGAAAAAATTTTGAAGAAAATAAAAAGAAAAAAAGTTATTGGAACTATGTACAGATTCGGTATAGGTGTTTTTCTCACTTTAATAATTCTCTTTTTTGGTACAGAAGAGCTCGGATGGAAGTATCCTAAGCGTGTATTTTCTCTATTCGATCTGTTTAGAGAAGCAGCTCAAAAAACTATCGAAAATCCAGATATTTCAAGTTTTAGCTTGGGTATAAATAACAACTCTAATTTAAATTTACTGAAAAAAAACTTAGAAGATTATCTTAATAATAACAATATTTCACAAAATGGTTCAGATGAAATTTTCAAAATGATAAAATATGTTTCTATCGCAAATGACGGTGGATGGTGATTATAAAGTTATTGAAAAATAAAAAAACGTAGGTGAGATAAAAGTGAAAAGAAGATTATTTGTTTTATGTTTTGTATTGTTGATTTTTGCTACTTTTTACTTTGCTGACGGTTACTATGTTCGTATGGTTTATGAAACAAGCAAGTCTGGTATTTTTATGCGTTCTGAAGAAGTTTACGAAACGGACGACATAAAAGTTGTTATTGTAAACACGCCTCAAAGCTTTGTATGGGTAAGGATAAAAGATAAATGGTATATAGGTGATTCGGATGTATTGAAGAGAACCTTCCCAATAAAAGATTTACTTGAAATTGCGTACGATTATGTTAAGTCTAAAAAACTGGATATTTCTCGTGATGGAGTTTATAGATTCAACGAAGACTTTTTTATTATAGAGATATTTGTTATAGATAAAGAGATAGTTCGAGTTACAAGGATTGTTGGTGATGTTACAACTACGATGTACATAAATAAATTTCCTAAGCATTTTGACATAAAATCGATAATTTCAAAGTACAAATTCATTGAAGAAAGTCCAATACCTGAAAGATTTTTTGCTATATTCAAACTTTTCCTCTGGTCGAATATTGTTGAAGGGAAAGATTTTTTGAGAATAATAGGATATGATAGAGGTGGGAAACCGTTGGAATTGGAAATAAACAAAAAAGAAGGAGACTACAAAGTGGGGACGTACTATTTGAAAATCCTGAAAGCTTCGGAAAGCAGTTTGAAGGAGATAAAGAATGCGTTGCGTGATTATTGATGGATACGTTGATGAGCCAGCAGTTTTAGGGGTCCCGCCCTATGTAAGTACTTATGTTAGATACACTGCTGGATTGTTTCTAATTAAAGGTTTTGAGGTTGATTATTATACGGTAGATCAAGTGCGTGCCAATAATATGTGGCACGCTTTTTCTGTGTATGACACTATGGTTATCATAGGTGGACTTACCGTACCGGGAAAGTATGTCGGGGGAAATCCGATAACACCCGATGAGGTTAAAAAGCTTTTCGATATTAATACTAAACCTTATCGAATACTCATAGGTGCAATTGGTAAAGCTTTTTCAAACAAGGGTGGAAGTTTTGCTAAAAAGTTTGATTTCGATGTTGAGGAAGTTGTTGAAGATTTTTCATCTTGGATTTCCCAAGAATTTGGCGCAGATTACTTGCAAAGTATAAGAGAAACTTCCATAGCAGGTGCTGAGATAGTTAAATTTCATCCAAGATTTCCTGATGTTATATGTGAGATAGAAGTTTCACTTGGTTGTGAAAGACGTACATTTTGCACATTTTGTACAGAACCTATTTTGCACCCTAAGTTTTTTTCAAGACCAGTAAAAGATATTGTTGACGAGGTTGAAGCGCTTTACAAAAATGGTGTAAGAGCATTTAGGTTGGGAAGAAGTGCAAACATAATAGCTTACGGTAGTGATTTCAATAGTGGAACCATAAATCCAAACGCTGTTAACGAGCTTTACAATGGTATAAGGTCTAAATGCGATGATATAAGAGTACTGCACACTGATAACGCTAATCCGACTTACATTGCTAAAAACTTAGAGAAATCAGTTAAAATTTTAGAAAGTATAGTAAAATACAATACATCAGGTGATATCCTGTCTTTTGGTGTGGAATCTTTTGACGAAATTGTGAGAAAAAAGAACAATATCGATGGAACCGTTGAAGATATAGATTTAGCAGTTAAAGTTGTCAATGAAATTGGTGGTCTTAGAGACTCAGGCGGTGTGCCAAAATTACTACCTGGAATAAACATTATATTCGGTCTATTTGGTGAAACAAAGAAAACTTACGAAATAAATTACAATAAGCTTTTATGGTATTTAGAAAATGATTTACTTTTGAGAAGAATTAATTTAAGGCAAATAATGATATTCCCTGGAACTCCTTTATATTATCTTTCTCAGCGAAAAAATGTAAGACCTGATAAACGTTTGTTTGAACACTATAAATATTTGATAAGAAACAATGTTGACACACCAATGCTGAAAAAGGTTTTTCCGCTTGGAACAATTATAAGATACGTTATTCCAGAATTTTCAGAGGGCAAAATAACATTTGGAAGACCATTAGGCACATACCCTATACTCATAGGAGTCCCTGCGAAGTTCTCAGAACCAACAGATATTGTAGTTGTTGGGTATGGTCATAGGTCTTTAACAGGTGTTAGACTTGTTGAATTAAATAAGCTTACAATCGAAGAATTAGAAAGTATTCCAGGCATTGGAAAAAAGAACGCGCTGAGAATTAAACAAGGGGATTTTTCGACAGTGGATAAAAAAGCTGAAAATTTTGTTAAAAAATTTTTTGTTGAAATAAAATTAAATTAATTTGGTATAATAAAACTAAAGGAAAAACAGAATCCAAGAGGGGGGATTAAAATGAGAAGGGGAGTTATTTTTTTAACAATTTTGGTATATTTGCTGATAGGTTTTTCAATAACAGTTAGCGCAGAAACTTACGTAGACGTCAAAGAATCTCATTGGGCATATGAAGCTGTTGAAAAGTTGAGTAATATGGGGATAATCACCGGTTTTCCAGATGGTACGTTCAGAGGGAACGAAGTGATAACGAGGTTCCAAGTAGCCGTTTTACTGTATAGACTTTACAGTGTATTTGATACAAAGATAAGTGATATAGACAAAAGAATTTCAGATATTGAGAAAAAGTTTTCCAATTTCACTGTTCAAACAAACGCACAATTTACAGATGTTTCAAAAGAGATTTCCTCAATAAAGAACTCAATTACTCTTCTTTCAAACGACGTTAAAAAACTCGTCTCTGAAGTTAAAAGCCTTTCAGAATTGTACTCCAACCTCCGCACATCTGTAGATGATAATAGTTCGAAATACGAAGGTATCAAAAAAACTGTTGAAGCGATATCGGAAAAATATAATTATTTGCAAAAGAAAGTTGATGAAATTGACAAAAACATCAACAAATTTTCTTCCACAGTTCTTAACATTGAAGATAAAATAAAAAATGTTGAATCATCTTTGAACAGCAGTATCAAAAGTTTGGAGATAGAAACTAAAAATTTAAAATCAGAGATAGAAAAAATTAGAGAAAAAAATGTGAGTGATACTTCTTCTGCCCAAAGTATGAATGAAGGCACCAATACATATATTGATTATTCAAAAGATATAGAATTGCTTTACAAGAAAATCGAATATTTAAATAACCAACTTGAGTATATGAATTATCTAAAAAACGAAGTTAACTCATTGAAAGATGAAATAAAAAACATTAGAGCCTCTATCGAAGAAATCAAGCTAAAAACACCAATTGAAACGACAAATGTTGATAAAGAAAAATTAGAAGAAAATTTAAACACATTAATAACGATCATCGACAATCTTAAAAGCGACATGCAGAATTTAAAGAACACCCTTAAAGATTACGTTAAAAAAGAAGAGTTAGATAAATTTGTCCAAGATGTTTATCAGAAAATACAGACAATTACAAATAGCATATCCTCGTTGACAAACAGCGATAAAGAAATTAACGAAAAAATAGCGAAATTAATAATGCAAATAAATGACATAACATCCGAGATAAGCAAGATTAAAGACACAAAATCAACAAATTCTATAGATTCGAATAAAGATTATGAAGAATTGAAAAACAAAATAGCGGAAATCGAAAAAACAATTGAAGAAACAAAATCGATGGTGTATTCCTCAGCTGAAATGACAGCAATTGTTGAATCAATTAAAAAAGTTGGAGAGCTTGAGAGTAGATTTGAAGAACTCTCCTTGCGACTTACTAATATCGAGAAAATTGTACAGAGCCAAAATAACGAAGAACTTATTAACAGTATTAGTCAATTATCACAGGAAATAAATTCCATAAAAGAATTGTTAGCTGATATAAAGTTAGTTCCAGCGGAGAATATTGATTTATCAGGAATATTGAACAAAATTAACGAACGAGAAAAGACAGTTTCATCTCTCTCTGAAACTGTCAATGATATTTCAAAAAGGCTTTCAGCACTCGAGGAAAAAGTTAGCAATTTGAGTGATAAAATTTCAAAATCTCAAGTCAATGTTAGTGAAGCTTTGAGTAAGGTAGAATTGGACAATTTGAAAGATAGAATTCAAAAAGTGGAAGATGAACTCCAGAAAAAAGCCTCGATAGCACAATTAAACACACTTAATCAAAGCGTTCAAAAAGTTCTTTCAATGGTTATAGAAACAAGAAATGAGTTAAAATCGTTGAACATACCATCCACAACACCTGCTGATGGGACTCAAAAATCGGAGAAATCGTTGGAAAAATCATCAGAAGATATCGAAAATCTAAGAAAAGATATTAGTGAACTTCAAAGTAAAGTTTCCAGCGTTGTTTCAAAGCAAGAAGAACTTGGAACTTTAATAAAAGACGTAAGTGATAAACTTGATAAGGAAAATGCCACTGTAAAAGATATGGGTGAATCCTTAAACGCATTAAAGAAAGAAACAATTGCACTTAAAGAAGAAATTAATGAAACCAAGTCCACAGTTTATGAAATGATTTCTCAAATAAACGGAAAATTAAAAGAGTTAGAGGACCAAAAGAATGTCTCATCAAATGTCGATTTGTCAATTTTTGAGAGCAAACTAAATGCTTTAAAACTATCTTTTGATTCTCTGGAAAATAAAATAAAAGAGCAAGAGGAAAAAAATAAAATGTTGGTTTCAAACATCGATGAAATTGTACAAAAGATTGAAAAATTACAGAATAGTATGGATGAAATTAAAACATTTAAGGAGACTACCCAAACAAAGATGGAAGCAAATACATTAAAATTATTGGAATTAGAGAACAAAATTGCTACGATCGAGTCAACACAAGTTGTATATGAAAAGTTAATTTACCAGGAAAATGAAAATTTGAAAAATCAACAAAAAGAATTTGAAGATAAAATACTAAATATAGAAACTAAACTCGCAGAATTAGAAAATGCTATTAAATTAGATGAAAGAGATATATCCCAAAAACTTGAAACATTAGCTTTGAAATCTGTTAGTAAAGATGAACTGGAAAATAAATTACAGACGCTTTTGAGTAACGTTGATTCACAATTGAATGTGCTAGAATCGAAAGTAATTTCTTTAGAAGAAAAAACAGATAAAAACATAAGTGAAATAGAGAAAATTCGCACGCAAATTCAACTTGTTGAAGTGAAGATTTATTCTTTGACAGGCGAACTTAAGAAATCGATAGACGAAAATAAAGCATTATTGGAAAATAACACAGATTCTCTAAATAAGCTTCAAAGCTGGAGAGATTCACACGAAAAAGAATTCAACGATTTTGTCGCCCTTTATACCGACGAATCATCTAAAACCAACAATAGAGTCATAGAACTTGAAAACAAAGTTACAAAGCTTGAAAAGGATATATCGAATTTGAGTAAAGAGAAAGAAAGCCTACAGAATAATCAAAACTTACTTATACTTTTACTTATATTATCTTTGGTTGTTGGTGTTTTTGGAATAATTGCAAAGTAAACAGAATATTTAGGAAATTATTATAGGAGTGGGGTTGTGTTTTACTCATTTTTAGTCATGAATTTTCGCAGTAAATTTTTGTTAGTCATGAATTTAATACTACCAATCATATTTATGCTTATGTTCGGCGCAGTTTTTGGTAAGCAGAGTGGTGCTTATAAAGTTGCCTATTATTCAGATAGGGATATTAATATAGAGAGCGGTAATTGGGTAAAAATCGATAAACCATCGGATGTTGAAAGTATAAAGGCTTTAAAGTTTGACATAGTCATTTTGGCAGAGAAAGGAAAAATAGATGTTTATTATTTGAGTAGCATGGCACAATCAGAAAGGGACGTTTTGCTTTTTAGAACAAAGTATTCTTCCGCTCAAAATCAAAGTTCTGTTATTGAAATAAAAGCACATAACCTAGAGTTGGAAAGGCAACTAAGTGATCTTGAATATATTATGATAGGCGTTATAGCTGTTTCTTTGCTATCAGTTGGTTTAAACGCCGGTGTTAGCATCTTTTCGAAATACGTAAGATACGGTCTTTTTAAAAGATTTATGGTAACAAAGGTTAAACCTGCGCATTTGTTATTCAGTTCAGTTGGAGCACAGCTCATCACAGGTATAATTTCTTCTTTTATTATTTTGATTTTGTCAAGATTAGTTTTTGGAGTCAATTTATTTGTCAAACTTCATGATATTCCTTTGTACATCGCGGTTGTTTTTGCTTCGGTAATGATAAACCTGTCAATTGGTGTTTTGCTAAGCTTATTTTTTAAAAAGGCTGCAGAGAGTATCTCTTCTTTGATTTACACTATCTTCATATTCTTCTCCGGGGTATATTTTCCAATAACTATTATTCCAAAATCTTTAAGAATAATATCGTACTTCACACCACCAAGGTACGTTCATATGATGTTTCAGAAATTGTATGGAGTTAATTCCATGGATAACGTACTTTTCTTTGTGTTGATAATTGGATTTTCATTTTTTGGCTTACTTCTTGGAAGTTATGCGATTAAAAAGTTTTTGAAACCTACCGCCTGAAAAACGAGGAGTGATTCTAAGTGATTCAAAACAGTTCAGAACCAGTGTTGAAAGTTTCAAATTTGAAAAAATATTACCCGGGTGTCAAAGCAGTCGATGGCGTTTCTTTTGAACTTTTTCCAGGAGAGATAATATCTGTACTTGGGCCTAACGGAGCTGGAAAAACCACAACCATAGAGATAATTGAGGGGTTGAGAGTTAAAGATGAAGGTGAAATAATTTACTTTGGAAAATACAACGAAATTAACGATAAGATTAAAGACAGGATAGGAGTATGTTTTCAGGAAAATTTTTACTTTGAAGAATTAACTGTTGTTGAAATTCTGAAATTGTTTAGTTCACTTTACACTAAGTGTTTGCCCATAGATGAAATTTTAAATACTTTCGAGCTTAATGAAAAAAAGAAAACACGTGTTAAGCACCTTTCAGGTGGTCAAAAGCAACGTTTAGCGGTTGCTTTAGCGTTTGTTAACGATCCAGATATAGTCTTCTTAGATGAACCAACCGTTGGATTAGACCCTCACGCAAGAAGACACCTCTGGGATATAATCTTGAAATTCAAATTGCTTGGAAAATCGATTATACTAACTACACACTATATGGACGAAGCCCAAATCCTTTCAGATAGAGTTTACATAATAGATTATGGGAAGATTATTGCAACTGGTACTCCACACGAACTTATAATATCCTCTGGACTCAATTCAGTTATTGAATTTCCAAAAGAATACTCGGAGTATTTTCAACAAGATGAATTGGTTATCGTTGGCGAGTATGCTTACATGCACGTTTCAGATTCTGTAAAAGCTATACAAAACCTTCTTGAAAAAGGTATCCACGACTTTGTTGTCAGGCATCCAACTCTCGAGGATGTGTTTTTAAAACTAACGGGAAGAAAGATTGATTGAGTTAATATTCTCTAAAATTTGCAAATAGCGGGAGAATCATTAAAATGAGAAGAAAATTAAAAAAATTCGCGGTGTTATTTGACTCTCTCTTTAAGGTTCTATTCTTAAGACAAAAAGAAGCGGTATTTTGGTTGTCTATTTTTCCGACAATCTTGTTTTTGATACTCTCAACATTGTTTGGAAACGTCGAAGAAAACATCGAGCTGAAAGTCAAAATCATTGGGCACAGTAAGACTCTTGAGAATGTTTTTAAAGATATTAAGCAATTGAATGTGATTTTTGAGGATAAATCAAGCAATTCAGATAATCCAGAGCAGATAAATAAAGCCCTTAAAGAACTTGAAAATGAAAAATTAGATCTTGTTGTTGTTTTACCGGATAATTTTGACTCTAAATATTCATCGGCGTTATTGCTTAGAAAAACAAGATTGTTTAAACCTGTACCAATTGATATACACTACATTTCGTTAAGGGATGGTTCTAAGATAGCAAAGGACATTGTAGAGGGCATATTTACATCAATGGGGTTATTAGAGTCCACAACTATCGAAAAGCATTACCTTTCCCAAAATACTTACGATTACAATAATTTCATATATCCTGGTGTTGTTGGAATGGCTATACTTTCTGTGTTTTTGTTTGGTTTTATGAGCGATATTCAATATTTTAAGACAAGAAACATACTAAGAAAATTTTTCACCGCTCCAATAAATCCTGTTTACATTTACATTCTCACAGCCGTTGTGAATTTACTGGTGCTTTTCCTCGGAGTGGGAGTTTTATCCGTATTTTCTTACCTTAAAGGTGTAGATGTAATATCTTATTTGCCAAATTTAATTTTAAATCTACTATTTTCATCAGCTGTCATGATAACATTTGTGATTGCACTAATGACATTCGTAACAAAACCTTCGAATTTGTTCGCTTTCCAGCAGGTGTTTTTTCAAGTGCAGATGTTCGTCGGAGGGTTTTACGTGCCATTGAAATTCACAAGTCCTATAATCCAAACCATAGCGAAGTTTTTGCCTATTACATACATCGTGGATAATATGAGAACAGTTAAATCTTTAAATTCAATTGATTCTAATCACTTTCTTGTTCCGTTGATATATATATTAGTGGCTTCTATAATAACTATTATCAGGTCAAAAAAACTTTCGATAGAATAAGAATAAACGTATGGTGATATGGATGAGAGCGAAGATTTCAATCTCTCTAGTTGTTCTAATTATATTTTCACACATTTTGTTTGGGATTCAAGCTTATTTTACAGAATACGGTCCTCTCACGAGCAAGATAATAGATTTTATTAGGAGTTCAAAAGAATATGTTTTCATCTCTTCTTTTGATATAAACCATCCTAATGTTATTTCAGAGTTGACGAAGCTTAAAAAAACTGGTGTTGATGTAAGAATAATAACCGAAAAGCCAATCCCAAATCTTCCTTCCAAAATAGACTATTCAAAAGGTTTGCACCACGTTAAATTTATAGTTAACGAAAATGGCGTTGTATTCGGTTCGGCTAACTTCACAGATAGTGGACTTGAAACGGGATACAATGATATAATAATATTTCCGTCCAATTACTCGAAAAGATTCAAAGAATTTTTTCTCAATCTTTGGAATGAAGGTTTAGTAAGTAAAGTAGAAGATTTTCTTGTTTCACCAATAGACAAAGTGGAAGAACATGTAGTAAAATTATTATTGAAAGCAAGAAAAAAGGTATGGGTTTGCGTTTATGCTTTCACGGATGTTAATATTCTTACAGTTCTCAAGTATAAATCTAGCCAGGGTGTTGATGTAAGGATTATAACCGATAAGTGGTTTTATTCAAGCGATTTGAGTAAATTGCCGATTGAAAATATAAATGTTATCAGCGATAGAATGTTACATCATAAATTTATAATAGTTGATGATATTTTGATTACAGGTTCGACAAATTATACGGAAAGTGGATTTCATAAAAACGTGGAGATGATATGGATAACAAAGGATAAATGGATAGTCAGAGAGTATGAGAAAGTGTTTAAAACATTGGAGAGTGTTGATGATAAAAATTCCAGGAAAGGAGAATAATTTTTGTGGTTTGTAAATTTGATACAAAAATAATAAAGGTAGACGATTTGTATAATCCAGATATTTCGTATGCTTGTGAGGTATTAAAGTCAGGCGGACTTGTTGCATTTCCGACGGAAACAGTTTACGGTCTTGGCGCTACTGCTACAAATCCCGAAGCAGTTAAGAAAATTTTTCAAGTTAAAGGTAGACCAGCGGATAATCCTTTGATTGTTCATGTTTCGAGCGTAGATGAGATAGAAAATATCGCATATCTTAGTGAGAAGTATATTGATATCATAAAAAAAGTAACCCCCGGACCTATAACGTTTGTCTTAAAGAAAAAGGAGAATATACCTAGTGAAGTAACAGCTGGTTTGGAAACTGTTGGTGTAAGAATCCCTGCCCATCCTGTTGCACAAAAGCTTATAAATTGTTCAGGACCGATAGCGGCACCGAGTGCTAATCGTTCTGGAAAGCCAAGTCCAACGGATGCGAATGCGGTAATAGAAGACCTCAATGGTTTGGTTGAGTGCATAATCGATGCAGGAGAATGTGCTTTTGGAATAGAGTCAACGATTGTCGATTTGACAAAAGATTTCCCTGTAGTTCTTAGGCCCGGGCCTATAACACTCGAAGAACTAACACAATTGTTCGGAGTAGTTGAATTTTATCAACTAAAAGAAGGAGAAAAACCTCTGGCACCTGGAATGAAATATAGGCACTACGCGCCTGAGAAACATCTCGAATTGGTTGACCAATCAGCACTCTTAGAGTACCAAAACACAGATGTGCTTATACTCTGCACAAAAGAAACAAAAGAACGTCTTATTCCAAATGCAAAAAATGTGTACATAATTGGTGAATTATCAAAACCATATACAATTGCGCAAAATCTGTATCGTTCATTTAGAGATATTGATAAGACAAATTACAAATACGCAGTTATTGAAAAACTGCCCGAATATGGTATATTCTTTTCGATAATGAATAGAATAAAGAAAGCAGTTAGCAAAAAGTGAAAGTAAATAAGAGCAAGGAGGCGTAAATATGAGTGATACTGCATTAAATGATTTTAATGACAAAAATATGTGGCGTTCTACGACGGTACTTGCAATAAAAAAAGATGGAAAAGTTGTTATGGCCGCCGATGGGCAAGTTACTTACGGTGCGACCGTGATGAAAGGAACAGCAAGAAAAGTAAGAAAAATCGGAGATGGTAAGGTCTTAGCAGGTTTTGCGGGTGCAGTTGCCGATGCTATGACTTTACTCGAAAGATTTGAAAATAAGTATAGAGAGTGGAATGGTAATCTTTTAAAAGCTGCAATTGAACTTGCAAAGGATTGGAGACTCGATAGGGCTTTAAGAAGGCTTGAAGCGATGCTAATAGTTGCAGATAAGGATAATTTATTGCTTCTTTCTGGTACAGGTGAAGTTATCCAACCTGACGAAGACGTAATAGCTATAGGTTCTGGTGGACCTTATGCGTTAGCTGCGGCAAGAGCACTTCTGAGAAACACAGATTTTGATGCGCGAAAAATTGTTGAAGAGGCGATGAAAATAGCAAGTGAGATATGTATATATACAAATGAGAACATAACAATTGAGGAATTATAAAATGTTAAACTCTTAAACAAGAAAGGGGAATTGTTGTTGGTTGTTTGCTATGCTAATGTTCTGATAAGGTTGTTTGGTATAAATTCTTTGAAAGAAAAACGTGGAGTTGTAAAATCTTTAATTAACGAATTACAAAAAAGATTTGAAGTTTCAGCTATAGAATGTGGAAGGCAAGACTCAAAAGATTACATGCTGATTGGAATCGCGTTTGCTACTTTATCTGAAAAAGATTGTGAATCAAAGATGGATAACATTGAAAACTTTATCGAAATGATTCACGCCATTGAAGAATTTACCTATGATTTACATCATTTTTAACGTGAAAACGTTGGCAAAATAGGAGGATTGAATATTAAACATGTACAAAGAAATTAACCAATTTCTTGAAAGAGCTGTTGAACTTCTCGTTTTAGAAGAAAGGAAACCCCACATTTATGGAGTTGTTGAATTCTGCGAAAAACTTGCACGAAGGTATGGATTAGATAATGAAAAATTGAAGACTATGGCTCTTTCTCATGATTTATTTAGGGATGTTGAAGGAGAGAAATTGAAGAAGATAGCATCACTTTACGGTATAGAACTCAACGAAATAGTCTTAAAAAAACCAATTCTTTTGCATGGTTTTGTGGCTTCTGAGTATTTGAAAAGACGGTTTGGAGTAAACGATTATGACGTTTTGCTGGGAGTTGGTTATCATACATCTGGTCATCCGGAATTTGGAGTATATGGAAAAGCGCTAGCCTTAGCAGATTCTCTTGAATTTACAAGGATTTATGATGGTGTTAATAAGTTTAGAGAACTTGCATTCTATGATATGGAACTTGCCTACAGAGAAGTTATAAGGAATAAAATTATATACGCGGTAAATTTCAATTTATATGTTTTGCCTTACACAGTTGAGACGTGGAATAAGATTGTAGAGGAGGGTAAAAAGTGAGAACAAAAAAAACATACATAGGTAGAAGTAGGAGAAGTTCAGAAAGAAATTACGTTAAACCTGTTATAATTGTATTGTCGATTTTATTATTAGTTGGATTTTTATATCTTGGTATACGTATTGTGTCGGTCAAGAATTCAAGCGAATTCGACATGAAGAAAAAATCTGTCTATTATCTATATTATCCATTAGATAAAAGCACATCAGCTAATAACAATGATATAAGTTTGGAAGGTTCAAAACTAAGAGGAAAAATTTTTATTGTTGATGGAGAAAAGAGAGTTGTAAACGTTATTAATGTTCCTGACCATTTGTTTATATTTTCAAAAAAATTAGACATTTCAAGTTCAAATCCACACGATTTTGTTGTTTTATTTAATGAATTGGTAGGTATAAAAGCAGACTATATTTACGAAATAGTCTTGAAAAATGAGTATCTTAAAAAAGTCGGAGTCAAAGAGCTAGATGATTTCGTTCAATATTACGGAAAAAGAGGGCTCAAATTCTTCGATTATTTTACACTTAGTAGCCATGTCTCTACCCTTCGTCCGGAATCTGTGATTACCGAGGCTTCGTTGGCCAAGCTTTATTATTCTCTTGGAAGATTTAACATACAAACTTACGATATACCGACTATGACTTCGAAACCTATAAAAATAACAGTGGGCGATAAAGTTTTTATAAGGTTGTATGTTGATGAGGAAAAGATTCAAGAAACTTTAAAAAATTTGAAGTAATTTACAATAATTTACAATAAATACAAGGGGAGTGATTTTGATGAGTAGGTATTTGTTTTTAATTTTATCGTTGTTATGTCTACTTTTGTCATTTTCGGTATTTGCTGGCGAAATAAGCGCTGGATTTATGTATTCATTTAGTGGAAATTACTTGTTCTCAGGCGAGTTTAATACTCTAGGACTTATTAAAAATGCACCTAACGCAGTTAGTGGTTTTTCTTTGGCCTTAATTACAGACTTTGCTAATTATTACATTTCTTTAGGTGGAATTGCGAAGTACGATATTAAATTAGAGATAGGAACAGTTTCACTTTTTGGAATGGGTGGTATGTTAGCACCTATAAATGGCTTTGGTTTTGAAAAGATTACCAGTATAATAAGAATAGGAGCGAAATATTACTTTGGAGATATCTCCATAACCTCCGGGCTTTTCAGTTTCTATCTTATAGATAATACAAAAGTTGAGGGAATAGAATTTTCGATAGGTTACATTTTTTAATTTTCTAGCATATTTTCAATAGCAAGTTTTTTGTGAATAGTTTTTTGTCAATTTTCAAGTATGCTTTTTTACGCGTTAGTATGCTTATCTATTGTTGAGTTGATAAATGTTGAATTGTAAGTTATATTCTTTGTGAGTATTTTATGAGCAATTCCTACTTTCAAAAATTTTCAAAAAATAAGGTAAGGGAGGCAAAGAAGATGGGAGTAAACATGAAAGGTAGATCGCTTCTTTCACTTATGGACAACACGCCAGAAGAAATAA
This sequence comes from Fervidobacterium nodosum Rt17-B1, assembly GCF_000017545.1. Classification (NCBI taxonomy): domain Bacteria; kingdom Thermotogati; phylum Thermotogota; class Thermotogae; order Thermotogales; family Fervidobacteriaceae; genus Fervidobacterium; species Fervidobacterium nodosum. Next base: position 768,926 of record NC_009718.1, on the reverse strand, counting down.
AATATCTTCTCGACATTGCAAAGCAAGTTAAGGCAGAAAGCAGAGCAGGAATAAGACACCAAAGATTTGTTGGGAAAACATTGGCTCTTATTTTCGAAAAAAGATCAACAAGGACAAGACTTGCTTTTGAAACAGCATTCGCTGAAGAAGGCGGTCATCCAATATTCCTGTCCATCCAAGACATACAACTTGGTGCGAAAGAATCAGTCGAAGATACGGCAAGAGTTCTCGGAAGAATGGTTGATGCAATTGAATTCAGAGGATTCAAACAAGAAACCGTTGAATTACTTGCAAAATATTCTGGTGTCCCTGTATACAATGGTTTAACAGATTTATTCCATCCAACACAAGTTTTAGCAGACCTTCAAACAATTGAAGAAGAATTTGGTAGATTAAAAGGTATAAAGATGGTATTTATGGGCGATGGAAGAAACAACATGGCAAATTCACTTATGGTTGGTGCAGCAAAGATGGGAATGCATTACGTGATATGCTCACCTGAATCGCTCAGGCCAGAAAAATGGCTTGTTGACGAATGTATGAAATTCGCAGCCGAAAGTGGTGCGAAGATAGAGTTCACAGACAATCCAGAAGAAGCAGTAAAAGGCGCAGACGTTATTTACACAGATGTTTGGGCATCAATGGGTGAAGAGGATAAGGCTGCGGAGAGAAGAAAATTGCTACAACCATACCAAGTTAACGAAGAACTTATGAAAAAGACAGGAAAGCCAGAAACAATATTCATGCATTGTTTACCAGCGGTAAAAGGCGAAGAAGTCACATTTGAAGTTATTGAAGGTAAACAATCAAGAGTATGGGATGAAGCAGAAAACAGAAAACACACTATTAAAGCTGTGATGATTGCGACATTATTGTAATTTTTTAAAGAACAATAACAAATAAATCGGGGACTTTTATGGACTTGTCCCCGATTTTCTTTTTTATTTTTTTAGTTTTACTTAACATATTGCAATATTTCAGCATCTTTGCTTAAAATAATTACACTACCAGGTACAATATCTTTGTAACTCTCAAGTGTTTTCCAAAGTTTGTAGAATCTTTCATCTTTTGAATACGCTTCAGCGTATATCTTTGTAGCACTTGCATCTCCAGTTCCTTTTATATATTCCGCTTTACTAAGTGCTTCCGCTTTTATTATAGCTGCTTTTTTGTCTGCTTCTGACCTGATTTTTTGTGCCTCTTTCTCGCCTTCTGCTCTTATCAACGCTGCTATGCTTTGTCTTTCTGATTTCATTCTTTCGAATACTGCATTTCTATTTTCCGCTGGTAAATCTGTTTTCTTGACTCTTACATCTATCACTTGTATTCCGTAATCTTTTGTGTTGCTGATGGAAAAATCTAATACATCCTTTAAGAATGTCTTTTCTTGTGTTACAATTGTGTCCATATCTAACTTCGCAAGTGTATTTCTCAAACCTGAATATACGACATCATCTAACCTTGATAAAGCTAGGCTCTCAGTTCTCATGCTTTCAATAAAAAGTTTTGGGTCAGAAATCTTCCAAATAATATATGAATCAACGATGAGAGTCTTTTTATCTTTTGTGATAATTCTCTCAGGTGGTATATCGTAAATAGAGTATCTCTTATCTAATTTCACAACGTTATCAACGAAAGGGGTTTTAAAGTTTAATCCCGGCTCGGTTATAACTTTTCTAATTTCACCAAAGCGTAATATAACTACATATTTGGTTTCGTCGACTATAACAATTGAAAGTGCAAGAAATATTATCGCTAAGATAATAACGAAAATAGCGGTGATAAGTTTTGCTTTAGTCATTTCGAATCACCACCTAATAGCTGGTCTAGAGAAAGTACAGTTATTTTTTGTGAGTTATCCATAACCATAATTTTCTTCGCTTTTGGAAGAACTTCTTGGAGAGTAGAGAGTCTCAAACGTGTTTCTGTTATCATAGGTGCTTTTCTATATTCTTCTAAAAGTGCTAAGTATCTTTGAGTTTCACCTTGAGCTTTAAGAACTTGTTGCTGAGCGTAAGATTCCGCTTCCAGCACTATTTTCAAAGCCTCTCCCTCAACTTTTGGGATAAGGTTATTAGCGTATTTATTTGCTTCGTTTATGTATCTTTCTTTATCTTGCTTTGCGTTGTTTACATCGTCGAAGGCTGAGACAACTTCGGCTGGTGGCACAACTTCTTGTAGCAGAACGTTCACGATTTTCACACCTGCTTGGTACTTATCAAGTAAGTTTTGAACTATTTCTAATACTTCATCAGCAACCTTTTCACGCTCTTGAGTGAGAATATCATCTACATTTCTTTTTGATATCCTGTCTCTTAAAGCTGATTCTGTGGTAAATTTAACAAGATTGCTTGGATCTTTAATTCTGAAAGCGAATTTCACGGGATCAGATACTTTGTATGACACAACAGCCTCAACACTAACTATATTTCCATCCGCTGTTAGCATCAAAGCTTCAACATCTCTTGATTCGTATTTTCTATCGCCAACTGTACGAAATCCAATCTCTTCCTTCCTTATAGTTTGAACATCAACTATAACATGCGATTGGAAAGGAATAGGAGCGTGGATATGTATACCGGGTCCAACGGTACCAGTAAATTTTCCAAAAGTTTTTATCAAAGCAACTTCCGATGGATTAACTTGAAAAACCCCTGTACCTAAGTAAATCAATATAATAACTATAAATATGGTTATGAGTATTATTCTACTTTTCAATGTTTATCACATCCTTTCTACTATCTTGTAAAGGGCTTTAGCAGCTAAGTAAGTACCTTCCTTTTCGTATCCTTCTACACCGAGCATCGTTCTGATTTCACCAACTCTTACTCCTGTTTCAAACATTTTTTTCAAGAAAATTTCTGCTATTTTGTGGTGTTCTTCTTTTCTTTGAACAGCACCAAATGGATTTGCAAAATAACTCTCTGTCATGCCTTCTTCCGAAGTCGTTCCTTTTGACATACGTTTTCCGGCAGAAAATACTTGAATTGCATCGTCTAAATTATCGAAAAATACAATTCTGTCTTCGTCATTTTTGACTTCTGTGTAATTGTTTGCGTACAAGAAGAAATCTATAGGCGTTGGTGTGATTACCTCTTTATAGTTATTAAATGGAACAATAACGCGCGCATTTATTTTGTCTGGATTCATAAAGATACTCCTATCCATCGTGTAATATGCGTATCCCGGTGGTAAGTCATCTAATCTAACAAATGCACCAGTTTCAGTTCCGTAAGCGACAACCTTTCCATTTACTATATCTAGAGACCCCATATCGTCTATTATAACGTCCACATAAGCTACTTCTTCCAATCTATTTAATGCGTCCAATGTTTCACTCTTACCAGCCCCGCTATCGCCCACAAACATCGCAACGGCGCTTTTACCGTTTTTCAAAACGATTCTTGCCATGGAACCGTGAACTGGAAGTTTCCCTTGGTCTATTCTTATTAAATTATGCATTGTTAGTAACGTTTTCTTCATATAACCAAAGTAATCATTTTCGTCTAATGCCGGAATAACACCTATATATAATCCTTGATCTTTAAATATAACACCATTTTTCCATTTTTCTTGATAATCTGGTATATTTTCGACAGGTAATCCAAATATAAGCGCACCTGATACTTCTTTCTTTTTTAGATCCATAATATTTGCAAACTGGAAGAGATTACCAAGACCTGCTGCATGTGATAGAAATTCTTTGTTTACATAAACAAACATAAGTAAATCAGCGACTAAAATTGGGATTAAATACCAATCTTTTTCCTTATTTGGAAGTTTCAAATCACTTAGAACATTTCTCTCAACAACAGGTAATACACCCTTTCTTTTATTTGATCTTGTGTAAAATATCACAGGTGGGTCAAAAATCGCGCCCCAAACCATTGGAATGTTCGAAAAATTACAAAATCTTTCGTCGTTACAGTCAAAAGAATCTACCAAAAACGTTACTTGAGCACCACTTGGTAATTGCCTTACTATGTTTGAATTATCTGGTTCAATATTTTTCATAATTGTTCTGTAAAGATTTCTCACAAGGTTTTTGAATTCTTCTGCAATCATAGTTGCGGTGAATACTATACTTGTTTTTCGTGCGTTATCGATTGTGTAACTTTCTCTTTTTATCATAAACCTGTGCTTGTTTCTCCAAAAAGAATAGAAAGATTCTATAAATTTTGCTAAATCTTCAGGATTAACGTAATTTATGATTGTTGTTATTTCTTTTACATCTCTTAGAGTGAGTAAATGGAGATACTCAATAAAATGCCTTACATTGTATTCTTCACCTATTCTGAATGCTTCCAATGTTCTTAACAAGGGGCTATTTTTCTCTTTCAGAAAATCGATATATTCCCTTAATAACTTTTCGAAACCAGGATTGCTCAATATTTCGCTCGAATCGGTGTAGACAATTGAACCATCTATAATGACACTTCTTCCCATTTTGCTCCCTCCTTGAATGGTATAATAGAATTACTCAAAGCTTTCAAATCCGAATTTTAAAATTTCTGAAAGTCGTTTTTTATTTGTTAGGTAAAGATATCCAATTAATGCTTCGAATCCTGTACTTTCCATATAAAGGCGGTCATTACCATGTTTTCTAGCTCCTTTACTGTTGATTCCTCTTTGAACAACATTTTTTTCTTTCTCGTCCAATAAGTGTGATATAGACTTCAGTAGTTTGCTCTGTCCCTGCCTTGAAACATATTTATTTGAGCGACGGTGCAAATCTGTAACTTTCACATCGGCTAGTATATAAAGTTTCGCGTAGAGGTTAAAAACTGCGTCACCCAAATATGCGAGTGAATCGATCGACATTTCGTCAGGATTCACATTTGGTTCTGGAAATAGTCTCAAATCAATTTCAATATTATTAGAGCAATTTTCATCGTGGATGTTATGCTGTTTTGATTCGTTCAACATTTCTTGTAGCAACAATATCAGCTCCTGTTCCAAGCACATCTTCTAAGATAATATCACCAGATTTGACAGGTGCTTCAACAACTGTTTTTTTAAGTATTTCCATAATTTCACCTATCAACCTCCTTGGTACTGGCTTGTTTGTTTTTACAGAAACAAGGGGAAGTTCACCATTATTTACTAATACGCTTGAAGTTAATATCCTTAAAGGCTCTGTTACTTCTTGTTTTCCATATTCTATACCTCTCGGGCATTTATTTCCACTAACTATTATTTCACCGTTATCTTCAATAGTTACTGTTAGTCTACATCCTAAAGGACACATAACGCAGACCATTTCTTCGGTTTTCATTCTACCACCTCCACAACGATATCACCGGCTCCTATTTTTGACTCAGGAATTCTTATGTTTACCATCTCACTTGGCATTAAATTTGCGTGTTTTTTGCTGTAAAGTAGATTGTTTCTCTGTTTAACTCTTATCGTTCCTATTTCTAGAGGTTTTTTAACTCTTATGTAAATGTTAAGGTTTGTACCTTCTTCGTACCATGTTGGGAAGAGTAGACCTACATTCTGCCCTTTTTCAACGGAAAATTTAGCAGGTTCCCAATTATTTTTAACATACATCGCCGCAAATTTTCCAGACGTTGAGCCTTCCTCCGTAACCCAATCAACGAGGTCGTATATGACTGTACAATTTCCAGCCGCAAATATCCAATTGAGTGATGTTCTTCCTGAACTTGAAGTCATTATACCCTTTGTCCAAGGATCTATCTTTAGAAAGTCTTTAAATAAAGTGCTTTGTGGAATTAATCCAACTGATAGAATAAGTGTATCAACATCAAATTTTTTCTCCGTACCTGGAATGGGTTTGAAATTTTCATCAAGCTGAGCTATTATTACACGTTCAAGCCTTTCCTTTCCGTATATTCCAACAACAGTGTGACTTAAATATAGTGGGATATTGAAATCTTTTAAACACTGTCTAATGTTTCTTTCTAATCCACCAGGAAATGGCATTCTTTCAACAACGGCGACCACTTCAACACCTTCAAGAGTTAATCTTCTTGCCATTATCAATCCAATGTCACCAGAACCAACAATTATTGCCTTTTTACCAGGGAGCCTATTTTCAAGGTTTACAAATCTCTGAGCTACTCCTGCGGTAAAAACACCGGCGGGTCTGGTACCAGGCACTAGTATTCCACCCATCGGTCTTTCGCGGGCACCTGTTGCTACGACAAGTGATTTTGGTTTGTAAATGGTTACTCCTTCAGTGGAAACAACGGATACTTCTTTTCTTCTGTAATCTATACCATGTACGTATTGTTCTACTTTTACATCAATATTCGGATACTGTTTTACTATGTTTTTTATACGCTCTGCGTATTCTGGACCGGTAAGTTCCTCTCTAAAATAATGAAGTCCAAAGCCATTGTGTATACATTGATTTAGAATTCCACCACTTCGTTCATCCCGTTCCACTATAACTACTTTATCCACGCCCTCTCTCGCAGCTCCTATAGCTGCTCCAAGCCCAGCCGCTCCAGCACCTATGACTAATACATCAACCTCTTTTTCGATCATTGTCTCACCTTCCCATTCAGTACAACACTTTTTTCGCTTCTTAGTCTTATTTCTGATATATCCTTGCCAAGCTCTCTTGCCAAAATTTTCATTATCCTATGCATACAAAATCCACCTTGGCAACTTCCAAACATTGCCCGTGTTCTAAATTTTATGCTATCGATTGTACTTGCACCTCTTTTTATTGCTTCAAGAATTTCTTTCTCAGTTACCTTATTGCAAAAACATATCATTTTGCCGGTGAGTGGATCATTTTTAATTTCCTGATCCCATAATGTAAGTGGCATATCTGCGTAATGTTTAATTCTCTTTCTAATTGGATTGAAATCAGATTTTGGAACAAACGTTTCCCCAACAGATTCTTGAATTTCTTCGACCATGAATTTTGCTATCGCTGGTGCGGCTGTTAAACCAGGCGAACGCATTGCCATAGCGTTGAAAAATCCGGTTATTCTTGTTCTTCCAACGAGAAAATCTTTTTGTGGGCTTTCTGGCCTAAGACCAGCAAATGTTTTTATAGAAGTTCTAAAATCAATGAGAGGAGTCATTTTTAGAGCCTTTGAAATGAGCGATTCAAAACCTTCAAATGTTGTTGACGTATCTTCTCTGAATTCTCTCTCTGGAGGAAGATCTACAGCGGTAGGTCCAACTAAAATTCCACCGTCAACGGTTGGGGTTACGAGTGTTCCTTTTCCAAGAATGGAAGGGGTTGGGAAGAGCACACTTTTGACAAAACCACTGAATTCTTGTTTATCGAGTAATATATATTCCCCTTTTCTTGGATGAAGTGGCACATAGTCGGCATTTGCCATTTTTGCTATCTCATCAGCATATAAACCTGCGGCGTTTATAATTATATCAACCTCAAATTCTCCTTTATTTGTTATTATTTTTTCAACTTTCCCATTTTTTGTAATGATATCAAGTACCTCTGTTTCTAAAAACAATTTTGCACCATTTTCAACAGCATTTTCAACCGCGGCAATTGCCACCATCCAAGGTTCCGTTATACCGGCTGTTGGGGCCCACAGAGCAGCAATTACTTCTGGATTAACATTCGGTTCATAAGAAAGTACCTTATCCCTATCCCATATTTCCATACCTTCTACACCATTTTGCTCTCCACGTTTGTAAAGTTCTTCGAGGGTTCTAACTTCTTCGTCCTTGAATGCTAACACCAAAGATCCGATTCTTTTTAAGTCTATTTCCAATTCTTTTGATAATTCTGTGTACATTTTATTACCCGGTACACAGAATTTTGAACGTACTGTTCCAGGTTCATCATCGTATCCGGCATGAACAATTGCTGAATTTGCTTTTGTAACTCCCATTCCAACATCTACGTTTTTTTCGATTATAATGACTTCTAAATCGTAACGAGATAATTCGCGGGCTATTAACGCTCCTACAGAACCGGCACCTATTACAGCTACTCGCATAAAAATCCCTCCTGATAAAATTCCATAAGGTTTTCAAACTTTTATTCATTTTTAAACCTTTAAATATATTGTACCACATGATAAAATATTTTTAAAATCAGTTTGTGCCAATTCATCAGGAGGGATTTTGATGTTTGTTTCATTTGAGGGAATTGATGGTTGTGGTAAGAGCACGCAGGTAAATTTGTTGGTTAATTACTTAGAAGAAAAAGGTATACCGTACATAAAGGTTAGAGAACCAGGTGGAACACACTTGGGGGAAAAGATTCGCGAACTACTAATAACTCAAGAGATGTGTGCAAGAAGTGAATTGTTGTTATTTTTGGCATCACGTGCCCAGTTAGTTGAAAGCGTTATAAAACCTGCTTTGAAAAATGGAAAAATTGTAATTGCTGATAGATTTGCACATTCAAGTGTAGCTTATCAAGGTTGTGGGAGAGAACTTGGGCCCGAGACCGTGAAGATTCTAAATGATTTTGCTACAGATAAAACTTATCCAGATATAGTATTTTACATAGATGTTCCGGTTAATGTTGCCATGGAAAGGATGAAAAACCAGCACAAAGATAGGATAGAAAAAGAAGGGAAAGAATTCTGGGAAAGTATAAGAAATTGTTATCTCAAAATGGCAAAAGAGAATGAAAACTTTGTAATTATAGATGGAACAAGGACTATTGAGGAAATCCATAGAGAAATAGTGAAAGTATTTAATGCTTACCTCTAAAAAAATGCTAAATCATTTGGATATATTTTTCTATTATATCTTTTACAAACTCAAGCATACTTTCAATCATCCAACCAAAGAGTAGCATAAGCGTTAAGAAAACAACGATAATTCTTGGAGCAAATGTTAGCGTTTGCTCATGAATTTGTGTAGCTGCTTGGAAAATGCTTATAAGTATACCCACCACTAAGCTTACAAGTAGTGGTGGGGTTATTAGAGTTAACAATAATTGTATGGCATGTTTGGCAATATCCAGGAAGACTTCTAACGTCATCAAGGTCACCCAATCTGACAATTTTTATAATTTAAATAATTTAATACGCGAAACTCTTTACTAAACTGACAATTATCGATTCCCAACCGTTAGCAAGTACAAATACAAGAACTTTAAAAGGTAAAGATACTAAAACTGGAGGAATCATAATCATACCCAATGAAAGAAGAATACTTGCAACGACCATATCTATTACGATAAATGGTATGTAAATTAATATCCCCATTTTAAAACCTATTTCAACTTCCCCAAGTACAAACGCAGCAGTTAAAAGTGAATCAGGAGCTTCCTCAATTTTTGTTACATTTTGTTTCAAAGCGTTGGCAATTGTAAATACATTATCTTCGTTATGATGATTAACAAGTTCGTTTATCATGAATTTTCTTACGGAAGCCATAGTTCTTGAAAAGAATTCTTGGTAAGTTATTTTTCCGTCCATATAAGGTGTTAAAGCATTGGTATTTATTTCATTCCATGTAGGTTGCATTATGAAGAATGTTAGAATCAAAGCCAAACCTATTAATACCTGGTTAGGTGGTACTTGTCTTGTACCGAGAGCATTTCTTGTAAATGAAAAAACTATTATTATCCTGGTGAAAGATGTAAAAAGTATTAATATGCTAGGAGCTAATGTTAATACAGTTAGAATTAATAAAATTTCAAGAGTTGCTACTAAATCTCGAGGTTGTTGTGTGGGAGTTACTTGGATGCTTATTCCAGGAATTGGGACTTCGTCTTGTGAAAATATTGATGAAATGAGAAAAATGAGAAAAAGTATTGTGAAAAACCTTTTCACTTTTTACCACCCACATATTTGTGCAGTATACTTTTAAAATCTTGTGGTTCTTCTTCTAACTCACCTTCGTCAATTGTATCAAGTTTTTTTATAACTTCTGTTTTTCCGGGACTAACAAGTATAACGTAATATTCTTTAAAAATTCTTACGAGAGCAAGGTAAGTATTTCTATCGATGTATACTCTACTTATTACTTTAGCAAAACGCCCCCCAACAACGTTGGGGAGCTTTCTTTTAATAAACCAATATGTAACAAACATAAGGATTATAAATAACGAAAGACCTATGAAGAAATTAATTAATTCCTTTATTTTCGTCACCCCGGCAAGTAAAATTTATTTCAAAACTTTCTGTATAGCTTCGATAACTCTCGCTGCCTGGAAAGGTTTTACAATAAAGTCTTTTGCACCAGCTTGAATTGCCTCAATAACCATCGCTTGTTGACCCATTGCGCTGCAAACGATAACAGTCGCGTTTGGATCAAATTTTTTAATTTCCTTAATTGCGTCTATTCCGTTCATTTCCGGCATAGTTATGTCCATTGTTACTACGTCGGGTTTAAGTTCTTTGTACTTTTCAACAGCTTCAACGCCATTTGCAGCTTCACCAACAACCTCGTGACCAGCTTTTGTAAGGATGTCTTTCAACATCATTCTCATAAATGCTGCATCATCAACAACCAAGACTTTTGCCATCTTACGCCACCTCCGAACCAGTTATTTCTCTTAATATTTCTTCTAAGTTTAAATAAACAATTAATCTTGTGCCTTTTTTTATTAATCCTTTTGCTTTTTTTCCATATGTGTTTATTTTGCCGAGGTTTGTTTCCAATTCAGAAGAATTTGTTCTTAAAACCCCAACAACTTCATTTACTATAAGTCCAAACTCCACGTCTTCGATTTTCACTATTACTATTTTCTTCTGATTTTCTTTACTGTCACTTCCTGCGAGCAAAGTTGGTAAACTTATAACAGGAATAATTTTACCCCTTAGATTAATTACGCCTTCAATGATTTTTCTTGCTTTTGGTACAGGCGTAATATCTGTTTTATCTATAACAATTTCTACCATTTCAACGTCTATTGCCATTTCTTGATTTAAAGCTTTAAAGACAAGGACTTCAAATTCCCTAATTTCTTCCATGTTTCTCACCTCACTCAACTATGTTGGTGATGTCAAGAATTAAGGCAATGCTACCATCACCCAACGTTGCGCCACCACTGAATATTTTTACGTCGCTAAATACTTTTCCAAGTGATTTGATAACAATGTCTTCCTGCCCGATTAGTGTATCAACGGCAAGCCCATATTTCTTTGCTCCAGACTTTACAACAACTACGTTCATTTCATGTGGATTTTGTTCATGTTCCATTCCAAATACTTCCCAAAGTTTAATAATAGGAATTACTTCGCCTCTTATTACTATTACTTCTTCGTTTTGGACAACTTTTATGTCTTCCGAAGATATGATTAATGTGCTATCTATAATCGATATTGGAATTGCGTAAACGTAATTATTAACCTTAACGAGTAATGCTTGTATTATCGCAAGTGTGAGAGGCAGTCTAATTGTTACTTTCGTTCCCTTTCCAGGTTTACTTTCTATTGAGACTGTACCATTTAGTGAATCAATTGTATTTTTCACGACATCCATTCCGACACCACGACCAGAAAGTTCGCTTACTTGTTCTTTTGTTGAAAATCCAGGTAAAAATATGAATTCAAAAACTTTTTCATCAGGTAATGTCAAAGCTTTTTCTTCTGTAATTAATCCTTTTTCAATTGCTTTCTTGATTATTTTTTCTTTGTTCATACCTCTACCATCATCTTCTACTTCTATAACTACATTATTTCCTTCATGCCTTGCGGAAAGTTTAACTGTTCCGACAGGGGGTTTACCTAAAGCAATTCTTTCTTCTTTTGACTCAATTCCGTGGTCTATAGCATTACGAATAAGGTGGACAAGAGGATCACCTATTACCTCAACGAACGTTCTATCTAACTCTGTTTCTTCACCTTCCATTATAAAGTTAATTTCCTTTCCTAAATTCTTTGAAAGGTCTCTTACCATCCTTGGGAATCTGTTAAAGACGAATTCAATAGGTACCATTCTTACTTTCATAACAACGTTTTGAAGGTCTAATGTAATTCTACTTAACTGTGCTAGAGATTCATCAACCTCTTTAATATTATATTTTTTAAGTATATCAGCAATTCTGCTTCTTGCGATAACAAGTTCACCCATAAGGTTCATTAGATTATCTAATTTTTCAATATCCACTCTTACAGTTTGAGTTACCTTTACCTTTTTTTGTTCTTCTGTGTTTTTTTCTTTTTGCTCAACTTTCTTTTCCCCTTCTTCTTCTTCTTTTTCAATTTTTAAAGGTTTTACGACAACGCTTTTTATTTCTGAAACGTTCATTACTTTTTCGTATATTTTTTCTTGTGAAACATTTCCAACACATAACAATTCAACAGTAAGATCAAAATTTTCATTTTCTATATCTTCGACCGGTGGTATTGAATTAATAATCTCAATACCAATTTCTTCCAGAGAATGGAAGACCATGTACATTCTCGCAGATTTTAATTGAGTACCTTCCTGTAGATTTACAATTACGTGATAAGCTGGGATGTTTTTCTTTGCGGCCTCCATTAAAACATCTTTTATTACTTCTTGGGTGAAGAGTTCACCAATCTTAGCTTTTCCAATTTCTTTCTCAGTTTTTATCTCTTCTTTGATTATTTCTGTAGTTTTTTCAGCAACTTTTTTTGATGAAACTTTTTCACCAGCCGCTATTCTCTCAAATATTTCAACAATTTGAGAAATATCTTCTTCGATTTCGTCATTACCTTTATTCACAATACTTTGGAGCATCTTTTCAATTAAATCAAGACCACCAAATAGGTAATCAAGCTCGTCACTGGATATAGTAACTTTTCCGGACCTAACAGCATCAAGGTAATTCTCCATTCTATGGCACAACTTTGCAAGGTGTTCAAAACCCATGGTTCCTGCCATACCTTTCAATGTGTGCAAGGCTCTGAACGCTTTGTTGATTTGCTCAACATCATCTGTGTTTTTCTCAAGCTCAAGCAAGGATTCATTTAACAATTGAATATATTCTTTCGATTCGTCAATAAATACTCCCAAGTATTCGTTAAACTCACTCATCTAACTCCCTCCTTTCAGGAGACAACAAATTTATAGTAAGTTATGTAACCTATTGAATATTGCCAAAAAAGTAACTTGGAAGTTATATTAAATCCAATAATGGATTTAATTATATCACCTAAATCCATAAGTGCTTTAAAATCGTATGCTTCTATCTTTGAAAAATCATAGTAAATTGGTAAATCTTTCAATTTTTTGCTAGTTTTTTCATACTTTTCAAAGCTGTTTTTATCGACTGTACCAACTATAACTTTATTAGATGACTTGAACGCGTATAGTTTTGAATTCTGAAGATTAATAACCCATTCTTGCTTCTGACTATCATACTTTGCACCAAGTTTCGAGAGATTTGTTTCAAAGTCTTTCCCACTGTAATTTTCAAATATAAAGACTATTTCACCAACTTCGAGTTTACCAGCGACGTAAGTATTTGTAGAAGAATTTGAAAGATTCTTTACCAGATTTGTAAGTTGCTGAAGTTCAGATGTTACGCCTGAAAACCATTGTTCAATAGATCCGATAATTATCGATGACTTTGACGAAGGTATACTCAGATAGTAATTCCAAACTTTGGGTAATTGACCCATTGTGTCTATATTCTTTGAGCTTGTGTATTGTTTCGTGTTTTTTTGCTCTATTGTAAATGTAAAAGAGCCAGCTGAGATACTTGATGTAATGAGTAAATGACTTGCTGTTGAATCTTCTATTCCTATTCCACCAGGTAAATTCAATTTCAGCGTATTTGGTTTTGCAAAGCCACTTATAAAAAATACCCCCGCTTTTAATCTATCAAAATCTTTATTTGTTCTTGAAAGTTGCATTTCTGGGGTTGTATAAGTTTTTATCGCCATGTCTAAAGTCTGTTTGCTTCCAGCTAATATTAAGTATTTCCCAGTAGATGTGCAAAAAAGCGATTCGCCAAGTTGAAAGATATTGTTTTGGAGATTTTTAAAATTAACGGACAACAAATATGATAACGCTTTTACAAGTTGAACGGGATACTTGCTTTCAAAAACTATGAAGCTACTTCCGGTTATAGTTTTTATAAATTCCAGGTAGTAATTTATATCGAAAGAAATTAATGTTGTGAAATCTACCTCCGCTCCTTTTGATGCAAAAAGTATATCATTTGAAAGAGCGTCTTGAACAACTGTTGGCTGTACACCAGTTTTATATTTCATATCTTCAAGTATTCTAAGAAATGAGTCTTCGAATCCTAATCCTTTCCTATCAAAAACAAAAGAAAAAAACGAAACCTTTTTTAATTCTTTATACCAAGCGCCACCTTTAGACAATCTTATTATGAAGTCATAATCTTTGTGTACAAAGTTGAAAATATCCGAATCGGCAAATGTATAACATATTATAATGATTATAAATAGCAAAGTTAACAACTTTTTCATTTTAGTTCCTCCCAAGCTGTATCTACGATACTTATTATATCACTTTTGCTTATAGAGTGTACAGGTTCTTTTGAAAATACACCAAAAAACTCTATATTGCCATCAGCACCTGGTAATTTCGAATATGTTAAGTATTCGCAGTATAGGCCTTCATCACGGAAAGCTTTGACAATTTTTCTTATGACTTCAATATGAGTTTTTTTATCTTTTACTATACCCTTATCCGTATTTGTTGTTTCGAATTGAGGTTTTATTAGTGATATTATTTTTGTGTAATTTTCAGACAATTGAAGAATACCTTCCAGTAATTTTGTGATGGATATGAAAGAGACATCAATTGTTATTATATCAAGTTTGTCACTTATATCTTTTTTAGAAATATACCGTGCATTTTTTTCAATTTTCACAACACGATCATCTAAAGAAATCTTTGAGTGTAACTGTTTTGTATTTACGTCAACAGCATAAACCTTTTTTACACCATTTTGAAGAAGGCAATCTATAAATCCACCTGTTGAACTGCCTATATCACATGCTATTTTTCCACTAACATCTATTTTATATTCTTTTAATAAACCTTCAAGTTTATATCCTGCTCTGCTAACGTACTTTAAATCATCAAGAATGATAATTTTTGAATCTGAATGACATTTTTTTGATGGTTTTGTACATACTTTGCCATCTAATAGTACAAGCCCGTTTTCAATCATTTGTTGAGCCTTCGTTCTACTTTCAACAAAACCTTTCAAAATTAATAACTGATCAAGTCTTAGAACTTTATTTTCCAAGTTCCCACTTCCGTAATGACATGTGCTGTTTTATCTTTTATATAAAATCCAGATATTTCATTACCTATAAAATTCCCTTTGTAGAAAAAGCCAAATGGAGTGTGAAAAATGTCCAATAAAGAGGGGTAAAATATATTAAATTTAGAACTTTCTTCATATGTTTCATTGGCTCCTTTTTCTATAAGATTTACGTCTTTATCGCCAGATATTTTATAACATCCATTTGTAGTTTTAACAATAAATGAATTATCTTTGTCTAAACTTAGAGAATAAGCTCCTTCAAATGTTTTTGAAAAAAGTATTCTGCGTGTTTTCTGATTCATTATAACCACTTGGCCTGAGATGTCAAGAATGCATATTCTGTTTTCAGTAAATATATAATCCAACGGCGAATTACTA
The DNA here is from genome assembly GCF_000017545.1 of Fervidobacterium nodosum Rt17-B1. Classification (NCBI taxonomy): domain Bacteria; kingdom Thermotogati; phylum Thermotogota; class Thermotogae; order Thermotogales; family Fervidobacteriaceae; genus Fervidobacterium; species Fervidobacterium nodosum. The sequence continues at coordinate 753,418 of NC_009718.1, read as the reverse complement.
ATCTTTGTATTCCAAGTAAAAGATAAATCAGATATACTTCCATCTGAGTATAGTACATAATTATCCCATATTGAAACTATAGGTGCTTGGAACTTTGTTAGAGACTTTGTCTTTAGATTATATATGTATTCTTTTGTCACCACACTATCAGATGTTATTGCAACCACATCATTTTTTTGTAACTCTTTTTCCAGTAAATCGATATTAACCGCCTCGACATTGTTTGTCTTAGCGCTATATATAACTTTACCTTGTAGTAATTCTAATTTATCATTTTGAATGAAATAAGTAATTCCAATAAATTGAGTAAGAAAAGAAGAACCAGTTTTTTGATCTACAACTATAGTTTTTAAGATATTATCATTTTTGGCATCAGCCAAATTTTCATAAATAATATCATTTTTTATAATACTTTCAATCAACTGAGCTAAGGTGTTAGGAAATTCGTAAACCAAATTCATTGGTAAAGCGTATTCATCATTACCATATTCAATTAAAATAAACGAGTCATCTGTTGAAAATATGATAGGTTCACATTTGGAAATCATAGGAGATAATATGACCGAAGTTGAATCTGATGAAACCATATTGTTTGAAGAATCTGAAGAATCTATTGTGTGATATGTACAATCTGTATAGTCTATATTTATTGGTACTAATCCATATTTTGCGATTTGTCTGTATATAAAATTTTCAATTTCGTATGGTACGTTAATAAATTTAAGATATACAACATCCAATTTGTTCCAATTAATAACATCGTTTTTTATATCATCGTTTAATTTTTCGATTATTTCATTTGGTATAAAAGGATTAAAATTCATATTAGCTAAAATAAAACTTTGTATAAGAATAATCCATGCGCAGGTGCTAAACCAGCTGATTTTGAACGATCTTTTGATTCTAACACCTCCTTTACTTTTTCAGGTTCCCATATTCCAGTTCCAACACGTACGAGGTTTGCTACGATGCTCCTTACCATCCCTCTCAAAAATGATATTCCTTCAACTCGGATTAGAATTAGTCCATTTTTTATTTCAATTATTCTTAAATTGTTTATCGTTCTTATAGTTTTGGTATTCTCTTCGCCTTTTTTGCTGAAAGAAATGAAATCGTGTTCTCCAATCAAATATTTAGCGGCTATTCTCATTTTTTCAATGTCAAGTTCATATGGAAACCACCACACGTACCGCCTTGTAAAAAGATTCTTGGATTTGGATGTATCTATATAATAATGGTAAATTCTTCTTTTCGCTTCGTAACGTGGATTAAAAGTTGGATGTGTGAACCATACTTTTTTTATGTAAATATCACCAGGTAAATTAGCATTTATTGCATTTTTTATATCATTTTCCATTAGCCTATCATTTGGGCAGTCGAACGATACTACTTGACCATTTGCATGTACACCTGTATCCGTCCGTCCCGCAGCGTATGTATCTATATGGATTTTAAAGACCTTTTCTAATGCTTTTTCCAATTCACCTTGGACAGTTCTTACATTATTTTGAATCTGATAACCAAAAAAGTCCGTTCCATCGTAGGAAAATTCAATAGCTACACGTCTCATAATGTTACGATACGTCCTCCTCCAGATTTTTTAGCTGTTGTCAAAGCTACTTTAATTTTTTCAAGTAATTCATCAAATGTTTGTGCATCAGTTGGATATTTAACAACGCTAACACTTAAACTGACATCTGGATACTTTCTCTTGAATTTTTCAATTATTCTCTCTGCGACTAGCACCCCGTCCGATTTGCTCATTGACCATAGTAGCATTATAAGTTCGTCGTTGAATTGTGAAAAAATTCCAAGGTTTTTAATTTCTTCCTCAGAAATATTTCTAAGTTCTTGTAACATTTCGTCCCCAGCTTTAAAACCATGCGTTATATTTACCTTTTCAAATTTATCAATGTCAACGTAAACTATTAGAAAACTCTTCCCAAATTCGATATTTTTCGAGATTTCTTCCATAAGAAATGCGTATGTTTGCTCTTTTTTGTAATCGGAAAGGAAGAAAACGGAATATTTACTTTCTGATAGTAATCTAGTTATCTGCCATGCAAAAAACTTGGCAAGTTCAATTTCACGTTTTGAAGGCCTTAGCATATTTGTTGGTTTATCAAAACTTATATATCCTATTGTTTTGTTTTTGTAAATCAATGGGACAATGAATAAATCATTTGGATCCCAAGCATTTTCAACCTCTAATTTAAAGTATTCAGATGGTCTGTAAATTGATGATTGGGATAAATCAACACTTCCGTTTGGGATAAAGTAAGCACCACCGACATCAAAGCGTTGTTGCATTAAAACGTAAGTCGATTTTATATCAGGCCTGTTTTGTTTTAATTTTTCAAAATCCTCATCTTTTATACCATACTTTGATATTCTTGTTACTTTCCCGCTCCTGAAATCAAATATACTAAGCAATGCGTACTCAAATCCTATTAGCTTACAAGTTGTAGCTAAAACATCTTGTAAAACATCGTCTATATCTTCTTTTGAACTTTTCTCGAGAATTTCCGGTAATTTCTTAAGATTTTCTATCTCTCTTGCTATTTGTTCCTTTTCCAATGTAAGTTCTTTGTGCCAAAGTTCAGAAAATACAGTGTAATAAAGTTGTATCAAAAATCCAGAATAAAGAACTGAAACAAAAATCAGTGAGGATAACTTGACTTCGTTGAATGTGTATATAGTTGTTAAAATCATTGAGCCGAATAAAGATAACGCAAATACAAGCAAAAATGCCCTTATATAAGCTTTTACATTTGTTTTTCCAAAAAACTTAATGTAAAAAATCGTCACCAAAACATTACTAAGCATATAGCCGATTGCGAATGATATTATTTTAAGATAATCATTTGGAGATGCTTTAAACAATAGAGTGCCAAATCCAATTTGTAATACTTCGAAAGAGACCTTGAATAGGAAACGACGTAAATCTTTTATGTAAACAAGTAGAGTAATAATACTCAGTATTAGTATACTTTCTGGCCGAATAAAAAGCAATAAGTAAAGCATGCTAAAACTCTTAATATTAAATACTAATCCTCCTATAGGTATTTCAACAGATTGGGAGAAAAACAACAAAGCCAGAGCTATACCAAGTAAAGGTATATCTGTATTAAATACAACAGGTTGTGTTGTGATAATCATTATCAAACCAACAATAATACATGTATATACAAAGAAAAGTTCTTTAATACTCAAATCTACTCCCCCCAATGTGATGTTATAGTAATTGTAACATATGTACCTGATATTTTAAACAGAATTTTATGTATATTTTGGCAATTCTATTCTATCATAAGTTCGACAATTTACAAAGGAGGTAAAAAGGGATGGAAAAACTTAGACAGATCGCTGAAAAATACGGAACACCAGTCTTAGTAATGGATTTAAACGTGATAGCAAACAACTATAGACAACTTATAGAAAACATAAATAATTGTAAAGTTTATTACGCAGTGAAGTCTAACTCTCATATTGAGATTGTGAAATTTTTAAAAGACATGGGGAGCCATTTTGATGTTGCATCACGCGGTGAAATTGAGAAACTTCTATCTATCGGTGTCGAACCATCTAGAATGAGCTTTGGAAACACAATAAAGAAAATTGAAGATATAAAGTTCGCTTACGAAGTTGGTATTAGGATGTTTGCAGTTGATGCGGAAATGGAAATCGAAAAGATTGCCCTTGTTGCTCCTAATGCTGACATATACGTGAGAATAAGTACTAACGGAATGGAAGGCGATGCTGATTGGCCACTCACAAGAAAATTTGGTACAAGCGTTAATCATGCTATCGAACTTGTAAGATATGCAAAAGAAAAAGGACTTAATCCAATTGGTTTGAGTTTCCATGTTGGTTCGCAAAATTACAATCCAGAGAACTGGAGAACAGCAATAAGAGAAGCTTCCATAGTTTTTGAAGAAGCTAAGCAATTTGGTGTAGAAATGAAAATGATAAATACAGGCGGCGGGATGCCAGTTCGCTACGTCAGGGATATACCTTCAATTAAAAAAATAGCAAAAGTTATAAACGAAGCTGTTGAAGAATATCTTGGAAATGATATAACAGTTATCGTTGAGCCTGGAAGATCAATGGTTGGTAATGCGGGAGTCATGATTTCCAGAGTAATTCTCAGAAGTAAAAAAGGTGACGAAAATTGGCTCTATTTAGATGCTGGAGTGTTCCATGGCTTGACAGAGACTATTCAAAACATAAGATACAGAATTACAGTTGACGGAAAAGAAGACGAAGAACTCGAAAAATTTGTTCTTGCAGGACCAACTTGTGATAGCGTTGATGTCATGTACTACGATGCGATGCTTCCAAAGAGTACGACACTTGGTGATATAGTTTACTTCTTCGCAACAGGCGCGTATACAACAGAGTACGGAACAAATTTCAATGGTATAGCTTCACCATCTATCATCTTCGAAAATGGAATTCTTTCAGAAGAAATCGTCGAAGGTTCAAACACTGTTGAAACTTTGATTACAGAGACTCAAGAGCAATAAAATAGGCATCTAATATTAAAATCAAAAAGGCTTCGGTGATATTACCGGAGCCTTTTTTATATTTTATAAATCAATTTCATATTTTACATGGTATTTTTCTTCATTAACAGCTTTCTTTGCTAAATTATCGGCTATTTCGTTGTATTTTTCCCCAGTGTGAGCTTTGACTTTATTGAATTTTATTCTGAAAAAAGTGGAATAGTAATCGTACTTTTCTTTGTATAATTTTGTTAAGCTAGTATTTGTTTTCCACAAACCAAGAGCCCATTTTTCTATACCTTCGTAGTCATAGTTAATTTCTATGCATTTCAGATTTTCATTCTTCGCATATTCAAATGCCAGCAATGCTGCATATATTTCACCAGCCACATTTCGGTGTTTTACGTGTTCTGGGTTTGAGAAACCTCTCCAGTACGTTTCTATTTTCTCTTCATTGCTTTCTTTTACAACAACAAAACCTGCGCCAATTTTTTTCGTGGACTCGTCGTAGCTTCCGTCTATATAGATTTTTACGCATTCGTTTTCTAAAGTCTTTTTCATACACCTGCTTATAGAAATAGAATTAATTTTATTGTTTTTATCAATATTAAAATTATTAGAATTTTGAACTTCTGAATTGATGATACTCAACATTTTTAGTGCTTGTTCGTTGTTGGTTGTTTCCAAAATTTTCAGACTTGTTGGTTCATAATTTTTATCGTAATATAGTTGGACTTTGAGATAATGATTACCACTTTTGATATAATAAACCTCTTGGTATTGGAGATGCTCTATGCCCAATACGTTAAATGAATGTTTAGATATTATGCTTTCAAAAGCTGTGTATAGTTCTCTTAACATTTCATTGTTAAAGTTCAAATTGTATGAAATATTGATTTTTTCTCTTAAAGTGAAATCATTTTGAATTTTCAATTTGTTAAATGAAAAGATTTTTATTGGTAAATCCTTTATATAGACTTTTTTCTTGGCTCTGGTTATCGATGTGTATAACCATCTGAAATATTCCTTAGTTTTTGTAGAATTGTAATAATATGGGTCTATAAAAGCTCTATCCCATTCTCCACCTTGAGATTTGTGTGCAGTTATAGCGTAACCATATTTTACGTGTAATGCGTTTAAGTAGGGGTTATCTTGAAGGTATTTACTTAGATTTTGAGTAATACTTTTTTGTGATAAACCTGTTTTCTTGTGCATATCATCTATACAAAAGCTAAACAATGCTTTCTTTAAATCCGAATCTATATCTGCGGTTTCTGAAAATAAGGAATTCAAAAATACTTTGGATTCTATAATCTCACCAGAATTTATATTTTTTAGTTCTAAATCGTAGAATTCCAAAACATACTTTTTTCTTCCAACAAATGCGTCTTTTCCCTCATAATTTATTACTTTTTCGACTTTAAAAAATTCGCCGTTAAATACTACTTTATCTTTGCAGTAAACATTCTTTGTATTAAGTAATATATCGCCTACTTCAATTTGGCTTTGGAATCCGAGCTTTTTCCTAATTTCCATATTGTACTCCAAAGCTTTTTTGTTTGTTGAAACAATTATGATATCTTCGCCAGGATTTGAGTAATTGTATTCCTTTATGAAATCATGTGTTTTGACAAATTCGTCACCGTCGTACTCAAACTTTAGAGTTAAGTAATTTTCATCGTCGATATGTTTTTTAATTGTATTTGCATTATTTAATATTTTACTTTGGGTTCTTTGCCTAACAACTTCGTTAAGAAAAATCTTTTCGCCCTTTAAATGAAAATTTTCCTGAAGGGTTTTAACATCTAATGCCGGGGAAAAAGCGGAATTTGTTGGTGGAAGTTGGTATTCATCCCCGAAAAATATAATTTTGTTGTTTTCACCGCTTTTTACATATTCGATAAAGTCGGAGAGCAATTTTCCGCTCCCAAAGACAAGTTCCTCGTCTGATTGTTTATTGTCTGAAATCATCGAGCTTTCGTCTACTATGAAAATTGTGTTATCACGTTGTGGTTTTTTTAAACAAAAATATACTTTGATGATTTCACTTTCCAAATCTACTTTCTCATGGGAAAAACTGTAAATTTCACTGTGAATAGTCTTAGTTTCAAATCCGGATTTTTCGTGAAGGATTTTAGCAGCTCTACCAGTTGGTGCGAGAATTACAAAGCTTTTTCCTTTTTCGAAGAGATATCTCACATACTGAGATATTAAAAACGTTTTACCTGTACCAGCGCTACCTTGAATGATTAGAAAATCTAGATAATCATAAATAAAATCTTCTAGTTTTTTAGCTGCATGTATTTGATCTTTTGTTAAGTTGTATTGTTGAAGGAAGTTCAAAAACATTTTTGACCACCTAATTTTAGGATATTTTTAAAACCTTTATGTTACCACCATCTTCGGAGTCTCTTCCTACCGATGATAACCTCTTGTCTGTTACCTTCTTGTATCCTTATAGCATGTCTACCAGACAGAGTTGAGAGTACATTTGTAAACAAAGTTGCTGGAGACACATATTTTCTGCTCGATATTCCCGCGAAAAGTGGGATTACAGAGTATCTTAATACACTTTCTATTATGAAGAATATTTGAAGACCAAAGATGTGATAATCTTTTACATAAAAATCAAGCGAATTAAAGAATTTTGCAATAGGTCCCCCTATTAAGGAACCTATCATACCACCTAAACCACCAAGGGCTGAGAATACTGCAAAGTACATTGGTGAGCTACTTGATGCCGTTTCCATAGGGAGAGTTATAAAAGCAAGGTTCACAGCAGCCCATCCAACACCTGATAAAATAGCGTCTAAAGTAAGAGCTAAGACCCAGTGCTTTTCGTTCATCAAAATCCAAATAGCAGGTGTTATGGAAACGATTGATAAACCGGTTATCAACACACTTTTATGACCGAATTCGTCAGATAATCTTCCCCAAAGTGTGTAAAATAACATCGATAGTAAAGATGCGGTGATAGATGCGTAACTTATATACGTCATTGGTAATTTTAGATTATGTATTTGATGGTATGGGAAAAACGGTGCGGATAATAAAATCACAAAGTTCCACATAAAATAAGCTTTTGAAAGTTTCATAAAATTTTTATCTTTTAAAACTATTCTTAAATCGTTAAGAGATCCTGTTTTTTTCGAACTGACGTCCCTAACTTTCATTAATGAAACAAGAGAGAAAAGTGTAGTAACCATTGTTATTAATATTATTATCGCGAAATTGAAAGGTTTTTTAATGTTATCGGCTATCAGGGAATACAGATAAAAAACCAAAAGTGTCGCTAAAGATACGAAAAAATTTCTCAATCCAAGGTACTTTCCCCTTCTTTCTGAAGGGATGACATCTGATATAATACTAATCCAGACATTTCCAGCAAATGCCGCAAATACCTGACTGAGCGCGAAGACGAGTATAAATAATTCCGGTTTTCTGTGTTCTGAAAATAGGAGTGGGATTAATATTATCCATAAAAACCTACCAGAGTTAAAAAAAGCTAATAGTTTCTTTTTGCTTGGCAATTTTTCAATAACTGCGGGTGCGAATATTTGAAAAATCTGAAATGCCATGGGAAAAGAAGAGACTAATCCCAAAGCGACTTCATTTAATCCAAAGTACAATGCGAGTGCTGTGAATATTACCGTTTGTGTTAAAACAAGGTAAAAAGTTGAGAGTGTGCCTTCGACTGTAAGGTACAATTCATCTTTTGAGGCGTGCCATTTAAGTCTTTTTATAAACTCGCTCATCCTTTTATCACTCCGATAGGAACGCACTTTGCAACTTTGAGTGATATACCGAGTTCATCAACAACTTTAATTACTTTATCAACATCTTTATATGCTTCTGGTGCTTCCTCAACTATGCCTTTTTTTGATTTAGCCAAAAGTTTTACGCCTTTTTTGTCAAGCTCTCTTATCACACGTTCAACTGAGAGCTCTCGTGTCGCTTCTCTTCTTCCCAAAGTTCTCCCAGCACCGTGAGCAGTTGAACCAAATGTCATTTCTTCAGCTTTTTTTGTTCCAGCAAGTATGTACGATGCTGTGCCCATACTCCCTGGGATTATAACTGGTTGCCCTGTTTCTTTAAATATTTCTGGAAGGTGTGGGTTTCCCGGTCCAAATGCCCTTGTCGCGCCTTTCCTATGTACAATAACTTTTCTCTTTTTTCCATCAATTTCATATTCTTCTATCTTAGCGATGTTATGCGCTACATCGTAAACGAGTTTTACATCTAATCCCGCAACAGATTTAAATACTTTTCTAATGAGATGAGTAATAATCTGCCTATTCGCGAACGCGTAATTTGCCGCACAGTTCATTGCGCTATAATACATCTGCCCCCATTTGCTATTAAATGGAGCATTTATCAACTGTTTATCAGGGAGATTTTTATTATGTTCTTTAAGGTTATCTCTCATGATTTTAATGTAATCTGTAGCGATTTGATGACCAAAGCCTCTGCTACCTGTGTGGATTAATATCGTTATATCACCTTTACCCAACCCAAATACTTTTGCTATTTTCTCATCGTATACTTCTTCGACGACTTGGATTTCAATGAAATGATTTCCCGCACCCAACGTCCCAAGTTCGTCTTTCCCTCTCTTTATAGCTTCTTCACTTACATCGGAAAAATCACAATTTTGTATGTGGCCGTAGTCTTCGATTCTTTCCAAATCTTCGTCGTATCCAAATCCCATCTTTATTACTTCTTTTGCACCATTTGTGACTATCCTTTTGAAATCGTTTTTTGAAAAATTCAATTCACTTGTTTCACCAACTCCAACGGGTACACTCTCATAAATGCGTTTTATTATTGTATCGATATTACTCTTTACGATATTACTTGAACCTTTTACGACAAGCATCCTAACTCCGCAGTTTATATCAAATCCCACACCACCAGGGCTTATAATTCCATCTTCAACATCAAAAGCGGCAACTCCACCTATTGGAAATCCGTAACCCCAGTGTATATCTGGCATAGCGTAAGCAGCTTTTAAAATACCTGGAAGAGTTGCGACGTTTTTGATTTGTTCTATCGCTTCTTTATCTAACGTTTCCCAATCCGATAGAATTATCGCGTCAACTCTCATATTTCCAGCTTTGCGAATTTTGTAAATGTACTTATCAACTTTTTCAAGACCTTCAACAGGTGACATATAAATCACCCCCTAGATATTTTAATCAGTGGTCCCCAGTCTTTTTATCGTTTTTGTACCTTGATTGTAGACCACTGATTAATTCATAACTTTATAATTTATTATTTTTCAACTCTTTTGTGAGGATCGTATTCTTGCTTTGACTTTTGCAAAAATTCATATATTTCTTCTAAAGTTGCTTTCACCTTGAATTGCTGTCCTGTTCTCCACTTGATTTCTACCATTCCTTCAGATAGAGCTTTACCAACTGTTACTCTAAATGGTATTCCTATTAAATCCGCGTCGTTGAATTTCATACCAGGTGATATATTCCTATCGTCTAAAAGTACCTCTTCGCCTTTTTCAACAAGGAAATTGTACAATTCTTCAGAAAATTTCATTAAGTTTTCGTTGTTACTAACTGGTGTTATAACTACTGCAAATGGTGCGACGGATAATGGCCAAATTATACCTTTTTCGTCATGTAGTTGTTCTACAATCGCTCCAAGTGTTCTTGAAACACCCCAACCGTAGCACCCCATGATGAAAGGTTTTAACTGACCATCTTTATCCATGTATTTACTACCCATCGCCTCAGAATATTTTGTGCCAAGCTTAAATATATGACCAAGTTCGATGCCTTTCTTTGCATTTAACGGTTTTCCACAAACAGGACACGGGTCTCCTTCTCTTGTAACTATTAGATCTGCCAATTCATCAACTTTAAAGTCTCTGTCAACATTTACGTTTACGAAGTGATAATCTTTTTCCATTCCACCAACAACGAAGTTCTTCATCCCTTTTACCAAGTGGTCTGCGATAACTTTTATACCTTTCACACCCACCGGACCTAAGAAGCCAATGGGTACACCAAAGTCTTTCAATATGTCATCAGGTGTGGCAAAAGCTAACGACTGGTCGTTTAAGAAATTTTTCAATTTTTCTTCGTTGAGTTCCCTGTCACCTGGGACAAGTGCCATGAAGTATCCATTTCTACCTTTGTAAATAAGTGTTTTTACGATTTTTCTCACTGGAACTCCTAGAAAATCTGCCACATCTTGCGCTGTTTTCACATTTGGAGTGTAGACTTTTTCCATTCCCTTGAGCTCTTCATTATCGTAAATAATTTCACCAGTATATGGCACTCTTTCATCGTTGCCTGCGTACCCACATTCGCAGAAAAGTACATTGCTCTCTCCAGTATCTGCAAAAGCAACAAATTCGTGAGATTCGTTGCCTCCAATTGCTCCGGACGAAGCTTCAACAACCGCATATTTTAATCCAATTCGTTCCATTATATTAGAGTAAGCTTTTCTATGAGCTTTGTATGTTTCATCAAGGGATTCCCAATCGCTGTGGAAACTGTAACCATCCTTCATTATGAATTCTCTTGCTCTAAGCACACCAAATCTCGGTCTAATTTCATCTCTGTACTTGTTTGCCATTTGGTAAAGGGTTATCGGTAATTGTTTGTAGCTATTAAGCTCATTTTGAACAAGGAAAGTTACGAGTTCTTCGTGAGTAGGTCCAAGCGTAAAATCTCTTCCGTGCCTATCTTTTAATTTCATCATCTCTGGACCGTAATCTTCCCATCTGCCAGATTGTTTCCAAAGTTCCGCAGGCTGGATTATTGGCATCAAAATCTCGTTTGCTCCTATGTTGTCCATTTCTTCTCTCACTATCTTTTCAATCTTAAGTAAAACTCTCCTTCCGAGTGGTAAATATGTATACACACCAGCCGCTATTTTTCTTATAAACCCAGCTCTTGTAAGCAATTCTTGACTTGGCACTTCCGCATCCGCTGGTGCTTCTTTTAATGTTGGCGCGTAAAACTGTGAAAATCTCACAAATATCCCTCCATTTTCCAACTTTTTAAAGTCTTACATGTCAATAATTCTAAAATTTTATTAATCATTAATTTCGTATTTTGTACCTTCTGGAGTATCAAGTAATTTTATCTTTGCATTTAAGAGTGCGTCTCTTAGCTTATCAGCTATTTCAAATTGTTTATTCTTTCTGTATTCATTTCTTAAATTTATTATACCTTGTATTAGCTGATCTAACTGTTCGGAATTTACTTGCTGTTGTTTTTGGATTTCACTGTCAAACACTCCAAGAACAGGACCATAAATTCTCTTTACAAGGTGGTACATTTTCAATGCTCTTTCGTCGTTACCTTCATCCATTGATTTGTTAAGTTCTTTAACTGTATCGAATAAAATTGAGAGTGCAACTGGTGTGTTGAAATCGTCGGAAAGTGCTTCCACAAATCTGTCTATGAAGTTTTCCATTTCTTCGTCAATTTTTGGTACCAATGGGTATGGGTACTTTTCCGTGAATCTGTTTAATGCGTTATGCACCCTTTGAGCTGCTCTCATGTTATCTTGAAGTATCTCGTCCGAAAATTCCATAGGTGAACGGTAATGTTTGGACAGCAAGAAAAGCTTTACGCCATCTTTAGTGTACCTTCTTACCGCTTCCCTTACCATGAATGTGTTTCCAAGGGATTTACTCATCTTATCTCCACGTACGATAATCATACCGTTATGCATCCAGTATTTTGCCGGTGGTTTACCTGTGAGCGCTTCACTCTGAGCTATTTCATCTTCATGGTGTGGGAAGATAAGGTCTTCACCACCACCGTGTATATCAAACATATCACCAAGTAATTTTTGCGACATAACGGAACATTCTATATGCCAACCTGGCCTACCGTTGCACCACGGACTGTCCCACGTAGGTTCACCAGGTTTGGCGGATTTCCACAAAACAAAGTCAAGTGGATCTTTTTTCAGTTCATTCACATCAACTCTTGCGCCTGCTCTCAAATCATCCAAATTTTTTCCAGATAGCTTTCCGTAATCTCTTAATTTCCTAACGCTGAAATAAACATCACCATTTTCTGCTGGATATGCGAAATCTTTTTTTATCATTGTTTCAATTGCTTCAACGATATCTTTAACAAAATCTGTTGTTCTGGGGTGGTAATTTGCTGCTCTTACGCCTAAAAGTTGAGCATCGTGAAAATACTCTGCGATAAACGTATCCGCAACTGTTTTCCAATCGACGTTCCATTCTTTTGCTTCGTTTATTATCTTATCATCTATATCTGTAAAGTTTTGAACCATTATTACCCTGTAACCCACGAATTCTAAAAACCTTCTGAGAGCGTCGAAAACAACCATAGGTCTTGCGTTGCCTATGTGAATGTAATTGTATACAGTAGGTCCGCAAACGTACATCTTTACGACGCCAGGTTCTAAAGTCTCAAGTGGAACTTTACTTTTACTAAGCGTATCTGTTATATAAACCTTTGTCATGAGACCACCTCTTCATTTATTTAAATACAAAGAGATCCTCTCTATTACTTCGTCTTTACCAAGGATTTCGAGTATATCGATTAGTTCTGGACCTTCAGTTTTACCTGTAAGTACAAGTCTTAACGTCATATAGAAATCTTTACCTTTGAGCTTTGCGCTCTTCATAGCTGTTTTGAAAGCTGCGTATATTGAATCTTTATCCCATTTTTCAATTTTTTTGAGCTCTGAAAGTAAATTTGTGTAAGTTTCAATAGCCTCTGGAGTTTTTTCCGGTAATTGATGAGGTTTTTCGAAGAAAATATCTGTCAATTCAGGTAACTGCGAAAGTTCTTCTATCCTATCCTTTACAGCGTGGAGTATCTTTGCGAAATATTCATCGTCAACATCTTTTTGCAAGAATGGTTTAGCTATTTTAACAAGCTCATCCATACTTTTCATTCTAATATGCTCTGAATTCATCCATTTCAATTTTTCTGGATTAAATATCGCAGGATTTTTTACAAGTCTTTCAAGCGAAAAACTTTCTATCAATTCTTGCTTTGTGAGTATTTCTTTTCCTTCTGGATGTGACCAACCGAGTAATGCGAGGAAATTAACCAAAGCTTCTGGGAGATATCCCCTACTTTTGAATTCTTCTACTGACGTTGCGCCATGACGTTTACTGAGTTTACTTCCATCAGGTCCCAGAATCATGGAGACATGCCCAAAAACAGGTGTAGGCCAACCGAAAGCTTCATAAAGTGCCACCTGTTTAACTGTATTTGACAAATGATCATCGCCGCGCAAAACGTGAGTGATTTTCATCAGACCATCATCTATAACACAAGCGTAGTTGTAAGTTGGCATACCGTTGCTTCTCAAAAGTGCAAAGTCGCCAACACTTCCAGCTTTGAACACAACTTCGCCTTTTACAACGTCGTTTATCACATAATCTTTTCTTAGCATAGAGAAATAAACTGCAGGCTTTAATCCCTTTTCTTCGTATTCTTTTTTTCTTTCAGGGGTATTATATGGCTCAAGCATTTCGCGTGTATAATGAGGTGCTTTACCCTCACTGAGTAATTTTTCTCTCAACTGTTCAATCTCTTCTGGGTATGCGTAGACTTCGTAAGCTTTTCCTTCTTCAATGAGTTTTTGCGCATATTCATGATAAAGATGAACTCTTTCACTCTGCCTGTAAGGCCCGTATTGCCCACCGATATCTGGACCTTCATCCCATTCCAGACCAAGCCATTTCAACGCGGAAATAAGCTGCTCTTCGAAAACTTTTTCTGACCTTTCGAGATCTGTATCTTCGATTCTTAAAATGAATTTACCACCTGTTTTTCTTGCGTAAAGATAATTAAAAAGTGCAGTTCTAGCACCACCAACATGTAAATACCCCGTTGGACTTGGGGCAAATCTCACACGAACTTCTGACATATAACCGTTCCTCCTTGTGTTTTTTATTAAATCTCTTATTATTTATTATTTATGCAAACGGGGGCACCACGGCCCCCAATTTTTAACTTTCCACCGAAGATTTAAACTTAAGACATAAACTAAACGAAAAGTATTAACACTTAAAGTTGATGTAAATTTTAGTTATTCTTCGAGTGGTTCAAACATATCTTTGCTTACACCGCAAACTGGACATGTCCAATCATCTGGTAAATTTTCAAATGGAGTTCCTGGGTTTATACCGGAATCTGGATCACCAACTTCTGGATCGTAAATATAACCACATACTGTGCATCTGTACTTCATTTCTTTCACCTCCATCTTTAACTGTGGTAATCAATTATACCACAAAACTATTTCACTTTTCAATAACTACTTTGCTTTTGTTGAAGAAAAATTGAATTGAATATATTAATATACTCAATATAATTGAGAGGAAAGTCAATCCAAAAGTACTTTTAAAATGATCGAGGAATATTCCACCGACAAAAGGTCCAACTCCAAAAAGCAAGCCTATAACCATTTCATGCAGTGCGCCTTGTTTACCATGTTCTTCTGAAGTAGAAAGCAAACCGTAAAATATAGCAAAAGTATAAGGAACCGCATAACTTCCGCCAGCCAAAAAGGCTGTTAAGAAGAATAAGAGAGGAGTTTTGGCGAATAATGCAACAACTCCGGTAAGTAGCACCACAGATAGCAAAACGCCACAGATAATTTCATTGCCTACCCATTTTTTCCAATATTGAAGAGCAATGAATGTAAGCAAAACTCCGATATTTGCTCCAACCGTAAGAAAACCGGCACGTGATATATCAAGCCCAGCCATCTTTATTAACTTTGGAAACTCAGCGAGAACCGATGTGTATATCAATCCGCCAAGGAAAAGAATAATCCTATATTCTAATCTAAGTCTTTTCATCCTGCTAATATCCTTTACAACATCGAATTTATCGCTATCGGTTGTTAATTTTCTATTGGGGGTGAAGTTTATCAATTCGCCATTTATTTTTTTATCACGGCTTATAAGCAAAAAAACAACAATACTCAGGATTATTCCGTAAAAGAATATAATAGAACGTGCTTTTACAGTGAGGTAAGGCCCGAAAGCCACACCAAATATATTTCCAGAGCTCCATGCTAGTGTGAATCTACCGGTTATAGATGGAGGTGTAACTTTTAGCAAACTTTCAGATTGGGCTATTAATCCTTCAACTTGTGGGAAAAATGCGCCGAAGAATATTCCTTGAAGGCTTGCGAAGATGTAAAGCCAAAATCTGTTATTCACGAAGAAACCAGTAAATGATAATGCAAAAAGATAAATGAATAATATATTCATCATCTTTTTGTACCCAAACTTGTATCCTATGTGTCCCAAAGTGATACTTGACAAGGCATACAAGAATGACAAAAGAAGGTTTATAAAACCAATTTCGGAGAATGAAAATCCCCATTGAGCGGCTGTTGAATTAATGAAGGTGCTGAATAAATAAGCGTTTATTGATACAAAGAATGAAACCAAGTGATAAAAATGAAAAATGCCACCAAATTTACTTTTCTTTTCCAAAATAATTCACCTCTAAGAACATAAAAATTAGACATGCTAACAAAATAATGATATCATTAAAAATGACTTTTGACAACCATATTTTTCTTTATTAATAACGTTTTTGATTATTTTTAATATTTTCTGCTCCACATAGATATTTAACCTGTTGACATGTTAAAAACTCTGTGGTAAAATCTATCACGCGATGGGGCGACGTAGCCAAGGGGTCTAAGGCGGAGGTCTGCAAAATCTCTATTCGAGGGTTCAAATCCCTCCGTCGCCTCCACATGAGTGGGCTCGTAGCTCAGTTGGTAGAGCATCCGGCTCATAACCGGACGGTCGGGGGTTCGATCCCTCCCGAGCCCACCAGTTCTTTTAAACCTTTTGTGAAAGTTTTGCATGTGAGAAAAAGCGGGCTTACTTGCCCGTATTTATTTTATGTAAAATGTAAAAGATGAGGAAACAATTCAAAAATTCCCGCTCTGCTTTTTAGAGGATAAGCAGAGCCGCGTAGACCGAGGGAGGAGGTGCTTTATGAGGATTTACGAAACTATGTTCATTATCAAACCAGATGTATCAGAGGAAGAAAGAAACAAACTTGTGGAAAACGTTAAGAAGTTCCTTGAAGAAAGAGTTAAAGCACAAGTGGAGACCGTTGACAGATGGGGTATTAGAAAACTTGCTTACAAGATTGGAAAATACTTCGAAGGAGACTACACGGTCATGTACTTCAGATCTAACGGTCAAGGTCTTGATCAACTTGAAAACTACTTCAAAGTACACCCAGAGTTCATGAGATGGCAAACATTTAGAAGAGAAGACCTTGAAAAGAAAGAAAGAAGAGCAGCACGCCAAAAGACAGGAGAAACTCAAGAGAATGTTTCACAGGAGGAAAGTTCAACAAATTAAAGTTTATCGAAATTGCTTATTTTAAAAAGAAGGTGAATTAATAATGTCTTACAACAAAGTAGTTTTAGTTGGAAGGCTAACAAGAGATCCAGAAACAAAACAGACTCTAGATGGAAATTTGATAACGACTTTCACTTTAGCAGTTAATAGGGCAAACAATGGAGAAGCAGATTTTATACGCATAGTTGCGTTTAGAAAGTTAGCTGAGTTAGCTCATACTTACCTTCAAAAGGGGCGAATGGTTCTTGTAGAAGGTAAGTTGAGGATAAACAAATGGAAAACAAACGATGGGCAATCGCGTTCAACTCCTGAGATATGGGCTGATAATATTGTCTTTGTTGATACAAAGAAAGGCGATAGAGATGTCCAAGACGAGATTCCTTACGAAGATGTCTTTGATACAGACGCAGAAATAGTAGACAACATTCCAGACGACGATGAACCACCGTTTTGATTTTTGATTTTCCGAAAAAATGATATAAAATAGGAGGGAATAGAAATGCCGAAAGTAAGACAGAGAAGGAGAAAAGTAAAGGCTTGTAAAATGTGTGAAATGAACGTTGAATACGTTGATTATAAAGATATAAGAATACTTAAAGATTTCTTAAACGAAAAAGGAAAGATACTCCCAAGAAGGTTAACAGGCAATTGTGCTAAACACCAAAGAATGGTCAAAATAGCTATTAAAAGAGCAAGACAAATGGCGCTCTTACCATATATAAAGTACTAATCTTGAGGACATTTAAAACGCCCCAAACAAGGGGCGTTTTGTATTATTTGTATTAATGGAAGTGATAAGAGTATGTTAGATGATTTGACGAAATATTTCTTATTAATTTTTTTGGCTCTTTTAGTTGCATTAATAGGTTTTACAAAACAAGTTGATCAAGATTGGATATTATTTACAAATGGTTCCGATATTAATCAATTGCTTAGTATAAAATCCAATATTGTTGTAATTGATTACTCCGCTGATGGTACGGAAAAAACGGAGTTTAGTTATTCTGACATAAGTCAACTAAAAAGCACAGGTAAAAAAGTCTTTGCTTATGTGAATTTAGGTATAGCGGAAAATTGGAGATTTTATTGGAAAAGTCTTAATAAATCCATTATATTATCTCCTTTGGAAGGTTGGAAAGGAGAATACTATGTAAAGTACTGGTACAGAGAATGGTATGATATGATGAGAAATTACTTAAACAGAGTAAAGAAATCGGGTTTTGATGGTGTAATGTTTGATTGGACAAATGTTTATAAACATGAAACTCTGCAAAAGATAACTGGTAAATCTGAGAAAGATTTAAAAATAGCTATGTTTGAGTTAATAAATACTCTAACAAGAGATTTTAATAATTTCCAGTTTGCGTTAGTAAATGGCGAAGAGATACTAAACGATTACCCAGCCCTCACGGATAGAGTTAAGTATGTTGTCGTTGAAAGTTTATTTTTTGATAAGCTCAAACTAAATACTTTATCCGATGCTTTTCAACAAAGAATTAAGATTTTAATAAACGTTCAAAAAATGGGCGTTACTGTTTTATCTGTGGAATACATAGACAACGGTAATCCTTTCGATAAAGAAAACGTTCAAAGAATAAATCAATACATTGAGCTTGCTAAAAAGTACAATTTTTTATACTACATTGCACGATATGACATGAAACTTACTTTTCCGAATGTTCCAAGGATATCTTTGAGAAATTCAGCGGATAATTTTAAAAATTTAGCCGAATATATTATTCCAAATCATCTCTCATCCCTATTTCGTTGAGTATAATGAAATCTTTATTTCTCCAATCTTTTTTAACCTTAACAAACAAATCAAGGTAAACTTTTGATTCTAAGAAATATTCAATATCCTTTCTTGCACTTTCACCGATCTTCTTTATCATTTGACCTTTCTGGCCTATTATTATACCTTTTTGGCTCTCTCTTTCAACGTATATGTTTGCCCTTATATAGAAAACCCCATTTTCTCTTTCCTTTATCTCCTCAACTATTACTGCGACAGAATGTGGTACTTCTTCGTAGGTAAAATGGAATATTTTTTCACGTATTAGCTCTGAAACTATAAAAGAAAGAGGTCTATCAACGACTATGTCCTCTGGATAAAACTGCGGGCCTTCAGGAAGATTTTCCACTATAACTTCTAAAAGTTTATCTAGTCCTTCACCAGTAACGGCAGAAGTTTTAACAACTTCTTTTAAATTTTCAACTTTTTTCCTCATAATTTCTTCTATGCTATCTATCCTTTCTCTATCGACAAGGTCTATTTTGTTTATAACCCCTATTACAGGTGTTTTTGATTGGTTTACATATTCAATTATGTATTCTTCAGGAGTCTCAAATCCTTCTTTGGCATCTACCGTAAAAAGAAGTAAATCAACATTTTTAAGAGCTTGTACAGCGGCCTTTACCATGTATTCTCCTAATCTATGAAGTGGCTTATGTATACCCGGAGTATCGACAAAGACAATCTGAAAATCATCAGTTGTGTAAATTACATTTATCCTATTCCTCGTTGTTTGAGGTTTTTCAGATACAATAACAACTTTCTTTTTCATTATTGCATTTATTATAGAAGATTTACCAACATTTGGTTTCCCAACAAATGATGCAAAACCTGATTTTATTAATTGCATATAAAATTCACCTCTTTTAAAGATTTCTAATTTACAGATTTTTCAAATAGGTTATAAAATTCGCTAAGACAACTTTTGGGTCGGCACCTAATTTTATTTGTCTGTCCATTGAATACAAGTATTCAAGAATATTCTTCACTTCTTTTAATGTATATTTTTCAAGATGGTTTATTGGTGAGAATTTTGAGTCTTTAAATTTAAATCCGAGAAACCTTGTCACTCTAGGAATAGGTATATCTGTTTGTTTTGATATTTCTTTTATTTGTGGCCAGGAGTATTTATGTTTTCTTTCAACTGTTGCTATTAAATTCAATAATTCAATAAAATGTTTGCTAAGTGCATATAAAATAAAAACGGGTTCGTATTCATTACTGATTTCGAAGATTAAGTTTTTTGCGTCATCTAACCTTCCTTCGCTCAAAAGGTAAGCAAATTCGTCTAATTTGCTTACAGTTCTCTTGTATGTTATATCTTCTATATCTTCGATATGAGGTTTACCAAGTGAGTATATTTTGATTTTCTCAAGCTCGCTAATTATTGTGTCTTCGTCAGGCCCTACAATTTCTAACAATTCGTGTGCTATCTCTTGTGAAATTTCTACACCTATAAGCTTGGCGCTATCCATGATAAATTGTAACCATTTTTCATCTTCCCAATCTTTTGGTTTATCAAAATTTTGAACGATTACCTTATCCTTCAAATCTTTTTGAATAGCTTTTTCAGTTCTAACTAATACTATTACATTTTCGTCAGGGAATTCAATTTTATAGAATTCTTCCTTTTCGGATTTTGACCATTCATCAAAATCAACAAGATCGTATATCTTTCCTTCTGAGAAAAGTCCCAGACTTATCGAAGCGTTTTTCAATTCTTCCAATTTTCCTTCATCGTTTGAGAAGATTTTTATATATTGATAGTTCTTATATTTATTAAGGTAATCTTTTATGTACAGTTCCTTTTTAAATCTTGAATTACCAGTCAAATAGACAACCATTTATTACACCCCAAATGCCTACGATTTTTTATTTTTCAAATTTATTTATAACTTCAACAATTTGTCCACTTTCCATTCTAAATATTCTATTAGCTATTTGTGCAACAGAAGGGTCATGCGTGACTATAACGAATGTTGTACCAAATTCTTTATTTAGCTCTATTATCAATTGTTTTATTTGTTCTGCGTTTTTACTATCGAGGGCGCCTGTTGGTTCGTCCGCCCATATTATCTTTGGACGAGTTGATAGTGCCCGCGCTATAGAGACTCTTTGCTGTTCTCCACCAGAAAGTTGTGATGGATAAGCATCCTTTCTATGAAGTATATTCAACTTTTCTAAAAGTTCCAGTGCTCTTTTTCTTGCTTCAGAAAGTGAATATTTGTTCAAAAGCATTGGTAATTCAACATTTTCCACTGCGTTCAGCACAGGAATTAAGTTAAAAAATTGGAAAATGAATCCCATATTCTTTGCTCTGAATTTTGTTTTTTCTTCTTCACTTAAACTCGTTATATCTACCCCATCAATGATAATTTGCCCAGAAGATGGTACATCAAGCCCCGCTAATAAATTCAAAAGCGTTGTTTTACCAGAACCTGAAGGACCAAGTATCGCTATAATTTCACATTCGTATATTTCAAGGTTTACATTATCTAAAGCGATAACTTTCGACGGACCATTCCCGTAAATTTTTGATAAATTTTGTGCTTGTACTAATGCTTTATTTGACTTATCTTCATGCATGTGATTTAATTCCATAATTTCACCTCTTTTGAATTTTTTCAGACAACTTCTTAGCTACATTCTCCGGAACCCACTGGGATATTGGTCCTCCGAAAGAAGCAACTTCTTTTACAAGACTTGAAGAAAGAAAAGAATAACTTTTATCGGTCATAAGAAAAACAGTTTCTACTCCATTGCATATCTCTTTATTTGCAAGTGCCATCTGCAATTCATATTCAAAATCCGTAACAGCGCGAAGACCTCTAATAACAACGTTAATTTTATTTTTTTCAGTGTACTCAACAAGTAAACCAGAAAAACTTTCTATTTTTACGTTTGGGATATCTTTTAAACACTCTCTAACCATTTCTATTCGTTCTTCTACGGTAAACGTATAATTTTTTCTCTTGTTTTCCATAACAACGACATATAATTCATCAAAGAGTTTTGCAGCTCTTTTAGCTATATCTATATGTCCATACGTAATTGGATCGAATGAACCAGGATAAACAGCTCTTATCATTCTAGTACCTCCTGTCCTACATCAACGGTCTTTTTTCACTGTTAATCGCTTAATGTTTTATGAATTGGAATGGAAAGCATCAGCTTCAAAGAAATTTGTGAAAGATGGATTAAACATAAGTGTTACTGTACCTATTGGTCCATTTCTTTGCTTGCCTATTATAATCTCAGTTTCGTGTGGAAGGTCAACGTGTTGTTTCTTGTAATATTCATCCCTGTAAAGGAATATTACAACATCGGCATCTTGCTCAATAGCACCAGATTCACGCAAATCACTGAGCCTTGGACGTTTATCTTCTCTTTGTTCAACAGCTCTTGAAAGCTGAGATAGTGCAATAATAGATATGTCTAATTCTCTTGCGAGTAATTTTAACGAGCGTGAGATTTCGGATATCTCTTGTTGACGACTATCTCTTCTATCACCAAGGTTCATAAGCTGCAGATAATCTATGAAAATCGCATCTACGTTATATTCTTTTTTCATTCTCCTTGCCTTTGCCCTTAGTACACGCGGTTCGAGATTTGATTCATCATCGACGATAATATTTGCCTTCATTAATTTCGAAGCACCTTGAACAAGTCTTTTCCATTCATCATCGCTTAACCAACCTCTTCTTACTTTTTGGAGATCTACAAGGGATTCCATACATAATAATCTTTGTATAAGCTGCTCTCTGCTCATTTCAAGACTGAATATACCAACCGATGCTTCGCCTACAAGCGCCATATTTTTTGCTAAGTTTAATGCGAATGCAGTTTTTCCAACGCTCGGTCTTGCGGCGATTATTATTAAATCGGATCTATGAAATCCTGATGTCATTTCATCAAGCTTCTTAAATCCAGTTGGTATACCCGTGACAAGGCCACCCAGTCCTTTTAAATGTTTTTCTCTCAATTCTTCTAAATGTTCAAATACTTCTGTCAATGCACTTTTAACATCGATGTATGTCTTAGTGGCTCTAGATTCGGCTATTCTGAAAACTAGCCTCTCGGCTTCATCTAAAATTTCATCGACGGCCACATCTGTATAAGCATTCTGAACTATCTGACTTCCAGCCGCTATTAGTTCTCTGAGTATAGCTTTATCACGTATTATTTGAGCATAAATTTCAGCGTGAGCCGAAGTTGGGACACTATCGGCAAGTTGGGCAACGTAAAGTTCTCCTCCAATCTTGTCGAGTAAATCTTGGTTTCTCAATCGATCGCAAACAGAAATTATATCAATGGGTAATCCTTCATCGTGTAATTGTTCTATTACGGAGAATATGTACCTATGTCTTTGGTCGTAAAAATCAGAAGAGCTAACAATTGAAACAATATTATCCAATTTTTCTGGTTCTATTAGAATACTTCCAATTAAAGCCTGTTCAGCTTCGATATTCGCCGGAACGTTTTTCACTATTTAAACCTCCCAGATATTTAAATAATTTATATTTGAAAAACTAATCAAAAAATTAATCAAAAATTGAACTTTTTCGTTTCGATGACAATCCAGAAAATATCATAAAGAATAAAGCTATTATAACTATGTAATCACCGTATTTTGTGTAGAATGTGGTTTTATTATTTGTTTTTACATATAATACCTTCCATACTGTTCCATCAGGCAGTATTTGAAAATTGCCATAATAATCAGCCACACCACTTACCCCTGTATTTGAAACTTGAACAACGTACCTACCATTTTCCACAGCTCTGAAGATTGTTTGTGTGTAATGTTGTATTAAAGCTATTTTTGATTTATACCAACCATCGTTTGTGGAAACTATTATAAAGTCTGAATCTTTTGCAACTTTACGTGTTAGTGAAGAGAAATATGATTCAAAGCAAATTAAAAAACCAACATTCCCATATCCATCGATTTTTATCTGTTTTAAAGTACCTGGTGTGAAATAATACATTCCTTTGAGAAATTCAAAATGACCGAATATAGATTTGTAAGGAAGCATTTCAACAAATGGGAAAAGCTTTATTTTATCATATTTATCGACATAGACGCCTTTAGTGTAAATGTTCAAACTGTTAAAAACTGCGTTCCCTTCAAATGTTGGATAACCAATTACTATCGTTCTATTTTTGAAAGATTGAATGAGCTTTTCTTCCACTTCTTTATTTCTTCTTATATCCTCACCTGGAAAAACTGCTTCAGGGAATACCGTTAAATAATCTGGTGAATCAGAAAATTTTTCGTTCAAATATTCAAGTATTGTTGAGGAAGGATAAGTGTATTTTACATTTTGCGGAACGTTTGTTTGGGCTAAAACAACGGGCTTTTCACCAATAGTAATTGGCAACTTTGAATCTATAATCCCGTTTACAAGAATTATTATTGCAAAAGCGGCTAATACAATTGATATTCCGTACTTATTCTTTTTTAAAAGTTTATAAGCCTCATAGTTAAAAATCACTATTATTAATACCAAACCCAAAGTTCCAGTAATCTGTGTTATTTGGATTAAGCCTTTAAAGCTGTAAAGAGCGTCACTCAATCTTCCACCTGTGAATCCAAGATCTCCCAAACTTCTAAGATACTCTGAAATGACATAAACAGACGCAACAAAAATAGGTTCTAAAATTCTGAATCTAATCTTCTCATTCCACAGACCATATAGAAATCCAAAAAGTAGGAAAGGAAGAGCTTCTAATACACAAAAGAGTATAAAAACTAAAATACCTGTGACTGACGAGAATCTGCCAAAAAGCTCAGGCATCCCTTTAGTTAATGTATTTATCAAATAATGAAAATTCGCAAATGAAAATATAAAAAAATACAAAAAGCTTAAGATAGCTGCTGAAAAAGGTCCTTTTTTTTCAAGGGCAAAGAACAAAGGTATCAAAGAAAAAAATATTAATCCCCCGTATAGATAACCAGGCATTGATATTGTTGTAAGCAAAGATGAAAACGCAACATTCAAAATACTCTCTAACACACCTAATCCCCCTCTTCGTGTTTTTAACCAAGTTTTATATGATTACATTAAGCGAATATTTCTAACGCTTCTTTTAACTTTTCGACCACGTATTCTTGGTCTTCTTGTATCAAATCAGTGTAAAATGGCAATGCCAAAGTTCTTTCAGCTACACTTTCTGTAATTGGTAACATTCCCTCTTTCCATCCTAACTCCCTGTATGGTTTTTGCAAATGTACTGGCTCAAAGTAATTTCTAACTTGTATACCGTTATTTTCAAGATATTCCATAATTTTTTTTCTTTTTTGTCTATTTACGCTTTCTGGAAGTTGGACAACATAGACAAACCAAGACATCTTTGTAACATACTCTTTTACTACAGGTGTTTTGACTTCAAGGTTAGAAAGCAAATAATTGTATCTTTGCGCCACTTTATCCCTTTTGCCTATAATATCATCTATTCTTTTCATTTGTGACCAACCCAAGGCAGCAGACATCTCATCGATTCTATAATTGTATCCAACGTATTCATGTGCAAGCCAACCTTCACCTTCGCCTCGACCTTGATTTCTCAAAGACTTGGAAATTTTGTATATATCCTCATCGTTTGTAACTATAATTCCACCTTCACCAGTCGTAATTTGCTTATTTGCATAGAACGCAAAGGCACCAGCTATTCCAAAAGATCCAGCCTTTTTCCCCTTATATTCACTTCCCAATGCTTCGCATGAATCTTCGATTATTTTTACGCCGTACTTGTTGCAAATCGCCTCAATTCTATCCCATTCTAGAGGATGCCCAAAAACATCTACTCCCATGAAATATATATTTTCGTATTTTTCAGAATTTTTGTTTATTACCTCTTCTAAATGAGAAGAATCTGTATTTAAAGTATCAGGCTCTATATCGACAAATTCTACACTGCCTTTTTCAAATAAAGCTACGTTGGCAGAGGCAACAAAAGTAAATGAAGGGACTATAAGCAGAGATTTTTCTGTAAAGCCAGAAGCTTTTAATATCAAATGCAATGCGCTTGTCCCACTTGAAACAGCAACTGCGTACTTTGCTCCTACAAAATCTCGAATAGAATTTTCGAATTCTTCTGTGTATTTACCGATACTTAATCTTCCTGATTTTAGGACTTCGACAACAACTTCTATATCAGAAGAATTTATTTGTGGGCTTGACAAAGGCACTTTTTTCACTCATAATCACACTCCCAAATTTATTTTTGTATTTTTAAATTAGTCATTATAAATTATATCACAGTACGTAACAAAAAACCCTACACGAATAATAATGTGTAGGGATTAGTCGTAAATCGCTTGTAAATTTTCACCTTCACTCAAATTTTATTCGCTTTAAGAAATTATACTCATTCAAAGCCTCATCAAACATACCGGCTGATTCATATAACTGAGCGAGTTTAAGCCTTTTTTCTTCATTTAATGGGTCTTTCTCGACTATCTTTTTATAACTCAACGCCGCTAACTTTTTCAATCCTAGTAATAAGAATATCCTGTATCGTATAATCCGTAGAGAAAAAGATATTAGCAATGCTACTAAGAGCAATATTGTTATTAAAATACGAATGTTAGATAATGTGCTAAACGAAAATTTAATTAAAAATTCCCATATAGACACTAAAATATTTTTGTTTAATTTTAGTCTTCTTTCAATAAAAGAATTTTTATACGAAGGGTAGTATTTTAAAATATCTTTATATACGTTGGCCAACGATATTTTTTCTTCATTTGTTATGTTTTTATTTTTCACAAAATTTGTAATTTCTTCTATTATCATATTTAGCAGCTCGTCTTTTATTTGTTGTGGAAGTGAAGGTAAAACAGTTTCAAAAAACTTTTTTGACAGGACTTTTTGTTCGAGTAATGCCATCAAAGATTTTGAGAATTGATCTTTGTCAGGAATACGGATAATTTTCAGAAGATAAAGAGAATCAATGTTGTTTTTCAGATTTTTTAGGAGATAGTTTGATAAGCTTTCTCCGTCGAATATATCTAAAAGTAGATACTTTGTTTTTTCAGTTATTGCGTTTGTTTTTAAAAAATCGATTAGACCATCTACATCTTCATCAAGGGCGAATTTGTACTGTACTAATTTTCTTTTCGCATAAATTTTCTTGCCGACTTTGTCAATTTCATCCGAGTTTATATATTGGCTTTGTTCGTTGGAAACTTGAGAAATATAAATCAAATACATATTCCAGGCAAACTCTGGATCAGATTTAGATTTTTCTAATATCTCATTTAAATTTAATGATAACACTTTTGAATTAATTAGTACTATTATCGCTAATCCTATGAGTATTTTCAGAAAGTCCAAACGGCTCTTTTTCATTGTTTGCCTCCGGTTCAACATGTATAACAATATCATATATATCTTTTGTTTCACAAAGTTGTTCTTTTATACATTTTGTTATGTCGTGTGCCTCTTTAACAGACATGTTTTCGTTGACTTCAATGTCCATATCAATGTCGAATTTGTTGCCTATTTTTCTAACTCTTACTTTATGTGGATTTGATGCGCCACAAACCTTACAGGCTTCGAAAATTTTGTCGTATATGAGCATTTCTTCATCTTTTAATCCATCCATGAGTTCGTGAGCGTTTTCTTCAAAAACTTCCCAAGCTACTTTTATTATTATACAAGACATAATTATACCAACCAATGGATCCATCCAAGATAAACCTATTTTGTTTAAAAATACTCCAAGAAAAACGAGTCCCGACATTATTATATCATTTCTCATGTTTTTTGCTTCTGCAATCATAGCGTGACTTTTGTGTTTTTTACCAGTTGTGTATTCTATTGTAAAAAGAAAAGTTTTACCGAGAACTGATATTATCGCTGCGACGAGTGGTAAAAAACCTGTTAAAACTTGGTATTGTCCAGTTATAAGTCTTTTTGCACTTTCTATTAGCAAGCTAACACCTGCGTAAAATATTACGAAGGATATAATCTTCGCACCTATGTTTTCAGCTTTCTGGTGGCCATAAGGATGCTCTTTATCGGCGGGTTTTTTTGATATCACAGTTGCTATCAACATAGTGGAAGATGTGAGGATGTCCGTTGATGTATCGATACCATCGGCTAAAACAGCCATGCTTTTGAAAATCAAACCAACACTGACTTTTATAATTGCCAAAATGAAATTTGTGAAAACTGCGATGATAGAAATTTTCTTTAATTCTTTTTCAGCTGTATTTTCCATTTTAAGGCCTCCTTGCTTTAGAGCCTAAAAAATTATTAAAAAACAAAGGGGCATACGCCCCTTGCTATTGAGAATCAATATCAATTTTACTTTCCAAGTGCAGCTTTAGCTATATTTACATATTCTTTAAAGCTTTCTGGGTCGTTAACTGCCAATTCTGCAAGCATTTTTCTGTTTATTGCAACATTAGCGAGCTTTAGTCCGTGAATCAATTCGTTGTATTTTAATCCTGCATTTCTTGCAGCGATGTTTATTCTTGTAATCCATATCTTTCTGAAGTTACCTTTTTTATTTCTTCTACCATCAAAAGCAAATTTTAATGCTCTATAGTAAGATTGTTTAGCAAGAGAATACCTTCTTCTCAATGCACCTCTAAAACCTTTTACAAACTTCAGAATCTTTTTCTTTTTCTTTTTTGAATTAACGGCATTTTTTACGCGCATGGTTTATATCCTCCTTTTTTTATTTTTTGAATTCGTAAAAGTTAAATAAATTTATCGATGCGAAAAGTACCAAAAACTATTATTTCTTTCCAAGTAACCTTAATATTCTTGATTCATCTGATTTTGCGATGACATCTTCAAGTCTTAAAGCTCTCATTGTTGAACGTCTTTTCTTACCTGTCTTATGCCATGCGTTTGCATGTCTTCTCATAATTTTACCGTTTTTTGTGACTTTAAATCTTTTTGCAGCGGTCTTACTTGTTTTCATCTTTTGCTTAGCCATTGCTTATCCCTCCTGTCTTAATCTAAATTTTTATTGTGTTTTAAAGATTTTTAGGTTTCAAAACCATCCACATATCACGGCCTTCCATCTTCGCTTCTTTTTCAACACTTCCTATATCGGCAATATCGTTGGAAATTCTATCAAGAATCTCTTTACCTTTCTCAACAAATGCCAATTCTCTTCCTCTGAACATTACAGTAACCTTAACCTTATTTCCCTCACTTAAAAATCTTTTTATATGTTTAAGCTTTGTCTGATAGTCATGCTCGTTTATAACAGGTCTAAACTTCATTTCTTTCACTTCGATAATTTTTTGGTTCCTTTTGGCTTTTTGTTCTCGCTTTGCTAATTCGTATTTGTATTTACCATAATCTAAAATTCTCGCAACTGGTGGTTGAGCATTTGGTGCAACTAAGATCAAATCGAGTCCTTTTGACTTAGCCAAATCGATAGCTGCAGCTTTTGACATAACACCAACGGCTTTACCTTCTTCATCCACCACTCTTAATTCTGTGAAAGGAATTTCTTCATTTTTTATAATCTTTTCTTTTTCGTTTTTAATAGTTTTCACCCTCCTGTTTTGGTTTTTAATTTAATTTTTCAAAAAATAAAAACGGGCAAAAGCGCCCGTTGTTTTATAACACATTATGATTTATCACAGTTCTACCTTTCAAACTTAACTTTTCTGATACCCAAACAGCATTTTGCCGTTGGGTGGGAAGCCGGGCGCCTCCACTTTTTACCTAGAGCGATATTTATGAACCTTAAAAACGACTGGTGGGCCGCGTGGGACTCGAACCCACGGCCACCTGATTAAGAGTCAGGTGCTCTACCTGCTGAGCTAGCGGCCCAATTATGGTGCCCCCAGGAGGAATCGAACCTCCATTTGCGGATTAGGAATCCGCCGTTCTATCCTTTGAACTATGGGGGCGGCTCAAACACCACCTTCTAAACTGGCAGCCCCACGGGGAATCGAACCCCGACCCTCGGACTGAGAATCCGATGGACTAGCCGTTATCCTATGGGGCCATACAATCATTATGACCGAAATATATATTAACATAAGCTAAAAAAAAGTCAAGCCCTTTTTTATTATACTGAATATTTTTACAGAATATTTTTACAAATAATTTATGGTATAATTTAAACGAGGTGAGATAGATGATAGATATTTTGCTGAATACTATACTCTTTGTTCCAAGATTTGGTATTCATTCGCTCCAGGTTGGTTTTCTAGCTTCAAAAATTGCTAAAATGCTTGGTTTGGATGAAATGGAAGCTTTCTACGCAGGAGTGCTTCATGATATAGGTGTTATCACTCCTCATAAAGGCATAGTCTTAGATGATATTGATGAGCAATTTCTTATCAACCAAGATGTGCCAACTCACGAATCTCCTACAAAAGATCATACGTTGATTTCTGCATTTGAGGTATCGAAAATATCTGTACTTGCGAATATGTATCCGAACCTATCTGCAAGTATTCTTTTGCACCACGCAATGCCACATTATCTTAATGAAAATGAAAAAAAGGACGTTCTCGGGAATGTGCTTTCTATCAGTGAAGAAATCTCTAAATATGTTCTAGTTAACAATGAAGAATTAAGTTTTAATGACTTTGTTATACCATTATCTACTATAAAAAATAGGTATTTTGATTTTGTTTACGATGCAGCAATTGGAATTTTGAAGGAAGAATACACGCGTTGGATGTTATACGATATAAAGGCGGGATATAATAGAGAAAAGATTATAAACGAGCACACGTTGGATGTTAAACTCTCATTTAACGAAGTTGTTGAAATAGGTGCTGTTCTATCGTATATAATAGACTCTAAAAGCACATTCACTAGAGAACATTCTTGGAGGGTAGCGAAGGTATCCTCGGCAATTGCTAGTGAAATATTGCTTAACAGCGAAGAATTTTTCATAGCAGGGCTTTTCCATGACATAGGTAAGATAACGACACCAGTCAATTTGCTTGAGAAGAAAGGTAAGTTAGAACCAAGTGAAATGGATATAATGAGAAAACATGTTTATTATAGTTACATAATACTCAGTAATCATAAAGATGAACCATGGTTTTGGCCAGCGGTAAGGCATCAAGAAAGAGTAGATGGGAATGGTTATCCTTGGAAATTGAAGGGTGATAAAATGACATTCAAAGATAAGATTTTGCAAGTTGCTGATTATTTTACCGCAGTTCTAGAACCAAGACCATACAGGGGACCAAACACTCCAGAAAAAGCATACGAAGAGGTTGAGCGTGCTGTTTCTAATGGTGTATTAGACAGAGGACCCGCAAATATTTTAAAAGAACTCGTTTTTGGTGGTTATGATTTTAATAAAATTGATTTTATGTCTTCAATACAAAAAGATATATATGATTTTGAGAGAAGTTTGATTGGAGGTTGAGAAGAATGAGTATGAACCCTAAGGAATTTAAAAAGATAGCGATTATAGGTGCCACAACAAATCCAAATAAGTTTGGGAACATCGTTTTAAAAGATTTGAGAAAAAAAGGATTTGAAGTTTATCCTGTTAGCCCGAATTACGATGAGATTGATGGACTGAAAGTATACAAAAATGTCGATGAGCTTCCAAAAGACGTTGAACTGTTGGTTTTTATTGTCCCGCCTAAGATAGCAATTGAAGAATTGAAGAAAGCTTATCAAAGTGGTTTTCGAAGATTTTGGTTCCAACCCGGCGCTGAATCTCCGGAGTTAATAGAATATTCAAAAACGCTTTCAGATGCGCAATTTTCGTTTATCAATTGCATAATGGTTGAGACAAGATAGGTAAGGATAATTTAACTAACGTGTGAGGTGCCAGATGGTGGAAATTCTTGAAAAAGTCCAAAAGGTATTTGCTAACATAAAAGTTGAAGAATTTATGAATAGAGATGTTATTTATGTTAAGCCCGACAGAACGGTTGCTCAAGTTAAAGAAATTCTTAGACTTAAAAGAATTTCAGGTGTTCCCGTTGTTGATGATGATGGAAATGTGGTCGGCATTATAAGTATAGAAGACATAATAAAATCCCTTGAAAATGGTACGTTACATGAGAAAGTAGACAAGCACATGACTGCTCGAGTAATTTGCTTACATAAAGATATGACACTTCAAGAAGTAATAAAACAATTTGAACGTTATAAATATGGACGATTTCCTGTTGTAGACGATGATGGAAAGCTCGTTGGTATAGTTACAAAAAACGATATACTTGCTGCTGTTGCAACAAGACTTGGATTATTGTATCTTCACGATGAACGAAGAAAAGAAGTCCTTGAAGGGGATATGCTTAATCGGTCTTTAATAACAGGTGAAGAACTCAACAAAAAAGGGGCCGATTTCTATTTTAAAATAGATTACTTTGATGTAAATCTTGCTGGTATAGGTGCTGCGCAGTTGAAAAAATTCCTTTTGAACAAAAAAGTAAATGAAAATGTTGTGAGAAGAGTTGCTGTTGCAACTTACGAGGCCGAGACAAATGTTGTTATACATAGTGGAAGTGAAGGCGAACTTTATTGTTTTATCGCTGAAGATAGAATTATAGTGAGAGTTGAGGACAACGGAAAAGGGATAGAAAATATAGAACTTGCGATGAAAGAAGGATATTCAACAGCCCCGGACTACGTTAGAGAGCTTGGATTTGGAGCAGGTATGGGACTACCGAATATGAAGAGATTCTCAGATAAAATGGTGGTGCTTTCGGAGAAAGGGAAAGGTGTAGTTGTTGAGATGGTTTTTTATTTGAATTAACCAAAAATTATCTTAAAAATATAAAAATTTTTAAACGATTTTGATTTTGTTGAGGTCTATATATATGTTAGCTGATTTTAGTGAAATTCTTCTCTAATTTAATTTATATTTTTTTACAATTGGTTACTATTTTTTACTAATTTCCGTCATTCAAAAATTTGTCATACATAACTCAAAGGAGGGATTCACTATGGATAGCAACATGATGACTTGGGTTCTCGTTGGCTTGCTTGCGGCTGTACTTGTAGTGGGTGGAATTTTCTTATTGATGCCTAAGGAGAAATACATCGAAGTTGATGGAGTAAAGATTTGGCAAATTCCAAACGATGCAGAGGTAATATTTATAAACCAAGCTCAGGCAAATGCTGTAAAATCATTAAAACAAAAGAACCAACTAATTGCATTTGTTGGAGAAGCTCAAGGCACTGGAACATCGCAAGATCAAGAGAAAGCTAAAATAAGAGCATACCAGCAGATTGCAGAATTTTTGAATGCGAAAGTAGAAACGTTTGCGCAATTGGTTGAAGGTCAGCTTCAAAATGTTCAAGTGAGTGGAAATAAGCAGCAGATAGTGAGTGCATCTGTAGACGCCTACAAGAGAGTTACACAAATGTTTGCGGACGCAAGAATTTCAGGTGCGTATGTCTTTGCGGTATGGAGAGTTACGAAAAATAATGTTGTGAATACTTATTCCTTGCTTGTTTATGATCCAGCGTCTATTTTAAAGATAGTGGAAATGGATGCACAGGTCAAGCAAGTAGTTGATGAGCTTGCAAAACAAGGTGTGAATTTCTTTGAAGGTTTGAATTCTGTTATGATGGAAGCAACGAAAGGAACACCGATGGAGAAAAAATAATTCTCTTTTTTTAAGCCCCCTGCAAAGCGGCAGGGGGTTATTTTATTTATTTCCACTTTTTGTTTTTAATCGGGAGGTGAACTAATGGAAAATAATTTATTTATAATCATGGGTTTAGCACTTGTTGTTGTAGTTGCCCTAGGGGCTTTTTTTATTCTTGGTCAACCACAAGAAAAATGGATAGAAGCTGATGGTGTTAAAATCCAAAAAATATCAGTAAATGCTGAGATAATAGAGAAAAACACGGCTAAGGAAAAAGCCGTAGCACAACTAATGAGAGAAAACAAACTAATCACTTTCGTAGGTGAAGCCCAAGGGACAGGAACTCTACAAGAAAAAGAAATGGCAAAGATTAGAGCTTTTTCCAATTTGGCGGAGATGCTAAACGCAAGGGTAAGTACTTTTGCGCAGCTTGTTGAAGGTCAACTTCAAAGTGTTTCAACTTCTCAAAACAAGCAACAAATAGTTTCTGCTTCAGTAGATGCTTACAAAAGAGTTACCGAACTGTTTGCTCAAGCACGTATTTCCGGTGCGTACGTTTACGCATATTGGAGAGTCAAAGAAGGTAATATTGTGAAAACTTACGCCCTTCTAGTTTACGATCCAGAGGACGTGAAAAAATATATACAGATGCAACCAGAGATAGATTCTGCTATTTCAAGTTTAAGTAGCTTAGGGGTGAATTTTTTCGGTGCACTTAACAGTGTTATAGAAGAGGCTTACAAAGGTACTCCTTTGGAAAGTAAACCATCTGAACCGTCCAAACCAACGGACCAAGTACAGCAACCTATTCAACCTACCCAACCAAGTCAACCGAGTCAACCAACACAGCCAATTTCACCAACTTCACCCGCTCAAGTAAATATACCATCTAATTACATAAAAGGTATCGGTGAAGCATATGGTAAAACTGAAATTGAAGCGGAAGAAAGTGCCAAAAAGAACGCTCTAAGCAATTTGTCAGAGCAATTGTACGTTGAAGTTAAATCTTCTGCAATATTGAAAGACCAATTAAGCCAACTTATAGTTGATAACAAAGTTAAAGAAAAATTCCAGAGCGAATATGAAAAGACAATTCAAACAAAGACGGAATTCGAGTTTATGGATGTTGTTTACAAAATAGTCGATAAGAAAGCGGTTGAAGGTAAATATTATGCAAAAGCGGAAGCATATGTTGATGCGGATGTTGCAAGACAAACTTTTGAAGCTTTTGTGTCAATAAGACTTGGAAATTCATTACTCGCATCAAAGATGATTTACACAGCGAAAAGAATTGTTGACAAATACGAACCGATACTTGGAAAATACAAATTTCCACCAAGAATTTCTGAAGAGTTATCTATGATTGTTGGAAGTATAAAAAATAAGTATAATCAAGTTTCAATGATGGTTAACAATGTAAATTCTACAAAAATAGTAGATAAAGACAGTGCTATAAAAGTTGCACAGATGATTAATGAAATCGACGCGATGGCAATAGATTTACCTTCGGAGTTGATTAATAGAGAATCGTTAAGGTCTTATCTAAGCGATGTAAAAATTGAATTATCAGGACCTTCTGAAACGATTATAGGAGAGCAGGTAACAATTTCCGTAAAGGTTCAACCGAATACAATAACACTTTTAAGGGTTATTGGCGAAAATACAGAGAACCCAGATTTGATAAGTTTGAAAGATGGTACTACACAACTTTCAGGCGTAGTCAAATCGGTAAATTCGAAGCTAACAGTTACTCTAGCGGGAATTGTATCCGCAACATGGGCACCAGGGAAAGTCAGTGTTAATCCGGATGTACTGAGAGTGGTTACAAGAGAGGGAGACACTCTAAGAATCCTCGCAGGGGGTACTGCAAAAATAATTACTGACCAAAATGCGATGAGAAAAAATGCAACAAAAGACGCACTTATAAAGATAGTCAAGAAAGCTGCGGCTGAAGTATTAATAGGTGAGAACAAGGAATTACTTAACGTTCCCGTTGATGATTACATATTGGATAGAGTTTTGGCAGGAATTGACTATGAAATCACCGCTTCTGGAGAGTATCAGAACCTTTATTACGTAGTCGTTGATGCGAAAATAAGTAAATCAAGATTTGAAAAAGACATAGAGTACGCTTTAAAAACCGCACCTTCTGGATTTGCACTGTTGATAGTAGAAGGCGATGAAAATGGCTATGTTGAATCAATGATGATTGAAAGAATACTATCGGCAGGAGTAAAGCTCGTTTCTAAAGATTTTTCAAAGAAGATACTTGAAGAGCAGTACAAATTGGGTTACAACTCAACGATAGTTGCGAAATATGCAGCTCTATCAGCTGCAAGATACTTGATATACACAAAAGTCAACGCGCCGTCGACATATCTTTCTGAATATAAGCTTTACTCAGTCAGAATGCTTGTAAATACTCAAATCATCGATTCAATAACGGGAAATATAGTTTCTGCCCAAAATTACGAAGAAACGAATTCAGGTGCAACAATTCAAGCTGCACTTTCGAAAATTGTTAATTCTTCAAATTTCCAAGCATATATCCAAAAGATAATTAATTCTTTAAATTTTGAGAATGTAGAAATTTCAAAAGCTTACAGATACACATTCACACCGGAGCGGGCAGCATACAGTGCCATGCTTCTTGATGCATTAAAAGCAAAATATGCTTCATTGAAAGTGATTGAAAATACTGACAAAAAATTGGTAATTGAAATTGACATTGATATGCCAGAAATGGAAAAATTCTTCAACTCTTTGACTTCTGTGAAAGTAAAGAAAGTTAGCGATTACGAGTACATAGTTACAAAGTAAATTAAAAATAATAATTCAGGGTGGTGGATAATATGAAGAAATTACTATTAATAACCTTTATATTAACAGTTTTACTTGTTTCGATATTAAATGCTGCTGGTGGTATTACAGTAACTGAAAAAATAAAGCTTGTCATACTTCCTGCAAAAATTGGAAACGGCTGGAATATGGACGAAGT
Source organism: Fervidobacterium nodosum Rt17-B1 (assembly GCF_000017545.1). Classification (NCBI taxonomy): domain Bacteria; kingdom Thermotogati; phylum Thermotogota; class Thermotogae; order Thermotogales; family Fervidobacteriaceae; genus Fervidobacterium; species Fervidobacterium nodosum. Next base: position 717,205 of record NC_009718.1, on the reverse strand, counting down.
AGATTACTTACTGTCCATTTTAGAGGAACAAGCCCTTGAACTTGGCAGATTCCAACTCTTTCCAAGGGCAGACTTAGAAAAAATTTTAAAAGAGAGAAATCTTACTGAATTAGGTGTCTCCGAAGCGGTGGAAATCGGTAAATTGGGTGGTTCGAAATATGCTTTACTTTTAACTTTAACTGAACTCTCGGCTTCTTGGAGTAGTAAAACAAATAGTTATCAAGCAGTCTCTAGGTATACTATAAAGCTTTACAATATTGAAAATGGCGAATTGCTTGCTTCTAAATCGATGGAATCCACAGGGAGTTCTAAGGAGACATCCCAGAAAGCGATATCCGATGCATTAAAATCTACGGCATCATCAATTTGGCTCGAGTTGAGAAATATATTTAAACTGGAAGCATACGTAAAATCCATTCAAGGAGACAAAATATTACTTGCGGGTATAGATCCGAAGCTTGCAAAGGTTGGTTTTATATTCCAAATAGAGACCGCGACAGGTGTCGGGTATGCAAAGGTAACAGGATATGACAAAGAGACTGGAAGCGTTGTTGCGAAATTTATGTATGGTGAAAGGCCGGAGGTTTACGATGTAGCGCAAGAATTTCCAACGCTGCCGGCGCACGCCGGGCTTGGATTATCGATGTTCTCTGGTTTATTTGGATTAGGTGTGACAGCTTGGACTGATGCAAGTGGCGAGATACCTTTACCACTTTATGCAAGCATGGGAACTTTCATTGGTGAAATCTTAGGTTACACACCTGTTTATCTTAATGTTGGTGTTGGAATGAAATTACTTGAGGTTGACAGATTTGGTGGTATTGTAAGCGGTGGCATAAGCTTAATAGGCTTATTTGATTTAAACACCACAGACTTTGTTGGAGCTATTTACGGAGTTTTTGTGGGTGGAGTAGGTACTTATGAATTTAATCCAAAATTTGGAATTTACGGAGGACTTGGATACAATTTGTACCTAGGTACGAGTGGACCAACTGGAATAAGCTTCCAATTGGGAGTGTATTTCTAGTTTATACCAGAGGATGATTAAGCAATAACTTTGGAGGTGAGAGATGTGGATAACTTCTTATCTCAGAATTGGTTAACAATAGCCGTAATTACCGCTTTGATTGTAGGAGGTATCTTGATATTTTTAGTGCTCAAATCCAAAGAGGATTATCAATGGATAACGGCCGCGGGTGTAAAAATTCAATCTATATCTAGAGAAGCCAAGATAGTCTACATAAACAATCCTATGGAAAATCGTGTTAAAGAACTTTATATAAAGGGGAAACTCTTAACATTTCGTGGAGAGTCTATTGGCGGTGGATTTGATACGGTAAAAGCGCGTGAAAAAGCAAAAGTTAACGCGTTAAAAGAATTATCAGAATATTTCAATACGAAGGTTTCAACATTTAAACAACTAGTTGAGGGACAAATTCAACAAAAAGGTGCAAGTCAGCAAATAGTTGCAATTGCGATGGAAGCGTACAAAAGCGTCACTGAGATGTTTTCAAGTGACGAATTTTCCGGAACTTATATCTACGCGATTTGGGAAGAATACGTCGGTAATGTAGTTTACACGAATGTTCTCCTTGTCTTTGACCCAGAAGGAGCAATCGAGATAGCAAAGCAAATGGCAATGTCGAATGAAGAAATATCAAAGCAAATTGAAGAACTTGGGAAAAACGGTGTTGATTTCTTCAAAGCTTTAAATAGTGTAATTGAAGAAGCAAAAAAGTAATTTAAATAAGCAATTTAATAAGAGATTTTCAGCAAAAAAAGGTGGGAATGTTTCCCACCTTTTTCTAGATCTTATTAATCAATTATTTAACCAAAGGTTGCACTGGCCCGAATGCGTTGAATGGCCATATCCTCAATATCGGCCTTCCTATAACCGCATGCTTTGGGACGAAACCAAAATATCTACCATCAAGACTCTGTGGTGAGTTGTCTCCCATGAAGAAATAGAAACCTTTTGGGATTTTAACGTAAACTTGCCCATTCTCTTCCCAGACATAATCTGAAAGTTTTATACCATTTGGTTCAAGATACTTTGTCACAAAAACGTCGTAATTGATTCCATAAGGTACCGGATCAAGTCCACCTAAGATACTGAAAACGATATTTGCAAGTTCATTACCTTCTTTTTGTGCAAGCGTGAATAGGTAAGCTCTGTACTGTTCTTTGTTGTTTTTTAATTTACTTGCTTGCGCAAGATAATCCCATAACTTTGGATATTTAAATATACCATCTGGTTCGTAATTAACATTTTTTAAGTGTTCGGGAATTTCTCCGTTAACAAACAACTTCCATTTACCATCCACTTGTTTTAACGTGATTACATCGCCTTCTTTTGCGACAAGCCTTTTTACATATTTGACCGAACCTTTAAATTCTTTTGGTGAGAATGAATCCATAAATTTATCAAAAGCTCGGAGCATTTGTTGAGCTCTTTCGTCAGGGAATGGCGTGTAGAAAACGACGATTTCCCCAATTTGTGGTTCTCTCGCGGAATACGTTACCTTCTCAACAAAAAGACGATCCCCCACATTTATTGTGGGGACCATTGAAGGCGTTGGAACAAGCATAGTTTCAAATACATAAAGCCGAATTATCGTGGCTGCAACGATTGCATAAATTAACGTTATAATCGTTTCCTTAAATATACTTTTGCTTTTTTCTATTTTTTTATTTTTGTCTTTTGAGGGCATTTTATTTTCTCTCCTTAATTTTCACCTTACCCTTGACATCCCTCAAGTAGTAGAGTTTTGCCCTCCTTACTCTACCTCTTCTTACAACTTCAATTTTATCGATAGTTGGCGCGTAAAGTGGGAAGATTCTCTCAACACCGATTCCACCTGCAGAAATTCTTCTTACTGTGAATGTTTTGCTAATGCCAGAACCTCTTATGGAAATAACTACACCTTCGTATGCCTGTATTCTTTCCTTATCTCCTTCTTTAACTTTAACGTGTACTCTAACTGTGTCGCCAGGTCTAAACTCTGGAACTTCTTTTAACTGAGATTTCTCAATGATTCTAACAATGTTGTCCATGCTCATATGTATAACCTCCTTTATCACATTTAATTTGTTTAGTTTGTTTAATAACTTACTTCTTCTCCTATCAATCTATCAAGAATTATCGCAACCGCAGCTCTAACTGATAAATGGTTGAAATCGCTCTTTCCTCTAATTGGTTCGAGTGAGTAATCGCACATATCTTCTAATTCTTTTGGCATTCCCCAACCTGTACCGAAAAGCAATAAAACCGGTCGCTCATCGTTAAGTATTATCTTTTTACCTTCTTCGTAACTTATAGTATTTGGCCTTACTTTGGCAGATGTAAACATAATGATTGGTTTTTGGCCTTCTTCCTTTTCTATGTCTTCAATTACTTCCTCAACGTAAGATTTTAATTCAACTATTGAAAGCGCATCTGACCTATTCGGATTGTATGTTTTACCGTACCCTTCCGTCCAATATCCAAGCACTTTTTTTACTATATCTTGTTGAGCTGGTAGATGAGTAACTACGTAATATTTTTTTACGTTGTAAGTTCTTGAACTACGAGCTATGTCGTGTATATCCAAATTCGTTACTGCTGTGGTTATTATCCTTCCATCTCTACCAAGTACTGGATAGTGAATCAGCGCTGTGTAAACTTTATTTAGCATCTTTTATCAGCTCCTTAAAGAGTAAAAGAAGTGCTTTCTTATCAACTTCATCAAATTGGTGCTTTAAAAATAAATCAGGCCTTTTAGATATAGTCTTTCTTAAAGACTCTTTTCTTCGCCACAATTCGATTTCTTCATGGTTACCACTAAGAAGCACTTCAGGAACTTCCAAACCGTCTATGTTTCTTGGTCTTGTATAGTGTGGGTGGTCTAATAAATCGTTGTAGAAAGAATCGTTTTTAACAGACTCCTCTTCTACCACACCCGGTATAAATCTCGATACCACGTCTGTAATAACCATTGCTGGTAGTTCGCCACCTGTGAGGACGTAATCTCCAATTGAAATTTCTTCATCAACGAACTTCATAACGCGTTCATCGATGCCTTCGTATCTTCCACAGATGATTAACAATCTTTCTTGAGCTGATAATTTCTTTGCTATTTCGTTATTTAACGTTTTACCCTGCGGTGATGTCAGTACTACGTAAGGTTTACCAAACATTTGATTGTAATACTCGAAAAATTTAAAAAATGGTTCTGGTTTCATAACCATTCCAGGTCCGCCGCCATAGGCGTAATCGTCGACGACCTTGTGCTTATCTGTGGTGAAATCTCTTAGATTGAATATATCGATTTGCAAAAGGTTATTTTCAACGGCTTGTGCTATAACTCCGTACTCTTTGATAACTTTCACAAAATCCGGAAAAATGGTTAGGATGCCAATTCTCACTCCAACCACTCCGGCATATTTACAATTATCTTTTTTGCTTCTTTATCGATTTTCAAGATATATCTTTCTATAACTGGGATGAGTACTTCTTCCTTTTCTTTTTTCACAACGATAACATCGTTATTCCCGGTTTCAATAATATCCTCGACTATACCTATGAATTCTCCAGCATTGTCGTAGACTTCAGCGTTCAAAATTTCGAAAAAGTAATACTCACCATCTTTAGATTTTGGGAAAAAGCTTTTATCAAGGTAAATTATGAAACCTTTTAATTTTTCAGCTTCCGATATTGTATCTATGCCTGTTAAGTGTACTATAAAATAGTCACTTGCTTTTCTTACCTTTGAAAATTTTACAATAACAAACTTTTTTTGTGATTCATTGTATGCCACAGCTTCGGTTATTTTTTCCACAAGTTCCGGCATATTTGAAAATAAATACAATTTCAAATCACCGTTAAGTCCGTGTGTATTACTCAATATTCCATATGGTATTTTATCTTTTAGTAGATCTTCTACTCTTCTCATCATACCTATCACCTTGTTTTAACGTAAAACCTTTAAAATAAACTCAGAATCATCAGACATGCTTGAAAGTAATATTTTAATAGATTTTATCGTTCTGCCATCTTTTCCTATAACTTGTCCTACATCGTCTGGATGAACTGAAATATCAAAGACTTTCTTTCCGTCCTCTTCGTATTCAACAACTACAACATCATCTGGATGTTTTGCTATAGATTTGAGGACGTACTCAAGAAACTCCTTCACGTTTTTTCCTCCTCATATTTACATTCAAGCCTTTTTAGATTTTGCTTCTTCTAATTTTTCGTATAATCCAAGCTTACCAAGGAGTTTTGAAACTGTTTCACTTGGTTGAGCACCTTTAAGCATCCATTCAACTGCCCTGTCGATGTCAACTTTTACCTCGTAAGGTTCCTTAAGTGGGTTGTAGTAACCTAAACTTTCGACGTAAGCACCATCTCTTTTCTTCTTCTGATCAACGACAACTATCCTGTAAAATGGTTGTTTCTTTTTTCCCATGCGTGTAAGCCTAATCCTTACCACTAAAAACACCTCCTAAAATGTTTTTATCAGAATTTAAATCCTTTAAGAGCAAATGGCATTTTTCCTTTTTTCATTGTTTTCATAAGTTTTTTCATTTCCTCGTAAGATTTGAGAAGCTTATTGATATCTTGGACTGTTGTTCCACTTCCGGCGGCTATTCGTTTCTTCCTACTTGCGTTTATAATATCCGGATTGTTTCTTTCTTCTGGTGTCATTGAGTTTATTATGGCCTCAATTCGCTTAAGTTCTTTTTCGCTTGTATCTAAATCAACTTGTGGAGAACCGGGTAATGCTTCAAGAATTTTATCTATTCCAAGCTTTTTAATCTCTTTAATTTGTTCTCTGAAATCTTCTAATGTGAACTCAGCTCTCATGAATTTCTGACTCATCTTTTCCATCTTTTCTTTATCAAGTTCACGTTCAACTTTTTCAATTAGTGAGAGCATATCGCCAAGTCCAAGGATTCTACTTGCAATTCTATCTGGATAAAATTCATCAAAGTCGTCTATCTTTTCACCAACGCCGACAAATTTTACAGGTTTACCCGTTATATATCGAATTGTTAATATAACTCCACCACGTGAGTCACCATCTAATTTTGTTATTACAAAACCCGTCACATTTAATCTATCGTTAAAAGTCTTACCCGAATTAACAGCGTCTTGGCCAGCCATTGCGTCGACTGTGAGCAAAATTTCGTCAGGATTCACCATTTCCTTTATTTGTTCTAATTCTTGCATCATCTCATCATCAATGTGCAATCGCCCAGCGGTATCTAAGATAACGACATCATGACCGCTATCTTTAACTTGTTTCTTTGCTTCCTCTACTATTTTTAAAGCATTTTTTCTATCGCCTGTGATTACTGGCACACCTATCTTTTTACCTAACGTTTCAAGTTGATCTATAGCGGCTGGACGATAAGTATCTGCGGCAACGAGTATAGGATTTTTACCTTGTTTTTTCAAATAATTAGCGATTTTAGCTGCACTGGTAGTCTTACCTGTACCTTGTAAACCAACCATCATTATATACGCGGGCCTATGAATTAATTTAAATGGTTCGCGTTCCCCAAGAAGTTTTATCAATTCATCCCTAATTATCTTTACAAACATCTGGTCTGGGGTTAACGATTTGAGTACTTCTTCTCCCAAAGCTCTCTTCTTTACATTTTCAACAAACTCTTTGACAACTTTATAGTTAACATCTGCTGCTAATAAAGCAGTCTTTACTATCTGTATAGCCTCTTCTATATTCCTCTCAGTGATTTTTCCTTTTCCAGAAAGAACTTTAAACGCGTTTGATAATTTATCTCTCAATCCTTCAAACATCCTAATCACCCCATGCAACATTCAAAAAAATCAAATGAAAAAATGCTTGCATTAAAAATAATACTATACCTTTTGAAAAAATCAATTAATTCACGTGGATTAATGTAACATATGGGTAAATATATAATGAATCTTTAGTTTCCTAAATTCGGTGTGTTAACTTAAACAACATAATAAATGTTACATTAAAGAAATAAACAATAAAGATAGTGATTTTTTATTTGCTTTTAATTATGGTATAATATAAATGTTCAATGCTATTTAAATTAGATTCTTTAATTTTTCAATTAATAACGGGGGGAGCAAGTTGTTATTCTATATTAACCTTTACACTTTCCTTGTTGGTATATCGAAAGCAGCATATACTGCTTTATTTAACTTGTATTTAAAGTCTTTATCTTATGAAAACTCTATTATCGGAAATTCTACATTTTATTACTCTTGGGGATTAGCTTTTGGAGGACTTCTTTTTTCAAGCATTTCAGATAGAATCGGTCGAAAAAAGACATTGCTTGTAACAATGCCTTTATTTTCTCTCGCTGGTTTGTTAAGGCTGATACCGACCTCGTATACTTTGCTTTATGTTTTTTCTTTCTTATTTGGTTTTTTTGACACTTCAATAATTTTACCAACAATTTCTGTAATAGAAAGCTCAGATGAAAAGAAAAGACTAAGAAATTCGAATATGAACTTTGCTATAGTTATGCTTACAGGTGTTTTGGGATATTTTGGTGCAGGTCTTCTGTCAGAGAAAATAGGATTAGTCAACAGCTTAAGATTATCTATGATTTTAGCGCTATTTTCTATTCTCCCACTTTTTGCTTTGCCTAATACGAAGTTAAGAGTTAAAAGAAAAAAATTAAAAACAAATGGTAAAATGTACCTAAATCCTGTGCAATTAACGATGTTATTCTATTACATTTTATCTGGAGCGTTAGTGAGCGCTGCCGCGGCAGTTTTTATAAACTTTGGGAATGTGATATTTTTAGATTTATTTTTGTTTTCAACGACAACCATAACACTTATCCTTACTATTTCTCAACTTTCAACGGCTGTAACATCATTGTTCACCCACAAGTTAACGTCTAAGTACGGTTACAAGTTGTTACTCTTTGTTCTTTATCTTTCGGTAACTTTACTGATCTTCATGATGCCTATATTTATGTTAAACTCAGCTCTTTTTACCGTTGCTTATATACTTAGGTATATTCTGTTAAACATAACAACGCCTATGTTTATGGTTTTCTGTCTATCGTATCTTCCAAAATCTTACTTAGCCACATTTTCAGGTGTAAGTTACTTTATAAACAACTTAATGAAAGCATTTTCCGCTCAAATATTTACTCACCTTTCAAAAAGTGGTACAACAAATTATTCAAAACTCTTTTTAATCACTGGTACATTTTATCTTTTAAACACTATCATAACGTTGATAACCTTTGTTTTGATATATATTTTCAAAGATAAAACCGATGAGAAAACACAAACAACAAAGTTAGAACAAAGTAAGAAAAATGCTTTTGTTACATCAATTAAAGACTTTAAGCATAGAAGAATAATTTCTTATCAAAAGGATAATTCTCAAAAATTAAGTGTTCACATACACAATAGCACAACTTTTAAAAAGAATAAAGATGAAAAGTAAAAAATGTGGTAAAATATTTTTACCACATAATTATCTTTATTAAAGGAAGTGATTTCATGGGTATTAAAGTAGGAGACAAAGTTAAGCTTCACTACACTGGTATGTTTGAAGATGGTCAAATTTTTGATACATCTTTGAACAGAGAACCACTTGAATTTGTTGTAGGCGCAGGGCAAATTATTCCTGGTTTTGAAGAAGAGATACTTGGCATGGAGATGGGCGACAAGAAGAGATTCACAGTTTCGTTTGAAAAAGCTTATGGCCCAGTCAGGGAAGATTTAAAATTCTCAGTTGAAAGAGGAAGATTGCCTGAAGATGTTAGTGTAGGGGACCTTCTCGAAGTTCATCAACCAGATGGGAATTTCTTTGTTGTAAGGGTTGAAGAGTTGAACGACGCTGTTGCAATTTTGGACGCCAATCATCCTTTAGCTGGCAAGAATCTTATTTTTGAGATTGAGATATTGGAAATTAACTAAAAAATAGCTAGATAATAAGGACCATTTCTTCAAAGAAAATAAATTATATGAGAGTTTGTATAATAGTCGAAGGAACGTATCCGTACATAACAGGTGGAGTATCATCGTGGATACAAATGTTAATTGAAAATCTTCCTGGTATTCAATTCGACGTTGTCCATCTTGCACCTTGGAGATGGAAACGTCCTTTTGGATATAAAATGCCAAAAAATCTAAATAGAATATACGAATATCTTTTGTTTTCAGAGGGGGATACTTCTAATAAGTTTGTTGATACGAATAATTTGGTATTAAACGTTCGTAAGTTGATAGATTTTCCAAGAAGTAAAAAAGCAGACTTGTTTAGTGAAATATTAAAAGATGTTGCCGGAAAGAATTTATACTCGGCTATTTTAACGAAAGAATTTTGGGATTTCATCACCGACATTTATTCACATTACTTTGAGAGTGAAGGATTCACAGGTTTTTATTGGACTGTAATTGGATTTATCATCCCAATAATTGGAGCCATCCAATCTATTCCTCCAAAAGCCGACATATACCATTCAACAACGACTGGTTATGCATCACTAAGTGCACTTGTTGGAAAATACATCTATAATGGCAAGTTAATAATTACAGAACATGGCATATATCACAGAGAAAGAGAAATTGAAATAATGAAGTCTAGAAATGTTCAAGAGGTTTATAAACCTGTATGGATAGAGATATTCAAATTGATAAGTGAGGTTGCGTATAAAGAATGTGATGCGTTAACTACACTATTTGAAAAAAACCAGCTCTTTCAACTTGAATTAAACGCAGATTTTAGTAAGATGTACGTAATTCCGAATGGTATAGATGTAAATAAATTCAGCAAAGTAAAGAGGATAGAGCACGAAACGTTTAATATAGGCATGGTTGGAAGGGTAGTGCCAATCAAAGATATATTAACAGCAATAAAAGCATTTAGCATAGTGGCTAAAGAGCATGAAAATGCAAGACTTTACATAATTGGGCCCACTGATGAAGATGAAGAATATTACCAAAAATGTGTTGAATTAATAGATTTGCTTGAACTAAATGATAAAGTTATATTCACTGGAAAAGCGAATGTTCTTGATTATTATGGTTTAATAGATGTTCTTCTTCTCAGCAGTGTCTCGGAAGGTCAGCCCTTAGTACAGCTGGAATCTATGGCTTGTGGAATCCCAGTTGTTGTAACAAACGTTGGAAATTGCGCTGAAATAGCTTTAGATCCTGATGGACAGTCTGGTTTTGTTGTTGAACCTAAAGATTACATAAGTATGTCGGAAAAGATATTAGAACTTGCCAAAAATAAAGATTTATGGCACACATTTTCTGAAAATGGAAAACGAGTTGTTAGAGATAAGTACACCCTCTCAAAGATGATAGAATCTTACCTCGCTTTATATAGAGAGGTGTTGAAAAATGGTTAAAAAAATTGGTAAAATTCTAAAGTTCACATTTTTGATTGCATTATTTGTAATTTTTTTAGACACATTAGCATATCCAAAAGCTTTGCTTCTTTATAAAAATTCTGAGCAAGGATATGGCTATAACATACTTTTAAAGTATGTCGCACCTGAGTTAAAAACACTTTCTATAGCTTACGACTTAATGGACGTAGAAAGCGAAGAGTTTGGAACGTTAGATTTAAGAAGCTACGAACTTATTGTGACTTGTTATTACAGTCCCACTATGCCCAACGCAAAGACTTACTTAAAAAGACTTTATGATTTTTTGCTAAATGGTGGGAAAATATTTATCATAAACAACATAGGTGCTACAATCGATTCTTCTGGTTCGAATCACCCGGGACTTGCCGAAATAAATTCTATATATAACTTAATTGGTATTTCCTATACTTTTGGTTGGAAAAAGACAAAACCTTCAGAAATTAGCATAGATAAGTATTATCTCTTAAATGAAAATCCTGTTTATTTAACAAAAGATCGGGACGTTGAGCCTTACTATTCAATAAGTCCTTATACAAAACCGATTGTGACTGTCAAAACTTCCGATGGAAACTCTTTCGATATGGGATTTGTTGGTTCAATTGGTGCGATAATAAGTTATAACTACTTATTTGACGATAATGGTAAGGTATCATTAGATATTGGCAAAATCCTTATATCTTTACTTTACGGCGATTCCAAAGTTTTTAAAGTACTTGTAATCGGTAAGGACAATATTGCATTATCAAATGCACTCGGTTATGCACTTGTCAGGTATGATTGGAAAGAGAATATTCCATCCGTTCTTTCCATATACGATTTAATAATTTTGTTTGATGGAACAGTACCGATAACCGACCAAAAGCTTATAAATTACACATTTTCTGGTGGAACAGTGGTAGTTATTTCTAAGGGTGATAAAAAGACAAAAGTAGCTAATTTGAAAATTACCAGCGACATATTCCCTATCCCATCTGAATTCAATATAGAGTTTAATAGAGAAATAAATTATATAGAGCCTATTCCATCATCTATACCTTTGGTGAGTTCTTCAGATAACATAACGGTTGCTTGGAAAATTCTCATGGGTACTGGGCAAGTCATATACTATCCATCTGACTTACTTACGAAAAACCTAATTGGTTTGTTTATGCAAGTTGTATACTCCCAACTTCCGTTTTCTATCCAACCTATAATTAACAGCTTTTCTATCTACTTAGACGATTTTCCATTGCCAGCTTATAATAGAAAGATAGATGACATAACAAGAGAGTTTGGTGACATAACTGACAATGAATTTTATTACAATGTTTGGTGGCCAACTATGAAGAAACTTTCTGATGAATTAAATCTAAGGTACACAGCAATATTTGTGGCGAATTACAATGCTTCTGTAAAATGGCCATTCAGCTTCCAAGAATACGTGAACACTCCAGAACAAAGGATTGCGCTCAAAGAATTGTTAAATAGTTCTATCGAGATAGGAATACATGGATACAACCACATACCACTTACAAAAGATAGATGGAACGAAGAGGAGCTTATGGATGTATTGGTAACTTTAAAAATATTTCTAAAAAACACACTTGGTGAGGAATACATACCCTACACTTACGTAGCTCCAGATAACATAATAGATGATTTTGGGGTAAGTAAACTATTAGAAATTTTCCCGACGGTTAAAGCTATTGGAACTACTTACAAAAATCCGAGTTGGGAAAGAAATTATGATTTTTCGGTAATAAAACAAGGGACTGTAATTATACCGCGCACTACAGCTGGATATTATCCTGTTAGCAATCTTGTGACAAATTCTGTTATGGGACTAATGATGTTAGGAACTTATCAATATTTTCTCCATCCGGACGATCTATTTTCAAAAGACAGAAATCCAGGAAACAAAACCTGGGCAGAGATGTCGGAAAGTTTGAGAGAATTCTTGGATATCATGAAAAAATACTATCCATATCTAAGAAATCATTTCTCGTCTGAGAGTGCAGAAGTTATATACGACTTTTTCACACAAAGGCCCTTTATCAAGAAAGATGAAAATAAAGTTATCGTCGATATTTCGATGGGCCATCATTTACCAAGGTATTACTATTTGAGATCGAAAGAACCATTCAAACTCACGGGTGGAAGAATAATCTTCTATTCCAGTAATTTGTACGTTGTGGAGCAATTTGAAAATAGGATGGAAATTATATTTTTGAAATGATGAATTAGAAAGACTAAGGAGGTACTCTATGCAATATAAGTTTACAGTTTTGGATTTAGGTGATGATATTGATATAAAAAGATTGATGCGTGAAAAATCATCACATATTGAGTATATAAGGTGGGAAGAACCTTTTAAATTCAGGTACTCCGAGGGAATGGTTTATGTATACTCATTTGGGGCTGTTGTAGGAATAAACATACCATCTAAACAGTTTAACTCACTCCTTTCAGAGCTAGACGAGTATGTCATTGGAGATGTAAAGCACACTTCAATAGAAACTTTGGAAATTTTCCAAGGTAAAGACAAAGATATAGAGATACACGAAGATAAGATTTACTTGCCAAAGATAGATGATGGAATAATCTATATCACTTCTTTTGTACTCGCGCAGAGCGTTTCGTTAAATAGGATTGAGCAAAAAACCAATATTCTGATAGACGAAATAGAGAAATTTCTTTCAACAAAAGGGAAAATAGCAAAAGGTAGAAAATCTTTGAGTCTTGCTATGAAAATTCTTAAAACACGCCATGAGATACTCTCAGATATAATGATTTTAGACAAACCAGATTTGGCATGGGAAAATGAATTATACGATCAACTTTACCAAAAACTTTCAAGGTATTATGAACTCTCAAGGAGATATAAGAATGTAACGACAAAATTAGACCATGCGTTTGAAGTTGCATCGGTTTTGCTCGAAATTCATAGTGAAAGTAAGGCAAACTTCCTTGAATGGATGATAATCCTTCTTTTTGTTGTAGAAATAGCTATGACTCTTATTGAAAAAATTTTTTAATTATTGTAACTTGGTGTACAATAGAATACGCGTGTATATTTCAAAACAATTCTTACCACATTTATACTGAGGAGGGATAAGTTATGAAAAAGTTTCTGATAGTTCTTTTGTTAGTTCTTTTGAGCTTATTTGCATTTGCGGTTAAGATTACTGTTTTCCACATTAACGACACCCACGGTCACGCATGGTCATTTACAGATTCTGCAGGTAATATAATCGGTGGATTTGCAACGGTTGCATCTATTATCGATGCAGAAAGAAGTGTCAATCCTAACGTAATTTTCTTACATGCTGGCGATATCAACACAGGTGTTCCTGAGTCAGACTTAATGAACGCTATACCGGATATATTTGCACTTAACAGAATGAGATTGGCAGCTGCAACAGTTGGCAACCATGAATTTGATAAACCAAGAGATGTGTTAATGAAACAAATATCATGGGCAAAATTCCCATTCTTAAGTGCAAATATCTATAAAGATGGAAAGCCACTCTTTACGCCTTATATCATAAAGGAAGTTGGCGGGGTTAAGGTAGCAATCGTTGGTTTCACAACAGAACACACGAAGATATTGGAGGGACCAAACTCTGAAGATCTCGAATTTAAAAATGTTATAGAAGTTGCTAAACAATTAATTCCTGAATTGAAAAAACAAGCAAATGTTGTTATTGCTTTAACGCACCTCGGTGTTGGACAAGGTTACTCTGAACTTTACACAACAGCCGATCAACTTGCGAAAGAAGTTGAAGGAATTGATTTAATTATCGATGGTCACAGCCACACTCAAATGACACAACCGATGGTTGTAAATGGTGTACCAATTGTTCAAGCGTTTGAATGGGCAAAGGTATTGGGAAGAGCTGATATCGAAGTTGAAAATGGAAAAGTTGTAAAAATAGACTGGCAAGCTATACCGGTAATTCAATCAAAAGTTGTTGGAAAAGATGAATCAGGGAAGAATATCTACCAAGTTGTTACAAAAGAAGCTTTGTACGTTAAGACACCGCTCGATTACTTCAAAAAACTCGGTGGTGCAAAACTTGACACAGTTATAGGAACAACAGAGATATTATTAGACGGTGAAAGAGCAAACGTTAGATCAAAAACAACAAACCTTGCAAACCTTATAGCTGATTCCATGATTTGGAAAACGGGTGCTGATGTTGCTTTGACAAACGGTGGAGGAATTAGAGCATCAATAAAACAAGGTAATATAACAATAAGAGACGTGCTTACGGTTCTTCCATTTGGAAACACTCTCTATGTGCTTGAAATGAAAGGTTCTGACTTAATAAAGGTATTTGAATATGCTGCAACTGTACCAAATGGCCAAGGTGCGTTCCTACAAGTTGCTGGCGCAACATGGAAATCAGAAAGTGGAAAATTAACAGAAGTGCTTGTTGGTGGGAAACCAATAGACCCAGAAAAAGTCTATAAAGTTGTTACAAATGACTATATGGCAGCTGGTGGAGACGGTTACTCCATGTTGAAAGGTCAAAAAGGTTACAACACATTCTACGTAATGGCAGATGTTGTTGTTGAGTATATCCAAAAAGCGTTGGGTGGAAAAATAACATCTTACGATGACAAACCAAGAGTGGAAAGAAAGTAATTAAAGTAAAACAGTTAAAAACAAACAGCGGGTGAAGTACACACCCGCTGTTTTTCTTATCTGTTTCGACAGATTTTGACAGAAAAAGTATTGAGAAGTATAATTGATTGAGCAAAAGCAAAAAAGAAGGAGGTGAGATGGATGGAGCGAAGGTACGAAATTATCGAGATACTCAAAAAATCAAAATCTCCTGTGAAGGGTAAAGATTTATCGGATATATTAGGAGTAAGTCGCCAAATTATTGTTTATGACATCGCAAGACTTAGGGAAGAAGGGTACAAAATCGTATCAACGCGTGATGGGTACGTACTTGACACAGGTGGAAAAGTTAGAAGAACAATAGCTTTTAAGCACACAGCGGATGATATATACGATGAGTTGAAAACCATTGTAGAAAACGGTGGAAAAGTTATAGATGTTATAGTAGAGCATCCGATATATGGTGAGATAACGGGTAGGATAGATGTTTCTTCTATTGACGATGTAGAGAAATTTATCTCTCTTTTAAAGGCATCTAACACCAAGCCACTTTTAGAGATATCTGGTGGGATACACCTTCACACCATAGAAGCTCCTGATGAGGAAACCATGGAAAGAATTTTGAAAGCTGTTGAAAAGTATAGATTAATTTAATTCAAATAAAATTTTAAAGGAGGAATTAATTATGAAAGCTTTACTCATAGTTGATTTACAAAATGATTTTGCTAAACCAGGCGGTGCTTTGTATTTTCCAGGTGCAGAGAATGTTATTCCTAACATAGTTAAGATCGTCGAAGAATTCAAAGCACAGAATTTACCGATAATTTACACAAAAGATTGGCACGAAGATAACGATTACGAATTCTCCATTTGGGGAGTGCATTGTTTACACGATACCCATGGTAGCGAAATAGTTGATGAACTTAAAAAAGCGCTCGAAGATTATCAGAACAAATACGAAATCAAAAAGAGCAGATACTCTGGTTTTTACGGCACAAATCTTGATGAACTGCTCAAAAAGTTAGGCGTAACTGAGGTTCACGTTGGAGGATTGGTAACCCATATATGCGTTTTGTTTACCGTTGAAGAGTTGAGAAATAGAGGTATTGAGACAATAGTTCATTCAAATTGTGTGGATAGTTTTGATAAATCAATGCACGAATTCGCACTTAGAGAAATGAAAGAGGTTTTGCTAGCAAAGGTTATCTAAATTTCATACAAAATCTAAAATGTAATATAATCTTAATTGTAATTATCAGCATATGTGTTAAACTTTATAAGCTATGAATTAGTCAATCCCTTTCTCCTTGCTTTACCGTTTTAAGCTACCTATTGGTAGTTTAAATTAAACTTGAAGGTTGGTTCATTACCCCTTTGAAGGGCAAGAAAAAGCAAGGTAAGGGATGGACTAAACCGACGAAAAAATAAAAACGATGTAAGCAAGGAGAAAGGACGTGAAGTACATGGTAAACACGGGAAGTGTATTAGACGAAACAAAAAACTACGAGAGATTTGAAGATTTTGGCTTGAGTGAAGAAATTCTCTTGGCTATTCAAAAGAAAGGCTATGAAAAACCCACGGAAATACAAAAAATTGTTTTACCTTACGCTTTATCAACTGATAAGGATTTGATAGCTCAAGCACAAACAGGAACAGGTAAAACGGCAGCATTTGGAATACCTTTGCTTGAAAGGATAGATTTCAAGGCAAACAAATTTGTAAAGGCTATAATAGTTACACCTACGCGCGAATTAGCGTTGCAAATCTTCGAAGAACTGAAAAGTTTGAAAGGTACCAAACGAGTTAAAATAACAACACTTTACGGTGGTCAATCACTTGAAAAGCAATTCAAAGACCTTGAAAAAGGTGTTGATATAGTAGTTGGCACACCGGGTAGAATTATAGACCACCTAAATCGTGACACTCTTGACCTTTCACATGTGGAATATCTTGTCCTTGATGAAGCCGATAGAATGCTTGACATGGGATTTTTAGATGATGTACTTGAAATAATTAAGAGAACTGGCGAAAATAAGAGAACATTTCTTTTTTCTGCGACGATGCCAAAAGAAATAGTTGATATAGCAAGAAAATTCATGAAAGAATATATACACGTATCAACGGTTAAAGATGAACTTACGACAGAAAATGCGGAGCAACTTTACTTTGAAGTCGATGAAAAGGATAAATTGCCATTACTCTGCAGAATTATCGACATGAATCCAGATTTTTACGGTATCGTTTTTTGCCAGACAAAATTAGAAGTTGATGAAATATCCAAAAAACTCTTGGACCTTGGTTACAATGCAGATGGTCTCCATGGTGATTACTCTCAATACCAAAGAGAAAGAGTACTTGATAAATTTAGAAAAAAGCAATTGAGAATATTAGTCACGACAGATGTGGCAGCTCGTGGTATTGATATTGATGGGCTGACGCATGTTATAAATTATTCTGTTCCAAGAGATCCTGAGTATTACGTACACAGAATTGGAAGAACTGGAAGAGCTGGAAAAAAAGGTTTTGCTATCACATTCGTCACAAGAGATGATTACTTCCACTTTGCGAGAGTTAAGAGATTTGCTAAGGCAAAGATAATCAAAGATTCAATCCCGCAGGTTGAAGACATACTTAACAGGCAACTTGAAAAACTTTTAGATACTTTAAAAAATGCACCAAAAGTTTCAAACGAACTTTACAAAAGAGCAGCTCAACAAATTATCGAGGAAATGGGACCAACTGAAGCTGTTGAAATGCTTCTCCATACTTTGATAAAAGATAAGATAGATGTATCAAGGTATGGTGATGTAAAACCGAAGAACTTTTCTAAAGGAAGAGAACAAAATTTTGGGGATTCAAACAAAAATGTTGATTCTGGAAGTGTAAGATTATTCGTAAATATGGGCAGTTCAAAAGGACTAGATAAGAAAAAGCTTGTAGAGTTCATATCTGAAAGAACGGGTGTTGAGCCATCTAATATCAACAATGTAAAAGTCTTTGAAAATTTCTCTTTCATAGATGTAAGTGAATTTGACGCAGAAGTTATATTGAAGACATTAAATCCAAAAAGGGGTAAAAATTCACGCTCTAAACCTCTCGTTGAAAGAGCGAGGGAAAAAAGAGAAAATAGGGAAAATAGAGAAAGCAAAGAAAGAAAATCAAGAACTTAAATAAAAGCTGGGCATGGGCCCAGCTTTTGTTTTTTACTTGCTGCTGATGTTAAATTTCTAAGCTTTCTCCCGGTTTCAAAATCACGCACTTTATCCCAAGTTTTTCTGCGCCTTCCTTAAATTTCTGTTCATCAGCTTTTATTATATCCCACGTATTATAATGTATTGGGACAACTATCTTTGGTTTAATCATTTCAAGTGCAACCAGAGCATCTTCAACATCCATAACAAAATTACCACCTATTGGTAAGAACGCCACATCTATATCCTTTAGAAGTTCAAATTCTTTTGTAAGACCAGTATCGCCAGCGTGGTATATATTTTTCCCTTCCACTTTAATCAAAAAGCCACATGGGTTACCACCGTAAAGTACTTTATCTCCTTCATGAATTCCAGAACCGTGAATAGCGGGTGTAAGCTTCACTTTTCCAAATTCAAAGTAATACACCCCTCCAACATGCATTGGATGTATCTTGCAACCTTTCAGTTGAAGGTAATTGCATATTTCGAAATTGGAAATGACCGTTGAGTTATACTTTTTGCAAAGCTCAACAGTATCTCCAAGGTGATCCCCATGTCCGTGGGTTACCATAATGTAATCAATTTTTGGAAGTTGAAAATCTTTTGGATATGCAGGGTTACCTGTTATGAATGGGTCGATAATAACGTTGTACTTTCCTTCTATATCACTTATCAATAAAACAGCGTGCCCCAAGAACGTAAGTTTCATAACCACCCCTCCTCTTTAAAATTTATTCTACTCATAAAGCACTTTTTTTATTTTGGCAGGTTCCAATCTGAATTTTGAACCTTTACCTTGCAAGAAATGGTGCGCGGCAAGTAAATGGATCGAAAGTTCACTGTACATTATCTCCTCGTTGTTGTTTAGATTTTTTACAACCGCAACCCTCTTTCTGAATATACCATCTTGGAATGGGCAAGGCAAGAACCCTCTTGCTTCATCAACTCTTATCTCCCATTTATCATATTTTATAGCTTCACCTAAGCCTTTCAAGCCTTCTTTCAAAAGCTTTCTCATCAGTTTAGCTACTTCGACAAAATCTAAGCTTAAAAATTCAAATTCTTCCTCGTCTGCTTCTATTATATCAACAATATTTCTATCATCATCACCCAAGAAACCATCCGCTGTAATCTTTCCCGGTTTCATATTTTCCTGTGCTTTTATGTACTTCGGAGTCATTTTCATAGCGTTCCCCCCTTATGCGAATTTATCGTAGTACACATCCTTTACCCCATATTTTTCAAAAACTTGAATACATGCATTTATCATCCCTGGGCTACCACATAGATACCCTTCTTTTGGGGTATCTTTTGGTAAAACAGTCTGTAAGTATTTATCAAGGACATTTGTTATAAGCCCAGTTTCACCATCCCAGTTGTCTTCTGGAAGAGGGTCAGAGAGCGCGGGAATAAAGTGGAAATTTGGCCATTTCTTTTCTATTTCTCTGAACATTTCAACGTAATATAAGTCACGTTTGCTCCTTGCACCGAAGAAATACCATACGTTTCTATTGGTTATTCCGCGTTCCAACATATCCAAAATTATCGACTTTATAGGTGCCATACCACTACCACCAGCTACCATAACCATATCGGCGTTTGTATCCCTCATATAGAACTCTCCAAAAGGACCAACAACTTCTACAACATCGCCTTCCTTCATGTATTTATGCACATAAGTTGTTGCTATACCACCTGGCACAAGCCTTATAAGCAATTCCACGTGATTTTTATCGCTTGGTGCTGAAGAAATAGAGTACGCTCTTTGAGTTGATTCTTTGACATTTTCGTAAGGTGGAATAACGAGTTGTACGTATTGTCCAGCTTTAAAATTTATTTCATTCGGTTCAACAAGTCGAATTCTCAACTCTTTAATATCGTAAGTAACGTCTTTCAAACTTTCGACAATGCCTTTGAATTTACGGATGTTGAACAATTCTTCAGGGAGATAAATCTTTATAGGCTTTTTAAGCTTAATTTGACAAGATAATCTTATGTTTTGTTGTATTTCCTCTTTTGACATATAAGGTAATTCCGTTGGGAGATGAGGTCCTACATCTGATAAAACCTTTACTTTACATGCACCACAGCTACCACGACCTCCGCAAGCGGAAGGCACAAATATACCTTGTGAACTCAAAGTCTGCAATAATGGTGCTCCGCCTTTAACTTTCAATACCTTCTTGCCATCGTTTATATCGATATCTACTTCACCGTAATTATTCACTATTCCATCAACTATCGCAATAACTAAAGCTAGTCCTCCACTTATTAGTGAAACTACGATAGGTGCTATCAGCAAAGTCATTTCTTCACCCCCTATTGTACTTTAATCATTCCAGCGAAACCTATGAAAGCCATTGCCATAATGCCAATTGTGATAAGTGTAATTCCAACGCCTTTAAGCGGTGCTGGAACGGGAGCATTTTCCGTCTTTTTTCTAATTGCCGCAAGTAAAACAATGGCGAGCCACCAACCCATGCCACTGCCAAGCCCAAAAAATACAGATTGCAAGAACGTATAATTTCTCAATTGCATGAACAAAGCTACACCAAGTATTGCACAGTTAACGGTAATCAGCGGAAGGAAGATACCGAGAACCATATATAGATTCGGAGAAACTCTGTCAATTATCATCTCAAGCACTTGTACAACAGCGGCTATGACGATGATGTAAAGTATATACCTTAAGTAACCTAAATCCAACGGTGCTATAACGTATTTTTCGATAATCCAATTTATGGCTGTTGTTATCGTCATTACAAGCGTTACCGCTAAACCTAAGCCGTTAGAAGACTTTATATCCTTCGAAATTGATATAAACGAACACATTCCAAGAAAATTCGTAAGAAGAATATTACTTGTAAAAATCGATGCAAAGAACAATACAAAGGGATTTATATCAGGTACCATCATTGTCACCTCCTAGACTTTTTCATATTTCTCATTTCGAAGCCTTTTTCAACTGAACACCTCTGATAACCCAAATCAAAGACGCGAGGACAAAGAACGCGCTTGGTGGCATAACCATTATTGTCCAAGCTGGGAATGAAGATGGTAGGACTCTAAAACCAAGCACAGTACCAAATCCTAACAATTCTCTAAAGAGTGCAACTATAACAAGTATAAGCATATATCCAAGCCCTGCTGTGAATCCATCCCAGAAGGAAATTACTGGAGTATTCCCTTGAGCAAAAGCTTCTGCGCGCCCCATGATAATACAATTTGTGATTATAAGCCCAACGTACGGTCCTAGCGCCTTGCTAACATCTGGTACGTAAGCCCTTAATATTATATCCACGATAATAACGTAAAATGAAATAACCAGAACTTGTGTTATCATTCTAACTTTCCTTGGTATAACATTTCTGATAGCGGATATGGTGAAGTTAGAAAATGCGGTAACAAGCGTAACTCCTATCGTCATTATTAATGTATTTCTGAGATTATTAGTTACAGCCAATGTTGAGCATATACCCAATATTTGCACAATAACGGGGTTTTCTAACCATATGTTATTTTTCCATATCTTTTTGTATTCAGCTGAGTTTGCCATATCAATTCACCCCCAGCAATTTCTTAAGTATAGGAATATATGTTTGAATAATCTTTTCTATGGACTTTGATGTGAGCGTTGCGCCAGTTATGGCATCTACGACACCGTCTTCTTTTGAATCAGGCGCCTTTGTTGTTGAAACGATAATACCGTTGTTCACAACTTTCTCACCACGGAATTGATTTTTGAACCAACTTTCCTCGATCCTACCACCTAAACCTGGCGTTTCACTCTGGGAGATAAAATCAATGCCAACAATCTCTGACACATCTGAATTAACTGCCAAAACTCCGGATATATTTCCCCAAAGCCCACTCCCATTGAAAACGATAGCGTAAACTTCTTTTCCATTTACATTTGCTTTGAATAATTCGTAACCGTCTTTCTTTTCGGTGGTCACAGTATCTTTAAATTTGCTAATTGCTTCATCATTTGTTGTATAACCAATTTCCATCGCGTTCAATACAGCTTTTATCTTGAAAATTTCTTGATTCTTCTTAACCATGCTTGAAGTGACGGTATTCAACCACGATAAAACGAAAACAAACACAAATGTGATAATTAATGTGAATACGACAGTGTAAACTTTGCTCTCCCTATCGAATTTCATGCTTCCACCTTCTTTGTTTGGCCTTGGACGGGAGCTTTTTTCTTCTTATCTTTAATTACCTCATCCAAAAGTGGTGCGAAAAGATTACCCATCAATATTGCAAAGCTCCAACCTTCTGAGAATAGAGAGAAAGTCCTGATTATAACACCTGTGGTACCTATTATTATCCCGTAAATCCACTGTGAGCGTATCTTCTTTGGCGCTGTGATAGGCTCAGTTGCCATGAAAACAGATATAAAGACAAGACTACCTGAGAGTATTGCAGGAATGGTTGGAAGAGCTTTTGGAACGTTAAATACGTCTAATAGAAAAGTCAGAGCAGCGGCTGAAAAATATGTTGAAATCATCAATCGCCAACTTGCTGTCTTTGTAACTATAAGGTAAACAGCTGCAGCGAGAATAATCAAAATTGGACCTTCTCCAATCGAACCTGCTCGCCAACCTGTTAGCAAATTCAATACATTCAAACTCTCTCCTTGTCTCATAAGAGCAAGTGGGGTTGCTGAAGATACGGCATCCGTTCCGAATAAAGAAGGTTTTACCCATCCCATTGTCATATAATTAGGAAAAGTTATATAGATAAAAAGCCTTCCAACTATGGCAGGGTTAAATATATTTCTTCCAAATCCACCGTATACTTCTTTACCGAAGGCTACACCAAAAGCGATACCAATCATAGCCACCCAGAATGGAGTGTTCGGTGGTAGCGAAAGTAAGAAAAGCATACAAGTGACCAAAACAGCCTCACTAACAGGCTTTCTTTTCTGCTTTTCGAAAAGGTATTCGACGAATACACCAGTTGTAAATACCCAAATACCTAACCAGATAACCTTAAAACCATAAGCGAAAACGGAAAAAATAAATACAAACAACAAAGCCCAGAGCATTTTACGCATCATGGGCTGTTTTTGGAAAAACTTTGAAATCTTCTCCACCATACCACCCCCAACTTAGTTTAAAGTTTTTAATTAAACTTCGTACACAATTATATCACGTTTATCTAATAATTTTGCAACCTTAGTATTTTTTCAAAAATAAAAAAATCCCCAAATTGCTTTTAATTTGGCAATTTGGGGATTTAAAACAAGCTATATTGAAAAAATCAAGTTGTGAATTAACCTTTCACGCTTCCCATCGTAAGACCTTGTATGAAGTACTTTTGAAAGATTATAAACACGACAATAGGTACAATTGCGGCGATTATTGAACCGGCAGCGATTATATTCCAGCTACTAATCCACTGGCCTTGCAATGAAGTTAGGCCTATCGTTACAGTTTTTTTTGCATCAGTTTGGAGCAAGATAAGAGACCAAAGGTAATCGTTCCAAATCCATGTGAACTCCAAAATTCCCAAAGCCGCGACAGCCGGTTTCAAAAGTGGAAGAATTATTTTTCTGTAAATAGTAAAATCGTTTGCACCATCAATTTTAGCTGCTTCAAACAAACTTGTGGGGATAGTAATCATGAAATTTCTTAAAAAGAACGTACAAAAACCTATTTGAAAAGCGATGTGAAAGAGTATAACACCTGTGAGTGTATCGTAAAGATGAGTTTTTAACGAGAATGAATAAACTGGTATCAATAACATCTGGAAAGGTATCAACATTCCAGTTACGAAAACGATAATCAAGAACTTCTTCAGCTTGAACTCATACCAAGACAGCGCGAAAGCGGATAAACTTGACAAAAACAAAGCGCCAAGCGTAGAAATTGATGCGACTATGAAGGTGTTAAAAAAGTATCTTTGCATCTTGCTCTCAGTCCAAGCGATTTTGAAATTTTCAAAATTCCACTTCGATGGTGGCGACCAGACGTTTGGATTCATAAATATATCATCCATACTCTTGAAAGCGGTTAAAAACGTTATTATAAAAGGTGTCATCCATATGATAACGATTATAGTTGAGAGGACATAAAAATTTGTTACTTTTAAAATTTTAATGCGCTTTTTACTCATTCCCTTTCCTCCTTCTTAAGAACATTGTTGAGATAAGCTATTATAAACACAAGAGTTATCAAAAATTGTATAACAGCTATAGCGGAACCGTATCCCATATTGTAATTATGAAACGCTTTTATGTACATATAATTAGCCATAACACTTGAAGAATAGAACGGACCTCCACGAGTCATTACAAAAACTATATCGAATGCTCTCAAAGAGTCTATTATATTCACCGTAATCGCTATAACAGTCGCAGGCCTTAACTCAGGAAGTATAACATGCCAAAATCTTTGGAACGAATTTGCCCCATCAACGTAAGCTGCTTCAACATGCTCTTTGGAAACTCCTTGTAAACCTGCCAAGAAAAGAATCATTGCGTAAGCAACTTGTCTCCAAAGTGCCGCGGCTATTAGAGAAAACGTCACTATATTCGGGTCACTAATCCACGGCCTTGCTAAATTGGAAAGGCCGATAGCTCTCAAGAATGTATTTAACGCACCATTTCGTGGTTCTAAAATCCAAGACCAGATTTGACCAATAACAACGAAAGAGAGAGTCATCGGTAAATAAACAAGAGACTTATAAACTTTGTGCCCGGGGAATTTTTGATCCATAAGCATAGCAAATCCGAGACCAAGAGGGATAGAGATAAATACAAATCCTATCATCCAGTAGAAATTATTTTTCAAAGAGAGTAAAAAGTAATAATCTTGGAAAAGGTCTTTGTAATTTTGAAATCCAACGAAATTAAATGTTGGAGATATACTATCCCAATCTGTGAAGCTATATATAAAAGTTTGGAAAATTGGAATGATAACCCAAATAATGTAAAAAGTAATCGGCAAAGCTAAAAAAGCGTAAGGTATCCACCATTTTTTCTTAAATTTATTCATTAACATACCTCCTGCAAAGATTAAATATTATAAGTCTAATTCAAAATTCAAATTGAACCCGGGTTGCCCCGGGTTCAAGGAATAAATTTAATTATTTCACGCCGTAAATCTTCTTTCTTGAATTTTCCAAGTTTTGGAGGATCTTTGTGATGTCATTTGGTCTTGTAAGGAATTGTATCATTGCGTTCATACCCACTTCTGCTATCTCTGGATTTGTATCCCTATCGTAGAATTGAGCGACGCCAGCTGTTTGGAGAATCATATTGAAACCTTTCTTTGCGTGTTCATCAGGTGGTGTGACTTTAACATGTGCGGCAAGTCTTCCAAGGTCCGTTGCAAATTTTCTTTGCGCTTCTTCAGAAGCTATGAATCTGAGGAATTCAATAGCGCCTTTCTTGTTCTTTGCGTTAGCTGGCATCATGAAGCCGTCGATAGGAGTCTCTTCGTAAAGAGGAACCTTTGAATCTATAATTGGGAACCTGAAGAAATCAAGGTCAGCTTTAACTGACTCTGGTGCGACGTCTTTTATGAATTGTCCCATGTAGTACATTCCAGCTTCTCCACGGAATAAGAACTGAGCAGCCTCTTGCCATTCGTATGATGTATGATTTGGTAATAAGTATCCTCTGTCAATTAATTGTTTCCAGTAGTTGAAAATCTTTAGAACTCTTGCATCTGTATATGGAACTTCACCATTTGTCAATTTGATATGGAAATCAAGACCATTAATTCTTAAATTCAAGATATCGAACCAACCAGCGGCAGTCCATGGGAACTTTGTACCAATCGTAATTGGTATTATCCCATTTTTCTTAAGCGTATCACAGACTTTCAAGAATTCATCCCATGTTTTTGGTTCTTTAATTCCGTATTTTTGGAATACTGACTTTCTGTAATAAACACCCCACCAATACCAACTTTGTGGCACAAAATAAACTTTGTCTTTGTAAGAACAAGTACTTTCGAAAGAGCCCGGGAAGAAATCTGTGAACTTCTTACCCGCGAAAACATCTGTTACAGGAGCTATTAAACCTTTTTCCGCAAAGTATCTCATACGTTCTCCAGCAAACCATGTGACAACATCTGGA
This sequence comes from Fervidobacterium nodosum Rt17-B1, assembly GCF_000017545.1. NCBI lineage: Bacteria > Thermotogati > Thermotogota > Thermotogae > Thermotogales > Fervidobacteriaceae > Fervidobacterium > Fervidobacterium nodosum. Next base: position 690,933 of record NC_009718.1, on the reverse strand, counting down.
CCTTCTGGCGCTGTAAGCCATGTCCTGAGAAGCGTTTTAAAATCTTCATGGGCAAATGTGTTAACGACAACTTCGTAATCCGGATATTTTTCCTCAAACATTTTCACAAGCTCAGCGAATGTTTTTCTCGGTGCAGGATCACTCATGTAACTGTTGACAACAATCTTTTCCTTAGCGAACGTCAACGAAAGAACAACTAACAACAATACAACAAAAGCAAAACGTTTCATCTGAAATCCCTCCCTTTTTAAAAGTGTGGTTTATGTTTTAACAATTATCGTTACCGGTAACGTAACCGAAAAACTTCGCCTAGATTTTACCAAAATTATCTCAAAGATAAAAAAGGCAAAAAAAACTAATTTATGTTTATTTTTGAAATTATTTTAATATTACTTTTCAAATCTTTGTTTTTCAGAATTCTTCATAGTGTTGTATAATATTGTATATTGTTTAATGGGTTGAAATATGATACAATTAGCTAAGACTAAGTGCAAAGGAGGTAGGTAATATGTTTAGAAAGTTTTTAATGGTATTTATTTTCTTTATTTTTGCTTTAAATGTCTCTGTTTACGCAGGCTATCTTGATAGTATTTTTCAGATTGATAAGTTCTCTGGAGAGTACCAGATTATTTCAACAACAACTTTAGAAAAGACGCCTGGTTGGTTTTCCGTTGAGGGAGTTGTGTACAATCTTGGAAATACAAATCTTAAGAAGCATTTGAAACTTTCAGAAGTTGATAGCAAACTATTAACGAAAGATAAGATAGTAGGGTTGCTTGGAGTAACATACGACGAGCTTTCAAAGATGAATGGTAAGAATGCGCCAACCATGGTTAGTGTGAATGGGATTGTATACGATTTGTCTTCTTCAAAATCCTGGGCGAACGGTAACCACAAAAATCAGCACACCGCCGGTCAAGATTTGACATACGATATATTGAAACTTTCTCCACACGGTATCTCAAAAATTAAGAGTTTTCCATCGTACGGTGTTCTTGTTTTTACACCAGAACAACTCGCAAAATTTGATGGAAAAGTGAATAAGAAGATTTATGTTTCCGTTTATGGAATAGTTTACGATGCAACGTATTCTAAAAAATTTTCCGGTGGAGAACATTACGGACACGATATGGGAGTTGATTTGACGAGTGAAATACTATCATTGCAAGGACACGTAAATCTCTTGGGAAAACTTTACAAAATAGGGCTTTTTGTACTTAATGAAAGCATGATTTCGAAATTCGATGGTAAGAACGCGAAACCTTTTGTGATTGTTGACAATAAAGTTTACGATATATCGAAAAACCCACAAAACGTTCAAGCAGGTAAAGTTTACTCAGAAACTCCAAGAAAAGAATGGTTAATTGTTGGGTATACTATAAAATAATCGAAAGGATGTTTTAAAAATGAATGTGGAATTGTTTAGAGTCCTTGGTGTGATAAGCGCTGTTTTGCTCTTTGTGCAGATATCTTTGTTTGTGGTTAGAAGAATATACAAATATTTGACTAAAAAGCCGGTTTTTTTGATGAAATTAATGAAAATTTTGGGAAAGGTCCACATATATACTGGAGTTTCATTGTTAGTTATAGGTTTTATTCACGGTATGCTAGCGCTTGGTAAGATAACGCTCCATACAGGATGGCTACTTTGGTTTGGAATATTATTTTCATTCATAGGTTTCCTTATGAAAAATAAAATTGGTAAGAAGTGGATTGTGTTTCATAGGACATTAGGTTTCGTATTAATAGGTTTATTCTTCCTTCACAAATTTTTCCCATGGATACTTTAAAAGTATGCTTTTGATTAACTAAAAAATAAATTTGTAAAAATACCTCCGATGTGGTACAATACAAACATTAACTCAGAAAGTTGCGTTGAACCACATTGGAGGTATTTTTGTTGAGATTTGAAAAGAATTTAAAGGTGAAGGGGTGCATTGATGAGGGATTTTGACAATAATGAGAAATACACTATTGGCGAAGAGATAGCAAATTCTATAACTCATGGTGTGGGGGCTTTATTTGGAATAGCAGGATTGGTTGTACTTATTATTTTTTCGACTTTTACACATGATGCACTTAAAATTGTTTCAGCGGTTATTTACGGTGTATCTCTAATGATAATGTATCTTTCGTCAACTTTATACCATTCTATACAGCACAAGAAAGCCAAGCAAATATTTGAGATACTCGATCACTCGTCAATATATCTTTTGATAGCTGGAACGTATACGCCTTTTACTTTAGTTTCACTTAACGGAAAAATTGGATGGACCATGTTTGCTATAGTGTGGTTACTTACTGCTATAGGTATTTTCTTAAAAGTATTCTTTGTGAAAAGGTTTTTGATACTCTCAACGCTTATTTATATATTTCTTGGTTGGATGATAGTATTCGAATTCAAACCTTTAATTTCGGCAATTTCAAATACAACACTATGGTTGTTAGTGCTTGGTGGGGTATCATATACGCTTGGTACAATATTTTACGTTTGGAGAAGATTGAAATTTGGGCATATGGTATGGCATTTGTTTGTTTTGCTTGGAAGTTTTTTACATTACTTTGCTGTGTTCAATGTTGTAGCTCGTTGATTCTATAGCATAACTCTTTATAATTTTCTACACATTTCATATTGAGTGAAGACTATTCTAAAATCGCTTTCTAGCAAAGTATTGTGCAAATAATCGTCTTCAGCTACAGAAACAACACTTATTATGCTTGGGTTAATTTGTTTGGATAAGTAATCTATCGCGCAATTACAAATAAGTTCCCAATTTGACAAATTTTCTGATTTCGCCGCTAAATCAACTATAAATACTGAATTGTCTTCATTTTTGCCCCAAACGACGTAACCTTCAGTATTTCCTATGTGCAATCGTGTATAGTTATATCTTCCATCAGCTAACAGCAAGGAAATAGGTTCTCTCTGCCAATTCACTTTTCTGTGTATTTGGAGTTCGTTGTTTAGGGCAACTGAATATACATATTTGCTATCGCTTGTAAAAGATGAGTAGTGTAAATTCTCAGGTTGTGGGTTTTCTAAAACAAATGTGTGAAGCTCTCTAACTTTTCTAAAGCCGTTCTTATCGTAAAACCTTACGGCGCGTTCATCTGATGCTGCAACTTCAAGGCTAATGTTCTCAATATTTTTGAGTTTTAAGTGATGAAATGCATGTTTTAATATTCTTTCTGCTAATCCTTTACCACGTTCATTTTCAACAACACCCATCGCGTCTATACGTGCCCTTTTTCCTCTAATTGAGATTAGGATAAAACCAACAGGCTCATTGTTTTTCACGAAGACAAAAGAGTCAGAAAAAGATATTGAATTTTCTCGAGCATCCATTTTGAAACTCAATACATTCCAATTTATAGGTAAAACGTAATCTTGAAATATTTTATTCACCAATTGAACGAAATCAATAAGCGAATATTCAGCGACCGTTAGTATCTTTTCCTCTGACATTCTGCTCCCCCCTTAGAACATCAACGATAGCTTTTGATAAATTTTCATCGGTTATTCCTAACGCGGAAACTTCTTTCATACCTGTAGCTTTTGATAAAGTAGATTTTTCGAAAATTTCGAAGTATTTTACGTTGTTTATTTCACAGCGTATCTTTAGATCCTTTTTTACCCTTGGTCCAGCATCGGTTGCGATTATAATCAACTTATTTTGAATTTTTGGATCGGTTATATACTCCCTTATCATATCTTTACCATATACGAGCTTACCAGATTTAGCTGCAAAACCAAGGTATGTTAGTATTTTGCTTGTTCCACTTTCACTTATATTCATAATTATAATCACCCCAAATATTTCACTTATCAAAGTTTACTATGTTTGCTATATTTTTTCTATCTCATCGCTTGTCAAACAAGCGTAAGCGTTATGTGCGTGAATTGACTCAAAACTCTCCACTTCTACTTTGTACCATTCTATTTTATCATATTTTTTCAATCTCAGTGCCACATCTCTTGCGACATCTTCAACAAATTTTGGATTGTCATACGCATGTTCAGTTACATATTTTTCATCAGCTCTCTTAAGCAGGGTGAATATCGGGGCACTTGCGCTCTCTTCGATAATTTCTATTATATCTTCTATCCATACCATTTCTTTGCTCTTAAATGTTACACTACATTTTGCCCTCTGATTGTGTGCCCCATACTCACTGATTTCTTTAGAGCATGGACACAGTGTATGGATTGGCGCTGTGACAGTAGTTGAAAAATCAAGATGATCGCCATTCATTTCCGCTTCAAATGAGCAGGTATATTCCAAATAACTTTCGCTGCCTGTCACAGGTGCCTTTTTCAAAAGAAAAAATGGGAACGTTATTTCTATAACAGACCTTTTTGCGTTTAAAACTTTCTTTAAACTTCTGAGGATCTCCTTTATTCTTTTTGGGTTTATCTCCAAGTGGTACTCATTTAAAACTTCGATAAATCTACTCATATGAGTTCCACGATAGTCTTTTGGCAAATCAACAAACATGTTTAGTGTAGCTATCGTATTTTGAGTAACATTTGTTCTATCTAAGACAACTATAGGATATCTCAAATCTTTTACGCCCACTCTTTTTAAATATATATTTCTGTTATCCCTTTCATTTTGCACGTCTTTCAACATCCAAATACCTCCGTGTGTATTCACATTTTTATAAAATACATTAATACATTATAACCCTTTCATACTACTCAAAACTTTATCGATTTGTTTTTTTATCTCATCGTTTGATAATTCTTTAAGCAATAAAAGAGCTTCCTTGCGGTATATTGAGTATTGGAAATTATCCATAAAAGTGGATAAGAACAATTTTGAGCTCTCTATTTCACCTAGTTTATACAGTGACATCCCTAAGTAAAAGTATATTTCATCCATCCAAGGATTTTCTGTATCTTTTATCTCTCTTAACAAAGCTGACGCATCTGAGTAATTACCTTCTCTGTAAAATTGTTTGGCTTTATCTATTTTTAAGCGAATATCGTTGAGCATATACTTTGACAGAAGTGGTTCAAGCTCCTTCAAGTTATTTTCTTTAACGTAATTTGCGAACTCTTTGCTCTCAGAAGTGTACAATTCGTAAGCTTTTATTATTTTTTCCATTCTTTTAATTTTATTTGATAGATTAACGTTGTAAGAGTAAACAAAAACAAACAAAAAGCAAAATATTGTTGCGAAAATTAATACAAGTTTTTCCATTCTCATAACTTAATCATCCTTTTTAATTATTTTTTAAAAGACTTGAACAGGAACAAACTTTCCATTCTTTACCATAAAAATTTTTACTTCTCTGTCTATACTTTCATTGTTGTAATGATACCTACCTTTAGGTGTTTCAATTACATTCGTCTTCAGAAATCTTTTAAATTGATCGGCTGAGAGAAATTTGTGCTTTGACAAAAAATCAGCAATTTCGCTGATAAGCTCATATTCTGGATTTTCAAAATCTCCCATGGAATAAATTATGTAAACACCTTCTACTGCTTGTCCTCCCAAATTTACAAAGTTTTCTGCCATGACACTATCCATACCAACAAATTTAAGAGAAGGATTTTCTTTTTTCATTTCTTTAACAACTTCCGCGGCGTCTTTTGGAAAAATTGTCATAACAACGGTATCAAAATCTGTAGCGTTGATACTTTTTAGAGAATTTATATTATAATAGTAAAGATTCATGCCTTCAAATGTTGAAAAAATACCTTTAAACTCGTCGCTGTATTGTCTGTTGGATGGATCTGAAACCAAAAGCACCTTTTTTGAGTCTAAAAAATCGAGAAGTTGCCTTAACTTTTCTAATATGAACTTGTTTGATACCGTGAAAGAATAAATGTAACCACTATTCAAAAGCTTAGTTGAAGAAATCGTTGCCGAAAGTGCAACACTATTGTATTTTTTCAAGTACGGTAAAATCATCTCACCTTCTGCGGATGTTGGTGGGCCAATAATAATTTTTATACCTTTCTCTTCTAGCATTCTAAATGTCTTTTCCAAATTACTCTCGCTATCGAAAGCAAGAAGATTAAGATTGCTATATCCAGATGCTAAAAAATCCTTGGAAGCTGTTCTTGGGTTGTAAATATATCCGACATATTTTGAAGAATTGACAAACCAGAAGATAGCAATTGTAAAAATCAATATTATTGTAATTAAAAATCGAGTCATCATATCCCCCCAACCTGTCTTTTTTTATTTAAAAATTCTTATATCGTCTGTTATTAAGTAATCTACGTATTCACTTATCTTAGCAATCTCATCTTTTGAGTTCACAGTCCAAAACACGATTTTTATACACATTTCTCTGAGCATAGGAAGAAGTTTATTAAAAAGTTCTGGTTTCGAAAGGTAACCTTTGATTGGCAAATGCGCGCTGTAAGTATTGTGTTTGAATAAATCGATGATTTCTTCAATGCTCATTCCCATGTGCTCTTCACCGAACAAATACCCAAATTTGTAATCGGTATACTTATTTTTTAGCTCTGTTATCAAATCATGATTAAATGAACTATAAATAACATTTCCTTCGTATCTTTTGCCAAGTTCAACTGTAATTTCTCCAGCTTCGTATTCTTTAATTTCTAAATTCAGGCATTTGTTGTGAGGTACTGAAAGTAAGAATTCTTCGAGTGTTGGTATTGTCATTCCATCGTATCTAAATTCTTTAAGTTCACTTATGGTAAGTTCTTTAATTTTGATATCTTCACCGCAAAAATTCGAAAGATTATCATCGTGAATCAGTACAGGTGTCCCATCTTTTGTTAATCTCACATCAGTTTCAATACCATCAGCGCCAAGTTCTATAGCCTTTAGTAATGATTCTAATGTGTTTTCTTTTATTAAAGCAGGGATTCCTCTATGTCCTAGAATTATCATACAATCACCTCTAAGAAAACTTCTCATCATACTCATTAAATTCGTGTTTACATTAATTATACCATAATTTGACAGAAAACAATATAAAAACTAACCCCCAACAGAACATTCTGTTGGGGGTTAGTTTTACTATGTGCAATTATGCCCTTAACTTTATAGCTTCGATAACATCTTGTACAGTTTTAATTTTTGAAAGGTCTTGGTCACTTATCTTTACACCAAACTCATCTTCGAATGCCATAACAAGATCAACGATGTCTAAGGAATCGGCTCCAAGATCTTCCATAAGGCTTTTTTCAGGCTTTACATCGTTAACATCGATGCCAAGTTGCTCTGCAATGATTTCACATACTCTTTGTTCCATAATTTCAGCCTCCCCTTTCACACCAAATCACTCTTTTCTTTTAATATGTTTTTAAATATCGGTAAAATGTCAAAAAAACTTCTAATAGTTAATTTATCATAAAAATATTTTATTGTCAACAACTAAGTTTATATTATTTTATAAAAATTAGCATTGACTAAAATTGTTGAGTGGGGTATAATTTTTTTGAAAATTGGGAGGTGAAATGTATGTACACGTTTATAACCGATTCAGGCTTTGATTTGCCAAGGAATCTAAAATTACCGTATGATATTAAGATACTTCCACTAAGGGTTTTTGTAAACGAAAAGGAATACGAAGATAAGGTTAGTATCAGTTCCCAAGAGCTTTACAACTTAGAACTTCAAGGGTATATACCAACTACTTCATTACCAAAGCCAGAAATTATAGAAAAAACAATTAGAGAATCTGCAGAAGAAAGTGAAGAGGTATTTATAATAACAATCTCATCCAAATTGAGTAACACATACGATTTGGTCAAAAACATAGCAATATCGATGAATTTAAAAAATGTTCATGTTCTTGACTCTAAAACTGCTTGCATAAAACAAGGTTATGTTATTCTCAGAGCGATGGAACAGGTCAAAAATACTGGAAAATTAACTCAAGCAGATATCGATAAATTTGAGAAAGAATCACTGTTGGCGTTTTTCGTTCCCACTCTTGAGTATCTTTACAAGGGTGGACGCATAGGCAAGGCGAAAGCTTTGATTGGTAAAGTTTTAAATTTGAAGCCTATTTTGACAACCGATAGCGATGGTGAAGTTAGTACTTTGGGTACTGTGAGGTCTATGGACAGTGCCATATTAACTATTCAAAATATCGTTAATAAATTCATAGAGTCACAGAAAATAACCGATGATTACACAGTCATTGGTGCTTACACAATAGGTAGCATGAAAACACATTTTGAAAAGCTTATACAACCATATAAAAAAGGACTTATTGGTGTTACCGACATCGGTTCGGCTATAGCGGCTCATATAGGACCTGAAGCTTTTGGGATTGTCGTAGGTAAGGGGGTGCACTTAGAGTGATGGAAAGGAAAAGAAGAGTAGTTATAACTGGAATGGGGGTTATCTCTCCTATCGGGAAGAGCGTCGATGAATTTGAAAAAAGTTTAAGAGACATGGTCATAGGTATTGATAAGATTTCGTCTTTTGATGCATCAAAACTGCCGGTCCAAATCGCCGCAGAGGTTAGAGATTTCAAACCAGAAGAGTACATAGAAAAGAAATTGGTTAAAAGACTTGACAGATATTCTCAATTCGCACTTGCCGCAGCAAAGCAAGCTGTAGAGATGAGCGGTTTGAATTTTGAAGATATTGAAGAGAGAGTAGGTGTTCTTGTATCTTCTGGAATGGGTGGATTTATAACACTAGCTGAACAAAATGAAGTGCTTAGAGAAAAAGGCCCTGATAGAGTAAGCCCATTCCTTATACCAATGATACTTATCAACATGGCGAGTGGAGTTATAGCCATGGAATTTGGATTGAAAGGTCCCAATTTCGCGCCGGTAAGTGCTTGCGCAACTTCTATTCATTCGATTGCGTTAGGTGCTATGTTGATCAGACATGGCTACGCAGACGTTATCATAGCTGGTGGTTCAGAAGCTACAATTGCGGAACTTCCAATTGCAGGTTTCGCATCGATGAGAGCGCTTTCAACACGAAACGATGAGCCTAAAAAAGCATCAAGACCATTTGACAAAGCTCGAGATGGTTTCGTAATGGGTGAAGGAGCTGGTGTGGTTATCTTGGAATCGGAGGATTTTGCAAAGGCACGTGGAGCGAAGATAATTGCGGAAATTAAAGGTTACGCCATGAACGATGATGCTCACCATTTCAGCGCGCCAGATCCAGAAGCGCGTGGTTCAAGTAAAGCTATGAAAATGGCGCTGGAAGATGCGGGATTAGAGCCGAAAGATATAGACTTCGTGAACTGTCATGCCACAAGTACGCCAGCAGGTGATGAAGTTGAATTAAAGGCTATAGAAAATGTATTTGGTGAACATGTGAAGAGAATTTACGTTAACTCCACAAAAACTCTTATGGGGCATTTATTAGGTGCGGCAGGTGCGACTGAATTAATCGGTGCTATAATTCAAATGAACGGTGGTTTTGTACATGGCATGCCAAATCTTGAAGAGTTAGATGGACCAGATTATTTCAACATTCCAAGGCAGACAGTCCAAGCGAATATAAGGAATTTTGTAAAGAACTCATTTGGATTTGGCGGGCACAACGCTTCCTTGGTGGTGGGAAAATATGAATAAAGAAGAGATAATGAAAATCTTACCACACAGAGAACCTATTCTTCTTGTCGATGAAGTTTTGGAAATAGGTGAAGATTATGTTGTAGCTAAAAAATACGTAAAAAAAGACGAGCCGGTTTTAAAAGGTCATTTTCCAGATTACCCTATATACCCTGGCGTTTACATAATCGAAGGTTTAGCTCAAGCTTCTGGAATAATGTTATTAAGAACCAACACAGGAAAAGTTGTTCCATTGTTTTTAGGTATCGATGAAGCAAGGTTTAAGAAAGAGGTAAGACCGGAATGCGAACTTATTTATAACATAAAACTTATCGAAAAGAAAGGCCCAATAGCGATAATCGACGCTAAAGCGTACGTTGATAATCAATTAGTTGCAAAAGCTAAATTGATGGTTGGTTCAAAAGAGGGTGAAGAAAAATGAAAAACAGAGTTTGTGAGCTTTTAGGTATAAAGTACCCGATAATAATGGGAGGAATGTCTTGGGCAGGCACACCCAAACTTGCCGCAGCCGTCTCAAACGCGGGTGGACTTGGCATCATCGGTTCTGGTGCGATGAAGGGCGAGCATTTGAAAAAGGCGATTGATGAAATTCGACAACTCACAGATAAGCCGTTCGGTGTAAATATAATACTAGTGTCCCCTTATGCGGATGAGCTTGTGGATTTAGTAATTCAAGAACGCGTACCAGTTGTAACGTTCGGTGCGGGTAATCCTTCAAAATACATTGCTAAGTTAAAAGAAATCGGTACGAAAGTGATACCGGTAGTTGCTTCAGACAATATGGCGAAGATGATGGAGCGAATAGGAGCAGATGCGGTCATAGCCGAAGGTATGGAATCTGGAGGGCACATAGGTGAGGTAACAACACTTGTCCTTGTTAACGCAGTATGCAGAAGCGTAAGTATCCCTGTTATCGCAGCAGGTGGAATAGCGGACGGGAAGGCTATGGCAGCCATGTTCGCTTTAGGTGCGGAAGGTATCCAAATGGGTACAAGATTTATAGCTACTTACGAAGCTGATACACACGAAAACTTCAAAAAATTAATTGTAAAATCCGGTATCAGAGATACCGTTGTAACTGGTGCAACTTTAGGTCATCCTGCAAGAGTAATCGAAACGAGATTTGCAAAGAAAGTAAGAGAATTGGAGGTTGAAAATCTCCAGGAAGCAGAGGAAGTTCTTGTCGGTAGTTTACGTAAAGCGGTTGTTGATGGTAATATAGACGAAGGTTCATTCATGGCTGGTCAGTGCGTTGGATTAATTAACGAAATTAAACACGTTGACGAGGTTATACAAGACATAATGAGAGAATTCACACAAACTCTGGAAAAGTTGAATAACGTAAGAATGGAGATTTACAACGATTTGGAATTGACTTACAGTAAGTAAGTGTAAATAGGAGGGAGATAAATATGTTAAAAGCATTCTTATTTCCTGGTCAAGGGTCTCAATACAGTGGAATGGCAAGTGAATTTTCGAAATACGCGTCTTGGGAATATTACGCTCAAAAAGCGATAGAAGTTTTAGGTTTTGACATAACGGAGATAATGGATGGAGACGAAGAGATACTAAAGATTACTGAGAATGCTCAACCTGCGATATTCTTGGCAAGTTACGTAGCATATGTTGAAACAACAAAAAAAGGTTTGGAACCAGATTACGTTGCAGGGCACAGTCTAGGTGAGTACACCGCTCTTGCGGCTGCTGGAGTGTACGACTTTGAGACAGGCATATATCTAGTTAGAAAAAGAGGAGAATACATCTCTCAAACGATGAAACCCGGCGAAGGTAGCATGGCAGCGGTTATGGGGGTGCCTATCGAATTGCTCGAAGAATTCGTAAAACAATACGATGGACTTTACATAGCAAATTACAATTCAGCAGAACAGAATGTTGTAAGTGGAAAAGCTGATAGTATAAAATCATTTGTCGCTAACCTCACCGAAAAAGGTTACAGGGCAATTGAATTAAAAGTCTCCGGTCCGTTCCATACACCATTTTTAGATGAAGCAAGAGAGAAAATGGCAAAAGAAGTTGAAAATATCAAATTCAAAACACCGAAATATCCTATAATCATGAACAGCATAGCAAAAGAACTAACAGACCCAGACAAGATAAAGCATTATTTGCTTGAACAGATAAGTGGCCCAGTTTATTGGAAACAATCTATCGACAGAATGCTTGAACTTGGTGTCGATGAATTCATAGAAGTCGGTCCAAAAAACGTCTTGAGTTCTATGCTAAAAAAAGCTAAAATTAATACAAAACACTTCTCATCTTTAATAACTACAGAGGAGGTTTACGAAAAATGAAAAAAGACCGAGTCTTAAGAATTGTCTTGATACCAGTCTTCGCAGTATTAACGGCAGTTGGGGCACAGATTTCTATTCCTTTGGGAACAGTACCAGTTACTTTGCAGATGCTATTTGTATTTCTTGCAGGCTTTTTCCTTAATCCAATGGATGCGTTGACGGCGATGGTATTGTACCTTGCCCTTGGGGTTATAGGCATACCTGTTTTCGCGAATTTTTCCGCTGGTTTTCAACACCTCGTTGGACCAACGGCAGGTTACCTATGGGCTTTCCCCATAGCGGCATTTTTAATTAGCTATTTGAGAAAGATAAATTATTTCTTAGCTGGTATAACAGGTTTGACAGTTGTTTACTTACTTGGTTGGTCTGTACTTGGTTTGTTTATAAAAAACTTTTCAAAAGCGTTTTTAGTTGGCGTATTACCATTTATAGGTATCGATTTTGTAAAGATGATACTTGCATTGTACGCTTCTAAGAAATTAGAAAAAATAATGGAGGGAAAATTAAATGAAGAAGCTTGAAGGGAAAGTTGCGATTGTAACGGGGGCTTCTGGTGGGATAGGAAGAGCTATAACAAAGGAATTAACGGAGGAAGGCTGCACAGTTATTGGGTTTAACTATGTACCTTCTAACGAAGGGATAGAGTACGTTTTGGATATCACAAATCGTCAAGCTGTTGAAGAAGCTGTTAAAGATGTAATTGGAAAGTATGGAAGAATAGATATACTTATAAACAACGCAGGTATCACAAAGGATAACCTGGTTTATCGAATGAGCTATGAAGATTGGGATGCAGTTATAAACACAAACCTTACAGGTGCATTCAACATGGTTAAAGCGTGCATTAGAGAGATCGTCAAGAACGAAGGTGTGATAATAAATGTTTCATCTGTTGTTGGGCTCGAAGGAAACATCGGGCAAGTGAATTACTCCGCTTCAAAAGCAGGGCTTGTTGGACTTACGAAATCTTTGGCGAAAGAATTTGGAAGGAAGAATGTCAGAGTCAACGCGATAGCCCCTGGGTTTATCGAAACACCTATGACCGAAAAACTTCCGGAAGAAATTAAAAAAGCAGCGCTTGAAAAAATATCTATGCGCCGATTTGGTAAACCTGAAGAAGTGGCAAAACTTGTTAGATTCCTTGTAACTGATGGAACGTACATAAACGGTCAAGTTATAGTGATAGATGGCGGAATGGAAATGTGATACGAAATCCTCTCTGAATCTAATGGGGAACTCATTAATATCAATGTCGGGGGAAATCCTCCGACAAATTTTTTGTTTTTTTAATTTTTTTCGATAAAATTCATAAACACCTCTATGGCTATTTTGTTCGCAAGAGGCATATGTCCTTCGTTTGGAATTAAAACAAACTTTGAATTTTCGATTCGTTCATTTAAAAACCTTCCTATCGCAGGTGGCGTAACCGTATCGTTCTCACCGTATATTATCAACACAGGAAAATTAAATCTTCGAAAGTCAATATTTAAATTTACTGGTTTGATTACTTTATCTATAGAAAACTTAACAAGAACATCGCCAGGTAAAAAGAAATTTTGTGAAAATAATTTATCAAAATGTTCCGTTGAAATCATCGCGTTTTCCCCAAGTGCGTTGTAATAAACCAATTTTACAAGGGGGTATATCTTTAAACCGATGTTCAAAAGTGTTGATAATAGTTTGGTATCGAATAATTGTCCATCATTCAGTGGGTTAATTCTTTCCAAGTCTGTTAAATTTAGTACATTATACGCGGCGTCAAAAAGCACCAATTTATTTATCCTCTCTGGAATTTCGTTTGCTATTAGTATTGATAAATATCCTCCCATAGAATGACCAACCAGCGTGAATTTCTCTAAATTTAATTTATTTAAAATATCTAAAAGTGTTTTTAGAATGTTAATGTCTGAATAATCAAAATTATACGATTTCTCCGATAATCCAAACGGTGGGATATCGATACTCACGCAATGGTATTTTTTTGAACACACCTTAACAATCTCAAACCAATCAACAGAAGAACCAGAAAAACCGTGTAAGAAAACGATCGTGCCATTTTGAATATTTTCCTTTCCTACTTCCCTGTAAGCAACTTTTATGTCATTGCTTTCGACATAAGCAACATCACTTTTGATATTTTCCAATGTCAACTCTGTTGTAATAAATAAAGATGCGACGTAAAAAGTCAAACTTAACAATAAACTTTTCAAAAATATCTGCATACTTTCCACCACCTTTTCACACCTTAGGTATATTTTACCACCTATGTGTCTTCACATTAATTAACAAAAAAGAAAAAAATATGTATCACTAAAAGTATTAGAGAGTATAAAAAAGTATGGTACAATTAATAAGGGTAATTAGTCATTAGTTGTTTTATTTGACTTGAAATTTGGTTTTAATTGCGAAAATTCCTATATTTTTGATAGGATGGAGGTGCTAAGATGAGTAAGAAGTGGGTTTATTTCTTTGCTAACGGAAAAGCGGAAGGTACCGCCCAGATGAAAGATATTCTCGGTGGTAAGGGTGCAAACCTTGCCGAAATGACAAATGCAGGAGTACCAGTCCCGCCAGGCTTTACTATTTCTACAGAAGTTTGTAAATACTATTACGACAACAACAGAACATACCCAGAAACACTTAAACAAGAAGTTGAAACAGCTATGAAAAAACTCGAAGAAGTAACAGGAAAGGGATTTGGCGATCCTAAGAAACCATTGCTTGTTTCCGTCAGATCGGGCGCTGCGATTTCCATGCCTGGTATGATGGATACAATCCTCAACCTTGGTTTGAACGATGAAACAGTTAAAGGTCTTGTTGAAATGACAAACAACGAAAGATTTGCGTACGATTCATACAGAAGATTCTTGCAAATGTTTGGTGACACAGCTCTCGGCATTCCACACGCAGATTTCGAAAACGCTCTTTCTGAAATGAAAGCCAAAAAAGGCGTAAAACTTGACACAGAACTTGACGCTGAAGACCTTAAGAAACTTGTAGAAATATACAAAGAAATTTACAAAAAACATGGAAAAGAATTTCCACAAGATGTTTACAAACAACTCTGGGCAGCTATCGAAGCTGTTATTTGGTCATGGATGAGCGATAGGGCAATTAAGTACAGAGAAATTCATGGAATCAAAGAAGGAGAATTACTCGGTACAGCAGTCAACATCGTTGCGATGGTCTTTGGTAACATGGGTGACGACAGCGGTACAGGTGTCTGCTTTACAAGAGATCCAAACACAGGTGAAAAAGTACACTACGGTGAATTCTTACCAAACGCACAAGGTGAAGACGTCGTTGCTGGTATAAGAACACCATATCCACTTGAAAAGATGAAAGAAATGCTCCCAGGCGCTTACGAAGAATTGATTCAGATAATGGATAGACTTGAAGCATACTTCAAAGATATGCAAGATATCGAATTCACAGTAGAAAAAGGAAAACTCTACATACTCCAAACAAGAAACGCAAAGAGAACAAGTCAAGCAGCTATAAGAATCGCTGTTGACATGGTTCACGAAGGACTTATTGACAAGAAGACGGCTGTTTTAAGAGTACAACCCGCTGATATTGAAAGAGTTCTCCACCCGAAATTTGATGAAAATGAAAGAAAGAACGCAAAAGTTATTGCAAAAGGTCTTCCAGCATCACCAGGTGCCGCAACAGGTAAAGTTTACTTTGATGCTCACAAAGCGGAAGCGGTTGCTGAAACCGGCGAAAAGGTATTACTTGTCAGACCAGAGACAAGCCCAGAAGACGTTGGTGGTATGAACGCAGCGGAAGGTATACTCACAGCACGCGGTGGTATGACATCACACGCAGCAGTTGTTGCGAGAGGTCTTGGTAAACCAGCCGTAGTTGGTGCAGAGAGTATATTTGTTGACGAAGAAGCAGGATACCTCAAAGTTGGAGATGTTGTTGTAAAAGAAGGAGAATGGATATCTATAGATGGTACAACAGGTGAAGTATTCCTCGGAAAAGTTACAACAGTTAAACCAAGAGGACTCGAAGGACCAGTTGCTGAACTCCTTGCCTGGGCAGACGAATTCAGAAAACTCGGTGTCAGAGCAAACGCAGACGTTCCAAGAGACGCAAAAGTTGCAAGAGAATTCGGAGCGGAAGGTATCGGTCTGTGTAGAACCGAACACATGTTCTTCGAAAAAGACAGAATACCAAAAGTTAGAAGAATGATTGTTGCAAGAACAGTTGAAGAAAGGGAAGCAGCACTTGCTGAACTTCTCCCACTCCAAAAAGAAGACTTCAAAGGTCTATTCAGAGAAATGAAAGGTTACCCAGTCACAATAAGGCTTATTGACCCACCACTCCACGAATTCTTGCCACATGAAGAAGAACAAATGGCGGAAGTTGCACAACAAATAGGAATAACGGTAGAAGAACTCAAAAAAGTTGTTGAACAACTCCATGAACTTAACCCAATGCTTGGCCACAGGGGTGTAAGACTTGTTATCACATACCCAGAAATCGCTGTCATGCAAACAAAAGCTATAATACTCGCAGCAATTGAGCTTAAGAAAGAAGAAGGCATTGAAGTTGTTCCTGAAATAATGATACCTCTCGTAGGTCACGTTAACGAGTTGAAATATATAAAGAAAGTTGTTATTGAAACAGCAGACAAACTCATCAAAGAGCACGGAGTAGATCTCAAATATCTTGTCGGTACAATGATAGAAGTTCCAAGAGCGGCAGTTACAGCTGACCAAATCGCTCAAGAAGCAGACTTCTTCAGCTTCGGTACAAACGACCTTACACAGATGACATTTGGATTCAGCCGTGATGACGTTGGTAAGTTCTTACCAGAATACCTTGCAAAAGGTATACTTGAAGATGATCCATTCAAACACGTTGATACAGAAGGTGTAGGCCAACTCGTTAAATCAGCAACAGAAAAAGGTAAATCAGTCAAAGCAAATCTCAAATGTGGAGTTTGTGGTGAACACGGTGGAGATCCAAAATCCATAATGTTCTTTGCCCAAACAAAACTTGACTACGTCAGCGCATCACCATACAGAATTCCTGTTGCAAGACTTGCAGCAGCTCAAGCAAGCATTAAATACAGAAGCTAATTTTAAAATTTACCACGGGGCGCTTTTGCGCCCCGTATTCTTCTTTCTCTCCATTTTTTACTTTCACTATCTTAATCGTTAGGAGGTTGTGAAATGTTCACATTGATAATGTCCATTGTAGCTTCCATACTATCTTTTTACCTCACCAGTAATTACATTTACTTTTCTTTGATAGCGTTAGGAATTTATTTCCTTATCAGAAAAAACTTAAAGGCAGAAACCTTCGCAGGCTTAAACTTAGTGCTTATAAGTGCGATATCTCTCTTAGGAAAATTTAGGCCTTACAGTTTAGAAGGATTAAATTTTCTCATCATCGGTTCGTTTTTTGTAATATTGTACGATATCATAAAAGAATGGTATTCACTAATACCAATGTTCATATTAACTGGAATAGGAATAAGTTTGATTGCCTCTGTCAAATACGGTAAAATAGGAATGCTAATCGGACTTATTCTTATTCCAGTTCTAATTAGAGAATACACAATACAAAAGAAAATAGAAAAATAAAAATAAAATTTGAGTGGAGGCGGGGCACATGAAAGTTCTAATTCTTGCTGCAGGACTTGGGAAACGCATGAAATCGAAGTATCCCAAAGTTGTCCACAAAATCCTTGGAAAACCTATGATAAATTGGGTTGTTGACCTTGGAAAGGCGTTCGGTGAAGTTGGTGTGGTTGTGGGACATAAGGCAGATATAGTAAAAAGCTATTTGCCAGAGGATGTAAAAACATACCTCCAAGAACCACAACTTGGCACTGGACATGCGGTTATGTGCGCAAGGGATTTTATCTCGGAAAATGAAGATTTGCTCGTTCTGTACGGAGATGTTCCTCTGCTCAGTAAAGAGACTATAAATAAACTAAAAAAAGAA
The DNA here is from genome assembly GCF_000017545.1 of Fervidobacterium nodosum Rt17-B1. Taxonomy (NCBI): domain Bacteria; kingdom Thermotogati; phylum Thermotogota; class Thermotogae; order Thermotogales; family Fervidobacteriaceae; genus Fervidobacterium; species Fervidobacterium nodosum. Next base: position 673,125 of record NC_009718.1, on the reverse strand, counting down.
CACGAAGAGCAGAAAAACCAAGTAACAGTATTGACATTTGTGACGGATAATCCTGCAGGTTATGGAAGAATCATAAGAGAGAACGGTAAAGTACGAATCGTTGAGGATAAAGACGCGACAGAAGAAGAAAAGAAAATCAAAGAAGTGAATAGTGGCATTTATATCTTTTCTGGTAAGTTTGTTCTTGAGAATCTTGATAAATTAAGCAATAACAACGCGCAAGGTGAATACTACTTAACAGACCTTGTTGGAATGGCGGAACGCTCCTCAACGGTTATCCTTGAAGATATCGTTGAAGTTTCCGGTGTAAACGATAGAATACAATTAGCTCAGCTTGAAACGATAGCGAAGCAACGTATACTTGAGAAACTCATGCTTTCAGGTGTAACTATAGTCGACCCAAATTCTACATTCATAGGTCCAGACGTAGAAATTGGTATGGACACAATAATTTATCCATTTACAATAATAGAAGGTTATACTAAAATAGGTGAGGATTGTGAGGTAGGTCCTTACTCGCACATAGTTGATTCTAACATAGGTAACGAAGTGAAAGTGATTCGCTCTGAGGTTGAAAAATCAGTTATCGAAAACAAAGTATCGGTTGGCCCATTCTCAAGACTGAGGGAAGGTACAGTATTGAAAGAGAAAGTGAAGATAGGGAACTTCGTTGAGACGAAAAAAACGACAGTTGGTAAAAACTCCAAAGCTCAGCATTTAACATATCTTGGTGACGCGACAATTGGAGAAGATGTTAACGTAGGTGCCGGAACAATCACATGCAATTACGATGGATACAAAAAGTATCCAACATATATAGGTGATGGTGCATTCATTGGAAGTAATTCATCACTTGTTGCCCCAGTTAATATAGGTAAAGGAGCAATTACTGGAGCCGGTTCAGTGATTACAGAAGATGTTCCAAACGATGCGCTAGCGCTTGGCAGGGCAAGGCAAATAATAAAAGAAGGTTGGGCAAAGAAAAAAAGGGAGGAATTGAAAAATGCAGATCACAAGGAATGAAATGAAAATATTCACAGGTAATGCAAATAGAGTTCTTGCAGAGAAAGTTGCAAGCTATATCGGAATGAGACTCGGTGATATTACCGTTGGAAGGTTTGCGGACGGTGAGATAAACGTCAGGATAGAAGAGACTGTTAGAGGTCACGACGTGTTTTTAATTCAACCCACATGCCCACCTGTAAACGAAAATTTAATGGAACTATTAATTATGATAGATGCCTTAAAACGTGCTTCAGCTAACAGCGTTGCAGTTGTTATCCCTTATTATGGATACGCAAGACAAGACAGAAAAGCAAAAGGAAGAGACCCGATTACAGCTAAGCTTGTTGCGAACCTTCTCACCGTTGCCGGTGCCACAAGGGTTATGACAGTTGATTTACACGCAGAACAAGTACAAGGCTTTTTTGATATACCAGTTGACAATCTTTGGAGTTTTCCAGTATTCCTTGAAGAATTGAAAAAAGATAGCCTTTTAAACGACGATGCCGTCATAGTTTCACCGGACGTTGGAGGAGTTAAGAGAGCAAGACAGATAGCGGAAAAAGTAGGCTTACCGCTAGCCATATTAGATAAAAGAAGACCGAAGGACAACGTTGCAGAGATATTGAATATAATCGGTGACGTAAGGGATAAAACAGCGATAATAGTTGACGACATAGTTGATACTGCTCGTTCTTTAGTGGAAGGAGCAAACGCTGTTAAAAATGCGGGAGCTAAGAGGGTCGTTGCTTGTATAACGCATCCTGTACTATCTTCTGGTGCTCCTGAAAGAATTGAGAATTCAAGTATTGAAAAGATTTATATTAGTGATACAATATATCATCAGAGCCTACCGCAAAAATTCAAGGTAGTTTCAGTTGCACCACTACTTGGTGAGGCTATAATAAGAGTTAGAAAGAACCTTTCGGTAAGTATATTATTTAAATAAAAATAATAAAAAAGATAAAATAAAAATCTCAAAAATAGATAAAAAGGAGGAAGCGATATGGAACACGTAGTAAGTGCTCAACTTAGGTCTATTGTAGGTAACAAAAGAGCGGTAAGAAGACTCAGAGCGACTGGAGCTATTCCTGCGGTAGCTTACGGTCCTGGTTTAGAAAAACCACTCAGCCTTGTTTTAAACAAAACAGACTTTTTGAAGATTTTTAAACACATTACAGAATCAACACCTCTCACTCTCGTCGTAAAAGATGAAAACGACAAAGAAGTTCTTAAACACCTTGCATTCATTAAAATGGTACAGTACGACAAAGTAACAGATGAAGTAAAACACGTTGATTTTTACGTACCAGAAGCTCACCACAAGATGAGAATCAATGTACCTATAGAAATCGTTGGAAAGGCAATAGGTGTTGAAAAAGGCGGTATAATGGAAATTATCCACCACGAAGTACCAGTCAAAGCATTACCTGACAGAGTCCCTGAAGTGATTAAAATCGATGTAACAAATCTTGAGCTTGGTGAGACACTTAGAGTTAAAGACGTTGTTCTTCCAGAAGGTGTAGAAATAGATATGGATGATGAAGATGTTCTCATCACAGTTGTAGTTCCAAGAGGCCTTGAAGTAGAAGAAACTACAACAACAGAAACGAGTAACGAACCAGAAGTTATAAAGAAAGGTAAGAAAGAAGAGGAAGAAAAATAATCTTCAAATTTACAAAGAGTTAAATTCACAAAATCCCCCTGCGTGGGGGATTTTTCTTACTCATATTCCAAATTTTTAGGAAGGTGATATAATTGATTGTAATAGGATTGGGAAATCCTGGCGAAAAATACTCGAATACACGTCACAACGTAGGCTTCATGGTACTTGATAGACTAAGCAATTCTTGGAAAAAGGGACCAAATTACCTTTACAGCGATATAAACATATCCGGTGAAAAGATAAAATTAATCAAACCCATGACGTACATGAACTTAAGTGGAGAGGTATTTAAATATCTTCCACATGATGATATAATAGTAGTGTACGATGACTTAGATCTACCGCTTGGAAAGATAAGGATAAGAAAAAATGGTAGTGCAGGTGGACACAACGGGATAAAATCGATAATCTCATTTATAGGTCAAGATTTCCCAAGAATAAGAGTGGGCATAGGTCCAAAACCTGAGAATATCGACGCCGCAGATTACGTACTTTCAAATTTTACTAAAGAAGAATTTGAAGTGCTCGATAAAATAATAAACTTATGCACAGAAGCGATAGAGTACATAGTTGAAAATGGCATAGATAAAGCAATGAATAGATATAACTCTATTGAGATTAGCACTGGCAAATAAAAAAACATACAAAACGCACAGGGAAGGTGAAAAATTGAAAAAATTTAAAGACGAAAACTACGAAAATTATGAAAATTGTATTAGATGTGGAAAACCAGCGAAAATAATACAAAGTGTGTACATAGACGGTACAGTAAAAAAAGTCAGCTACTGTGAAAGTTGCTTTGTGGAAATAATGAAATACGAAAGTGAGAAATACGTAAAAACAGGTGTGAGAGTGCTTACAAATCATATTAAATTAGTCCAAGAAAGCCCTGTTAAAAATTTCAACTTTGAAAAATCTATAGAAGATATATATTCCGTTTTACCAAGCACAATACAGCTAAACCTTTTTAAACAAGAACCATCTTCTTACAAAAACATAGCGGTTGATATAAAAAACAGAAAACTTGCATTATTAAACCACAGACTTAAGAAAGCGCTAAAGAGAGAAAATTACAAACAAGCTGAAAAAATAAAGAAAAAAATGGAAGAAATAAGAAAAACATTAGAACAACAGCCCTGGTAATTTGATAACCCAGGGCTGTTTTTTATCTTACAATATTATAGAAAATTATTTCACTAAGTAACTTATCGCAGAAATTATCATCATAACGGCGACGATTATTCTAATAATCTTTTTATTAACCTTCATATTGAGATAAGAACCAACGTAACCTCCCACGAATGAGCCCAAACCCATAACTATACCTGGAACAAACTCCACCTTTTTACCTGCTGAAAAGAGTAACAAAGAAAAAATTGTGAAGAGCAAAGTCAGAAATATCTTCATAGCGTTAGCGGACTTAATATTGTATCCTTCAACCATCGTAAGCGCGTATATAAGAAAAAAACCTACTCCTGCTTGGATATATCCGCCGTACAAACCTATCAAGAAAAATACGATAAAACTTAAGAACTTATTTTCCTTTACATCTTTCTTACCTTCTTCCCAAACTTTTGGTGAGAACAAAACAAAATACGACATCACCAAAAATATAATACCTACACTTATCTTTATTATATTCTCCGGCAATTTCAACACAATAGAAGTCCCAACAATTCCGCCTAGAATCGTTGGAATAGCTAAAAATCCAGCCCTTTTGGGCTCAAGAACCTTATTTTTTACAAAACTCCCAGTGGCGGAAATATTTTGAAGAAGTATTCCTATCCTGTTTGTTGCATTTGCGACACTTGGCGCAAGACCATAGAGACTCAACAACGGCAACGTGAGAAAAGAACCACCACCTGCGAGCACATTGATAATCCCCGCGACTAATCCTCCAAAAAATAGAAGAACTAACATCCACATCTGATAAACACCTCCACCAGTACATTAAAATAAGAAATCAAAAGCTCTCTAAGAACAATCTTAATAACTTAATTAAATTAAGCAAATCTTTGATATTAAGCATCTCAACTTGTGAGTGCAGATATCGAATTGGCACACTTAGTGCAACCATAGGCACACCGTATTCAACAAAGACACTTGCGTCATTTCCTCCGCCAGTTGTACCCAATTGAACCGGAATCCCTTCTCTCTCAGCTAGTTTTAATATGAACTTCACTACGTCTGGAGCGGAAATTGAACTGTTGTCGTATGCCCTAATTACAGGTCCTTTTCCTAACTCAATATGTTTATTCTGCTTACTACAGCACGCGAAAGAATCAACAGCTATTGCTAAATCAAAATCAACACGTTCAAAAGTCGCAAAATGGTTAAGCAAAGCTTTTGCACCTCTAAGCCCGACCTCTTCTTGCACAGTCCATGAAAAAACGAGATTTGAATTCGGAGATATATCTTTACAACTTTCAATTAAAGTGTAACAGCCAAACCTATCATCCAAACTTCTCAAAGCCAAAAATTCTTTATTAAGTATGGAGAAATGCTTTTTAAAAACCACGTAATCCATAACCGATACACCCACATCTATCAATTCTTGTTTAGAACGAGCGCCGACATCGACAACCTTTTCAAAAACGACACCATCAGATTTCAAGTGTGGTGGTACCGTGCCTATAACACCATCTACAATACCATTACCAGTAACAACTTCAACAAACGATCCTTGAATAGCATCTTCGATGATTCCTCCGACATTTCTCACTTCAAGCTTTCCATCATCTCTCAAACTTGTTATGTAAAAACCAATCTCATCCATATGCGCCATTACAATCACATTCTTTGAACTTTCCGGATTATTTCTACTTGGAACTTTGCCAATCAAGTTCCCTATTTTGTCTACCGACAGAGCCGGTAAATTCTTTTGTTTCTCTCCAAAATTATTCTTCTCAAGCATATAAATAATTTTTTCCCTAACCTTCTCTTCTCTTCCTGACACACCTGGCACTGAGCAAAGCTCAATCAGTTCATTCATAACGTTAGTATCTATGATAACCCCTCCATTTTAAAAAATTATCGTATAAAGAATTATACCATAAATTAATTCGTATATCGAAGTATATTTTATCACCAAAAAATTTTTATGTATTGACAAAAAATTTTGAATTTGATAAAATATTTTTGGTTGATAAACAAAATATGGGAAGGAGGGATAGGAATGGTTTCAGAGAGCATTTACAAACACGAGAAGCGGAACTTGGCGTTAATAATCAGCGGAAGGTTTGAATCGCTTATAGGTGCTTCTGCGTTGATGATTGCTATGCCGTTATATGTTCTGGATTTGACAGGTTCTGGAACGATAATGGGTATTTTCAGTATGCTTGGAATATTACCAAGGCTCATTACAAACCCAATAGGCGGGGTCTTAGGCGACAGAATAAATCGAAAATGGATAATGGTTGGTCTTGATGAGCTCCGCGGATTATTACTTATTTTCATGGGTTGGCTTGCGTTGATGAATAAATTAAGTATAGTAAATTTACTTCTTTTTAGAGCTCTCTTGTCGGTTATGGATGGTTTGTTTGATGGACCAACCGCGGCTATGTTTGGTGATGTTGTAAGAAAAGAGAACATGAAAACAGCCACTTCACTCAACTCTATGGCTGGAGCGGTTTCTAATATTATAGGCCCGATATTAGGTGGTGTACTTTACGGTGTGTATGGATTCAAAAACGTTATATTCATGACAGCTGTATTGTACATACTTTCAGGTATCAGCGAACTTTTTATAATTTATAAATTCCAACTATCGAAGAGTGAAAAATTAGAATTTTTTAAAGAACTTGGCGAAGGCGTAAGATTTGTTGTGCAGAACAAGGGATTGAAGTTTTTGTTTACATTTGCGATAGTTATAAATTTTTTAACCAGTCCTTTGCTGAGCGTTGTATTGCCGTACATAATGAGGGTAAAAATCGGATTTTCATCGACGCAATTTGGTACATTAGAAGTTTTCGCTACAGTTGGTGCACTGTTGGGAAATATCCTATTAGTATCAATTTTTAGAAAATCGAGTTCAAAGCAGATGATTTGGTTAGGGCTTATCGCCCAGGGTATGGTTTTAATCGCTCTTTCCATATTAATCATGCCATATTTTGGATTTTCGAAGTCAATATTGTACATGTTATTCGGAGTTGGCTTTTTCCTTGTTGGATTGTTCAACATCATAATAAATGTACCTATTAACGCTAATTTGCAAATTCTTACACCGTCTGAACTAAGGTCGAGAGTCTTTTCCGTGCTTAACACGATTGCGATGGGAACAGTGCCTATCTCTTCCGCACTCTATGGATTTCTAATAGATAAGATAGATCCATTTTGGTTTTTCTTGGCGATTAATGTAATATCTATGATTGTTGTGTTGATATTCCTTTTAAAAGCTCCCGAAGAGGCATACGTGCCATCAAATTTGCCAAATACTTCAACAGTTTCATCGAATGTATAATTATGGTATAATTTCTTGTGGATTAAATGGTTAAGTTTAGAATTTGGGGGGGAAGATATTGAACGGTTTTGAGAAAGGGATTTTGTACAGTACTTTAGCAGGTCTTGCGACGGTTTTCGGTGCAATTCCGATGTTGTTAATACACAAACACTTAGGTGAAAAGCTCATAGATGCGATGCTTGGCATGGCTGCGGGAATTATGCTCGCAGCTAGTGCTTTTAGTCTTGTTATGCCGTCTCTCGAATCCGGTGGAATATTAAGGTTTATGATAGGTTTTATACTCGGTGCGGTTACCATAGATTTGATGGATAAATTCTCACCGCACGAACACTTTTTGAAAGGGCATGAAGGAATCAGCGCGAAGAGGCTCGCGAAGATATGGCTATTTGTGATAGCGATAACTATACATAATTTTCCTGAAGGAATGGCGGTTGGAATAAGTGGATTTACACCGCAGGCTTTGGGAGTAGCAGTGGCGATAGGCGCTCAGAATATCCCTGAAGGAACTGCGACAATGATTTCGCTTATGAACGCGGGATACTCTGTAAAAACATCTCTTTGGGTAACGTTTCTAACAGGTGTTGTTGAAATAATAGGCGGCGTATTTGGAGCTGGATTGATATTAGTCAGTAAGGGATTATTACCTTACATGCTTGCGTTTGCCGCAGGAGCAATGATATTCGTTGTAAGTGATGAAGTTATACCTGAAACACACGTTAGAGGCAATGAACGGTTGGCAACGTACTTTTTAATCCTCGGATTTTTTATTATGTCTGCGCTTGATGTTCTGTTGGGATAACGTCCATTATTTTTTTAATCTCTTTATCCGTTGGTAAAAACATATACGTCGCTCTATCCTTCCCAGATTTCTTAGCGATGTACAAAAGCTCATCTGCTGCTTTCAGTACCTCAGTAGGTGATTGATAGTTTTCAGAACTTACAACACCACATGAGACCGTGCATTTTCCGTGTGGAAACTCGGCGGTCCTTACTTTTTGTAAGATTTCCTCAATAAAATCCACAACCTCATCTTTTTCTATTTTAGTTAAAATCAACGTGAACTCTTCTCCGCCGTATCTTCCAGCTATACCTTTATCTCCAACAGCCTCTTTCAATATTTTTCCTAAAATTTTAAGTACCTCATCCCCAACTAAATGTCCGTATGTGTCGTTTATTTTCTTGAAATTATCTAAATCAAACATCGCAACGTAATAAGGCTTTTTATTATACTTGGACAAATTGTGTGTCTCTTCCAAAAATCTCAATAACTCTTTCTTGTTGAAAAGACCTGTCAAACCATCAACGGTTGAGGCGACCTTAAATTCTGTGAACGTATTAAGAGTATTAAACAAAAGTGAGACGCTTTCGTTTGCATCGTAAATCACCTTTGACAAATTTCTTCTGTCAGAAACATTCGATGCGGCGATTATTCCCACCTCATTTTCGCCGTATTTCAGAATGAAGTGCGTAATTTCTTCCTTTACGAAGATTTCGGCGCCGAATTCACCAACATAATTCCAATTAGCTGGTTCTGTCGGTTTTTCCAAAATCCTAACAAGGTAATTTTTCAAAAATTCCCTTTGCAGATTAAAACCGAAGTTATATACACGACCGGCAACTGGTGAGATAAGTAAAAAAGCGATAGAGTCAAAAGAAGAAAAATTTTTCAAAAACTCTTTTAATTCTTTTATTACAAAGTATTCATCGCGTGCAAATTGAATTAACGACAAAACTTCCCTGTTTAGTATCTCTTTTCTCATCTTTTGCTCGAGCACATCGTATATATTATTTACAACCATACTCTTCTCATTTTTATTTGCTCGAAAATCACCATTGACAAATTCTAACAAAACTCTTTCGAGTTCGTCTTTCGTGAGTAATTTTGATATAAATTTATTTGCCCCACTATGCTCCGCCCAAAATTGGTTTATAACATCATCTGAACCTGTTAAGACAGCAATCCCTGCATTTGAAAATGCAGGGATTGACCTTAAGTAAAGGCAAAGCTGCAAACCAGAAATACCAGGCATATTGTAATCGCTTATGATAACATCAGGATATTCTTTCAAAGCAATTTCTATAGCCTTTGTCGCGTCTTCCGTTACGATAACTTCATAGCCACGACTTTTGAAAATATTCTCCAACACAAGCCTCCAAAACTTACTATCGTCAACTATCAATATCTTTTTCAAGAATACTCCCCCTGAATTATCCCATTGAATTAACTATCTGTAAATACAAGTCACAAAAATTATACCACATTTTTTTCTTTTTCTATCGTCATATTTTCAAATCTTTTCACATCCAAGTAGCTTATGTCAGTATGTAGTGACTTTCCAAAGAGAATCAATTCCGCTAGGGCTTCTCCAACAGCTGGTGCGACCATGAAACCATGTCCTGAGTATCCGACAGCGTAGTAATATCCCTTAACTTTATCGCTCTGTCCAATGATAGGTTGAGCATCAGGTGACATGTTGTACATACCACTCCAATGTCTCATCATCCTGACATTTTTCAAAAACGGGAATGTCCTAACCATTTTTGAGATGAGCTCCTCTTCAAATCTGAACGTTACGTTGTAATTTATTCCCGGTTTTTCGTCTTTATCACCTTGACCAAGGACGAATTGACCGTGTTGGGTTTGTCTCATGTAGAAATTACCAGAGAAGCTTATTGCCATCATTGGGAAGAAATTTTCAAGAGCTTCCGTTACAATTATTTGGTGTCTGTAACTCTCAGTTGGAAGATCAACACCTACCATTTCGGAAGTCTCCCTTGACCACGGACCAGCGGCATTGACAACAACATTACATTTAAAGTATCCATTTGAGGTGTCTACACCTATTACTTTACCTGCCTGAACATCGATTCCCTTGACTTCCGTGTGAGTGTATATATGCCCACCCATACGTCTTATCGCTTGCGCGTATCCGATAACGGCTTTATGTGGATTGGCATGCCCATCCGTTTGGCAGAACGTTGCCATCAAAAGACCGTCTGTGTTAATGTAAGGATATTTTTCCTTAACTTGCCTTGGAGATAGGATTTCTACGTTTAATCCTTCTTCTTTTTGCATCTGGACATTTTTCTCAAATTGGGCAGCTTCTTCTTCATCGTAGGATAGCACAAGGTATCCACCTTGGAAATATTCGATATCCATCCCAACATCTTCTTTGAATCTTTCAAATAGTTTAACACTCCTCATCGCGAGTCTAACATTTGATCTTGTAGACCACTGCTGTCTAATTCCACCAGCGCATCTTCCCGTTGAGCCAGATGATAGGTACGATTTTTCAAAGACAGCAACAGACCTTTCACCCAACTTACACAAGAAATACGCTAACGCTGTGCCCGTTATTCCTCCACCGATTATACAAACGTTGTATTGATTACTATTACTATTGACGTTTATTATATTACTCATCGCATTCCACTCCCTTTTTTTCGTGGTATTTAACAATAGCCTCAAAAGGTGTAGGTATTACCGGAGGTCTAAACATCCCCAATTCTATATCAGAAATGGCGCGTCCTGTTTTTTGCGAGAGTATTTGGAGTGTAAGCGCGCGGCACGTTTTACCACCGCAAGGTCCCATACCTATCCTCAGAACCCTTCTTAACTCTTCGTAATCTGTAATTCCTAAGTCAATTACTCTTTCTATATCTTCCTTTGTTATTTCCTCGCATCTGCATACGTACTCTTTATCTTCTTTATCTTCTTTTGGTAACGTAAAACTCCTAACAACATTTTCCATACCTGTTGGTACTTTTAAAAACACAACGTGTGTTTTATCTCGTTTATTTAAAATCACATTCTCGATTTGTCCTCTTCCAACAACTTTGCCATCTTTATCCAACAATTCAACTTCTTGACCTTTTTCAGGGATTGGTAGTAATTCGTAAGGTATACCAACTATCGAATAACCTTCTTTTTCCTGGACCAAAAAGATTGCCAAACCTGGGCATTTCATAACACAAACGCCACACCCAGTACATTTTTCGTAATCTATCTCAGGTATACCATTTATATTCCCTCCAACGTTTATGGCGCCACTTGGACACGAAGTCTCACAAGGATTACAAGGTATTGCTTGTGGGCATTCTATAATTGCTCTCAATTTGCCCTTAGGCCCAAAACTTTCCTGTGTTTTTTCCCTGTAACCTCCCGCTGGGAAGTGGATATTGAACTTCTCAAGCCCATTTCTGACTTTTGTCGAGAAAGGTCCTTTTCTGAATTCAGCTAATTCAGATTTCATTTGATTAATTTTCTCTGATAAGTCTTTTCCTGAGAGTTTTTGCGCGATATTGTAACCAGCGATGTATCCTTCTATCATCGCTGTAGTTGCTTCCTCTATACTCGACAAATCACCGGCGATGTACACATTATCGACTGTTGTTTTCATATTTTCATCTCTCAAAGGAACATACCCACCTAATTCTGGCATATAGACAATTTTTGCGCCTGTTTGCGCCGCAAGTTCAATATTTGGCTGTAACCCAACAGCCAAACATATAGCATCGACGACAAATTCCTTTTCGGTACCAGGTATCGGTTGGAATTTTTCATTTACTTGTGCGATAACAGCTCCTTCAACTCTATCATGTCCAATGGCTTCTAAGATTGTATGATTGAGATAAATCGGTACACCGAGCCTCTTTACTTTATTTGCATGAACCATATATCCGCCAACTTTTGACGAGGCCTCAACGATAGCCTTTACCTTTGCTCCAGCTTGGATTAACTGATATGCGACTATAAGCCCTATGTTACCCGCGCCAACGATAAGGAATGAACTTCCAGGAAGGACTTTGTACTGATTCATCAACGTTTGAACAGCGCCCGCACCGTAAACACCGGGTAATGTGTTGTTTTTAAAGGCTAAAAATTTCTCCGTTGCGCCTGTGGCAAGAAGTATATAATCGGCTTGGTAATGTTCAACGATGTTGTTCACTCTATCGTATAAGACAATTCCATCTTCGTATATACCCGTTACCGTCGTCTGGAGTTTGATTTGCACGCCTAATTGATTTACTTTATTTACAAGCCTTTTTCCAATTTCAAATCCCCTTACTGAAGCGAAAAATCCTTCGTGTCCGAAGAATTTGTGCGTCTGTTTTGGAAGTTGACCACCTGCCTCAATACCTTCATCGACGATTAATATTCCTTCACCACTACCAATACTCTCTGCAATAGCTATTGCTCCAGTTAGACCTGCAGGTCCTGCGCCAACTATTAACGTTTTCAACTTTTTTGGTGACGATTTTACCATACCGGTTTCCCCCTTCCAACTTGCCTTCTTACATGTATTCCTTCACTTACGGGGGTTATACACGCTCTTACATTTGGGATACCGTTCACCTCAACAAGGCAGGCAGAGCACTTACCAATTGCGCAGAAAAAACCACGGGGATTTTTGTGTTCTGTGAAGCCAAATATATCAATACCATTAGCAATGAGCGCGCTTGCGATGGTATCGTCTGGAAGTGCGCAGATAGGTTGACCCTCGAAGTAGAATGTGATGTGCTTTTGACTTTCAGGTTCTGTGATACTTATAATAGGATGCTGAGTGATGCGACCACTTTGCATTAATCCCCCTCCCCAAAAATAAATTGAAAAAATATTTGTACGAATGTCTAACAATTAAATTATACTTCTTCACCTTCCTTGCGGCAAAATTTCAAATTTATTTGTTATGATAAAAGAACAATAATCATCGTCAAAAACTTAAAAAATCCATTGTTTTGTGTTATAATGGTAACTGATAATACAAATAGGGAGTGATTAGATGCAACATGCGAAGGTAATATTAAAAAAAGATATAAAAAGAAGAGTCTTGGCAGGTCATCCATGGATATACGACAACGAGATAGAAAAAATAGAAGGCGATTTTGAAAATGGTGATATTGTGCACATCTTTACTTTTGCAAATCAATTTCTCGGTGTTGGATATATAAACACAAACTCCAAAATCACCGTGCGAATACTATCAAGAAAGCCGATAGAAATAAACAAAGAATTCATCAAATCACGGATTAATGATGCACTTAAAAATAGATACAATATTGTCAAAGAAGATGCATACAGGGTTGTGTTTGGTGAAGCGGATGGATTACCTGGATTAATCGTCGATAAATTCGGAGATTATCTTTCGGTACAATTCAATACACTTGGTATAAACAAACTCAAAAATCATATAATCGATGTGCTTTTAGAAAATTTCAATCCGAAAGGCATATTTGAAAGAACGGAAGGAAGTGCCGTAAAAAAAGAGGGATTGGAAGAGAAAACGGAATGGATATACGGCAACGGACCAGAGTTGATACCATTTGAAATCAACGGTTTAAAATTCTTAGCAGACACAAAAGGTCAAAAAACAGGTGCGTTTTTGGACCAGAGAGAAAATGCTAAAAAACTCATGGAATTTGCCGAAGGCAAAGAATGTTTAGACTGTTTCTCATACACCGGTAATTTCGGAATGCACTTGCTAAAGGGTGGGGCAAAACATGTCACATTCGTTGATTATTCAGAAAGGGCCATAGACGTAGCAAAAGAAATTGCGAAATTGAATAACTTCCAAAATTGCAAATTTATAGTTGCAAACGCCTTTGATTTTCTAAAAGAAGAATTCGAAAATTCGCATTTATATGATATAGTTGTACTTGACCCACCATCGTTTGCCAAGAGTGCTTCGAGCAGAGATGCTGCGTTCAAAGGGTACAAAGAGATAAATTACCGAAGCATGAAAATTCTCAAAAACAATGGCATACTCGCAACTGCTTCATGTACGCAAGTAGTTTCTCAAAAAGAATTTGAGGATATTATCGTTGACGCGGGTATAGACGCGAAGGTAATACTCAGAATGCTCTACCGAGGTGGTCAACCAATAGACCATCCTCAGGTTTACAACATCCTTGAAACGATGTACCTGAAATTTCTGATTTTACAAGTTTCAAACATTAAATCCCAATAAATTTTGATTAAATAAATCACATAGGGGGAAGAGAATAATGAAGAAAATAAAAATCTGGCTTTTTCTCACTTCCATTTTTCTAAGTCTTTACAGTTTATTATTCTCAGGAGCGTTGATTCTTACTTTGAATGGAATATTTGACGAAGCGGGCAATCAGCTCAAAAGTGGTAACTATGCTGACATTCTTTTCGATGGGAAGAGTGTGTATTACATTCTTCAAGATGGCATTTACACACTCGACGGACGCACAAAAATAGATATTAAAGGTGCGCAGAAAGTAGGCACGAATTACGTCGTATCATCATCGAAATTGTACAAAATCGAAAATGGTAACGCTTTAGCTATCGATACAGTTCCCTCCAATTTAAAAAACATATACGTTAAAGATGGATACATCGTCGGTCTTGATAAGGGACAGATTGTTTGTTATTACCAAGGCAAAGTCGTTTGGTCGATGAGTGGATCTTTCAACGACTTTAAAGTTAGCGGAAATTACCTTGCCGCGTTTGGAAGTCAGACAATGTTGTTTAACATAAGCAATCCTCAGTACCTAAAATTTGAGCGTATTTACCCTGCTTACAGAGATTACGCGTACTTTTTTGAGTACCACGCGTTTAGTGATGGAACAAAAATTTACATATACAAAGGAGCTTCAAGATTAAGTACAACATTCCCATACAGAGGTCCACTATTTTCAGATGGTGAGAATCTCTACTCTGGAAATCTCATGATAACATCTGATATGTTCCAAAAAGATTTAAAAATATCAGTTAAATCTTTGGTATCTTTCCCAACAACTGCGCAAAGTGAAACGAAAGAAACAACTCCAACAATTTCAAATGCTCAAACTAAAGAGCAAGAGGAACAAAAAACGTCGCAAACTACTTCTGAAGCTCAAGCAAAACCACAACAGGAAGAAGAAAACGTTGTCAAACCGACTGAAGCAAAAGAAACCCCTAAAACTCCAAAGCTATTTGATCTGATTTGGGAGGTAATGTTAAACGACAAAATTTCTGGGAAACCCGCTGTTAAAGTTGACGAACTGTACATTCCAACATTAAAAGGCTCGATTATTAAAATATCCAACGGTAAGATAGAATGGACTTACAGAACAGGATTTGTCATTCTGGGTCATGTCACCATTGGCAACAATATTTACGCTGTTTCATGGGACGATACAGTTTATGCACTTAACGATAGGGGCACATTAAATTGGAAATTGAAATTAGATAGCGATATCTCACAAGGTCCCGCTTGGGATGGTTACAATCTATACGTTGTTACTGACAACGGTACTGTTTACATCATCAAAGATGACGTAAAAAGTGCGAAGATAACAAGTAATTATAAAACATCCTCTTATCCGATTATTCCACCATCCATATCTTTGGCAGGGAAAATATTTGTTGTGGACGCCCTTGGAAATCTCTGGCGAGACAAATCAACTTTAGGATTTATCGGGAAAGTAAAGAACCTTCCTATAGCATATGAAAATTACTACACTTCTCAAGAGCTTGGATTTACACTTATCGATGAATTAGGTATTACCTTCAGTTTTGTACCACTTGAAAATTCTACACAGATAATTAAAGGCAAATCCATATTCATAACAGTGAATGATGTTATCGTTGATGCTGTCCTTGGTAAAGAATACATATATGCGATAAGTTCCAGTAAAAAATTGTACGTTATCGGCAGGGATACGAAAAAAATCGTCTTTACAGACACAATACCGGGAGGAAAGTACGTTTCGTTAAGTAACAACTATTTGTACGTCTTTGGCAATGAAGTTAGATGTTACTACGTCAAAGATAACCCATCAGGTTTATGGAACAGCTTGTACGCGAATCCGCTCAATTGGAACTCGGCTGTTAAGTAATAAGTAATAGTTAATTTGGTGAATTTAGGTGATATCTTAATGAAACTCTTAGGTCAATTCAATTACTATGCTGTATGCGTTCCCATCTACAAAAATCAACTCGTATTTGAAGTTAGGTCGCAGTACATAGCTCAACCACTTGAAATATCATTTCCCGGTGGGAGAATTGAAGAAGGGGAAACGCCGTACGAAGCGGCTGTTAGGGAACTGCGTGAAGAAATAGGCGTTGATGTTGTAAGAAAATTATTCGACATAGAACCAATAGTCACACCATTTAACAGCGTCATCTTTCCCTATGCTGTCGAGGTGGATATTTCCAAGCTAAAAATAAATAACTTTGAAGTTTTAGAGACATTTTTGGTGCCTATCGAACACTTTTCAAAGCCTTACAAAACAGCAAATGTAGACGTTATACTATCTCCAAATGAAGATTTCCCGTACGAACTTATACCAGGTGGTCGAAACTATCCGTGGAAACGCGGAACTTACGAAGTTATGTTTTACAAATGGGAAGATTACATAATCTGGGGGATAACAGCGCGAATAGCTCATCGCACATGGGAGATTGTATCAAATAAATTATAAATAAATGTATCCAGGGGGGATAGGGTTTGTTCTATAGCACTAAATCCGCGGTTATAGTGGGGATAACACCACTATTAGTTACGGTTGAAGTTGACATAAACACGAGGGCAGTGAAAAGGGATATAAACATTGTTGGATTGCCGGATGTAGCGGTGAAAGAAAGTAAGCAAAGGATAATAAGCGCACTGAAAAATTCAAATATATCCCTTCCTAATGGAATGATAACGATAAACCTCGCACCAGGCGATGTGAAAAAAGAAGGCACATTCTTAGATTTAGCGATAGCACTAGGCATATTAGGTGCATCCGGAACAATTCCTAAATTCGATGGAATAATAATAGGCGAACTCGGTTTAGATGGCGCAGTTAGGAAGGTACGTGGCGTACTACCGATACTCCTTGAATTTCAAGACAAAAACACAATCTTTATCATCCCCCAAGAAAACCTCCATGAAGCTTCAGCTACAAAATCAAACTTCATATTAGCCTCTTCACTTTCTCAAATTGTTACTAACTTAAAAGATGGTAAATACGAACCTTACCAAACTAAAAATGAAATAATAACACATATAGAACATCAAATTGAAGAAGACTTTTCGGATATAAAAGGTCATATTTTAGCGAAAAGGGCATTTGAAGTTGCCGCGGCGGGAGGCCACAATTTACTCATGGTTGGACCTCCTGGAACAGGCAAAACGATGTTCGCTCGAAGATTTCCAACGATACTCCCGCCGATGGATGAAAAAGAAATAATAGAAACTTCCAAAATATACAGCGCGGTAGGCTTACTCAATTCATCTTTAATCACCAAAAGACCTTTTAGAAGCCCACACCACACATCGAGCACAGCGGCTATTATCGGTGGTGGGACAAATGTAAAGCCTGGTGAAATAACGTTGGCACACAACGGGGTACTATTCTTAGATGAACTTCCCGAATTCAGAAGAGATGTCCTTGAAGCGCTCAGGGAACCACTTGAAGACGGGATAGTCACAGTATCGCGTGTAAAGGGCAACCACGAATTTCCTGCGAGTTTTCAACTTATCGCTGCGATGAACCCGTGCCCTTGTGGATATTACGGTGACAAAGAAATCGCTTGCAAATGTTCACCGCATGAGATAAAACGATATTGGAAAAACATATCAGGGCCCATCTTAGACAGAATAGACATACAAATCCAAGTTCCAAGGGTCAGCTTTGACGAAATGAGAAGCAAAGACGAAGGAGAAAAAAGTAAAGACATCAGGGAACGGGTAATAAAAGCAAGGGAAATACAAAAACGAAGGTACAAAGATGAGAGAATAAAATTAAACGCAAAGATGACACACAAAATGATAGAAAAATACGTCAGACTTTCAGATGATGCCGAAAGCTTACTCAAAGCGTACGCGCAAAAATACAAACTCTCCGGCAGAGCTATAGACAAAATCCTAAAAGTTAGCCAAACAATCGCAGATCTAAACGGTAAAGAACTAATAGATATACAATGCATCAGCGAGGCTTTACAATACAGGTTAAACGATAATATAACGGAATTCATCATTTGAAGAACAAAAAAGGGGGATATAGTTATGGAAGAACTTAAAGATTACTATCGAAAAATCGCGAAATACTCAAGTGCCTCTGCTTTATTGTACTGGGACATGCAAACGTACATGCCACCACACGCAGGACCTTACAGAGCGCAGGTCATATCCGAGATTAGCTCATATGCTTTCAAAATGTCCATCGACGATGTTCTTGGAAAAATGCTAAACGAGGCAAACCCTGAAAATGACATAGACAGAGCTATAATAAAAGTTGGTAAAAAAGATTACGAAAAATACAAAAAAATCCCACCGGAGTTATTCGAGGAAACAATGAGAACAGCGACGATATCCGAACAAGAGTGGCAATACGCAAAACCAACGGGTGATTTTTCAAAAGTCAAAGCTAACCTTGAAAAATTAGTTGAATTGAACAGAAAAATCGCAGACATACTCGGCTATGAGGACGAACCATACGACGCACTTCTAGACCAATTCGAACCCGGTATGAAAGCAAAGAAAATAGAGAAGATATTCACACCATTGAGAGAATTCACTATACAAACACTGGAGAAGATAGAAAAAGAAGGGAAAAATCCACCGTTGGTGAACCCAAAAATTGCCGTAGAAAAACAGAAAAAATTCAGCGAGGAACTTATAAAATATTTAAAATACGATTTAAACAAAGGACGACTTGATGTATCCGCTCACCCATTTACCAATCCGATAGGTTTAAACGATGTGAGAATTACGACAAGGTATATAGAAGACGATGTGAAAAATTCAATTTACTCAACAATCCACGAATTTGGTCATGCGCTTTACGCACTCTCTATTCCAGAAGAATTTTACAGTTTACCGATAGGTTCAAGTGCCTCGTACGGTTTCGACGAAAGCCAATCGAGATTTTGGGAAAACGTCCTTGGACGTAGCCTTGCATTTTGGAAAGGCATATACAAAAATGGAATAATCGATGTTCTTCCAGAACTCAAAGAACACACCGTTGAAGACATCTGGCGCTGGGTTAACGAAGTTAAAAGGTCATACATCAGAACGGAAGCTGATGAAATCACTTACAACTTGCACATAATCTTGAGATTCGAAATAGAACGCGCACTAATAAACGGTCAACTCCAAGTAAAAGATCTACCAGACATCTGGAATGAACTATTTGAAAAATACATAGGCTTAAAAGTGCAATCAAACACAATAGGTTGCATGCAAGATCCACATTGGTACGGTGGTTCATTTGGTTACTTCCCAACATACTCACTCGGCAACATATACGCCGCACAGATATACCAAAAATTGAGAGAAGAAATAGAATTTGAAAAACTCTTAGAAGAAGGCAACTTCGAGCCAATAAAACAATGGCTAAGCGAAAAAATATACTCAAAAGGAAGAATTTACGAACCAGAAGAACTAATGACATTGGTAACTGGCAATCCTCCAAGCGTCGAACCATTCATGAACTACATCAAAGAAAAGTACTCAAAAGTATACGAAATATCATTATAAATTTCAAAAACAAAAAATCAATCTCGCAAAACAAGTGCCCTTTCTTAAAACAGAAAGGGCACTTTAATTTTTTAATTTTAAATTTCTCTCTTGACAAATTAGTTTATACTTAGTATAATAATAGTGTAAGTAAAAGTGAAAAAAATAACTTTCAGGAGAGCTAAAAAGTTAAAAAACTTGAGAATGGAGGTAAGTATATATGCAAAACACAAATAAAGTCAAAGTGGCAGTTATAGGTTGTACACACGCAGGGACTGCGTTTATCACCACGGCGAAGAAACTTTACGGAGAGAATGTTGATATATCTGTCTTTGAGAGAAATGACACAGTATCATTCCTGTCGTGTGGTATAGCCCTCCATGTTGGTGGTGTTGTCAAAGACCCAATGAAACTTTTCTATTCCTCGCCCAAAACGTTAGCCGAACTTGGTGCAGATATGAAAATGAGACATGAAGTCGTGGATGTCGATTTAAGTGAAAAATATCTTTTGGTGAAAAATCTTGAGACTGGGGAGACCTTCAAAGAATCCTTCGACAAACTTGTTGTCACATCCGGTTCTTGGCCCATTATTCCAAACATTCCAGGTGTTGAGCTTGAGGGAATAAAACTCTCAAAGAACTTTTATCACGCGAAAGATATCGTGAACTATTCAAAAAACGCAAAGAAGATAACTATAGTAGGTGCGGGATACATCGGTGTTGAACTCGCCGAAGCATTTAAAGAAAATGGAAAAGAAGTAACGATAATCGATATAGCCGATAGAATACTTGCAAAGTACCTCGATAGCGAATTTACACAAATACTTGAGAAAGAAATGAAAGAACACGGAATAAACGTTGTCACTGGTGAGAAAGTTACCGCATTCGAAGGCGAAAACGGAAAGGTCAAAAGAGTAATCACAGACAAAGGTACCTACGAAACGGATATGGTAATCCTAGCCGTTGGCTTCAGACCTAACACGGATTTACTAAAAGGAAAAATCGATATGCTACCAAACGGCGCGATAATAGTTGATAGATATTTGCACACTTCCAATCCAGACGTCTTCGCAGCGGGCGATAGCACAGCTGTATGGTTTAACCCATCGGGCACATACGAATACATCCCACTTGCGACAAACGCTGTGAGAATGGGAACGATAATATCATACAATCTATTTGAAAACAAGATAGAATACAAAGGAACGCAAGGTACATCCGGTGTAAAAGTCTATTCCTACAACGTCGCAGCAACAGGACTCACCGAAAATTGGGCAAAAGAAAAAGGCATCGCTGTTAAAAGTATCTTCACTATCGAAAATAACAGACCCGAATTCATGCCAGAGTACGAGCCAGTCTACATAAAAATCGTCTATCGAACCGACAATGGCCAAATCGTTGGTGGACAAATCATGTCGAGAGCGGATGTCACCGAGAGTGCAAACACACTTTCTTTGGCGATACAAAACAAAATGACCATAACAGACCTTGCGTTCTCCGATTTCTTCTTCCAACCATACTTCAACAAACCATGGAATTTCTTGAACACCGCCGCATTGAAAGCTTTGGAAAGTTTAAAAATTTGAGATAACAAAAAACTAAAAAAATCAAAGCACGCCACAAGTCTACTGGCGTGCTTTGATTGTTTAATTATTTGATTTAATATATTAATATATTCTTTTGTACTGATTGTACCCTTTAACGATTTCATTCAAAGGCTTCAAAATCCTAAAAGACTTTTCGGCTATCTCAAATCTCAGAACACCGCTTGTGAGTTTAAATTGCTCTTGGGTGAATAAATCAACAAAGACCGTCCTGTCAAGCAACCTACCATCCTTTACCGAAACTGCGACCTTTCTTTCTTCACCTGGATTGACCGCAACGATTACATCATCCAGCACGTATGGTGCCTTCCTTAAAAACACCAAAGGCTCATTGTTAAGCACTTCGAAACTTCCAACTTTAAACGCGATTTCACTCTTTCTGAGCGCTATTAACTTTTTGTAAAACTCAAACATATCTAAATCCCATTTACTCCTATCCCATACCATCGTTTTTCGACACTCCGGATCCTTGCCCCCATCTAAACCTATCTCCGTGCCATAATAAACAACTGGCACACCTGGGAACGTAAATTGCAAGACGATAGCCAATTTTCTTAAAGCTTTATCTGGTATCGAATTTGCAAGTCTTTCAGTATCGTGGCTATCTAGCATATTCCAACATCCGTATATATTTCTTGTGCTTTTGAAAACCCCTTCCAGCGCATTCCCCGGTTCTTTTAATTCACCATTTAAATAACTAAACACAACCTCTCTGAGATTGTAATTCATAATCCCATCGACCATGTCCCACCTATCTGGATAAGTCCAAAGCTCACTAACAACGTACTTATCAACGGAAACAGATTTCACAATTGAGGTTATAAAAGCGTTATTGACAGGTCCAAGGTCTTGACCGCAATCAAGCCTCCAACCATCTATCCCAAGCTTTAAATAATGCTCCACAACACTTGCGATATATTCACGTACCACATTTTCCTCAAGGTGAAATTCCGGTAAAGACCTGATTCCCCACCATCCCCTATGTCCATCTTCGTATATAGAAAACCTACTTACGTAATCTCTCATCCACCTTTTCGCTTTCAAAAACCACGGGTGCTGAGAACTCACATGATTGAAAACACCATCCAAAATTAGCCTTATATTATTACTTTTCAAACTCTTCAACAAACTTTTAAACGCGTTCATCCCGCCGAATTGACTATCGACTTTAAAATAATCAACAGCATCGTACTTGTGATTAGATGGAGATTTAAATATGGGAGTTAAATAAACTGCATTAATAGCCAACTCTTTTAAATAACCAACTTTCTCCGCAATTCCCCACAAATCTCCACCGTAAAACCACTTATTTTGCTTCCCATCACCAGTACTTACAGGTGGTTCATCCCAATCTTTTAAAATGCCATCTTTGTATAAATGAGCTTTATCTTTAATGCTCTTTCCTTTACCAATAGCGAATCTATCTGGAAAAATTTCGTACACAACACTCTCGAAGGCCCAGTAAGGCGTTGGATAAGTTGGATAAATTGGATAACTCAACAAAATCACTCCTTTGCATTCATAAATTTGTCAATCAAATAAATTATACCCTAAAACGCGAAATTTTACAGCCTTACAGAGTCTTACAAAATTCCGAAACTAAAATCATTTATTTTACGAAAATTTAACGTGATATTATTCACGATATAACATAGACAATCGGAAAAAGGTATAAAATATAATTGAAAATGTGAAAATATTCACAGAATATAAAAGAATATTCCCAAATGTTTGTAATGAATAATTATTCAGATTATATGAAATCAAAATACACACCCGACAGGAGGGATTATATGGATTACTTACTCACGAAAGAGCAACTACTTGCGAGAGAATTATTCAGAGAATTCGCGGAAAAAGAGGTTAAACCGTTAGCTCAGAAAGTGGATGAAGAAGAATACTTCCCAATAGAAACAGTCAAAAAAATGGCGGAAATAGGTATGATGGGCATACCTTTCCCCAAAGAAATTGGAGGAGCGGGTGGCGATTATTTAACGTACATTATGGCCGTTGAAGAGTTAGCAAAAGTTTGTGCGACTACATCGATAATCCTCTCGGCTCACACTTCCCTTTGCTGCTGGCCTATCTTTAATTTCGGCACGCAACAGCAAAAAGAAAAATACTTGAGACCACTGTTGAAAGGTGAGATGATTGGTGCGTTCGCGCTTACAGAACCAAATGCAGGCAGTGATGCGGGTAATCAACAGACAACCGCGAAACTTGTTGGCGATTACTACATCCTCAACGGCTCCAAGATATTTATAACCAACGGCGGTGTTGCAGATGTCTTCATCGTCTTTGCTATGACAGATAAATCGAAGGGCACAAAAGGCATCAGTGCGTTTATCGTTGAGAAATCCTTTGAAGGTTTCAAGATAGGCAAGCCTGAAAAGAAGATGGGAATAAGAGGTTCATCGACAACAGAGTTAATATTCGAAGATTGCAAAGTCCCCAAGGAAAACTTGCTTGGTAGCGAAGGTATGGGATTTAAGATCGCTCTTCAAACGTTAGATGGTGGAAGAATAGGCGTTGGCGCGCAAGCACTTGGCATTGCCGAAGGCGCAATAGATGAAGTGCTTAGATACGTTAAAGAAAGAAAACAATTTGGAAAATCCATTGGTTCATTCCAAGGAATCCAATGGTATATAGCCGATATGATAACAAAAACACGCGCAGCAAAATTATTAGTTTATGACGCGGCGATAAAAAAAGACAAAGGGATACTCACAAGTGCGGACGCGGCTATGGCAAAGAAATACGCCTCAGATGTTGCGATGGAAGTAACAACCCAAGCTGTCCAGATATTCGGCGGTTACGGTTATACAAGAGATTATCCAGTCGAACGAATGATGAGAGACGCGAAGATAACACAGATATACGAAGGAACAAACGAAGTGCAGAAAATGGTCATTGCCGCACAGTACATCAAATAAGTTAATTGTAAGCTAATCGTACAGGGAGGCTAAAATATGAGCATGAGAATAATCGTATTCGCAAAGCAAGTACCCGATACAACGGAAGTTAAAGTTGATCCAGTTAAGGGTACACTCATCAGAGACGGTGTCAGGTCGATTATGAACCCAGAGGACAAAAACGCGTTAGAAGAAGCGTTGAGATTAAAGGACAAATTTGGTGCGAAAGTAACGGTCATAACCATGGGGCCACCTATGGCTGAAGCCATACTCAGGGAAAGTTATGCAATGGGCGCCGATGAAGCGATACTCATAACCGACCCACTGTACGCTGGAGCGGATACATGGGTTACAAGTATGATACTTGCAAGAGCTGCTCAGCTTATCGGTTTTGACCTAATACTCACAGGCAGACAAGCCATAGACGGTGACACAGCGCAAGTGGGAATAGAAATCGCTCAGCATTTGGGCATTCCCGTAATAGCTTACGCAATTGGTGTTGAGATAAAAGAAGATAGAGTAATAGTTAAAAGGGAACTCGATGACAGAATAGAAATCCTATCAACTCCTCTCCCATGTGTTATAACCTGTTCAAAAGACATCAACAAACCAAGGTACATGAGAGTACCTTACATCTTTGAAGCGTATTCTAAAGAGATAAAAATACTAAATAACAGCGTTTTAAAATTCGACAAAAACGAAGTTGGGCTTGTAGGTTCACCTACAAAAGTAAGAAAAACTTTCACAAAAGGACCAAAAGGCGAAGGCGTACTCTTCCAAGGAGACATAGACGAAGCCGTTCAAAAAATCATCGAAGCTATACCCGTGCTTGGAAAATAAAAAAATTAGTAAAATACGAAACGTTTGAGAGGTGAGTATAATGATAATGGTTCTTTGCCAGCAGGAAGATGGCGAACTTCACAAAGTCGGTCTTGAGTTACTTGGTAAGGCGCGTGAACTTGCACAAGATTTAGAAACGCAAGTTACAGCGGTTATCCCTGGAGTTGACATATCCCACTTAGCCCCGATACTTATCCAACACGGAGCTGATAGAGTTATCCTTGTAAGACACAAAGAACTCAAAAATTACACAGTCGAAAAATACACGGAAGCATTTTGCCAAATCATCGAAAAAGAAAAACCAGAAATACTCTTACTTGGCGCAACGCAACTTGGCAGAGAAATCGGACCAAGCCTTGCGGCAAGGTTAAAAACAGGCTTAACGGCAGATTGTACACAACTTGAAATAGATAAAGAAACGAAATTACTCCTCATGACAAGACCCGCATTCGGTGGCAATTTAATGGCAACAATAATCTGCCCAAACAACAGACCGCAAATGGCGACAGTGCGACCGGGTGTATTTCCACTCAAAAACGCAGATGTAAACAGAAAAGGGGAAATTATAGAATTTATCCCAAATTTAGAAGGTAAAGAATTCAAAATAACAATCGAGGAAATTGTTAAGAAAGTTAGAAAAGGAACGGACATAACCGAGACGAAGATAATCGTCGCGGGCGGCCGAGGGATAGGTTCCAAAGAAGGATTTGAACAGTTGAAAGAACTGGCAGATTTACTCGGTGGAGAAGTGGCAGGCTCAAGAGCAGCTGTGGACAACGGCTGGATAGAAAAAGACAGACAAGTGGGTCAGACAGGGAAAGTGGTAAGACCAAAACTGTACATCGCGGTTGGTATCTCTGGAGCAATCCAGCACCTTGCTGGAATGCAAGAAAGCGAATACATAATAGCCATAAACAAAGACCCGGAAGCCCCAATAATGAAAATAGCCGACCTTGCCATCGTCGGTGATTGGAAACAAATCATAGGTAGATTAATACAAAAATTAAGGCAAGAAGAAAAAGAAGAACAGATATCACAGATATCACAGATATCACAGATATCTTAAATAGTCTTATGAAAAATCCTATCCCAATTTCCCAGCGGGATAGGATTTTTCGCATAAATTCATGCTTTTAGGATTATAAAGCCTTGAAAATTATTTTGTGACTATGTGACAACTGTAGAATTTCTGTCTACAGCTGTGACAAGTGAAAATAAATTAAAATATCATATTTTATGAATTATTCCCTTGATTAAATCAACGCTAACTGAAAACACTTTTGAGAATTCCGATTTGTATAGAAAAACTGTGGCAAGAAGTCCAACTAATGATGAAAGAATTGATAGGAATAGATTTTGCGAAAATGTATGAAACGATGCCGAGAAAATAAAAATAATCACAAGATAGTAAACCTTTCTCAAATTGTATGGAACAGGATACAACTTTTTGGAGACACTTGATTCGATGGCAAAAACAATTATAAAAGATAATCCTGTTGAAACTGCCGCCCCTTTTGCTCCAAAGATTGGAATCAACAGGAAATTCCCTATTAAATTGAATATAGCCGCTGTGCTGTTGCTAACAATAAACCAGTATGTTTTCTTCGAAAAATCTATCCCTCTTGCAACAACAATAGCCATAGTTATCATTACAGGATTCAAGATTAAAAATGGAGAAATTGCTGCAGCTGGCCTGTACGTTTTTGCAAGCAAAAGGAAGATAACATCTTTAAACGAAAGCAGAACAAACCCTGCAGAGAATGTTAAAAAAGCCACGTAGTCCAAAGTTCTTTTAAATATAATTTTGTTTTCAGGGTTTTTCTCATATTGTTCGTATGCAAAGGGATACCAAAGTGTTGAAAAACCACTTGTAAGTAAATTCATCGCCGAGATTATTTTGAAGGCGGCACTGTAAAGTCCAATCTCAGAAAAGTCTACGTACAAACGTAACACGACCCTATCTATCCAATTAAGGATCCACCAAAAAAGGCCGGAGAAAACAAGCGGATATCCGTATTGTACTACTTCAAAAACTAATTTTTTATCTATCTTTATTGGGAACCAATAATCTCTCTCAAAATACATTCCAATACCGAGCGCTAAAATATTCGAAAAAAGCTGTGCGTAAAGCAAAGCGTAAAAATCGCGTTTTACAAGCAGAGCATAAAGCAAAATGAAACCTATTTGACTGATTGACTGAGTTATGTCAATTGCTGAGAAAAGAATTCCTCTTCCTTTAGTTCTAACTAGGTTCATATTGAATGTTTGGAAAATTCCAGTTATTAGCGTTGCAATTAAAATAACATGAGCATTTGATACACTAGTTCCCACGAGAAAGGCGTTTATGGAGGATTTAAAAATAAAAACAACGATACTTATCAATGCACTCAAAATAATTGGTGTTATAAGACTACTCCACAAAAGGATGGTTTTTTCCTCTTCTGATTTTTGTGGGAAAAATCTAAGTAAAGCCGAAGGAGTACCAAGAATACTTACAAGTAGAATTATCGAGTAAGCAGTAGAAAACATCGCGGCTTTTCCAAACTCTTCTGGATTGATTAGCCAAGTAGTGATTGGTGTGATAAAGAAAGATATAAGCGCTTTGAACCAAGTACCGAGCGAGAATGAAATATATTTCTTCAAAAGATTACGTTCATTTATATTCATTAATATCCTCCTTTTGTGGATACCGGAACGGAAAGATTTAGAAATTTAAGAATTAAATTGATTTTTTTCTCATACTCTTTGTTTACTACAATTTCAAATCCACCTTTAAATGCTGTCTCTAATAAAAGCTTATAGATTCTTGGAAGATTATTACTTAAAAGCATATTGTAAAAAATATTGACATCCTTTCCAAACAATAGAGGAGCTTCTTTGATTAATTTATCCTCAATCTCAAGTTTTACATTCGATTTTTTCCCATAAAAGTTAAGAAGAGCTTCGTAATAAATATTACTTTCGGGAGACACACCGTAATTTTTAAAAACTTTCTTGATTAAATTGTACACTTGTCTGTGGTATTGCTCGTAACCAATTTCTGAACGGTGAACAACTAAGTTAGTTGGTAACCTGTGAATGTATCTAAAACCCGCGAAATGTATCTTGTAAAATTTAGATAACTCTACTATTGTTCTTATAACCCCGTTTGATGCTACAAATTTCCCAACTTCACTTCTTGCGTAATTTTCACTGTAAACTCGGTATTTGTACCATGGCTGACTTATATAACTCAATCTCAACGAGTGTATTTTTCCGTCTTTTATTTTGAACCAGTAAGGCTGGTTCCATATTATATAATTTTTTACAATATACCTAAAAAACACTTCTTTCTTTACAAAAAAGTGGTCACCTATTACATTAGCTCCATTCAAATGGATTAATTTTTTTTAAGTGTTTTCACCAAAGTTTTTGTATACTCTCAAAATTCCAGTCTCTTCGTCTTTTTCATTTATTTTTACATAGTCACTGTACACACCATCCAAATTTTTCTCAATGATTGTTATTGCATTCCTTTTGAAAGCAAACTCATCAGTCAACAAATCATCAGAATGAAATAAACAAACAAGATCTCCAGTTATAAATTTACTACCATTCAGCAATGCGTCAAGTTGCCCTTTATTCTCTTGTTTTATGTACTTTATCCTTCTATCGTTATAAGAAAGCACAATTTTTTCTGTCTCATCGGTTGAGCCATCATTTACGATTATGAGTTCAACATCTACTTTACGTTGACTTAAGACACTTTCTATAGATTTACCTATATGCTTAGCATCGTTGTAAGTTGGCATTAGAACAGATATTTTCATAACTTCACCGCCTTGTTTCCGAAATAACTTTTTCGTATATTTCAACAATTTTTTTCGCATGTTCAATGTAAGAATGGTTCTTCACAACGTATTCCCTTGCTCTTTGCCTAAGCTCAGAAAAATTGTCATAGTTGTTCTTAACATAATGTAAAGTTTCAACTATCGCATCAACATTCTTTTGTTCTATAAGTATTCCATTCTCCATATGTTTTACAACTTCCTTCATACCACCTACGTTTGTGCACACAACCACTTTCCCACACGCCATACCTTCCAACATACTCAGTGAAGTTGCCTCTTCAACATCATCAGAGGAAACACTTGGTATTAATATCAAATCAGCTGCTTTGTAATATTTGTGAATTTCGGCATTCGGTATAGCATCAAGTATGAGCGCGTTGGAGTTATCTTTGAGTATCTCCTGAATTTCTGATTTTAACAGACCTCGACCAGCAAAAACAAAGAGATAATCATTTGACTTAATTTTAGAAAAAGCACGTGCAGCGTAATCTACTCCATTCTTTTTTACATACCTTCTTGGAACAAAAACAATAAAGGTATCTTTTGGAAATCCGAGTTCGCCTCGAAGTAAAATTTTTTCTTCATCTGTAACAGGTTTGAAGAGATCTGTATCAACAGCGTTGTATATAACAGTAACCTTATCTTCTGGATAGCCAAATTCTTGAATAACATAGTTTTTCAACCTGCTATCGACAGTTATAATATGCTTAGCCTTTTTCACCGCACTTTTTTCTATTTGCATGCAAAAATCGAAAATTTTACGTTTGTCTTTTTCGGAAATGGTAGGTGAGTAATTAACCGCTTCCCTTGCCAGATATCCATGCAATGTTAAAACTGTCGACGGATGGTCAATATTGTAAAGACTTCCAACATCATGACAGTGAACTATGTCAAAATTATCTAATTTTAGCGAGGAAAATAAATGAAAGCGATCCTGGAATTTTTTCTTGTATCGTACATAATAAGAAAATAAAGAGGCTGGATTTGAGAGTATAATCTTCAATATTTGAAAAAATTTTTTACTTTCAATCGGAGGATAAAACGTTGTCACATCATGCCCAAGTATTTTAAGAGCACGTTCTAATAAATTTTGATGTATGTGTTTTCCACCGTAATTTATAACCTTTGAATTATCAAACGATAATATAGCTATTTTCACGCATAAGACCTCCAATCAATTGTAAAAATCTAAAATATTTTAATTTAACGTGTTTGAACTTTTTACTTTATCAAATTTAAAACATTTTTATACACATCTATCTCTTTTGCCACAATATTTCTCCAAGTAAACCCTTTGCTTCTTTCTATTAGCTTGTTGGCATCATATCCATGTTCTAATACTTCAACCACTTTCTTAGCAAACCTTTCTTCAAAATTTTCTCCTTCTTGAACTACATACTCTGGAAAGCCTATCGCTTCTGGTATCCCTCCATTGCTACTTCCAACTACGCAAGTACCACACGCTTGCGCTTCGATTGCCACGGCCCCAAATCCTTCCTGCCTACTTGGTAATATCATCACATCCATTGCATTCATCCATTTTGCTACTTCTTGTTGAGGTAATCCCCCGGTAAAGATAATATTTAAACCTTCTGTTTCCTTCTTAATTTCCTCTCTCAACGGTCCATCTCCAACTACTATGAAATACGTGTTTGGATATACTTTCGAAATTAGATTAAATATTTCACCTAGTTTATCAGCCCTCTTTATCGGTAAAAGATTGCCAACAAATCCAATGTATTTATAGCCTTTTTTGTAAATTCCGAGCTCTTTTCTTACACTTTCTTTATCAAAAGGCTTAAATACTTCTTGATCGTATCCATTAGGAATTACAACCGCATTTTTCCCCGAATATCCATACGATTTTGCTTTTTCCAAAATAGCGTTGCTAACAAAAATATTAGCCGAAGCCTTCTCGAGGACTTTAACATATATTTTGCCTCTTTTCGGCATAACTACATTTACATCCCCACCATGCCAACTTACGGCGAACGGCTTGTTGTATTTCTCAGATAAAATATTTGCGATTAATCCAGCTGGTATACTGTACATACCATGCCCATGAATTAAGTCGTAATCTTCTACTCTAAACATATTTTCAATTCTTTGGGCAAACCTTCCTGCGGTTTTTAAGAAATAATTCGGTAAAGTCTTGAACAATGCTAAGTCAATCAAACTTCTATCTATTAAAACAGGTGTTAGCTTTATTCCGCAACACGTACTAAGAGGCTGGTTTTTGTTATAAATCTTCAAAAACTTTTTAGCAAAAGTCACCATCTTATTATCGTTGTACCCCAACACGGCAACGTCAAAATCTATTCCGTGCATTTCATAATGTTTCAACCTGTTGATAATGAATATCCCAGCTTGTGGATTTGAAACCTTCGGACCAAGGCTTGTTATCACCAGAACTTTCACTTCTTAATCACCTTCAATGCAATACAAAGTTGATGAATTCTTGTTTTTTCATATCATCCCATACAAAATTTCTTTTGTATTTTCGCACATTTTCCATAAGTTCATCGTAGTGTTCGTACGCATTAAGAATTCTCTCCACTGACTCTTCAACGTCGTTAGGATCTATCACCACACCTATACCGTACTTTTCCACCTCTTTGGCCATCGATACAAAAGAGTTCTTAACTATTACCGGTGTACCAGCGCATATGGAATCGTAATACTTATTTGGAAGTGCGAATAAATCATTCTTGTAACTTTCATTTCTCACAGTATTGTAAGAAATCAACGAAAAAGCGGATTTCGAAAGCTCTATCATCATATCTTCATATGGCAGGAAAGAAGTATACTCATGCGGAACATCTTTAAACACATCCGAATCCATCCCGATAATTTTGAACGTAAATCCTTTCTCTATTAACTTTTTCAATATCTCCTTCTCTTTTTCAATATTTCTCGTCACTTTTCCAACAAATGATATTTCTTTTCTTTTTTCCTTGGGTTCAACTAAGATGTTTGCATAATTTGGAACAACTAAATATGGCTTTTTCAAGCCTAATTTTTTGTAAACATCTTCCTGCATCTCTTTTGATACAAAAAT
Organism: Fervidobacterium nodosum Rt17-B1; assembly: GCF_000017545.1. Lineage (NCBI taxonomy): Bacteria > Thermotogati > Thermotogota > Thermotogae > Thermotogales > Fervidobacteriaceae > Fervidobacterium > Fervidobacterium nodosum. The sequence continues at coordinate 641,300 of NC_009718.1, read as the reverse complement.
GAGCTTATCTGCTAATTTTAACTGCATTTCAAAAATTTTCCACATTATTTTTTCTTTTAAAATTTTTGCTAATCCGCCAAGCGAGTTTAAAAAATTTTCAGGATGGTATTCGTGAATATCGTACACAACCATCTTTTTTTCGATTTGGCAAACTTGAAAGGTTTGAGAGGAAATATCGGTAAAAAGTGATGCATATAAAGTATATCGTAGTCTTCGCTTTCTATAACTTCTAACACTTTCAAATCGAATTTTATCCTTTTCAAAGCCTTTTTCAAAACATTCTCCTGAGCATTTATTTTAAAGAAAATAGGAATGAACTTGATATTGTTTTCAACATAAATACCTTCATTTTCATTATTTGAAATGTACTGATAAGAAACATCACATACTTTACTTAAAGTCTCAACCGTTCTAAAAACCCTTTTATCATTTTTTGGATGATAATAACCTACGATAAGAACCTTTTTCAACATACCACCTCATTGTAAAAAATTATAAAAACTCAAAGACTCTCTATATAGTACTTAATCTTCGTTGAAACCCTCAACACACCGTTATTTTCTGTTAATACTCCATCATCTATCATTCTCTTAACGTAAGTGTACACCGTTTGGCGTTTAATCTTTTTTTCCAACCTTTTGACGAGCTCAGACTTATCCAAAGGATTGTTTATCAACTCTTGCAATATCGTCTTTTGTATCTCTGTAAACGACCACGTTTTCTCAAGCCCTTTTGCCATAATCTCCCTTATACTTTCCTTCACCACTTCCTTGCTGATTTTATCTTTATCTGAATTAATTATAGCTATCTGCTGAGCTATCCATAAGGCATCTCTCGGATTTCCATCGCTAAAAGCGGCTATTTCATCTAAGGCATCCATCTCAAAATAATCTGGATATTCCTTTATCCTTTTCAAAATCATCTTCTTTATATCATCCACCGTTAATGGATCAAGGAATATCATGTCCCTGAATATATTTTCCAAATTCCCGCTCTCGTTCCACCTCATCCTATCATTCGAATACTCTCTGTATATAGAAAATGGCAAAGAAACGAAAGTGACTATATTCTCCTTAAACAACACACTCTTTAGTGAGTCCAAAATATTTAAAACCTCTTCCTTCTTTTCTTTATCCAATTCATCGATTATAACCAAAATCTTTCCGTACACTTTAACAAGCAAAGATAACAGCTCATCAAGATAATCCTTCACCGTGTATATATTGAACCTCTTCTTGCTCACAGTTGATTTCCCATATGAAAAACTGGCAGAAACACTTAAACCTGCTCCATACGAAGTACTTTGGCTCATCTCGGTTAATATAAACTCCTTTGCCTCATTAGCCACCTTATTGATTTCCTTCTTTTTCAACCCCAACGCCAAATTAGAAAGCTTATACAAAAAATCACCAATTATTACCTCTTTTGAATCTTTCTCAGTTATTAAAACATAGAACCTTTTTGCGTTTTCGGAATTGATAAAATTCAGAGTTGTCGTCTTTCCAACACCAGTTTCACCACATACACCAAAAATACCCATCGGTTGGAAATAAGCAATTTTATTCAAATGCTCTATCTCCTTCTCACGATCCACAAGCAAATCACCATTATCAATCGGCTTATCAAACAAAGCCTCTATTATATACTTCAACTTTTTTTCATCCATCCCCATCACCTCAGGACGATTATACCATAATTGTTACTATGTGACAAAAGTCTATTTTTTGTCTACTGCTGTGACAAAAAATAAAAAAGCTTCGGTATTCACCGAAGCTGAAGAGATTGACTTTTACTTCTATCGCTTTTAGTTGGTTTCAAAGTTATAAACATAATAACATTATTAAAATTCATCGATGCTATCTAACGCGATTTCATCAGCTTTAGCTCCTATAATTTTTATCTTTTCAGAAGAAAAAACCAAATGTTCTTTTTTTTCGATTCCGGTAAAATAATTGTCGCTTAAAGAAAAAATCTTTTTTATTCTCTCTTTCAAATTCTCTGCATCCGGATTTATAATATAAAGAACTTGATTACTATTGTTTAGTTTCTTCCTTATTATATCATTAAAATGCTCATCAGCATAATTGAATGAATAACCAATGACAATAATTCTTTTTGAATTCTGAATCCACTCATTTGCTTTATACCAATCCTCAATAAAATTGCTTGACAAAACAGGTTTTAACTTCAATGGAGGAATAATTCCAGGCAAAAGGTACTTTCCATTTTTTAAGTCTGTATTTTGCCTTACAGTGTTTTCTAAGAATTCATGGATATCTTCGCATTCTAGTTCGATCCAAGTTCTTGTATCAAATTTAAGATATTTATCTAATACTCCGTGGAAATATAAATAGTTCTCCTTTTTAAGATTAGTACGCTTGGAAAGGAAAGATGTATAGTTAAACGAAATTACTTTAAAATCCTCAGGTATATTCGGATAAAATGGAATACTTTCTTTTTCAAGTACTTCTTTTTCTCGAGTTTTTAGATATGCCCACAACATCCATGAGATATAAAGGTATTTTTTTATCTCAGCCAACGATTCAGTGTAAAACCCCAAAAAAGTCTTAGCTAATAATGATTCTAAATCTAGAAAATGTTGTGACAAAACTTTACTAATTGGATTATTTGGATTTTCTATACTTCTTTTTAGAATTGCTTTAAGTATTAATCTAAAAGAATCAGTAAACGATGCCTTAGAAAGTTCAATTATATATTCATCGCTTAATTCCTTTTTGCTTTCTTCATCAAGTAACTTTTCTATATCTTTGATTGTTTCATCATCTAGTTTTCCTTCTTCTTTAATATTTTTAACTTTACTAAATAACTTTTTTAAAACATCAAATATAAGTTTGTCTTTCCCATTTTCTGATTCATTTTCTAAATCTTTTATTATTTTACCTATTTTGCTTTCATCATAACTGGCAAACAACTCAATTGAATCTTGTATAATTTTGTTAAAAGAAAATCTCAGATTAGGTAGAAATGATGTTATTGCTTCTTCATACTTTTTTCCTTCTTTTTTGGCAAAAATAGCAATTCCAGGAATTAACTCATTCGCAAGTGGCAAACCTATTCCATTTGTCTTGTCAACACCAGCACCTATTATCAAAGTTGTTTCTTGCCCCATAATATCCCCCTTTCTTCAAACAATTCCATTCACTTATTAAGATAATTAAAATTTTTCTAACTTGATTACTTTGATAAGTATATTCTCACCTCCTAAAAAATACTGCTAAAAACTAAATAAGTAATAAACTATGAAAAATATCCCCACACAATCCATTCAGGGTAACAAAAAACACTCCTCTAAATAGTTTTTTAAAACCATTTAAAGGAGTGTTTTTGATTATTATTTATTTCGCTCCTTTTCTCCAGAATATAACTTCTATCGTTTGCAAAATAATTCTTAAATCCATAAGTGTGCTTCTGTTCTTAACGTAATATAAATCATATTCTGTCTTTTTCATATACTCTTCCAAAGTTGTTGTGTGTTTAAAGTTTATTTGTGCCCATCCTGTAAGCCCTGGTTTTAGTTTCAGGCGATATTCGTAAAATGGTATTTGCTGACTGTATAATCTGTGGTATTCTATCATCTCTGGTCTAGGTCCTACTAAACTCATTTTTCCTTTCAGTATTAGCCAGAATTGAAGCGATTCGTCTATTCTCGTAGATCTAATAACTTTTCCTATCTTTAGCAGTCTTTTCTCTATTGTTCCGTTTGGATTATTTGAATCGAACCCATCGTTTTTAAGAGACCGGAGTTTGATAAATTCGAAATATTTCCCATCTTTTCCTACTCTCAGTTGCTTAAATACCACAGGCCTTCCATCTTCGATAAGTATCGCTATCGCAGTTATTAGCATAAATGGTGAGAATAATATTAGACCAAATGTTCCACCAATTATATCCAGAAGTCTTTTTGCTGGAGACTCTTTCGCTTTGCTGAATTCCAATTCGTAATACTCTTTAAATTTCTGAATGACTGCTATCGGTATTCTTTTCAACAGCTTTTCTGAAAGCTCAGAAAGGTACTCAACATTCTTTAATTTTATATCATCTTGTATCTCGTCCTTTATTCTTTCGTACAATTCGTAATCACCAATAAGAACATTATCGTAATGTATAACTTTTTGTCTAAATGTAACTGGCGATGGATTAATAAAATCAGCAAAGACATATCTTCCTTTTGATTTTTGGGTTATCTCATCCAGAATAGGTTTTAACTCTTCTTGCCTACCTATAACAAGATATTTCTTTGGCTTTGTCGTTTTCAACGAAATTTTAAATAAAATGTTATTAACAACAGACAGAGCAATTGGAAGGAGTAAGTTTAAATAGAGTATATTGTACTTTGAAACGTTAAAATCAAAAATTGAAACAACAGAAATAACAAAAAGGAATGACAGAAAAGCTGAAACATAGAATCGTACGACAGATTCATTGAAGCTTTCCAAATTATCATCATCGTATGCTCTCAATGCAAACGCAAAAAGTAAAAAGAAAAAATCATTTAGAATAGCTAAAGCAATATTTCCTAAAAAAGCATTTGACAAAAGCACTGTTATTCCAATATTGGTAAAAACAATAGCGAGGCTCAAATACATTAAATCTCCCTCACTTTCAATTGTTTGATATAAAGCAAATATTGTTAGATAACTGATAATGAATTTTTGTCCATAAAAATTTTAAATTAAATTTGGGAAATGAACTAGTGAAAACCCACACTCAAAATTATACAACTTGCAGAGAAATTAAATATTTCAATAGAGTAACTTTGTAATTAAGAATATTATAACTTCGGAAACCTAACTACCCTTGACAAGTTTCATTGAAAAAAACATATATTAAATATATTAAAGCGAAAAGAATGTGCAAAATTACCAAGATACATATTTATTTGAGCATAATACTATAAAAAGTTAATTTTAGTTTTCTTCTTATTTTTAAGAAATTATTTAGTAATTATTTCTTAATACTTTTATCTTTAAATTAACATACTAAGTTGTCAAACGTTGTTGAATCTCGTAATTTCTGATAATAACCATCGTTATATGAATCTTAACCTAAAAATACATAACTTTTCAGTAGATACATCATACTGTGGCATGTATAACACTCAATAAAAATGAAAAATCAAAAAATTAACTTACCCCATTAGACTGAATTTTACAATTCTCTAAATCAATTATCCTTCCAAGTTAATTTCTCGTAAAATATTACTTTGCCATTTACAAGTTCGGTTGGTGTATGATATAGTATATATATGTATACTTATAATTATACCCTTGAGCCTATAACTTACGCAAAACTTTACCTGCTCGTTATTTGAATATTTGAATTCAAATACAACCAATCATTCTCAAAAAGCCGTGGGGGTGTTTTCTTATGGATGATTTTAATGACTTAGAAAACGGTCAAATTAGCTTTGTGGATAACTTAAACAATCCAGATATCGCTTGGCGTAAGAAAGTACTTAGTTACCAAAAACTTGTCGATAGGTGGACTAAGTATTTTTGGAATATCAACAAATCATACTTGTATTCTTTCGAAGACCTTAGGCAAACAATCTGGTATATAATCATGGTTGGATTGAAAAGTTATGATGGAAGAGGAAACGAAGAAGACTTTCTGAATTGGTATGTGAGGAACAAAGTGATATCGGTGATAATGTACGGTAAAAAGCCACCAAATTGTACAGATGCGCCATTCACACCGATGAGATTTGACTATGTATCCGATGAAGACTTGACAGAAGTAAGTGAACTATTCTATTCGGATGGGAAGGATTGAGAATACAATAAAAATCAAAAGTGGGCTATAGCCCACTTTTGTGTGTTTAAAAGTAATTTTGTAAACAATAAAAAACATTTATCCTATTTTTAAAGCTGACATTATTTTCTTTAGTAAAAAACTGTTAGTAGATGATTTCAAAATTGATTCGACTAAAATATAAACAATTCCTCCAGCTAAAATTATTAAAAAAATATTCGTAATTGGTGAAATATTAATCTTAGTTATTAAAATCAACACAAGTGATGTTACTAAACCAGATAACATATGTTTCCATATTTCGTTAAAAAGGGGTTTTAAATTGATTAGCTTCCTTACCAAAATAATTTGAACCAATGTAACTGTGAATTCCGCTATAACCGTTCCAATGACAGCCCCAAGTGATTGATATTTTGGGATAAGTATTAAATTCATCGTGAAGTTTGTTATTGCTCCAGCTATCACTGATATTGTTAAATAATTTTCCTTTTTCATTGGTACCATTATTTGTATTCCAAATAAATTGCTCCAAGAAATAAACAATATTATTGGAGTTATATATACTATCAAATCCTTAACTTTTAAAAACTTGCTTCCGAAGAAGATAGGTACAAAGTCGTTCATTGTAAATATGGTTAGAATAATTGCTAATATAGAGGCATAAGTAACAAAATCAAAAATTATTCGTGTATATTTTTGCACCTGCTCGTGTTGATTATTTGAAACAAGATTAGATACTCTTGACATCATAACGGGCCCTAGTGATGTAATTAAAGATAAAATCATTTTTACTAATCTTTGAGACATCGTATAATAGCTAACTTCTGCTTCTGTTGATAATATTCCAACCATTGTTTTATCAAGAACCACATAAACTTCTATAGCAGCAAGAGGTACAAACAATTTGAATGAACCAATTAAAGTTTGTTTGATTTTTTCAAACGAAGGCTTTGTAATGCTTAAATTTTTTGGCAAATAAAACCACATTATAATACTTCCGAAAACGTTTGATAAAACATTTATTAATGGATAAAGATAATAGTCTTCTGGTTTCTGAATAACAATAAAAATCAAGATCGTGCTTACTATTCTTACTAATAGACCTCTTGTTGTTATTTTTGAAAATTCCTCGAGCCCTGAAAACAAAAATGTGATATCTAAAAGTGTGTTTATTATGGTAAGTGATTGCATTATATATAAAGCTCTGTATTTTTCTTGACTAAAGAGTGTGAATATGATAAAAGCCAAATAAGATGCAAGTACTGTAAGTATTTTCGTATATTGTATATTCCAAAAAGTATCTCTTAATTTTTCTGGATTATCTCTGACGGATGCTATTTCTCTTGGCCCGTATAAAGTAATTCCAAGTGCCGAAAACATAACAAAACATTCAACTATTGAACCGGTGAATGCAACAGCGCCTATTCCTTCTGGATTAAGTACTCTCGTGATGTATGGAATAGTTATAAAAGGGATAATAATATTGCTAATTGTTAGTATTAAGTTGTAAACATAATTTTTGGCAATGCTCATCTTAAACTTTTCTCTCCTCAATTTTCTTCATAGCAGCCTCTATTACTTGGTCCATATTGTAATACTTGTATTCAGCTAACCTTCCAATGAATATGTATTCACCTGTTGATTCTAATTTAATTACTTCTTTCATATATTTCTCTCTCTTTTCCATGTTTTCTTAGGTCATAACTATATAATATGGTTCTCCTTCTGCTAATGGATATTCAAAACATACTGTCGTTTTCTCACTCTTCTCATCTAAAAAGTGCTTGTATTCAGTTATCCTTGTCCAATCATAGTCGTTTGGATAATTAACTACCGCCACTGGTTGATAATATTCTTTATCAATCGTTTTTAACTCAAGTCTTAACGAACGATATTCTAATTTGCCGTACATGTAGTCAAAAAATCTATCCAATTCTCCTGTATATACAGTAAGTTTTGGTTTAAATAAATCCCTTACTTCAAAGTAATCTACTCCCAACATTAATGATATATTGGGATGGTTTAGCATGTTTTCTACCATTTTCGTATATCCGTTCTTTGGTATGCCTTGATATTTATCTGAGAAATATCTATCGTCTCTGTTTGTCCTTATTGGTATCCTCTTTGCCACATCTGGTGCTAATTCTTCCGGATCTCTTTCCCATTGTTTTATTGTGTAATTTTTGAAAAACATATCATATAATCTTTCTCCGATTTGTGATACAACAACATCTCTGAAATTTTTTGGTGGATTGTTGAATTTTGATTTCTTGACTTCCTTTTCCAAAAACTCCTCAACTTCGTATGTGGCAAGTTCAATTCCGAAAACTTGAGCAATGGTATCTCTATTAATTGGGAATGGTATAAGCTTACCTTCTGCGTAACTTAGTACTTTATGTTGGTAATAATGGAATTCGCCGAATCGATTTACGAAATCCCAGACTTGTTTATTGTTGGTGTGGAATATATGTGGTCCATAGGTATGGACAGTAATGCCATTTTCATCTTTGTAATCATGGCAATGGCCAGCGATATGCTTGTGTTTCTCGATAACAAGAACTTTATATCCTTTTTCAGCCAATATTCTTGCAGATGTTGAACCTGCTAATCCCGCTCCTATTACTAATATGTCGAACATAATACTTTCCTCCTGATAATATAATATGTTTAAATTTAGACTTAAATAGGAATTTTTCTTCTCTCGAGTTTAAAAGATTACATAAAATTACAAGAGAATTCAACAAATTCTATTAAATAACTATAAAATAACAAAAAATCATTTTATTTTTGAATTTCTCCAAAAAATAACCTTCCAACTTCTTTTCTATATCTCAAAGCAAATTTCTCTGGTGTGTAATAGTTATTGTATAAAATTTTGTTCTCTAATCCAAGCCTTTCAAGTTCATCTCTTGATAATAATGATAGATCAAGGATCTTCTTGACTAAATCTGCAATATTTTCTTTTTCAAAAGTTATTATTCCATTCGTTTGTCTACTAACGAATTTATTCCCACCTGTGAAAGAAGCTATTATTGGTTTTCCGATGGACATTACCTCCAACAAAATAAGATCGAAAAATGTTCTCCTATTAGGCAAAACGAAAACATCCGAAGCATTTACAATATTTCCCGGTATATTTGTCCAACCTACTTCTATCCATTTCTTGTCTCTTAACCCACGAATTGGAAATTCCTTTCCTGCGATAAGAAAATACACATTTGGTTCTTTTCTCCACACTTCTTCTGCAGCTTTTTGCAACAAATCGTACCCCTTAACATGATTGTGTCGCCCAACATAACTAACAACAAACGCATCATTTGGAATATTATATTTCTCCCTAATTTGTTCCCTTGACAAGTTGTGTTCTAAAGCCACAACACCAGATGGAACAAAAAAATATCTTTGTTTTTCACTATTTGATTGAAATCTGGCCATGTTTCAAAGTATGGTTCCATAGCCTCTTCACATGGAAACATCAAATAATCAACTGTTATAAATGCTTTCTCATCGATCAGTTTATAGTATTCAGCATACTTTGATATTAAAAAGTTCTTCGATTTCCTAAATAAAACTCTTTTTTGAAATAAATTTTTCAAGTCATAAGTAATTTCAATATGAAAAGCTTCTGGAGAATGTGATGTTAAAATAGTTGGAATCATGTTACCATTGTTTCTTAGGCTGTTGTTCGAGATCACATCCCAAACATGATGGAAATGCACAAATGCTATTTCAGAATTTAATTCATTCTGAAAAGCAATTTCCATAAGATTTTTGATAGCTTCCTTATTTTTGATTTCTAAGTTTAGTATTGATTCATCAAAATATTTCTTTGGGAAGAAGTTCATTAAGGCAAATTTTCGGAATTTTCTAACTAGCAGCAATAATTGTTTTTCCATTTTTACAGACTTGCTAATATATGAAATTATTTTAACATCTGTAATTGATGATTTCTCAAGACCTGTTTTTAGCTGGTAAAGATACCCCGCTGGTCCTCCGGCATTTTTATTAATTATACCTGAATGTATAATGTACCCTACTTTTTTTCAGACATAAGTATTCCCTCCATATATTATAGATTTTTTAGCTGGACGTAATCACTACCACAGAAGATTTGAGAAAAAATAAAAATATGGGTATAATTAAATTAATTCAAATGCAGTGATTCTCATGAAAAAAAAGAACAAGTATTCTCCCGATTCCAAGGTTAAATCTTATTAAAGATTATTTTAATTTTAACGCACTCCGAAAAATTGGACAAAAATCAAGAAACTTTTGTATAACTTAGATATTCTTTGAATTCATCTCTTAAATATCAGTATTTCAAGGTACTGTGTGGATATTCTCTATTAAGTTCAATCATCATTTATAAGTATTACCTCTTTTTTCTTACTCCGCCCTTACTCTATTCATTTAATGTTTTATTCAACTTTTTTAACAATTTTCCTGCCTTTCCTTTAAGACTTATTTGTGAGCCGAGAACTTCTCTTGTATACCAGTCTATTATTGCTATGTATTTACTTCCAATCAATCTAGGATGAATAACTGTTTTTTAGACTAAATAACAATAACTTGTTTACCAATAATTTGTTCAAGTTATTGTATCTTACTTTTTTGATCCCATTCATAAAAAATTACAATCTCTCTTCTGCTTCTATCCAATCATTTAGAGAAGCACCATACTAACTTAATCCATTTTTTACATTTGTCAAGGTCCTTTAAACTATTTTTCTATAAACTTCTATCTCTCTTTCCACAATGTTTCTCCAAGTAAACTCTTTACTTCTTTCTATTAATTTACTTGCATCATATCCATGTACTAATACTTCAACCACTTTCTTAGCAAACCTTTCTTCAAAATTTTCCCCTTCTTGAACTACATACTCTGGAAAACCTATCGCTTCAGGTATCCCTCCATTACTACTTCCAATTACACAAGTCCCACACGCTTGCGCTTCGATTACCACGGCACCAAATCCTTCCTGCCTACTTGGTAAAACCATAACATCCATTGCGTTCATCCATTTTGCTACTTCTTGCTGAGATATCCTACCGGTAAAGATGATATTTAAACCTTCTGTTTCCTTTTTAATTTCCTCTCTCAACGGACCATCTCCAACTACTATGAAATATGTCTTTGGACATTCTTTAGCGATGAGATTAAATATTTCACCGAGCTTATCAGCTCTCTTCACTAACACGAGATATCCAACAAAGCCAACATACTTGTAATCGTCTTTGTATATTTTAAGTTCATTCCTTATTTCTTTCTTAACCAAAGGTTTAAATATTTCATTATTATATCCATTTGGTATTACTACACCATTTTTGCCAGAATAACCCAGTGACTTTGCTTTTTCTAAAAGGGCATTGCTAACAAAGATATTAGTCCAAGCTTTTTCAAGTACTTCAACGTAAATATCTCTTCTTTCTGGCATAAGTAAGTTTATGTCATCACCATGTAGGCTTACAACAAATGGTTTATCGTATTTATCTGCTAAAATCTTTGCAATTAATCCAGCAGGAATGCTAAACATTCCATGAGCGTGTATCAAATCGTAATCTTCTATTTTAAGTATTTTTTCAATTTCAACAGCGTATTTTTTAGCAGTTATACGATAACCGTTGAAAAATTTTTCTTTTAGTAAAGAGTTCATATTCCTATAAATTGAAGCAATTTTAAATTGGATATTTTCATATTCTTCGACAGGTTTTGGGTCTATTGTGGCTTTTTTTAATAGTTTTTTAATCAGTAAAACTAATTGATTATCTTCAAAAGATAAAGAGACTACATCGAATTCAACATTAAACTTTTCATATTTCTGCAATCTTCGAACAATAAAAATTCCAGAATTTAAATTAGAAGAAATTGGTGCAAGATTTGTTATGACAAGAGCTTTCATTTACTTTATACCTCCATTGTCCTAACACAATATTGAATTTCATATTTTCAAGGGAATTAATATGAGTTTTTATGAATAAAGTAAATTCGAATTCCGAATATCATCTGAAATATCATTGCCACCGGAAGTGATGACACCATTTTCGTTTATAAAAAGATACTCTTCGTTATCTGGTTCCAAATGCTTTATTTTACTTTCCATATTCTTAATTAGATTTGAACTTATGCGCTTATTACTAATTATTCCAGCTATACCACACATCTGATTTATTCCCTCATTTCAAAATAAAAAAGTTAGGATATACCTCTCAATACAACCAAAATTTTCTTACTCGAATCACCATTTCCGTAAACATTACTCGGATATTTCTTGTTCCTCTCACTCAAAATTTCTTCCGCTTTTTCATATATCTCTTCTTGTTTTGCCAACTTATTCCACCCGTTCTCTATTAACTCTCTCCACCCCGTGTCTTCCATTACCACTAACGCCCTTCTTCCACACCAATATGCCTCTTTTTGTAATCCTCCCGAATCTGTTATTACCATCCCACTTTTTTCTATAACACCCATCATATTCAAATAGTCCAGCGGTTCAGTTATTATTAAATCTTTCGTGTATCCTTCTAACCCATACTCTTTTATCTTCTTTTTCGTCCTCGGGTGTATCGGGAATATTATCTTCTTCTCTTTCCCTATCTTCGCTAATTGTTGAAGAATTGTCTCAAGTTTTTCCCTTACGTCTGTGTTGAAGTCCCTATGTATCGTACATACTATATATTCATCCTCTTTTAGTCTTAATTCTTCTAATTTTTCGTACTTAAACTGTGGCTTCATCTTTAAGAATAAATCGTACATCACATCACCTACAAAATACACTCCTTCTTCAATACCTTCTTTTTTCAAATTTTTTACCGCAAGTTCGCTTGGGCAGAATAATAAACTTGACACATGGTCGGTGAGAACTCTGTTTATCTCTTCTGGCATGTCTTTTGGTTTCTGCCTTATTCCTGCTTCGACATGTGCAACTGGTATTTTTAATTTTGAGCCCACCAGCGCACCTGCTAATGTGGTGTTTGTATCACCGTAAACCAATATCATATCAGGTTTTTCTTTAATTACAACTTTTTCAAATTCAATCATTATTTTACCAGTCATTTCCGCATGAGTACCGGAGCCTACGTTTAAGTTGTAATCAGGTTGCTTTATATTCAACACGCTGAAAAATACATCAGACATATTGTAATCGTAATGTTGACCAGAATGGACGAGTATTTCGGTAATTCCGGCTTCTTGAAATTCTTTATTTAGCATTGCTTCTTTGATTATCTGTGGGCGTGCTCCGACTAGTGATAGGATTTTCATTTTTAGTTACCACTCCTTTTGCTTTAATAAGTTTTCTATCTCTTTTTCTAACTCTGTTGCGAGATTTCTGTAAAGATATCTTTCTAAAACTTCTTTACGCTTTTGAATGTTTATTTCAATTTTCTCTTTATTTGCCAATTCTATGATGTAATCAGCCATCTCGTTAGTTTGATTTTTTTCAAAAACTTTTGAAACACCATCACATTCTATTTCATCTCGCATTTCCCAATTTTTAGGACCTATAACTAATATAGGTTTGTCAGTGGCAAGATATTCATAGACTTTTCCTGTTCTGATTGATTTGCCTTCTTCTGGGTTTTCACCAGTGTAAACTACTAAAAGTAATACATCAGAAACGGATTGCAAATTAAGAGCTTCGTCTCGGGTTAACATTCCATGATTGTTAAGTAAGCTACCTAAATTCCTTTTCGAAAACTCTTCAGATACAATTCTGTAATCTTTTCCGGCATAGCTGAAAGTAAAATTAATATTCGGTGCTTTTTCTTTAGATAATTTTAATGCTTCAACAAAATATGAAATTTCTCTTTTTTCATTGTAAATGGAGCCAGTATACGAAATATTTAGATATTCTTTTCTTTTCGTTTTATGTTGATTTAAATTAAACATACAATCTCCATCGTATCCATTTGGAAGGAAAATAACTTTCTTTTTGACTAGTTTTTCATATTCTTTCTGCATTTGTTTTGTCACGACTATAATTGCATCAGCTTTTTTAAGTATTTTTTTCGTTTGACTTTTAAAAAATGTATTTTTATAAGAAGAAATATCAAATGAAGGGTCTCTAAAGTCTGCTAACCAAATTAGATTTTTGTATCTTTTTTTGAAATAATTGCCTATCTTAAGTGTAAACCATGGACCGTACGTTGTTATAAGTATTGTTTTTTTACTATTTCTAATAATTTCGTCAATAAAATTTTTGTACTTAAAAATATCGTGATAAAGCATTCCACCAGATGAAACCGGGAATAATTTTTCTAAAATAGGGTTTAATTTTGATTTCAATCCTTGATTAAGTAAAGTTTTTTTATTTGGAAAATTATTTAAAATTCTATTTGATTCATTCAAATATGGATTTTTCGCATAAAATTTTAAAGGAATTTCTATCAGATATGAATTTCCGATGTCAAAAGACTTTTCGAAACCTGATTCAGGAAAAGAACTTGTAATTAAAGTTACTCTATTGTTTTTGGACAGATATTTAGCTAATCTTTCCCATCTTAATGAAGATATATTAGACCATTTAGGAGAAAAAGGAGAGATAATTAAAATATTAATGTTTTCAAATCGAATACCTCCTTAAAAATCGATGATTTTGTTAACCAAAGGTATTGATAAATTTCAAAAATCATATTATCTTCTTAAATAGGGGACACCCCCCAATATACTCTCAATAAGGAGGTATCCCGACATGACTAATATCCAACTCAAATGCCCTCATTGTGGCTCTTCTAACTTCATCAAAAACGGTCATGATAAGTTCAAAAACCAAATCTTCTTTTGCAAAGACTGCAAGCGTTACTTTAAACTTTCCTTCACTAAAAAACACAAACTCTTCTCTTTCCCTTACCCTCGTTGTGTTCATTGTAACCATGTCATGGAAATTTACAAAATCCGCCGTTATTTCGTTCGTTTCAGATGCAGAAAGTGCAACTTCAAAACTTCTGTTCCACTTTCTCTTCCTCAGCCTGTGCCTTTCAACTTTCATCCTTTCAAATTCTTCCGTTTCCCTATCTATATCATTCTCAAAGCTTTCATCTTGTACTTCAAATACAACCTTTCTCTTCGTGCTATTAAAGCTTGCTTGAATATCAATGTCTCTCATGTCGCTATTTACAAATGGATTATCAAGTTATCTTCTGTTATTTCGCTTTTTGAGTTTGAGAATGTATTTAAAGTTCATGGTAGTGAAGTCTAAATAGAGTTAATAACCGATGGACTAAAAGCGTACAAGTTAGCATTAAGACAAAATTTTAATAATGTTGAGCACAGAGAAGTAAGATTAGATAAAAACAACGAACGTAAATTGAAATTTTCGTTATTTAAGATGTTTGTTAGAGCGAAAAGGAGCTTCAAGAAATTTGGCAACATATTTAGCTTCCATCATTATTACTAGTTAACAGCATCTTCAAATTTGAAGTTTTAATCCTAATAGATATTATGCACTCACAAATTGATAATATAATTATCTTGGAATTTAACATTAGGTACAATATTTGAAGTTTTAAATGAAAGTTGATAACGTATCTGAAATTTTCTTCAAACATGCTCCCATTGTAATCCACCCCCTAGAAAATTTTGTGAAAAAAGAAGATGAATTATTAAATTAATCAAAAAGTGTGATTCACGTAAAAATAAAAAATGTTCGCCTGATTTTAAACTTCAAAATATAAAGAATATCTTAACTCTGGTTTGTCTTTAATTTATATTATAAGTAATTAAGTAATTTTGATATTCCTTTTTCCAATAACATTATAGGTTAAGTTTTACGTTGATTTTGACTATAATTATTATATTTTAAACTTTAAAAAGTGCAAGCCTAAAGTCCATTATTTCTTGAAGTTCTAAGGTTTTTCTTATTACGATACTATAATATTTTTTGATATTTGATATTGAAATAAACAAAAGAAAATCAACAATGAGAAAAATATTAAAAGATTAAGAAAAAAATTGAACCTTAGCATTTATGAAAGAATCAAATGTTACGCATGAATTTAGTTCATTAAAATACTTGACACCAAAAATTATATTCAATCTCTTTTCAACATCAAATAATGAAGCAAAAGACTTAGAAGTAAAATTAGAAAAACTTACAGTAAGCGAAAATAGGAGTTTTCCTTATTTCTTTTCCTATTTTTAGAGGTAGGAATTAGCTTTATATGAGTAACATAAATTTTAAATGCCTTTATTTTATTTCTTCTAGTATTATCTTCTAATATCACATTAAGGCTATATAAATACAAATATTCTGAATTGAAGTTTTTTTGTTTAAGTTATTTGTGAGTAAAAAAACAAGTAGTTACTGCTTAATTCTTAACATTCTTAGTTAGAAACAATAGTTTTAATAGCATTTTTAATATTAGCAATAACAATATCTGCATCAAACTTTTCAGCTGTTTTGGCAATTTCCTCAGGTGTTCCAAATTTTAGTTTTCCATTTATAATCTTTTCCATTAAGCTTACAAATTCATTTAAGTTACCATCTTCATACAAGTATCCATTAACACCTGATATAACGATATCTTCCGGACCTGTACTACAATTTGACGAAATTACAGGAATTCCCCTTTGAATAGCTTCAATAAGTACGGTTGGTAACCCTTCCCATCTAGAAGTTAAAAGCAAAGCAGTTACTTCTTCTAAATTTTCATAAGGATCCTTTTTAAAACCTTTCCATTCAATTTTGTCTTCTATTTTTAATTTTTTAGCCAAATTAATTAGTTTATTCTTATCCGGACCTTCACCAATTATTATAAGTTTCCATTTATTCTTTATTTTACTTAATCCCTTAAGCATAAAAGAAATATTTTTCTGATGATCTTCAATTCTACCAACATAGAGAAATATAGGATTATTTGGTCGTCTAACAAGTTTTCCTTCGTACTTACTTATAGGATTAAAAACTGTAAAAACTTTAGCATTTGGATTGTACGAAAGAATAATATTTCTTATACCGGTAGATATTGCCAGAAAAGCATCAGCGGAATTAAGTGCTTTAGTTATTTCTTTTCTCAGCAAAAATCTGGTTTTCCCATATTTCAAAAAATTTATTAGTTGTGCGTGGTCCCAATAAACAATTTTTGTGTTTAAATTCAAACTTTCAACTGCATTTCGTGCACTTAACACCAAAAATGGATCAGTAACTAAAATTAAGTCTGGGTTAAAATTAAGTTTCTTAAAGTATTCTTTTAACATACCATTATCGATTAGAAAATCTCTAAACGAAATCTTACTTAAAATGATGGACAACCTTCTTACAAAATTATTCTTGTATGGGGAAAATCTATGAATATTGTAATTTTTAAATTCATCTAAAATTTTATTTGATAATAATTTCTTGGTATAAGCTACTGAAATTATTGTAAATTCAAATTTTTTTTGTGCTAAATTTTGAAATAATGTTAAAATTATTTTCTCATAACCTCCAAAGGTATCAAACAAATTTGAAGATAAAAGCACTAATTTCACCATATCACCTCTCTGAAAAATTGCGATGTTGTTAATCAAAGGTATTGATAAATTTCAAAAATCATATTATCTTTTTAAATAGAGGACACTTCCTAAAATACTCTCGGCTCTTCTAACTTCATCAAAAGCGGTCATGATAAATTCAAAAACCAAATGTTATTTTGCAAAGATTGCAAGTGTTACTTTAAACTTACCTTCTCCAAAAAACGCAAACTATTCTCTTTTCCTCAAATACAACCTTTCTCTTCGTGCTATTAAAGCTTGTTTGAATATCAATGTCTCTCATCTTGCTATTTACAAATGGATTATCAAGTTATCTTCTGTTATTTCGCTTTTTGAGTTTGAGAATGTTTTTAAAGTTCATGGTAGTGAAGTCTAAATAAAGTTAATAACCGATGGACTAAAAGCGTACGAGATAGCAGTGAAACTAAATTTTGATAATGTTGAGCACAGAGAAGTAAGACTAGGTAAAAACAACGAATGTGAATCGAAATTTTCGTTATTTAAGGTGTTTGTGAAAGCGAAAAGGAGCTTCAAGAAATTTAGCAACATAAAAGTACTATATAGTGATGAATTTATGCAAATTATATGAGAAGAAAATGATATGAGTATTGCTTTAGCTTCCATAATCACTAATAGTTAACAGTGTCAAAATTGCAACTTTTTTAAATAAAGTATTAAAAATTTTCGAAAACTAAATTGTTTTCTTAAATAGAAAACACCCCTAAAATATTTTCCAACAAAGAGGAGTCTCTATATAAATAACTCGAATTCTAAATCCTATCATTGGAGTTCTTCTAACATCATTTTAGGGCAATTTAAAAAAAACGAATATGAATTGAATTCTTAGTTATTCACAAGCGCAGAAATGAATTTCATAAAATTTGGCAACAACAATTACTATACAACTAGTAAAGTATATAATTTAACAACAAAAAGTACGTTTATAGAGAATTGCGCAAAAAAGAAAAAGTTACTATAAAAATTACCAAGATAAAATTTTAATTATGTCATCAATAATCATTTTATTATCATAGATATTACGGAATTCTCTAAATATATTCGTGTAATCTATTTTTTCTTCTAAAGCATCAATACATTTTTTTGCAAATTCTTGTGGTTCTCTAGCGTTTGGTACTAGTTTCTCAAGTCCAGCACCTAAAAGAGCTTCAGGCCTTGCTACAACCTTTTTTTCATACTTTAATGCTTCTATAAGCTTTAATTTTATACCTGATGAACTAAACAAAGGAACAACAACTAAATCTGATATTTTATATAACTGGGTCATTGAAGGAACATTTGGATACAGTATTATATCATTATTTCTTTTTGATAAATTAATAATTTCCTTAGAAGGATTCTTACCTGCAATTATAAAACAAGCATTTAACTTATTTTTTATAATCGGAAAAACTTCTTTAGCGAACCAAATTGTTGGTTTTACATTTTGTGGTATTCCTAAGCTGCCGGTGAATAAAATTTTATACTGGTAATTTTTAAGTTTATCATCAAAATCGCAAAGTTTCTCTTCTTTGTTTAATTTCAATTCAGGTATCAGGGGAGGAATCCAAAAAACGTTAGCTCTAGGATTTATTTTTCTTAAATACTCTACCTCATGTTTGGAGACAGAAACTATGTTATCGACGCTCTTAATAAAATCAACTTCTATATTTTTTAATTTTTTATAGCTAAAGTAATAAAAGAATTTCTCTACTGGATTTCTTGCTTCTTTAGACATATTTTTAAAATACAAGTAATCGATATTATGACTCCAATAAATAATCTTGTAATTGTAGTCGTTTATATGTTTTATTAATTTTCTATATAAATGAAATGAGAAACTATGATTGAATATGATAGCATCGTATTTAGCATTATTTATGCTTACAATGAATTTTTTTAAGTCTTTATCATTTATATCGTTTCTTACCATAGTATAAACATCTTTTGAGAAAAAAGATTTAAGTAGAGCTCTCCATTTACTATTTATTTGGTAATTATAAACTTTGTTAAAAATTCCAGAATCAATTAAATCCTTAGCCGAATATTTTTCATCTTCTGGAACCATAATATCTGATTCTACGTTATAAAAATTCTTCAGAAAATATGCCAAATAAATAACAACCATTGAGTATCCATCCTTAGGTGGATAAGTCAAACTTAAAGGGGCGACCATTAATATTTTCACAACTTTTCCTCCTTTTCGAATAGATAAGAATTTCTCTTCTTATTGCTCGGTTTATTTTAACATTCATTCATCTTTTCATAAATAATTTTAGCTACAACATTTCTATCATACGATCTAGCAATAGAAGAGAAATCTATATTTACAGACTCTAGGTACTTTATTGATTCATTCAAAGAACGTGCCATATTATCAAAATCAAAAATTAGTTTTGCATCAATTGTTGAAAGAAATTCAGTCGCTCCACCAGATTTATTGCTGGCAATTACTGGAATGTTTAGTGCCATAGCTTCCAAAATCACAATACCAAATCCTTCAAGGGATTTTGACGGTAAAATATACACATCGCTTGCTCTTAAATATTTTGGTAAAAGATCTTCTTGAACATAACCTAAAAACCTCGCGTTCTTAATATTAGAACATTTTTGCTTAACTTTAGCTTCGAGTTCGCCTTTTCCGATAATAATAAGAAAATAATCATTTTTATAATGGAGATTTATATATTCGAAAGCTTCCAATAATTCTAAAACGCCTGTTCTATCAGTTAATCGCCTAGTTGTGATAAGAATCTTTTTGTCAACTGGTAAATTAAGTTGTCTTCTTAACTCAAATTTATCAACAGCAGAAAAACTTGCAAACTTCTCATAATCAAAAATGGGAGGAACTATTTCTATATTTTTTCCACCATACTTATTTACCCATTCTTTCATATAATTGCTTAAAACAAAAATCTTGTTGTTTTTTTTCAAAACAATTTTTTGAATTAAATATCTTAAAAATAGTCCTAAAGAGTTTGAATTTGGTTTTAGTCTATATTCTTCAGGAAAAGGGCCGTGGAAAAAATAAATTTTTTTATTTTTAAGGAAAGAATAAAATACTCCAAGTACGGGATGATGAATGTAAAGTATATCATCATTTTTGATGAATTTATAACTTCTAATTATATCTAAAAGATTATTTATCTCAAATATTTTATTACGTTTTTTTTCTGAGAGATAAAAATCGTTATGTTCTTTTACTGAATACTCATTAGAAGATGTTCTTGTTATTAACAAATAATCAATGTTATTCTTACTAAAACCAACTAAAGTATCGTATACTAGCTTTGCAGATCCCCCGACATAATTAGGATAAGTAAAATCTGAGATTATTATAACTCTTCTCATTTCTTGTACCCTCCAATAAAAAAGCCGTATTATCAACCAAAAAGTTGGACAAATAATATGTATAAGAAATAAGCAATAAAACTTTTCGACACATTACTAATCTAGCTTGTCAAATACAGTTCTTTATGTTTCACTAGAAACTTTTCATATTCAAATTCTTTTGCTCTTTCAACAGCTTTCGAAAATATGTTTTTGCATATTTGTTCTAAATTGTCTAATATAAAAAATATCGTTTGCGCAATTTTATCATTGTCGAAGTCTACAAGGAACCCGTTTATTTTATCTTGTATGATATCTTCAGGTCCTCCGCATTTTGTTGAAACTACAATCTTTCCAAGTGACATCGCTTCTAAAATTACGAGACCAAAACCTTCTTCATTCGAAGTTAGCAAAAACACATCAAAGTCTGCCATTAATTCTATCGCATCTTCTCTAAAGCCTAGAATTTTAACCTTGTCCTTTAATATAGGGTTTTCATCTATATATTTCTTAATTAGATTAGCATAATCATCTTCTTCGACAATATTTCCTCCTACCCATACAAAAACAACATCCTCTCTTTCTTTTAATACTTTTTCTGCAATTTCAAGAAATCTCATTGGATTTTTTGGCTTATCTAATCTTGCCACGTTACCTATGATTTTAATATTATCTGGTATATTTAGTTCTTTTCTGAGTTTTCCTTTTTGAACGTTTTCGATTGGTAATATTGCGTTCGGTATTATGACATACTGGTGTGGTTTACCAATTTTATACTTCTCTGCTTTTTGTTTTTCTTTATTACCAAGAAATACAAGATTGTCTGAATATTTTGCAGCAATACGCTCTGCTAGAATTAAAAGTTTTTTCTTAAGTCCGTTATATTGTTCTATTCCCCAAAAACCATGATAGGTGTAAATGACTTTTTTTACACCACATTTTTTTGCCGCTATTCTTCCTAATATACCTGCCTTTGATGAATGGATATGAACTATGTCATAATTCCCTTTTTTGATGAGCTTTTTTATTTCAAAATAAGCTTTCAAATCTTTTATAGGACTTATTTCTCGAACAAGGTTTTCCAGTACATAATATTTTACACCTATCTTTTCCAATTCCTCAAATAACATTCCATTTTCTTTTCCAGCGGCAACTTCGACTTCGAATTGGTCGGAATAATTATTTTTTAGTCCGTAAACTATGTTGTACAAAATTTTTTGAACTCCAGTCCAATCTGAACGAGTGATAATGTGTAAGACTCTTTTTTTCAATCAATTCACTCCTCTCATTTTTTTAGCTACTTCCCTAATCTTTTCAATATTTTCAATATTTTTTCATGTAAATTAATACTCCATTTTTACTTTGAACAACTATTATATCATCTAATCATATTGTTGATTAAGCTTAAATTAAAAATGATTTTTATAACTCTATATTTACTTCATTTCGATTTTCAGAGAAATTTCGAATGGGTTGATTATATATGGTAAGTTAAAATCATATGTTAACTTATAAAATAAATTAATATTTATGATTCTAAGAATCCTAGTTTAATCAAAATTATGTTTTTATACGGTATCCATTCTTTGGCATGAACTGCGAACATTAGCCAGATTATCAAGGAAAGTAAATAAACAAATATTAAAATTATAAATAATAAACCTTTAAATTCTATTTCTCTTAATAATTTCTCAAGACGGGTAAATGAGACAACTTGAATAATAGAAAAGTATAAAGCTAATCTATCTGCAAAAGTAAATTTTAATAATGATATAGAAGATAAAATAAAGACAAAAATGGAAATCCATAACCATAACTTACTGTCTTTATATCGTTCCTCAAAATGTTGTTCCTCAAATTTCTTGTAAAAAATAATGTAAATTGTTGCTGGAATAAGATTCATAATTCCTCTTAAAATTCCTCCCTCTGAAAACATGGGATTTTCAATGTAGAAAGTATAAAGTCTGGAAAAGAGTGGCAAAAGGCTCACAAAGATAGAAATTGCAAGCAAAATAAGGTAAAGTAAATATTTAGATTTTTTTATATAAAAGAAGAAAAGAAACAAACCAATTACTGAAGTCTTATGAAAAAACATAGCAAAAATTTGGAGTAATAATGACTTCCACAATTTTCCATTATTATTCAAGTTTACTAAGCTAAGCAAAATAAAACCCAATGCTACTGATTGTCGAGTGTAACCATTTGCCACAACCATTATAAGATATGGATAAGAAATTAACAATCCAAGATAGAAGCTTCTATCGTTTTCCAAATATTCCAAAAATTTAAAAAGCCCTAAAAGAAAAATAAAGCCACAGAATGTATTTACCCCATAAATCCCGAAACCTAATTTGCTTGAGAACCAATTTATAAAATTGTATCCAAAATCTGATAGCCAAATTGAATTAAATGAAAAATCTATTCCATTTACTGCTATATCTTTGTACCACCATAAATAAGTATCCCAATCACCTCCAACTTCATGTCTTAGTCCAATAAAAAGTAATAGAAAAACAAAAATAACAGTTTTTATTAGCTTTTCCGAATTTTTATCAAAATCAAACTCATAGTGGAGTAATGTTAGAAAAAGCAAAACCGAGAAGATAAAAAAATATGTAAACATATTTTATATCACTCCTGGATTTAAAATTAACAATAACAGTTTCTATTTCAAAGTAATTTAAAATGAAAACTTGTAAATTATCTTAAAAGAAATTCAAATCTTCTTAAGCGCTTCCCTAATCTTCTCAACTTCTTCAGCTTTGCAAACTAATATCCCATTCTCACTCTCAACAACTATTATATCATCTATCCCTATCACTATCGTTGGTTTGGTTGTAAGTACAAATGCGTTTTGTGAGTCTATGGTCGCTGAATTCTTTGAATTGCTTACTCCTAATTCTTTCAGTGATTTAAAATTCCCAACATCTGACCATATGAATTCGGATTTGATTGTGTATATTCTGTCTGCTTTTTCCATGAGTGCGTAATCTATGCTTATCGATGGTACTTGTTCGTAAATTTTTTCTATATCTTTCTCTTTTAAGAATGGTTCTATAACTTCTAATGCGTGTTTTTTCATTTGTTCGATGAAATACTCTGCTTTCCACATGAACATTCCACTATTCCAAAAGTAATTGCCTTGGTTTATGTAAAACTGCGCTGTTTCGTAATTTGGTTTTTCGTGGAATTTTTTGGCTATGGATATGTTTTGTTCAATTTGTTCACCTGATTCTATGTAACCATAGCCTGTCTCAATTCGAGTTGGTTTTATTCCAAAGGTTATTATACCATCATTTCTCTTCAAAAATTGCTCGGCAGTTTCAACAATTTGCCAGAATTTTTCAATTTCTGGGATGTAATGGTCTGATGGAACAACTAAAATTATTTCTTCTGGGTCCATTTTCAATGTCCCATATGTACATGCTGGTGCTGTGTTTTTCTTGAGTGGCTCAGAGAGAATGTTTTTTTTTGGAATTTCAGGAATTTCTTGGTGAGTGAGTTCGGTATAAATTTTATTTGTGACTATGAAAATGTCTTCTGGTTTTAATTTGAATGAAAGTCTTTCGAAAGTTTCTCTGAGAAGAGTTTTGTCAGAGAAAAGTTTCAAAAATTGTTTTGGAGTTTCTTTAGTCGATAGTGGCCAGAATCTCTCGCCACTTCCACCTGCTAGGATTATTGCTTTCATATGTTTTCCTCCAGATTTTTTGATATTTCGATTGCGTAATTTATTATAATTATAATCAAAAAATTTTTCAAGTCAAATTATTATTCAAATTTATACATTGTGGCAATACAGAGTTAATTTTTGAGTGGAGTGTCTTTGTTTTTTTATCGATTTTCTAAAGAGTGTTTACTATTGTTTTTATTTTTTAGCAATCTTTCTAAAAATTCTTCTATACTTTTTCTAGATAGTTCATCAACGTAATTGTTGAATCTGTCATCTGTATGGGCTTTGACTTTTAGAAAGCTTACTTTTATTGTTTCACGCATTTCTCTTAATTTTCTCACGTATGAGTTTATACTCGGGTTTTTAGTCTTTCTATACGAAAATGCGAACATTGGTATTTCATTGTAATCGTGTATAATTGTGACTTCTTGTATACCCTGATTTTGGCAGTATTCTAGTGCTTTTATTACTCCAATTAGCTCGGCTGTTACGGAATTGCCATTTCTTAATATCATTGCTTCTTTTTGTGCAAATTTTATTTCTTCATTTTCAACAACAGCAAATGCATAACCTGCTAAATTTAATGATTCGTTGTAAGAACCATCGACGTAGATTTTCATACCCAATCCCCTTTCTTTTCTGTTATTTTCGAACTATTTCCAATGCTTTTTGCATTACTTCATCTTTTTCTCCATTTAGGTAATTTATCCTGGCTTGTGTTGTGATTTGGATGGTGTGGTCTGGCTCTAGTGGTTTGTCGCCGTCTGGTTCGTTTATTTTTGATGTTGGAAAAGTTAAGGCCAGCCTTATGCTATCTAAATATTGGTACGTTATGTCCGTTGTGTGGTTGATTTTTGTTAATGTTGGTTCGCCTATTGTTCTGCCTGGGTTGAGTTTTTTGAATGTGTAAGCGAAATCAAGCGCTGCGTTGTTTGTATATTTGTCAAATAGAAGCCAAACTTCTGCTTTTATGTTTGGCTCTCTTGGTTTGAATTCATGTGAGAATGTTTGGTTTAGGATTTCTCCTGTGGATTGTGTGAATTCTATGCCGTATTTTTCAAGTGTCTTTAAGATGTACGCTGTGTTAATTAATGATATATTGCGTGTAAACTTTATGTTGCTTTGTATGAGATGTTCGTAGATCTCCTTGAAGATGTTGAAGTCCTGGGCTTGGGAGTTTCGGATGTCGATGATGATTTTTTTCAAGTCTTTGTTGTATATTATTGTGTTGTCAAGGAATTCGCGAAATCTGTTGTAAGATGTACCTGAGAGTGAGAATGTGCGAATCTTTATAATCCCCACATCGTCTATGTGTTCAAAGGTGTACGGTGGCTCTGAACCGATTGATTGGTACTTTGCGCTTAAGGTTGGATAGCTGAAGAGTGTTACCGTTTTTACTTTTTCGGTTTGTTGTTGGTTTTCAAATGTGTATTGCACTTCATATTCTTCTTGGTTGTAGAATATCCATACGAATCTTTGTTTTTTCCAAAGCAGTTCTGGTGAGAGCCAGATTAGTTGAGAAAGTTGTTGTTCTCTAAGTTCGTAATTTTCTCCTGAGGTGTAAGGAAGGAGTTGGTCTATTAGATTTTCTATTGGAATTTTGTTTACCGATAGTATTTTGGCGCCTGCAGGGATTTTGTCTGTCGCTGTTGATGTGACTATTGCGTTTTTATCGATGATTTGTACTCTGAATGGAAGAACGCTGTAGACAGGTTCTGATGGCACCAAGAACCTTAGGTTTTGGTCGTTAACAGCTGAGAGGATTGGCTGAATTAGTGAAAAAGCCTTTATTGGAAGTACTTTTTTGGTTTTTTCGTGCTTTAGGTTGTTGATAAGTGTTTGGATTTGTTGCATTTTTTCTTTAGGAAGTTTTTCTGGGTATATTTCAGTTAGTATTCTTTCCAAATACGCTGTGTTTTCGATGACGTTTTCAACGGGTACAAGGCGTTTTTGGTACTTGTACAGCTCGATAATCCATGAGAGAACGAATGTCGTTACAAGACCAGAGATGATGAAAATGAAGATGAGTTTAGCCCCTATGCGCAATGTTGCTTCCCCCTTCTTTGTTTTTGTTTTTTGCTTTTTGCTTTTGTTTTTTTGGTTGTTATCTGTTTCAGATTGATTATATCATTTTATGGAAGGTTTTTGAAGGATAATATAATGTGATAAAATTTTAATAAAGTATGTATTTATGAGTGAGAAGTTGTTAACTAGTAGTGATGATGGAAGCTAAAGCTGTAATCATCTCATTTTCGTTCTCATATAACTTGCATAGGTTCCTTACTACACAAAAACCATTTACATAGTACCGTATGTTGCTAAATTTCTTGAAGCTCCTTTTCGCTCTAACAAACATCTTAAATAACGAAAATTTCGATTCACATTCGTTGTTTTTACCTAGTCTTACTTCTCTGTGCTCAACATTATCAAAATTTAGTTTCACTGCTATCTCGTACGCTTTTAGTCCATCGGTTATTAACTCTATTTGTGTGTTTTGTTTTCTTTGACTAAAGTATTTATCTAACAATATCTTAACTTGTGACATATCACGATATCTTGATACATGCCAAGCTACTATTAAATTCGTACCATGCTCAACTAATAGCCACACATAGTACTTTTTGTCTCGAAATACAATAACTGTTTCATCACCGTGAACTTTAAATACATTCTCAAACTCAAAAAGCGAAATAACAGAAGATAACTTGATAATCCATTTGTAAATAGCGACATGAGAGACATTGATATTCAAGCAAGCTTTAATAGCACGAAGAGAAAGGTTGTATTTGAAGTACAAGATGAAAGCTTTGAGAATGATATAGATAGGGAAACGGAAGAATTTGAAAGGATGAAAGTTGAAAGGCACAGGCTGAGGAAGAGAAAGTGGAACAGAAGTTTTGAAGTTGCACTTTCTGCATCTGAAACGAACGAAATAACGGCGGATTTTGTAAATTTCCATGACATGGTTACAATGAACACAACGAGGGTAAGGGAAAGAGAAAAGTTTGTGTTTTTTGGTGAAAGAAAGTTTAAAGTAACGCTTGCAGTCTTTGCAAAAGAAGATTTGGTTTTTGAATTTATCATGACCATTTTTGATGAAGTTAGAAGAGCCGCAATGAGGGCATTTGAGTTGGATATTAGTCATGTCGGGATACCTCCTTATTGAGAGTATATTGGGGGGTGTCCCCTATTTAAGAAGATAATATGATTTTTGAAATTTATCAATACCTTTGGTTAACAAAATCATGAGTGATAAGGGGTGAGTTGAGTTGAATGTTTTGGCAATTGATTGTGGTACTCAGAGTTTGAGGGCCATTGTGTTTTCGCACGAAGGGGAGATGTTGGCAAAGGAGAAAGTTGAATTTGAACCGTATTATTCACTCGATGTGGGATGGGCGGAGCAAAATCCAAATGTTTTTTGGAATGCGCTGTGTAGTGCCACTAATAAGTTGGCAAAGGATTATCCGGTTATTTTTGATTCGATTCAAGGTGTAACACTTACAACGCAACGAGCCACAGTTGTTGTCGTGGATGAAAGAGGGGAGCCTTTGAGGAATGCTTTCATATGGCTCGATGAGCGCGAGGCAAAGGGAAAGCCGAAATTAACGTTTTGGGAGAATTTGGCGTTCTCTTTGATTGGCAAGAAACCAACTGCACATATGGCTTGGAGAAGAAGTAAGGCAAATTATATGAGGATATATGAACCGGAAATTTGGAAAAGGGTGCATAAGTACCTTTTGCTTTCTGGGTATTTGACTTACAAACTCACAGGTAAGTTTGTGGATTCCAAAGCGTCGCAGGTGGGGTATATACCTTTCGATTACAAAAGAAAAGATTGGATTTCTAATCCCAAACACTACAGATGGCGTTTGTTTGGAATTGAAAAGAATATGCTCCCGAATTTGGTTGAGCCAACTAAATTGCTTGGGTATGTGAATGAGCAGGCATCTAAGGAGACTGGTTTGAAGAAAGGGTTGCCTGTGATAGCGGCTGGGGCGGATAAGCAGTGTGAAACTTTAGCCGTTGGTTGTTTTTCACCAGAGGTTGCGAGCATCAGTTTAGGTACGACGGCTACGATCCAAACAACGACGGATAAATATATAGAGCCGTTGCCGTTTATGCCTTCTTATCCATCGGTTGTACCAGGGAAGTACAATCCTGAAATAGAAGTTTTCAGAGGATATTGGTTAATTTCATGGTTCAAAAAAGAATTCGCGCACCATGAAGTTAGGGAAGCTGAGATGTTGGGTACAACCGCCGAGAAGTTGCTCAATCAAAGGCTTAAAAACATTCCAGCTGGTAGTGAAGGGCTTATGTTACAACCGACTTGGACAGCAGGACTTGATAAGCCTTTCTCGAGGGGAGCGATAATTGGTTTTTCCGATAAGCACACGAGGATACATATATACAGAGCGATAATCGAAGGTATAAATTACGCTTTGATAGAAGGGGTTAAGAGTATAGAGAAGAAGACAAAGGTGAAGGTTAAGAAGATAGGGCTTTCAGGTGGTGGAGCGACGAGCGATGAGATATCGCAAATAACGGCTAATATGTTCGGAGTGCCTACGTACAAAGTGCAGACTAATGAAACTTCCGCTTTAGGCGCAGCGATTGCGGCTTTTATAGGGCTTGGGATGTACAATTCTGTCGAGGAATCAGTTAAAAATATGGTGCATATCCAGAAAGAATTCCATCCTGATATAGATGAGCATGAGGTGTATATGGAGTATTATAGAAAGGTTTATCTTAGAATATGGGATGCACTGGGGGATTTGTACAGAGAGCTCGATTCGATATCAAGAAAAATTAAAAAGATTTGATAAATGATTCAAAAAATTTTTTTATCTGTGGCCATTTTTGTCCTACTTCTTTGAAATCCGTGTTTTTTTCAGCATCTTCAAAGTAAACAAGGGCTTTTAAAAATATTGATGGGTTGTATTCTTTGAATTTTTGTTCGAACATAGAAATTAAATCATTGATGCTCCACTTGTATATGTTAATCAAAAACCACAAGTCAAAGAAGTCTTTTTTTTTAATCCTCTTTGAATTATGGCAGCCATTTTCATGCAGGCAATGTCTTCGTCACTTTTCTAATTATCGTTTCAGTTCCTTCGCAGTAGTCCCAGGAAAAGTTCATATTCTCACCTTCTTCTAGTATTTTACCACAAAAACACTTTATTTTCAAATGTATACAATTTTTGAGATTTTTAATAAAAAAATAAATTGAAAATTATTGATAAATTAACATTTGTATGTTGATTTTTAACTTTAATTTACAATAAAATATTCACATCATCCATCTTTTCCAAAGGGGGTATTTAGGGTGAAGAAGTATTTAGTTGTTGCACTGTCAGTATTGCTGGTAGTTCTTTTTGTGTACAGCTGTACAAACAGTTTTGAACCAAGGAACTTTGAGCCAAGGGACAAGTTCGGTGTTTCGGACAAGCTCGGTGTTTCTGGAACGGAAGAAGATTTTGTACCAGGTGAGTATGTTGTACAGATTGAAAACTCTGAAACAGCTATCAGGGCTCTTAGCGGTTTGAAAGATGTTGAGGTAGTTAGAACATACGAATTTGAAGACGTTGCTATAGTAACGGTAAGAACAGAAAATCCAGAGTTGCTCTCCACAGTTGCAGGTGTGAAGTCAGTTGACAAGAACTATATTTACAGAGCGCTTGCTACTCCAAATGATACGTATTACAAATATCAGTGGCATTACAATAATATAAAGATGCCACAGGCTTGGGATGTAATGAAGTCGGCGAATGTGGTTGTTGCTGTTATTGATACTGGTGTAAGCTTTACACATCCAGATTTGCAGGGGATATTTGTAACAGGTAAGGACTTTGTTGATGGAGATAACAATCCAACGGATCCTGCTCAAGATGTTAGCCACGGTACGCACTGTATAGGTACAATAGCAGCGGTTACAAACAACAGCCTTGGTGTTGCTGGTGTTAACTGGGGTGGATATGGAATAAAGATAATGCCGATAAGGGTACTTGGTGCGGATGGTTCTGGAACACTTGATAATGTTGCCGCAGGTATAAGGTGGGCTGTTGATAACGGAGCAAAGATAGTGAGTATGAGTCTTGGTGGAAGTGGAGCACAAGTACTTATGGATGCGGTTAAATACGCATACAGCAAGAATGTAACGCTAGTTTGTGCGGCTGGTAATGAAAATCGTTCATCACTTTCATATCCAGCAGCATACGTTGAAACAATTGCAGTTGGCGCAACAAGATATGATAACAAGAGAGCACCTTACTCAAATTACAACTATACAAGGTACTATGACCCATACAAGGGAACATATGTAACACACTATCTTGATGTTGTAGCACCTGGTGGAGATACGAGCGTTGACCAAAACGGCGATGGATACGCAGACGGTGTTCTTAGCACAACATGGACACCAACATATGGCAATACATACATGTTCTTGCAAGGTACATCGATGGCAACACCACATGTTTCAGCATTAGCAGCGATGCTTTACGCAAAAGGTTACACAACACCAGAAGCAATTAGGTCAAGACTTATAAAGACAGCGTACAAGATTCCTGGATATACATACAACACCTCTGGTTGGAACAAATACGTTGGATACGGACTTGTCGATGCATACAAGGCGCTGACATACTAATAAACTAAATAAACTAAAAAATACGAAAATATGTAATATAGAAGGCAGGCTTTTGAGCCTGCCTTCTATTTTTTATTTTTTTATTTTTGGTTCTGCTGATTTTGTTTCATTTTTTTAAATTCCTCATGTTCTTTGTTGAGTTCGTCGATTAGGTCTTTGACTTTCCATTCTAAGCTTGTTGGTGTTGTGCTTGCGAAGATTATCTCTTCACCTGGGAATGTCTCTTTGACCGCTTTCATGAGTTTTAGTATTTCTGATTTTTCAAAGTTGTGAAGTAAGACAACTTTTCTGTTTTGGCTTGTTTCTTCCATTGGTTTTCTCCCCCTTATGCTAAATACTAAATTAATTAAACTGCGTAATTTTCGCTTTTTTGATATGTTTCGTAATTTGGTGCGAATAGGAAGAAGAAGATAAATGAGCTTATTAGAAGTGAAGTGCCGATGAATAGTCCAAGGTATTTTGGACCTATGTATTGGATTATTAAAGCACCAAAAAGAGGGCTTATTATCCTTGTTAAACTATCAACGGAATTGAATATCCCAAGTGTACCACCTAATCTGTCTCTTTCAACTGTTTTCGTTGCGATGGAGTTTACGGAAACTCCTATTAGTCCAGATATAACAGATAGAGGTGTTAAGAGTAAAATGAGTGTGATTAGGTTTGCTGAGAATGAGTAAAGTATCAAAAATGGTACTACCACAAATATCAGTGATTTTATTATATCATCTTCTTTATACTTTTTGGTAATTTTTCCAACAAGGAATCCTTGTGTGAATGCTATGAGAATTCCAACATACGCCAAGACGAAGCTTGTTTGAGAAAGAGGCAAGTTGAGTCTTCTGAGTGCAAATAATGCGAACGTGGATTCAAATGTTGTGAATCCAAATGAATAAAAGAATTTCGTTAAAAGAAGGTAAAACACAACAGGTCTGCTGATTGTTTTTTTCATCTCTTCGAATGTGAATGGAACTCTCTTTGCGTCTTCCACTGGTTTGGAGTCAGGTAAGAGGAATATAATATTTAGAAGGTTTACGAACGAAAGACCTGCGGCGAAGAATGCTGGGACGTGGAAACCCCACCTGCTTAAAAATCCTCCTATTGCAGGTCCTAAAATAAATCCTAAACCAAATGCTGCGCCTATAAGTCCTAAGCTTTTGGCACGTGATTTTTTGTCTGTGAAATCGCTTATGTAAGATTGCGCTACGGTTATATTCCCACCTGTTAATCCATCTAAAAGTCTTGAAATGAATATCAACGTTAGTGATTTCGCAAAGCCAAGTAACAAGAGGGATAGGAATGTGCCACCAACACTCAAAAGGAGCGCGATTTTCCTTCCGAATTTGTCAGACATCCTCCCTATGAGTGGCGATGCGAAGATTTGACCCAATGGGTATATCATGGAGAGGAATCCTATCACAATGTCTTTTGCTCCAAATTCTTTCGCATAGTACGGAAGTAATGGTATAATTAAGCCAAAACCAAGCATGTCAGCAAAGACTATAAAGAATAATGTTGTTAAAACCTTTTTAGTTTTGTCAATACCGTTAATACTTGATAACTTCTCTTCCATTTGTATTCACCTCTGTATATTTTTTATATTTTTATTTTTGATTATATTAGACTAAGTATAGACTAATTATACTAATTTTTTTGAAATAGTCAATGTATAATTTTGAATGATGTATGATAATAATAAATATCAAAGATGTAAAAAAGAAAGGGGAAAATGGATTGAGGTTTTTAGATATTCCACTTCATCTTTTAGTGATTGGTTTTTCTGTGTTTATATCTTTTATCTATTTTTTCTTTTCAAAGAGAAGGTACTTGGATGCTGAGGAAATTAAGAGTGTTGAAAATTCTCAAGAAAATGGATTTAGTATTTCCGTTATCATACCAGCAAGGAATGAGGAGAGTAATATCGGTAAGATTTTAAGCCTTTTAAATTTGCAAACGGTTAAACCTTATGAGGTCATAGTTGTGGATGATAATTCTATCGATAGAACCGCGAAGATTGTAAAGGCATTCCAGAATGATAATGAAAGTATTAAGTTGATTAGTTTAAAAGAAGAACCGCCTGAGGGGTGGGTTGGAAAATCTTGGGCAATTTGGAATGGTTACAAGCATTCGTCAGGTAATATTTTGATTTTTATGGATGCGGATGTCGAGCCCGGTGAGAAGACTTTGGAAGCTTTGGTTAGTAATTACAGAAGATACGGCGGTTTAATATCCGTTTGGCCGTACCAAAGGTTTGAGAAGTTTTATGAGCATTTGAATTTGGTTTTTAACCTTGTCGTTACGTACGCTGGTAATATGTTGGGTTTTCCCTCTGAAAAGCCTGTTGGGGCATTCGGACCTGTTATACTAACTTCGAGGAAAGATTACGAAAAGACTGGCGGACATGTAACGATAAAGGATTCAGTGCTGGAGGATATAAAGCTTGGGAAGTTGTATGTTGAGAGTGGTATTAGGGTGACGAATTTGCTTGGTAAAAGTGTTGTCAAATTTAGGATGTATCCAAATGGTTTTAGACAACTTTTCGATGGGTTTTCGAAAAATATGTCTTCAGGGGCTATTAGCAATGGATTGTTAAATTTTCTCATAGCTCTTATTTGGTTGTCTGGTTTTTATTCGTCTTTTGCTTCTTTTAATATGCCGTTGGGGTATGTGGTTTTAAGGTACGCAGGGTTTACAATTATAGTCTATCTTCTTTCCAAACCGATAGGTGATTACAAATGGTACGATGCGATCATTTATCCGCTACATTTTATTTTCTTTGCTGTTGTTTTTCTTTATTCTTTGTACAAAACCACAATCCTTAAGAAAGTTACATGGCGTGGAAGGGAAATAAAGTTTAAATAAAAATGTATTTAAATGTATTTAAAGTACACAAGCATTCCTGTAAGGAAAAATAGATTTTGAAAAAAGTATCGCCTCCTGATAATATATAATTACCCCATCACACTAAAATCAGGAGGCGATACCATGGAACAAAAGTATGTTAATCCAAAAGTTTCAAGAATTTCTCAAGACACTCTAATTGTCGGTATTGATGTTGCTAAAAGAAATCATTGGGTTAGGATGACTGATTATCGTGGAATTGATTTGATTAGCCCTTTCAAGATTAATAATACCATAGATGGTATTAAAATGTTAGAGGAAAAAATAAGAATTATTAAGCAAAAGGAAGGGTTAAACAACGTAATCTTAGGCATGGAACCATCAGGGCATTATTGGAAGGTTTTAGCTTGGCAAATGAAATCTAACGAGCAAGTAAATTATCTTGTTGGAGTAAATCCATATCATGTGAAGAAAAGCAAAGAATTTGATGATAACTCACCTAGTAAAAATGACAAGAAAGATGCAGGATTAATAGCCAAATTAATCAAAGATGGAAGATATTTCGATATGCATTTATCAAATGATGTGTATAGTGAGTTAAAAGTATTAACCACGACAAGGGAACAATTAGTAAGTAAGAGAAAAAATTCAAAAAATATTGTAATAGCTATAATAGACGAATACTTTCCTGAGTATGAGAAGATATACAAAAACATATTTTCGGAAGGTTCGATGAAATTATTAAAGACCTATCCATTTCCGGAAGAGATATTAAGAGTTGGAGTAGAAGAAATAGAAAGTGTATTGAAAGAATCGACAAAGGGGAAAGACTGGAAAAGTAGGGCGCGGAAGATATACGAAGCAGCGAGAGAATCGGTAGGAGTAAGAGCAGGGCAAAAAAGTGCGAAAATGAAATTAAGGATGCTATTGGAAGAAATAGAGCTATTAACAAGACAAATTCAAGAGCTAGAAGAAGAGATGAAAAAAATGATAGAAGAAACAGAAGAAGGGGAATATATAGAAAGTGTGCCAGGGATAGGAACGGTAATGACAGCCACGATATTAGGAGAGACAGGAGGGTTAAGCAGGTTTAAAAGCTGGAAACAAATAAGGAAATTAGCTGGATTGAACCTGTACGAAGAAAGTTCTGGAGAACACAAAGGAAAAACGCGGATAACAAAAAGAGGGCGGCCGTTACTGAGGAAAATAATATACTTGATGGCAAAAACGGTGATAAGACATAACCGTGAAATAATGGAAAAATATTTAAAACTGAGGAAAAGAGAAAAAATCCATTAAAAGAGACACAAGCATTGATAGCAATAGGATTGAAAATGATAAGGATAATATTCAAGTTAGTGAAAAGCAAGACAAGATATGAACCGGAGAGAGTATATGTATAGGTGAGAAAGCCGGTCACCTCCATTAGGAAAGTAACCAGGATACGAGAATAAGCAAACTCACCATACCTCAAATAGGACGAAGGAATGTGAGAGTGTGGAACAAACCAGGTGGGCATAAGAGGGTTAGTTTGAGGGAAAATGGTGGGGAAGTAGTTAAAAAAAATAATCTAAGAAGGAATAAAGCGACATAAAAATAATGAATTAATTCATTAAAGATAAAAAATTAAAATTATTAAGATTTTAGATAAACTCTTTTGGAAAAGAAAGGGAAGTAAGAATTTTTTGAAAAAATAAGAAAAAACGTATTTCAGGAGGCTAATCAAAAATATTTCTTTGAAGAGTAGGAGGATAATGTATGAGGAATTTGCAAATCTATATATTTTATGTTGCCTTGATATTTCTTCAATTTTTATCAGGATCTGTTATGTATTCGTATATTATAGCGAAGTTGAAAGGTATTGATTTGAGGAAAGTAAGAGATGGCAATCCCGGTTCGACGAATCTTTGGAGAGCCGCAGGTTGGAAATATGGATTTTTGGCTTTAGCATTGGATTACTTTAAAGGCGTTTTACCACTTACTTTTTTTGCTTGGAAGGATTCTTTTAGTTTAATTAACATAAATAGATACGTTTTAGCTGTTGCGGCGCTTGCGGGAATTTTAGGGCATGCGTTTTCTCCTTTTTTAAAATTCAAAGGTGGGAAGGCTGTTGCAACGATGTTTGGCGCTTGGTCTGTTTTGACTAAGTGGGAAGGACCTATGTTATTAGGATGTGTTTTTACAATCTTTTCCATATTCAACAGAATTAAAGGGAAGAAAAAGACAAATCCAGAAAAGGATGCTTTCAGAGTGTTGTTAGGGTTCGTCGCTTTGCTTTTTTACACAATTTGGAAAGCTTTCAATGGTATGCCTGAGTTGGTTGTACTGTACGTTGGAAATGCTATTGTAGTTTTCTACAAACATCGCGTGGAATTGAGAAATTATTTTTTAAAAATTAGAAAGTAAAAGGGGGAGAGTTATATGATAAAGAATCAATGGTATATTGTGCTTTCTTCTAAAGAGGTTAAAAAGGGAGAGCTTATAGGTGTTACTAGGTTTGGTGAGAAACTTGCACTTTGGAGAGATGAGGCAGGGAAGGTTCATTGTATTTCCGATGTATGTTGTCACAGAGGAGCTTCTATTTCACATGGAAAGATTCTTTCAAATGGCGAGCGTGTTATGTGTCCATTCCATGGTTTTGAGTACGATTCAACTGGACGGGTGTGCGTGATTCCTGCAAACGGAAGAAATACACCGGTAAATGAGAATTTTAAGGTCAAAGCTTATCATACTTACGAATTAGCGGATTTTATCTGGATTTGGTATGGTGACGGTGAGCCAACAAATCCACCGACGTATTTTGAGGATATAACGGATGATTTGAGTTACAGTGAATTTAAAGAAGTTTGGAATGTACACTATTCGCGGGCTATAGAGAATCAGCTTGATGTTGTGCATGTACCGTTTGTGCATTACAACACTATTGGTAGGGGCAATAGGACAGTTGTGGATGGTCCAATTGTTAAGTGGTTTGGAGATACGATGTTTTATTTCTATGTCTTTAACCGAGTTGACGATGGAAGACCTGCGAGAAAACCCGAGGAGATAGGTTTAAATGAAAAAAGTCAAGTGTACTTGGAGTTTAAGTTTCCAAATATGTGGCAAAATCACATAGATGAGAAAATTAGGGTAACGGCTGCTTTTGTTCCTATCGATGATGAACATACCATGATTTATCTGAGGTTTTACATCGGTTTTACGAAGATTAGGTTTTTGGATAAGTTGATAACGTTGATGGGTATGCCGTTTAATAGAAAGATTTTACACCAAGATAAGCGTGTTGTGGAAACTCAGATTCCAAAGAAGAGCGAGCTTCGCATGGGAGAAAACCTTATACCCGGCGATGCGCCTATACTTGAGTACAGAAAAAAGAGGGAAGCTTTGAAAAATAGTTGAGATAGGTGAGAAATAATGATAGAGAATAGTGAAGAGAAAAAATACAGTAAATATAATATAGAAAGTTTGGAACAGTTGATTGAACTCTGGGAGAAGACTTACAACGAGCAGGGGAAGTTAGATTGGTCGCATCTGCTTCCGTACTATGCGGATGATATTGTGTTCAGGGATTCTATCCAGGAGATACACGGTATAGACGAATTTAAGGCGATGGTTGAAAGGTTAACGAAAAGATCGCAAGAGCTGAGGATGAAGATTGTAAACGCTGTGAAAGAAGGGAATTTGATATTCGTTGAGTGGGAAATGACTATATTGTTTAAAAAAACTAGAAAGTCTGTGGTTTACGGTGCAAGTAGGTTGATTCTTAACGATGAAGGTAAGATTGCATCGCAGAGAGATTATTACGATTTGTGGGGGGATATATTTGACAATATCCCTGGATTTAATAAACTGTACCGGAAGTTCATGAGGAGAGTGTTTGGTTGATGGAAAAAATTAAAAAAAGTAAAAAAAGCAAAGTGTGGAAGTACTGGCGAGAGTACAAATGGTCGAATGTTTTTGAGATGCTGAAGAATATGAAGGAAAAGCCAAAGCAATGCACGGAAAGGTGCGATGGGAAGGTTGTTGTGATAACGGGCGCAACTTCCGGTATTGGTTATTATACAGCGAAGAAGTACGCTTCTATGGGTGCGCGAGTGATAACAATAAATAGGAGTAAGGAAAAGTCTGAGGCTTTGGTTAGAGATATAGAACGGGAATTTGGCGTAAAAATTGAGTATTTTTTAGCTGATTTGAGTAGTTTGAAAGATATATACAAAGCTGCTGAGTTTTTATCATGTCTTAAAGAACCCATCGATGTTTTGATACACAACGCCGGAGTGTATTTAGGCAAGCGCACATTAACCGTCGATGGGCTTGAAACGAATTTCGTTGTCCATTATCTTGCACCTTTTATTATTAATTACCACCTCTTGGAAAAGTACAAAGAGGATAAAAAGGGGAGGATTATCCTTGTTAGTTCTGAAGGGTACAGGTTTGCTGTGTGGGGATTGAATTTGGATGATTTGCAATTTGAAAAGGCAAGATACACCGGTTTAAAAGCCTACGGTAGTGCAAAGCTTGCTCAGATTTTAACGATGCACATCTTCGCAGACTTACTGAAACCTTACAATGTTACGATAAATGCGATGCACCCTGGTATGGTGAGGACGAATACCGGCAGGGATAACAGTGCACTTTATAGGTGGTTCAAAAAGACGTTTATAGATAGTATTTCGCAAACACCAGAGATTTCAGCACAAGCGCTGTATTATTTAGGCGTCTCAAAAGAAGTCGAGAATATCACAGATAAATTTTTCCATCTCACAAAGATAGAGGAACTAGCCCCGCCGGCGAAAGATATGGAAGAAGCCAAAAAACTTTGGGATTTAACTATTAAGATGATTGATTCTTTTGGATTAGGTATTAAAAAATCTGTAGATTTTGATGGGAGTGATGGATGTGCGTAAGGAAGTTATTGTTGTAGGCGGGGGTATAGCGGGATTAACCGCTGCACTGACACTCTCAAGTAAGGGTAAAGATGTTTTGCTCATAGAGAAAAATGATTATTGTGGTGGGTTGATGAACACGTTTGAAAGAGATGGTTTCAGATTCGAAGGTGGGGCAAGAGCACTTGTAAACTCGGGACTTGTCAAGCCACTTGCAGAGGAATTTAAGATAGACATAGAATTTCTGCCAAATCCTGTGTCGATAATAGTTGAGGATAAGGTGTTGAAAATAAACGGTGTGGAGAGTATATATGAGTACGCGAAAATTTTGAAGGAATTGTATCCTGAGAGTATAGAAGATGTGGATAGGATAATTTTCGCAATTAAGAGTGTTATTGAGGATATGAAGGTTTTATACGGTGTCGATAATCCACTCTTTGAAAAAGGTAAGAAAAACATTTTAAATCTTTTATACGTTGTGCCGTGGTTTTTCAAATTCCTTAGGACGATTTACAGGATAGGTAAATTGCAAGAGCCAATTGAAAGTTATATGGATAAATTAACTTCGAATCGTTCACTGAGGGATATAATAATTCAGCATTTCTTTAAGGGGACGCCAACGTTTTTTGCGTTGAGCTATTTTGCGTTGTACAACGATTATATATATCCAAAAGGTGGGGTTGGGAATTTTACAAGAAAGATCGCGGAGAAGATAAAAGAATTGGGCGGAGAAATTTTGTTGAATACGGAGATTGTGAGTGTGGATGTATCGGAAAATAAGTTAATTGACAGTAATGGGAAAGAATATAACTACGAAAAGCTCATATGGACAGCTGATTTGAAGCAATTTTATTTAAACTTGAAGAATATTCCAGAAAAATTCAAAGGTAAATTTAACACCGAGAAGGAGAAAATTCTCAACGCAAAAGGCGCTGAATCCGTTTTCACACTTTTTTTGGAACTCGATATACCCGCTGAGTTTTTCGGTGAGATAGTGACAGGGCATATGTTCTATACGCCGAAAAAGGAAGGATTGGGCGAATTGCACCGCTTGGAATTGAAAAGGCTTATACAAAATTGGAAGAACATAAAGAAAGAAGATGTTTACTCTTGGTTGGAGAAGTTTGTAAAATACAACACGTTTGAGATTTCCATCCCAGCCCTAAGAGAGAAACAAGCGGCGCCTGATGGTAAAACAGGTATGATTGTAAGTTTGCTCTTTGATTACAAGTTAACGGATTTAATATACAAAGATGGATGGTACGACGAATTCAAAGAAAAATTCAGCGAGTTTGTTATAGACGCTATTTCTGAAGGTGTATTCGATGGGTTGAAGTTGAAAGATAAAATTATCGCGAAGTTCTCGGCTACGCCGATTACTATACACAAGATAGTGAAAAGTTCGGATGGAGCTATCGTAGGTTGGAGTTTTGAGGAAGGCATACCTGTGAATGCGAGTATGATGAATATGAAAGCAGCTGTTAGAACATCGATACCGAATGTTTTCAAAGCAGGACAATGGACTTTCAGCCCTGCAGGTGGTCCAACTTCGATAATGACAGGAAGAATGGCCGCGAATGAGTGCGAATGAGTGTGTTAAATGATGAATGAAGGTGAGGGTTTTGAAGAAAAAAGTTAAAAAAGTTGTAGTTGTAGGTGTGGGAGTAGCCGGTTTAACGGCTAGTTTGTATTTGCTTTTGGAAGGACACGATGTCACACTTATAGAGAAGAACAATTACTGCGGTGGGTTGGTGAATTCGTTTAATAGAGCGGATTTTATCTTCGATGGTGGTGTCCCAGCGTTTTTGAATGCTGGGATAATTTTGCCTATGCTCAATGAAGTGGGAATTGATTTAAAGTTTGTTAAAAACAAAGTTTCCGTTGGTATAGGCGACAAAATTGTGCACGTGAAGGGCGAGGAAAGTTTTAGGGATTACGTA
This sequence comes from Fervidobacterium nodosum Rt17-B1, assembly GCF_000017545.1. Lineage (NCBI taxonomy): Bacteria > Thermotogati > Thermotogota > Thermotogae > Thermotogales > Fervidobacteriaceae > Fervidobacterium > Fervidobacterium nodosum. Next base: position 600,754 of record NC_009718.1, on the reverse strand, counting down.
GATATGCTAAAAGAGATTTATCCGGATAGTGTGGAAGATATAGAGAGATTGGCGTTGGTTATTTTGAGCGTTATGAACAGTATGAAGATTTTGTATAGCGTCGATAATCCACTCTTTGTAGAGAAGAAAGAATTTAAGACTTTTAAGACTTATCTGCCCTGGCTTTTGAAAGTTCTAAAGACCGTGTCGGTTATGAACAAGCTCAAAGAGCCTGTTGAGGATTATGTAGGAAAGATTGTGCGAAACGAATCTCTTAAAGATATACTTACTCAGCATTTTTTCAAAAATACACCCGCGTTTTTCGCATTGAGTTATTTTTACGCATACACGGATTACATCTACCCTGAGAACGGTATCGGTGAATTGGCATGGAAGATGGAAGAGAAGGTAAGGGAACTTGGTGGTGAGATTGTATTAAATACGGGGATTAAAAAGGTAGATGTTGACAAGCATTTGGTTCTAGACGGTGATGGAAGGAGTTGGAGATACGATAAATTAATCTGGGCAGCTGATTTGAAGCGGTTGTATAGTATAGCTTGTTGTGATAGAAAAAGTGAAAAAGTTGAGAAAGAAAAGAATAAAGTGCTATCTGGGAAGACCACTGAATCAGTTGTGAAGGTGTTTATTGCTGTTGATGAACCGGTTGAGTATTTTGAAAAGATATCAAACGAGCATTTCTTTTACACACCAAGCAAAGAAGGGATAGGCGAAATTGAACATTCCGAGCTTGAGAATTTGAAAAGCGCTATTAGAAATGATTTTAACAATTTCGATAGAAACGCAATTAGCGAATGGATTGGTAAGCTTTGTAAATACACTTCGTACGAGATATCTATACCTGCTTTAAGAAACAAAAATTTAGCTCCGGAAGGTAAGACTGGTTTGATAGTCAATTTCTTTTTCGATTACGAACTTGCGAAGCTGGTCCATGATGCAGGTTGGTACGCTGAGTTAAAAAACATGATTGAAGAGAATGTAATTGAAACATTATCAAATACAGTCTATCCAGAGCTGAAGGATAAAGTGATTTTTAAATTCTCTTCGACCCCCTTAACGATAGCAAGGTATGTAGGTACAACAAATGGTGCGATTGTTGGTTGGGCGTTTGGCAAACTTGGAGAAAAACAGCCTATAAAGAATAGTTTGTCGCATGCGTATTTGACTGCGTTTCCGGATATATACAAAGCAGGTCAGTGGGCGTACAGTCCAGCCGGCGTTCCGATGGCTGTCTTGACTGGTAAACTAGCCGCCGGGAAGGTTTGAAAATTCTTGAAATTCTAAAAATAGAAAATACGAAAATATGGCTTCGAGAGAACCGAAGCCATATTTTTTAGCTTTTATTACAAAACGTTACTCAAAATTTACACAAAAGATACTTTAGTTTTCTGTATTGAGTACTATAATTATAGTGTTATATAATTATATAACACTATAAAACAAAAAATAAAATTGAAAAATTGGAAAGTAATTTGGGAGGTGAGAGTGTGAGAGAGGATGTTAAGTACGTTTTGTTGATTACGTTGTTTATTGTTTTGCTAGGTTTGGTCGGTTTTTTTGTGGAGTATGGACCGTTGAAGGTTGTTATTGTGTTTTTCGAAGTTGTGTTAGTTGGGTATGTGTTTAAGTACTATACGAAGAAAATTGCTGGTTTTATTGTTTTGGCTATTATTTTCTTTCTGATACCGATGGCGAATTTTTACATGTTCAGCTATCTTGTTAAAACGGAGAGTAGCTTTACTTCAACGCTTACGGAGTATATCCAAAATATTTTTGGCTCGAGTTCAGAGGGTATGATTTACCATCCAGATAAATCTTTAGAAGCAAAACAAAATGTTGTCATTGATATTCAAGGTAAGGCTGAAGTTGAGTTTGTCGAAGGCAATCAGATAGAGTATCCAAGCGTGCTAAAAGTTGACGTTAGTGAAAATTCTGTGAAGATATTCGGTGGGAAGAAGAATTCAAGGTATTTGATTAAAATTGGAAAAGACAATTTGAAAGTTTTTGAAGCTTCAGCCGTTGGAGTGGAGCTTTCAGGTAAGGTTGAGCTAGATGATTTGAAGGTTGATAGTGTGTCTGTAAAGGTGGAAGGTGAGATATCGGCAAATGGTATGGAATTTGATGGTACAGGTGTTGAGTTGAAAGGTACGTTTAAAGCTGAAAAGATAAATTGCAACAGCGTTGGTATTGATTTTAGTGGAATTTTCGATGTCCGTTACATTGAACTTGAAGGTGTTGGGATAAATTTGGATATGAAGCTGAGTAACTGTAAAAAGTTCACGGTTTCTGGAACGGGTGTGAATGGCAAGGTTGAATACCTTGGAAAAGAAAAAATGGATATGGAACTAAATGCGGTCGGTGGTACTGTTACGTTGAAAAATTTATCGGATGTTGATATAAACATCCAAAGTAGTGGAGTTAAGGTCGTGAGACAATGAGCGGAAACCAATTTGTAGATTTCAAAAAGGTTGATAAGCACAGTGGTGTGCCAGCTTATTTGCAGATTATAAACCAAATAAAGGCGAAGGTAATAATAGGGCAGTTGAAGAAAGGGACTCAGCTTCCACCTGTCAGGGAGCTTGAGAGGATTTTCGATGTGAATATAAATACGATATTGAAAGCGCTTGAGCGTTTGAAGATTGAGGGTTTGGTCGAAGCGGAGCAGGGAGTTGGCTATTTTATTTCAGGGGATATAGATATCGATAGGGATGTTGTCAACACGGTAGAAAATTTGGTGCAAAGATTGAAGAGTAAGAATGTAGATTTGTACACAACTTTGGCTTTAATCGAGGAGGTGTGGAATAATGGGTGAATACGTTGATTACATTAATTACTTATTCGCTTATTTTAGAAAGCAATTTACGGAAAAATCACGCACGATAGTTTTTTTCTTTATTTTGATGTTGTTCCCAAGTGTTGATACGAAGATGTTTTTTGGCTTTTTGATTATTCTCTTTTCACTTATTAGCGATATTCGACACAAGCGTATAGATTTGCTGACTTTTTTGCCTTTTACAAGGAAGATGATATATTGGTTTGAGTTTTTGTTTTTGATGTTCCTTGTTTTTTTGAGTTCTATGGTTAGTCTCCCATTTTACGATAAATTATCGTCTGGGTTTGCCGATTTACTTTTCGTTATGATTTTTATCGCAGGTTATTACGGGCTGATAATAATCCTTTCGATGCTTGGGATGGACGGTGTTGCTGCAGGGTTTATCGTATTTGTAATTGATAAGATGCTGAGTTCGTTTTCCGCTTTTAAATACTATTCGTTTATCAGTCCATCGGCTCAGGGAAATAAATTAGCAGCTTTGATTTTTGCAGCTGTTGTTTTGTACTTCGGTCAGGTGATGTTTGAGAAGAAGGGAGGCGAACGATAATGGAGTTTAATGAAGAATATATTTTGCAGGTTGAAAATTTAAGTAAGAGGTTTTCTGATAAGCAGGTTTTAAGCGATGTGTCGTTTTCAGTTAAGAAGGGGAGCATATTTGCGCTGATAGGTCCGAACGGTTCGGGAAAGACAACGACTATACGGTGTGTACTCGACGCCATTCCAAAAGATGGTGGAAAGGTTAAGCTATTTGGCTCAGATTACCTTCCTTCCGTGAAAAAGAAGATAGCGGTTGTATCAGAAGACAGGAAGGTTTTCAGATATTTTACAGCTAACGATTACGAAGCGCTTTGGTCGGCTGTTTATCCGAATTGGGATAAGAGAACGTACGATACTCTGATTGCAAGGTATAACTTTAACTTGAAACAGAGGGTTGAGGATTATTCAATAGGTATGAAAACGTTATTTTTCGTTATACTTGCGATTTCATCCGGCGCTGAATTGTTGATATTGGACGAGCCTACCCAACACCTTGACCCGACTGTGAGGTTTGAGATAATGAGGCTTATAAAGAGTATAACTTACGAGGGAAGGACTGCGTTGATCTCGTCGCATGAGATTTTTGAATTGGAAGAGTACGCAACGGATTTTGCGATTATAAAGTCTGGTGTGGTGATTTATTCTGATTCTATCGACGAGGCGAAAGAGAAACACAGAATAGTGGGAAAAGGTGAAGAAATCGCTCCCGGAAGTATAATAGGGATAGTTGGCGATGAGGTGCTTATAAGGGTTAATGAAGAGGATAGAGGAAATAAAGATGTTGGAAGATTTCCGAAATTGAACGATATAGTTGTTGGGTATTTGAATTCATTGGAAGATAGGAAAACTGTACCGATTGTTTAAAATAGACAAATGAGCTATAATAGTTTAAACCATTGGCTTGTAAACGCTATAAAAGTTGTATAAAAGTTTTATGAACAGGTGGGGTGAAAAGATGGCTGGTAAGTTTAGGAGATTGTTTTTGTTTGCCGTGATTTCTCTTTTTTTGTTAATTTCGTTAGTATCGTTCGCTGGTGTGTTACATTTTGAGCATGCGGATGTGGTTTATCCAGATTTGAGGTACATCGATACGGCTATAAGGGTGGGGAATATATTTGAAAGTGTCCGTCAGGATGTTATTAATCTTGTTGGGTACGACCCTGGAAGAATCACTATTATCTTGCAAGATAAGGGGACTGTGAGCAATGGGTATACACAGGTTTTGCTCCATAAAACAATAGTTCTTTACACATGGCCAACGGAAGGGTATATGGGATTTTATCTGCCGTTGGAAGATTGGTATACGTATTTGATTATCCATGAATTTACGCATATGTGTCACCTTTCGTATCAAGATGAGCTTGGCAAGTTTATAAGTCTGATAACGGGTATCCCTTATCTTCCACAGTTGTCAAGTCCTTTTGTTGAAGGTACGACTGTTTTCGCCGAGAGTTCTTTCTCGCTTTCATCCGGAAGGTTAAATAATCCGTTCTTTTCATCGGGATTGTATTATTACTCTTTACCGAATTTCCCATCGTTTTCGTATAAAGAAACAATGCCTTTAGACGATTACCGTGGAGGATTGTTGTATTACAATTTCACAGCAGGGTTTTATAAATACCTTGCCGATACTTACGGAATTGATAGTGTAAAGAAATTTTTGAATGTAACATCCCAAACTAATATACCATTCTTAACCTTCGGAGCAACTCAGACGGCTCAAGATCCATACGAGTCGGTATTTGGTAAGAAGTTTGACGAGCTTTACACAGATTGGATTATGTCACTTACAAAATTAGATTACATCCAAGGAAAGTTGGTTTACAATCTCAGAAACTCGTTGATACTAAGAGTTGATTCAGCATGGAAAGAACTCGCACTTTTAAGACAGACCTCTGGTCCTGTTTCTTCTTACGTTGGAACTATTGAGAGTGGTTTAGTTTTCATAGATGACACAAAGTTTAAACAGACAAGGGATATCTCGTTGAACGCAGATGAGGTTAAAATCGATGGAAATAACATCTACGCACTTCAACCTTCGCAATTTTTAGATAAAGTTGAGAAAAAACTCTGGCTTGTAAATCAAAATAAAGTTATCGCTTCAGGATATATAACGTCTTTCGGAGTTAACAAAGGTGAAGTTTACGTAAGTTTGTACGACCCAGTATCTTTAAAATCGAAGGTTAAATCTTTGAGCAATGATTTGTTTGAATACACTTACTATGGTTACATAAAGAATATGGATGTTTCAGAAAAGTACATTGCGTTGTTGACTTTGGATAATAATATTATAATTCTCGATAGGAAATACAAAGAAGTAGCTAAGATTAAGGATAGAAACATGAAAGGTCCTTACGTAAAGCTTCAGGATAATAAGGTGCTTTTCTCAAGGATTGAGGGAAATTACATAATTCCGTATTACTATGATATTGAAAATGGTAAATTTTACAAACTTGCAGAGAAAACTCTTCTTTCTGACTTCACAATTCACAACAACGAGCTTTACTATGTGAGCTACACCCCGTACGGTAATACCGGAGGTAACGGAGTATACAAAAAAGAGATACAATTGCAAGAGCTATCAGAACTACCAAACGAAAATCCACCATCGAAAATTAATATAACTCAGCATAAGTATGTTGATGGTGATGAAATAGCATTTAGGATCAATCAATTTCTCAAACCGGTCACCTGGGCTCCAATGTATTCTTATACGCAACTTGAAGATAGCAGTCTTATTTACACGCTGTATATGATTTTCACATTTACTAATATAGAAAACGATACTGCTTTTGTTCTAACACCTATATTGGACATCGCCCAGAATGACCCTGAAAGCCTTGATTTCCAAATTTTAGGTTACAGACAGTTTGTTGGTTTTCTTAAGATGGGGGATTATTATGGTATATCGGCAAGTTACATTTATCCATCTAACGATTACGGTATCTCAGCTGAACTATTGCTTGGTTCATTTGACTTATCACCAAAAACGAGTGTTTACGCTTTACTGGGTATAAATTCTAGGTCAAGCAAAGATTACAATTTAGATAGTGTATTTAGTTTAATTAGTGGCATCTCTGCGCCGTCGATAAAATTGAATACACTGAGTTTTGGATTATATATGCCAACCTATATTTTCTCAAGACCTGTGCAATTTAGGAATTGGGTTATTTTAAGCAACGATGATTATACAAAACTTTTTGACATAGACAGTGTTTACTTTGAACATTCAGTCGTATTTGCCCTTAACACAGATACAAGCTTTTTGGGACTCTTGCAATGGAATTTATCTCAGCCAGAGAATATTTATTATGATACGTCCTTGGCATTTACACTTTTCAAAGATTCAGCGGAATTGTTTGGAGGCAATGTACTCTTTAGAAACTCAGGTCTAACAATAGGGTTTGCAAATCCAGCAGGTATCCATGGTATTTACACGCAGTTCTTTGTCGAAACTTACCTTGCGGGTATGAAATTATATCCAAATGCTGGTGTGTTTGTTCAATTGATGGATTTGTATGGTTTGCCAGCGCCTGATTTCCAAGGGATAGTTTATATAGGTTTGGGTAATTCACCACATATGCTTAATATTTTGTCAGGTATGCCGTATTGATTGTAATTGATAGTAAAAGAGTCAAAATTAAAAACTGCCACTTGGACTTCAAGTGGCAGTTTTTTATTTTTGTCTTAAATTGTCTCAAAAAATATATCAAAATCCAAAGCCTATACCTCCATATAGCGCGTAATTGAGCAAGAATTTATAATCATTTTGAATTATTCCTGTTAGTTGTTTTCCATTTACTTGCCATCCGTCGATAGAATACCCTGCGAATACCATCGCGCCTGCTTGTAATTCTGCAAAATTGCTAATTTTAAGCGCTAATGCCAAGCTTCCGCTAATTGATAAGTAACTTATATTAGCACCGATGTATCCTTCGAGAGTTCCATTTTTTAGATCTGTTAAGCTAGTGTTATCCTCGTTTACTTTTCTACTAAGTGCTATGTCAAAACTTCCAAATCCCAATCCCGCTATCAAACCAATAGGACCAAATGAAATATTGCTGTACCCTCCACCGTATCCACCAGAAATCTCAAGCTTATACTTTGCGCCATCTTTTGTTATCTCACTTTCACCAGCAAAGCCATATCCACCACTGCTCATTTTTCCAGGAAGCCCGCCATAACCGTATCCACCTATCGCAAATACGCCGGACTGGAAGTCACTAAAATCCAGGATAGGTACGTTGATGTATTTTAGACTAAGTAACGATCCACCTGGGAAATAAAGTACCATTGGACCGCCACCACCGAACTCGAATGCAAATCCCAAGGAAAATGACAACAAAAGTACAGCCGAAATAACATAAAGTACTTTCTTGGATTCTGCCATATACTTTTCCTCCTTCTAAATGTTCACAGTTTTTACGGTGGTTTATATTCCACCAATTTTTGGAAAATTAGATAGTAATTGTCTATTTAGGTAATTATTTGATTAATTTTTAATTATATCATTTAATTTGACAATTTATTTTATTTTTTCGTTCAATATCAAAATTAGAATTTTGGATTTATGTTTTTTTATGCTATAATTTAAATAGTTAGCTCTTCGTACTTTTTAGTTATCAGAATAATAAGCAATATTATAAGTAAGGGGGAGTTGGCATGGATATACTCGAAATAATTCAAAAACGTAGAAGTATAAGGTTATTTAAAGATATGCCTGTTTCTGATGAAGTGCTTGAAAATATCGCAAGATACGCACTTTTGGCACCGAGTGGGAGAAATTCAAAACCCGTTGAGTTGGTAATTGTACGAGATAAAGACACTATCAAAAAGATTATGAAAGCACGCGAAGGTGCATTTTCATTTTTGAATACGGCACCAGCTTGTATAGTTGTTACCGCAATGGAAGATAGTAGTACTTGGATGTCAGATGCTTCAATTGTTGCAACGTACATCCAGCTTTTAGCTGTAAACTTTGGCTTGGGTAGCTGCTGGGGTCACGCACACGATAGATACCACAATAACCTATCTGTGGAAGGTGAAGTCAAGGAAATATTGAATATACCAGAAGGCTACAGAGTATTGTGTGTGATTGGTATTGGGTATCCAAACGAAGAAAAACAGCTTCATTCTTTAGATGAAGTAGAGATGAAGAAAATTCATCGAGAAAAATGGTAAGTTGTTTCTAAATTCTTTTAAATTCAGAGGAGGTTTTAAAATGCGCACGAACAAAGAAAAAGTAGTGAAGCTCTCCATATTAGTGGAAGTTGCGCACCCAGTTGTGAGAATGCCAGTTGTGGATGGTAATGGGAATTCGTATTATTTTCCGGGAGTTGGTGGTATTACGTACAATTTTGGTTTAGGTGATAATGCGTTTAAGATGCACGGTGACCACGTTGAACCTGATGTGAGTACCAAAAATTCCAACAAAGATTTGAATCCAACGTGTATGGCCTTAGCTTGTATAGGTAACGAAGCTGTGGTGGTTTCTGGTGATGGAAAAGGAATGAAAGGTTACGTCATCGGTAAGCATGGTGGAATTGATCATGTGCTCGTTTGGGTACCAGATAAGGAAAAATTGACTATTGGTGATAAAATTCAGATAAAAGCGTGGGGACAGGGATTGGAACTCGTTGATTATCCAAACGTCAAAATGTTCAATATAGACCCTGAACTTTTTGAGAAGATACCAATTCAAGAAAAAGATGGAAAAATCCACGTACCTGTGACAGCAATCGTCCCTGCTTATTTAACTGGTTCTGGAATAGGTGCTGGTAATCCGGCTGCGACAGATTACGATATGAACACCTTAGATGAAGCAGAGGTAAAAAGAGTGGGTTTAGATGAAGTTAGAATAGGTGATTTGGTTGCAATCACTGACCATTATAATGGATACGGTGCGGGTGGATACAAAAGTGGTTCGATTTCGATAGGTGTTGTTGTGCATTCCGATTGTTTCAAAACGGGTCATGGCCCTGGCATGGTTATCATCATGACAGCACAAAACGGAGAGATTGTGCCGGTTATAGACAAGGAAAGTAATATAAAAAAGTACCTCGGGATATAGTTTAATTATCTAAGTCTGAAAAAAATAAAAAAGCCCCACTGAAATGAAAAATCAGAAAGAAAAGTGGGGCTTTTTCATTTTTCATTTTTTAGGTTTAATGTAATTGTGCATAAAATTTTCCGAAAAATGAAGCATTTTTTCTTTATGTTGCTATAAATCTACATAAATTATGAATTTGGCTATTTTAAACGGATTTTTTATTTAGATAACTATGTTATAATCTGAAAGGTGATTCATATTTATTATTTTTGTTCTATTATTTCAAAGAGTTTCGAATGAAATTTGAAGGGAGGAATTTTTTGCTATGAGGTATGCAAAGATTATTTCATCGGGTATGTATGTTCCACAGAAGATTATGAGCAACTCTGAATTTGAGAAGCTTACGATGTTTACGATTGATCCTTATTTTTCTGATGTTATTGGTATTAATCATAGGCACGTTTCCGAGGATTGGGAGACACCAACGTATATGGCAGCCGAGGCTGCGAAAAAGGCTTTGCAAAGGGTTGGTATGAGCCCAGAAGAGATTGACTTGATTATCGTTGGTACGGATACTCCAGAATCTGTATCTCCACCAGACGCACCAAGGGTACAATATCTTATCGGTGCGCACAAGGCGGAACCTCTTGCGTTTAATGTCAACGCTTCGTGTGCCAATGGCGCTCTTATGCTCGATATAGCAGCTCGATATATAGCTATGGGAGATTACAAAAACGTCCTTGTGATTGGTACTTACGCAATGACGAAGTTTCTCAGTTGGAAGTATTCTTGGGAAGCTCTTTTCAGTGATGGTGCTGGGGCTCTGCTTTTGACGGCATCGGATGAGCCCGGTTTCATCGGCAGTGTGGCACGAGCAGATGGAAGTTGGTGGCAGAATTGGGGTATATACATGGGCGCTGGAACAATGAACTTGCAAGGTTTTGAAAGGGGATTACATAAGTTAGATTTGAGAGCGGCATACCCAGCAACAGTTAACGAAGAAGGATGGCCAATGCTTATAAATAAACTATTGGAAAAATACGGAATTTTAAAAGATGAAATTGGAATGATTTTCTTTACGCAAGTTAGGAAGAAGACAATAGAAAAAGTTATGGAAATACTAGAATTACCAAAGGAAAAAGCCCACATGATTATGCATAAGTATGGCTATACAGGTTCTGCATGCGTATATATGGCTTACGATGATGCTTTCGATGAAGGTAAATTGAAAGATTTGAAAGGTAAGTTTGTTATCTTCTTAACATCTGGTGTTGGATTCCAGCAGGTTGCTGCTGCGTTTAGAATGTAATTTAGGATGTGATTTTTAAATTTAAAAAAGGTGTGGTGGCATGAATTCAGGTAAGAGAGGTAATCAAAAACGTATTCCACGAAGAGTTGATGGAATTGAATCAAAAAACAAAATAAAAACCGCCGCTATCGATTTATTTAGTAAATCGAATTTCTCAGATGTTTCTATTTCGCAAATTACAAAACATGCGAAAATGAGCACGGGCGCATTTTATCAGTATTACATAAACAAAGACGAGCTTTTTAGGGAGATATTGGAGGAGTTTTTTGAAGATTTAAATGATAATTTGAAAGCCTCCAATTTAAAAGAATCTGCTCTCAATTATTTAGAATACGCTAAAAAGAATCAGAAGCTTTTCAAGATTGTCCATTTAAATGAATATCTTTTTGAATGGATTAGGAATGAGTACGATGGTATCTTTAGAAACATATCTGAAAAATTTGATTTAACGGATGTGGGGTATTTTTACTTTTGGTCTCCTCTAAAGTTTGTGGTTGGATTCTCAGATTTAATTGAGACTGAGATAGTTGGTGAGCATTTCGTTGATTTGTTGGTGAGCGGTATTGTCCTAGAGTGCCCCGATGTTTTGATTCCGGAAGTATTCGCATTTCAACCGAAAAAGCACGTTATTGAAATCGATGAGAAAAGAGAACATATACTTGCCAACGCGGAAACTCTATTTGGCACTTATGGGTATGAAAAAACGCAGGTTTACGATATAGCTAAAGCTTCAGGAATAGCGGTCGGCACGTTTTATTTGTATTTTAAGAATAAACTGGAGTTGTTGCATGAACTTGTGCGTTGGATAAATAAAGGTCTAAGGTACAACGTCAAACTTGCGGTTGAAAGATGTCAAAAGTGTAATAGGTTGGTCCAAGAAATAGCCGGATTGTACGCATTTGTTCAATTTTTTAAAATGCATTCAAACATGTACAGGATAGTGAGGGAGAGTCAGACTATAGATAGGGATATAGCGAAAGAGTATTATTTGTCTATTTATAGACCTTACGTAAATGCTTTGAGAAAATCTGTCGAAAGTGGAAATTTAGTTTTAAAAGGCAAATACGCCCATGAAGAAGAAATCAATTACCTTGCCATTATGCTTATGAGTTTTGGTCATTACATAGGAGAAAGGTATTTGTTGGCTGGTCAGATGAAGGGGGAAAAGAGAGAGGTTTTAGAGTTTTTCTTGAAGGATCTCTACGAGTACATATGTAGAGGATTAGGGGTGAAATGATGGGACTTCCTATGGATTTTGATAAGATGTACAAAGAAAAAGTTGTCGATGTAGATTACGTACTCTCAAAGCTTGAGGATGATTGGACTATAGTCGTGGGTATGACTCCTATGGAACCGAAGGTTTTTCAAAGGAATTTGCACCGCACAAAAGCTAAAGGTTTAGAGGTTTTTACGTGTTTGAATACCGAACCTTACGATTACTGCAGTAAGCCAGAGTATTTCGATAAGTTTTACAATTACTCTTGGTTTTTTGGTCCGTACAACAGGAATCTTTCAAAGAATACGTATTACGTTCCAAACAATCTCCACCAATCGGCGACAAATCTCATCGAAACAACGAAAATAAATGTTTTTGTCGGTGTGGCATCACCTATGGATTCGAAAGGTTTTTTAACGCTCTCTGCGAGTGTGGTTTACGAAAAAGATGTGCTTGAACACGCGGATATGGTTGTTTTGGAGGTAAATCCGAACGCTCCTCGAACACATGGGGATACACAAGTTCATATATCGGATGTGGATTACATAATAGAGGTAGATTACGAATTACCTCAGGCGGAATTGCTTGAACCTATGGACGTTGAGAGGAAGATTGCGGAGAATATCGTCGAACTTATAGATGATGGATCAACTATTCAATTGGGTATTGGTGGTATCCCAAATGCTGTTGCGAAGTTTTTAAAGGACAAAAAAGACCTCGGGGTACACACGGAGATGTTTACAGAGAGTATGATTGAGCTCTTTGAGGTTGGTGCAATAACTAACAAAAGAAAAACCTTATGGAATGGAAAGTTTGTCTGTACGTTCGCGTACGGTTCGAAGAAGATGTATGAATTTCTTGATGAAAATCCCGCGGTTTTGTTTTTGAGGGGAAGGTATGTCAACGATCCGTACGTTATAGCTCAAAATGAGAAGATGGTAAGTATTAATACAGCTTTGATGGTTGATTTGACTGGTAACGTGTGCTCGGAAGCGATTGGCACAAGACATTACAGTGGTACAGGTGGGCAGCTTGACACACACAGAGGTGCTGTGAAGAGTAAAGGTGGTAAAGGGATAATCGCTATGCGCTCAACTGCAAAAGATGGAACGGTCTCAACGATAGTTCCAATGTTACCAGCTGGTTCGCCGATTACCGTTCCAAGACAGGAATTGGATTACATCGTTACAGAGTGGGGTGCTGTTAGATTGAGAGGTCTTCCAACACGAAAGCGTGTTCAGGCTTTGATATCAATAGCTCACCCTGATTTTCGTGAAGAGTTAACAAAGCAGGCAAAGGAAATTGGGTTAATCTAGTATTACTGTTATTGTTTGAATTTTTCACCATTTTAAAGGAGGTGTCGTTATGAGAAAGTTACTGAGTGTTTTGTTGTTCTTAGGTTTGTTTGTGAGTATATTTGCAGAGGTTGGAGTTTACAACGATAAGGTGGTTATTGGAACATTTCAAGCATTATCAGGTCCTTATGCAGTTATCGGTCAAGAAATGACAAAAGGTATGAAAGCTTACTTCAATTGGGTTAACAACCGTGGCGGAGTTTACGGAAGAAAGATTGAACTCATAGTCGCTGATGATCAGCTTAATCCCGCGAAGACAGTTGTTGAAGTAAAAAGACTTGTTGAGCAAGATAAGGTTTTTGCCATAGTTGGTGGGCTCGGTACCTATGGTTGTCTTGCCGTTATGGATTATCTTGAACAAAACAAAGTACCGTTCGTTTACCAAGGTGCGGGTACATCAAAGCTTGTTGTTCCTCCAAAAAGATATATATTCGGTGTGCAACCAGACTACACACTTGAAGGTACACTCATCGCAAAGTACGTCGGAGAAATTGCTAAGTTCAAATCACCAGCTATTGTTTACATGAACAACGATATTGGTTTAGAAGGATACACTGCATTTAAAGGTAAACTCAGTGATTACAAAATGTCACCAGTTGTGGAAATTTCCTACAACCCGGCGGATACAGATTACAGTGGTTTAGTTGTAAAATTAGTCGAGAAGAATCCAGATGTTGTAATTATCTACGGACTTATAACTGATACAATCAGATGGATTAAGACAATAAGAGATTACGGTCTTAACAGTAAGATTATAACGATTTATCCTAATGCTGATCCATCATTCATTAGCCTTGCTGGAAATTACGCTGAAGGTGTTATCTTCACAGGATGGGTCCCACTCGCAACACCAGATAGACCTGATTTCGTTAGGGATTATCAGAGGGCTATTTCCATATTCCAAATTACTTATCCAAAGCAAATTCCATCTTCATACGCTGTTGCTGGTTTTATAGCAGCTGAGGTATTTACAGAAGGACTTGTCAGAGCTGGTAAGAATCTTACAAGAGAAGGACTTGTAAAAGCACTTGAGAGTTTCAAGAATTGGAATGGAATTCTTGCAAAGGATATAACATGGGGACCAAATCTAAGACGCGGTAAGTCATCGATGTACCTCATGGTTGTTAAAAACAAACAGTTTGTTCCACTAACAGATTTAATAAGGCCATAAAAGTTAAAGATGAATTGGCGGTTGGCGGTGTAAGTCGTCAACCGCTCTTTAATTTTTCTAACTCGTCAATGTGTCAATTTATTAATGTGAGGAGTGTGATGAGATGCTGAAACTTGAGAATATAACTGTTCGATTTTCGGGGCTAGTTGCCGTTGATAATCTTAATATGCATGTTCAAGAAAAAACTATACACTCACTTATAGGTCCCAACGGTGCTGGAAAGACGACCGTCTTTAATGTTATTTCCGGACTTGTTAAACATGAGGGAAGGGTTATCGTTGATGGGAAAGATATAACTAAGGTACCTGTTTACAAGAGGGTGAATTATGGACTTGGAAGGAGTTTCCAAAATGTTATCATCTTTAAATACTTAACTGTTTTGCAAAATTTGATTCTCGGTTATCATTCGCATGCACAATACAATCATTTTGATGAGATATTCTCAACGAATAATTATTTAAAAACTGAGAGAAAAGCCCTGCTTAAAGCGATTGAAGTTGCAGATATTTTAGGTATAAAAGGAATTCTTGGATTGTATGCGGGTACTCTTCCTTATGGTTATCAAAAGTTAATCGATGTGGGAAGAGCCCTTATGAGTGAGCCAAAAATACTCCTTCTCGATGAGCCAGCTGCTGGGCTCACGGAGAAGGAATCAGATATTTTTAAAGAAAAGATACTTCGAGTGAAGAGTGAAGATGTAACCGTTCTTTTGGTTGAACACGATATGCGGATGGTTATGGATATATCAGATAGGATTACCGTTTTAAATTTTGGAAAGAAGATAGCTGAAGGGACCCCAGCGGAGATTGTTAACAACGAGGAAGTTGTAAAGGCATACCTCGGTAGTAGTGCGAAAGAGGTGAAAGAAAATGAGTAAAACATTAGATAACGCATTGGATATACAAGTCAAAGGATTGAATGTTTTTTACGGCCCAGTCCATGCGGTAAAAGGCGTTAATTTGACAATTGAAGCTGGGAAGATAACGGCGATAGTAGGGGCAAACGGTGCTGGTAAGACTTCAACGCTTAAGGCAATTGTTGGTGGCGTTAAGTCATCTGGTACGGTGCTGCTCGGAGATGAATCTATTAATCATCTGCCTGTCCATGAGAGAGTTAGGAAAGGTATCGTGTTATGCCCAGAAGGTAGGGGTATTTTTTATTCTTTAACTGTAAAGGAAAATCTCTTGGCAGGAGCTTATTTGAATAAGAAGCCGGATTTAGATTTTGTTTTCGATGTGTTTCCATTTTTGAAAGATAGATTAAACCAAATTGCTGGTACACTCTCCGGTGGTGAACAGCAGATGCTTGCAATCGCAAGAGCTTTGATGGCTAATCCTCGCTATCTTCTTTTAGATGAGCCTTCGCTTGGTCTTGCACCGATAATTATCGACAAGATAGTTGATGTTGTAAAATTAATTAACTCACGAGGTATAACGGTTGTTTTAGTTGAACAGAATACATCCGTCGCGCTTAGTATATCTCATTACGGTTACGTGCTTGAAAATGGAAGAGTGGCTCTTGAAGGCGATGCAAAACAATTACTTGGTAGTGACCTTGTAAGAGAAAAGTACCTCGGGGGTGTTAAAAAATGATAAATCAAATGATTTTAGGTCTTTCAACAGGTGCTATGTATTCACTTGTGGCTATTGGACTTGTTATGATGTACAAAGTCAGTGGAGTTATGAACTTTGCGTACGGCAATATGGGTATGTTCGCAACATATATCATCTGGTGGTTGACAAGTGCTTTGGGTTTGAATATGTACGTTTCAATCATTATGGGAATAATATTTGCGGCACTTATGGGTATTTTTGTCGAGCGATTTGGTTTGAGACCTATACGACATTTATCGCACGGTTCAATGCTTATCGTTACGTTTGGTCTTTTGATGATTTTGGAAGGTTTAGCGGTGCAGATTTGGGGAACTGAGTACAAATCTCTTCCCGAACTTGTCACTGGTACGCCGTATATCTTCAAAGGAGATTTCGGGATTATCGTACTTAGAAGACAGGATGTTTTAGTTTTTACCACACTTGTTGTTATCTCAGTATTAATCGCTCTGTTTATGAAATTCACAAAATTTGGCATTGCGGTAAGGGCTGTTTCCGAAAACGAGGAAATTGCTGGATATATGGGAATAAACGTTGGTAAGATTTTGGCTTTCTCTTGGGCATTCGGTGTTTCTATGGCAGCGCTAGTTGGGATTATAGCTGCTCCGAAGGTCTTTGTTTCACCTACGATGTTGACTTTCTACCAAATTCAAGGATTCACAGCTGCTGTGTTAGGTGGATTTGAGACGTTCACAGGAGCAGTATTTGGAGGGTTGATACTTGGTGTTATTGAAAAGCTTGTTGGAAACTATATCTCTGAAGGTTTCAAAGCAACGATATCACTTGCGATAATAATAATCGTTCTTGTGTTTTTCCCGAAGGGTTTGTTTGGTAAAAACATAAGGAGGCGAGCGTGATGATTTGGATAATACTAGCGTTCATACCATTCATACTTTTAAAGAGTTCGTTCATAATAACTATTTTAAGTCTCGTTGGGATTTTCTCAATTGCCTCCTTAGGGTTGAATATAATAATGGGGTACTCAGGGCAGATATCGATAGGTCACGCGGCGTTTATGAGCATCGGCGCTTATACTTCTACACTTTTGGTTATGCATTACAATGTTCCAATTATATTTGGTGTTATCTTAGGTGGTTTAGTTGCGTTTTTCTTGGGACTTTTGATCGGATTTCCAGCACTTAGGCTTTCTGGTTTTTACCTTGCCATAGCTACTATGGGGTTTGTCGTTGCTGTTGAGCAACTTTTCAGCACACTTGAACATGTGACAGGTGGGCATGCAGGAATAAGGGGGATTCCGTTCCCACATATTTGGAATTCTGATGTCGAAAAATATCTAATCGTTCTTGCTTTTGTATTTATAACTTACGTAATTTCCGATAGGCTAATCAATTCCAAAACAGGTCGAGGCTGGATGGCTATAAGGGAGAATGAGATTGCGGCATCTGTTGTTGGTATAAATGTTGCAAGGTACAAGGTGTTGGCGTTTGCGATTGGTTCGATGTTCGCTGGTATAGCAGGTGCTCTTTATGCGCATGTTATCGGGTATATTGCACCAAGTGATTTTGGTATCGCCCGTTCTCTTGATTTACTTGCGATATCTGTTATCGGAGGTATGGCTTCTTTGGATGGACCATATTATGGTTCGATAATATACGTTGCTTTGCCGTTCCTATTCAGTCGTACGCATTTGTCTATGTCGATAATATTCGGTATAATTCTAATCTTTGTGGTTTTGTTTATGCCATTTGGCGTGAGTTATTATCTGAAAAGGTTCAGAACAGCTTATTTGAATAGAGTTTTACCGTTCTTCATGCGTTCTAAGAGACCGTATGGAAAATTTGTTGAAACATCGCAAGGAAAGATTCATTACGTAAAGAGAGGCAATGGTCAAATCCCAGTAGTTCTTGTACACGGTAATTTCGCTTCTGCAAGGTTTTTTGAGCCTTTTTTGAGTAAACTTCCAAAAGAATACACCGCCTATGCGCTTGATTTACCGAATTTTGGTTTTTCCGATAAACTTAAGGGTGATATAACTATAGAAAATTACGCAAAGGCGTTAGAGGCATTTGTCGATAAATTGGGTTTGAAAGATTTTATTTTACTTGGTCATTCGCTTGGTGGAGCTGTCGCGATGGCTTATTCCATAAAGAATTCGGATAAGATTAAAAAACTTATTCTTGTTGACCCAGCGCCAGTGAATGGTATGTACATGCCGGAAGAAGGGTACAAGGTAGTTAGATTGTACAGCTACAATCCTGGTATGATAAAGAAGGCTTTGATGTTCAATGCGCCAAATTACGATGATGAGAGATTCTTTGATAAAATAACAGCAGACGCGTTGAGAATGGCAAAAGAAGCTTTCGAAGGCAACGCAAGGGCCTTATCTTCCTATAACTTTACCGACGTAGTGAAAAATGTAAATATTCCAGTTGTAGTTATATACGGTGACAAAGACGTTTTACTAACACGCGAGCAGATGGAATTCACCGCCAAAGCTTTCCCGAAAGGAACACTTGTAGTCTTAAAAGATGTTGGACACAGCCCTGTTGTTGAGGCAATTGATGAAGTATTGAAGTATTTATGATATTATTTTTTAATTACATATTATAATAAACTTAGTGGGTATCAAGATTTGATACCCACTTTTAAATTTTAGGTTATTTGAAGCAAAAAAGATTGTAATAGTTTTTCCATTTCACCGATTGGTTTAATCTTTTGTATAAGCTGATCAAAATCTTCTCTCTTTCCATATTTTTCTTTGTAAAATTTTATTAATTGCTCAAATTTTTCAGTACTTGTTACAAAAGTATAATCGATAATGTGCAAAATTATATAGCGATTGGTTTCTATTTTTAGCTCTTCATCTTTATCTGTCGTTATAAAAAACAGTTTAATTTTTCCAACTTTACCTTTCGCTTCAAGTTCTCTTTTCCAAAATGCTGTTTCGGTTAGTCTTTCTCTCAGACTAGTTTTACAAGAGAGAATTGCTATTACCGAATTTTCCTTCTTATCAACTAACAAAATATCAACGTCTGGAATAATATCAGACCAATTTTCTATCGCTATTTGTTTTTTATAGTTTTCTATAACTTCGTCACCCATTTTAACTTCGATTTTACCCTTTAAATTTTCGTTCTTTTCAATTATATTTTCAATGTATTTAAATACAGCATATTCATATAGTGCTCCCTTGCAACTTCTCCAGGCTTGGTTTCTGCTTCTTTCATCTTCGTAAAATTTTTTAATACCATTTCTTATATGATTTTCTGATATTTCTTCAAAATTTTTGAGAGCATCCAAGAAACTTCCGCCATATCGACTTTCAACTATATCGTTGTATTTTTGTTTAATAAATTCCCAAATATTTTTTCTACATTTGAATCCTCGATTTTTAATCATACTAATCACCTTCAAATAATTTTCTTTGGTCTATATGCGCCTCTTTTTTTAATCTGTTAGTGGCAAGTTTACAGTAATTTTCATCAATTTCTACACCTATACCCTTTCTATTAAGTAATGCGCAAGCTATGAGAGTACTACCACTTCCCAAGAATGGATCCAAGATAGTGTCATTAGTGTAACTGAAAAGCTTTATACATCTTTTCGGAAGTTCAATAGGGAATGGTGCTGGATGCCCCACTTTTTTCTTGCTTTCACCTGAGAAAGTCCATAAACCGTTGGTCCATTCCATGAATTCTTCTCTGGTTATATCAGACTCTCCTTCTTTTATTTTTCGCCACTTTTCTTTGTACAAAATCACTATCGTTTCAACAGGAGCTATAACGTAAGGTGCTCTTGCGCTTAACCAGGAACCCCAAGCGGTTCTTCGTGATATGTTCCCCTCGTTCCATATTATCGTTGAAAAGTATTTCCAACCTACTTTTTTTGCGATATTTACAATGTCGGCGTAAACGCTTTGAAAACCGGCCTCTTCTCTTCCTTTACTTTTGTCTAATGGAATATTAAGGCACATTCTTCCGTCGGGTTTTACCAGTGAATACGCCTTTTTTAACCACTTTTCTGTAAATTCAGTGTACTTTTCGTAAGGTATATCGTCACTGAAGGAATTGTAATGTATATTAACATTGTAAGGTGGAGATGTGATTATTAAATCGATGGAGTTTTCTTCTATTAAATTCGTTGTTATAAAATCATCATGAATTATTTTTATCTTGCCATCTTCAGTTTCGAAAAAAATCTTTTTTTCGTTTTGTCTTAACAATAAATCGTTCACATTAATTACCCCCATTTTCATTTATTTCACTCAACTCGTTAAGTTTTTTCACAATGAATTCTGTAGCTCTTACATCGTCTTCGTTGTATTTTAAAATTTCTTTGAGAATACTTTTGTTATTTGTGGCAAGGTATTCTCTATAGTAATTAATCACAGATAAACCGTTTATATCTGTTCGCCAATTGAAACCGAAGAATCTGGCTATGCTTTTAAGTGAGTAAGATGGTATGGGAAGCGCTACGTGACCAGCGTATATTTTGTACACGTCAACGAATCTTGAGAGAAGTTCTTTAGATAAATTTACGCCGTATTTTTTCGAAAGTTTTTTAAATCGCATTATTTCATAGTTGTGGAAGTGATATATGGGTTGTTGTCTTTTTTCTAAATATTTTACAATATTTTCAAACGTATACCTTTCTTTGGATGGATCCGTTGCCAAAAATGGAATGTACCTACCATTTTCAAGAACACCAAATAGATAGTCGAAATCAAATGGAGTGTAACTTTCTATGTCTAAATATATACCATCAGACAATTTATCAACTTTTTTGAATAATACAGGTTTATTTTCGATGATGCTATTTGCGTGATAATAGAGTCTTTGTGCTTTTTCTTCTCCAAATTCTTTCTTTAGCTTTTCGTACATAGAAATTATGTCACGAAGTGATGTTATTCCCATGGAGTTGAGTTTTTCAAGAGTTTTACCTTTTATACCTTGGATAAAAGTAAGACTCTCAAGGTTCACTGTTTCATGGAAACACTGTCCTGAATATTTACAAAGCCTGCAAAGGTGTGTTTTTGAGATTTTGAATTCTGACTCTTCGCAAAAATACGAAAGTAAAGAAAGTAGTTTAGTTATGTAATGTCTCCAATTTGTTCGTGTAATTGATACGCTGTAATAGGTACTCTCAAATATAATCTCGCGCAAATCTATATCATTACTTTCAGCAACATACGCGATGAAAGCACCTTCAAGCATGTGGTATTCAGATATCTTCTTGCCCGATTTGAGTATCTTTACTATTAGTGGATTATCCGATAATACCTCGTCAACTTGTACTCCAAGGTAACAACCGAACACCTCCGTGGTGAAGAGAAAATCGGATAATTGCCTATTTTCATTTTGTATATCTAACTTCGCTTTTTTTGGGCAAAAATAAATTGTCTTTATGTCTTTGTTTGATATAACCATGGAAAATATAACCTACCTTGAAAGTTTATATTTTAGCTATAATTAAAAGTATTTAACAAGCATCTTTGCAACGAATTTATCACTAAAGAATCGTCTAACAAAGTGGTAAATTAGTTTATTTGATACACCGGGTATATACAATGGAGAACCTTTTTCGTAAGCATTTAGAGCTCCTCTAACAACTTCGCTCGGTTTCATTAATTGTTTACCGGGATCCATTTTTGCCCTTTCGAAAAATTTTGTTTCCGTCTTTCCAGGCGCGACGCAAAGTACGTGTATACCTTTATCTTTTAGTTCCGCCCAAAGGCTCATTGAGAAGCTGTAAACGTAAGCTTTCGTTGCACCGTAAACCGCAAAATGTGGAATAGGCATGAAACCAGCAACGGAAGCTACGTTAATTATTCCTCCAAAACCTTTTTTCACGAATTTTTTTGCGTAATGATGAGAAAGTTTTGTTAGTACTTCCATGTTCAATTTCATCATATTTTCGTATTCTTCCCAGCTATGTTGTATGAAATCACCGTACAGACCTATACCAGCGTTGTTCACAAGAAGGTCGACATCGAATCTTGAAAGGTTTTCAAGCACACTATCCAACTCTTTAACGAGGTCTGCTTGGATAATAACAACACTGGAATTTGTTGCGTTGTGAATTTCATCAGCTACTTTACTCAGTTGCTCAGCGTTCCTTCCTAAGATTATAACGTTTAAACCTTTCTCCGCGATTTGAAAAGCGAATTCCTTTCCAATACCAGAAGAAGCACCAGTTATAAGTGCCCAATGATGCCTTTTTAAATTATAATTTAACATGTTAGACCACCCTTTCACATTTTCGCGTCCTGAATTTTTTCTACTTTGTTTTCCACTTTTAATTATACACCTGTTATGATAGAATTTAAATGTAATATTTCGTTTTCCAAACTTTATTTTTTATATTTCAAAATATCGGAGGTTGATAAACTTGCTCAAAAATATATTGAAAATAGCAATTCCGGTGTCGTTGGAAAATATTATCGCTAATACGGGAACTTTTATTTTGACCATTTTGCTCTCTCAACTTGGTGAAGTTGAGGTTGCGATAAATGGCGTAGCTAACCAAGGCAGCTTCTTGGTTATATTGTTCTTATTTGGTCTAAATACCGGCGGAGCGATTTTTCTTGCGCAGTATTGGGGAAAGAAAGATACGGAAAACATCAAAAAGATAATGAGTTTGATGATATACTTTTCATTACTGATTTCACTCGCTTTTTTCGTATTGACTTTCTTCTTCCCAAAGGTGTTTATAAAAATGTTTTCCAATGATACGCGGGTGATTGATAGAGGAATACTTTATCTAAGATTAATTTCTATTTCTTATTTCGGACTTGCTCTGGAAATATCTTTCAGGACACTCCTCAGGTCGATAGAAAGAGCTACAATCCCAATGATGTCGTATGTTTACGGTACCATTATTCAGATATTTTTAGCGTATGGTTTTGTTAAAGGACTTTTCGGTTTGCCAAAACTTGGACTTGTTGGTATCGCAATCTCTCTTATAGTCTCAAGATTTGTTATACCACTTTATCAAATTCTTAGGGCATCTACTTTGAAACTTCCGTACACGTTTTCTCTTAGTGGAATATCTCGGAATATGCTAAGTAAATTTTTAGAATTCGCAACGCCGACAACGTTGAACGAGATAGCGTGGTCTCTTGGGATGACCGTTTACGGTATAATATTCGGTAGGATGGGTACTCAAGCTTATGCGGCAAGAAATATACTTTCTTCATTTGAAAATTACGTTTGGACGTTCACATTCGGTATCGTTATAGCGGCTTCTGTAATTATTGGTAAGTACATAGGACAGATGGAATACGAAAAGGCACAGCAGTTTGCTAAAAAGATTTTAATGTGGAGTTTTGTAATTGGTTTACTTTCAGCGGTTATAGTGATGGTTGTTTACTACATTCTCTATCCAACTTTCAAAATAGAAGAAAATACTAAGAAGATATTGACTTACGCTATGTGGGTAATGCTTATCGGTGCGCCGGTGAAAGCATTCAATGGAGCAGCGATTGTTGGAGTGCTACGCGCTGGTGGTGATGCCAAATTTGCGTTCTTACTTGAAACATTCACACTCTGGTGTTTGGGTGTGCCTCTTGCCTTTATCGGAGCGTTCATTTGGAAACAGCCACTTCCAGTTGTGTATGCGTTAACTCTAAGTGATGAAGTTGTCAAATCGGTAATTGCATACATTAGAATAAAGTCTAAAAAATGGATTAAGAATGTGACTATCTCACCTGAGATATCAAGTGCGCCTGCTGCTTCAGCTGTTCCAGGGATTGGCGAGGAGCATTGATAGGTATTTATGATAAGATAAGTGGGGGGATAAAATGGTAAAAATCAAGAGCGATGTTGTTTTTGAAAAAATTTCGGAAGTTCTCATCGAGATAAATACAAAAATCAAACCTGAGATAAAGGAGTTTTTCAAAGATTACGAAGGCCCATTTAAAAAGGAGATAATTGAGAATTTTGAGATAGCTTCGAAGGAATATCTTCCACTGTGTCAGGATACGGGCATGGTGGAGTTTTTTGTATTTAAAGGTTTCAATGTTTTATTAGATAAACCTATCGAATATATTCTCGATGAAGCGGTTAAAGATGTGTACGAAAGATTTGGTTTTCGAAAGAGTGTCGTCAGTGACCCACTTTTTTCCAGAGTCAATACTAGAACAAATACACCATGCGTTGTTCATTTATTTGAGATAGAAGAAAACAAACTTGAAATTTGGACGATTGCTAAGGGTGGAGGAAGTGAGAATTTATCCGCTCTTTATATGTTCAACCCTTCGGAGAGTTATGAAGCAATATCCCAGAAGATTTTTGAGCATATTAAGCAAAATGGTCCAAACGCATGTCCCCCGATAAAGGTAGGAGTAGGTGTTGGTGGGACTTCTGATAAGGCAGTTATGTTATCAAAGCTTGCTTTATTTGATTACGATGCGTCAGTGTATCTAAAAAATGTAATCAGGTATCAAAAAGCTGAAGAGAAGCTTATGGAAAGATTGAATGAGATCAAATTTGGCGTGCAGGGGCTTGGGTATGGTAAGGGTATATACAATGTTAAAATGTACGGCTTCCCAACACACATAGCAACATTACCCGTTGCGATTTCAGTTGATTGCTATTTACTTAGAAGTGGAAGAGTGGTGTTTGAAAATGAATGAGATTCTTACCGAGACTCTCAAAAAACTAAATGTTGGTGAAATGTTTGAATACACTGGTAAGTTAATAGTTATGCGCGATGCTGCGCAGAAAAGGTTAGTTGAAATGGAAGATAATGGTAAAACACTGCCTGTTGAGCTCAAAAACGCTCTCGTATTTTACGCTGGTCCTACATTTTCGAAGGGGAATATAATAATAGGTCCTACGACGTCTAAGAGGATGGATAGATTTTTGGAATTTTTAGGCAGACATGGTGTTATTGGGACGATAGGGAAAGGTGAGCGTACACCTGAAGGAGTTGAAACCATAAAGAAGTACAAGATGATTTACTTTGTCACCCCAAGTGGTTGCGCGGCGTATCTTGGTAAGAAGATAAAGAGTTGGAAGGTCGTCGCATTTGAAGATTTAGGACCAGAAGCCGTATATGAGATAGAAGTGGAGAATTTTCCATTATTAGTCGTTATATCCGCGCTATAAAGGTTATAAAAGTTATAAAATAGGATTGATGAGGTGGCTTTTATGCAAAATCTTGGAAAGTCCGTTGCAGATATAGTTAGAGAAAATCCAAATTGCAATTATTTCATCTCAGCATCTGCTGGGACAGGTAAAACTTACACTTTGACGAACTATTACATGGGGATTTTGGAATACTACGAAAAGGAGAATAATCCAGATATAGTCGATGGTATTTTGGCAGTGACGTTTACTAACAAAGCCGCAAACGAAATGAAAGAAAGGATAATGAATAAAGTCAGAGAAAAGATTACATCTTCATCAGTCAGTAACTTGGCTTATTGGAAACGTGTTTATTCCAATATGTCCAGAGCGGTTATCTCAACAATCGACAGTTTTTGCAGAAGAGTGTTGATTGAGCAAAATATCTACGCTGGTGTCGACCCGAATTTTACAATTATCAACGATTTAAAACAATTGAAAATCATCGATAGCGCCTCACGGCAGGCTATGGAAATCGCTTTTAAGGTGTACGAAGATTTGGAAATTCCGCTCTCCCCAATGCTTTCAAGCGAAAGAAGGAAAAGAATAGAAGGATATATAAAAGAATTGAAAGAAATAAAGGATTCCATTATCGACCTTTTTGAATTAGTTGGAGATGTTTGGAGAGTGAAAGGTTTTGTTGAGGATATAGTTACAAACTGGAGGCTTGAGCTTAGACAGTCCAACGTTAGTAAATTACTACTGGATGTGATGAAAAAAGCAGGTAATTCTTTTAGAGTTTTGAGGCTCATTAGTTTAATTGCCTCAGAGCTTTACGAAGCAGAGACAATTGATAACTTTGAATACGATTTCAAAGGCGTACTGGAAAAGACTATCGAAGTTTTGAATAATAATGAAGAAGTTAGAAAATATTATCAAGAGAGGTTCAAATATATCATAGTTGATGAGTTCCAAGACACAAATGAACTCCAGCGCATGATATTTGATTTTATCCACACGGACAAAAATTACATATTCTATGTCGGAGATAGGAAACAGTCGATATACAGATTCAGGGGCGCTGATGTTTCTGTTTTTGTAAAGACGATGGATGAATTTGAGAAAAGGGCAAAGATTTCACCTGATAAATACAGGATACTTTCGCTCCAAACTAATTACAGATCGCATGAATTTCTCGTTGATTATTTTAACAAAGTTTCGAGGGATTCTATATTTAGAAATGAAATCTACGATATGCTTTCTAATTTAAATGGTTTTAATTCTAATAAGCCGATATCTGAAATATCCGATGATGAAGCAAAACTTTATCTGCACGAAGCTTTTAGGTTGCGCTATCGGGACTTGTACGATAAACTTTGGTTCTTAGATGAAGACATTTCAAATGCACATATTAAAAAGTTAGAAAGTGAAGTTATTCCACAGATTGATTTTCTCAACGAGAGCATAAGTAGGGTTTCCTACTTAAGTATAGTATCACTCGATGAAAAAGTTTCTCCCGAAGACGAGGCAAATTTGGTTGCAATGGCTATTAAAAATTTAGTTGGCAAGGAGATTACTATTTTCGATAAAGAGAAGAATGATTACGTAACAAGAAAAGTGGAGTACAAAGACATAGCTATCTTAAGTTACAAATTAGCGGGTATTGAATCGATATACAGAGAAACTTTTGGTAAATTCAATATCCCACTTTATGTTGTAAAAGGGCGAGGATTTTACAAACGCCCTGAAATAAGAGCAGTTATTTCCGCGCTTTCCGTGATTCAAAATCCTAACAATGACTATAACTTCGTTGAATTTTTCCTTACGCCTTTTGTCGAATCAACAGATTTCTCACCATCTTTCGACAAATTCAAAATATTGCACAAAATAGTTTTAAACGCAAGAAAATTAAGGGAAAACGGTGAGAGAATATCATTCTTCCAATCAGCTAAAAAACTTGGCAAAGAAGATTTGCCAGACTACGTTTCCGAAATGATCGAACTTGTGCAAAAGTACGATGAATTGAAATACTTTTTAAGACCAGCCGAGGTTTTGAAAGGATTCATCAACGAGAGTTATTACTTAGCTAAACTTTCGAAATTTCCAAACAGTGTCCAAAGATTGAAAAACGTTAAGAAATTGCTTGACCAAGCTACGGAATTTAACCAACAGGCGTCGACATTCTCCGAGCTAATAAGATTGCTTTCAAAAGTGGAGGAATTACAAGAGACCGAGGCTTCCGAAGTTTCCGAAGAAGACAACGTCGTTAAGATGATGACAGTGCATGCTTCAAAAGGACTTGAGTACAACATAGTTTTCCTTGTTAACAATAATTTTAATGAGATGGAATCTGATGAGGTATTCTTCCCATCGGATGACAATGGAGGAAGGTATATTCATATCAAAAGGTTCATAGAGAATTATAAGGATAAGTTTAATATAAACAAGGATGAGTATAAGAAATTAAAGGGAGAATTGGAAGCAGAGTTAATATACGATGAGACTGAGATACTGCGAAAGATATACGTGGCTATAACCAGGGCAAAAGAGATGTTATTTGTGGTAACGTACAATACTAATAGCTCTAGGGGGAAAAGAGGAAAAACTGCTGGACAATACCTTGCACATAATGAGTTTAAAACTATTACAATAGACAAAAAGCAAATCGATGAAATGGTAAAATCGCTGAGTATTTCTGAATTTTCAGGGGAAGAGAATAAAAAATTGCTAGACGAGGAAAAGATAAGAAAACAGATAGAAGATTTTTCGAATATTGGGTACAAAAGGTACATATCACCAACTCTTTTGTACAACATTACAGATGAGAAGAGTGATAAAGAGTTGGTTAACGAACTAGAGGTCGATTTTGAAGAAAATATGCCTCTTTTCGAAGGTCAAGAAAAACAAGATATATTAAAAATTTTCGAAAAAAATCAAGAAAAACAAAAGAGAAGTAAAAGTGAGGTAAGTCTACTTCTATCTTCGTTACTTGAAACCTCGAGGGAAGTTATCGAAGGGAAGAATATACATAGAAGGTTGATGAGTGTTCAAAGATATCCAGATTTGTTGAATCTTGTCGAAAGAGGAGAGTTGCCCGAGAAGATATTGAAAGCGGATGTAATCAAATATCTATTTGAAAACAGTGATAAGGTTATTTCCGAATGGAGAATCGCAAAATCGGTGGTTATAGATGGTAAGAAATATACACTCTTTGGTGTGCCAGATAGGGTGTTTTTCAAAGATGGAAAGATATACGTTGTTGATTTTAAATCATCGTATCTAAAGGATGGTTCTGAAGAAGTTGAGAAGTACAAATTCCAGCTCCAATTTTATATGTACATGCTTAAAGATTTCGGAGAAATTGCTGGAGGGTATTTAGTCGGCGCAAGAAGTGGGTTCGTTATTAGAGTTGAAAGACCTGGCGATGATTTCATTGAATTACTGGCAAAGCTGATAAGAAATTTAGAGGTGATATAGATGAGAAAAGCGTACATAGTACCCTTGGATGATAATCATTTTGAACTGGTAGCCGATAAAATAGCGAATATTTACTTAGAAAATCCTATGGATTTTCTTTTCATAGGCCCCACTGGGTTCTATGTAAGGCAGATCGCTGATATAGTTGCTGAAAGATCCGGGAAAACGATAAACAGAGATGCCTTCTTGGTTATAAACCAGTACGTTACGGAGTTTCTGAAGAAGAATAATTATCAAGCTGAAGTTTTGGATAGAGATTTTTACACAGTTTACATTTCGAAGATTATAGACGAGCTTTACGATTCGGAAAAGGATAAACAGAATTCTGAGAATTCCGATAGGTTGCTGCTCCTCAGAACCCTTTCGAAATCAAATACGATAGTTCATTACATAGTTGAAATATTCGAAAAACTCTGGGAAATTGAATTGCACGGAAGCACAGAAAATTTAACAAATCAATACGACGTTGTGAATCAACTGATGAACGATACATCGGTTTTTGCTCAGATTATTAGAGACATCTTAAGTGAGATGAAAAGTGTCGCGAAAGAATTACAATCAAGGTATATGTACGATCCAATGAACATATACAAGTGGTACGTAGAAAATGCCAGAGATTTAGAAGTAAATAGAAAATATCTTGTCATCAGCGGATTTTTCAACCTATCACTTTTAACAAGTCAAGCATTGGCTGAGCTGGTTAAAAAGTCGGAAAATACGATATTTTTTGTTTGGCAAAAAGTAAACGATTCAGCGTTTAGTCAGATTGATGAGATCTACGATTTTTTAGAAAAAAATTCATTTGAGTTTGATGACTCATTTTGTAATAAAAAAGTTGTGAATTTAGAGGAGTTAATTAAAAATAAGAGCATAGGCGAGGTGGATGTTGAGAATCAATACAACGAATATCATTATATAGTAAAGCAAGTCAAAAGCCTGATTATAGAAGGTGTTAACCCGGAAGAAGTAGGCATTGTTGTTCCAAATACTAATATAGCTTACAGGTTAATGGATGAATTTGATGAAGCAGGTATACCGTACCGATACAGTGGGAAAAATCCACTTACGGAAAGTCATATAATTAAGATACTTTTGCAACCTTTGTTAACTATAGAGGAAGGGTATAGACCGGAAGATTTACTTGCGGTAATCGAATCACCACTCGTTGAAAAAAGAGAACTGACGATGGATGAGATAGAAGATTTATTTAAAGAGTACGAGTATTATTCCATAAGAATGAAACCATCGGAAATGAGAAATAAAGAAGATAGAAGAAAAAATTTCTTTGAAAAGTTGGAAAGAGATATCGCGGAACTTGAGTCGAAGAAAGAAGAGTACGACATTGAAGAGGATGTTTATCTATCTTCTGTGGAGAGGCTTGAGAAGTTAAAGAAATTCAAAGAGATAATGGAAGAACTTTTCGGTTTGCTAGATAACATACATGAAAATTGGGGAAGCAAAGATTTCTTTGAATGGTATAAAGAGTTTATAAAGTCATCGATTTTGAAATTTGGGGATATTTTAGAAAATTACGAAATAATGTCCTCACAAAAAAGCGTCATTAGAAGTGTGGGTAAAGAGATTAACGCTCTATCCAAGTTTATAAACGTCTTAAACAAATTGGAAATATACGTTCAGAAATTGAGGGAGAGCAAACTCAGTAAAGTGACAAGCTGGAGTAAATTGTTTAAGCTCTTTGTTGTACTATTGAATTCAAATGGATATAGGGAGACATTTAAATCTGCGAATGTTGTAGATATAATCGATATTCCGACATCGAAATTTGTAAAGAAAAAGTACAAATTCTTCGTGGATTTCATAGATGATTATTACCCATCCATAGGTAAAATAAATCCACTTTTGTATCGAACAACGAATCAACGTTCACGGATATATGATTTGCTTGAAGAAAGTGAAAGAAGTTCAGTTTTTCTTTCAATAATATTCTCTCAAAATTCGTATTTGATATTTCCAAAATCCACAAATACAGGTGATCCACTAGTCCCGTCGAAATACTTATCTGAATTGGCACATAACCACATAGAAGCAAAAATATCGAGCGATGATATTTTCAAGAAGATAGATTACGATATATACAAGCTTGCGCAATCTGCAAGTCAAATCATAGAAGTGAAAAGAGAGGACTTTGTCGTTGGAGAAAGTAACATAACCGAATTCAGCCACAGCAGAATTGCGACTTACTTATCATGTCCAATGTTGTTTTACTATTCAAATATAGCTACTTTACCAGAGAAAACTAAGGAAAATAACCTTGCTTTAATGGAGGGTATAATCACACATAGAGTATTGGCAAAATTATTTGATATAAACTATCCTAAAAATGTATATTCGTTGTTAAACTATAACGATGGGGTCCTTAAAGAACTTATAGAAGAATCTGCCGAATCATTTTCAGAAGGTATATTTAAGTACAAAATTCCGAAAAAGATATTGTCGGATGAGATATTTGATAAGCTTTCAGTTTACTTGAGAGAGTTTGCAGACTCAAAGTATTTAATAACGCTTGGGCAAAAAAGTAAGACGCTACCTTTAAGATTGGATAGTTCAAAAAAATCAAAAGAGGGTACAAAAGACTTATACACAGATGAAACTCTTAAGACAGAATTAAGTGTTGAATGTGAAGTTGGAAGGTATCATGTTATTGGAAGAATCGATAGAATAGACAAAATTCTTGATGAGGAAAATAAATATGCGATTATCGATTACAAAAATTCCCTAAGTTCGATAAGATTCGAGCAACTTATTCTTTATGACTATCTAATCTTGAAAGATGAAAAGAAAGAAAACCTTCTTTGGAAAAAAGAAATAAAAGAAAATGGTTCCCATGTATTTTTAATGTTTCTCAAAATCGGTCAAGAAAAGCTAGAGTACAGATATATCAAAAAGGAAAATCAAGAAGAGCCAGTTTATATTATTGAAATTTTAGAACCTAACGTTTCTTTTACATTAAACGATTTTGAAGGATGGCTTGTTTCAACGATGGACGATATAGCGTTGAAAGGTATTTTTACGCCGGTTTTCTTAATGAATCAAAGTAGGACGTTCTTCTCTATTCTAAGTGAAAAAGGAAATATTGACAAATCAAAAATTAAAGGAGATATGTCTAAAATATTGTTTGAAAATCGAAAATGCAGAGGATATAACAATGTCTGCCCCTACGAACCACTTTGCAGTGCGTATGAGATATACGGTGTAAAACTTTTAAAAGAATAAATAATACAAACAAACCATGCAAATTTATATATTTTATGTATTTTTCAAAGTAGGTACGCTTTTTAATAGTATAAATCTACTTTCTTGATTTTATTAGTTTATTAGCTAAATAAAGTCCAGTAACACTTATTTCAATAATTATTACACTGTAAAGAACTATAGTGTTTACCACTAATGAAAAAATCCAAACTTAATAACGCTAACCACCACAAATTTTTTACAGTTGTATAGTAGTA
The DNA here is from genome assembly GCF_000017545.1 of Fervidobacterium nodosum Rt17-B1. Classification (NCBI taxonomy): domain Bacteria; kingdom Thermotogati; phylum Thermotogota; class Thermotogae; order Thermotogales; family Fervidobacteriaceae; genus Fervidobacterium; species Fervidobacterium nodosum. The sequence goes on along the minus strand of NC_009718.1, from coordinate 568,704 downwards.
CACCTCACTTTATATTTACAGTACTATTGAGGAGATCTTAATATAATTAAGCATACGCATTTTTCAATAATCTAACATGTTGAATAATCTTTTGTAAAAGTCTCAGGAATTATTTCTCAACTATTTAAAACATCTAAACCTCTCTATTGAAGTTTAATATTATTTATATTAATCGCTTCTGCGATGGAACTTAAATGATATTTAATTTCAACATCCCATTAATTTATGTCATAAAAAATGAATTTAGTTGAAAAATTTTAGAATACTGAAAAAATAAAATAAAAAAGCCTTGGTTTTTCAATTTCCAAGGCTTTTTTATTTTTATTCTGGTGGAGCCGATGGGATTTGAACCCACGGCCTCTACCGTGCGAAGGTAGCGCTCTCCCAACTGAGCTACGGCCCCAGTTATTAAACTTTTACATATCTCACGTTAAGCATTATATCATAATCTTTAATTTTTTCAAGATAGGAAGAAGTTTTTAATGTTTTGTAGTATAATATTTTTGGGTGGTTGTTTATTTTGGGAAAAATAAATAATTTTGGAGGGATAAAAAGTATGAAGCGGAAGAACATTGGAAAAGGTAAAGTTGCCGCTTTGATAAGTTTATTAGTTATTTTCGTTGTAATTTTTTTATTGGTAGGATTGATTGTATTACAAAACAAGGAGAAATTACTTAATAGGTCGTTTGACAAGTATAGAGTTTTAACCGCTAAGGAAACATTTGAGAATGGTCTTATTAATTCGAACTTTGAGATACCAATCTTTGGTAATCCAAAGTTAGTTGGTAGTGATGAGATGAGAAATAAATACATCCTTGAGATTTTAAAAGACGGTTCAATGAAGTTGTATATGAACAATGTTAAGGTCGAAGATTTTGAAAAGGAATATGAAGCAATATACAAAAAGGCATTATACAATCTTTTGCAAAAAATTCCACCAGAAGATTATGAATTATCAAACGCCTCCGCACTCTTTGATTATCTTACAGTAGAAGGTTATGAATATCTAAATCAGGATGGTAAGGAGATTTTGATTTTAAGTGGAAAAAACGCTAATTCGCAATATGTCAGTATGCAATTCAGGTTTAGAAAAGTTGGAAATAATGTAAAAATAACTGTTGAAAATATTACAGTTGATGGGAAGGTTTTTTCTCCAGCCGAAATGCGTGTCTTTTTGGCGAATATTTATAAAATAGACAAGCAGAGTATAAAAAGTAATCTTGTAGATATGATAAAACAAGGAAGACTAAAAGATTTTTCGACGAAGACAATAGAAGAAATTTTCGGAAATCTTAACAATCCGAGATGGTCGATAAAAAGTGAAGATGAAAATGTTGTAGAGTTTAACGCAACTGATGTCGTTGACAAAAATGAAATTTCTTTAAGTATAGGGTTTAAATTGGAATCAGATGGTTCTGTCAGCGTGAAGTACATTTTCGTTAATGGTTCCGAAGTTGATAGTGGAGAAGCGCAAGATATACTGAAATACTACCTTGTCAAGTATGGTGGATACGATTTACAATCTGAATTGGAGATGTTTAAGGAAAAGATATCAAATGCATCAGTACCAGGGTATAGCAAAAAATTCGGTGAGCTTTTGATTGGAAGTTGTGACAACATCTCGTGGAGTATTGAAAGTACAATGAAAGGTACAAAGTTGACGGCAAGCGGAGTTACAAAGGTTGGTAAGAATAAAGTTACACTCTCTTTCTTGATTTCATCAAAAGGAGCTTATTTGGTTAGTTCAACAATCGACGGGAATAATATAGATCCAAATGAATTGCTTTCTAGATTGGTAGATGATTTAGGAAAGGTTTCAACGCAGTTAGAGGAAAGTAAGTACAATGAGCTGATTTCATTGGTTCAAAATTCTATAATTGTCAAAGGTAGTCAATACAGCAGCAATAAATCGGCATTTGAAAGATTTTTAAGAAATGTTAGCTGGATGTTCGATAAGAATAACAATAAAGTTGTTTTGACTGGGACAGGAAACTACGCTGGTCAAGTATGGCAATTTAAGTTTAACTTCGAAATACTCTTTGGGAAAGAAGTGCTACTTGAGAAGGTTTACATGAACGATCGAAATGTTATTGATGAAGTTACCGATTATATCATTGGCAAAATATTTAAAGTCGATGTATTGACTAAAAATATTGTAGAACTTGTTAAAAACTCAATATACTCAAAGAAGACTTACTATGAATTTCTTGGAAGAAATGGCTGGTCGTTAGATACTGATAATGACAATGTTGTTTTCAATAATTCAAGCCTTATGATAAGATTTGTCGTTCTTCCAAATGGCGATGTTAAGGTCACAAATCTTAGCTATAATGGTACAGATTATACGTATATGAAAGAAGAAGTATTAAAAGCACTTGAAAATGGCATGAGCGTAGAAACACTCTTGACGAGTAATAAAAGCTTTGAAACGAAGCAAAGCACTAATCAAATTATTGAGCAGCCTAGCAAACAGAGCACCGAAAGTGAAAATAAAGAAGAATCCCAAGAAGAAATAAAACCATACCAATTCTAGAGAGGTGCAATTGATGTTTTCTCCTATTTTGATGATTGTTTCGCTAATTATTTCTGCTTTAACAGTGCCAATATTTGGTAAGATTGCGTATAAATACAATATTGTTGATAAACCGGACGATGGATTGAAAGAATATGAAAGAATAACACCATACCTTGGTGGGCTTGCTATATATCTTGCTGTTATTGTATCAACACCTTTTGAAATTATAACTAAATTCTCTTTGACTCTGTTAACAATTATTGGTTTAATAGATGATGTTAAGAAAATAAAATTGTCCTTAAAGTTAGCAGTTGAGTTATTCGTAGCTTTAATTCTTACTTATAAATACGTTGGATTCAATTGGTTTTTCCCACTATATATTTTTTTAGTTGTTATTTTAATCAACTCTGTAAAAATGATGGATGAAATGGATGGAGTTTGTGCGAGTGTGTCGATAATTTCTGCAATTGGACTTTCGATTTTGGTTTCATCAAGATACGACGGTATGTTGCTCTCTGCGCTAATAGGCGCTGTCTTTGGTTACTTCATATACAACTTCCCACCGGCGAGGATTTCCATGGGAAGTAGTGGAGGTTATTTCGTTGGAGGAGTACTTTCAATAGGTTTGCTCTCTACTATGAGACACGGCAGTTCTAACATACCTTATTTAATTTCTGCTTTTATCTTTATTTCGCTTTTTTACTTCAACTTTTTATCTGGCCTTTCAAGAAGCACTTTAAATAAGAAACCGATTTATTTATACAACAAGATATACGAAAAATTTAACGATAAAAGGAAAACGCTGTACACGGTTGTATCTATACAACTTTTAGTATTCTTACTTGGATATTTTTCCAAAACAAACGTAATTGCGAGTATTTCGGCTTTAATTATACTTTTAGTAATTTACTTTGCATTGGGTAAATTTCTAAATGTTTTCAAATACTAAAGGTGCTAAATTTACATAAAAAAGGAGGCGGGGTTAAGTGTTGTCCATTCTTGAAGAGATAGTCTGGTACACAACTATTCCATTGGTAGCGCTTTTTGCTCATAGGCAGTACACTTACGAATTCAGTACACCGAAGTACGCTATTTTAACTATCGCAACCTTTATTTTAGGCTTTTATTTGCTCTATCGCCTGTTTAAAAACAAGGAAATTAAATTTTTCGCAACACCTGTTCACTTCACTTGGCTTGCTTTTTCTATAATCGCCTTACTATCAACGATGAACACATTCCAAGATAACAGATTTTTCTTCAGACAAGCGATAGACATAGGTCTTTACCTCTTCTTAAATGTTTTACTTTCGTTTTATTTTAGTTCAATCATTAATAAAAAGGAATATATTGTGAGATTCTTATTTATATTCGTTTTAACAGGTTTATTTATCGCTATAAATGCTATTCTCAATTTTTACATTGGCTATGATATTTTACTTGGAAATGTCGGGGCACCATTTGAAAGAGCGAGTATAAAGGCGAATATAGGTAATGTTATTTTTGTTTCAAACTATTTGAACATGCTCCTTCCCATAGCGATATATTTCGTAGCGAGTTTGGATTTTGGATATTTGAACATCAAAAGGTTATGGACTGTGTACCTTTTTAAAATAGTATCATTAATTTCTGCAATCTTGTATTTTGATGTTATAGTCTTTTCTCAAACAAGATCTGAGTATCTTGCGTTGGTGATTGAGTTAATTTTGTTTGTTTTTGCTTATTTCTTCTATTTAAGAAAGAAAGAAGACAAAATTGCAGAGGAATTGAAGAAAAAAGACCCGAAGACTTTAAAAAGATTACTCAGATTTAGAGAAATGTCTATTCTAATATTTATATTAATGGCAATTATTATTGTTGTAGTATACAACATTCCAACACCATTCAACAACTACGCATCATTCAAGATGACAGATAGATTCAGTGCCATGTCTTCTGTTTCAAGTAGGGATGAAAGATTTCTCTCGTGGTTCTCAACGATTTACATTTGGAAAAATCACAAAATCCTTGGTCAAGGTATCGGTACATACCAGGTATATGGTTTGTATGGTATTTCAGATCTAATAGAGGCTCATCCAGAGTACAATTACGGTTGGAATAATTTCAAAAGAGCACACAACGATTACTTCCAGGTGCTTTCTGAGACAGGTATTTTAGGTCTTAGTGCCATAGTTTTAATGTTAATCTTACTTGTAATGTATGTTGTAAAGAACATTAGAAAAGTTGAAGATAAAGATGATGCGATTCTGTTCTTTATGTTGGTTTTGAGTGGAATTATTTTCGCATTTCAAAGTGTTTTCAGCTTCCCAGGGCATTTGCTTCCAAATGCGCTACTTGCGAATTTCGTTATAAGCATCGGACTTGGAAAGTACTTCAATAAGGTTAACGGTAAAGAATACACAATTAAAGGAGCAAAAGCAATCGCTTTAGCTATTATTTTGATATCGGTAACCGGTTTGTCTACATATCTTAGATGGAATCATTTCATATCTGAAGTTTATTTCAGAAATGGAAACGTTGCATATGCGACGCTTTCTGAGTTGAGAAACAATTTAAGCAAAATTGATGAGTACCTTAAGCAACTTGATAGCATAGAATCTGATTTGAATAATTTCACAGGTCAATTTCAAGCACTGTCACCACAAAATTGGCACAATTTGAAAAAGGCAGAAGCCCAAAGGCTAAATCTTCAGTATAACGAATTGCAAGCGGAAAGTGAAAGGCAAAGAAATATAGAAAATATAAGAGCTCAAATCAATGCACAAAGAAATAATTTGATTAATCAGAAAAATTTGTTGCCCCAACAAATAAATGAGCAGTACAAAATTGCAAAAGAGAATTTAATAAAGAGTGTAAAATTGAATCACACCTATGGAAAATCGTACTTTTATCTTGCGGCACTAGCGGCAGACCCAATAAGAGTTGATGAGCTCAAAAACTTACTCAAATCAGACCCAGAAAGCGTTTTAAACCAAAGAGCAGATGAGTATCAAAAATTAATCCCAGAAAAGTTTAAGTACGCTTACTATTCAAAATTGGCAGGTTATATCAAAAATAATCCGGATTTCTTAAATCAAGTCGATGTTGCAACCATTCAAGCTATTATAGATTCCATAAGCTTGTATGAACTATCACTTCAAACATTTACAGAAAGAAATACTTTTAGATCTCTTGCAATGAGATATAACTCTTTGTATAGTTTAAATAACTTTGCCCTTGGAAAAATCAACGATAGTGAGTTAGAAAAATTACTAAGTTCTTACTCAAAAGAATTTTTCAACAAATATGGCACCTGGGTTAGAAAAACAGTAGACATCATGCCAGGTGGATGGAACAGATTCCCAGATTGGAAAAACATTGATATAGAGCTTGCAACAATGTATGGTCAGGATATATACAGATTCTTCGCGGTTCTCACTGCTCAAACTTTGAATCCTATCAACGTAGAATCAAGAGAATTGTTAGTAGATCTTGCCATGAGAGAAATAGAAGCGTGTAAGTATATGGAATTGAAAGGTGTATGGGGAGTTCCAGATGGGGTATTCGATTACCTACATGAACTTGCTCATGAATACCAAACAGTTGGGGAGTATCAAGAAAGTGTCTATACATACAATCAGTTAGTAGATTGGTATAAAGAAAGTTACGAGTATATATCTAAGAAACTTTCAAATACCTCCTATTGGGAAAAGACGTTTAACGACTTTATCGAAAATAGTAAAAACGAACTTGACAAAATACTTGCTGATGATGAAAAAGGATACCTCTCAAATAGCTTAACACCGATCTTTGTCAATCTGTTGAATAGTGCTTATAAGGAATTTACATCCATTGATTTTACCAACATTGAAAAAGATTTCATTGAGGCATTATCAAAGAATCCTTCAGCATATTGGCCTGGAATAGCAAAAAAAAGCGCTTGGAAAACTATTACACAAGCAAAGATGGACGACTTTTCAAATCAAATAAGTGCATTATCGTTCTCAGAAGAAGCAAGACAAGAAATTCAGATTTTGATGAATAACGTTGTCAATTTCTCTGGAGGACTTTTGTATGAAAGATATAAACGCTTTGTTGCTCACTATGACATGGTGAAATCGGAATTTCTAAATACAGTCAATGGATTGCTCGAAAAATACAATAAGGCAAGCGAAAAAGAGATAATTTCAGATTGGGGAGAGATAGCATTCAATTCACCAAAGTATGAAAAGAAAGAGGATGTAATTAAATACCTAGAAGATATTTTAGCAAAGTACAAATAATTCGAAAAAGAATAAGAGAAAAGCTCCCTATTAGCAGGGAGCTTTTCTTTTTTTAGAAAATAGCCATTCCTTCATCTCTTCGTCTCTATACGCAGGTACCCATGAAGCATGTGGAAATAGACCGATTGATTGCATATAGCCTTTTGGATATTCAGTGTAATTAACTTCTGCACCTAATTCGTTTAGCTTTTTTACCAGCGCTCTTGAATATTCTACAGAAACAACATCATCGTCTTCTGCGTGGAAAAACCAAAATGGTATGTGCTTTATCTTATCCAATTTTTTGGGATTTCCACCACCGCATACAACAACACCTGCTGCGAATTTGTCCGGACACAACGTTAAAAGAGCAATGGTGCCAAACCCTCCCATTGACAAACCGGTAACATATATACGGTCCTTATCTATTGGGAATTTTCCCACTAGCTCATCTATAACCAATCCAACAGTTGCAATTAAAGAATTGGGACCAAGCTGGTTCATATCATGGTAAACTCTAAAAGAACTTCCCCAATAAGAATTTTCTGGACACTGAGGTGCTAATACAAAGCAAGGGTGGTTATTTTGAAATTCTTCCTTTGCCCAAGTAGTTGCCCCTTCGTTTGCTGTTATTTGCTTTTCGTTATCATTTCCTCTTTCCCTAGCGCCGTGCAGGAAGACAACGAGTGGATAAACTTCGCCTTCTTTTATCTTGGGTTTAAAGAGCCTGTATGGCAACTTTATAAATTCATCCTCATATATATGTGGTTCAAAGACATCAAGGTAATTTACAAACTCCATGGTCATCACCTCCGTTTTATTATTTAAATTGTATCATAAAAATATTTTAAGTAAAATAAATATGATTACAATCTTGGGAAAACTTTCCACATTTTTTGTTTTTTGTAGTAAAATAGAAAAAGAGAGTTTAATTATATTGCTAAATGCGTTATTTTATTATGCTTTACGTGACTTTTACAATTCGCATGAGATGAACTGTAGGACAGTTGGATAATTGCCAAAAAAATAGCATGGGAGGGAACTCGATAATATTGGATGGTATTAATTAAATTAGTATAAAATAATTTATTTTTATATTAGTAAACAATCAGTATAATATAATTCGATATTAAAATAAATATTGACTGTGTTATGGCTTATCTATTATTTTAAAATATGTCAATTAACTAAAACATAAATAATATTATAAACAAAATAAAACTAATTTATTAAATAAAATAGGAGGTACTAATTTAATATGATTCCGATAATTGCAGTAGGTGTGGGTGGATTCATTGGGAGTGTACTTAGGTATATTATATCTTTAAAGATGAATCAAATATTTTCGCAAACGTTGATACCTCCAGGCACTTTGTTGGTTAACGTTTTTGGAAGCCTTTTTCTTGGGTTTATAATGCAACTCTCATTCAGAGCAAATATTAACCCAAATTTAAGACTATTTTTAACTACTGGAATAATGGGAGGACTCACAACGTTCTCTACACTCAGCTATGAAACTATAACGCTTTTAACAAATGGATATTATATTTCAAGCTTATTAAACATCGTGCTAAATCTGATTTTAGGACTATCGGCTGCATTTTTTGGAATGGTAATATGCAATGTTATATTCTGATATTCTAAAGATGCTGTTAACTAGTAATGATTATAGAAGCTAAAGCAATAATAATTTATTTGCATTCTCATATAACTCACATAAGTTCCTTACTACAAAAAAATTATTTACATAGTACCGTATTTTACTAAATTTCTTGAAACCCCTTTTCCTTTATAAACATCTTAGTCTTACCACTCTGTGCTCAACATTATCGAAGCTCATTCTCTATGCTGATTCGTACGATTTTAGTCCATGCTCCACCAAAAGCCAAACATAGTACTTTCTGTATGGACTTTGAAAACATTCTCAAACTTAAAGAGAGAAAAAATAGAAGGTAACTTAATAATCCATTTGTAAATAGCGACATGAGAGATGTTTATATTCAAAATGGATTTAATAGCTTGAAGAGAAATGTTTTATTTGAAGTAAAGTAAAAAAGCTTTAAAGACGATATAGATAGAGAAAAGGAAGAATTTGAGAGGTTGAAGAGTGAAAGGAACGGATTGATAGACTGAAATAGTGATAGAAGTTTTGAAATTACACTTTTTACATCTGAAAAGAAGGCAGTAACGACGGATTTTGTAATTTCTATCTAAATTGGGGGGATAGTATGGAAGAATTTGTAGGAACGTATATAAGAATCTTTGTAAAAGAAAATGTGCGTTGTAAGGAATTGCACAACAAACCACTCAACAAAATCATTGCCGAATTTGCTATTGAGCTAGGAATTTCGGATTTTATTGAATACAAAGCAATGGAAGGATACGTATTCGATAAGAAACTCCACACAGCACTACGTGAAATTGTCGAACCTGAACTTCCGATTATAATCGAAATTTTCACAGACGACGACACCGCACAAAAGTTTATTGAAAAAGTCAAACCTTATTTAAAAGAGTCGGCCTTACTTGTTTTCAGAGACATACATGGTATGTTCTTCAGATGATGAAAAATAAATTGCGAAAAACCGCATAAATAAACGATTTTTGAAACGTTAAAACTATTACCCTGGGTGATATAAAAAATGCAATATAAGAAACCTTATATTGCATTTTGTATCCAAAAAATAAAATAGCAAAATTTGCTATTGGAATGCGTGAAAAACGTAAAATTTAATTAGTTTAATCTAAGTTATCAAGATTATCCAAACTTATTTGATTAAAACAATCAAATTATTTTGAATTATTCAGTAAGATTAAAAAAACAAAATGAGTCTAATATATCTTACTATTTTAATTGTAATAAATTAATCTTATTAATTAAAATTTATGAGTTTAATAATATTATTACTAGCTATAAAAATAATTTTAAACTCAAATGGCTCAATAAAAATTTGCAAAATTTGTATATTCATATAATGATTTTTTTAAGTACTCATATAAACGTTATTCTCAGCCATCAGCTTTCTTTTGTATGTATTATAAGCTCATTTTCGTCATATCCGAAAAGCTTTATAACCTTTTTTGAAAGCGAAACAATACTATTTGCGCTAAGATTTGTTTCAACATAAATATCCGTGTCTTTGATTTTTTCAGGTTCTCTTAACTCACTAGGCATTTTTGAAAAATATGGTCTTTTTCTACCTTTTAAACTAAGTACTTTTTCAAATTGTTTTCTGTTTGTTGTTAAGACGATCTCGATAATACTCATTAATAAGTTTCTCCAAGAGTTAACTTGGTATTCCTTTTTTCTTAGAGTAAAGCCTATAATGGATTTTTCAGTAAAATCTTCAACATTTTGAGTTTCAGAGTAAGTTGGCATTGTTTTTGGTGTTGATTTTTCTTGACTAATTTTTCCTAAAAACTCTTCAACTATTCTGTCATCAGGTTTGTGTCCACACAATCTTTCAGTTGTTTCAGCTAAAATCTCTACAAGTCTTTTATCAGGTTCGGAAATTATTTTATCCCATGCTTTGGGGAGTGTTTCGGTTATCAAAGTTATTTTTTGCCTACTATTGTATAATTTTTCAGCATTTTCTACGGCTTTGTCAGAAATCACATTATCCTTGGATAAAAATTCCTCAAATTTTTCCACAATATCTCCACTTTTTTGGTCGAGTATTTCAATGGTATAAAATTTTCTTTGTTCCCAACTTCCTTCACGCAAAGGTAAATAAAACCACCAACTAATTCCATTAGTTAATATAGCTAATTTCACACCTTCTTTAAATGCATAATTTAGAAGTTGTTCTTGGTGTTTTTCCAAATCCTCATTGACTTTTTTCACTTCTATAAAAGCTTTAATCTTCCCATTATATCCTAAAGCGTAATCTACTTTTTGATTCCCAACTGAGTATTCTGGTTGAACTTCGCTTATGTTAAAGAAATCCCATCCTAATTCTTTTAAGATTCTTAAAACTATTCCTTGTTTTGTTGCTTCTTCTCCGAACTTAAAGATATCCTTGTTCTTTTTAAATTTATTAATTAGCTTGAGCAATTCATCTTTCATATTCTTAGCTCCTTGCACATTCTAAGTATTTTACCGTTTTACTTTAGGTTCATAAATATTGTTATTAATTTTAATTATATAATATTTGTAAAGTCGAAGAAAAGTTTCAAAAAATTAATTGCTTAAAAATATTCAGTGATTTTTTGGTCTGAGGCCTTAATGTGATATAATAAACAATACGAGACAAATAGAAAATACTGACAACATCATTATCGTTTGCTACAACTAAAATTGTATAGAATTTAAATAATTATGTAGAATTTTTCTTAAGTTATTAAGGTTTGGATGCTGTTAACTAGTAGTGATGATGGAAGCTAAAGCTGTAATCATCTCATTTTCGTTCTCATATAACTTGCATAGGTTCCTTACTACACAAAAACCATTTACATAGTACCGTATGTTGCTAAATTTCTTGAAGCTCCTTTTTGCTCTAACAAACATCTTAAATAACGAAAATTTCGATTCACATTCGTTGTTTTTACCTAGTCTTACTTCTCTGTGCTCAACATTATCAAAATTTAGTTTCACTGCTATCTCGTACGCTTTTAGTCCATCGGTTATTAACTCTATTTGTGTGTTTTGTTTTCTTTGACTAAAGTATTTATCTAACAATATCTTTACTTGTGACATATCACGATATCTTGATACATGCCAAGCTACTATTAAATTCGTACCATGCTCAACTAATAGCCACACATAGTACTTTTTGTCTCGAAATACAATAACTGTTTCATCACCGTGAACTTTAAATACATTCTCAAACTCAAAAAGCGAAATAACAGAAGATAACTTGATAATCCATTTGTAAATAGCGACATGAGAGACATTGATATTCAAGCAAGCTTTAATAGCACGAAGAGAAAGGTTGTATTTGAAGTACAAGATGAAAGCTTTGAGAACGATATAGATAGGGAAACGGAAGAATTTGAAAGGATGAAAGTTGAAAGGCACAGGCTGAGGAAGAGAAAGTGGAACAGAAGTTTTGAAGTTGCACTTTCTGCATCTGAAACGAACGAAATAACGGCGGATTTTGTAAATTTCCATGACATGGTTACAATGAACACAACGAGGGTAAGGGAAAGAGAAAAGTTTGTGTTTTTTGGTGAAAGAAAGTTTAAAGTAACGCTTGCAGTCTTTGCAAAAGAAGATTTGGTTTTTGAATTTATCATGACCATTTTTGATGAAGTTAGAAGAGCCGCAATGAGGGCATTTGAGTTGGATATTAGTCATGTCGGGATACCTCCTTATTGAGAGTATATTGGGGGGTGTCCCCTCTTTAAGAAGATAATATGATTTTTGAAATTTATCAATACCTTTGGTTAACAACATCAAGGTTTGATTAGGAGGGGTTGACTTGACTGGAGAAAAAATAACATTAAGACAGCTAGAAGCACATCTTTTTAAAGCTGCTGATAAACTCAGAGGTAAAATGGATGCTTCTGAATATAAAGAATATATCTTTGGTATGTTATTTTTAAAATACGCTTCGGATGTTTTTGAAGAAAAAAGACGGGAGTTAAAAAATGAATTCAGAGATATGGGGTATTCTGAAGAACAAATAAATGAACTATTAGAAGATCCAAACTCTTACGGCGATACATTTTTTGTTCCTGAAAGGGCAAGATGGGAGAATATTTTGAAATTGAAGGAAGATGTTGGTAATCAGCTTAATAAAGCTTTAAGTGCTTTAGAGGAAGCTAATACAGGGCTCGAAGGGGTTTTAAAACACATAGATTTTAACGCGGTGAAAGGAAAAACACGCCTCAAAGATCAGCAACTTATTGATCTTATTAATCATTTCAATAACTATAAACTAATACCTTCAAATTTTGAATTCCCGGATTTACTTGGCGCTGCTTATGAATATTTGCTAAAAGAATTTGCTGATTCAGCTGGAAAAAAAGGCGGAGAGTTTTACACACCATCTCACGTAAAAAAATTGATGGTAAGGTTGGTCAAACCCCGTGAAGGTATGTCGATTTATGACCCAACTGTAGGTTCTGGTGGTTTTTTGATTGAAGCGTTCCACTATGTTGAAGAACAAGGACAAAACTCAGCAAATTTAGCACTATATGGGCAAGAACTTAATGGATTGACATGGTCTATTTGTAAAATGAATATGATTCTACACGGCATTAATGATGCGCAGATAGAAAATGAAGATGTATTGACAAATCCCATGTTTTTGGAAAATGGATATATAAAAAAGTTTGACAGAATATTAGCCAACCCACCTTTCTCAGAAAACTATTCACGCGCAAATATGCAATTTACAGAAAGATTTAAATATGGTTTTACTCCTGAGAATGGAAAAAAAGCTGACCTTATGTTCTTGCAACATATGATTGCCAGTTTGAAAGATAACGGAGTAATGGCAACAGTTATGCCTCATGGTGTTTTGTTTAGGAGCGGACAGGAAAAAGTTATAAGGGAAGGAATAGTAAGAGATGACTTGATTGAGGCAATAATAGGGCTTCCACCTAAACTTTTCTACAACACTGGAATACCAGCTTGTATTATTGTTATTAATAAAAACAAACCAGAAAATTTGAAAAATAAGATCTTGTTCATTAACGCCGACAGAGAGTACGGAGAAGGTAGAAATCAGAATTTCTTGAGACCAGAAGATATAGAGAAGATAGTTACAGTGTTTGAAGAAAAGAAGGAAATACCCAAATATTCCAAATTAGTTGATATAAAGGAGATAGAGGAAAACGACTTTAATCTAAATATTAGACGCTATGTTGACAATTCTCCAGATCCTGAAATTGAAGATGTTCACGCACACCTTTTTGGTGGTATTACAAAACAAGAGGTAATGCTTTACGAAAATCAATTGAAAAAATTTAGCTTAAACTATGATATTTTGCTAACAGAGAAAAGCGAAAATTATTTGGAGTTTAAAAAGGACGTTACTGATAAAAACCAAATTAGAGAAGTAATTAATAATTCCACCGAAGTAAAGGGTGTAATAGAAAAACACAAAGAAAAGCTTTTGGAATGGTGGCAGATTGTAAAACCTGAAATTGAGCAATTTTTTGGTAGAAATAATCTTTGGAAATTTAGAAATGAAGCTTTGAAAAAATTGAAAGAATATCTCTTACCAATCGGAACGTTTGATGAATTCAAAATAGCAGGCATATTTGCAAATTGGTGGGAAGAGCTTGTCTATGATTTCAAAAGTATAGTTTCTGCGGGTTGGAACAAGGATTTGGTTGAAAGAGAAAGAATTAAAGAAAAATATTTTAAAGAAGACATAGAAGAAATTGAAGATCTTGAAAGCAGGCTTGCCGAAATTGAAGCGGATTTAAGTGAGCTTTTAGAAGAGGTTGAAGATTGGGATGAAGAGCAGCAGGGAGATAAAACTGCAAGCAAAGTCAAAGAGTTTCTGAAGGACTTGGTTGAAGATTTAAAATCAAAAGACAGCGAGGCTGCAAGAAGAGAAGTAAAAAAATGGGAAGATTTGTTAGAAAATATTGTTCAAAAAGAAAAGGAAATTAAAAAGGTAAGAAGTGAGATAAGCGGAAAGCAAAAGGAACTTGAAAATAAGATAGGTGAAAAGATTGAATCTATTACCGAAGAAGAAGCAAAAGAGCTATTGCTCGAAAAGTTCTTTGAATTAATTAGCAATCAACTTGAAAAGTACTTAAATGAAGAGAAAAAAGAACTGATAAAGATTTTTGAAAATCTTTGGGATAAATATAGTGTGTCTCTTGACCGTCTTCTAAATGAACGAGAACAGGAAGTCAGTAAGCTAAACAAATTTTTGGAGGAACTTGGATATTACGAGAAAGTTTAAACATCAAACATATTGATTATAAGTTAGTGATTATAGCGATTGTGTAATACTTATTGGGACAATTTTCGCCAAGTGAATCATACAATAAATGAATCATACAATATAGAAGAAGTGGAAAGCTTTTTTACAAGACAGCCAAGAATTAAATTTTAATTATATCGCAAAACATTTAAATATAGCTTTTGAAAGTTTCATATTGATTTCAGTCAATGCTACAGTATTTGATAAGTTTAAAATCGCTGGTGTATTTATCAACTAGTGGAATTGTTTAAAATACGATTTTAAAACAATTGTGCCATCAAGTTAGATTAATTTGCTTACTGATAATGAATCGATTGAAAAAATGGAGGTATGAAAATGAGCGAAAATGTGAAAGTACTTGAGGGATGGAAAAGGGTAAAGTTGGGAGAAGTTTTAAGTATTTCTAGGATACCTGATAATGAAAAGGATCCAAATAAGCGAATAACAGTTAGATTATGGAACAAAGGAGTTTTTGCAAGAGAAGTTAGAGAGGTAGAATTGAATAGAGAAAAAGAATCTACAATATATTATAAGAGAAAAGCGGGACAATTTATTTATGGAAAACAAAATTTAGTTCGTGGTGCTTTTGGTGTTATACCACCAGAGTTGGATGGTTATTGTTCTACTTCTGATGTGCCTTCATTTGATGTAAGTAAAAATTTGGATGTTTATTATTTAGATTATACACTACGCACTTTATATAAAGCTTTTTCTCTCTATGAAAAAGGTACTGGTTCAAAACGAGTTCATGAAAAAGATTTTTTAAGTTTTGAAATATTCCTACCTCCCATCTTTGAGCAGCAAAAAATTGCTGAGATACTTAAAACTGTTGACCGTGCAATTGAAAAAACGGGCAAAATTATAGAAAAGTACAAACGCATAAAGCAAGGTTTGATGCAAGATTTGCTTACTAAAGGAGTGGTAAGTGAGGGTGAAGGTGAGAGTGAGAAGTGGAGATTGAGGAATGAGAAGATTGATAAATTCAAGGACTCACCGCTTGGGAGGATTCCAGAGGAGTGGGAAGTGGTAAGGTTAGGAGAAACAGGCAGAATTGTATCAGGTGCTACTCCAGATACTTCTAAGCCTCAATTTTGGAATGGTGATATAGTTTGGGTTACACCCGATGACTTGAGCAAGCAAAAAAAGTACATTTATACATCCCAAAGAAAAATTAGTAAAGATGGATTAAATAGTTGTGCTGCTAAGATTATACCTAGGGATTCAATTGTTTTGTCAAGCCGTGCACCAATAGGATATTTATCTATTGTTAAAACTAATTATGCAACAAATCAGGGTTGCAAAAGTATAATCTTAAACAAAAACTATTATGATGAAGATTTTTTTTACTATTGTTTGCATCGATATATAAACAAAATGATTTCATTGGGTTCAGGAACTACTTTTAACGAGATATCTAAAAGTCAGCTAGCAAAGTTAGAGGTGAAAGTTCCTTGTTTGCTTTCCGAACAACACCGCATAGCTTCAATTTTATCCCAAATAGATGAAGTCATAGAAAAAGAGCAAGCCTATAAGGAAAAACTTGAAAGAGTCAAAAAAGGCTTAATGGAAGATTTGCTGACAGGCAAAGTTAGAGTAAATCACCTTATTGAGGAGGAAGAAAAATGAACAGTGATATACAAGTAATTCTACAAGAACGTAAAAATTATTTAGTGGAAAAGTTCGGAGTAATTGAAATTGCTATCTTTGGCTCCTATGCAAGAGGCGAACAAAGAAAAGATAGTGATGTAGATATCATAGTTGATTTTAAAGAGGGTTACAAAACTTTTGATAATTACATGAATTTGAAATTCTACCTTGAAGAACTTTTTGGTAAAAAGGTTGACCTTGTGATTAAATCGGCTATAAATCCCCGCATAAAACCTTTCATAATGGAGGAAGCTATATATGTCTAAAAAGCGTATACTAAAAGTAATTCTTGAAGACATCATTGAAGAGATTGATCGCATTAAAAAGTTTACACAAGGAATTGAAAAATACAACAATTTTGTTGAAAATGAACTGGTTTTTTATGCAGTTTTAAAAGCTCTTGAAAATATTGGTGAAGCTGTTAAGCAGATTCCGGATGATAAAAGAGAGCTTTATCCAATAGAATGGAAGAAAATCGCTGGTTTAAGGGATATTCTTATTCATGAGTATTTTGGAATAGATGCTGAAATAATCTGGGAGGTTATCAAAAAGAAGCTGCCGGAACTTGAAAAGGCAGTAAAATTCCTTCTTGAAAAGGAGAGTTAAAAATGTTTTACAAACTTGACGAAGAACATTATGTTGAAAATTCATTCCTCTTTCACCTTCAAAGGCTTGGATGGAAGATTTATAGACAAAACAAAGATAACCCTGAGGATACAAAAGAAATAATATCGTTCACTTCTTCATTAGAACCTGAATATGGTGAAAGCCAAAAATTCAGAGAAAGCTTTAAAGAAGTAATCCTTGAGGGAGTTTTAAGGGAGTCTTTAAAGAGAATAAACCCATGGATAGAAGATGACCAAATAAGTGAAGTTGTTCGAAGAATTATAACACCACAGTCAAACTCTCTTTTAGAGGCAAATAAAGAAATCCATGACTTGCTTTTAGAGAACACCTCAGTTTCTGAAAATAGAAAAACAGGAGAAAAAAGCCCAACTGTTAAGTTTATTGATTTTAAAAATCCGGACAATAATTCATTCATTGCTATATCACAGTTTAAAGTGAATATAACGGGAACTGAAAAACATATTGTTCCCGATATAGTTCTTTTTGTAAATGGTTTGCCTCTTGTGGTGGTTGAATGCAAATCTCCAGCAGTTGCTGACCCAATTTCTGAAGCAATTACTCAGCTTATGCGCTATTGTAACAGACGTGGCGTAAGTGAGGGAAATGAAAAGCTTTTCTGGTACAACCTATTTGTAGTAGCTACATCCAATCAGGTCGCAAAGTATGGCACAGTAACCTCAGAGTATGAGCACTTTGTTGAGTGGAAAGACCCTTATCCTTTTTCATTGTCAGATGTAAATCCAGATGGAAATGTAACAAGCCAGCAAGTTTTGATTCATGGTATGCTTTCAAAAGAAAACCTTCTTGATTTGCTCCACACATTCACCATCTTTAAGGAAGATCCAAAGAGTAAAATGGTAAAGGTTGTTGCGAGATATCAGCAATTTAGAGCGGTAAAGAAGATGGTAAAAAGGTTAAAAGAAGGTAAAACACCGGACGAAAGAGGGGGCATAGTTTGGCATACCCAAGGTTCAGGTAAGTCTTTGACAATGATGTTTATGGTTCGCGAGTTATATCATAATCCTGAGTTTGGGAATTACAAAGTTGTTTTTGTTACAGATAGAAGAGATCTTGAAAAGCAGTTGAATGAAACATCAAAAAGTGTGGGTTTTACTGTTAGGTTAGCTAGAAGCATTAATGAACTCAAAGAGCTTTTAAAAACTAACACACCAGAACTTGTTATGGCTATTGTTCATAAATTTCAAGAGAGGGAATTAGAAGGAGAATTTCCTGTATTAAATACATCATCTAATATTCTAATAATGATAGATGAGGCACACAGAACTCAATACAAGTTGCTAGGCGCAAATTTAAGAAAAGCTCTTCCAAATGCAACAAAAATAGCGTTTACAGGTACACCTATAGAAAAGACTGAGATAACATTTGGCGATTATATAGACAAGTACAGCATAAAACAGGCAGTTGAAGATGGTGTAACCGTTGATATTGTATATGAAGGAAGAGTTCATAGTGCGGAGATTTCAGATGAAGAAGCGGCAAATGCAAAATTTGAGGATGTTTTTAGCGACGCTGATAAAGATACTAAGAGAATGATAATGGGAAAATTCGTATGGAAAGCATATCTCGAAGCGGAAGAGGTAATTCGTGACAAGGCTAGAGATATGATAGAACATTACATAGCTCATATATTCCCAAATAAATTTAAAGCCCAGGTTGTTACGGCATCGCGTCTTGCAGCGATAAGGTATAAAAGAGCGCTTGAAGAATCTCTCAAGGAGAAAATTTTTGAATTGGAAAAAGAAAATAACTCAAAAATAGATTTAGAAACGTTGAAAAAATTGGAAGTTGGAGTGGTTATTTCAGGTGCTCAAAATGATCCACCTGAGTATCGTAATTACACAGACCCCAATGAGCACGAGAGAATAATAAAAAGTTTTAGGCTTCCATTTGACAAGGTAAATGAAAATGGTATCAGTGGAAATGTTGGTATTTTGGTTGTTCAAAACATGCTGATAACTGGTTTTGACGCACCTATAGAGCAAGTTATGTATCTTGATAATGTGATTAAAGGACATAACTTGCTACAAGCTATTGCAAGAGTGAATAGAGTTTATAAAAATAAGTCATGTGGTTTTGTTGTAGACTATGTAGGAGTTCTAAAACATTTAAAAGAGGCTCTGGCTATTTACGCTGATGAGGATATCGAAGAAATTTCACAGGTTGTAAAGGACAAAGCAAAAAGCATCGATGAGTTAAAGTATGTTCATAATCTTATTGAAGAATTTTTTAAAAAACATGGCATTAGAAATTGGCGTGAGGATATAGATGAGTGTATTGATATTCTTGTTGATAAAAATATTAGAAACGAGTTTATAGCTCTTGTTAGGCGGTTTAATCATTGTATGGACGAGGTTCTTCCTGACTTCGCAGCATTAAAATACCTTACTGACTTGAAAATTCTTGCTTTCATAAAAGAGTCAGCACGAAATGTATATAGAGATGATAAGTTAAGCATAAAAGATGCAAGTAATAAGATAAGAGAAATTGTTGAAGAGTATCTGATTTCAAAAGGGATAGATCCCAAAATACCACCTACTCCTCTTTTAGAAGACAAGTTTTTAGAAAAGCTTCATAGAAAAACAAGTAAAGTAAAAACTCAAGAACTTAAGAATGCAATCATTGAACATATTGAAGAATATTGGGAAGAAGACCCAGAATTTTATGAAAGATTTTCTGATAGATTGAAGAAGATACTTGAGGAGTATAAGGAAAATTGGGATGCTCTATATGAAGAACTTAAGAAATTAAGAGAAGAAGTTAAAAAAGGTAGAGAAGTTGAACAAACGTTTGGATTTGAACCTAAGAAGGAAATGCCATTTTTTGGTTTGATTAAAAGTGAAATATTTGGTAAAAAAACTGTTAACGAATTAACTGATAGTGAAATAGATTTTCTTGTTAATACAACCAGAGATGTTATAGAGATAATCAAAAGAGAAGTTCAAAAAGTTGACTTTTGGGAAAATCCAACGAAACAAAATAATCTTAAATCATATCTAACCAGGCATTTGATTAAACTATCATCTCCAGCTTTTAAAAGAAAACATGAAACTGTAAGTGAAGAACATGAACCATATATGGCTGATATCAAGAATATTGTACACAAAAAAAGAAATGAAATTGCTCAGAAACTAATAGAACTTGCTTATTATCACTTTAGGAAGTGATAGTAATGGAAGAGATAAAAATTGAAAAAATAATACGTTCAAAAAGAAAAACGGTAGCTTTGCAAATAACAGACAATGGAACATTAATTATTAGAGTTCCATTTAATTTGAGCGAGGAAAGTATTTGGAAAATTATAAATAAGCATAAAAATTGGATTTATAAAAATAAGCAGGAAATAGATGCAAGAGATCCTAAAATCTTGCCAAAAGAATTTGTAAGTGGAGAGGGATTTTTGTATCTCGGTAAGTATTATAAATTGCATGTAGTGGAAAAACAAGATGTCCCACTTAAATTTGAAAATGGTTTTTATCTTTCAAAAGATGTTTTGAATGACGCAAAAAATGTATTCATAGATTGGTACAAAAAGGCTGCATATGAAAAGATTACAGAACGGGTAAACTGGTGGGCTCAAAAAAGAGGATTTAAGTATAACAAAATAAACATAACAAATGCCCAAAAGAGATGGGCATCCTGCTCTTATAAAGGAAATTTGAATTTTTCTTGGCGACTTATTATGGCACCACTTTCTGTTATAGACTACGTTATTGTGCACGAAATTGTTCATCTTGAGGAGAAAAATCATAGCAAAGCCTTTTGGGTAAAAGTAAAAGCACTCATGCCTGACTATAAAAAATATGAAGATTGGTTGAAAAAGAATGGGTATTTATTAAAGCTCTAAAAATTTAAAGTTCTATATTTTTAAACAAATCAAGATTTTTTCAAGGTGCTTTTGAATATTATTAAAAAACGTGGGTAGAAAAATTAGTAAATTAAAAGAAATTTTGTATTATAAGATGGTCTGGGATAAATCATAAGTAATTGCGCATTTTCAAAACAGAGATTTTATTTTTTCACTTCTCTGAACAAAGGAAGGTTTTCGTAAGATATTTGGGATTGTTCAGGAGAGTCTTTTAGATAGTATCTATTACCAGCACTATCTTTTTCTGTCTCAATATTTGGAATACTTTTTATCAGGTGTGTAAGTTTTTGGGAAGAGATTTCTATTCCTTTCTTTTTTAGCTCTTCTCTTATTTGGGAAGCTTTCAATTTTCTATCTCTTAGTATGTCTATTATATGTTCTTCAATGCTTTTTTCTTTTTCTAGTATTTCGCCAATTATGTTTACAGCCTTTAATCCTTTGTTTATCAATTCTAGGTTTGCGGTATCTTCTGTGTCTTCTGGCTGTCTAACAAAAATGTTTTCTGTTTTATTTTTTATAGCTACTGTGCTGTTCCAAATATGAACTATTAAAAAACTAAATTAATATATCAAAGTTGATATTTTCTATTATTTTAGTTAGTATGAGCTAATTTAATATTCTTTATTTCAAATTTGCCAGTTAAAATTTTGGAATTTTTGCATGAATATTTAGTGGATGTAATAAAACAGAAAGGTGGCTTGCTAGAGCCACCTTTTTAACTATTTCATGGCATGTTATCAAATCTCTTAGTTAACCTTTCAGCAAGTTCCTCTATGTTTTTAATCCAGAAATCTTGGTATTTTTCTGGTGCGGCAGCTTTTTTATTGTATAAATACAGATCGAAAATTACTTTAAATCCGTCTTTTTCAAATATTTTTGGTTTGTCATTTTCATAAAATAGTCTGATAAATCCATCTATCTTTCTATAACCACTGGTAAATTCAGTTGATTTTGGATCAACAAAGGCAACAAGATATTTATTATCTTTTTTAAACCAAAAGACAAAATCAGGATAAAACTTTTCTAGAGCCCCATTATCATCATTTGTATATGGTATGTATATTTCATCAACTTTTTGAATTACTTTACTAAACAGCCACCAGTCAAATCTTTCAAAATGTTTTGATTTTCTTTTTAATTCATCAATAAAATCTATTTCACTTTCTTCTCTAAGAATATTCGCCAACAGATTCTTTACTGCTTCTTTATCCAGAGCTTTTATCACAGGGATAAAATAGTGTTCTTTTATGAAGTCAATTTCAATTTCATATTTACCTTTCCCTGTTATGCTTATTTTCTTTTCGTATTCTTCGTTGTAAACTTCTTCAATAGCTTCCCTCACTTCATTTATCTCTTTTTCCCTAGGTAATTTTATCTTTATTCCCTTATAATGTATTATAGGTTCTTCGCATTCTTCAATATCTGGAATTGTTTCAAAGATTATTTGATTGTTTATATATCTGAATATATCTTTGATACACTCAAACCAACCTAGCCTTTTCTTGTTATTGTCTTTTCGGAAAAATTTGTCCCAGTAACTATCTTCGAATAATTTTCTTAAAATCTTTATTCTTTCCACTGGCTCGTCTTCGTTTGTAAGGTAAAAGAAATACAACATTTCATCAGAAATGTTATCAAACACACTCTTTGTATCTTCAAAATCAATACTGTTAATAACGTACTTTTGAATTTTTTTATCTTCCAACATCTTTTCAAAATCTGCTATCTTTCTTACTTTTCTGTAAGTTGGAACAAATAGCTTGTGTCCGTCAATCCTTTCAATGTTCTTTTTCAGTTCTATTCTTACGCCTGAATTCTCAATTATTTTCTTTGTACCCTCGATAATTGTTTCAATTGTGTCTGCTTTAGTTCCCCAAACAAAGAGAGTTTCGATTGGTAATATATAACTTTTGTATTTACTGTATTCAGGCATCATTCCTAACCTTTTTCTGTCACCGTTTTTAATAGGCTGGACTCTCAACCCTCTTCCAATGGATTGTAAAACGAACTTCTTTGCAGCATCTCCTGTTCCAATATTGATAAATACAATAACATTTGGTCTATTCGAATCCCAACCTTCGTAAAATGCTCTGGAACCAAGCAACATACTTATGTACTCTTTTTCATCCAAATTTGAAAAAAACTCCTCATCGGCAAATGTTTCCTGAATTCTTAGGTTAAATTCATTGATTAGAGAATTAAGCAGTTGATTTGTGTCACCAATTTTTATAAGAGCGAATGGTGTTTCTGAAGTCCTAAGCTTTAAAACTAATTCTTTCTCAGACTTTGACTTTACGATTTCTATTTCACCAGCCGTTTCAGAGTTAAACACTTCTCTCAAGATATCTGAAGGAGAGATATCTAATAACTCTTCTTTTGTAATATTTGACCCAGAAAAGCTGTGATTTTCATCAAAAGGATTAATAGGACTGTTCTGAGTGATACTTTTCTTCGCATCTTCAAAGATTTCGGAATTTAGTATTTTTTCATAACCTTCTGTTGATGTAATTTCTTTTATCAATCTAAATAATAGTTTTAGATCAGAATCTTCTGTATTAACTGAATTCACCAAAAATACCGCTAAAGGAGAATGGTATTCCAAATTTAACTCTGGGACATATCTTATTTCTCTTGATTTTTTCCTCAAGTAGGCGAGTAAGATCAAGGTTTTTAAGATAATTTTGTATTTTTCGTTTTCATTGAAATCTTCTATTTTTCCATTATTCTTAATTTTTATCTTTACATTTTCATCAAAAATCCTTATTTCTTTACCATAGCCGTTTTCTATAAAAGTAGAGAGGTTGAACTCGTATGCTGTTGTTAGAATATCCCTTGGGTCTGTAAATGTTGCTGAAAAATTGAACAAAAACCCATTCCTTGACAAAATTGAAAAATATTGTTGAGATTTACTTGATTCCTTATCTCCTTTATGTGCTTCGTCTAATATAACGTACCAGTTACCAAAGTTTTCATAAAGTTCATAGTTAATTATTTTATCTTTTTGTTCGTCTGAAATGTTGTCGGAACGATAATAAAAGATCGGGAATTCAAAAAATTTTTTAGAATTAATAGTTCTATGGAATTCTTTCAATTCATACAATTTCAATATTTTTCCTCTTTGAGACTTATTGAATTCTTCAAAATGAACCTTGAACTGATCAATTAAATCATCTCTGTATGTTAAGAAAAGAATATACCTACTTGGTATGAGTTCTCTTTCCATGTAAGTTATTAGTATATCGATCAGTTTGACTATAACTAAAGTTTTTCCACTTCCCGTTGCCATCCAAAATCCCATTCTGTTGATAAAATTGCTATATGAAATGTTATCATCATAACTGTAAAAGTATTTGCTTAAAATTTTCCATACATCACTTTCTGATTTCTTAATATCCATTATGGAAGGTAAGTCTAAAGCATTGTCGTATGTTATCAGTTCATCCCAAAATCTTTCTTTATCAGCCTTTAGAACATCATAGTAATAATACAATCCTCTTATTGCGTATTTTAAAGCCTCTATCTGAAAATCCCATAATTTCTTTGTACTCGAAAATGATTCTAAATCAACGTTTCTCCAATCATATGGTAATTCTTCAAACATTGGTACTTTTTCATCAATGAAACTCTTTAAAAGAGGGTAAATGTTCAAGCCATTTGTATTTTTTACACTTCTTGAGCTTTTTGTCTTTGGCATCTTCTCTCACCACCAAATTAATGGTTTAATATACTCTACTGGTATATTATCATACCTTATTTCTCCAATATCTTCCAATTCAAAGCTTTCCTTACTAATTTTCCTTATTTTCTTTCCTAATACATTTGACAATGTCTCTGCTATATCTAACTTCTTCTCTGGATAAATTTTTGACAAGTCAACTTTGTATTCATTTCCTTCTCTTTTTAAAACAGCTTCTACAAACTTCGGTGATCTCATGAATATGTATTCATTAAATACATCTTTACTTGGTGATGGTTGCAATGTTAAATCGCCATGCTCATATTTTGCATTACGTAAGACTTCTTCGTATTGCTCTAATTCATAGTATTTAAAGAAACCACCAGCATTGTCTTCATTGTATTTTTCTTTAACATCCTTTTCCTTTGAAATACCTGATTTGTCGTACGCTAAGACTTTTTTCATTCTTGGCAAAACTACTGTGTAAAAATGTTCTCCCATTTCTACTCCAATCCATTTTCTTCTAAGTTTATGTGCTACTGCAATTGTTGTGCCACTTCCTAAAAAGAAATCCATAACTAAATCTCCTTCGTTGGAAGTGGATTCTATGACACGCTTAAGAAGGATTTCGGAGTTTTCGGTTTGAAACTCCCAGTTTGATGTATAACCAGAGATATCAGTCCAATTTGAATCTATTTGTTTTTCTTCTGTGGGAGGCAATAAATATTCTACTTTAACATCTTCTACTGTTCCACAATTAGGGCATCCCCTCCAAATTCCATTAGTATGAACATAGCCACATTTTCTACATTTTAATCTTATCCTTCCTTCCTGTTCCATCTGTTTTATTTTTTCCTGTCCATATGTCCAGTGCCTACCTTTTGGAGGTTCGAATAAATGTCCAAAGATATATATTGCTTGTCCTTGTCCTTGTGAATCCATAGCATGCCATCTTTCTTCCTTTTTTTTACTTAGTTTTTTTAAAATTAAATTGAATTTGAAATTGTCGGATTTTGAAAAAAGATAAAGTGAATCTGCGGCAGTATTAAATCTTTTTACTTTAGGATCTTGCTTGCTGATTCTACTGACATTTATCTCGTTCCTAAAATTGTCCTTCCCAAAAATGTCATTTAAAAGCATTTTTAAATAAGCATTTCCATTATAATCACATCTTACAAAAATACTTCCCTTTTCATCCATTAAATCTCTTCCAAGTCTAGTTCTATTCTCAAGCATTGTAATCCAGGTTGCATCTTTATATCCTACTTTGTAAAGATAGTCTGCTTCTTGCTCCTTGTTAAATGGCGGGTCAATATATATCGTTTGCACTTTCTCTTTGAATTTTGGTAATATCGTATTTAGCGCTTGATAATTCTCGCTTTTTATCAACCATCCATCAAGTTCTTCATCTATATTGTCAAATAATTCCAATATCTCAACCTCTATGTCTTTAAAATATTTCGTATCTAACGGCAAGTATTTGTATTTTTCGTTTATTTTTGTTCCTCCACTAAACAAACTTCCTTGCTCTTGTTTGTATATCTCTTCTTTGCTGAACCCTTCATCCACTATCCCTAATTCTTTCCATTCTTTTATTTGTTCTTCCATTCCTTCATGATTCAATATCTTATCAAGCACTTCGTACCCCTTTTCTTTTTCAACTATTCTGTCTATTGTTATCACATAATTACTGTTAAAAACAAATTTTGGCTTGTTCCATATCTTGACAAGCTCGTTTTCAAATTGTGATATGAATTCTATTATCTTACCTGCTATTTTCTTGAATGTTTGGATCTCTTTTATCCTTTTCTCACTCCATATATTTTCTGAATCAAACATGTACTGATATATGTACATGTCTAATTGTTCTTTTAGAAATCCTTCAGCATCTTTGTTTATGAAGTAATCTACTTCACTTTGTTTGTTAAATATTCTTATCGCTCTTTCTATGTCTTCTGTTGTGATGTCTTTGTATGTTTCTTTTGCATTTTTCGTGATTTCCTCAATTTTTGTTTGCTTTCCTCGTTCTGAGTAAATGCACCTAAGCACTATCCTTTTATCTTTATCAATTTCTTTGAATTCAAACATTATCTCTTTTTTCTCATTTGCTTTTTTGTGTTCTAGTTCTGATACGTCGAAGTAGAATTTGATGTCTTCACCGTTTATACCTTTAATTTTTATTTCTAAGCTTTTGTAGTTTTTTTCTGTTTTTACATAGTAAAGCATATGAGTTTTCCAAAAGAGGATGACATCTTTTTCAGGGTCGTAGACTCTCTCGTATATTCTTTCACTCCAAGGGGTGTAAGTGAAGTAAATTGAACCACTCTCAGAGAAATATCTTTTGAAGAAGGTGTACAATTTTTCGAAAAGTTCTTCTTTGAAAGCTTGGATATTGTTGTTAATTAATTCGTTTTCGATTAGTTGTTGCAATTCAGGTTGGACGATTTTGGAATAGTAATTGCTTTTGATTTTCATTAAGTTAATGTAACCAGATTTACCTTCTATCTCTTCTCCAATGAAGAGGTCTTTTAGTGTGTCGTAAAATTCTTTTTCATACCTGTTCATTTTCTGCTTCCTCCTTTATTGAAAAACCTAGTTTTTTTATTATTTCATCAATTTTTATCTCGATAGTTTCGATAAAATCTTCTATATTTTCGGATTCTTTGAAGATTTTATATAACCTTTTAACACCAGCGTTGGCGTATTCTTCAAATAGTTTATATTTATTTATTTCTTCATCTAGCTTGTCCTTTTGACTGTGATAAATGCTATTTAAAATTGTCTCTTGAATTTTGTAGTCAGGTTTCTCTATATATTCTACACGAAGAACGTCTTTATTGTTAGATTGCAATTTCTCTCTTTCATTTAAATAATATCCGTATGCACCTGCCAAGAAGTACATTTTTGCTTTTGTTACGTTTGCTATTTGTCTTATTTTATCGGTCATTTCATCTAACATGCTATTATACTCTTCGTTAATTCTTAAGATTAAGGTGCTAGAATCCATCAAATCACTCTCCCTTTGCAATTCTATCAGAGATTATTACTTCTGAGGTTTCATTCATTTCTAAAATATGTATTGTACTAGCAAGACTGTTCAACAATTCTGCAGATTGTTGGTATTCTTTATCTGTTAGCATTATTATTATCTGTTTTTCTTCCGATATTTTTGCAAACATTTCTATTAATTTGTCATATGTATCTCCTGAAATATTAGCTAAAGGTCTGTCTATAATTATTGGAGCATTTACACCTGCAGCTTTATGCATTGCAAGGGCAAATGATAACGTCAATACTGATCTTTCACCACCTGATAGACGGTTTAAAATCATGTTTTCATAACTGTCAAAGATATTCAATGAAAAACTTTCTGTGATTTCCACTTTTTTTATTAGATCTCTTTTCCACATTAATTTACTCAAATATTCTTCCACGTAGCTAGTGATTTCGTCTCTTATTTCTTTTTTTCTGTTGAGCATAGTTTTTATTATTATTTGTTCTATCTTCCTAACAAAGTCTATTTTTTTATTGATGTTTGAAGAGTCCTGAATTGCGAGCTCAGAAATTTTCATTTCTGTCTCTTTTTCTTTTTCTGATAGTATTTCAATTTTACTGTCTAATTGTCCTATTCTTTGATTAAGTTGTTGTATTTGACTTTCAAGTTCATTTCTTCTGCGGTATAATTTGCCTAATTCTTCGGAAGCGGTCTGAGATATATTGGCTTCGGCAGTGTATAGTTCCTGCTCGGTTTCTTCAATTTTAGGCAGTGTGTCACTCAATTGATTATTTAAGTTTCTTCTTTTAATTTCCAAATCTTTTATACTTTTTATTAATTCCATATATTCTTTCTTAGTAATGACGAATTCTTTATTCGAAGAAAAATACTTTAAATGGTTTCTGTGTAATTCATCTAATTCTTTTCCACAAACTGGGCATTTATTTTCACTTAGAGCGTTTTCTATTACATTTGAAGGTAAATAGTTGTAATTAAAGTCGATTTCAAAATTTTCTTGGTAAACTTTTTCTACTGCCAACCAACCGAACATCAATGTTGATAATTCTAAAACAGTTTGAACTTTTTCTTTTAGAATATTTTTTCTTGTACTATTTAGATCGTTTAACCTTTTTTGTAAAAGTTCTATTTGTTTTTTTATGTTTTCATATTCTTTCAGTTTTTCTAGTTGTAAATCTACGTCTTGTAATTCTTTTTTTGTTGCTTCAAGATCTCCTCGAGTTTTTTCAAGTAATTTTTCTGATTCCTTCTTTTCTACTTTTATTCTGTTTAGGTTTTTCTCTAATTCTTCTTTTTGAGTTTCACTTTTTTCATTTACTCTGATCATTTTTATGTATCTGTTCTCAACTTTTTCAAGGAATTCCTTGAAGTTTTCTAAAGTATCAAGTCCTGACATTTTCTTAATTACTTTCGTAATTTTTTCACTCTGTACGTTATCGAAATAGTTGTCCAATCTTTCACCATTAAAGAAAAAATGATCCCTAAGGTCTTCAGGCATTAAAATTTCGACTTCCTTTTTTGCATCTAATTCTTTTCTCACAAGTTCGTTGTTTTTGCCAAATATTAAATAAACCTCATTTAATGAAGTAGCTTTTCTATCACTAACTTTAAATTTAGAATATCGATTTATAAAGTATTCGTTTTTATCTGTATCTTTTAAGTTTAAAACCACTCTTACGGTATGTGTTCCATCTTTGTCCAAGCAACTGTTGCTTAAGACGTTGGGATCGGTTGGTTTGGCTATATTTCCAAAAAGTTCTTTTCCGTACAAACACCAATTTATAGCTTCAAGTAAGTTGCTTTTACCAACTCCCATTTTGGCAACAATAACGTGGAAGTCTTTATTATCCTGGGGAAATTTTGAAAAATCGATTTCAAAGTCTCTGTATTGTTTGAAATTGTACAATTTAATTTTTTCCAGCCTCAAAATTATCACCACCTTTTTAGTTGGTAGTATGAGTATTTTTATTTATTTTCGAAAAAGTTGTCTATGAGGTTTATTGATTTGTCTATGAATTTATTTTCTTCGTTTCCAGAAATGTTCATATATTCGGAAAAGATTTCCCAAATTAGTAAGAAAACATCTTTTCCTTCTTCACCAAATTCTGATATAGTTTCTTTTTCCAAACTATCATATAGCTTGCTAGTTGAGTATTTGAGCATTTTTACCACCTCTTTCTTTTTTATAATTTATTTATTTCATCCATTACTTCTTTATAGTTTAAAGCACACTTTGCAATGATCTTTACTCTTTCTCTTTCTGCTCTAAATAAATTGCTCTCTAAATTTAATATTGAATCTTCAACATATGCTGGTTTTGTTATAATATCGTAAACGTAGGAATATCCTTTATTATCTGAAATCCTTAAGACCCTACCAATTCTTTGAATAAATTCCCTTGGATTTGTGCTACTTGACATTATGACTGCTATTTTTGATTCAGGAACATCTACACCTTCATCGAGTATTTTCATTGCAACAAGTGCTTGAATATATCCTTCTCCAAAATCTTTTAATATTTCAATTCTTTCTTTATTTGACAATTCTTGTGTAAATTTTACGGCGTATATCTTTTTTGATTTTAAGATTTCTAATGTTTGGTTTATTAATTTATCATCTGTAAAGATGATTGTGTTACTAACTTCTCCATGTTTGCTTTCAATATCCTGAATTATTTTTTCTAGTACTTTTAATTTGTTTCTCGCAGATTTTATAATCTTGCTCCTTCTTATAAGAAGTGTTTTGATTTCTTCATTTTTCTCAATTTCTTCAAAAATATTGTCGAAAGAATTTCCCAGCAATTTTAATATCTTATTAGTAAGTTCGTTATATCTTTTTGTCTCTTCGTTAGTTAGTAAACATAAATAGGGGTAATAGTAATAGGGATTTAGGAAAGATGTGTAAGTTAAAGGGTTAATACTATATATAGCATCACAAAGAGAAAATTCGTAAACAATTTCTCCAAAGTATTCTTTCAAGAAAATATTGCCGAATTCATCGTACATTCTCTTCGGAGTGGCACTTAAACCTAGTCTGTAATCAAAGATCTTTGAGAGATTTTCGCGTCTTTTTAGAGATCCAATGCTGTGTACTTCATCGGCTACTATCAATGTTTGAATGTCTGGTTTTAAATCTAATATGATTTCGTTCATTTTGTCGCTTACTAACGTATCATGAGTGGAAATAACTAGTAAGTTTTTAATTTGTCCCAGCAAAAGTTTTCGCACATATCTTTTAAGGTCACTATACCATCTATTATTCTCCGAAAAGCATTTTACTACAAAATTTATGTTTAAACCGTAGGTTCTTATGGATTTATACCATTGTTCGATTAGGTGTGAATATGGGACTGATATAACAATAAAGTTTTTTTCATTTTCTCTGATAACTCTATCAATGGCTCCGATAGCAGTGTAAGTTTTGCCAGTCCCTGTTGCCATTGATATAATGCCTCTGTAGTTATTAGATCCCCAACTATCAATTGCGTCAATTTGGTGTTTAAAAAGCTGTATTTTTTTAGTTTTATTATCTGAGTTTTTATACCATTTTTCAAGTGAATTAATGTCGAAATCTTTTGGAACAATTTGTATTAATTTTTCTCTAATTGCTTGGGGGATATCAATTACTTCCAAATTAGTGGCTTCATTATTCCAATATTTTTCAAATTTCTTTAAATCTTCTAAAGCGTACTCTTTTTCAACTTCAACCCAACTTCTAAATACTTTAAACTCTTCTATATTCTTCTGCCATCCTGAGAGTGTTTCATTTACTGAACCACTGAAAGACATAATATTTCCGTCATTATCTATGAATATACCTATTTTTTGATGGAATAGACCGGAAGATGCAATTTCATCAAAGCTCATTATAGTTCCTTCAGGTTTGTAGATAATAGCAATTTTAATATCAAGTTTGTTATTTGCTATCATCCATCCTAATGCGAATAGATGGTCTTTAGTGAATTCATCTTCTAAAGTCTCGGTACTTTTGTCGAGGATATGGCTAATGTACTTATAAGGTTCTTCTTTGGCAGTTATAATTGTTTTTACGTCTTCTGACGTTAATTTTGGTGAAGCGATTAACTTCATCTGACCTTCATTCTTTATTAATCCTAAAATACCTCTTGCAGCAATAGCTAGGGACTCAGAAGTAAAAAATCCGGAAATTCGAAAGTAATTAACGGATTTTTTTAAGACAGGAATGTAAAAGTCATTTAAAATATCATCAACTTCCGACGAATATGTTCTTTTCAAATATAACTCTTTAAAGCTCATATTCGATATTTCCCCTTTTTATCTTTACTACAATCTAATTTCCCCCACTAAACATAATTATAGCACATTATTTCTATTTTATTACAATAAATTAAAAGGACAATAATCAATCTATTTTACAGCTTTCAAGAATTTTGTTATTCAAAGTATTTAGAAATCAAGGAATAATGTTCATCAGAATATTTCTGAAATTATCAAACCTGGAGTGATGGGGTCATAAATGGTTCAAATGTAGGTAATGAGAAATAGGTAGGCTTTATTTATAAGCCAAATGAACCAAATTTTATTGGAGAGTGATTCAAATTGTTACCTTTGGTTTATATGAAGGAGATGAGTAAATAAAAGAATGAATGAAGCTTTATACGTTCGAAAAGGAATAAGTAATTGAGCATTTTCAAAACAGAAATTTTATTTTTCCACCTCTCTGAACAAAGGAAGGTTTTCGTAAGATATTTGGGATTGTTCAGGAGAGTCTTTTAGATAGTATCTATTACCAGCACTATCTTTTTCTGTCTCAATATTTGGAATACTTTTTATCAGGTGTGTAAGTTTTTGGGAAGAGATTTCTATTCCTTTCTTTTTTAGCTCTTCTCTTATTTGGGAAGCTTTCAATTTTCTATCTCTTAGTATGTCTATTATATGTTCTTCAATGCTTTTTTCTTTTTCTAGTATTTCGCCAATTATGTTTACAGCCTTTAATCCTTTGTTTATCAATTCTAGGTTTGCGGTATCTTCTGTGTCTTCTGGCTGTCTAACAAAAATGTTTTCTGTTTTATTTTTTATAGCTACTGTGCTGTTCCAAATTTCGTCTTCGTGTTTTATGTCTGCGATGTATATTTCATCTCCGAAGGCGAATTTGATTTTTTCAGTTTCTATTGTTTTATTATTATCCCATTTGGAATTTGGTGTGTATATGCTTAATATTAGTATGTTTCCATCTGTGTAGTATTCGTAGTATTCGTTTGGAATTTGGAATAAGAGTATTCCTTGGGATAGGAGTATGATAGCTCTGCCACCATTGTTTATTGTGCTTTCTATAATTGCTTTATCAATAGTTTTTTCATATCCACTCACTACTACTTGACCGTTTTTTGCGGCCTTTTTTGTTATATTTTTGGCGAATTCGATGGATATTTCATTTGCGTTTTTACTTCCAACGATGGATATGTGCTTTTCATTTAGTAAATCCGTGTTGCCCTTACAAAATAGCATGGGAGGAAGTTCGTCTATACTTAGATTTTCTTTTAGCTTTTTGGGATACTCTTCATCTAGTACGGTGATTAAATAAATTCCTTTAGAAGTTATGTCTTCCAAGAGAAAGCTTGAATTTCCAAGATTGTCCTTTGCTTTTAATACTTCTTGTATATCTTCTTTTGAGAATGAAAATAATTCCTGAAATTTACTTTCATCAAATTTTAGTACTTTGCTTATACTTATATTGTTTTCAGAAGCAAAGTTTATGATTTTATTTATTTTTTCTTTTGTTAGATTAGTTCGGATTAAAGATAATACACAGGTAGCTTCGTTATTCATATTTTAGTCCCCTTTGATTCGAATTTTTTAGTTTTTTAAGATAAATATTAATAATCATATCTACGATCTGTGAATAATAGAGTAGAACTTTTTTAACAGTTGTCTTTCTTGCTGTGATATATTCGCGCTTATAAATCTATTGGTATCATTATCACAGGCGCCGCATTTTCTTGTAGTATGGTTACCTAAATAGTTGCAGAGATAATTCATTCTACATTTTCTGCTATAAACAAAATCTTTAAAATCGTACAATTTTTTTTAATTTATATCTCTTTATCTCCTCGATTTTGGCATAGTTGATTTCTTTAAAGTTTGGATTGTATTCGTAGTATGTTTTTCCATCTAAATTGTTTTTAAATATAGCTCTTTGGTCTTGCAAATCTACTAATATGTTATTAACTTCTCTTTTGCGCAATTTGGTTTCATTCACTAATTCATCGAAAGTGGCTCTCTTTCTTTTCAAAGAAATTAAAACTAATTCATATTTATATCTTTCTGGTTTGCTTTGATCAATAAAGTATTCTTGTATTTCTATATCTTTTTCATCGTACAACAATATTATATCAGATGGTTTATTATCTCTACCTGCCCTTCCTATTTCTTGGTAATAGTGTATCAAGGATCCAGGAAATTCTGTATGAATGATGAATCTTATGTCTTTTTTGTCTATTCCCATTCCTAAAGCGTTTGTCGCGACTACACATTTATATTTGTTTTCGAAAAATTCTTTCTCTATGGTTTTTCTATCTTTACTTTTAATTTCTGAATGGTAATATATAGCGTTAATGTTGTTGAATCTTAACCATCTAGAGTATTTTTCCGCTCTTCCTCTTGAAGCGGTGTAAACAATTCCACTACCGTTGTTATTTTCTTTAAGGTATCGCAGTAAAAAAGCTAGTTTTTCTTCTTCACCATTTACTTCTATAACTCTAATTCTTAAATTTTCTCTAAATAGATCATTTCTCACTATTTCTATATCTTCTCCAATATACGATTGCATCTGTTCTTTAATATCTTCTGCGATGAAATCGTCGGCTGTTGCTGTTACAGCTAATACAGGTATGCTTTTTGGCACAGCTCTTATTATTTCTCTAATTTTTCTATAATCTGGTCTGAAGTCATGACCCCATACAGATATGCAATGTGCTTCGTCAACTACGACGAATGATATTTTCAAGTTGGGTAAGTATTTTTTCCATGTTTCATTGTCAATTCTTTCTGGGGCTATGTACAGTATTTTGTATTTTCCATTGACAGCGTCTTCTAATATTTTCTTATTTATTTTCCTATTTTCTTCATTATCATCTGAATGATTGCTGTTTATACTTGCTGCGGGTATACCTTTTTTCCTTAAGAACTTTACTTGATCTCTCATGAGCGCTATTAGTGGAGAGAACACTAATGTGATACCATCAAATACTGTTGCAGGGAATTGATAACATAAAGATTTTCCGAAGCCTGTTCTTGCTATTAGTAATATCTTTTCACCATTTAGTATCCTTTGAATTATCTCCCATTGATTTTCCTTAAAATTATTAAATCCAAATTTGTTTCTTAGATGTTCCAAGGCTTCTTTCTTATCCATAGTCACCATCCTTTGCTTAATAGTTATTGTAGCTTCCAAATGTTAATTCAGATGATTCATATACTTCAGAGGTATTATTAAATCTTTTATTCCGAATAGATTTTTTAAAAATTACTAAATCTAAAATTTTCCAAATAATGAGGTTTATTATAACCTCAACTGCTTCTTTTGCATTTTTTGATCTTTCAAGAGCCAATCTTACATAATCCATTCCTATCAAAGATTCTTCTTTTGAGATTAACTTGGTAAATACCGCTTCATTACCTATTACAACTCCGTATTCGTTAACCCCCATTTCTGCTCCCCAAATCCAAGATGGTTTAAATAACATACATGAGTATGTTTCAGGCACTTGTTCTATTTCTATATAAGTGCATTTTACCTTTTTCTCCGTATGTTTTTTTCTTTTAACAAATATTCCCACATGAGGTTCGTCAGGTTCCCTATCGCTATTTTTAGCGAAAATTACAGAATTATCAGCTGTTGCGCTGCGTAATGCAACCATTGTATCGCACATAAAAATACCTCCATTGTTTTGATATATTGATTTAATTATATTATACGACAATTGTAGTAATATATTGCAAATTTTCTGGAATATTTTCAATAGAAAAAACTGCACCTTGCTGTTTTGGTTTGTTAATTTGACTTGTTAAACACAAATATATTTTAAAATTTGGGGTTGAAAGTTTATTTGGCTTAAAAAGTTCATTTAAATATTGCTCAAATACTATTTAATATTTATTTTATTTGATTCCATATTGAGTTTGTGATATAATCACCTGGGAAAATAAAATTTTGAAAGGAGTGAGTCTATGGCGAATATTTTTAACAAGTTAGTGCCTTACCGTTCTCCTCTTGAGTTGTTTATCGAACACACAATTTTGTGTGTGGAAGCTGCGGGTGTTATGAAAGAAGCCATAAAGGTTTATTTGAACGGTGGTAATATAGAAGGATTTTCGAAAAAGATTGATGAGTTTGAAGATAAAGCTGATGGAATTAAGATTAAAGTTAGAGAGATATACTCGAAGCTTAAATGGACTTATTTTAATAAGTCTGATTTTCTCGATATTCTTCATAATACCGACTCAATAATTGATATAACTGATGATGTACTTAAAATGCTTACTATGAATAAGGTTGAAAATATACCTGAAGATGTGGCAAAAGATATTTTGCAATTATCGGATCTCGTTTCCGAAAGTGTTATTCACATGAGCGAAATTGCTAAAGAACTAAGATTAATCGTTGAATCAGCGTTTTCTCCTAAGGAGGTAAAGGAAGGAGACGAAAGGGTGAGTGTCGTAGAAAAAGAGGAGCATTCGAGTGATATACTTGGTTTGGAGATTGGTAAGAAGTTGTTCTCTAAAAAGTACGAGATGAATGCTGTTGATATAATGTTCCTCAACAGTATTATTATATTGCTTATGAGAATTGAAGATAGAGCGAAGAATGTTGTTGAGAGAATTAGAATGATTACACACCAATAAAGGAGGATTAGGATATGATAACGCTATTTGCAATTTTGATAGGTATGTTTATGGCGTTTGCGATTGGTGCAAATGATGTAGCTAACGGTATGGCTACAGCCGTTGGTGCAAAGGCCATAACTCCAAAGCAAGCAGCACTGTTGGCTTCCTTTTTAGAATTTTTGGGAGCTGTTATGTTTGGAGCTGCCGTTACTAAGACAATAGCCAGTGGTATCGTATCTATTGAGCATATCCAAAATCCAAATTATGTTATTTACGGTGCGATTTCTGCTTTACTTGCGGCTGGAATTTGGGTAATGTTTGCGACTGTTTATGGAATGCCTGTTTCTACAACTCACTCTATTATAGGTGGAATGATTGGATTTGGTTTGGTGAGTGGTGGTTTTAAGGTTGTTTACTGGTCTAAATTGCTGAAAATCGTTCTTTCTTGGGTTATATCTCCTGTTGTTGGCGGTATTTTAGCATATCTTGTTTTCAAAATACTTACAGTTACAATCTTACACAGACCCAACCCACTTACCGCCGCTAAGAAAGTTGCTCCTGTTATGATTGGTTTTACGTTCTTCCTTATTTCCTTCCTTTTTACATTCAAAACGTTGAAAAAAACATATGCATATTCCGCGATAGTTGGACTTGTTTTAGGATTCATTGCGTGGCTTGTTTCTTATTTTCTTGTTGTTAGGTATGTAAAGAGAAATAGCAACGATTACGACGCAGTTGAATCAATATTTAAAAATGTTCAAGTACTTACTTCTGCTTACGTTTGTTTTTCACACGGTGCGAATGATGTTGCAAATGCAGTAGGTCCAATAGCGCTCATATTTATGATCCAACAAACCGGAGCGGCAAATTTTTCAAGCGTTGAGATGCCAAAGTATATATTGTTCATTGGAGGACTCGGAATTGCTCTTGGAGTTTTACTGTACGGGTACAAAGTTATGCAAACGATAGGTCATGATATAACCGAGCTTAATAATACAAGGGGATTTTCAATAGACTTTGGTACAGCCACAACGGTGCTTCTTTCATCTATATTTGGTTTTCCAATAAGTACAACTCATACGGTAGTTGGTGCGGTTACTGGTGTTGGTTTGGCAAGAGGTATAGAAGTAGTTAATACGGGAGTGCTTAAAGAAATAGTTGTATCTTGGCTTATAACCATTCCATTCTCCGCGGGTGTGAGCGCGATATTATATCTTGCGTTGACAACGTTCTTTTAATGAATTTTTAGTCAACATAGCGATAAAGAAGTAAACGTAGGTTGTAAAAATGCAACCTACGTTTTTTTTACAATGTCGTTTATTTTAATTGTGGTATAATTTTATTAGAATAGTCTAAATTATTAGGAGGAGAGTTAATATGACCGTACTTTTTCTGACCAAATTAATTGATTATTTTAAATTGAAAATTGAAGAGTTGAAATCTGAATTTCCAAACGATGATTTCGCTATTCCAGCAGATAGAATGGAAGCTGAGCAGTTTATTCCGATAGCTGATGTAATTGTAACTGGTGGATTAAGTGAAAGTCAGTTGAATAAAGCTGAGCGTTTGAAATATATAATTGTTCCATGGGCCGGAGTTAATGGCTTACC
Source organism: Fervidobacterium nodosum Rt17-B1 (assembly GCF_000017545.1). Classification (NCBI taxonomy): domain Bacteria; kingdom Thermotogati; phylum Thermotogota; class Thermotogae; order Thermotogales; family Fervidobacteriaceae; genus Fervidobacterium; species Fervidobacterium nodosum. The sequence goes on along the minus strand of NC_009718.1, from coordinate 530,742 downwards.
TATAGAAGCAATTAAAAAGAGAAATATTGTTGTTTCAAATAACCATGGGAATGGAAAGATTGTTGCAGAACGCGCTGTTGCACTTGCTTTAGCTGTTATGGGAAGGGTCGTGGAGTACCATAACGATTTGTCAAAGGGTATATGGCATGGATACGAAGCAGGCTCAAAGAAGGAAGATTTTTGGTATTCAATCCAAGGGAAAAAGGTTTCAATTCTTGGGTTGGGAACCATTGGAAGGAGTATAGCTAAATTGCTTTCTGGATTTGATTGCGAAATAATGGGGTACAAAAGGAGTATCGAATCTGTAGATTATGTTCAACACATTACCACAGATATCGATGAAGCTATAAGGTTTGGCGAAGTTATCTTTGTTGCTTTGCCACTTACGAAATCAACTTATGGAATTATAGATAAAGAACGATTGTATTCAATGCGTGGTAAATTTCTTATAAACGTTGGGAGAGGTCAACTGATTGATGAAGAAGGACTTTATTTTGCACTGAAAGAAAATATTTTAGCCGGCGCAGGTATAGATACGTGGTATCTTTATCCAAATGTTGATCATGCTGTTCAATTACCTTCTAAATATCCAATTCATACTCTTAGAAATGTTGTCATTTCTCCACACGTTGGTGGATTTACAATAGAAGGGCAGACTGGCAGGATAGACGAAACGATAGAAAATCTGAGGTTAATTCTCTCGGGAAAAGCTCCGAAAAATATCGTTGATTTGGATTTAGAATATTGATGTGAACGTGAAAGGAGCACTTTCATGCCGTACGATGGATTTGTGATGAGAGGAACTGTTGAGCAAATAGCAAAGAAAATTGTTGGATTTAATTTGAGAAATGTTTATTTATCTAAGCATATCTTGTATTTTTCTTTCGATAACGGAGATTTAAAGGTATCTCTTAATCCGAATTTTTCGTATATATCATTTGTGAACCACTTTGTTGAAGATCCAGAGAAAAATAATTTTGTCGAATTTTTGCGCAGTAGGATAAGGGGAGCGAAGGTCGTTGATTTTTCAAATATCCAATATGAGCGAACGGTTGTTTTGGAGTTAAAGAAGATTGATGAAATTGGCGTTGTTCACAACTATGTTTTGTACTTTGATATTATGGGTAAACACTCCAACGCGATAATTGTTGAGAATTCGGAGATACTTGAAGCGTTCAAAAGGGTCCAAACTAAGTTTAGAAATATATTTCCCGGCGAAAAATTTGTTTTGTATCCTTCAGATAAGCTGACAATCGATGAAATTGATTCATTCGATAAATTGAAAAGTGTTTTCGAAGGTTTTTATGATAAAAAGAAAAGTCTTGTTGAGTTTATATACACCAAATTCCAAGGTTTTTCAAAAGTCACAGCTGAGGAGGTTTTGTATAGATCTGAACTCGATAACAAGAGTTTATCAGAAGTTTCGCTTGAGGATTTGAAAAGAGTATATGAAATATTGATAAGTGTAAAGGAAGAATTAAAAGAAGGAACGTTAAGACTGTACTACGAAGATGAAAAACCTAAGGATATTTCCGTGATACGTCTCCACCAGTACAGAGATGAGAAAAAATGTTCTGAGTTTGTGAAATGTGTGAACGAATATTTTGAGTATGTTGAAGTTAAGGATAAAATTACTGAAAAACGAAATCAACTTATAAGTGTTGTGAAAAGCAAAATAGACCATTACGAGAATTTACTCTCTGAACTTGAAAGAGAGCTTGAAGAGTGTAAAGATGCTGATAAATACAGAAAATACGGTGAGCTTATTAAGGCTTACAGTTACCAGATAAATTGTGGTGAAGAAATGGCGAGTCTTTACGATTGGGAAAGTGATAGCCATGTTTCTGTACCGCTGGAGAAGAATTTATCACCTATCGAAAATAGTGTTAAATATTTCAATTTGTATTCAAAGTTGAAAAGGAAAGCAAAAGGGATAGAGGAAAGAAAAGAAATTCTATCTAAAGAACTCTCTTACCTTCAGCAGTTGCAATTGACTATAGAGAATGCTGAGGGGTTGGAGGAATTATTTGAAATAGAAGATGAAATGGTCGAAAATGGTTTGATTAAGAAGAAAGTTGATAAAAAAGGTAAGAAAAAAAGTGAACAGGTTTCTGAGCCTAGAAAGTATGTTTATAACGGTTTTACGATATTGGTTGGTAAGAATAACAGACAAAACGACGAACTTGTTGTAAGGTCAAGTGATAATGATATATGGTTACATGTACAAGGTATGCCTGGAGCCCATGTGGTGATAAAAACAAATGGGAAGAGTGTTGATGAAGATACATTGTATTACGCCGCGCGATTAGCGGCCACTTACAGTAAGGGAAGATACTCAAGTAATGTGCCAATTGACTATACTTACATCAAGTACGTCAAAAAAGTGAGAGGATTAAAACCAGGGTTGGTGCTTTATTCGAATTTCAAGACGTTGTTCGTTGATCCGATTCAAAGATAATATTTTATAATGTTTTAAATTTCAAGAGGAGGCATAAAGTACTTATGCCATATGAACTTATAAGTGATTATGAACCGATGGGGGATCAGCCTCAGGCGATAGAAAGTCTTGTAAATGGTTTGAATAAAGGTTATCGCTTTCAAACGCTCCTGGGTGTTACGGGGAGCGGTAAGACATTTACGATGGCAAATGTTATAAAGGAAGTTAATAGACCTGTTTTAATAATCTCCCCAAATAAAACTTTAGCAGCGCAACTTTATTCGGAGTTTAAAGCGTTCTTTCCGAATAATAAGGTGGAGTTTTTCATAAGTTATTACGATTATTATCAGCCTGAGGCGTATGTACCCACAAAGGATTTGTATATAGAGAAAAGTGCGGATATAAACGATGTTATAGCGCGTATGCGTATGAGTGCTATAAAATCTATAATGACGCGCAGGGATGTTATCGTTGTTGCAAGTGTCTCTGCGATATACGCATGTGGTGACCCACGTGATTTTGATACGCTCAATATAAAGCTCGAGGTTGGGCAGAGGATAAATCTGTCTGAATTTGTCAAGAAGTTAGTTAAGATAGGTTACGAAAGAAAGGAAGATATAGGTTTAACTGGAAGTTTCAGGCTCCGTGGTGATACGCTGGAAATATTCCCGTCTTATCAAGATGAAGGGATAAGGATAGAGTTATTCGGTGATGAAATTGATAGGATGTACACATTTGATAGGATGAATAGAGATGTTATAGAACGACTTGATAGATTAACCATATATCCAACAAAGGAGTACGTTACAACTGAGGAAAAAATAGAGAGAGCAGTTAAGAGTATTCGCGCAGAATTGGATGAACAGGTTAAGAAGTTAAGAAGTGAAGGTAAGGAGTTGGAAGCACAAAGGCTTTGGCAGAGAACGATGAATGATATAGAATTGCTTTCTACACTCGGTTATTGTACCGGCATAGAGAATTATTCAAGACACTTTGATGGCAGACAACCTGGAGAGCCTCCTTATTCACTCCTTGATTATTACGACGAAGATTTCATAGTGTTTATAGATGAGTCGCATATCACTATTCCACAACTCAGAGCGATGTACCATGGTGAGATGTCAAGGAAGAAAAGCCTTGTAGAATATGGCTTTAGGCTGCCTTGCGCTTACGATAACAGGCCGTTGAAGTTCGATGAGTTTATGCAGAAAGTTAATCAGGTTATATTCGTTTCTGCAACGCCCGGACCTTACGAACTTGAGGTTTCAGAGCAAGTTGTTGAACAGATAATCAGACCAACTGGTTTAATAGATCCACAAGTTGAGGTAAGACCAACGAGGTATCAAGTTGATGATTTAGTAAACGAGATTGTACAAGTCAAAAAACGTGGTGAGAAAGCGTTAGTCACTGTACTTACGAAGAAAACAGCTGAGATGTTGGCTGAATACCTTGTAGAATTCAACATCAGGGCGTTGTATTTGCATTCGGAATTAGATGCGATTAAACGTGTGGAGGTTTTGAAAAAACTAAGGGCTGGAGAAATAGATGTTGTTGTGGGTGTCAACTTGCTCAGGGAAGGTCTTGATTTGCCTGAAGTGTCTTTGGTGGCAATATTGGATGCGGATACTGAAGGTTTTTTGAGAAGTGAGACTACGTTGATACAGATAATCGGAAGAACCGCAAGAAATGAAAATGGAAAGGTTATTATGTACGCCGATAGGATAACACCAGCTATGCAACGTGCTATTGATGAGACGAACAGAAGAAGGAAAATACAAATGGAGTACAACGAAAAGCATGGAATAAAGCCAAAAACGATTATAAAACCACTGATGGAAGACATATTTGCACCGTTTAGAGACAAAGAAGAGGAAATGTACAAAGTGTACGAGGACTCTATTTTACAAATGAAAGAGAGTTTATCTTTGGAAGAATACGCTGCTTTGCTTGAAGAGGAGATGTACAAAGCTGCCTCTGAATTGCGTTATGAAGATGCCGCAAGGTTGCGTGATGAGCTTTTCAAAATAAAAGAGGAACTTAATAGGAATTAGTGCCCATTTTTCGTTTTTAATAATCATGGGGGGATATTTATGAGGAAAGTTAATGGATATGATTTTGAAATTTACCTTATTCCGTTTCCAAAAAAGTTGGAAGTTAAAGATGGAACTTTTTTATTAAGCTCAAATCGGTGGGTTTTTTCTGAGAGTGTAGATATTGGAACGAGTTTAGTGAATTTCTTAGAGAAAGAAGGTATTTCGTATAGATTTGATCGTTACAAAAGTCCCAATCTATACTATGGCGATATTTTCATTGGTGTTAATCCATACGTTGTACCGCACAAAGAAGGGTACAAATTATTCATGGATGATTATATAACTATTCTTGGTCACGACGAAAGGGGTTTATTTTACGGTGTTCAGACGTTAAAGCAGTTGATTAGACAATTTGGCAAAAAAATACCGAAACTTTTTATAGAAGATTATCCTGATTTTCCAAACAGGGGAATAATGATAGATATCAGTCGCGATAGGATGCCAAAGCTGGATACTTTGAAATATATTATTGATAAACTTTCTGAGTTAAAAATAAATCAGGTTCAATTATATATGGAGCATACGTTTGCGTACAAAGAACACGAAGAAGTTTGGAAGGATTATTCTCCGTTAACACATGAAGAGATAATTGAGCTTGATAAATATTGCAAGGAACGGTATATCGAACTTGTGCCAAATCAGAACACATTTGGACATATGAGTAAGTGGCTTATACATGATAAATACAAACATCTTGCGGAAGCTCCGGAAGGATATGAAACACCTTGGGGTGGGCGCTATGAATACCCGTTCTCGCTTTCTCCCGCTGTGCCTGAATCGGAAAAGTTTGTTGAAGAGATTCTTGATGAACTATTGCCTTTGTTTTCAAGTGAGCAGGCTAATGTAGGATGCGACGAAACGTTCGATCTTGGGGTCGGTAAATCGAAAGAACTTTGCGAGAGATATGGGAAAGGGAAAGTATATTTTGATTTTCTGATGAAGATTTACAAAATTGCTAAAAAGCACAAGGAGTCTGTGATGTTCTGGGGGGATATCATAGAAAATCACCCGGAGTTTATCAGGTATCTTCCAAAAGATATGATACCTATGGTTTGGGGATATGAAGCAGATCATCCATACGAAGAAAAATGTGGTTTGTACGCTGACAGTGGTCTTTCGTTTTACGTTTGCCCTGGTACTTCTACTTGGAATACTTTTGTTGGAAGAGCCGATAATGCAGTGGTAAATATAAAGAACGCAATTTTCAATGGTAAAAAATACGGTGCGATAGGTGTACTCACTACCGATTGGGGCGATAACGGTCACGTACAGCATTTACCTTTCTCATGGATCGGTTTTTCTTACAGCGCGGAAATGAGTTGGAATGTTTCAGAAGTTAATATCGATAAATTTTTAAAAGCTTTGGATATCAATATTTTTGAAGTTAATCCTGATGAATATCCTATTGCGGAATTAATTTACAAACTTGGAATAGTTCACAATAAGCTCTTTTATACGCCCAACGGTACACCTTTCTTTTACGCGTTCTTGTATCCCGAAAGAAACGGGAATTATAAATTAGAACTCGAAAAAATCAAAGAAGTTGAAAATGATGTGCTTTCATTAAGAAAAGAAATTCAAAAGTTTAGGAGTGATGAAGATAGTAAACTATCATTCGTTGTTGACCAAATTTTGAATAATATAGATTTTGCATTGCTGGGGCTTAAAGTTATGAAGTTTTTGAGTATATACAAAGACATTCAAGCGGTTCCAGAGAATGAATGGATGGAATTTGAGGATGAATTTAATAAAGTTATCGAGTCTTACAGAAGAATATGGTTGGTTCAAAATAGACCTGGTGGTCTTGAGCAGAGTATCTATAAACTTTCGAGGATTCTAAGAGTCAGACGTGGTGACCTTCGGGGGTTGATTTTTTGAGGAAGGTAGAGTCAAAAATATACGAGCTAATCCCTATTTTTTACATTATATTTGCGTTAATTATACCTTTTTCGTTCAATCTTTACTTTTCAAATGGATTAAGCTTACAAGCCCTTATCGATAACCTATCGAAGATAAAATTCACGATATACCAAGCCTTTTTATCATCGCTTTTGACAATGTTGCTTGGTCTTCCCGGAGCTTATTTAGTTGGAAGAACAAAGATAAATCCGGTTATAAAGCGTATTTTTAAAGTTATGTCGAGTATCCCTTTTGTATTACCAGGTATAACAATGGCTATTGGCTTTTTTCTAACATTTGGGAAAAGTGGTATATACACACGTTTGCTTAGGTTGTTTGGTCTGGATTTGCAAATTCTCTATACATTCTCTGCGATTTTGCTTGGGCATGTTTTTTACAACTTTCCATTGTTTATAAGAATTGTTGGCGATGCCTGGGAGAATATAGATGGGTATATTATAGAGGCCGCAAAGATAGATGGCGCAGGTAAGTGGGAAATATTTAAAAAGATTGAATTGCATTTGTTGATGCCTTCGATTTTAAGGGCATTTTTTCTGACTTATATATATACCTTCACGAGTTTTTCCGTTGTGCTTATCTTAGGGGGGATTAAGTATTCAACTATAGAAGTGGCAATATACATGTACTCACGTATTACGTTTGATTTCAAAGCCGCTTCAACATTGATGGTTTTCCAATTGCTGTTCATTTCAATAATAGGTTACGTACTTTCTATAAAAAGGGAGACTTACGAAAAAAATTACCATAAGCATTTGGAAAGATTTCCAAAGTGGGGTTATGTGTTTTTTGTGGTTTCAACTTTGTTGATATTTGTGCCTTTAATTTATTCCGCATTATCCGGATTTTTGGATTATTACGGGCGATTCTCACTAAAAAACTTTGAGTTTTTCAAAAATGAGAATTTAGAATATTTAGTTGGTGCCACGGTTAAGGATATTATCTTTTACACAATTTTAATTTCTACAAGTGCGTCTGTAATTAGTTTGGTAATAAGTACGATAGCGGGTTATTATTCATCACGTGGTAAGAAAATAACATATCTTATTTTAATTCCTGCGGCTATGTCTTCTGTAACGATAGCGTTTTCGTATGTGTTGATAAATATTCCTACACTTTTGAAAATAATCCTCACGCACTCTTTAATTACCCTTCCCATATCTTTTGGGATTATAGAATCGGGGTGGAGGAGTATACCCAATTCTATTATCGATGCTGCACGTGTTGATGGAGCTGGGAGATTCAAAACTATTGTAAAGATAGCAATCCCACTTTTAAAGGGATTTTTATTTACAGCTTTCATTTATTCGTTTACAATATCTGTGGGAGAGACGTCTGGTACATTAACCTTAGCGGAACCACCTATTATGACATTCTCTGCAGTGGTTTTCAGACTTATGAGTTCGCGTAACACAGAGATAGCGATGGTACTCAATACATTTTATTTTATATTTGTCGTATCTTTGTTCTTAATAAACGAAGCCACGAAAAAGGAGGAATTTTGATGATTCTTTTCGGTACCGGTGGAATTAGAGGAATTATGCGTGAAGGGGAATTCGATGAAAAAACTGTAGCTGTTGCGTCAAAAGGTGTGGCAAATTATATGAAGATGAACAACTTACACAAAGTTCTTATAGCCTACGATACAAGAAACAACTCTGAAAAGTTTGCGAAGATTGCTGCTTCTGTTTTTTCTGGCGAAGGTCTTGATGCTTATTTATTCTCAGAACCTGTTCCAACTCCCGTGCTTTCATATGGTGTGAGAAAATTGAAGATGGATATGGGAATTGTTATCACCGCAAGTCACAATCCACCGGAATATAATGGTTACAAGGTTTACACATCAAACGGTGTGCAAGCTATACCAGAGGTTACCGATGTTTTGGCTAAGTTAGTAGAGAATGCCTGGAATGAGCCTATAAATGCTGTTGAAAAATATAACTTTGTATCTCATGATATGTTAGATGAATACGTTCAAGATGTTGCAAGGTTAATCGGTGAAAGATTGGATGGATTGAAAGTAGTTTATTCTCCATTACATGGTACGGGTGCAAGATTTGTACCACAACTTTTAAGATTACTTGGTGCAGAGGTTATTGAAGTGAAAGAGCAGATGGAACACAATGGTAATTTTCCAACCGTTAAGACGCCAAATCCAGAAGATGACAGGGCTCTTGAACTTCTAAAAGATTACATGGTGAAATTCAACGTGGATTTGGGAATAGCAACGGACCCTGATGCGGATAGGGTTGGTGTGGTATTTAAGAACGTTAGATTAACTGGAAATAATGTCGGAGTACTTTTAAGCGATAATTTGATAGATGAATACAGAAAAAGTGGCAAGAACAATGGAATGCTTGTAAAAACCATAGTAAGTACAAATATGGTTGTACCAATGTGTAAGGAAAATGGTATAAAGCTCTTTGAAGTACCTACCGGCTTTAAGTTCATCGGTGATTTGGTTGAAAAAAGAAAAGACCTTGATTTTGTAATCGGTTTTGAGGAGAGCTGTGGTTATTTGACTGGTGATTTAGCGAGAGACAAAGACGCTGTACTTGCATCTGGACTTGTTGCAAGGGTTGCCAAAAAAGTTGATCTACTTGAGAGATTGAAAGAGCTTTACGGTAAGTATGGGTATTATTTTGAAAACTTACTAAACTTCGAGCTTGGCTCTGTTGAAAAGTCATATGCAGTGTATGAAAAGATGAAATCATTTAGTATAGATGGTTTGAAAAATATCGTTGATTACTCAAAAGGGTTCGATGGTGTCATACCAAATGAAACGCTTAGGTTAGATTTTGATTATGGTATGATTTTTGTAAGGCCATCTGGTACAGAACCGAAGATGAAAGCCTATGTGATGGTAAAAGGAGAAAGCTCTGAAGATACAAAAGCGAAACTTGAAAAACTTTCGAATGAGATGATAGAGATAGTTAAAAAATTATCGGAAGGATAAGCAAAAAATAAAACATGGCTTCAGATTGAATGAAGCCATGTTTTATTTTTTTCCTTAATTTTATTATTTTGTCCTATTTTTTCCTTTGTATTTTGCGTTGTATAACTTTTTATCGAAGCTGATATAAGTTCATCTATGTTAAATATGTTGGGATATTCTTCGATAGAGGCAACACCTATACTCATAGTAATTTTTATTTCTCTATAAAATTATTCACTTTCAATAATTTTTCTTATTCTCTCGGCTATTTCAACCGCTTGTTTCAAATTCGAAGCTTCTGCCAATATCAAAAATTCATCTTTCGTTAACGTTTTATTTTCAGCGTTTTATCTTCGTGCCCTGAATATAGATAATTTATATCAGAATATAAATTTTGAATTCTTCTATATTTTTTCTCTTTTTCTGTTAATTTTAACCATTTCTCACAATATCTAATGAACTAATGTGATGTAAAATTTCTTAAAATGTCTCTCAACAAAAATGAGATTAACTTATTTTTTGATAAATTAAAGCCTTTGCGTTATTTGTTTTCTCTCTATAAAGAGCGTATGTAACAAATATACCAAAAGCTATCGCAGAGAATACTATAATAGATATGGTAATGAGAAAAAATCTTTTTTAAGCTTTCCAAAAAATCATCCTCTTTTTAAGATAAATAAAATTTAAATCTTTAGATAACCTTCAACTATTAATTTTGCGTTCCCTCCTATATACGATTTGTATATTCCATCTTTCAACTTTATTTTTGCGAATATGTTTGACGTTCTGCCCATTGTTTCACCTTGGATAATTTCGTATGTTTTTTCAGGTTCAACAACGCCATGTTTGTAAAGATAATATATCAGCGCACCATTTGCCGTACCAGTTGCGGATTCTTCTGGTATGCCGTAAAGTGGTGCGAAATCTCGGCAATTTGCAAGCGCTTTTTCCTCGTCTAGTGTAAATACATGGAAGCTTACTATATTATTTATTCGGCAAAAGTCTGAGATTTTTTCGAAATCCGGAGAAAGGCTGTATAAAACTTGCTTGGTTTTCACTGGTGTAATCAGATCCCACAAACCTGTTGTAACTGGTCTTGGTGATAAATTATATTTCGTATCTCCAATATCGTTCGGATCAATTCCAAGTGCCTGAGCTATATATTCGATATCTTTATTTTCAACTATATCACCCATGGCAGGTTCAGCTTGTTCCATCATTACTAGGTTATCAAAAATTTCTATCTCAAGTGTTCCTGCCCGCGATATCATTTTGTATGTTTTACCTGTTGATACGATTCCTTTTTCTCTAAGTACGGTAAATGTCGCTATAGTTGCGTGACCACATAAGTCGATCTCGGAAACAGGTGTGAAAAATAGCACAGTAAATTCATCACTATTTCCTTTTCTCTTAACAAAGGCTGTTTCAGAAAATCTTAATTCTTTAGCTAACAATTGCATTGTCTCTTTTGAAATCTGGTGATTATCGTCAAGCAAAACAACACCCGCAGGGTTACCTAAGAAAGGTTTATCTGTAAAGGCATCAGCAATATACAAATACATATAGTTTGGCCTCCTTTTTTAACCACAAATTTCCATTTTTATTCTATCACAAATATCCTAAAATTTCTTAATAATTTTGTGTTATAATACAAAATTGGACAAAAGCTATTTATGGTTCAAAAATATTTTTCTAAGGAGGTCTAAATATGACGAGACTAGCATTTATTTCAGATATACACTCGAATTTTGAAGCACTTCAAAGTGTGTTAAACGATATTGAAAAAAAGCAGATAGATAGAATATACTGCCTTGGTGACCTTGTGGGATATGGTCCTAATCCAAATGAAGTTATTGGCTTGATAAAAGAAAAAAATATAATAACTGTTATGGGAAATTACGATGATGCTGTTGGGTACGAGAAAGAAAGTTGTGGTTGTTCTTATAACCCAGGAAGAGAAACAGAAGTTGGCGATGAATCTTTAAATTGGACTATAAAAGTTACAACTCCAGAGAATAAAGAATTTTTGAGGAATTTACCAAAAAGATTGTCAATCGAAGTTGAAGGTGTTAAAATTTTGCTTGTTCACGGTAGCCCACTTAATTATCTTCTCGAATACGTTAAACCTTCAACTAACGCAGAAAGACTTAAGTTTATCGCTAAAGATGTTGAAGAGGATATAATAATCAATGGACATACGCATTTAATGATGGCTAAACACATTTTTGGAAAGACTGTGCTAAACCCTGGAAGTGTCGGGAGAACAAAAGATGGTATACCGGGGGCCACTTATCTGATATTAAATATAGATAATGGAGTTTTTTGGTATGAATTTTTACATGTGAAGTATGATATAAAAAAGGTTGTAGAAGAAATCGTTAGAGTTGGACTACCAATAGAACTTGGAACGGTTTTGGCACTTGGTGGCACATTCGATATGGGACCAGGTAAGGTTGTTGTAAAAGAGGAGAAAAAGTTTTTAATTTGATTTTATTTAAATTTTTGATAGGAGGCATTAAGTTTTTAAATGTTAATAGCAATTGTTGGTGGTGGACCTGCTGGAGTTTCTTGCGCTGCTTTTCTTAAAAGGTACAATGTAGATGTTGTTATTTACGAAAAAAGAACTATAGGTGGATTAATTGAAAATGCGTGGTTTGTCGAAAATTTTCCCTTGGTTGAACCTGCACCAGGGGAATTTTTAGTTGAAAAATTTAGAAATATAGTGAAAGAAAACAACATAGATATTGTTTACGATGAGATTTTTAAAATAACAAAGAGAGAAAATTATGGAAACGATGGGAAGATAAAATTGGTTGGGAAAAATAATGTTTATTTTTCCGATATAGTCGTAATTGCAACGGGAACTAAGCCGAAAAGAATTGAAAAATTCGAAATTTCTAATAGAATTGTGTATGAATTCCGAGATTTACCAAAGGACGCGAAAAATATCGCTTTTTATGGTGGTGGGGATGTTTCGTTTGATGGCGCTATCAAAAATGCTATGAGAGGTAATAGTTCCACCGTTTTTGTTAGGGGTAATAAAATAAAGGCTGTGCCAAAGCTTGTTAAGGAAGTTGAAAGATTAGGTATTCCAGTAAGAATAAATGATGAAATTTTGAATGTGGAAAGTAAAAATAGCATTGATGATAAAATTATTGTAGAGACTTCAAAAGGAAGATATACTTTCGACGCTTTACTTATAGCTATTGGAAGGCTTGAGAATAGACCTGAAATTGAGAATGTTGAAATTGGGAAAGAGGTTTATATAATTGGTGATGTTGCACATGTGGACTTTAGGCAATCTTCTATAGCCATAGGTGATGGAGTTAAATGTGCGATGGAAATATTAAAGAAGATAGAAATATGAAAAAATAAATGGAAGTTGGAGGTGTTTTGGTTTTGAAGGATTTAAAATACACGCAAGAACTTGAAATTATCGAAAAATACGGTAAAGAAGATATAGCGATGGTTTATTTGGGTAAGACTAGGCAAGGAGCTCTCGTGGAATTTGTTGAGTCAGTCCAACCACCGATTCCGAGAGATAAAAAATGGGTACTGATTGTTTCAACAATGGATGGTTGTCCCGTTGGTTGTAAAATGTGTGATGCTGGTGGGTACTATAAAAGAAGATTATCCAAAGAGGAAATTTTGGCTCAAATATTGTACTTGATTAGAAGTCGTTACGAGGATGAAGTTCCTGTCGAAAAGTTCAAAATTCAATTTGCTCGTGTAGGGGAACCTGCGTTGAATGACGAGGTTTTGAAGGTTTTAGATGAATTGCCTCAGATAATAGACGCACCAGGGCTTATGCCATCGATTAGTACTGTTGCGCCAATTGGAAGAAACGGATGGTTTGAGAGATTAATTGAAATAAAAGAAAAGCATTATCGTGGAAAGTTCCAGCTTCAGTTTTCTATTCACAGTACAGATGAAAAGCAAAGAGATGAGATAATTCCGGTAAAAAAATGGTCATTTAGAGAAATATCTGAATACGGTGAAAAATTTGTCACAACCGAAGATAGAAAGATTACATTGAACTTTGCCTTAGCGAAAGAAAACATTGCCGATGCACGTGTAATTATGAATTTCTTCAATCCGGAAAAATTCTTGATAAAAATTACTCCAGTGAATCCAACGTATCGTTCAATAGAAAACGGCCTTAATTCTGATGTAACTGGTGAGGGTTTGGTGCTAGAACATAGAGAATTCGTCGATAAGTTAAGAGAAAGTGGATACGATGTGATAATAAGTGTTGGTGAACTCGAGGAAAATAAGATAGGAAGTAACTGTGGTCAGTATGTGCAAAGGCACTTGAATGCGCAAAAGAAGTTGGAAGAAGCGTATACTTTCGTCAAAGAGGAGTAAACATATTATTCTAGAAATTTTTCAATATCTCCTCTTTATTTGATATTACAGCAAATCCATGTGCGAGATTTTTTAATGAAGCGTAATGATACCACTCATCCTTATCCCATAAGCAATCTTCAACCATAATAACTTCGTATCCCCGCACGAACGCACTTCGTGCGGTTGTTTCACAACATAAGTGTGTCATGACTCCCGTTATTATTAGTTGATCAACTTTAAGAAAATTTAAGATTTCTTCAAGGGATGTTTTATAAAAAGCATCATAAGTATCTTTCTTTATGATATGATTAAATTTGTAATCTTCAACCATTAGTTTGGTCCATTCGACTTCAACAATGTTTCCCCACCACTTTTTCAATGGATTTGAACCTCCAATGTGCAAAGTACCAATGATGGGAATTTTTCCCATCACACTGTTTGTTATTTCTTTTATATTTTCCAAAACTCTTTCTGAGCCACGCAAATATGCTGGTGATGTCTTGTCGAAAAAGTAATTTTGTACGTCTATGACTAGCAAGGCGGGATTACTTAGAGAGAACTTGTGTTTTTCCTTTTCTATGAAAAACATTTCTTCACCTCTTTCACTTTCTCATTATTTCACTTTTTTGACAAAGAGCTCTATTTTTAGTTCTCCATCAGTGATTTCTGTGTCTATTTTACTTAAGTAAGGAGCAATTAAATAAATACCTTGGAGATTACCGATGTTTTCTCCGAGGGCGCTGTAATATTTTAACTCTGGATGGTCTTTTATTTTCTTCATCAATGCGATGTCTTTTTTGATCTCTTCGTTAACATCGATATTAACTTCAATCAGCAAATGGAAGTCATTTTCAAGAGAAATAATTTCAGATGATACTATATGTCCACCTTTTTTTAAAAAATAGTATACTATATCACTTAATGTTATTACAATCATCTTTTCGATATCCATTTTAATCACTCCCCATTTTTACAAATCTTCTCAACTTTTCACCAATAGCTTCTTTTAATTTTTTCCAAGCATCTATTATAGCTAACAAGAACATAGCAACAAATCCTCCGGAAAAACCGTTATTGTAAAGGTTCATGCCAAGGTGCAAGAAACTCAGGTTCATAACAAGGGAGCTGTGCAAAAAACCCGCGATAATTCCCCAAATAATTCCAAATTCACCAGCTATAGGAGCCAAGGTTGTACCAAACAAAACTGCTAAGACCATTCCGGCGCTATTTATTGCCTGAGAATTAGTTAAAGCACCTATGATTGTCCCTGATATTACAGGGAATATGTTCTTAGGATGTTTTCCTAATGCTCCAAAACCAGCTAATGTCATTATTCCACCGATGGTTGGTCCATTTATGGGCGCTCCGATTAGAAGTACATAGGAAGTTCCTAATAAGCCAAGAATTCCAACGTTTATAAATGTTATCGCTTCATTTTCTAACAATACGAAATCAGTTAATAGCTTTCCAGAGTATTTAAAAACATTTTTGTATCCCGAAAAGCTCCAATTATTTAGTTTTAAACCATAAAGAAGTATTAAATAAAATAAAGAGTAAACGAAAATTGATAATAGTAATTGATTTTCTGTGTGCCAGTAATAACGTGGTTCAGGATGAAGCTCGTAAGCTTTCAATATCGAACCAAGAAACATGCCAAGAAAACCTGCTGTAAAACCTACGTTGTATAAATTATATCCTCTGTGTAGTGTCAAAGCAAAACTCGCAAGGGGTGGTAGGAGGAACCCTATCAAAATAGCAAATAATAATCCAATCCAGTTTAAATTAAGACAGTTTTTAAGAACCAGATGAGTTGTAACTGGTGCTAATGCTGTTCCAAAAAGTGCGACGTACAAGTAAGTTCTAATATTCTCGTTTGTCATAATTGTATATAGAAAAACGCCGATAACTATTGGCCAAACGTTAAAAATATTTTTTCCAAACAACGCAAAACCACCAATTGTCATAATAGCTGCAATTGAAACTCCTGAGGGATTTATTTTTAGTAACTTAAGGATACAAATAAAAGCGAACATAAGAAGTCCACTGTTTAAAAACGCTCCACCAATACCAGCTATCTCAAAATAATCTGTTATTAGATAGTCCGGAGAAATTATAATTATCTTAAGTTCTTCGAATATGTCGACATTACTTATTACAAGACCAAAGAGTACAAAAACAAGTGATATAGTGCACAAAAATTTGTAAACTATCAAGAGATATCAGCCCCCATTTTTATTTATTGTCGTTACCTTGAAGTCTTTAGTATTATACCAAATTTAAATAAAAAAACAGAGTCGAAGAAATCGACTCTGCTTAATGTTTTTTCTGTATTTGATTCAATATTTAATATTTAGTTAGACACAATTCCCATTTTTTGGTAATTTTCCGAATCTTTCTTTTCATCTTTTAAGAATTTAACACCTAAGTATACGATCCAGGTGTCTACGTAATCGAGGAAAAATTCGACGATTGTGGTTGTTATAAATATTTGGAAGTAGGTTTTTAAATCAACGAGTCCCAAAAAAGCAATTGTTACAAATATAAGATTGTCTGCGATTTGTCCTATCTTAGTGGCTGCATTATTTCTCATCCAAAGTTTTGTTCTCTTTCTCAAAGAGTCGTGTATCCAGACGGCGATGTAACCAGAAGAAATAAACGCAGTCCAACTTGCGATGGCTATTCTTGGCGTTACTGCAAAAACTTGCGATAAATAGCTTTGAGCAAAGTCGTTTTTCGATGGGGTGTAAATTGTGTAAACTAACCCGAGCATTATAAAGAGAAATTGAGCAAAGAATCCAACCCATACCGCTTTTCTTCCTTCAGATTGTCCATAAACTTCTGTAAGTATAGAATATATAACGAATGCCATACCCATGCTCATATTTGCTGCAGTTACTTCAAGACCAAACAAATTGAAAAGTTTTGCAACTCCAAGATTTGAAGCTATAATCAATGTAGATAAGACTACGTAAGCCCCTTCTTTTTTCATAAATCGCAAAGCAAGAAGTACTGCAATTCCTGAGAGTAAGTATTCAAGAGTTAAAACAAATAGGTTAAACATAGTATCCTCCTTTCTCAATGCTTTTATAATATAGTATAATATTATCTCATTTCTGACAAAGCTTCACTAATTGTATTATAAATCTTTAGTAACTTATCCATTCCTGTTATTTCAAACAATCTTTTTATATTTTCATTTGGTGATAAAATGCAAAGTCTTCCACCTGCGAGGATAACTCTTTTGTAAATTCCAATCAAAACACCAAGGGCAAAGCTATCTAAGCTTTTGATATTTGACATATCAAGTAATATTTTTACTATTTTTTATCGAGAAACTCACTTATTATCCAATCTTTGAAATCCATCGAGTTGCTGATATTTAAATCTCCATTTAATTTTATCACAGATATGTCTCCATGCTTAGTGAAATCAAACATTGTATCACTCCAATCGTTATTAGCTTATTTATCATATTTCATAATTTAATTATTATAGTTACAATGTATATAGCCAAGCTTGTTGTGAGTAAAGTTAGCATAGATACTGAGAATGTTTCTTTCATAAATTTTTTATTGTTCATCTCTACGCCATAGAATTTTAGTATTCTTGACCACATAATTCCAGCAAGTGCGCCTATTAGTGTTATATTTCCACCTATATTTGACCCTAAAATTAAGCTCATTGCATAGTTCAAAGGTTTCTTCCACAACGCCTGGGCAAAGAATATCGTCATTGGTTGGTTAATCATAACATTTGCAGCAAATGCAGTTACATACGATGTAAAGATTGTGCCAATTAATTGATTTTTAAAATTGAAAAGTTGACCGACAAATTTTGTTATGCCAAATAGTGTGAATATATGAACAAATACGAAAAATGTTACAACCATCGGAAGCATTTTCCACGGTACTCTTTTTATTGTATCAACAAAAAAAGTGATATTATAATCAAATTTACCTATTTCAATTAGAAATTCATCTTTTTCTGATAGTACATCTGAAAAAGCAAGATTTAGAAGAACGTATATAGCTGTAAATATAGTTATCGATTTCCAAAGCTGAAGGTTTATTAAGTCGCCTATTGCTATTGTGAAAAAAAAGATAACAAATAGACCAGACGAAAGGAATGTATATCTTTTATCTTTTATAACAGCTTTCTCATCAAAATCAAGGTTAACATTTATTGTGCCAGGTAATTTTTCTCTGTATTTAAAGTAAAATCCTGCTACGGACGTTAAAATTGCGACCAAAGTTGGGAAGAACATTAACTTAGCGTAGTTGAAAAAAGTTAAAGAATATGCCTGTGCGACAATAACATTCGTTGGGTTTCCTATGTAAAAAAACATGCTCCATGTATTTGAAGTAAAGAAGATGGTAATTAGATACGGCAATGGATCGATATCAGCGTACTGACTTATGTAGATTACTATCGGTGTGAGTGTAAGTGTGACAATATCGTTAGATGTAAATACAGTCATTATTCCAGCTAAAAATAATAAGTTAAAAAAGAGTTTTTTCCCGTTATTTGAAAAACTTGCAAATTTGTAAGCGATGATTTTCAAAATCCCAGATGCATCAAGAGAACCACAGATGTAAGCAGAACCAAAGAAGATTATCAATATTTGCCACGGAACGATATTCATTTGTGGCATTATAGCTGATTTTATTGTTGTTAATGAAGCTATGCCAGAAGCAATCAAAAGCCCAAGAACACCAAGTGAAACTCGGGCGTAATCTAAGACTATTTTTTTATTTTTCAAAACAACTTCTGGTTCTTTGATAACAAGATAAACAGTTGCGAAAAATAAGTGAATTGTTATAATCGTTGCGATCAAGTTATCAACCTCGAATCATTTGAGATTGCATCAATTACATAAGTAATCCTTTAATTATCAGTTCAGTTGCCTCTTCTTCAGTGAGCCCTTTTGCCATAAGCGTTTCAAGTTGTTTTTGACTAACTCTTCCTATAGATGCCTCGTGTGTTAATTCAGCTAGGTCGTTTGTGATTTTTAAAACAGGTGTTGTTGAAACAGTTACTTTTTCTCCTTTCGTTATTTCCTCACAAGATATATGAGCTTTTGAATACGGCGCATTCCCATAAGCTTCATTTAGGACGTTTACTTTCGCCTCATCTAAACCAACAACGACGGTTTTTGCAAGTCCTCTTGAATGCTCACCGTTGAGGTAAACAATTTCGTTTATATTAACTTCATCATTACTAGAAGCTCTTACTTTTGACACAAGTTCTCCAACAGCGTTTTCTTTAAGTTCAAGGTTCATAAGGACGTTTAATTTTCCGACACGTGTTTTTGTAAGGTGGAAACTATTTTTATATACTCCACCTTTTTCAACTTTTGCATTTGTTGTGGTTTTAAGGGTGATGGTCCCAAGATCGCTGTGGTAATGTTCGTCGTTGTACTCCATTATTGCGCCTTCTTCAACGACTACATTTGAAACAGCCTCGTGTGTAAAATCTTCTGCCTGTGGAAAAACACAGTGTGCTGTGAATTTTACCTTGGCGTTCTTTCTAACAATTATGTTAAATAGAACTTTTTGATAGCCTTTCTTTTCGATATATCCAGTACATACATGTATTGGGAAAGGCACTTCGGTATTTTCTTCTATTTCCATATCAACTTGTACGCCGTGTTCTATCTGTTTATGGATGAGTTTAACACCTGGTACATTGTTTAAACCGATTACTCTATCACCACTTATTATTATCGAGGCAATTCTTTTATCCATGAATTTTGAGGCGTCTGTTCCAAGCTTTTCAGCCGTTTTTACTATCGTTTCAAATTCTTTTTTTACATCCATTTTATTTCAACTCCCCTGGAATAGGAATATTTGGATGATTACATGCTTCACAACTGTTTCTAAATGCGGTTATAACATTATTTATTGGTCCGTGCATGAGGATTTTTCCAGAACATATAAGATACCCATAGTCAGTATTGTAAGCCATTTCCTCGCGGTGGGTTATTATTATAGGTGTCCCACCGTATTGTGCTATGTAATTAACTATATCATTTATTATGTTTAAGCTCATTAAATCGATACCAGAATCCGGTTCATCTAATATAACGTACTTTGGCTTAATAAGTAAAATAGATGCTAGCTCAACGCGTTTTCTTTCCCCACCACTTAACGTCTTATCGACGAATCTTTTTAAGTATATGTTCGGGTTTAATCCAACAAATTCCAAAGCTTCAATGATTTCTGATTTTTGTGCAGGCAATTTTCCACCTAATGTAAGATAGGTTTCTATAGTCATTCCATCGAATCTGGCTGGTTCTTGCCACATAAGTGTGATTCCAAGCTTCGCGCGTTCAGTTACTGATGAGTTTGTTATATCTTTCCCATCAAGAAGAATTCTTCCAGTCGTAGGCTTATAGCCATCAAGTCCCATTATTAAATAACCAATCGTACTCTTACCTGCACCGTTTGTACCTATCAAAGCGTATCTGTGACCTGGGATGAATTTTAGCGATATGTCTTTTAGTATCGTTTTTTCTTGAGTCTTGTACGATATATTCTCGAGTTCTAGCATATAGTCACCTCTTTATGTTTTCTATATTTTTGTTTTTATTATTTTTACTTTCAATAAATTCTGTGGTTGTCTAATTCCCTCACAAACTATACTTATTTTATCTATATTTTGGCAATAATCAACATCTTTTTGAAATCCTAGCTCTATTAATTTTTTTGCATGTTCACCTGTGAAATCTGGTTTTTTCAACGATTTCCAGAGATTATAAGCAATTTTTGCAGAATCTGATAAAGAATAATCCTTTTTGGATAAAAGTTTTTCTATTATAAATCCAGCAAGTTGTGTGTCTTCGTACGATACACTCCCATTGTTTCCCGCGCAAACAATTGCTATGTTGTTATACTTTGAAAGAATTTCTACAGTTGAAGAAACGTTTAAAAACGAAGCTATATAAACTTTATTTGAAATTTTGAAAGCTTTTAAAAATGCACGTGTGCCATTTGTTGTTGTAAGTATTAATGATTTATCTTTGACAATTTCGGAGGTAAATTCAAGTGGTGAATTTCCAAGCTCAAAGCCTTCCGGTTTTATTCCACCACGTTCACCACACAAGAGTAAATTTCTCTCATTAATTTTATTTTTGAATTCCAATGCTTCTTTAATTTCTTCAAACGGTATTATTTCCTTTGCACCGTTGTTTAGAGCTGTAACGATTGTTGATGTTGCTCTAAGAACATCTATAACTACCGAAACTTCAAAAAGGAAATTGGGAGGTAAAACCTCTCCATTTAATTCTTTGTGTGAAAAATAAACGCTGATTTGGTTATTGATTTTATAAGAATAGTTGGGAAAATTTGAAAGAAGCATGAAAACACCTCTTAGGTGATTTATTGGACTATTGAGCAAAACGTAATCAACTTTCTTACTAAATTATACTCTATAACCACTTAGAGGTGTTTTCTAATAGGTTGGATTTCGTGTTACTCTTTTGTTAATCTTTTCAAAAATTCATAGGTTGGAACAGGTTTACCAAAGAAAAATCCTTGGAATAATTTGTATCCAATCATTGAAAGAATCTCGAGTTGTTTTTCGTTCTCGACACCTTCCGGTATGGCCTCTAGTTGGAAAGCCTTAGCTATATTGTATATAGCTTCTAGAAGTTTAATAGATTTTCTATCATCTGGAAGTCTAAAAACGAAAGACTTGTCTATTTTTATCTTTTTAAGTGGTAAGAGTGTTAAATATGCCAATGAAGAATAACCGGTACCAAAGTCATCGATACATAGTTCAAAGCCATACTTTAGAAGTTTATCTATATTATTCTTTACTATATCGTTCATATCTATGAGTATATTTTCTGTTATTTCGATGACGATTTTTGACGGGTCAATTTCATATGAACTTACTATATTAAAGAATCTTTCAGCCATTTTTTCATCTCTTAACTGTACTGGGCTAACATTTATATCTATAAACTTAAGTTCGTTGTTTTCCGAGAGAACTTCGCAGACCTGTCTTAATATTTCTTCGCCAACAGAAACTATCATGCCGTTTTCTTCAAGCAGTTGGATAAATTCTATAGGTGGTAGTACACTTCCATCTTTTTTAACCCATCTAAGGAGTGCTTCAGCTCCTACGATGGTTTTATCGTATTTACAAATTGGTTGTAGAAAAATTTTCAGTTCACGATTGTGGAAAGCCTCTCTTAAATCGCGTTCTTTTGTTGATTTTTCTTGAAGTTCATTGTCTATTAGGATATTGTAGAATATAATTTTATCTTTGGAAGATTTAGCACGTTTTAATGCAAGATTTGCTTTTCTCATAACCTCATCGGCATTATCAATAATAGAAAATACGTGCAATCCAGATGAAAATTTGAGTTCTATTACTTCTCCGTCGATATAGTATGGTTTAGAAATTTCATTGAATATTTTTGAAACTATGTTGTTTATAACTTCTCTTGCTTGTTGGTAATTCTTTCCTGCTTTTTCAATGATTATCCAAAATTCATCCGCATAAGGTCGTGAGATTATGTCTCCCTCTCTTAGGGAATTTTTAATCCTTAATGCCACTTGTCTCAATATTTCATCACCGAATGCGTGATTTTTTAATATGTTAATCTGGCTGAAATTGTCTATATCTATAAGTATTATTCCATGATGATCACCTATTAACGAGAATTCGCTTAAGCTTGTAAGTCTTCTCAGAAAATATGACCTTGTGTACAAACCTGTTAACATGTCTTTTTGGAGAGTGTTTCGTACAATGTTTAATGCTTCCTTTTCTGAAGTTATATCTGTATAGAAAGCGTAAATTAAATCTTCGGCTTTATCGTTGTTATTAGTATTATTATTTTTTATTTTTGCAACAGTCAATCTTACTTCTATCTTTTTTCCATCTTTTCTTTTTCTTATAGTTTCAACTCTAAGTGTTTTTTGATTTTTAACGAGTTCTCTCAGTAATTTTGGTTCATTGCTTAAATCCTCAGGTACTATTAGATTATCTATTATTTCTCCTATAACTTCGTCTTTGGAGTATCCAAACATTTCTAAAAATTGTCTGTTACACTTTAGTATCGTGCCATCTTCTTTTATTATCACTACCCCATCTGGTACATTGTCGAAAAGTGAATCAAATAGATTGCTCAATATATCAATTGAAGAGAAAGATTTATTACCACTTGTTATATCGTTTATTATAAGTACCTTACCTGCATTTGTCTCTTGCAATGAAAAACGATAAGTTTTTCCATTTTTTTCTATTAAATGATTGCTTGTTTTTGTTATTTTAATAATTTCTTCGTTTTTTTTACCGATTATTTCGTCTCTACTTAATCCTATGAATTTTAACCCAGCTTCGTTAATGTACAATACGTTGTCGTCTTCATCTAATAAGACAAAAATTGTATTTGCTTGTTCAATACTTTTAATCAAATTATCAATTGGGTGATCCGTTAACTTACGATTTATAATTATTGATTGAATAACAATCATTACAAATGAGAGGCTAATAGAAAGAACTGGATGATTTTTATAAAATATGAATATAAACACGTAGAAAAAGATACTTGCGAAGAAAATTGTTATAATATTGCTGTTAAGATATCTTATTCTAATATAATCCATGGATTTTTTTGTTGGGAAAAATGTTATATATATAATCAAAAGAGAGGCAAAAAGATAATAATTATATGGTATATTTTTGAATACTTTTGTAAATTTTAGAATAATGTATATAATAGGTATAGAGTAAGACAAAATAATCTTTCTAGGAATAATTTCTGAATGGAACTTCAAAATGAAAGTCGTGAATAAGACTGGTAAGAAAGCCAATATTCCGTTCTGGAATATTCCAAAAATTGATGAATTATTTTCTAATTTTAACAGTTCCAAAATAGAGAAAAGAACCAATGATAAATTCAATATTGGTATTGCTTTGCATGAATTACTAATCTTTTTATTTAAAGAATAAATAAAGTTAACAATGGATATAATTACCGAGAAATAAATGGAAAAAACAATGTAATTGTTCAAAAACAATCACCTCTTTGTTTTCTTATTCTAATGTTAAAATTCAGTTTCACTTTTTAAGAATATTATATCATATTTTGCAGAAAAAATATATTGTTTCAATCAAAAAAAGATAAAAATTGTTTTAGAAAATATGGTAAGGAGGCCTTATTTCGATATGGACGCAATTCAACTTCACGAAGTTTTAAATGGAAAATACAGGATAATACCCACTATTGAAATTACAGAGGAGAACCTAAAATTATTATACACTCCAGGAGTTGCAGATGTTGCGAAATTGTGCGCAGAGAACCCAGAAAAAACTTTTATATACACTAGAAGGAAGCATACCATAGCCGTACTAAGCGATGGGAGTACGGTACTTGGTTTGGGTAATATTGGCCCATACGGAGCCTTGCCAGTAATGGAAGGAAAAGCGGTATTATTTAAACAATTTGGAGATTTAGACGCGTTCCCAATTTGTATAGATACCCAAGATGTTGAGCAAATAATTAATATAGTAAAAGTGCTTGAACCTTCGTTTGGTGGAATAAATCTAGAAGATATATCTGCGCCAAGGTGTTTTGAAGTACTTGAAAGATTGAATAATGAAATGAATATCCCCGTATTTCATGATGATCAACAAGGTACCGCTGTAGTTGTTATAGCTGGGTTATTGAATGCTTTAAAATTAGCTGAAAAGAAAATTGATGAGGTCAAGATTGTTGTCAATGGAATAGGCGCCGCTGGTTACAATATCGTTAAATTGCTAATTGAAATAGGGGCTAAACATATTGTACCTTGCGATATAAATGGTATAATAAACAGAAAAACAGCTTTGCATAAGTATCATTTGGAGGTAAGTGAATTAACCGGTAATCTCAATAATTCAGGTAATTTAAAAGATGCTATCATCGATGCGGATGTCTTTATAGGCGTATCAAAAGGTGGTATATTGAAAGGTTCCGATATAAGAAAGATGAGCAAAAAACCGATAATTTTTGCTCTAGCGAACCCTGTACCAGAGATTTTTCCAGATGAAGCGTATGAAGACGGTGCATTCATAGTTGCGACAGGTAGATCAGACTTTCCAAACCAGGTTAACAATTTACTTGCTTTTCCTGGTATAATGAAAGTGGCTGTTGAAAAACAGGTAAAGATTACTAAAGAAATGTTGATAAGAGCAGCTGAAATTTTGTCAAATGTTATAGAGCCAAAAAAAGAGTGTATATTACCAAAGGCAACAGATAGAAGAGTTCATGATGAACTTTATTATGGGCTCTTACAATTTGTTAATTCAATAATTTGAATGTTATTTGGAGGTGGATTTTATGTTCAGAAAAATTGCACTTGTTCTCACCTTGTTTATTTTACTTTTAAGTTCTCTTGTTTTTTCATCATCAAGTAAGAGTTATTTGTATGTTTCATTTAGTGCTGATAACTTTGTTGGTATTGAATTAAGGACATACACGGATAGCTATAACAATTTATTTTTAAACATAGGAGTTAATTACATAAAAGGTGGCATTAGATTTTCATCAAAAACAACAAATCGTTTGTACTTAAGCCCCATGGTTTTTGTTGATTATAAGGGATATCTCAATTTTGGTCTTGTTGCTGGGTGGTCAACAGTCATTCAGAATTTAAATGGGATGGAGTTTTTTATAGAAGGTGGTGGAAGAAATATTCCACAAAAACCGGAAGCGTTTGTGACGTTTGGAGCCAATTTAAAATTTTAAAGTCTTGAATGTTGGGAGGAGACAATTTGAGAGAATTTCTTCCAGCTTTTGTCAATTTTATAGCGGTTATAGTCGGGAGTTTTTTGGGAATATTGTTTAAAAAAGGTATTTCTGAAAGTTATCGGAAAATTTTGTTTATTGCAGTAGGTTTATCAACAATCGGAATAGGTATAAAGATGATTTTGGATGTCAATAATTTTCTTATCGTTTTGTTTTCTATGGTTTTAGGTGGAGTAATTGGTGAAGCGCTTAATATTGAAGGATTTTTAAGTAAAATTGGTGACGCGATGAGAGAGGGGGATTTCTCAACAGGTTTTGTTACAGCTTCTCTTTTGTTTTTAGTTGGTCCAATGACTATCGTTGGGTCAATAACAGCTGGTTTGAAAGGTGATGGTACGATAATTTATACAAAATCATTGTTAGATTTTGTTTCTTCGATAGTTTTGGCTTCAACTTACGGATTAGGTGTTATGGTTTCAGCTGTAAGTGTATTGGTTGTTCAGGGTACGATTACGCTTTTTGCAAGTAAACTTTCATTTTTAACTCAACCACTTTATTTAAACGATTTAATTGCAATAGGTGGTTTGTTGGTTATTGGTATAGGTTTAAGGATATTAGAAATCAAAGATACAAAGGTTGGTAACTTTTTACCTGCGCTTTTTATAGAACCAATTATTGTTGCTTTGGTAAGTTTGTTTAAATAATTAATTTTGTCAAAATTAAAAACGGCAGCCAAAAAGTGGCTGCCGTTTTTTTCTATTAATGCATATTCAAATTACTCTTCGACTTTTACATCCTTTGAACCTTCCCAAAGGCCATGGATATTACAGTAAGACAACGCGATGAGTTTTGAATTCTTTTCAAGTTTAATCTTTGCCTTTATAACAGGTTCTTCTAGTGTTGGTGAAAATTCATATCTTCCTATTCTAAGAATATACGGAGCACCTTCTGGCATTGCGTAGAGTTCAATCCATGCAATATGATGCTCTACAAGGTTTGGATGCGGAATTTCTTTTCCAACACTGACCTCAACTTCAAACCATTCGTTTTTCTTAACTGTATCAGGTGCCTCTATAACTGGGACGTGCTTTTCACCTTTAAAATCACCGCTTTTTATGTATTCACCTAACATTTCCAATTCCCTCCTCTTCTAAAATGTTGTAAAAAATTTGAGAGTTAAAATTCAACGAAAGCAGATTTTGGAGCACCGCAAACTGGACATTTTTCTGGTGCGACATCTTCTGCCGTATAACCACAAACTGGACAAATGTAAATCTTTTCAGCATCGTAATCTTGCCCTTCATTTACAAGGTTCAATGCTTTTTTGTACATCTCTGCGTGGATCTTTTCAGCTTCAAGTGCATAATGTGTGCTTATCTGCGCTTCTTTTTCTTCTTGAAGCTTAGCTGTTTCTTTATAAACTGGGTACATCTCTTCAATTTCAAATGTTTCACCAGCTATGCACGATTTAATGTTATCAGGCGTATCACCGAGTTTCTTAAGAGCTCTGAAGTGGTTTCTTGCGTGTACAAATTCAGCGTAAGCTATTGCTCTAAAAGCATTCGCTAATTTTTTGAGTCCTTTTTTCTCAGCTTCGTCGGCGAATATAAGATACTTCATGTGAGCCATCGATTCACCCGCAAATGCATCTTCTAAAAACTTCTTTGTCATCTCCCTCATAACTACACCTCTCCTTTCCAGTGATGATTTTACAGTTTTTAAATACTTTTTAACCCTTTTACAAAGTTTTAAAAAGCGCTCGTTTAGGATTATTATTGGGTTTAAATTTCTTGATTTGTTTTACATTTTTCACATATTCCAACTAACGTTAATTGGACATGATGAACTTCATGATTGTCTATTGATTTAATTTCTGGCAATTCGACTTCTAACTCAACGTCGTAAATTGTTTTACAGTTGGTGCAGTAAAAGTGATGATGTTTTTTTCTTACAAAGTCGTATCTTATTGCATCTGGTGTGATTATAATAGAAATCAAACCGGCATCTGCAAGTGCTTTTAAAGTGTTATATACAGTTGCCCTAGATATAACAGCAAGTTTTTGTCCTTTCTTGAAATGATAGTATATTTCATCAGCTGTTGGATGTGAATAAGTGCTCATAAGATAATCAAGAATCTCAACTCTGTGTACAGTTGGCTTAACTCCCTTTTCCTTTAACAGTTCGGTAACGTTCACTTATTTTACCTCCTTTTAGTTTGCTCTGGTTTATTTTGATTTAAGTATTTAAACTTTATTATAGACAAAATCTAATTTTATTATATCACAACTTTTAGAGTTTGTGCAAGTGATTAAAAAATTTCTTGACAAATTTTGAAGAAGTGATAAAATTAGGTAAAACTAAGTACAAAATAAATATATAAAGGAGTGATTTCACATGGGGTGCGCATGTTTCAAGTAGGCGTTTTAAATACCAAAGTGATTTTTGGCAAAAAAATTATAAATCTTTTCAAAGAATTTTCAAGTCTTAGAAATACACTTAGAGAAGACAGAGAAGCTTTGAAAAAATTTGATCCTTCTTTTGAAGTTTGGTATCAATACTGGTTTCACGCAGGGTACAAATCTTTAAGGCTTTACAGAATTTCCAAAGCATTTTATGACTCAGGGTTTAAATTTTTAGGTTATCTTTTTTATCATTTAAATCGTGTTATTTATTCAGTGGACATCCATCCTGCCGCAAAGATTGCTCCCGGAGTTGTAATTGACCACGGAACAGGAATTGTAATTGGTTCAACTGCCGAAGTGGGAAGATGGACTGTTATATACCATGGTGTAACTTTAGGTGCGAAGTATATAATGTCTGGTAAAAGACATCCAACTATTGGAGAAAATGTTATATTAGGTGCTGGATGTAAGGTTTTAGGACCTATATACGTTGGTAATAATACAAAAGTTGGAGCAAATTCAGTTGTACTGCACAATGTACCAGATAATTCTACAGTTGTTGGAATTCCAGCTAAAATTGTCAATTCGAGTAAAGCAAAATCCAATTTAGAAGATGATTCAGTTTGTCGGAAAGAGATAGATAAGTTTGAATTGACATATACGTTTTAAAATTTTTTGAAAATTTTGATGGGAAGTGATTTTGTTGAGTTATTTAAGTAAGATTTCAAGTATAAGAATTGGCAAAACACCCTTGATATACATCGATAAGTATGGAATATATGCAAAGTTTGAAAGAAACAACCCTATTGGGAGTGTTAAGGATAGGCCTGTTTATTTTATGATTCGTGATGCTATTAAATCCGGAAAGATAAATGAAAATACTGTATTTGTGGAACCAACTAGTGGGAATACAGGTATTGCACTTGCTTGGCTAGGAGCACGGTTAGGACTCAAAGTTATTCTTACAATGCCAGAGAGTGTTTCAGTTGAAAGAATGAATATG
The DNA here is from genome assembly GCF_000017545.1 of Fervidobacterium nodosum Rt17-B1. Taxonomy (NCBI): domain Bacteria; kingdom Thermotogati; phylum Thermotogota; class Thermotogae; order Thermotogales; family Fervidobacteriaceae; genus Fervidobacterium; species Fervidobacterium nodosum. The sequence continues at coordinate 501,871 of NC_009718.1, read as the reverse complement.
TTAAAAGCTTTGGGCGCTGATTTAATTCTTGTTGAAAATATGACTAAAGCAGTCGAAAAGGCACTGGAAATCGTTTCAGAAAGAAGTGCGTTTATGCCTAATCAATTTGAAAATCCAGCTAATTCTCTTGCACATGAAATAACAACAGGACCGGAAATTTTGGAAGAGATGAACTTTTTAGTTGATGCATTTGTTGCAGGAGTTGGGACAGGTGGTACTATAACCGGTGTAGGAAGAGTTTTAAAAAGATTACTTAAAGAGAATGTAAAAGTCTGTGCTTTAGAGCCATTGCAGTCTCCGGTACTAACTAATGGTATTTCTGGAAAACATAGAATTCAAGGTATAGCTCCTGGGTTTGTACCAAAGATATTAGATAGGCAGTTGATAGATGAAATTAAACTAATTGTCGATGAAGAAGCTTTAAATATGATGAAAATACTTTGGAAAGAGGGATTATTTGTGGGGGTATCTTCAGCTGCCAATCTTTTGGGAGCAATTTATATCAAAGAAAAGTATAAATTTGAAAGAGTTGTAACCATTTTTCCAGATGATGGGACCAAGTACCTTTCTTTAATTCAGTAATTCAATAGATAAAATAAATGTGTGCACGTCAATGACGTGCACACAAAAATAAACAGACTTAAACTTTTAAATTTACAGCTCCCACCTATCCCCAGTACCCCCATTGTGCCTATAGTATAACATTTTTCATGAACGTGTGTCAAATTTTTAGTTTGTTGTCTTTTAAAAATGTTCAAAAATTATTTTAAATAAAAGATTTTTACAACTTTTAGTTTTGTCTATAAGTTGTTGTTGACATTTTAAAAAGTATTTGATACAATACCACACGAGAGTTTCTTAAATAAAAAAAGGGTGGGTATGATATGGTTAATTTGGTCCAGCGAGGCCAAGACCGATTGAGTGTACGCTTGAACGAGGCGAAGAATATACAAAATAATAGGATTTTAACTAATCAGCGAAAGAATGTTTTTAGGGAAGATTTCTTACTTTCCTTGAATTGTTTTTCCACTTTGTCGTTAGCCAATAATAGTTTTATATATTTTAAAGCAGGACCTTCTTTTATGAAGGTCCTGCTTTTATTTTAATTAGAATAGGGGTGAGAGAGTGGAAAGCTTAAAAGTTTACAACATTTACAAAGGTAAGATAGAAGATTTTGAACTAAAAGATATCGAACTTGATTTTCCCGAGAATCCGGCAACTACCAATGGACTTTTGCTTTCACCACCGTTTGTTGATCTGCATACACATGTTAGACTTATTGATGGGGAAGATTATGATTCTTTAACAAAAGCAGCTGTTGTAGGAGGATTTCTTATTGTAAATTTGCAACCAAATACAAAACCTGTTATAGATTCTTTGGATGTTTTGAATGAACATATTAAATTATCAGAAGATAAAATTGTTCTTTATAATTACACAGTTAGTTTATTTGGAAAAGTCGAGGATTTATATGACGCAAATAGTCAATTCGGTGAAAAGATCACTGGATATTCAACAGATGGCATATACTATTATTCGGAAGATTTGGTAGATGGATTTAAGAATAAAAAGCCATATTTACTCTTTGACCACTCTCAATTACATGAGCTTTCAGGAGATTTTTATATTGGCACAAACCTTCCTAATAGTATTCGAACTTACTCCAACGAATCGATAGCTATATTTAGAACAGTAATGACAGGTATAGAATTTGGTTTTAACAAGTTTCATATCCAGCATGTTTCAACTCTTCAATCGATAGAAGTAATCACTTACCTTAAAAAATATGCTCAAATAACTTGCGAAGTTACACCTCACCACGTATTCTTCACACCTGATATGATTTCCAGTCCAAATCAAAAGATAAATCCACCAATATCCAAATATAGAGATGAACTTATTAAGGCTGTTAGAAGTGGAATTATCGATACTTTTGCGACAGATCATGCTCCTCATCCAGAAAAGCCGGTAAGATACGAAGACGCACCTTATGGGAGTTCGCATATAGAAGTTGCCTTTTCAGTTTATTTAACGATTTTTGAAGATATAGAGTTGGTTTTGAAAAATTTGACTGTGAAACCTTTGAAGATTTTAGGCAAAAGTTATGCTGACTTTAATATGAATTTTCCAAGCGATGCAGTTCTTATAGATACAAAAGCTGAATATATCGTTGATGGAAATAACTTTTATAGCAAAGGTAAAAATTGTGCGTTTAATGGATACAAAGTTAAAGGAAAAGTACTTGGAGTAAGAAGAAACGGAAGGTGGGTGTATTGGGATGGGGAATTTATCGAATAAATCAAGTGAAAAGATTAAAAGTTATAAACTATCGAAGAAGGAAGTTTTTCAAATCACAGCTGATACCTATTTGATAGTTTTTGAAGGTGGAAGTTTCGATTTTGATTGTGGTCAATTTTGTATGATTGATGTTGATTCATACGGACTTACAAGAAAACCATTTACTTTGGGAAAATTTGAAGGTAACTTGGCAATTTCTGTAAAAATAGTTGGTGATGGAACAAGGTATATTGTTGAAACAAATGAATTGATAGATATCCTTGCGCCGTTAGGTAATCCATTTATGCCAGGAGAACCAGAAAGAGCAAGAGAAAGCAATGGAGTGGTTGTTGTCGCTCCTTCGTGTTTTGCTGAAGGATATTTTATTTCTCAAAAATTTAATGTGCCACTTTACGTGACTTCAAAAACGCCTTTTTCTGAAAAATTCGTTGAAAAGTTTAGAGATAAAAATATGGAATTTATAGTTGGAGATAGTGAATTTTTGGGTTTGACAGAAAGACTAAACGATTCTGATTTTGATTGGATTTTTGTTTCAGGTTCAAAAAATATGGAAAAGATAGCGGTTAAAAATTTGTATAAGAAAATAGTTTACATTTCTCTTAATGAATATATGGGATGCGGAATTGGTGCTTGCAAGAGTTGTGCGGTGGAAAGTAAATATGGAATAAAACATGTTTGCACAGATGGACCTGTGTTTCGGGGTGATGAAGTATGTCTATAAGGAAATTAAATCTTAGGAGCCCACTGATAATAGCTTCCGGACCAGGTGGATTTGGGGAGTACTTAAAAATCGAAGGTATCGAATGGAATAAATTAGGAGCTTATACATCGAAAACTGTAACTTATAAACCTAAAGAAGGGAATAGGCCACCTCGCATGTATGCAAAAGGTGGTTATTTGATAAATAGAATAGGTTTAGAAAATCCCGGTGTGCATTCTTTTATCAAATCTCTTGAGAATGGAGAATACGATGAGTTATTTGATAAAGTGCCTGTGATTTTAAGTTTAGGTGGTGATTTCTTCGAGGAATATTTATCGATTACAAAGATAATAAAGCCTTATACTAGTAAATTTATAGCTGTTGAATATAACTTCTCTTGCCCAAACGTAAAACGTGGCGGGCTTTCGATAATGTCAGATATAGGTGAGTGGAAAAATTTATTGAAAGAAATTAGAACAGAAGTACCTGATGTATTTCTCATAGCTAAATTGGGTATCGAAGGAGGTTTTGTGGAGGAAAACGCGGCAATTGTAAAAGATACTGGTTGGGATGGAGTGACGGTTATAAACACAATTAGAGGACTTATGTTTAACGATGAAGGTGAGATGATTTTAGGAGGGCTTTCCGGTCCAAATCTTCTTCCTATAGCTTTAAGAGCAGTTTATGAAGTACGAAAGAGATTGAGTGATATTTTTATCATCGCTTCAGGCGGTGTTTATAAACGCGAAGATGTTGAATTATTTTTAAAATTGGGTGCGGATGCTGTAAGTGTTGGAAGCGCTTTGTTCAAAAATGAAAAGGTTTTGAATGAACTCTTATAAAAATTTACTAAAGGGAGGATGTTCTTATGCTTAGTATTTTAAATGATACTGGCACCATGGGGGAAAAGCTTGAAAATTTTGAGACGAAGCTGTACGTTAAGACCGAACCTGTGCTAAGTTTGGATATGGAAGAACCTATTGAGTTTATAAAAAAATATGGAAGTTTTGATTACGTAAAAGTTGGACATAACCTTGCAGTGAACGGTAAAAAAGTTATCGATACATTGTACGAAATGGGTTATAAGGTTATATTAGATTTGAAATTTTCAGATATTCCCTCGACTGTCGCTAGATCGATAAAATCTTGGGACCATCCTGGAATAGTTGGCTTTACCGTACATGCGAATGCCGGAATAGAGGCTGTCCGCGCAGCGCTTGAATCAACTGATAAACATATCTTTTCGGTTATTAAACTTACGTCACTGCCCGGAAAATTAGAAGATTTTAAACTGATTATCATCGGACTTTCGAGATTAGGTTCATCATTTGTCTTACCTGGTACTTGGGCTGTTGTTATGAGAAAATTCATAGGTGGAAAGATTCTTGTACCTGGTATAAGGATGCAGCAGGGGAAAGATGATCAAAAAGATGTTGTGAGTTTGTGGGATATACTTGGTATAGCTGATTTTGCAGTCATAGGTAGGGAAGTCTATAAGTCGAATGACCCTGAAGGAAAAATTAGGGAGATTAAAGAGAAGGTGAAAATATGGAAAGAGTAATCGAAATTTTAAAGAAAACACAAGCACTTTTGGAAGGACATTTTATACTTTCTTCGGGACTTCACTCAACGAATTATGTACAATGTGCAAAGGTGTTTGAATATCCGGAATATGGTCAAGAAATTGGGAGATTGATAGCTGAGAAAGTAAAAGAGCAAGGTATAGAGTGTACAGTTGTAATTGGTCCGGCTCTTGGTGGTGTCATAGTTGCATACGAAGTCGCAAAGTTCCTTGGAGTAAGGTCTATGTTTACTGAGCGTGAAGATGGAGTAATGAAATTAAGAAGAGGATTTGATTTAACAACAGATGACAAAGTTTTGATTGTCGAAGATGTTGTCACAACTGGAAAATCTACATTTGAGGTTGTTGAAGTTGTTAATCAATACAGTGCAGAAGTCGTTGGCTTTGCAAGTATAATAAACAGATCGGGGAAGGAAAATCCATTCGAAGATAGTGGTAAAAAATACACGTATCTTGTAAAATTTGACTTCCCAACTTATAAACCAGAAGAATGCCCACTTTGCAAAGTGAATATTCCAGCTGTAAAGCCTGGGAGCAGAAATATAAAAAAATAATTTTTAAATCAATAACTGGATTGAAAAATGCTTTCAATTTTACCACGGGATCCTACCGGGTCCCGCTTTTTTTCCCAAAATTTTTTTAGCTTCTTCAATTACAAACTCTTCATCTGAAAATACAACAATTCCATTATTTGAAAACGGCTTTTTAATTTTAATATCTCCTTGACTGATGTATATTATGGAATTTAGAAGTACATTTCTTCTGATAGATTCACCATTCGGTAAACTTATACTCCAATAAAGCGGTGTGTATCTTCCGTTCAAAAATTCGTAACCATCACTTGTTTCTAATATAAAAACCCCGGTATAACCTAAATTTCTTAGTAAATTTGCTTTACCAGAACTTTCTACAATTACAGGGTATGTAAGCTTTCGAGTTATCAGCGATGAGACGAGATTCGTATCTATCTTACCTCTACCGTCGAAAACAGGTATTACACCTGCGATAGATAAACCTGTTGCGAATTTTTCATAAACATCAGCTGTTATAAACGGAGATTTGTTTACACGGTAAAAGTAATCTTCATCGTCTATACTGAGTGAATCGATAGGACCCATAATATAATATGCGTATCCTTGGTTTTTAACATGAGCTCCTACGTACTTTCCAACGTCGATTATCAACGATAGATTACCGAGACTTCCTAATGTAAGTAAACTTACATCTTTTAGTATATATTCTAATCTTTCGTCTGAGATGAATTTTTTACTATAAAAATTATAGAAATTTGCGCTAAACGATGTACTCAGGAAAAAGCTGAGTAAAAGCAAAGTACACACCGTTTTCTTCATTGGATTTACTGACAAAATCAGCCACCTCTTTCAGTTTTTCCACAGCGTTTGATACTGCAATTTTTCGCCCTGCAACTTCAAACATGAAGATATCATTTTCGTTATCTCCGAAAACTATAGTCTCACTTAAATCGAATTTAAGATAATCGGCAAGAAAACGAAGAGCGATACCTTTATTTGCATCAGCGGGAACTACATCAAGGAATATAGAAAAACTTTTGAAAACTGTCGCGGAATTTCCAACAACGTTTTTCAAGTCTGGAATTAAACGGTCAAGAAGTTCTTGATCGCCAATTCCAAGGATTTTTATTGGGGGTTGATGAATTGCTTTTAAATCATCAACAACAGTGTATGGTACCTCAGCATGCTTAGAATATAACTTTATTTCTTCGTTATCTTTTTCCGTATAAAGAATATCTTCTACATAAGTTTGGACATGGATATTGTTCCTTCTAAAGAAATCAATTACCTTATGAGCAGTTGATAATTCAAGAGTTTTTTCAAATATGAAGCCTTTATCTGGTACATAAACAACGGCCCCGTTGTAGGATATTATTGGAAAAACATCTTCTCCGAAAACTCTATCAAGTAATTTTTTGGCTGAAATGTGCATTCTGCCAGTTGCGAAAACGACATTGTCGCCTTTTTTTAGAATATTCATTATCAGTTCTTTTGTTTCTAATGGAAATTCGTTTTTTGGAGTTAGTACCGTACCATCAAGGTCAAAAACAAAAGTTTTAGTTTTCCTTACCATAAACCATCCTCCATAAGCTTAAGAATTCTTCAGTAGATAATTCTTCAGGTCGTGCATTTGTTTTAATGTTTAAGTTTTTAAGTAAGTTCTCAATTTCTTCCTTTGCCATTCCCATAGATTTTAAGTTATTTGAAATTGTCTTTCTTTTCTGTGAAAACGAATTTGAAACGAAGGTCCAATAACTTTCGAATTCAGATAAATTAGAAAATGGGAATTCTTTTTTCTTTGTGATTTTCAGCACAATGCTATCGACATCGGGATTTGGTACGAATGCGCTTTTTGGAACCAACAATAACTTCTCAACATCGGCAACAGTTTGTAGTACAACTGTTAAGAAACCTCTGTTAGAACTACCAGGCTTTTCAAGTAGTCTTTCACCGACTTCTTTTTGCATCATTATAGTTAGCATACTGAAATTTGTAAATAAAAGCTTTTTTAATATAGGAGCCGTTATATAATATGGAATATTCGAAATACATTTATATCCATTTGGAAGAAAGGATATATCCATTTCTAAGAAGTCTTCAAATATTATTTTTACGTTATCGTATTTTTCAAGTCTTTCTTTCAGTATCGGTTCCATTCGATTATCTATTTCAATAGCAAAAACAGTTGCACCGGTTTTAGCCAGTGCAACTGTTAGAGTTCCTGCTCCAGCACCTATTTCAAGTATCGTATCGTTTTTTTCTACGTTAGAAAGTCCTACTATCTTCTCTGCATAAATTTCGCTTGAAAGAAAATTTTGCCCAAGTGATTTTTTTAGTGTCACACCATATTTTTTTAAGAAATCTGATGTCTTCAGTTATTTCTTCACCCTTTCAACTGTTATTCCATTTGAGTATTCCATTTTCACAATTCCAAAGTTGTCTGTCGTTATAGTTATTTCCGTTCCTTCGTATGAAAAGCTGTATTTATCTTTCGAAATTCTCTTAAGTTGAGCAATACCTGTTGCCTTTTCCGTTTTTGATGGGTCAAACAACGATTGTGGAATGATAATATTCATTGTCGGTTGAGGCATTCTTAACATCATCTCAAAATGAGGGATTATAAAGTTATTGTCTAAAATTACAAAGTTTGGTGAATCAAAATTGAATGTTTTAACAGATGGTGACTTTGGATTATAATACATATAAAGTGTTATACCTACTCTTCCGTTTTTGTTTGTACCAAGTATTTTTGCGACAACTTCGTTGTTTGTCTTGAAAGTTGCTTCGTATATTTGGAACATTCCATTTTTACCATACAATGTTCTTGCCTCAACAACATACTTTTCACCATACTCTATTTCACTGACACTTATCCAGCCATTTTTTGTCTCCTGTACTTTCACAGTACCTAATTGCATGTTGTCTACTTTTACAACATACTCAGCAGCCATTGCGTGATTTGATAAAAGAGCTAAAAGAACCATGAAAATAGTAATATTGAGTATGAGCTTTTTTGTAATATTCATGAATTATCACCTCCGTTAAAAAGCATAACACACAAACCTTAAAATTTCATTAGAATTTCCAAAATTAGTCTAAGATTTTTTTAATTTCACCGTACAAAGGCCCTGCGGATATTTTATTCACTTTTACAATCACATTTTTACCAATCGATTCCGGGTTAGCTTCAAACGAAATTATTTTATTTCTGATATCTCTTCCATAGAACAAGCCATTTTTTGCTTGTGCTTCCACGATAACTTCAACTTCTTTCCCAAGGTAGCTTTTATTTAGTTCCTTATTTATAGTTTTCTGAAGGTTTAGAAGATACGACATCCTTCTGACTTTAACCTGATAAGGCACATCATCTTTTAAATATTTCCACGCGACAGTACCTTCACGTGGAGAATAGACTGCTAAATTTAATCTTTCAAATTTCAATAACTTAACAAGTTCGACAGTAGCTTCAAAATCTTCATCATTTTCACCAGGAAAACCAACAATTATATCGCTTGATATCGATGCATCTGGTACTATCTTTCGAATTTCGTTAATCAAATCAATGTATTCTTGCCGTGTGTATCTTCTGTTCATAGCTTTCAAAATTTTATCACTTCCGTGTTGTACCGGAAGGTGAATTGAACGCGCGACTTTTTCGCTTTCGAGCATCACCTTTGGAATTTCAAGTGAAAAGTCCGTTGGATAAGATGTCAAAAACCAAAGTCTTTTGACGTTATCAATTTGTGAGGCTAATTTAAGCAGTTTTGCGAGAGATGTGCCATCTCTTAAATCTTTTCCGTAAGCATCTACGTTTTGACCAAGGAACGTGAACTCTTTGTATCCTCTTTGTGAAAGAGATTCTACCTCTTTAAGTACCTCGTCGATTGGTCTAGATTTTTCTCTTCCACGTGTGTATGGAACTATACAATATGTACAGAATCTATCACAACCGTGTATAATTGTTACCCAAGCATGGTGGTTTGATGAACGTGTTTCGACTTTATGATACTCGATTTCATCCAACGTATCTTCAAGATAAATTTGTTTGTTTCCATTTTTAGCATTCAAAACTGCATCAGGAACTTTTGTAAGAGCACGCGTACCTATAACAAAAGAAACACCTCTTTTAAAGAGGTTTTCTTTTTCTTTTTCAGCAACGCAACCCATTATTCCAATTTTTTTACCTTTTTTTCTTAATTTGCCTATATGACTGTAAACCTTTTCTTCTGATTTCTTTCTAACGGCGCACGTATTTAAAATCACAACATCAGCATCATTTTCGTCATCGGTTAGTTCAATACCTTCATCCTTCAAAAGTTGTTTAACGATTTCCGAATCATTTTCATTCATCTGGCAACCATAAGTAAAAATATGAACCTTCATTCTATACCTCCATATCTTTTATTCTAATTAATCTTTTTATATTTTCTTTGCTATGCCTAACTCTTTATTTAATTTTACACTAAATTTTGTACAAATTCAACAACTACATCTATTGCTTTTTCGTTATATCCACCTTTCGGAATTATTATATCGGCATGTTTTTTTGTGGGTTCAACGTAAGCATCATGCATTGGTTTAACAGTGCTAAGGTATTGTTGTATAACTGATTCTATTGTTCTTCCTCTTTCAAAAATATCCCTTTGAAGTCTTCTGATAAAACGTTCATCCCCTTCGGTGTCAACAAAGATTTTCAAATCTGCGAGTGCTCGAAGTTCTTCGTAGTAAAGCGCGAATATACCTTCTATAAGCAATATTGGCTTTGGTTCAATTATTGTGAAATTTTGTGTCCTTGTGTACTGTGCAAAGTCATAATCTGGTAAATTAATGGATTTCCCAGATAGTAACTCTTTCACGTGTCTAACTATAAGTGTGTGTTCAATCATATCGGGATGGTCGTAATTATACTTTTTTCTTTCTTCTAATGGTATATGTGACATATCTCTATAATAATTATCCATAGGTAACATAACGCATTTTTCGTTACCTATCCTTTCCATTATTTTTCTCGTAACCGTTGTTTTTCCGGAACCTGTACCTCCACCAATTAATATTATGTACACACAGCTCACCCCTTATTTTGAAAATTTTTTTCTTACAAAAGCAACGGCAGCTTCCAAGGAAGTTCCTCTCTCAACAACATCCATAACTTTACCATGTCGTACTCTAACGTTGAAATTTTTCGATAATTCATTTATTCTTTTTTCAAGCTTGTTTGCAAACCAAGTTGAAGTTCCTTCACCGTACAAAGTTATCTCATCAAGTCCAAGTATCATACTTATGTTCCCAACAACAAACGCAAGATTGTCAATAATTTGAGAATAGACACGTTCAGCGACTTCCTCATTCTGTTTATAAAGGTTTCTTACATCTTTCAATTCTTCCCAGAAAGTCTCTTCGTTTTCTATAAAATGAACGAAATCAATATTTTGACCTAAGTAATTTTTCACCGCAACGTAATCTGACGCAACAGTTTCAAGACATCCTTTAGCTCCGCAGTAACATTTTTCTTCACCATTTAGATAAATATGACCAAGGGGTATAACTTTGAATTCATCACGAGTAAAAAGTGCATGATATTCATAGTAACATGCACCTATACCTGTTCCGTAATTCAGTACGAAAACTTTATCATTACCAGTTGTTTTTGATTCGTATGCGGCTATTGCTTCCACGTCAGATATGATAACATAAGGAATTCCAAGGTTTTTTAATTTTAGAGACTTTACAGGATCGTACTTATCAAGTTTTAGTATAGTAGAGTAGACCTTATCCTCTACGACATTACCAGAAAAAGCTATACCGATACTATCATAATCATAAAATTTGTCAATTATGTTTTTGACTAAACTTGTTATACCATCGTTCGAGAGATTTTCGTGTTTAACACGATATTCTGACCTTTCAAGCTCTTCGCCTTTGGCATTGTAAAGTATGGCACGAATTTTTTCACGCCCAACACTTATAGACAAAACTTTCCAGGCGTCTTTTGAAAGCGAAATGAATTGAGGGGGTTTACCAAGGTTGGTATCCCCCTCTTCAATTTCTATATAACCTTTTAGCTTATCAAGTAAATAAGTCATAGTTGAAGGGGTAACATCGATAATTTCTTCGAGTTCTTTCCTACGAATTGTTTTATTTCGCAAGATTTGGAGAAGTATCTTTGCTTCATTTTTCAACAAAATTCCCCCAGCGTTTGTAACTAAATAATTATTTTGATAATTATTTTATCAACCATTAATCACACTTTCTATAACTTCAAAATATCTCTTAACATGAGCAGTTGATAAGTAAGTCGATCTTACTTTTTCTTTTGCATTCTTTCCCATTTTCTCGAGAATTTGTTTATTACTAAGCAGGTCCACAATAGCTTCAGAAAGTTCATTTACATCGTTTCTGAGGTATCCGTTTATACCATCGTCTATTTGTATTTTAACACCACCAACAGGTCTTGCGACAACTGGATGTTGTTTCCACATCATTTCACTTATAACAAGTCCAAACCCTTCTCTCGTAGCTGTGTGTAAACCTATTGTGGATAATCTTTGAATTCCATTAACTTCCAAGTGCCCTACTCCTTTGAGGTCCGTTAAGAAAAGAATATCTTTATCGGTACCTGCGTATCTAAGCACATCTTCAAAGAAAATCCAGCCTTCCGGATCATCTTTTGCCATTGCGGAAACAATTGCGAGTTGTACGTCAAATTTCTCTTTAACTTTTCTATATACATCTATAGATGAGAATAAATCTTTCCACGGATCAAACCTTGCAACTACGGTTATTAATGGCTTTGTCATGTCTATATTATACGTTTTCGCTATTTTTTCAAGTTCTTCTTTTGACATTTCTCTATTCTTGGGGCTTAGTGGATCGATGCTAGGTGGAAATTCAACAGCTATTTTATCAAATGGTTCTCTAACGTAATCCATTATGTGGAAAAGGGCTTTTTTGTACATATTCATCTTGGATGTAAGTCTGTTCCACACTTTCAAATTTGGTGTGCTTGTGTCTATATGACATCTCCAGATGTAATGTGCATTTCCGCTCTTGTAAAGCGGTATATAAGCAGGTTGTGGATCGTGAATGATAATAACATCTGCATCTAAATTTAGTTTTTTCGCGTTTTCTTCATTAACTTTTTCATAAAGGGCCCATTCTTCATCAGTAATTTCAATATCTGCACCTTGGAGTGTGTTATGTAGTTTTTTTGTAACATTGAAAAATTCCATAGGAGCTTCAAGTACTTCCCAACTCGCATCAACTCCAGCATCACGCATTAGTGGAACGATTGTCATCAGAAGTTCCGCAACTCCGCCACCGTACGCTGTTGCATTTACGTGAACAACTTTAAGTCCTTTCATCTTTTTTCCAATTTCGAATATCTTCTCTACATCATCTTTGGCAAAGACACTGTAATCGCTAAGTTTCTTCACTGGAAGTTCAACCGTCATCTTAATAACCTCCTTCTTGGTTTTTAGAATTAAAAAATTAAAGTATTTGAATGAAGACCTAATTTTTCAACTGAACTGTGGAAAATGAAACAATATTTCCACACATATATTCGAATTTCGAATATATTATCGGAATTTATTTTACAACATATTATGCATATTTCATCATACCAAAAATCCATTTTTTTTGATTAAAAAACTATATAAAAAACGTTTATAAGCGTAATATTAATTTTTTCACTTTTGTCCTTTGATTATTTTGAAAAAACAATATTTTGTGGTTTGAAAGATTATATGGTATATTCATTTTGAAATTCGAACATACCTACACTTAAAACTGGGAGGTGTTTGTATGAAGAAGTTTGTATTTGTGGCTTTATTGTTAGTTTTATCAGTGGTAACGTTTTCCAGGGTTACCATCACAATGACAGCGGGAGCGGTAGGAAAGGAACTTGAGGTTCTTTATGCGCAACTTGACAGGTTTATGAAAGCAAACCCTGATATCAAAGTTTCCGTTATGCCAATGCCAAATTCTTCTACAGAAAGACATGATTTGTATGTCACATATTTGGCATCGGGGGAAAAAGAACCAACAGTACTCATGCTTGACGTTATCTGGCCAGCAGAATTTGCTCCATATCTTGAAGATTTAACAGCTGATAAAGACTATTTTGAACTCAGTAAGTTTTTACCTGGTACAGTCAAGGCAGCAACAGTTGGTGGAAAGACTGTTGCAGTGCCATGGTTTACAGATGCTGGGCTTTTGTACTATCGTAAAGACCTTCTCCAAAAATACGGTTTTAAAGAAGCTCCAAAGACATGGGATGAACTTGTAAAGATGGCAAAGACAATCACAGCAAAAGAAAAGAATATGGTCGGGTTTGTATGGCAAGGCGCAAGGTATGAGGGACTTGTTTGTGATTTCATGGAATACCTTGTATCATTCGGCGGAGATGTGCTTGATGACGCGGGAAACGTTGTTGTTAACAGTCCAGCGGCTGTTAAAGCTTTGCAGTTCATGGTTGATTTGATTTACAAAGAAAAGGTATCACCACAAGCAGTTACAACGTATATGGAAGAAGAAGCAAGAAGAAAATTCCAAAATGGTGAAGCGGTATTTATGAGAAACTGGCCATACGCTTGGGCACTTTTGAATGATCCAAAAGAATCAAAGGTCGCTGGTAAAGTTGGAGTTGCACCACTTCCAGCAGGTCCATCTGGAAAGTCTGCGGCAACACTTGGCGGTTGGATGCTTGGTATAAATAAAAATGCAACACCTGAAGAAAAAGCAGCTGCGAAGAAACTCGTAAAATTCCTTACAAGCTATGATGAGCAGCTTTACAAAGCAATCAATGCAGGACAAAATCCAACAATGATGGATGTTTATAAAAACCCAGAACTTAAGAAAGCTGCACCATTTATGGTTGAACTTTATGGAATGTTTATTAACGCAGTTCCAAGACCAAGGACAGCGAAATACAGCGAAATTTCTGATGTAATTCAAAAGTATGTCCACGCAGCTTTGACACAACAAACAACGGCACAAAAAGCGATAGAAGACATGGCCAAAGAACTTAACAAAGTCCTCGGTAAATAATTTAGTACTTTAATATTTAGGCAACAATTTTTAGCTCCCACTACCTTTATATTCCCGCCGGGGGCGAAAGTCCCCGGTTTTTGTAAATATATTCAGGAGGTGAAATCCTTGAAAGCCAAAACAAAAGAGACGGTAATTGCGTGGTGGATGGTTTTCCCTGCTATATTAGTTATTTCTATCATAGCGTTTTTCCCACTCTTTAAGACTTTTTATGACAGCTTTTATGAATTTGGACTTAGGCCTGATATAGAAAGAAAGTTTGTTGGTTTTCAAAATTATGTTGAACTATTTAAAGACGAAAGGTTTGTATTCGCGCTAAAAAATACTATATTCTTTACTGTTGTTTCTGTGGCGTTAGAAACCGCTTTTGGTTTGTTGATTGCGCTAATAGTCAATCAGCCGTTTAAACTTAGAGGTATGGTAAGGGCTGCGATGCTTATCCCATGGGCTATTCCAACAGCGATTTCTTCTCAGATGTGGAAATGGATGTTCAACGATCAAGGTGGAATAATATCAAAATGGCTTGAGAATTTGGGAATTATAGAACAAGGGGTTCCTATTCTTGGAATGCCAAAAACAGCTATGTGGGCAATTATAGCCGTTGACGTTTGGAAAACAACACCGTTTATGGCTCTTTTAATTTTAGCGGGTCTTCAACTAATTCCTGAAGAGCTTTACGAAGCAGCAAGAATAGATGGAGCAAACTTATGGAAAAGATTTACAAGTATAACTCTCCCGATGTTGAGGCCTACTATAGCAGTTGCACTTATTTTCAGAACTTTGGATGCGTTGAGAGTGTTTGACGTAGTGTTTATAATGACCCGTGGAAGTGTTAATACTGAAACTCTTGCTGTTTACAATAGGGTATTGCTTATGGATAGAGCATTTACAGGCGCATGGTTTGGTTACGGATCTGCACTTTCGGTTGTTATTTTCTTGCTTATATCGATATTTGCAATTATTTATATAAAATCACTAAAACTGCAACTTGATTGATTTTGTTTGGTTAGCGAGGTGAAGAAAATGTCGACTAAAACTAAGAAAATAATATACAAAATTGTTCTTTCCATAGCTGTTATTTTTGTGTTGGTTTGGTGTATTTTTCCATTTTACTGGGCAGTTATATCCTCGCTTAAGCCCAATATCGAATTGTTTGAGTCCAATCCAACACTTTGGCCAAAGTCTCCAACGTTCTCAAATTATGTGAAAGTATTCCAAGAAAGACCATTCCACGTTAATATAATAAATAGTATAATAGTTTCCGGTATAACAACTATAACAACTCTTATTTTTGGTTCATTTGCAGGGTATGCAATAGCAAGGCTTAGGATGAAAGGAAAAGCGATAGTAATGGCTTTGATTCTTTCAGTTAGTATGTTCCCTCAGATATCGATATTAGGTTCGTTGTTTGTTATACTTAGAAAACTGGGATTTATAAACACTTATCAGGGACTTATAATTCCGTATGTTGCTATCACACTTCCTTTAACAACTTGGATATTACAGAATTTCTTTAGAGATTTACCAAAAGAGATAGAGGAAGCTGCGGCAATAGATGGTTGCTCAAGGCTCAGAACCCTATTTCAAATTGTATTTCCAATGTCAGCACCAGGACTTGTCGCTACAGGATTGCTGACATTTATCAGTGCATGGAATGAATTTTTGTTTGCATTTACATTCATGCAAAAACCAGATTTTTACACAGTTCCAGTTGCAATAGCTATGTTTGCTGGTAGAAGTCAATACGAACAACCTTGGGGACAATTAATGGCGGCTGCGGTAATTGTTACCGTACCTTTGGTGGTACTTGTGTTAATATTCCAAAATAGAATAATCGCAGGTTTGAGTTCAGGTGCAGTGAAAGGTTAAGAGATTAAAAATGTATGTTATCAGGAGGACTGTCTGATGGTACTTTTTGTAGGTGAATTACTTGCCGATATGATTACAGAAGAAATTTTTGATGCTGCCGAGCATTTTGAGCTGAAAATAGGCGGTTCACCCGGTAATATAGCACGGTACCTTGCTCAGTTGGGTATTCCTACACGGATTCTTTCCAAAGTTGGGAATGACATTATTGGTGAACGAATTATAGATAAACTAAGTCAAAATGGTGTGGATACGAAATATATCCAAATAGATAATTTCTTTGGAACCACACTTGTCTTTGTCCAAAAAACTCCTGGAAGCCCTGATTTTTTTGTTTTAAGAGGAGCAGATAGATTTTTAGAATTGCCAAGTGAGGATATTTTTCAAGGTATAAAAATTTTACATTTGAGTTGCTGGCCTATCTCTTTCAGTGAGACTTTTGAAAAAACGATTTCGATTGTGGAAAAGGCAATTAATAGTGGTATTTCAATAAGCTTTGACCCAAACTGTAGAGACAAAATATTCGAGTGTGGCAAAATAACAAAAGATAGGATAAATTATATATTGAAACACACTACATATTCTAAACCTTCTTTAGACGATGCGATAGCTATGTTTGGCGATGTTGATTATCCATTAGAAGATGCCGTGCGTTACTACATAGGTGAATTTCATAAAGCTGGAGTTAAAAATGTTGTTTTAACTGCTGGTAAGTATGGTGCATATGTTTCAGATGGAGCTGAAATAGTCCATATTCCAAGTTATGCAAAAATTGTTGTTGACGCAACGGGTGCTGGTGATGGCTTTTGGGCTGGAATGTATTATGGAATATTAAATGGAAAAGATTTTGTTCAATCTTGTATAATAGGGAGTAAAGTTGCGTCTTACATACTTGGTTTTGTTGGAGCTGATGTTGAATTGAACAGAGATATTTTGGAGGACTGATAGATTATGAAGAATATAGTGAAAAGAATAGCTTTTTTTAACCCTCAAGGAAATTTTGACAAGAATGACAGTCATTTAACTGAGCATCCAGATTTTGGTGGACAACTTGTTTATGTTAAAGAACTTGCAAAGGCTATAACTTCGAAAGGTATACAAGTCGACATCATCACCAGACAGATAATTGATAAAGACTGGCCAGAATTTTCTGAGCCATTTGATTATTACCCTGATTCGCCTAACGTAAGGATTGTTAGAATTCCATTCGGTGGCGAAAAGTTTTTAAGGAAAGAAGACCTTTGGAAGTATCTTCCTGAGTATGTTGATAGAATCTACGAATTATACGAAAAAGAAGGTGAGTTCCCTGATTTTGTTACAACACATTACGCAGATGGTGGAATAAGCGGTGTTTTGTTTTTTGAAAAAACAGGTATCCCATTTTCTTTTACCGGGCATTCTTTGGGTGCATGGAAACTTGAAAAAATGCTGAAAAACGGATTTGACCAAAATGAACTTGAGAAAAAATATAGATTTTCTGTGCGGATATTAGCTGAGAATTTGTCGATAAAATACTCTTCATTCATCGTTTGCAGTACATCTCAAGAAAGGTACGAACAATACTCACACAAATTATACACAGCAGATCCTTACAGTGATAAATTCAAAGTTATTCCTCCAGGAATTAATCACAAGATTTTCAATACGGAAGTACAAAGCCAAGATGGGATAATAGAGAAATATGTAACAAACGTTCTATCAAAAACATCGGTTGGAAGACAGAAATTACCTTTTATAATTATGTCAAGTCGTATTGATAGGAAAAAAAATCATATAGCCGTTGTAAGGGCATTTCTAAATAACGAAAAACTTAAAAAATCTGCGAACCTTATTATTGTAGTTCGTGGGATAGATGATGTACTGAAATTTATAGATGAAAATAATAATGAAGAAGCCGAAATTTTACGTGAGATAGTTAATGAAAGTAAAGGTGAAATTGGTAAAAGCATATTTTTCTTGAATATTGCGGATCAACAGAGCTTAGCAGCACTTTACAGAATAGGTGCAAAACGTCATTCAGTTTTTGTATTACCAGCTTTATACGAACCTTTTGGCTTAGCCATAGTTGAAGCAGCTGCTTGTGGATTAGTTGTTGTAGCGACAAAGAATGGAGGACCGTTAGAAATTTTATCTAACAACGAGGGACTTTTGATAGACCCAGAAGATATTGAAGATATATCGCATAAATTATATATTGGATTAACACAATTTGATAACTCTAAGTCCATAGAATTAGCGAAAAGATATACTTGGGAAAACACAGCTGAGAAATATCTTGAAAATATTTTAAATTCAATAAATAATTCAAAAGACCTAAAAGATATTAATGTTAACGTTGAATATATCAAAAATGATGTCAAAAATTTTATAGAGAAGATAAAAAATATTTGATGGACAATCGATATACAAAAAATAGTAAATATAACAAAAAACCAAAATTCATCAAACAGTATCCCTTGATGGGGATACTGTTTTTATAATTTAAAATATATTTCTGTCAGTTGAATAATTTTCGTTGAGTGTTATAATTTTTATAGTGTTTTTTTGATATTTCGCTTTTCTAAGATCAGTTTGAGACTATTCTTGAAGAGGTGATTAACTTGAAATTAGGTAAGTTGATCGAAACTATTGAAAAATTTGTTGTAAAATCAAACATTCCGCCTGAATTAATCGATAAAGACATTGAACATATTTCGAACAATTCAAACAATCTAAAAGAAAACACACTATTTATTTGTAGAAAAGGTTCAAAATTTGATTCACATACTATTGCTGAAAGACTTTATAATGAAGGAATGGTAATTGCTCTTGTAACCGAAGAGGAAATAAATACGAAACTCCCACACGTTCAAGTTTACGATAGCAGACTAGCTGAAGCTTACTTAGCGGCAGAATTTTATTCGCATCCTTATCAGCATTTAATCACATTTGGTGTTACTGGAACGAATGGAAAAACAACGTGTGCTCACCTATTTCATCATATAATGCAACAATTTGGATTGAATGGAAGCCTTTCTGGAACGGTTCTTAATGATATTCTAGGTGATAAGTTTTATGTCCATAACACTACACCAGATGCAATAACTATAATGGATAATATGTCGAAAACACACAAAAACGGTGGAAGCTATTATTCTATGGAAGTCTCTTCACACTCTTTAGATCAAGGACGTGTTGAGACTATAAGATTTGATATTGCCGGTTTAACAAATATTACAAGAGATCACCTCGATTACCATCCGACATTTGAGCATTATGTTAACTCAAAGCTTCATCTTTTTGATTTACTAAAGAAAGATGGTATAGCTGTTATCAACGAAGAATATGTACAATTGTTAAACGGGAAAAAAGTACCAAATCTTGTAACTTTTGGAGTTAATGAGAACGCACAATACAAGATATCGGATATAACAACTGGATGGAATGGTACGAATTTTATTTTAAGAACACCTTATGGTACTAAAAAAGTTTACACACAGATGATAGGTGAGTATAACGCTTTTAACGTTACACTAGTACTTGCTGGTCTGGTTGAAATAGGTTATGAAATTGATGAAGTAATAAGTTATATTTCTTCTTTTAGAGGTGTAGATGGTAGATTTGAACCAATTCCTGAGGCAAGACGTTTGGGAATAGAAGTTGTAATAGACTTTGCGCACTCACCGGATGCACTTGAAAAAGTTATCAGTAGTGCCAGAAAATTGGCCAAAGGTAGAGTGATTGTTGTTTACGGTGCCGGCGGGCAAGCTGATAAAGGTAAAAGACCAATGATGGCTGAGGTAGTTACGAGACTTGCAGATATCGCCATACTCACAACAGATGATCCAAGAGGAGAAAATCCCGAAGAAATAATAAATGAGGTTGAAAAAGGTGTTAGACCAAACTCTTTATCATTGACTGTTTTGGATAGAAAAGAAGCTATCGACACTGCAATTACCTTAGCTAACCGTGGAGATGTTGTGTTAATTACTGGTAGAGGACATGAGCCTTATCAAATTTTCAGCGATACTCTTAAAATTCCATTTAAAGATAGAGATGTTGCGCTAGATATAATACTATCGAAAATAAACAAAAACCATTATTCAAGAGATTGAAAAAATAAAATGTTGGAAGATTGAATAAAAATCTGGAGTGATATTTTGTGCCTGTGAAGTTATCAGATTTATTTGGTCATAAATTTGTTATAGATTCACGAAAAGTCCAACCAGGTGATGTATTTGTTGCTATTAAAGGAAACAATGTTGATGGGCACGACTTTGTAAAACACGCTTTTGAAAACGGTGCATATGCAGCTATTGTTGAGAAAGATACGGGATTTGAAAATCAAATAATCGTTCCTAACACCGTTGAATTTCTTGGTCAATTAGCTAAGACTATCGTTGAAAAGTTCAAGCCTAAGATTATAGGAATTACAGGCTCAAATGGCAAAACTTCCACGAAAGAGATTGTATGGTCGGTCTTAAGTTCTGAAATATCTGCTTTCAAAAATGAAGGAAATTTAAATTCTGAAATAGGTCTCCCACTGTCTATTATAAATTCTTATAGGGGTGAATCTGTTTTAATTCTCGAAATGGCTCAAAGGGTAGTTGGAGATATTGAATACTTGTGCAAAATTTTTCCGCCAGATATTGGGGTCTTGCTTAATGTGGGGAGTGCTCATGTTGGAGTTGCAGGAAGTGTTGAAAACATTTTCAAGGGTAAGTGGCAAATTGTGGAAAATTCAAAAGAAGCATTGGTAAATTTTGACGATGAAAGAATGAGATGTACAAAATGTAGGTATTTCGGCACTACCGGCGGAGATTATATACTTTCTAAAAGAGAATACAACGGTTCATCAACTATTCTTACCTTTGAATATGAAGGCGAAGAATTTTATTACCAGCTTCCTGGATATTGGACAAAGCCGATGGCCTTATCTGCTTTAGTAGCCTTTGGTATTGCGGATATGATTGATGTATTATTTAATCCGCTCAACCTGGCGAATTACAAACCTTTAAAAGGGAGATTTAATGTTCACAGATTTAGCAAAGGATATTTAATTGATGATACTTATAACGCGAGCTATGAGTCGTTTAAAGCGGGCATAGAAGAAATTTTAGAAAATTTTCCTAAACCGCGTTATGCGATAGTTGGTGCTATGAAAGAATTAGGCGAATATTCAACTTATTATCATAAAAAGCTTTCTGAACTTTTAGAACAACTTGATGGTGTTGTTGTTTATGATAAAGAGGAAGAATCAAAGGACATAAGCTGTTCGAATATAATATTCAGAAGCGCAGATGATAAAGAAATTATAAGCTTTTTAAACAATAGGTTAATCAACGATAGTTTCGATGGTGTACTTTATTTCAAAGCATCACGTGCTGTTGAACTTGATAAAATAGTCGAAGAAGTGTTAAATCGAAAATTTTAGATATTTAGGTATTTTTAACGATTCTTAGTATTTTAAAGGAGGATAGTTTAGCGAAATGGATATATACAGTGCAGCAACTTTGTTAGCTGAGTTTGTACTAGGGATAATCATATTCCCGAAGTTCATAGATTACATGAAAAAACTCAAACTTGGGCAGTATATCCGCCAGGAGGGCCCAGATTTGCATAATTATAAAGAAGGTACACCGACCGCTGGAGGAATAGTTTTTATATCTTTAACAGTAATTGCGGGTTTAATTTTAAAACTTCCCAAAGAGCTTATTTTTACGTTGCTTTTCTATGGCTTTATAGGTTTTTTAGATGATTTTGTGAGCATCGTAAAGAAGCGTTCACTTGGTTTGAGAGCTTGGCAAAAGTTGGCTCTTCAATTCTTATTTTCTATATGGATTGCCTATACAATTCTTCAATACAGGACGAGTAGTATATTTGGCATAACGGTGCCAAGTTGGTTATTCTATTTGTTTACAATGTTATTAGTTTCGGGATACTCGAACGCTACAAATCTTACCGATGGAATTGACGGGCTCGCTGGATGGGTTTTTGTAACAAGTATGATTCCCTTCATGTTTTTTTCAAAGAGTTCTATGGAATATAAAGCGATTTTCGTTATAATAATGCCTTTACTTTCTTTCTTGGTTTATAACACAAGACCAGCGAAAGTTTTCATGGGTGATACAGGTTCTTTGGCACTAGGAGCTTACATTTCGACTTATGCTCTCATGACTAACAATGAACTTTCTTTATTATTCTTTACACCAATTTTCTTACTTGAAACAATAAGTGTTATTTTACAGGTTAGTTCTTATAAGCTTAGAGGGAAAAGATTATTCAAGATGGCGCCGATTCACCATCACTTTGAACTTCTTGGCTGGAAAGAAGAAAAAATTGTCGGAGTTTTCTCGGCGTGGAATTTAGCGATAGCGATTTTTTACATAGCTTTTTTCTTGAATCGATAATTTGAACTCAGCGATAGCGTTTGGAGATGTTGCTATGGTAATGACCGGTTTCTTGCTAATAATACTTTTCGAAGTAATCTTGGTATATATTTTCAGTTTTTTTTCTAATAAAACTAGTTTACTGCTTGAATATCCTTCAGAAAGGAAAAAACATAATAAACCCGTGCCACTAATAGGTGGCGTAATTTTATTTTTAATGGTTTTATTCCTCTCAAAATTAGGAATTTATGAAAATAACATAATTAGTGATGTAGTATTTTATATCGTATTTGCTATAGGCATCATAGATGATTTACTTGAGATACCATATTATCTTAAGTTATTGCTCCAATTTATTGCTGGAATTTTTTACATAAATTCTCATCATTTATATTTTCTAGGATTTGATAATCTAACTACAAAAATAGTCACATTTCTATTTTTTATAGTAATCGTTAATGCGTTTAATTTAATAGATGGTGTGAACGGACTTTTAATTGGAATTGCAATTATATACTCACTTATGACACTTAATTTTGAGATTGCATTATTACTTCTAATACTTTTATTTTTTAACTTTCAAGAGTCTTTATTTATGGGAGATTCAGGAGCTTTTTTAGTTGCATATATTCTTTTGAATTCAGCTGGAAAAATCTCAGTTGATATATTGAAATTGGTAGTGTTTTTTGGATATCCTATTTATGAAATATCCTCCTCATTTTTGAGGAGGATACTTTTGGGAAGGAATCCTTTTAAACCTGATACTTATCACCTTCATCATATTGGTGTGAAAAAATTCGGACACGTTTTTTTCCTAATTAATGCTTATCTTCTCTCCTTGGGGTTTGCGATACTATCAACCAAGAAATTCGGGTTGATCATCTACTTTATCGTTTCTGCTATTATTTTCGTTTTCCAAATTAACACTATCAAGCATTTCGAACATTCCAAGGGCGTGTCTGAGGGAAACGATAGCGACTTCTAATTGTGAATCATCTGGTTGGGCTGTTGTAAGTCTTTGAAGAAGCAAACCAGGAGCAGCTAAAATTCTTAATGATGGGTACTTGTCAAACAAGCGTAATAATTCGTAAGCAATCCCTGCAACAACTGGAAGTACTAAAATTCTTAGTAATATCCTGTTCAACATGTTGAGGGGACCGAATATGCCGAAAACGCTATGTACTAAAATAGCTATAATTAAAAATATCATCACAAAATTTGTTCCACATCTTGGATGTATAGTTGAGTATTTTCTCGCGTTTTCCACTGTCAATTCTTCACCATTTTCGTATGTATGAACAGCTTTATGTTCAGCTCCATGATATCTAAACACGTCTTTCACGTCTTTGAATAAAGAAATGATGTAAACGTAAAGTAAAAACACTCCTAAACGTATGAAGCCATCAACAAGAGAAAAAATGAATTCGTTGTTTTTAAAACCTAACCATTTTGTTAAATACGCTGGAAGTACTATGAACAAACCTATTGCTAAAACTATTGAAAAAAGTATCGAGAAAAACGATTCACTTTTTTTCATCTTTTCATCTGAAGACAGTTCTGCACTTAAATTTATAGCTTTTATCCCAAAGTACAAAGAATAAAACAAACTAAAAAAACCTCTAACAAACGGAATTTTTGACCATTTAGAACTTCGACTTACACTTCCTAATTCTTGCACTTCTATATTTCCGTTTTTCTTTCTTACTGCGACGACAACTTTTTTTCCCATCATTAAAACACCGTCTATTACTGCTTGACCTCCAACTTTCAATTAATTCACCTCACTTTTTCACATTTTTTGAACATATTTGTTAAAGATAAAAAGAATGTAAAAATTTTTCAAAATTAACCGGTGCCTCTTGGCACCGGTATGATTATTTGAATCATTTTGAGCTAACAATTTTAGTGTACAATTCAATAACCTTATGAGCATTTGAATTTTCAAGGATTAATTTGTAAAACTTGTATGCTTCCATATCTTCTTTGGAGTTTTTTTTCATAAAATAGCTTGTTATTTTGCTTTTAAAATTATCTCTTTCTGTTTCAGACATCTTTGAAATTGACGTGACAATTTCTAAGATTCTATCGTCATTTATGCAAGCTTCTGCGATAATTTTTAATTCTTCACTTAATACTTCGGAAATTTCCTCCATTGCTCAACTAAAAACCTACCATTTTAATGTTATAATTATTTCATATAAACTTTGAATGATATACCAGTTCTTGTCTCATTACCGATTTGTATTTCAATGAATGCTGGAACAGCGTATAAATCAAGTTTTTCTTGTTCTAAGAACCTTCTAGCGATGGCAAGTGCTTTTGATGCTTGGTTAACTGCTCCTGCACCGATAGCTTGAATTTCAACTTTACCGTTCTTTTTGAGAGAACCAACGATAGCCCCCGCAACTTTGTTTGGATTTGACTTTGAACTGACTTTTAATATTTCCATAGTACCTGTCCTCCTTGTAATTCTGTAGTGTGATATTTTTATAAGCTTTGAATATATTTTAACACATATTTTTATAAAAATCAAATCTTAACTAAAAAATTTCCAAAATCTTGCCAATTGTTTTTAGTAACAAAAAGTTAAACAAGAGTAACAAAAAATTATTTTACTTTCGAAACTTCAGTGGTAAAATAAACATTGGTTTATTTTAAGAAAAAAAGGTACATAAAACGCGTTTGAAACGGTTTAGGGATACCCGCACGTCTCTAAACCTACGTGTTTTAGTACCTGTAAAAATCGCAGGAGGTGAAGGTTTGTGTACGCTATCGTAGAAAACGGTGGAAAACAGTACAAGGTGGAAGTTGGACATTTACTACACACGGAGAAGATGAACGGTGTTGCGCAGGGTGACAAAGTTGTTCTTGACAAGGTGGTTCTTGTGAAGACAGATGACGGTAAGGTTCTTGTTGGTAAACCATACTTGACGAACGTAACTATCACTGGAATTGTTGTTGAGCACGCAAGAGCCAGAAAAATCCTCGTTGGTCAGTTCATCCCAAGAAAAGGACACAAGACTATAAAAGGACATAGGCAGTGGTACACAACTATAAAGATTGAGAACATTGAAATTAAGTAATTCACGCGTGTTATATAACTCGTATGATAAAGTGTAAGTTTTTTATAGAAAATGGTAAGTTTCTATCATTTGAAATAAGTGGTCACGCAGAATACAGTAAGAAGGGTAAAGATATTGTTTGTGCAGCTGTAAGTACCATAGCGCAGCATACTGCAAGGGTTTTAGAAAAAGAAGGAGCAAAAGTAATTGTCGAAGACGGCTATCTTAAAGTTTTGAATATTTCAGAAGATTACTTATCGCAGAGGTTTATAAATGAACTATGGGAAACGTTAGATGATTTATCACAACAGTATCCAAAGTATATTAAGTTGGAGGTGAACGATGATGCGCATTAACATACAACTTTTCGCGAAAGCAAGTGGTGCTGGAAGAAACGGAAGAGATAGCAATCCAAAATACTTGGGAGTAAAAAAATTCGATGGTCAGAAAGTTATAGCAGGAAACATAATTGTAAGACAAAGGGGAACAAAATTCTGGCCAGGTCAAAATGTTGGAATGGGTAGGGATTACACATTATTCGCACTAAAAGATGGAACAGTAAAATTTGTTACAAAAAACAACAGAAAATATGTTACAGTTGTTGAAGATTAAAATATTTTAAACTAATTTTTGCCTTACATCAGGGGCGATAATGTTATGAAAAAAACAACAACCAAAATAGCTACAATTGGAATAATGTCGGCACTCGCAACAGGATTAATGTTTTTGGAATTTCCAATATTTCCAGCAGTTGGATTCCTAAAGTACGATCCGAGTGATGTTTTGGCGATTTTAGCAGGTTTCATCTTTGGTCCAGTTGATGGAGTAATAATTCTCTTAATCAAAAACTTGCTCTTTTATTTATTGAAATCTGGAGATATAGTTGGTATAGCCATGAACTTTGCAGCAGGGGTTTCATATTTGTTGCCAACGGTTTTAATTTACAGATGGCGTAAAAATAGAGTTGTTGAAATAATAGGCTATATAGTTGGTGTTATAGTTGTTAGTGGTGTGATGGTTCTTTTGAACATGATAGTAGTACCGAAATATTGGAAAATATCATTTGAAGAAACATTGAAATTTTTACCATGGATAGCAGGATTTAATGCAATAAAATTTTCGATAGACTCGTTAATTAATGGACTTATAAGGAAACGCATTGAAAAGATATTTGAAAGTTAAAAACCTAAGAAAATAAAATGTGAGTAAGTGAAGGGAGGAAATAAAAATGGCAAGGCCATTTCCTGTACAAAAGACTTCGTTTCCAAAAGTAGAAAGAAAATGGTACCTTGTGGACGCAGCTGGCAAGCCACTTGGACGTTTAGCTACAAGAATAGCATTACTTTTACAAGGAAAAAATGAACCAACATGGGCACCACATGTTGATAACGGTAATTTTGTCGTTGTTATAAACGCTGAAAAGGTATTACTCACAGGTAAAAAACTTAATCAAAAAGTTTACTATCACCACTCAGGTTATCCTGGTGGATTAAAATCACAAACTGCAAGACAAATAATGGAAAAATATCCAGAAAGAATTATCGAACTTGCAGTTAAGAGGATGCTTCCAAAAACGGTACTTGGGAAACACCAATTTAAGAGACTTAAAGTTTACGCTGGCGAAAATCATCCACATGCTGCTCAAAAGCCAGAAAAAGTTGAGCTTCTCTAATTGTGAGGGGAGGGAAATAAATGGCAGAAATTTACATGGGAACAGGAAGAAGGAAGACTTCAACTGCAAGAGTTTATCTCAAGCCAGGTTCTGGAAAAATAGTAATTAACGATAGAGAATACAACGATTTCAATGAGTACTTTGAGAATAAAGTTTGGACAATGCACGCTATTGAACCACTTAAAATTGCTGGACTTGAAGGTACACTTGATGTAATGATTAGAGTTCAGGGTGGAGGAAAGAATGGTCAAGCCGGAGCAGTTAGGCTTGGTCTTGCAAGGGCTCTTGTAAGTTACAACTCGGATCTTAGAAAAACATTTAGAGATAAAGGTTTCCTTACAAGAGATCCAAGAATGGTCGAAAGGAAAAAATACGGTCTTAAGAAAGCAAGAAGAGCTCCACAATTCTCCAAACGTTAATATTTTTCCTACTTCAATTCCTCATTTGTGCTCTCAAAACCAATCTGGGTGGCAGATGGAAAAGAGTTCTCCTCTGCTACCCTTATTTAATCTTATATGATTAAATATAATTGAATCTACATGGTAAGTTTCTGTCTCTGAAACACTCCTTGATATGTTCAGCTTAAGGATCCTTTCAAAGTAAAAACTATAAATCTCATGATTTTTCATAATAAGGTTGGCTTATTTGATTATGATTCCAAAGGACATTATTGAGAAAATTAAAGAGAAGAATGATATTGTGGAAGTCATATCTGAATACGTAAATCTTCAAAAAGTAGGCTCTAACTACAGAGGCCTATGTCCTTTTCATTTGGAAACTTCTCCATCTTTTTACGTAAGTCCCACCAAAAATATATATCATTGCTTTGGTTGTGGTGCTTCTGGAGATGTTATAAAGTTTGTTCAGCAAATTGAAAATATATCTTATACTGAAGCAATTAAGAAACTAGGAGAACGTGTTGGAATTACAGTAAACTTCACAGAAGAAGATGAGACAAGGAGTCTTTACTACTCTTTTTATAAACAATTACATCAAGAATATATTGCCGTACTTGGAAAGTCGCCAAATATCGTTGATTATCTAAAAAAAAGGGGATTTAACGAGAGGGAAATTTCACTTTACGAATTTGGTTTTTCACCTTCAAACTCGCAGCTACCACAGAAAGTTGCCCAAAGATTGCAAATTTCAAAGGAAATGCTTGAAAAGTTTGGTTTCGGACATAGCGATCCTTTCTCAGGTCGTGTGATTATACCTATAAAAGATGATTATGGAAGAGTTATAGCTTTTGGTGGAAGAGTAGTTGGCGATGGAGTGCCTAAATACTTAAATTCGCAGGATACTTTGATGTTTAAGAAAACATCAACTTTATTTATGCTTGATAGTGCAAAAGAATACATAAAAGAAATAGATTACGTTATAATTTGCGAAGGTTACTTCGATGTCCTTGCATTTCATAGGGCTGGAATTAAAAACGCAGTCGCTACACTTGGAACTGCGCTTACGAAGTCACATATTTACAAATTGAAGAAATACACAAATAACGTTATTCTTGCATTCGATAGTGACAGCGCTGGTATAAAAGCGACGCTGAGGAACATAGAAACTTTGCTTTCAGAAAAGTTCAATGTTGTTGTTGCCAATTTTTCAAAAGGAAAAGATGCAGATGAGGTATATTTTAAATTCGGCAGCAATGGATTACTTGAAGCGTTAGATAACTCTGAAAGCTCTGAAATTTTTGTTGTTAACGTGTTATCACGTGAATACGATTTATCAAATCCAAATGGTGTCAACACATTTTTAAGGAACCTTGCAAAATGGAAAAATGTTTTTGAATTCAATCCAACGGCACTTGATAACTTTTACAAACGGATAGCCTCTTTGCTTAACTCTGAAAAAGAAGTTATTAAATCAAGATTTTCAACTATAACAGCTGATAGTGGCAAAAGTACAATCTATAATGCACAAATAGAGGAAAGAAAAGTAAAAATTCCAAAGACTGAAGATTACCTTGTATATATTTATTTCAACTATCCTGATTTGTTTAAAACATTGGATTTTTCACCAGATATTCTTGAAGGAAAAGCCAGAGAATTTTTCTTAATTGCAAAAGATTTGAACGTTTCTCTTGAACAGTTGTCTAAAGATATGGGAAGTTTTGTTAAAGAATGCTTAGAGAAGATAGATATCGAGGTGGATGAAAAAGTTCTTGAAAATATAAAGAAAGACCTTCAAATTAGAAAGATTGAAAAAAGAATTGCAGAAATAGATGAGCTAATAAAAAAATCGGTAAGCACCGACGAAAGAAATATACTACTAAATGCTCGGATGGAATTAGTAAAACAAAAAAACATGATTAATAAGTCCTCAAAATAAAGAGGAGGTGTTTTTGTGTCTAAAACTGTTATTAAGGAGAACGAAGAGTTACAAAAGAAACTTGAAAAATTAGTAGAACTTGGCAAAAGGAAGGGGTATATTACATACGATGATATCGATAGGACATTTCCACCAGGTGATGCTGACTCACTTGATAGCAACTTTTTGGATATGGTATACGAGACCCTCGAAAAGAACAAAATAGAAATTAGAGATACAACGGATCTTATGAACATAGAGGAAGAAGTTAAAGCTTATCTTTCAGAAAGCCCAGAAATATTCAACAGCACAGAACCAAAAGATTTAATAAAAATGTATCTCAGGGATATAGGTAAAATAAGGCTTTTAACACCATCTGAAGAAAAAAGGCTTGCTCAACGTGCACAGATGGGAGATCAAAGAGCCAAAGAAGAACTAATAATATCAAACCTTAGACTTGTTGTAAGCATGGCGAAAAGATATCTTGGAAAGGGTTTGTCTTTCTTGGACCTTATCCAAGAAGGTAGCCTTGGGCTGATAAAAGCGGTTGAAAAATTCGATTGGTCCAAAGGGTACAAGTTTTCAACTTATGCAACATGGTGGATAAGGCAAGCTATTACTAGGGCTATAGCAGACCAGGCAAGAACGATAAGGGTACCTGTACATATGGTTGAAACCATAAACAAGATACAGAAAATAAAGCGCGAATATGTTCAAGAACATGGTGAGGAACCATCGATTGAATATATCGCCGAACAAGTTGGAAAGCCCGTAGACAAAATCGAGGAAATATTGCAAGCAGCTCCCGAGACACTCTCCTTAGAAACACCTGTTAATGAAGAAGATGACTCTTCAATGGGAGATTTCATTGCGGACGAAAGCATAGGTTCACCCAAAAAAGAAGCAATTAGAACACTTATGAGAGAAGAAATAGATAAATTACTTGAAACTCTTAATGATCGTGAGAAAAAAGTATTAAAAATGAGATACGGGCTATACAATGGTAAGCCTATGACCCTGGAAGAAGTTGGTCAATTTTTTGGTGTTACAAGGGAAAGAATCAGACAAATAGAAGTCAAAGCACTCAGAAAATTGAGACATCCATCAAGAAGCAGATATTTAAGATTGCTGCAAAAATTAACAGAGGAAGATTGATAAAATCACGATAGAGTTTTGAACTAGAAAAGAGATGATAAGTATGATACTAAAAATAGCTTTTAGAAATTTCGCAAAACATTGGAAAATAGGACTACTTGCGATATTAGGAACGTTTGTGGCCACCATGCTCCTCATTGGTGGCCTTTCTTTAAATGATTCAGTTAATATTTATTTAAAACAAAAAATTACAAAAAACTTTGGGAAGATAGATTTAGTCATTAAAGATAAATCTGATACTATATTTCTTCCAAAAGCTATAAACTCTGATAAAGTTGAAATAGCGTTAAAACAATTTGGTGAAGTCACAGATTTTGTGCCTGTGAAATTAGCTCAAATTACAGCGAAAATTGGTTCGAAGTACGTTGATATGTACGCTATAGCTGTATCTGAAAAATTCCAAAAGTACATTGAGAAAAGCGTGGAGAAAATTACAATAAGTTCAGATACCGCTCAAGCATTTAACTTGAAAATAGGTGATGAAATAGAAATAATATCCTCAAAAGGAACTTACAAAGTTAGAATAGAGGCATTTGGAAAAGATGAACTGAACTTCCGAGGGGAAACCGGTTCGTCAAACGGAACTATATTCTTGCCTGAATCACTCTTTGAAGAATACGGTATATATCCTTTAAAAGAACCAAATGCATACTTTGTTACTCTCGACCTACCTGTTGAGGAGCACGAAAAGTTTGCTGAAAAGTTGAAAGAAGTAGAGGGGTCAATTAGAACAAATGCTGTAAAGTACAGACTAGCGACATCACCGTTGAATAAGATAATAGGATATTTATTCATAGGATTTTCCGGTTTTTCTATTCTATCGAGCTTTTTGTTTATAGCTTCCTTTTTTGGAATTCTCGCCGAAGAACGTAAAATATCGCTTGGAGTATTAAGGGCAATTGGGTACTCAAGAGCTCAGATGTTTTGGATATTGTTCCTTGAGGGGCTTGCATATTTGATTTTATCAGAAATAGTTGGTGCAATTGCTGGTGTTGGATTTGGTAGATATCTTCTTTACAAAGTAAATTCCTTCCAAAGAACGGATGAACTCTTTGCATTTGTTCAGGATAAAATACCATTCAATATTAAGTTCTTAAGTGTAATATTTGGTATTTTTATAGCTGCAATTGTACCTATGATAATACTCACATGCAAAAGCATAGAATTCTCTAATATATCTCCTTCTATCCTCTACGGTGGTAGAAACATTGAAGGGAAAAAGAGAAGCAAAGCTTTCAATGCTTTAGCTATATTGGTTGTAATCCTATTTTTGTTTGTACTATACAGAACTTCTCTGAATTACTTTTTGTTAGGAATACTTTCGTTGATACCAATTATCATTAACTTTATTGGTGAGATCAACAGAAAAAATATAGTAACATTTGTTTATGGATTAGCTATATTGATTTCTATAGTTCCACTCCTTTCATCTGGTACAGCCAAAGATTTTTTGATTCGTTCGGGTTTTGTTCTTATTGGTAGCATCTACTCAATATTTGGATTACTACCTTACCTTAAACTCCTATTTGAGAAATTTAAGAGTATCCACATTGTACTTGCTATATCTTATATTGAAAAATACAAAAAGAGAAATTTTATAATCTTTGTTGTTTACTCAATAACGCTTATTTTAATATTAGTGAGTGCGATTGTACCAACAAGCATTTCAAAGTATATAGAATCAAAAAAAGAAGAAGGGGCATTTGGTTACAACTTTATAATAATCGAAAATCCTATTAAAAGTTTCTTTGGGTCTTATAAATATCTAAACGATGAAGAATTTAAAAAGAAGTTTGAGAAACTAGTACCCATTCAACTTGTTGAAGTAAGCAAGTTAGGAGAAAAAAGAAAATATTCTTTCATAATATCAAGTCAAGAAATATTTGAAAAACTCGTCTTACCTTCTGAAAAACTAATGAAAGATTTGTCTAAAATCAATCCAAAAGAAATTCCAGATAAGTCTATATATATATCTAAAAATTTCGCTGATGTTGATAAAGGTACATCTTTAACACTCACAATTAAAGGTATTCTTCCCGGAATTTCTCGAAAATTAACTGAAAGTTTCGTTGTTCAAGGAGTTTACGATCCAACCGAAGCGTTGTTACCAATGGATGGTATTATAATCTGGAAGGACAAAAAAATATTTGGATCGATTAGCGGTTATGTTGGAGTTATTAAAGACAAAAATAAGGCTTTGGAAGCTCAGGAATTTGTAACAAGAAAATTTGATGCAGCAGTTTATTTAACTGCAGAGATAGAAAAGATGTATACAGCTATAGATAATCTCGTAACATTGTCACTTCAGCTTTTTTACCTTGGATTTTTCGCGGGCTTTGCAGGCCTTGCGATAATAACTTTCAGAAATGTTTACGCAAGAAAGAAAGACATAGGAATGCTCAGAGCCATTGGAACAGATGGAAATACAATATTCAAAATGTTCATTTTTGAAGGATTAATCGTTGTTTTTGTAGCCACTATAGTTGCTGTGATTTCAAGCATCTTTGTAATAAACGACCTTATTAAGTTTGTAAGTCCTTTATTACCATCTTTCAAAATTGTAATTCCTTACGGTAAGGTACTTCTTACACTTTTAAGTGTGTTTGGGCTAACGACTGTATTTGTTTCTATACCAGCAGATTTATCAAGGAAAATACCACCTTCAGAAGCAATAAGAGTTTTTGATTGATATTAGCTCTCATAATATTTTTCAAAACCTTCGGCTTTAAGCCGAAGGTTTTATTTTTTTGTTTTTAACTATTGACTTTTAATTACTGTAATAGTACAATATTACAGTGAAAAGAATTAAAAAATATTATGAGAACTCTGAGGAGGAAATGGAATGTGGTTTAGTGTAGATTTTCATTCACATGTGCCGGTGTACATACAGATAAAAGAAAATATAAAAGGCATGATTTTAAAAGGTAAATTAAAAGTAGGTGATTATATACCATCGATAAGAGCTTTAGCAAAAGATTTGGGTGTGAACGTAAATACAGTCGCAAGAGCTTACAGGGAACTTGAGCAGGAAGGGATAATTCATGCAGAACGTGGAGAAGGGTATGTGGTAAAAAAATCAGTTGAAGATGAAATAAAGATAGAAACTTTAGAAGAACTCAGAAGGATAGTAAAAAAATTAAAGTCAATGGGTATCCAAAAAGAACATATTCAATCAATACTAGACAATGAATTTTCAAATGGAAGTAATTAAATTAAATAATGTTTATCTTGGAGGTGAGGATTTTGGTTTTAGAAGTTAGAGGTTTGAAAAAGTACTACAAAGAGATTAGAGCCGTTGATAGCATATCTTTTAGTATCGAAAAAAGCGAGATTTTTGCTTTACTTGGTCCGAATGGCGCAGGTAAGACAACAACTATTAAATGTATATTAGGACTTAGGTTTAAAGATTCAGGTGAGATAATCAAAAATGGTAAAATAGCTTATCTGCCAGAAGGAAAAGAACTTTATCAAAGCTATACTGTGAAGAAAATGGTGGAATTTACCGCAGATTTAACAGAGGATTTTGATAAAAGTAAGTGTTATGGTTTAATAGA
Source organism: Fervidobacterium nodosum Rt17-B1 (assembly GCF_000017545.1). Taxonomy (NCBI): domain Bacteria; kingdom Thermotogati; phylum Thermotogota; class Thermotogae; order Thermotogales; family Fervidobacteriaceae; genus Fervidobacterium; species Fervidobacterium nodosum. The sequence continues at coordinate 467,720 of NC_009718.1, read as the reverse complement.
AAAATTTGATTTGCCACTTTCAGAAAAGGTGTCAGAATTATCTAACGGTCAGACTACTCAGCTATATCTTGCTTTAGTGTTATCACAGAAGGCAGATTTATATATATTAGACGAACCAACTTGGGGATTAGATCCCATCGTGAGAAATCAAATACTTGATGCTATAAGAAACATTCCGATGGATGGTGGGTCTGTACTTTACACAAGTCATATACTCAGCGAAGTTGAAAAAGTTGCAGATAAAGTTGCCATAATGAATAAAGGAAAGATTATCGAGATCGGATATCTCGATGATATTAAAGAAAAATACTGCGCAATAAAGGTTGAAAAGGGAAAGAAAGTGGAAGGTTATAAATATAAGTCTACTAAATCGGAAGATATATACATAGTCACAAAAGATTATGCTAAGGAAAATAAATTTGAATATGAACTTGTGACCTTCGATGTCTTATTTGAAGCTTTTATAGTTGGAAGCAATACTAATGGTAATAACAGAGGTGATATAAGATGAGAAAGGAATTTAACGATTTGAGAGTCCGTTTTTTTGGAGTTTTAGTTGTTGTGTTCATACTCTTCTTTTTAGTTGCTCCTTTACAAAAATTCACACTCTCAATGTTGGAAGGTTACACAGGAAATCCTCAACTAGAAAAGTTTCTTCCTGGTAGTATGTTAAATAAACTTAAAGAATGGAATTTTTACGTTAATTCACAATGGTATGGTAAAAATTTTGGTCAAATGATTCCAATAATTGGTATTATCATGGCATTCCCACTCTTTGCAAGGGAATTTGAAAATAGAACAATAGAATTTTTACTTGTTAGAAAATCGAGAAAAGAAATCTTTTTGAATAAAGTGCTTACTGGTTTTATTGCGCTGAGTGTTATCTTAATAATCGCTGGCCTACTGCCATTGGTTTATTCATTTTTGCTTAGAAAGGATTATATTTACGAAACAGGGTTAAAATTTGCATTTCAATCATATTTTGCGGGTTTGCTTTGGTATGGCATCGGTATATTTTTCTCAGTTCTATTCAATGATCAAGTAAAACCACTCCTTGCGGGTTTGGGGACACTTGCCATCACTACTGTGGCAGGTCTACTGAAACCATTGAAGTTTTTAAATACATTTTCATATGCACTTGGTACAAACATTTTCCAAAAAAATTTCATAGATTTTAAATACACAATTGGTGCTATAATATTCACAATAGTATCTTTCATCTTTGCCTATATTATTTTCAATAAAAAAGAGGCATAATTCACAAAGGAGGTGCCATGTATGATAGTTGTAACGACTGATTTTGTTCCAGGATATGAAATCGTTGAAACGTTAGGAATTGTTACAGGTAGTATAGTTAATTCAAAGCACCTGGGTAAAGATATAGCAGCTGCATTTAAGACTTTGGCAGGTGGTGAGATAAAAAGTTATACGGAATTGTTAGTTGAGAGTAGAAACATCGCATTGAAACGCATGATAGATGAAGCTGAAAAACTCGGCGCTGATGCAGTTATCGGCCTAAGGTTTGGTTCATCGTCTGTAATGCAAAGTGCTGCAGAGATTCTTGCATACGGGACGGCGGTAAAATTGAGAAAGTTATCCGAATAATTAGTAAATAATTAAAGGAGTGACTGAATGTGCCAAGTACTTTATTGGAAAAAGAATTAATTGAGGCTATAGCAAAAACTTATGGTACACCAGTTTATGTTTATTCACGTGAAGAGATTTTGAAAAGAATAAGTACCGTTAAGGATGTTTTCAGCAGCGTAAATCTTTTCCCAACATTTGCATGCAAAGCAAATAATAATCCAAGGATTATAGAAATGTTTAAAGACAATGGTTTTGGTGCAGATATAGTATCCATCGGTGAGTATCATGCTTGTAAGTTAGCAGATGTAGATGACAAAAAAATTGTTTGGAATGGAAATGGTAAAACTAGAAAAGAAATAGAAATACTTTCAAAAAAAGTAGGGTATGTAAATATAGATTCTGAAGAAGAATACGAAATTTGGTCAGAAATAGATAGCAGTGCGGAGTTTTTTCTGCGTGTAAATCCTGACGTCGATGCAAAGACACATCCGCATATATCGACAGGTTTGAAAAAAAGCAAATTTGGTATACAAACTGATGAAATTGATAGAATACTATCAAAGAAGAGACTGAACATTTCTGGATTCCATGTTCATATAGGTTCTCAGATAACTGATGTTGAACCTTTTGAAGAAGCTATTTCCAAAGTTGTTGATTTGTCTAAAAAATACGGATTTTCAAAAATTAACATAGGTGGTGGTTGGGGAATAAAATACAAAGATAAGGAATTGGACATTTTAGAGTATAAAGAGAGAATTGTGCCTTATTTAAAAGATTTCAAAATGGTGATTCTCGAGCTTGGGAGATATATGATTGCTCCAGCCGGGTTACTTGTTTTAAAAGTGGAATATGTGAAAAAAACTCGGCACAAAACCTTTGTAGTTTTAGACGGAGGAATGAATGTACTTATGAGACCTGCAATGTACAATGCTTATCATGAAGTAAATGTATTAGATCCAGAAAGCAGTGAAAAATATATCATTGATGTAGTCGGTCCACTTTGTGAATCAGGAGATATTATCGCTTTCGAAAGGAATTTGGAAATACCGAAAGTTGGAAGTTACGTAATTGTTCGAGACGTAGGTGCTTATGGTTATTCCATGTCAAACAATTACAACTCTATGCCAAGACCTGCAGAAGTGATTGTGTACGAGGAAAACGGAAAATACGACTTCAGATTAATAAGAAGAAGAGAAGAAATTGAAGAAATGTTTAAAACAATAGTTTGAAAATTGTTGGAAAAAATTTAAAGAAAATTTATGTGAAAATTGAAAAATACCCATTGACAAACCAATGACCTTATGGCAAAATATATCACGGTCAGCGATGAGTTGACGAATTAAGAAAGACGGGGACGTGGTGCAGCCTGGTTAGCACGCCGGTCTGTCACACCGGTGGCCGCGAGTTCAAATCTCGTCGTCCCCGCCAAATAAATGGTAAACAGGCGAGACATGATGTCTCGCCTGTTTTTGTATTTATCTTACAAATATATGAAAAATCAGGAGGGAAGGGCATGAGAAGTGAACTTTACAATTGGAAATATAACTCACTTGCTCAAAAAATCAAACCTGTTCTTGAAAGAAAAGGCTTTGAAGTATATGTGGTAAATTCCACAGACGAGCTTTTATCAACTGTGAGCTCAATCATACCAGAAAAGTCTATGGTTACAAGTGGTGGTTCATTGAGCGTTAGTGAAAGCAGTGTTTTAGAACTACTCAAAAGTGGAAAATATAACTTTTTAGATAGGACAAGCGCAAAAACACCTGAAGAAAAAAGAGAAATAGAATTAGCAGCTTTTCGTTCAGATTATTACGTTTGCAGTACAAACGCTATAACTGAGGATGGGAAGCTAATATTTCTTGATGGTAACGGTAATCGTGTAGCAGCAGTCATTTATGGTCCCAAAAATGTTTTATTGATTTCCAGTTTAAACAAAGTTGTAAAAGATATTGAAGAAGCACGTGAAAGATTAAGGTATATCTCTCCTATGAATTCGAAAAGATTAAATTTAAAAACCCCCTGTACCATCAACGGCCTTTGTCAAGATTGTTTGTCAAGCAACAGAATTTGTAATTATTTTGTTGTTGTGGAATCATCCTTGAGGCAACCAAAAAGAATAAAGATTATATTGACAACCTTTGAACTAGGTTTGTAACAACTTATTTTTATTATAGTTGATTTAAAAATCATGTTATGGTAAAATTGTGAATTAGATAACAAACAAAACAGGGGGAATATTGGATGAAAATACCAAAACCAACTATAAAAAGATTAGGGCTTTACTATAGGTGCCTTAACAGATTTAAAGATGATGGTGTTAACTTTGTGTCTTCGCAAGATATTGCTGAAAGATTGAATATTAAACCTAGCCAAGTTAGAAAAGATTTATCTTACTTTGGGGAGTTTGGCAAAAGAGGATTGGGATACAACGTCAAAAAGCTTCTTGGAGAGATAGCTGATATCATTGGTATAAATAAAGAATGGAATGTAGCTATTATAGGTGCTGGTAATCTCGGGACCGCATTGGCAAATTACCCTGGTTTGCCAAAGCACAAATTCAAAGTCGTAGCTATATTTGACAACGATAGAGAAAAAGTCGGTAAGAAAATCGCGGGAATTACCGTATATCATATGAGTGATTTGAAAGAATTAGTCGAAAAAATGAACATTGAAATGGCAGTTATCGCAGTTCCAGAAAGTGCCGCTCAATTAGTTGTGGAGCAAATCGAAGAAACCAGTATAAAAGGAATAGTTAACTTCTCACCTGTAAAATTGAGAACATCTTTACCTGTTGAAGATGTTGATATAACTCTTTCATTTGAAACTTTGTCGTATATGATAATCAACAGAATGCTTGGAAATGAAATAAATGAGTAAATAACATACAACTAAAATAAAAACAAACACCCCCGAGATGGTATATCAAAATTAGATGCTGTTAACTAGTAGTGATGATGGAAGCTAAAGCTGTAATCATCTCATTTTCGTTCTCATATAACTTGCATAGGTTCCTTACTACACAAAAACCATTTACATAGTACCGTATGTTGCTAAATTTCTTGAAGCTCCTTTTTGCTCTAACAAACATCTTAAATAACGAAAATTTCGATTCACATTCGTTGTTTTTACCTAGTCTTACTTCTCTGTGCTCAACATTATCAAAATTTAGTTTCACTGCTATCTCGTACGCTTTTAGTCCATCGGTTATTAACTCTATTTGTGTGTTTTGTTTTCTTTGACTAAAGTATTTATCTAACAATATCTTAACTTGTGACATATCACGATATCTTGATACATGCCAAGCTACTATTAAATTCGTACCATGCTCAACTAATAGCCACACATAGTACTTTTTGTCTCGAAATACAATAACTGTTTCATCACCGTGAACTTTAAATACATTCTCAAACTCAAAAAGCGAAATAACAGAAGATAACTTGATAATCCATTTGTAAATAGCAACATGAGAGACATTGATATTCAAGCAAGCTTTAATAGCACGAAGAGAAAGGTTGTATTTGAAGTACAAGATGAAAGCTTTGAGAATGATATAGATAGGGAAACGGAAGAATTTGAAAGGATGAAAGTTGAAAGGCACAGGCTGAGGAAGAGAAAGTGGAACAGAAGTTTTGAAGTTGCACTTTCTGCATCTGAAACGAACGAAATAACGGCGGATTTTGTAAATTTCCATGACATGGTTACAATGAACACAACGAGGGTAAGGGAAAGAGAAAAGTTTGTGTTTTTTGGTGAAAGAAAGTTTAAAGTAACGCTTGCAGTCTTTGCAAAAGAAGATTTGGTTTTTGAACTTATCATGACCGTTTTTGATGAAGTTAGAAGAGCCACAATGAGGGCATTTGAGTTGGACATTAGCCATATCGGGATACCTCCTTATTGAGAGTATATTGGGGGGTGTCCCCTATTTAAGAAGATAATATGGTTTTTGAAATTTATCAATACCTTTGGTTAACAAAATCCAAAATTACCACGGGGGTGTTTTTCTTTGAATAATAAATAGCATCAATTAATTATTAACTACATTTGCTCCATCCACATTTTCTACAGCTTGTACATCCTTCTTGTTTTATAATACTATTTTTCGATAAACATGATGGGCAATAAGTGTTACCATCTGCATCTATGTAATATCCTTCGCTCCATTGCAAACCATTTGCAGTAACGAATTTTTCTATTTCTTCAGCTGTTTTAATAGTTCCGTCGATGACAAATGTATCAATTTCTTCAGCTGGTTTTTCTCCCCAAAGTTCCACGAAATCGTCAACAGCAAGTTTAATTTCCTTTGCAAGCGCGGGTGTATATGTGCCTTTAACTTTTTTAAGTTGTTCTAGAATTTCTTCAGCTGAAACACCTGCTCTTAGCGCAATAGAGCTAAGTCTTCCTATCGCCTCGGCAAGTTCTGTACCATTCGAGAGGAATATTTCAACTGCTTCACCGTTGTCGTCGAAGCTAACGGTTATATAAGTTGTGCCACTTTCTGCTTTAAATTTCCTTGTGACGCTTCTGAGCGTTTCTTTTCTCGGCTTTGGTCTAAGTTTATGTTTCTCATCCAATACGAAGAACTGTACTTTTGAAGCATCTTTTGTTTTAAGGTTTTTGGCAGAAGTGAGTACTTGAGTTTGCAGTGATCCATCCCTGTATATCGTTAATCCACGGATATTTAGCTTCATTGCTTCGAGGTATATGTTCAGTACATCTTCTTCTGTTGCACTATTAGGCATGTTTATAGTTTTTGAAATGTTGTTGTCAACATATCTTTGGAATGCATCTTGCATAAGTAAATGATCCATTGGCGAAATATCCATTGCAGTTACAAATACTCTCTTTATCTCTTCTGGAATTTCTGGAATATCTTGCAATGAGCCTCTTTCAACTAATTTATCTTTTACTCTCTCAAGAATTTCTTTATTAAGTTTAGATTCCAAGACTTTATTCACATAGAACAATGCTTCTTTTGTACCATCATGTTTGTTCATATACCTCACATAAGCAAGCAAGAAATTGGGTTCTAGTCCGCTGCTTGTATCAGCTATATTTGAAATTGAGCCGGTTGGGGCAATAGTCAATACTGCAACATTCCTCTTCCCTTTCTTAGATTCTTTAAACACTTCTTTTAATTCATTATCGTATTTACTCATTCCCATAGCAAATGGGGCAAATTCATCTTCTCTGTAATATCTGCTTTTTTCAAAAAGTGGGAAACTACCTTTTAACTGAGCTAGTTTATTTGATTCATCGTGACCATGTATTGCCATGTAAGCTGTCATATCAGCAGCAAATTGTCTACCTTCGTGGCTGTTGTATGGAATATCCATCATGTAAAGAAGATCTGCAAACCCCATTATGCCAAGCCCAATTCTTCTACTGTCTGTGACGGCTTTTCTTATTTTCTCAAGTGGGAATACATTAACATCTATAACGTCATCAAGGAATCTTACAGCAAGTCTTGTTGCTTGTGCGAAAGCTTCCCAATAGAATTCGCCATTCATATAGAACTTAGCTACATCAATTGAACCGAGATTGCAAGCTTCGTAAGGTGCAAGACCAATTTCACCGCATGGATTTGTGCTTTCAATTGTCATCTCTGGGTACATTGCGTAGTATTTATTCATTTCGCTTAAGAAAGCAAGTCCTGGATCTCCTGTTTTCCAAGCATTCTTTGCTATTTTATTTATCAATTCTCTAACTTTAACTCTCTTTGAACCATTGCATTTAGGATGTTTAAGTTCAATTTCACCATCTTCCATGTATAATTTAAGCAATTCTTGCCTATCCATAGTTATTCCAACAGATATATTGAAGAATTTAAGAACCTTTTCTCCGTCGTTTCCTTCTTTAGCAGTTATGAATTCTTCTATATCGGGATGGTCTATGTTAAGTATCCCCATCAAGGCCCCTCTGCGTCTGTATCCCTGTTCTACAACTCCAACAGCAGAATTGAAAACATGCATGAAAGATACTGGACCACTCGCTTGGCCATGAGTTCCAGCCACAAAGCTCCCTTTGGGTCTAAGTCTTGAAAAGTTACTACCAATTCCTCCGCCTGCTTTTGTAATTAATGCGTATTCTTTGACTGCTTCGAATATACCTTCTATACTGTCTTCTACAGGAACAACAAAACAAGCTGAAAGCATGTGTAAATGATTCCTGGAATTGTATATTTCCCAGTAATCTTCCAATGTCATATCATCAATGGATTTCCAAAGCAATTCGTGTCTAACTCCCATTCCCGCATTAAAAAGTGTAGGGCTATTTGGAATGAATATCCTTGATTTTAAGAAGTCAAAGAATGTAGATTCCCAAAATTTTACTTCGTCAAGTTGTTCAAAAGGCGATTTTTCCTTCAATTCTGGATTATTAACAAGTTCTGCGGTTGCGATAACTCTCGCAACACGTCTGCAAATATCATCCCAGCTCTTTTCTAAAAATTCACCACTCGGAGTTTTTAAAAAGTATCTTTCCGACAAAATTTTGTAAGCGTTCTTTGAAAGTTCAACATCCTTCCAATGCTCAATAACGCTGGTTAATGTGGAATACATAATATAACCTCCCCAAAAAAATTATTGAAATATTATGCATTAGGTTTCTCAGGCATTTCTCAGGAATTTCCGTTCTGAGATTATACCATATATAGTATAAAAAACAAAAATAACACAACTTATAGTTAAGTGAGATAGAAAGAGGAAGGTACAAATAATTGGTATCAATTACTTCTCAGTAGGAGTGTTTACAGTTTTTGGGTGGTTGACTAGGAAAGTTATCCTACTTATCGCATAAATTGTAACTATTATACCGGAAAAAACGTATGAATTTCTTACACCAATTTTATTACCTATAAGCCCAAGAAGAAATGTACCTGTTGGGGAACCACCTGTATTTATAAATGAATACAAAGACATAACTCTGCCTTTCATGTGATTTGGTGATAAAAGTTGTGTCCTGCTGTTTGTGATGTTGAAAAACGAAGATTGGCACGCGCCAATTATTAATGCTGCATAAGGTGTAAAAGTAGGATAAAAAGACGCTATTAATATGTTTACTCCTATAATCAACAGCAGAAGTTCTTCTCGAAGCTTTATTAATCTTTCCGGTGGTACAGCGCCTACGATGTTAGCTCCAATAAAAGCACCGAGTCCCATAAAGCCCATTATCAACCCGTAGCCAACAATGTCAGACTTAACAACACTTTTTACAAAAGCTTGCATAAGCATACCAAAAGGCATACCAAATAAAGAGTAAACACTTAATCCTGTTAACGTTAAACTAAGCGTGCGATCTTTTACAAGGTATTTCACACCCTCGAAAAGATCTTTGAAGAATTTGCCAAAAGAATTGTTTTTGGAATAACCAATTTTTTCTTCAGGAATTATCAACAGTACAACGAGAAGTGGAACAAATGATATGGCATTTATAACAAATCCCAATTGTAGTCCATAATATTTCACAATGAAACCAGCTATAGTTGGCCCAACCATCCTCGCAACGTTAAATATCATTGAGTGTAGTGCCAATGCATTTGGAAGTAATGATCTATCTACTATAGAAGAAATAAATGTATTGCGCGAAGGAAGGTAAAAACCACTTGTAACACCCATAGCGAAACTTAAAACAAGCAAAAACACAGGACTTAGTAAACCTTTCCAAACAAGATAAGCCATAATAAAAGCATTTACCGCATCTAAAAGTTGTGTATAGAACAATATGCTTTTTGCACCAAACCAATCTATAAGCACACCAGCAATAGGGGAGAAGAAAATAGAGGGGAAACCTTTAAGAAAAGCAATAAGTCCTATAAAGCCAGCTGCTTTGTCTTCTGAAAACAAACTAACAGCTACCCACCCTCTTAAAGTGGTATCAATCCAAGAACCTATTAATGATATACTCTGAGCTATCCAGAACTTTCTATAGTTTTTGTTCTTGAGAGACCTATACGGATTCATATACTTCGCCATACGAACTATTTTAACACTATTATGAATTTATGCAATAGTAAAATAAAAAGATTTAAAGAGATTAAATAAAAATTCTGCATTTATTCATGAATTTAAGCTTTTATTTATACCATATCAGATTTTGAAATGTATGGATATTTTGTTTTAATTGATGTGAATTGTACCGGTAACGTTACCAAAAAAAGACTTTTAGGGAGGAGTATTTTATGCAAATTTACGGAGCTGATTATTATCCAGAGCATTGGGATGAGAGTTTTTGGAATAGGCATATAGAGATAATGAAAGAATATGGTATTGATTGGGTAAGAATAGGTGAATTTGCCTGGGCTGTTTTTGAACTGAAAGAAGGAGAATTTCATTTTGAACTTTTTGATAAGATAATAAAGCTTCTCAAAGATAATGGAATAAATATTATTTTAGGGACTCCAACAGCAACACCACCAGCTTGGCTTATCAGAAAATTTCCTGAGATTCTCCCAAAGGATTATAATGGAAAAGTTAGAGAATTCGGAAGTAGAAGGCACTATTCGACGAATTCGAAAGTTTACAGAGAATACTCTGCACGCATCGTAGAAGAGTATGCAAAAAGATATGGTTCGATAGTAGATGCTTGGCAAATTGATAATGAATTCGGTTGTCACGGTACTACTTATTCCTTTACAGAAGATGATAGAAAGATGTTTATTGAATGGCTTAAGGAAAAATACGGTACACTGGATAATTTGAATAAAGCATGGGGTACGGTGTTTTGGAGTCAAACTTACAGTGATTGGAATGAGATAGGATTTCCAATTAATACTCCAACTTTCGAGAATCCTCATCAGATGCTTGATATTTACAGGTTTATGTCTGATAGTTCCATAGATTACATGAATATGCAAATTGAAATTATTCGAAGATACTCAGATAAACCAATTACACATAATTTTATGGTTGATTTTATGGACATCGATTACAGGAAAATGGCTAAATACCTTGATTTTGTTTCTTGGGATAATTACATTGCAACAAAAGAATACGACCCTTTAAGGCAATCTGCAAATCATGTTTTGATGCGCTCGTTGAAGAAATCACCATTTCTTGTTATCGAACAACAACCCGGAAGAGTTAATTGGCGTGATGTGAATGAAAATTACCCAGGTGAGTACCTCAATATGTGGACAAAGCAGGGATATATAAACGGAGCACTTGGAGTTATGCCCTTTAGATTCGATCAAATTAGATTTGCAGCAGAACAGTATCACGGTGGATTGTTAGACTATGCTGGAAGACCTACAAAGAGATTGGAAATGTACAGTAAAGTAAAGAGTGAGACACCAAATGTTGTTGAGTCAAAAAAAGAGGTGGCAATATACTTTGATTACGAAAATGAATGGATTCACAGAATAAATCATGTAAACAGAAAGTTCAGATATTGGGATAATATAATTGAAATTTTCAAAGCGGTAAGAAAGCTGGGATATAACGTTGATTTCGTTTTTGCAGATGATGATCTGTCGGAATACCATACTCTCATTGTTCCTTATGCTTTCAAAATCGGTAATGAGTTTGTTGAAAAAATAAAGTTGTTCAAAGGAAATGTCTATATGACTTGTATGTCGGGATTGAAAGATGAGAATAATTGGATAGTCGAAAGAGCTCCACACATGTTAATTGATGAGTTTGGCGTTGAAGTAATGGATTTCGGTGCTATTGATAAGTCTAAAGCAAATATTTTGAATGCGGATTTTGAAGTAGATTATTGGATGGATGAGTTGAGAGTTTACGATGGAAAGATTTTGGGGACTTTTGACAATGGAATGCCGCTGTTTGTTAAAAAGTCAAATAGGTACTATTTGGCGAGCGTGTTAAATGAAGCTGGATGGTTGAATATACTTTCAAGAACTCTTGAGCCAAAGTTCATAGGTAGCGATGTGGAATATTCCGAAGCAAAGGATGGAATATACATATTAAATCTTAAAAATGAGAGAAATAATATATTTATAGGAAGTCAAATTATCGAGTTAAATGCCTTTGAACTGAAAGTAATAAAATAAAAGCGAAAAAATACGGAAGAACGAGGTGAAAAAATTGAAAAAATTTGTAACTATTCGTGATATAGCACGTGAAGCCGGGGTGTCAATAAATACAGTTTCACGAGCTTTAAATGATAAGCCAGATATAAATGTTGAAACTAAAAAGAAGGTACTGGAAGTTGCGGATCGTTTAGGTTATATAAGGGACGCAACCGCCGTTTCGCTGCGTTACGGTTTGACACGCGTTATCGGCGTTATATTAGAAGATAGCTCAAATCCATTTTATTCCGAAGTCTTAAAAGGTATAGAAATGGCCGCCAAGAAGAAAAAATTTAACGTGATTTTCATGAACACAGAAAGAAGTTATGAATTAGAAAACGAAGCTATAAAAACTATGATTGGCAGGAGAGTAGATGGGATGATAATTTCGCCTACACAAGAAAAGTGCGACGATATAAAGCTTCTATCAGAAAAAGGGATACCTTTTGTCGTGCTTGGTGTTCACTTCGATGAGCTAAACGTCCCGGAAATATACACAGACGATGAAAAAGGTGGTTATCTCGCAACTAAGCATCTTATTGAAATTGGAAGAAGGAGAATATTGTTTTTGAATGGGTTTACTTATAAATCTGTCGCAAAAATGAGGTTAAATGGTTATAGAAAGGCACTTAAAGAATTTGGATTGGAATATGATAAATCTCTTGTCCATGAGATTGAAGAAGGATATGAGAATGCATACAACAAGGTAAAAGAACTATTGAAAAAAGGTATAAAATTTGACAGTATTTTCTGTTTTAATGATGTCTTTGCGATAGGTGCAATTGGTGCTCTGAAGGAGGAAGGGATAAAGGTTCCACAAGATATTGCTGTTGTTGGGTACGATGACATATATTTTTCTAAGTTTATCTCCCCCTCACTTACAACAGTTAAAATAGACAAAATTTTGGAAGGCAAATTAGCATTTGAAATGCTACACGGGATACTTACTAAGAAGACAGGAAAAAATGTTAAAAATGTATTAGATGTGGAATTGATTGTTAGGGAATCAACAATTGATAAAATAGGGGAGTGATAAAACAATGAATATTTATATTTCATCTCTCAAAGATTTGCGCAAGGTAACTGGTTACAGAAAATATGAAAACTTTGAATGTATTGTTGAACTTGAAAAAATTCATCTTGGTTACAAAGTAAATGTGGAAGTTAATGGGATTGTAGATGAAGTAGAAATTTTTACTTTTCCAAAACCTGAAAGAATCTTTTTAAACAATTGGCAATCTTGGGGACCGGCAAGAGTTGTAAGCGAAGATTTCTCAATTGACTTTCCAAAAGAACTAATTCAAAAATTTGGGTTCAGTGCTTCCATTATGCCAGAGAAATACTTTAATTCACTTGTAAGTGATTATTTTATAGCTTCTGACAATTTTGTGATAGGTGCACTTCAATCTAAGGTGGGGCATCCATTCTTTGAATTGGCAAAAGATAGTATAAGTGTTAAGTTAAGGTTCTTCGGTAAAAGTTTTGACGGTTGGACAAAGGTTGAATCGTTTGTAGTGTTGTACGAAAATCCAGATATCGCATTACCTTACTATGCGGATTTGGTGGCAAAAGAAAACAACGCTAATTACAAAAGATATAATCCAATAGGATGGTCAAGCTGGTACCAATATTTCTTGGATTTTGACTACAATAAGATGATTTCAGATCTTGAGAAATCATATGGGTACGGTTACGAAGTCTTTCAAATAGATGATGCGTGGGAAAGAGATATAGGTGATTGGGAAGTAAATGAAAGATTTCCTTCACTCGAAGAAGTTGCAAGTAAGATTAAAGAGTACGGTTATACTCCTGGAGTATGGTTGGCACCTTTTAGTGTAGCCGAGACTTCGGATTTATTTAAAAACCATCCTGAATGGATTGTTAAAGATAACAATGGAAATCCGATAGTCGCCTATGAAAATTGGAATAAAAAAATTTACGCTCTGGACACAACTCATCCAGAAGCGCAAAAGTGGCTTTTGAATCTTTTTATCGATTTGAAAAGTAAAGGGTTTGATTATTTTAAAATCGATTTTCTCTTTGCTGGAGCTATACAAGGCAAACGTTACTTGAATGTCACTCCAGTGGAAGCTTACAGGATTGGTATGGAAACGATAAGAAAAGCTACAGGCGATTCTTTTGTCCTTGGTTGTGGTGCACCTTTATTACCAAGCATTGGATATGTTGATGGTATGAGGATAAGTGCGGATACAGCACCTTACTGGGATTTAAACGGACCTGATATTGGTTACCCAAATGCTTATTTCGCGCTTAGAAATGTCATTACAAGATCCTTTATGAACAACGTTTGGTGGTGGAACGATCCAGACTGTTTGATGCTTAGAAAGGAAGAAACACAGCTTTCGGATAATCACAGACAACTTTATACGTACGTTTCTCTTTTACTTGATAATATGATTATTCAAAGTGATAATCTCTCACTTAATATAGACAAAGAGCTTTGGAATGTTATTTTAGAGTACAAAAAATATGGTAGAAGGAAGTACAGGGTCGAGGGTTTAATGGAAGGTGTATACAAAATCACTAGCTGTGGTTTGAATGGTTGTGATAAGCTTACAATAGAAGATCTTGGAAATGCTAAGTACAAAATAGAATTCGATATCCCAAGAGTTAAGTTATTTAAAAGTGTTGAGAAGAGAGAAGATGGAAGGACGTTTAATTACTATACGGAAGATAATACTGGTAAAGCAAAGGGTGATGTAAAATGATGGAAAGACGTTGGAATGTACTTACAGGGGAGTGGGTAATGGTTTCTGCGTTTACACAACAAAGGCCAACTAATCCGGTAAATTTCTGTCCATTATGCCCAGGAGGGGACGAATTTTCTGAACCGTACGACTTAGCTTCCTTTGACAATAGATTTCCATCGATGAAATTGAATGCTCCAGAAGTAAACTCCTTGAGTGAGCTTTTCAGAAAAGAAAAATCTAATGGTCAATGTGAGGTCGTTGTTTATACTATCGAACATGAAAGTTCGATGAGTCTTATGCCAGTCCACCAGATAGAGAAGCTTGTTGGAATGTGGGTTGATAGGTATTTAGATTTGGCTCAACATCCGTCCATTAAGTATGTATATATCTTCGAAAACAGGGGAAGAGAAGTTGGAGCGACACTCCCACATCCTCACGGTCAATTGTACGCTTTCCCATTTATTCCAAAGAGAATAGAAACAAAATTGAACGCACTTTCTGAATATTACGATGAACATGGTAGATGTGGTGTTTGTGATGTGATTGAGGAAGAGTTAAAATTGAAAGAGAGGATAATATATGAAAATGATGCATTTATTGCGTTTGTTCCTTTCTATGCTCGTTGGCCTTACGAAGTTCATGTGTATCCAAAAAGGCACGTTAGCTCAATTGTACAGTTAACAAATTTTGAAAGATACCTCTTGGCAAAAACCTTAAAAGTTGTTACAATGAAATATGATTTGTTGTTCCAACAGGCTTTTCCGTATATGATGATGCTTTTCCAAGCTCCTGTTAACGATATAAGATACGATCATGCGTTTCATTTCCATATAGAATTCAATCCAGTAAAGAGAGATAAAGACAAAATAAAGTGGATGGCAAGTGTTGAAACAGGAACGTGGGCGTTTATAAATCCAAAATTGCCTGAAGAAGCGGCAAGAGAATTAAAGAATGTGGAGGTTGAAGTATGAATGGGAAGATAGTTGTCTATTCACCTGGGAGAGCAAATTTAATTGGGGAACATACAGATTACAATGATGGTTTTATACTACCGTTTGCTATCAAACGATATGTGAAAATAGAGATTGAGCCATCAAAAAAATTCAGAGTGTTTTCCGAACAAATAAAAAAAGGAATAGAATTTAATACATTAGAAAAAACGAATTCTTGGGCAGACTATGTTATAGGTATGATTGTTAAACTTAAGGAACATGGTTACGATGTGAAGCTTTTTAATATGAAGATTGATTCGGACTTGCCGATGGGAGCGGGGCTTTCAAGTTCGGCTGCACTTGAAGTTGGGGTCGGTTACGCGATTTTATCGATGATGAATTACGATATAAATAGAGAAGAACTTGCAAAAATTGCGCATGAATGCGAAGTTGAGTTCGTTGGCGTTAGATGTGGGATTATGGATCAATACGCTGTAGCGTTGTCTAAAGAAAATCACGCGTTGTTTATAGACACTATGACGAGGGAATACAAATACATACCGTTCCATCTTGACAGTGCTAGGATTTACCTTGTAGATTCAGGTATAAAACACGAGTTAGGTTCTTCAGAGTACAACAAACGAAGAAAGCAATGCGAGCTTGCGCTTGAAGCGATGGGAAAAAAGAGTTTCAGAGAGGTAACAATGGAAGATGTGGAAAGATTAATCGAACCTGTACTTAAAAAACGCGCTTTGCATGTCATAACAGAGAATGAGAGAGTACTTAAAACACTTTCAGCTCTCGAAACGGAGAATTTACAACTTGTTGGTCGCTACCTTTATGAATCACACTACAGTTTGAAAGATAATTATGAAGTATCTTGTGAAGAGATAGACTTTATGATTGAACAATTTGAAGAGTACGCAGATATTTACGGTGCACGAATTGTTGGAGCGGGATTTGGTGGAAGTGTCATTGTTCTTGCAAATGAAAATTTTGAGAGAATATTCGAGAAAGTGTCGCAGAAATACACAACTAAGTTTGGAATTATTCCAAAGCTTTTGACTGTTGAGACGAGCGATGGAGTTTTCAGATTAGAGTAAGTTTTAATAAATTTCAATAAATTTTGGAGGTGTTTAGGCTCAAATGGTGTTTAATACAGATGTCGCAACTGAAGTAGTAAAATACGCGAGAATAGTTAGCGAAGCTGGATTTACTAAAGGGACTTGGGGAAATATTAGTGTTTACTTGGGTGATTTTATATACATAACTCCATCTGGCTATCCTTATGATTTGCTCAAACCAGAAGATATAATTGTTGTCGATAAGCAAGGAAATAAGCTTTACGGAAGTTTGAAACCATCTTCTGAGTTGCCACTTCACATTGAAATATACAATAATAGGAAAGATATAAACGCTATAATCCACACTCATCCAGTGTATTCCACAGTTATTTCACTAACAGTTAGTGAAATTCCACCTATTGTTGAAGACGCAGTTATGATTCTTGGGGAAAGGTTAAGAGTATCCGAGTACGCTTTACCCGGAAGTTGGGAGTTGGCAAAAAATGCTTTCATCGCCCTTGGGCAAAATAATTGTGTCTTTTTGAGAAACCACGGATTGGTATGTGTAGGTGAAAACTTACATGAAGCATTTATTGCAACGCAAGTTGCAGAAAAAACTGCCCAGATTTACATTGAAGCATTAAAAATAGGAAAAGTGATTGAAATACCTCAAGAGCACGCAAAAGTTTTGAGGGAGAAATATTTAACTTCCTATAAGCAAAAGTAAATAACATGATGGAATTATGGGATGCTCAAGTTATGTCCGTTTTTTCTTAGCCAATCTCTGCATAATTTCCAATTTGGGAAGTGTCTTCCGACAACTTCCCAAAATTTTTTACTATGGTTCATCTCTACAGTGTGTGCTAATTCATGGATTATAACATAATCTATAACTTCAACTGGTGCCATTATGAGGCGCCAATTTAGAGATATCGTACCTTTTGAAGAGCAACTTCCCCATCTTGTTTTTGTGTCTTTTATCTTAACTCTAGCAAATTTAAAACCATTTTTATACGCAATGTATTTCGTTCTTTCAGGGATATATTCTTCTGCTTTTTTTCTCAGTAATCTATTCAAAAGCACATCGGCATAGTCGATGTATCTTTTGTTAATCTTTATTTCGTGTTCCTCAAATCGAATTGGTACTTCAAGAGACTCAGTGGATGTAACTGGAATTTTCTTGCCTAAATAGGCAATATAATACTCTCCTAAGGATATTTTCTCTATTAGCTCTTCTTTTTGCCTTACTTCTTTTTCCAATATATCATATATTTTTGCGCCGTGTTGTGTTAAGAGAGACTTTATCTGTTTATCACTTGTTTGGCTGGGAACAAATATCTTCACAGTGCCTTTATTTACAAGCACTTTGATGCTTTTTCTATTCGAATGCCTTACAATTGTACATTTAACTTCTTTATCGGATATTTTTACATATATTGTATCGGTTTTTTTCTTAAATTGATTACTTCGAGCACTTTGCAGTCGTCTCATATTGTTCTCCTGTTAAATTGTTTTCATCAAATTTGATATTCAATTTTCTTTCGAGTTCTTCTCTAAGTTTTGTGTGGTCTGTCAAATGTATAAATTCAAAACCTAAGATTTCAGCTGTTTGAATATTCTCCAATCTATCGTCTACAAATAACGATTCTTGTGGAATTATGTTGTACCTTTCTATAAGTATCTCAAAAATTTCTTTATCTGGTTTTATTTGCTTTACATGGCTTGATATAACCATTCCATCGAACTTTTGGAAGAAATCGTACTTTCTGGAGACGTAAGCAAAGTTCATTTCGCTGAAATTAGAAAGTACGTATAGTTTGTAGCCCATTGCTTTTAAAGGTTCTAATAATTTTGTGTTATCTTTTATTTCTATGAGTAAATTAGTCACGTTTTCTTTCAGATGTTCGATAGGTATTTTGTATTCTGGGTGCTTGTATATAAACAAATTCCACAACTCATGTTCATTTATTATACCTTTATCCATTAAGTTCCACTCTTTGGAGTTAAATATCACTCTTTCTAAGAACTCGGCAGTCTCTTTGCCAAATTTTTTAATCATATATTCGTATGGTTGCCAATCGATGAGAACTCTTCCCAAGTCAAAAACTACATTTTTTATGCGCCTAGTTTCCACATTAACACACCCTTTCTTACTTATTCAATATTTTTCATATTTTATTATACATTATCTTGTAAATTTAGCATACTGTGATTTTGTGTACTTTTGTGATATAATTTTTTAAGAAAGAAGAAAATACTGGGCTTTTGAAAGAATTGGGGGAATAAAAAAGAATGCTACCATCATTGCCTTTATTAGAAGAAGGGAAAAGTTACTGTATAGTTGTGCACAATGTTTCTTACGGTATGCAAATTATTGAAAAAAGTATAGATGGTGGAATTGATAATACATTCATTGTCAAACCTGAAAATAACATAGGTATAGATGAAATAAGACAAGTTATAGATTTTTTAGATTTTCGATCGAATGATAAAGCAAAAATCGTTGTTGTATACGAAGCTGATAAAATGACGCAGGAAGCTGCTAATGCATTCTTAAAAACGCTCGAAGAACCTCCACAATACGCAAAAATAATTCTTGTAACTTCAAGATGGAGTTCAATTTTGCCGACTATTAAAAGCAGAGTCCAGAGAATAAATATACCTTTTCCAACTGAATGTCAAGAACTCGATGATTTTGAAAGACACATAGTTTTCTGGAATTACGATTTTTTTGAGCAAATTAAAGAAAAAAAATATTCTATAGTAAATGAAGAAGATTTATTTGATGAAGGTGTTAGTGATATAGATAGGATATTTACACTAAAATCTCTCATAGAAAAGTATCAAAATGCAAATTTGGATGAGTACGTTAAATTTGTGGCTAAAATATCGAAGATTAACAATATAACTTTCTTGAAACTTTTTAGTAAAGTCGTTTCCTGGTTTATTTTTAAAAGTAAGTTAAGTGATGAAGAAAAATTAAAATATATAAAGATATGTGATGAAATCCAGAGTAGTAAAATCGCTAATTTCAACTATCAACTCACGTATTATGTTTTATTTATGGCACTCTTTGATTCACAAGAAAATAATGGAGGAGGAAAGATATGAGCTTTCAAGCTACAGTTTACGGTGTAGAGTTAATGCCAATGGGAAAAATAGTATATTACGGTGATAATGGTGAAGAATTCAAGTATGGTGATTATGCAATAGTTTTAAGTGAATTTGGAACGGATTATGGAAAAATACTCAGCGGACCAAAAGATATAAGTATTGACGATGTTGATTATGAAATAAAACAGATTATCAGAAAAGCTACAGACGAAGATTTAGATATAATTCGCGAGAACGAAGAAATTGCAAAGAAAGCAAGGGAAATAACTGTAGATCTTGTGAAAAAGCATAACCTTCCAATGAAAATACTGCAATCAAAGTATATATTCGATAGAAGCAAGCTAGTTATATATTTTAGTTCTAAAACACGCGTGGATTTTAGGGAGCTTGTTAAAGATATTGCAAAAGAGTTTAAAACACGTATTGAACTAAGGCAAGTTGGAGTTAGGGACGAAATGAAATTTATCAAGGGTTTAGGTTTGTGTGGTCTTAGAAGTTGCTGTTCTTATTTTCTCAGAGAATTTGATAGTATTACTTTAAAACATGCCAAAAGGCAGCAGATGATGATAAATACGTCAAAAATCACAGGTCCGTGTGGAAGACTTCTGTGCTGTTTAATGTACGAACACGATTTTTACATAGAGATGTTGGAAAATATTCCTGACGAAGGTTCGACGATATATTACGACGGAAAAATTGCAAAAGTTATAACTGTTAATGTGTTTTTATCAAAGGTTACTCTTCAAACTGACGATGGTGAAATGGTTGCGCTGCCATTTTCTTACTTTAAGGAGGGAGAAAATGCAGGAAATTGGAAAATTATTGATCATGGTAGGAGTAATGATTATTATAACGGGCTTGATGATATATCTGATATCGAAGATGAGTGATATAAAATGGTTACCAGGTGACATAGTTATAAAGAAGAAAAATTTTGTCTTTATTTTTCCAATAACAACTATGATAATTTTGAGTATTGTAATTACTGTCATAATAAATATAATTGGAAGATTTTTCAAATAATTTGTATATTTAATTGTTTAATTACCCAAACATTTAGAGGGGGAGATACGATGTACATAGGTTTAGATCAAGGAACAACCAGCACAAGAGCTATTCTTTTTGACGAAAATTTTAACATGCTTCACGAAGCAAGAAGAGAATTTAAACAAATTTATCCAAAAGAAGGTTGGGTCGAACATAATCCTGAAGAAATATGGCAAACGGTTGTTGAAGTTCTTGAAGAATGTAAGAGAGTTGCCGAATCGAAAGGTGAAAAAATAAAAGCAATAGGTATAACAAATCAAAGGGAAACAATTGTTGCGTGGGATGAAGAAGAAAAAAGAACTTTATACAACGCTATTGTTTGGCAATGTAGAAGAACAGCTGAACGTTCAAGTGAATTAAGAAAGGATTTTGGGAAAGTAATAAAAGATAAAACAGGTTTAGTTGTTGATCCATACTTTTCAGCTACAAAGATTGAATGGCTTTTGAATAATGTTGAAGAGGTTAAAAGAGCTGCAACGAAAGGGACACTGAGATTCGGTACAATTGATTCTTATTTAGCTTGGAAACTTACTGGTCAACATGTTACAGACTATTCAAATGCTTCGAGAACAATGCTTTTTAATATACATACGTTGGATTGGGATAATGAACTTTTAGAACTTTTTGGAGTTAAAAGGGAGTTTCTTCCTAAGTTAGTTGATACAGCTCAATACATTGGTGATACAAAAGATGGTATACCAGTTTCATCACTTGTTGGAGATCAACAATCCGCACTATTTGGGCAAACAGCTTTTGAAAAAGGTGATGTAAAATGTACTTTAGGTACAGGAAGTTTCATTTTGATGAATACTGGAGATCAGATAATAAATTCACAACATAATTTGCTTAGCACAGTTGGATGGAAAATAGGTAATGAAATTGTTTATGCATTAGAGGGTAGTGTTTTCATAACTGGAACTTTGGTAAATTATCTTATTAGGAACCTTGGTTTTGCCAAAGATAGTGCAGAGTTAACGGAACTTGCACTCCAAGTGGGAAATAACGGTGGTATTTATTTTGTTCCAGCATTCACCGGTTTGGGTGCACCTTATTGGGATCCTTACGCAAGGGGATTGATTATTGGATTAACACCTGGAACAGACAAAAGACATATAATATACGCCGCATTTGAAGGTATTGCATTCTCGGTAGGTCAACTCGTTGCTTTAATGGAAAAAGAAAGTGAGATATACATAAAAACTTTAAAAGTCGACGGAGGAGTTTCTAAGAATAATCTTATAATGCAAATTTTGTCCAATACGGTTAATACAGTTGTTGAAAGACCTGTAAATAGAGAAACAACCGCGCTTGGTGCAGCAACACTTGCAGCGATAGCTATGGGTTGGGTTGACAAAAATAAATTAAAAGAAATCAGGAAAATAGACAGAATATTCACACCAAAAGAAAATCGTGAGGAGGAATTCAATAAGTGGAAACAAGCGGTAAATCGTGCGTTGAACTGGGAATCTTAAACGAAGAAGAACTTATAAATTTAGGTAAAAGATTTGCAAGTTGTTTGGAAAATGGTGATATATTAATTCTTTCCGGTGAAATCGGAAGTGGGAAAACTACTTTTGTGCGAGGAATTGTTCATGGATTGGGCTGTAATCCAATAATGGTTACTAGTCCAACTTTTACTCTGATGAATGTGTATAGTTGTCATAAAACCGTTTATCATATTGATGCATACAGATTAAATAGTATCGATGAAGCTTTTTATATATTAGAGGCTGAACTTGAAGAAGATGATGGTATTTTTATAATTGAATGGGGCGAGACATTAAATCAATTCTT
Source organism: Fervidobacterium nodosum Rt17-B1 (assembly GCF_000017545.1). Taxonomy (NCBI): domain Bacteria; kingdom Thermotogati; phylum Thermotogota; class Thermotogae; order Thermotogales; family Fervidobacteriaceae; genus Fervidobacterium; species Fervidobacterium nodosum. Next base: position 445,447 of record NC_009718.1, on the reverse strand, counting down.
TAATGAAGAGACTATCAATATAAGATTTGAACATATTGATGAAAATCACAGAAAAGTTAGTTTATGTGTCTCGCAAGAGATATTGCAAAGATTGAGGAGGTGTTTATAATTGCCAAATAAGAATGATAATAAAGGGAAATATTCAAGGCTTGAAAAAGAAGCAAAAAAAGCAAGGGAAGAAAAAATCTCTATCCCTAACGTTTTGCCAGCAATAGCAATGAGAAGTAATATGGTTATTTTTCCAAATACAGTTGTACCATTTTACGTTGGACGTGAAATTTCCTTAATGGCTTTAGAGGAAGCCATGGAAAAGACTAATCAAATTGTTTTTGTCGTTAACCAAAAAGATCCTGCCGTTGAAACTCCCACAGAAAAGGATTTGTATAAAGTAGGTACAATAGTTAGAATAATACAAGTTGGAAAGTTACCAGATGAAACATTTAAAGTGCTTGTGGAAGGTATTGCACGTGCGAAATGGATAAAGAATGTTGGAGAAAAATTCTTTAAATTCGAAATAGAGATTCTACGCACGCGTTATGGTAAATCAAAGAGACTGATTGCTTTAATGAGAATGGTAAAAGAAGAACTCCACAAGTACGTGCAATATTCAAGAAAGATTCCTCCAGAAACGCTAATGTTACTTGAAGATGTTGATAACCCAGATGTCTTCGCTGATATAGCAGCTTCCTTATGCCCTGGAAATATAGAAGAAAAACAGCAATTACTTGAGATAGTGCACCCAGCTAATAGGCTTGAGAGGATTTTAGACATACTTGCAAGAGAAACTGAATTACTTGAGATTGAACAGCAGCTTGATCAAAAAGTAAAAGAAAGAATCGAAAAGTCACAACGTGAATATTATCTTAGAGAAAAGTTGAGAGTAATCCGAGATGAACTTGGTGGAGAAGAAGATATTGAGATAAAAGAATTAAAGGAGAAGATTGAAAATAATAATTATCCTGAATTTGTTAAAGAAAAAGCGAGAGCTGAAATTAACAGGCTTGAAAAAATGTCACCATACGCGCCAGAAGCGACTGTTGTAAGAACTTACTTAGATTGGATATTGAACTTACCTTGGCACGAAAAAACCGATGATACCGATGATATAAATTTTGCGGAAAAAGTATTAAACGAAGACCATTACGGTTTAGATGAACCAAAAAGGAGAATTTTAGAGTATCTTGCAACTAGAAAAGTGTCTCAAAAAGCCAAAGCTCCAATTATTTGTTTTGTTGGTCCTCCTGGTGTTGGTAAAACATCACTTGCGAAATCTATTGCTAGAGCAATGAATAGAAAATTTGGCCGAATGTCATTGGGCGGACTGAGAGATGAAGCTGAGATAAGAGGACACAGACGTACTTATGTTGGAGCTATGCCTGGTAGAATTATGCAACTCATAAGAAAACTCGGTGTTAAAAATCCAGTGATACTATTAGACGAGATAGATAAGATGGGCATAAGCTTCCAAGGAGATCCGGCATCTGCGCTTTTGGAAGTTCTAGATCCAGAACAAAATAAAGAGTTCGTTGACCATTACATTGAACTACCTTACGACCTTTCCGAGGTTTTATTCGTTACGACGGCGAATGTACTCTATACGATACCACCAGCGTTGCGCGATAGAATGGAAGTTATAGAAATATCGAGTTATACAGATGTTGAGAAATTCTATATAGCGAAAAATTACATAATTCCTAAAATTGAATCTGAATTCGTTGAAAAAGCCGATGAAATTTTCTCATTTAAAGATACAGCTATCAAGAAAATAATAAACGAGTACACTTTGGAACCTGGTGTGAGAGAACTCGAAAGGGAGATAAGGAGTGTTGTTAGAAAAGCTACGTTAGATGCTATAAAAACAGGTAAAAAAATTGTGATTAGCCCAGAAAAAGTTACTGAATACTTAGGACCAAGCAAAATTAAAGATGAAGACAAATTGGAAAAACCAATGATTGGTGTTACAACAGGGCTCGCTTGGACACCAAATGGAGGTACTACACTTTATATAGAATCCACGTTGATACCCGGTAACGGCGGACTTATAATAACCGGTCAACTTGGCGATGTGATGAAAGAATCCGTGCGTATTGCATTGAGTCTTGCACGCAAAATAGTTGGCGACGAATATGCTGAAAAGTTCACTAAGAACGATATCCATGTACACGTACCTGAAGGAGCTGTACCAAAAGACGGTCCTAGCGCTGGTGTAACTATAACAACGGCTTTAGTATCTGTTGTTAAAAATATACCTGTGAGAAATGATATAGCTATGACTGGAGAAATAACACTTAGGGGAAGAGTGCTACCTGTAGGCGGAATAAAAGAAAAAGTTATGGCAGCATATAGAAAAGGTATATACCATGTTATACTCCCAAAGAAAAATGAAGTTGATATTGAAAAAGTTCCTGAAGTGGTTAGAACAAAGATGAAATTTACATTTGTCGAAACGATAGAAGAAGTATTGGAGGTGGCACTTAATGAAGATAATTCCAAAGAAAGTAGAAAAGGTAGAACTCGTAAAGGTAATAGCAACACTAAATGATAAATTTCCTCATCCTCTTAACGGTGAATATGCCTTTGTTGGAAGGTCAAATGTCGGAAAATCGAGTTTGCTTAACGCACTTGTAGGTAAAAAAGTAGCGTTTGTAAGTAAAAATCCGGGTAAGACAAGCACAATAAATTACTTTTTGATTGATAACAGATTTTATTTTGTAGATTTACCTGGCTACGGTTATGCAAAAACATCGAAAAAAGACAGAGAACTTTGGAGAAAAGTTATAGAGAGATATTTTTCCGAACGTTCTTGGAATATGAAAGTAATGTTTTCGCTTATAGACTCGCGACATGAGCTGATGGAATCAGATGAACAGTTACTTGAATGGACTCAGATACTTGGAGTTAAGCCTGTTGTTTTGCTTACAAAAATAGATAAATTGAATAGTTCTGAGAGATTAAAACAAATCAAGTACTTTGAAAATATATTAAAAAGTTATGGTATAGAGAGAATCATTCCATGTTCCTCGTTGACTAAGGAAGGGCTAGATGAAGTGTGGAATGTTATATTTGAAACGCAAAATTATTAAAATTACTTCAATGTGTAAACTGATGATATTTATCGACATGATTAAGAATACTAATAATTGAAAGAAAGATTGGAGGTTTAGAACAAATGATAAAAAAAGAAATAGAAAGCATCTTGAAAAGTTTTTTAATGGAAACGGGATTTGAGTACGATTTTGTTGTTGAAATTCCAGAAGAACAGTTTGGTGATTTTTCTACCAACATAGCTCTCGTCGGGGCGAAGTATTTCAAAAAAGCTCCCAGAGACGTTGCAAAGTATTTTGTCGAAAAACTAAATGGTCATCCTATGTTTGATGAAATTACAATAGCCGGTCCCGGTTTTATAAATTTTAAAGTTTCAAAGTCGTTTTATAGAGACTTTTTAGATGGTTTTTTAAGAAATCCAAGAGAGATATGGAAGTTCAAAAACAAAGGGAAAATTATTTTAGAATACGGTAGCGCAAATCCAACTGGGCCTTTAACAGTAGGTCATGGAAGACAGATTGTCATCGGTGACGTACTTGGAAATATCTTAAGTTATATAGGATATGATGTAACCAAAGAAATGTATCTCAACGACGCTGGAAGACAAATAAAGTTACTTGCAAAGTCCGTATGGGCAAGATATCAACAGCTTTTAGGTAAAGATGAACCCATACCGGAAGACGGTTACAGAGGCAATTATGTAATTGACATTGCCAAAAAAGTTTTAAAAGATTATGGTGAAAAATTTGACGGCATTTGGGATGAGGAAGTTGAGGAAATATTTAGAAAATATGCTTTGGAAGATATAACAAAGATGTTTGAAACAACCCTTGAGAAAATCAATGCAAAGTTCGATAATGTTTATAGTGAGAAGAGTCTCATAGACGATGGCACAGTAAAAGAAGTACTAGATATACTAGAAAGTAAGGGTTTAATTTACGAAAATGAAGGGGCTATCTGGTTTAGAGTTTCAGATTTTGCAAATGACAACGATAAAGTTCTCATCAAAAGCGATGGGAGTTATACTTACTTTTTAACTGATATAGCTTACCACTATAAAAAATTCAAAAGAGGTTACGACTTAGCGATAGATATTTTTGGGAGTGACCATCATGGACATCTTCCACGTATGGAAGCTGCGATGAAGGCTTTGAATATCCCAGATGATTTTCTTGTTTTTGTTTTGCATCAATTTGTGACACTCAAACGCGGAAATGAAGTTGTTAAGATGAGTACAAGAGCTGGGGAATTCGTGACTGTAGATGAGCTCATCGATGAAGTTGGTAGAGATGCTACAAGGTATTTCTTTGCAATGGTAGATGTTAACACACATTTGAATTTTGACCTTGAGCTTGCAAAATCTCAAACAAACGAAAATCCAGTTTACTATGTTCAGTATGCGCACGCGAGAATCGCGAGTCTGTTTGAAAATGCAACAGTTAAAGGCCTAAAATTTAGTTTATTTGATAATATAGAATTACTTGAAAATGAAAGCGAAATGAGAATTATAAAATTAATTTCATCTTTTGATGATATACTTGAAAGGGTAAGAGACAAACTTTCGCCTCACTATTTGACAGATTACCTTGAAACCTTAGCTTCAGCGTTCCACAAATACTATTCAGAATACAAAATTGTAGATCAAGATAATCCCGAAATGACAAATGCAAGGCTGAATTTGGTATTTGCGGTTAAGATTATACTCTCTGAGGGGTTAAGATTACTCGGAGTGAGCACACCAGAAAAGATGTAAAATTTACTAGGTACGTTTAAAAGAGGTGAGGAAATGGAAATTCAACAACTTCTTTCCAAGTATATGTTGGAAATATCCAAAGTAAGAGACGAAAAATCGTTGTATACTGCAGTATCAGAAATCTTAAAAAAAATCGTCAGTTTTAGTGTTCTCAATGTTTTTAATCAAAATAATCTTGTTTTTTCAGAACCAGAAGGTCAACATATTGAAAAAGAAATTTTTTCAGATTATCTGCCATGGATTGAGCAAAGACTCTATCCTACATTTTTACCATTAGAAAATGGATACATTGGATTAATTCCTGTATTCAAAGCAAACAAACTACTTTCGACAATAGTGATTGAAACAACCGAAGAGCCAACTGCAGAAGTTGTTGATTATATTCAACTTCTTTCTTACCTTTCAGGAATTACACTTGAGAACCTTAGACTCATAGATTTCGTTGACAAGGCAAGGGAGTACTTTGAGAGCATCATTAACCTTTCAAACGATGGTATTGTTGTTTTAAATGAACTTAAAGAGATTGAGTTTACAAATAGTAAAGCTAAAGATAATTTAAAAGATAATACCGAACTTTTACGGGAAATAATTGATCGTATAGAAAATAATGAGGAATTTTTCGAAGTCGAAACTCACAAATCATTTTTCAGTATTTCTGTGAAACAAGTAAATCTTCTTGGAGAAAAAAAGGTACTTGTTAACATAAGAAACATAACTTCGGAAAAAGAAGTCCAAAAATTAAAAGAATTAGACAAAATAAAGACTAATTTTATTGCCAATATCTCCCACGAATTGAGAACCCCGCTTGCAGCAATAAAAGCATATGTTGAAACGATGTTGAATATGCCTATGAGCCAAGAAGAAATACATGAATTCCTCGATGTGGTTTACAGCCAATCAATCCGTTTAGAAGAATTGCTTAGTGACTTACTTGATTTTTCTCAACTTGAATCTCATACGATGAAAATTTTAAAAGAAAGCGTCAATATATGTGAAATAATTGAACACTCAATAGAAACTTTAGAAAATATGGCAAAGGAAAAAGATGTAACAGTCGAGTATAACTGCTCTAACTTAGAGATTAAATGTGATAGAAAGCGTATTGAGCAGGTAATAGTCAATCTTTTAAGCAATGCTATAAAATTTTCTGATCAAGCAAAAGAAAAAAGGTTTGTTAGGATAGACGTGTTAGATGAAGGAGAAATAGTAAAGATTATTGTTGAAGATAATGGAATTGGAATTCCGGAAAGCGCATTTGATAAAATATTTGAAAGGTTTTATAGAGTTGATAATGAACTAACGTACGCAGTTCCTGGTACAGGTCTTGGTTTAGCTATTGTTAAAGAAATTGTCGAACTTCATGAAGGAAATATATTGGTTGAATCTGAAGTTGGTAAATATACAAAATTTATCGTGACACTTCCAAAAAATTAAAATAACCTGTTGGGATGGTTGATGATGATAAAAGAAATGATATCTACTGTTACAGAAATTCCAACTCCTGACGTAATAGTACAACAAATAATATCAACGGCCTCTAATCCAAATGTAAGCGCAAAAGAACTTGAAAAAGTTATTTCTATGGATGTTGGGCTTTCAACAAAGATACTTAAATTAGTGAATTCAGCATACTACGCGTTACCAAGAAAAATAACAAAGCTTAGTGAGGCAATAGTTATAATTGGCTTTAAGACTGTGAGAAATCTTGCTTTAAGCGTTTTTACATACTCTGCTTTGCATTCGAAAACCACATTTGTAGATCATGATAAGCTTTGGTCACACTTTATGGCAACCGCTATATTTTCAGAACAAATCGCTAAAAGTATCGGGTATATGAACCGTGAAGAAGTTTTCCTTGCTGGATTAATGCACGATGTTGGAAAACTTGCTGTAGACTTATTATTTCCAATGTATATTTTTGAACTTTCCAAAGTAAGTAGGGACCTTTCTAAGCCTATGTTTTTAATAGAATATGAAATTGGTGTGGATACACATATGGAGATTGGTGGAGAACTTTTACGTCATTGGAAATTTCCGGAAGAATATGTATCAATAGCCATTTTGCATGAAAAGCCTTCTTTAAATCCTGACTCACCTTACATAGAAATGTCTTGTATTGTACACCTTGCCAATGTTTTTTCAAATATATTTCTGCCAGGAAATTCTTTATCTTATGGTAAGCCGTATTTAGATCAAGTTGTTTTCAAAGTTTTAGGAATTAAACCGTCTCGATTAGAAACTATGTATCATGAGTTGGAAATAGTATTTAATAAATCTAAAGATTTAATCTTCGGAGGTGTTGAAGATGAAACAGGAGTACAAACTTAAGATGCTTGAATCTGAGATTAGAAAAGTATTATCGGAAGCCTTAATGGAAATGAAAGATCCAAATATAGATCCGATGAAATCTTTGATAACCATTTCGAGAGTGGAAGTGTCTAAAGATAAAAGATACGCAGATGTGTATGTGAGCGTTTTAGGAGATGAAGCGAAAAGAAAAGATGTAGTTAACTATTTCGAACAGAAAAAGGGGTACTTCAGGACCTATGTTGCAAAAAATATAAGGATGTATACGGCACCTGAATTGAGATTCAAGGAAGATAAAGGAATCGAAGCAACAGTTAGAATAGGGCAATTGTTAGACTCAATTAAAGAATCCCAAAAAGGAGACGATAATAAATAAGGGATATTCTATTCTATGGAGGGATTTTTATGGATAAAATAAAAAGCATAGGAGGAGCTATATTAAATGATATTACGGGGATACCATTTTTAAAAAATGAAGCAGAAAAAACAAACCGAGAAAGTGTTGAAAATTTACCAATAAACGTAAGAACAACTCAAAAAGAAATTGCTAATAAACAAGAAGAAATTGATCTCTTCAAGGAAAATTTTGAGAAGTTGAAGAAAATATTTAGAGGAGAAGCAGAATTTAAAATCGACAAAGACACGAACATGGTGGTTATCAAGATAAAAGATCCCGATACAGGAGAAATCATACGCCAGATACCTCCTGAGCTTGCTGTGAAGCTTGCAAAAAATATTCAAGAGATTTTGGGGGTTTTGATGGACGAAAGGGTGTGAGGCTATGGACCTTTCAAATATTGCCAATAACATAAATTACCGCTATCAATCTTCATCGCGCATGCAAATAGGCGGTGCGGTTAGTGGACTTGATACACAGTCGATTATAGAAAAGCTTCTGGAAGTTGAAGCGATACCTTTGAATAGATTGAATGATAAATATCTTCAGTATACAAACCTTCAAAAAGCATATCAGAAGGTCTCTGAGAAAATAAGAGGTTTTTACAATTATATCGGAAATTTCTCTCTACAATCCAATTTGATGCCAAAGACTGCCACAAGTGCCTCAAATATTCTCACCGCTCAAGCAAGCGCAGTTGCTTCTGATGGTGTTTATAGCATTAATGTTCTTTCTTTAGCCACAAACAGTACTTTTACTGGTGAATCTTTTGCTAAGCAATATAGTTTAACAAGTTTAATGAGTGATATAGACACAAGGTATATACCATCAAATTCCACAGTGAAAATAAAAGTTGGTACAAATGAGACAACTGTTAATATAGATACAACAAACACTATTCAAGATGTTGTGGACTCTCTCCAATCAGCTTTTTCATCACTTGGTGCAACTGCAACAATAACATTCGATAGTTCGAATGGAAAGTTGAATATACAATCTGATAAAGCATTCCAGATTTCAAATGTTAGTGGTAACTTTACTTTTCTTTTCAGGCTGAACGATGCATCATTAAAACAAGTTAGTGGTAGTTACGTACTTGAAAGTTCTGGAAACATAGGCGCTTACTCTTCGTACAAGACACTTGAAAACCTTGGAATCGTTTCAGATACTAATTTGGTTATCAATGGAAAGACAATTTTACTACAAAAAACAGATACAATCGCAAATGTAATTAAAAAGATAAACAACTCAGTATCGGATATAAACGCTGTCTACGATGATAAAAACGGTAAGATAGTTTTAACAAGCAAAACAACAGGGGATAATTTAATAGATGTATCAGGTGATGCATCTTTACTTAGTACACTTGGTTTTTCGACAGGTACGTTCGTCCTTGGCCAGACTGCTAAGTTGGATATAACAATTAATGGTTATACTAATTCCGTAGAATCGAAAAATAATAGTATAACATACAATGGTATTACATTTAACCTTTCTGCAACTGGTAGTACAACGGTGACAGTTTCTACAGATAAAGAGAAAATAGTTGACCGAGTTCAAGAATTCGTTGACAAATGGAATGAATTAACGGACTTTTTATATACAAAACTTACTGAAAACAAAGTAACTGGTAAGAGTGAAGACAACATGACCGAAGACGAAAAACTACAAGGCTTACTTAAAAATGATTCGTTTCTAAGGAGGATATTCGATAAATTCAGATCTTTCTTAACTCAAAGTGTAGATAGTAAAACTTTAGCAGATCTTGGAATCACATCGGGTGATGAAGGAAAAAGTTTCACAAACACAATGAAAGGTAAAATAAATTTGGATAAAGATAAATTGAGAGAATTTATTGATAAGAATGGCACGGATGCTGTTTGGAGTTTCTTCGGTAAGCTTGACGGTGATAAAGGATTAGCAATTAGGATAAAAGATTACTCTTATCAACTTACAAAGTTCAATGGCGATATAGATACTGTTGCCGGCGTCCAGGGAAGGTTAGAAAGGGAAAAGAGGATACTTTCTAAACGAATGGTTACGATGATGGAATATTTGCAAAAGAAAGAACAAATGCTATGGGCAAAGTATTCTTCACTTGAGAGTGCTTTAGCAAAACTATCAGCTCAAGGAGGTTTTTTAGCCCAAGCATTTGCTCAGAAGAAATAAGTTTCAGGTCTTTGAATTATATTTGTTCTTAAAAAAGTCACAACACTCAGTTAGAAAACATTGCTCACATCTTGGTGATATAGGTTTGCAAATGTTTTTCCCGAATTCTACCATGGAACCATTTATCGGTCCCCACAATTGTGGGGACATTATTTTTTTTAGCTCTTCCTCTGTTTGCTCAGGTGTTTTTGTTTTTACCCATCCAAGTCTGTTCGATATTCTATGCACATGTGTATCCACGGCTAAGGCTGCCTGATCAAAACTTACGTGTAAAACTATATTCGCAGTTTTTCTGCCAACACCGGGTAATTCTAATAATTCCTCTAGTTTATTCGGTACAACACCGTCGTACTTTTCAAGTAGAATTTTTGAAACAATTATAATTCTTTCTGCTTTTTCTCTGTACAAACCGGCTGGCTTTATCAATTCGTATAGTTCTTCAGGCTTAGCATTTGCTATTGATTCAACATTTGGATATTTTTCAAAAAGTTGTTTTGATGCAACTTCTGTGTTTTCGTCTCTACTTCTTTGGCTTAGGATTGTTGTTATCAGCACTTTGTAAGCATCTTTTTCGCAATGATCTCTCGGAAATCTTTCGATAATAATTTTTGCAAGAGTGTCTATATCTTTACAATCAATTTTTTTTGTGTTTTTATTATTTATTTTCATACCTTTCGATTATCCTCCTTGCTATTTTTACATCTTCGTGCATCTGTGCTACGAGTTCACTGATATTTGAAAATTTTAATTCTGGTCTTAAAAATTCCAAAAATTCTACTCGGATTTCTTTACCATAAAGATCAGCTGAAAAATCTAAAATGTAAACTTCATATTTTATTTTTTTTGTTTTTTCAACAGTTGGTCTATATCCAACATTGATTAATCCGTAGAATTGTTCAGGAACGTAAACTTTAACAAGGTAAACACCTGCAAGAGGGTCAATTAAAAAGTGCTCAGAGCGCTTTACATTTGCGGTTGGGAATCCTAATTTTCTGCCTATTTGTTTATCTTTATACACTACCCCATGAATAGAATAGTTTCTCCCTAGAAAATCTTTTGCTTTTAATACATCTCCTTTTTTTAAAAGTTCCCTTATATAACTACTACTGACTCTTATATTATCAACTTTTACAGGCTCAACTACTTCTAAACAAATTCCTTTGTCTTTACATAATTTTTCCAAAAGTCTTATATCACCACTTCCATTTTTACCAAATTTAAAGTCATGACCAACCACAATTCCTTTGACACCTTGGGAAATTTTTTCGAAAAATCCTTCAGGTGATAAATGCTGTATTTTTGGTAATTCAAGAATTTCAGGTTCACCGTAAATTGAAAGCAATTCGATCCTATCTTCTACGGAAGTGATAAGCCCATCGAAATTACCAGTATAGTACTCCATTGGGTAAAGTATGGTGTATATTTTAGAATCACTGTTTTCTCTTTCTGCACATTCTTTTAATTTTGATAGTATCTTTACGTGACCTCGATGGACACCATCAAAAACCCCAATTGTTATAAACAATTAACTCCCTCCTCGAAAACTAAAGTTATTAATTCTTCAAAATCTTCTTGTCACTATCATATATGCGATTTGTGTGAATCTAAGATTTCTTTTATCTTCACCCAGATTGAGTTTAATAAAGTATATCAAAGCAATTATTCTTAAAATAAAAGCTATCATAAACAATATATTGTAACCTGTTAGAAAACCAAATTCGATATCTTTTATAGCGCTGAGTACTTTACCACCGGAATAAGATGCTATAAGTGAAGCAAGTCCAGCTACAAAGGCATGTAATGATATGAAGTTTTCACTTGGTTCATCACTTATTTTCAATAAAAGTGTAAAGTAAGATAAGTTAATAGCGCTCCAACCAAGCGCAGCAATAATAACATCTATAATAAGTAGGTATTTATAATTTGAAGGTGTCATGAAAGAATATATCAGTGGTATACCAAGTGCCAAGGTTATGCCGTAACGTATCATATTTTTCTCTCCAACGTTTGTTGATATTTTTCCATAAAATGTGTAAAGAAACATTGCTAGTACAGAGTTTATAACATTCAAAAATCCAAGGTAAGAATAAGGTACTTTTAACTGTGAAACTTCGAAATAACTGAAAAATGGTCCTGCAAATTGGATAGCAAAGTTCCACACAAAAACAAATCCAAGGAATTGAGCAAATTTTTTATTTTTTAATGTCGAAAATACTGCCGAAATACCAAAATCAACTACTTTAGTCTCTGGAATAGAATGTAAGTAGAGAAGATAAGATGTATAAATGAATATTCCCGCCGATAGTGAATATATAATTAATAGTCCAACTTTTCGATCTAAAAACTGGAGTATTATGGAAAACAAAACCCAAGCGGTTAGACCTGCGAAAGTTGCTACAGTGTTTCTGAAACCAAAATACCTGTTTCTCTTTTCTTCCGGTACGATATTTTTCATTGCAGAAGTCCACAGATTTCCAACTATGCTATTTAGTATATTGAATACTATGAAAGGCAATACTATTATTTTGTAACTTTTTATTTCAAGTAACATTGAAATTGGAATTATTATAAAACTTGATCTTGCGATTAATGATGTCCAAAATATAGCCTTTCTTTTAGATGGTATCAACTTGTATATCATAGGTGTGAATAATTGAATTATTTGCGCTGTTGATGGCAAGACAGCAATTACAGATAAGACAACGGGACTAAATCCGTATTCCATAGCTAACGTAGAATATACAAAGCCCTGAGTTGCATTAAATGAAAATGTATAAAGTGCGCCTTCGAAGATGGATAATTTCATTGTTTTTTCGTACTTATCTGTCAATTTGCCCAACTCCTTATTGCCTCAAATATTCTACCTATTATAATACTATCACTATTCTTGTTTTTAGTGAAGTATCAATAGTTAGGTTGTATTGAAAAAGCCTACTACGCTTCGTAGTAGGCTTTTTCGCTTTAAATTCTATTTGCATTACAAAAATCAAAATCATTTGAGTCCTGTTCTTGCAATACCTCTGACAAAGTATTTTTGTGTAAACAAGAATATTATAACTACTGGGAGTATACTAAATGTTGCTGCAGCCATTAGCATGTTATAGAGCGTACCTACTTCTGAGCTGAATGTTTGCAATCCGACAGTAAGTGTCCTATATTTTGGACTGTTAGTTACTATCAATACCCATAGGAACGAATTCCAACTTCCAACAAACTTTAAAAGTGCGCTTGTTACAACCACAGGCTTGCTTAATGGAACAACAATTTGCCATAGGTATCTCCAATGTGAGCATCCATCGATTTTGGCAGCGTCAAACAATTCACTTGGTAAGCTCAGAAAATGTTGTCTCATAAGGAATATGGAGAAAACACTCACGATCCACGGAATAATAAGCGCGTAATATGTATCAATCCATCCGAATTTTGTAACTGTTATAAAGTTTGGAACAAGTAAAACTTCTCCTGGTACCATCATCGTTGCAAGGAATATACTAAATAATATATTCTTCCCTGGAAAGTTCATCCAAGAAAATGCATACGCCGCCATTGCAGAAATTATAACTTCAAGAATCGTAGTTACAGTTGCTATGAAAATTGTGTTTATGTAGTATCTTCCAAATGGAGCGGATTTCCAAGCCAATACGTAATTTTGGAAAACGTTTTTGACTACGTCCGAGAATGAAAATTTAAGGTGTATATTTTTTATATTGTCATCCATAAAATACACTGGCGAAACATTCTTCATCACAATTTCAATGCTTTTTCCATCTTTTACGAGCACAGATTCAACAAATTCAGGAGCTCTAATAATTTTCCAAGCATTGATAGAACCTTCATAAGCCATTCTGAGATTTTGGAGTTTTATGATATTCAATGCTACTTCTTTTAATAAATTATCCGCGTTGTTTAGTTCTTCAGAAAATGCATCTAACTTGGCTTTCGCAGAACTAAAGGTCAAATCGAATCCTACAACACTTGAGACTTTGTTTAAAAAGTCTTCAAATGAATTTTTTAACTCTTCTTTTATATTTATCTGTCTTTCTGTAGCAATATTTACTATAGAATTAACAAGAGATTTTATATTAGCTAAATCAACACTATTTACACCGTATTTTCTTTCTATTTCTAAGTCTATTGATTTGGCAAATTCATCTATAAGATTATTCATACCATGTTTATCTACGAAAGATTTAATATCCTCAAAATCTTCTAAGTCTTTTATTTTTTCAAGGAGTAAAGCTTTTCGTTCTTCTTCTGTCATTGGTTGAGCAACGATATTTTCATCAACTTTTTTGTCTTGGATTTTCACAAAATAATCGTATGTGCTTAAGAAGAAATTTATATTGTCTAAGTAATTCAATAGAGAATTCTGAAGAGCGTTATTGTAGTTTTCAGATAATTCGTTTGAATTTTCGTAAACTAAGTTATAATTGGATATGATATTTCTAATTTCTTTTAATTCATCAATTGTCAAAATAACCTCATTTCCAGCTTTGTACTTTTGTATTTTTGTACTTAATTCTTGTAATTCTTTCATTTTCTTTTCCAAGAAGTTGGCAAATTTTTCTTTTTCGTTTTCATCTTGGATTCTATCAATACCAAAAGTAAGCATTGTATCTATACCATTTAGCAATGTTTCTACGTTGCCAGAAAGCCTCTCTATAAAATCCGTTCTTTTAAAAACAGGTGTCGCGCCGTAGATGTAGTTGAGAAGCACTTTTTCAAAAAAGCCTTCAGGATTGTTTTCAATTTCATCATCGATTGAAAAATCAGAAGGTATTTTTAAAGATTGTAAAAATTGTTTGTATTCTTCTTGATTAAGACTTAAAGTGTATGTACTACCTTTGAAAGGAATTGTTAATGTACCTCTGTAAAATGGATCATCATTGACGACGAGTACAAGTCCTTGAGTCTTTTTAGCAACAAATGTTAAAGCTTCTCTTAAACTGAGACCTTTTACAGATGATGTTGTCCCTGTTGATGGAACGACTTTAACATCACGTTGTGTGGAGAAAGATTTCGTTGACCACCTTGGTGGCCATGAATTTACTTCGGATGGTAATTTAAAAGATGTTACAAGCATCCAAGCAAATGGGGCTATCATCACAACTGTACCAAAGATAAGTAGTATGTAAATGAACAATTTTCTCAACTCTTTCATTTGTAGCCCCCCTTAACTTACGTATTCTACAACTTTATCGCCAACGCGGTATTGGATGAACGTGAAAACAAGTATAACCATGAACAAAAGATAAGCTGCTGCGCTGGCAATTCCCATTCTTTGTTGTCTATAAAATAAGTCAAACACGTAGTAAACCATCGTCATTCCACTGTTTCCGTAAGGACCTGGTAGGCCATCGTATAATATAAAAACTTCCTGGAAAACCTTAAATGCACCGATAACAGAGACTATAAGCAAGAAAAACGTAGTTGGTGATAAAAGTGGCCAAGTAATTTTGAAAAATTTCTGCACACTATTCGCTCCATCAACTTCAGCTGCTTCGTAATAAAAAGTATCTATGTTTTGCAAACCTGCTAAGAAAATCATTGCGTTATATCCCACACTCTTCCATATTGAAACTATACTTACCGTTGGAATCGTCCATTTTGCATCCTTCAACCATTTCACAGGTTGCATTCCCAATGTTGTTAAAAGATAATTCAAAAGGCCAACGTCATCGTTGTAAATCCACTTCCAAATGAGTCCAACAGCAACAGATGATGTGACAAAAGGAATAAAAAATGCTGTTCTGAAGAATGCCTTAAATTTAATTTCATTATTTAACAGTAAGGCTATCAAAAGAGCCAGAGTTAGTCCTATAGGAACGGTAAGAATAACATAATAAGTCGTGTTAACAAGAGCTTTGAAAAACAGATTTTTATTGGAAGCATCAAGTAAATAATCAATAATTCCGTAACTTTGTCCTTTAAAAAATGCTGAAAATTTGAACTCTGTTATTATGTAAAAAACGACACCTATTACAGAAGCAAGCCAGGCATGATCTTTCATGATTTGTTTATCAATAATTTTTGTCTTAAAGTTCGCTATAATTACTCCCCAAAAAATTAAATCTAATATTATAGCTAAAGTTAAAATAACGTTGTTCCTCACTATAAAATAAACAAATAAAGAGATGATTGACAATACAGTTCCAATTTCTATTTTTTTCTTTTTAAATACATTAATTACTCCAAAGATTGCGAAGACGAGTATTAATGAGATGGCTATATACATAAGGCTGTAAATAAGACCCATGTAAAATGGAAATTTTACAGGATAATCAAATTTTAGGATTTCTTTGTAATTTCCAAGACCATAAAAATAAGGATTTTTCATATTCCTGAAATCCCACTTAAAAAAGCTAAGTACAAAAGAAAAACCAACGGGCCAGAATGTAAATATAGACAGAACTATCATTGCAGGAAGTAAAAACAGGTAAGCTAAAAATCCTTCTTTGATCTTTTTAACATTGGCACTGGTCACTTTTTCACCCCCAATGATATTTTAAAAATTTAAATTATAGTATATATGCAGAAAGATTTTCGTCTTTAACTATTTCTCCAAGTTTCATAGTCACATAATTTTTGTCTATAATAATTTTGTTTGTATCAACTTCTGGTGCCTGGAACATTATGTCTTCGAGTAATTTTTCAACAACCGTATACAATCTTCTTGCTCCAATATTTTCCATCTTTTCGTTCAAATAATATGCGATCTTTGAAATTTCATCTATTGCATCTTGTGTAAATTCTAATTCAATCCCTTCAGTGTAAAGTAAAGCCTTGTATTGTTTCAATAGCGCGTTTTCCGGTTCTGTTAATATCCTTACAAAGTCTTCTTGTCTAAGTGGTTCAAGTTCAACTCTTATTGGAAATCTTCCTTGAAGTTCAGGAATTAAATCTGTTGGTTTTGTCATGTGAAATGCTCCAGCACCTATAAAAAGTATATAGTCGGTTTTAACTGGTCCATACTTTGTCGATACTGTTGTACCTTCTACTATTGGTAGCAGATCTCTTTGAACACCTTGCCTTGAGACATCTGGTCCGTGCGCTTGACTTCCTCCAGCGATTTTATCAAGCTCATCAATAAAAATTATTCCACGTTCTTGAGCAAGAACTAAAGCTTTTTGAATAACTTCATCCATATCGATTATTTTTTCTGATTCAATTGGTGTTAGTACCCTTCTTGCTTCAGAAATTTTCATTCTTCTTTTCTTTTTTTGCTTGGGAAGTAGATTACCAAGAAATTGGGAAAAATCTATACCCATATCTTCCATGTCTGGCATTCCTATAAAGCCTATACCTGGCTGATTTATTTCCACATCTATTTCTATCTCTAAATCTTCAATTTCTCCTTTTGCAAGCTTTTCCCTTAGTTCTGCTCTTTTTCTACGTACATCTTGGTCATCTGATTGTTCCTGTGCTGGTTGAAAACCAAAAATATTTGCAAATGGCACACTTTGCTTTTTCACTGGAACTAACGCGTCTAAAATTCTTTCTTCAACAAGGTTCTTAACCTTCGGTTCAACTTCCTTTATCTTTTCTTGCTTAACCATATTAACGGCAATTTCCACAAGGTCTCTAATCATAGAGTCAACGTTTTTCCCAACGTAACCAACTTCTGTAAATTTTGTAGCTTCAACCTTCAAAAATGGTGAACCGGAAATTTGCGCAAGCCTTCTTGCAATTTCCGTTTTTCCAACTCCCGTTGGACCTATCAGAAGAATATTCTTGGGTACAACTTCCTTCCTCCATTCTTCAGAGAGTCTTTGCCTTCTTATTCTATTTCTAATAGCTATTGCAACAGCTTTTTTCGCTTTATCTTGACCAATAATATATTTATTGAGCTCTTCTACTATTTGTCTCGGAGTTAACTCGTCAAAATTTGTAAGCATTTTAACACCTCCGTGTTTAGATTATCAACTCTTCGGTTGCAATATCAAGTTCCTTTTCTGGTGTAACATATGTTAATGACCACTGTCCTTTTATTAATTTCTCATATGCATTTTCTACATCTTTTTCTGTAACCTGTTTAATTCTTTCAATTATTTTGTCAATTGTTTTGACCTCCAAATCGTTTACCAAGTATTGGATATAGAGTGAAGTGAGAGCTGATGTACTTTCGGTTAGAAGTTCTAAAGAGCCTAATAGCCTTTTTTTACCATATTCAAATAGCTTCTTCGTCAAATTAAAGTTTTTAAGCAGAGAAAAGAGCTCTTTAAATAACTTTTCTGAATTTTCAACAGATGTTGCAGCGTATATTGAAAATACCCCCCATTCTTTTGATTGGATGTTTGTTGTGGATATGTCGTAAACAAGCCCTTTCTTCTCACGGATGTACTCAAATAATAAAGAACTCATGCCACTACTAAGTAAAGTGTTTAAAACCATCGCGGGATAAGCATATTCTTCATCTGTTAAAGGGATTCCTTCATGAGAAAATAAAAAGTGCATCTGTTGTGTCTCATTAAATTTGTCACAAACAATTCCTGTTTTTAGTTTTGACTTATGTTTTGCTGTTTTAAAACCGTCTTCTAAACTCAGCTCTTCTACCATTTTTAAGTCTTGTGGTTCAATGTATCCAGCTAATATTAATTTTACATTATAAGGTGTGTACATTTCATTGTGAAAATTTATAATATCGTTTAACGTGATATTTTTTATTGTCTCTTCCGTGCCAATTATAGATTTAGAGTGTGGCCCTTCTATTAAATTTTCAAAAAATTTGTTGAAAAGCCTTTGTTCAGGAATTTCCTGATCGGAATAGTATTCTTGGAGTATAATTTTTCTTTCCAATTCAACGTTTTTCTCTATAAAATCTGGTTCAAAAACAAGCTCTTTAAGTATTTGGAAAGCTGTTTTAAAGAATGTAGAAGGCACTTTCGCATAGTAAACAGTTGATTCTTTGTCTGTCCATGCATTTAATATTCCGCCAACTTGCTCGATTGGAAGCTTTATTTTTTTTAGGCTTCTCTTTTTTGTTTTTCTGAACACTGTGTGCTCTATAAAGTGAGATATACCGAGTAAATTGTCCGGTTCATAGACCGGACCAGTTCCAATGATAAATGCAATTGTCACTGAGCGAACCCCTGGTATTTCGTAGTAAAATATGTTTTCTGCTAATCTTTTTATCATATTACTCTTCCAACCTCCTAAATTGCAACCTTCCCGCATCGTCGATGTTTATAACTTCAACTTTTATTTTATCTCCAACTTTAAACGATGTGGGTTTTACATTCCCAAGTTTGCTTGAATGAACTAAACCTATTTTTCCGGGCATGATTTCAACAAATATACCGTAGTTTTCAACTCTCGTAACTTTTCCTGTGTACAAATCGCCAATTGATATGTCTCTAAACATATTTTGAATATATTCAACGGCTTCCTGTACTTTTTCGGCATCAACACCACTAACAGTTACTTTACCAGTGGAATCATCTAACGAAATTTCAACATCGAACATTTTAATTATCGATTTTATAGTTTTTCCACCAGGTCCAATGAGTTCTCCAGATCTTGTTGGATCTATGAAGAACCAACTAATTCTTGGTGCATAAGGAGAAAGTTCTTTCCTGGGTTCAGAAATAGTTTCATAAAGTTTATCTAGTATAAACATTCTGGCTTCTTTAGCTTGGTACAATGCTTGTCTTAAAAGTTCTTCACTAACCCCAGAAACTTTACAGTCCATTTGGAATGCGGTAATACCATCTTTCGTACCTGCAACTTTGAAATCCATATCTCCCCAGTGGTCTTCAAGACCTATTATATCTGTTAATATAACTCCTTTGCCTTCTTCTAAGATTAGTCCCATCGCAACACCTGCAACATGTTTTTTAGTAGGTACACCAGCATCCATAAGCGCGAGCGAGGCTGAACAGACCGTTGCCATTGAGGAAGAACCGTTTGATTCAAGAATTTCTGAAACAACACGAATGACATATGGAAATTCGTCCTCTGGTGGAATTATCGCCTTAACCGCTCTTTCAGCAAGATGACCATGACCGATTTCCCTTCTACTTGGTCCTCTCAGCGGTTTGACTTCACCAGTTGAAAACGGCGGGAAATTATAGTGCAATATAAATCTCTTTGTACCTTCTTCAATTAAAGTATCGATTATTTGTTCTTCCGCAGGTGATCCCAATGTAACTATTCCTAAGCTTTGAGTTTCACCACGTGTGAAAAGCGAAGAACCATGAGTTCGTGGTAAAAGCCCGACTTCACAAGTAATTGGTCTTATATCTTTTGGACCTCTTCCGTCAGCCCTTAGCCCTCTTTCTATAATTATCTTTCGCATCAATTTTTTTGATATTTCATCGTATTTTTCCTTCAGAGGTATTGCGTATTCTTCTTGTTCTTCTTCAGGTATATTGTTATCTTCAAAGAATTTTTGAACAATACTTTCGTAATACTCATCAGCCATTTCCGCTCTTTCTTGTTTACCTCTAGCGAATATTCTCTTTTCAAGTTCCGTCATATCTATATATTCTACGAATTTTTCGACTAATTCAACATTGTACTTTGGTTCTGGGAGAGGCATTTTTTCAACATTAAATTCTTTAATTACCTCTTCCTGGAAAGCAACAATTTGTTTAATTGCTTCATGCGCTGTCATAAGTGCTTGAAGCATTTCTTCTTCAGTAACTTCCTTTGCTTCACCTTCGACCATCGTTATAGCATCTTTTGTACCAGCAACTACTATATCTATCTTACTTCTTTCCAATTGTTCTGCAGTTGGAAAAACGATAAATTGACCGTCAACGTATCCTATTTGAACACCGGCTACGATACCATCAAAAGGGACTCTTGAAATATTCAAAGCAAGCGAAGCGGCGGTAATTCCAAGCACATCAGTTGGACAATTGGGGTCAACGGAAAGGACAGTTACTATAACTTGAACTTCATTCCTTAAATTTTTTGGGAAAAGAGGTCTAATAGGCCTATCAATAAGTCTCGATGAAAGTATTCCACTTTCTGATGGTTTGCCTTCTCTTTTTACAAAGCCTCCAGGTATTTTTCCAGCAGCGTAAAATTTTTCCATAAACTCGACTGTTAAAGGAACAAAGTCTATTCCTTCAACAACATTATCTGAAACATTAACCGTTGCAAGAACAACACTATCACCAAACCTCGCCCATATTGAGCCTGCAGATTGTTTTGCTACTTTACCGTGCTGAAATAGCCATTCTCTCCCAAATAAATTTTTCCTCCACTCTTTCATACCTACACCTCCAAATTCTGTTTTACTTTAATATTAAGAGCTTTATCAAGATATTTTACCATATATTCCTAAATATTTGAATATGAATTTAAAAAGAAAGCAGCCAGCTTAATGCTGACTGCCAAAAATTAGTTTAAGTTTACCTAATTTTTTATAAAGAACTATTTTATCATTCCTTGGAAGCCCATAAATGCAAGTGAAAGTAAGGAAGCTATAATCATGGATATAGGAAGATTTTGGAAAGGTTTTGGAATGTCGTAAAGTTCCAAACGTTCCCTTATAGTTGCAAAGATTATCAATGCCAACAAAAATCCAAGTCCGGCTCCCAAAGCATTAAAAACCGCCTCGAGGAGGTTGTATTTCGAAAGGCTGTTAACGATTGCAATACCGAGAATGATACAGTTTGTTGTTATAAGTGGCAAGTATATTCCAAGTGCTTCGTAAAGTGTAGGATTATTTTTCTTTAAGAACGCTTCAACAAATTGAACAAACGTAGCTATAACAAGTATGAAAACAATTGTACGTAAAAATTCCAAATGCATTGATATTAAAACTAAATCTAAAGCCCAAGAAATCGCTGATGACATAACGAGAACGAATATAACCGCAATACCCATACCAAGAGCTGTTGAAACTCTTTTAGAAACACCTAAAAATGGACAAATTCCAAGAAACCTAACAAAGACATAGTTATTTATAAGCATTGCTGATAAAAGTATAAGGAATAATTTCATTTTGCCTCACCAACTTTCTGTGCTTGACCTGCTTGTTGTGCTGATTTTTTAGCTCTTTCTTCTTTTTTAATTGATATCGCTGCAAAAAGTGCCGCAAGCAACCCAAGTGTTAAGTAAGCACCTGGTGGGAGAATCATGACAAACATATTAAATGCTTTACCCCAAATTGTTATATCAAATATGGAACCATTACCAAGTAATTCTCTTATGCTTCCAAGAAGAGTTAAACTTAGTGTGAATCCAACACCCATTCCAAGTCCATCTAGCAGAGAATCTAAAACTCCATGTTTCGAGGCATAAGCTTCGGCTCTACCCATGATTATACAGTTGACAACTATGAGTGGAATAAAGAGACCAAGTGTTTTCCATAGATCGTAAGTAAATGCGTGCATGAGTAAATCAACAATCGTAACGAATGTTGCAATAACTGTTATAAATATAGGGATTCTTATTTTTTCTGGAACAGTTTTTCTTATTGAAGATATAACAACGTTTGACATAACAAGAACAGCTGTTGCGGCAAGTCCCATTCCAAATCCGTTTTTCGCACTTGTTGTTGTGGCAAGAGTAGGGCACATACCAAGTACCTGAACATATGTTGGATTATCTTTTATTATACCCTTTGTAAATTCAGAAATCTTAGAGGCCATTAATTGCCACCTCCTTGTGTGTATTTCTCTTTTAAGAATTTATACATAGCATTTATAGAATTTGCAACAGCTCGAGGTGTTATTGTTGCACCAGTCATCACATCGGAAACTTTTGCAACGCCTTCCGTTTTTGCAGTTTCAGGATCTATAGTTTGTTTACCTGCGTCTTTATCTACTTTCAAACCATTCTTCAAACCTTCTTCAGGAATAGGATAAAACCTTGCTTGTATATTTCCATCTGCTATTTTTGCGCCAAGCCCTGGTGTCTCTTGCGAATAATCAAGGACTTTTATTTTGTAAAGTGAAAGTTCCCCATTTTCATATTTAAAAGCTGCCATTGTTAAAACTTTTCCACCGTACCCTACAGCGTTTCCAGTTAAAACATAGTATTTTACATTGTTTGACTCAAATTCGTAAACTGGTGAAATAACTGTTCCTACACCGTCAGAGTAAAGTTCTTTACCACTTTCTTGACGTTTTTCAATAACTAATTTTTTTATAGTATCGCTATCAACAATTTGATTGTTATTTTCATCAGTAAGCAAAAATTCCATAGATTTTATAACATTCGCAAGTTCGGCTTCTGCAATTCTTTGTTCTGTTATTTGGTAAACTAATGCAAGAGCTATTCCTGCTATTAAAGTGTAAAACATGAGAGTTAAGCTAAGTTTTAAGGTTTCTTTTTTCATGATTTTCGCCTCCCAAAGATTTTGGGTTGGGTGTATCTATCAATCATAGGTACCAAAGCATTCATAAGAAGTATGGACAAAGATACGCCCTCAGGATATCCACCAAAGTATCTAATTATCATTGTAAGTAAACCGCATCCTAAACCAAATATCGCTTGACCTTTTAGCGTCATAGGACTTGTAACCATGTCTGTTGCCATGAACAAAGCACCAAGCATTAGACCACCAGCAAAGAGATGAAATACTGGAGAACCGAATTTTTCAGGGTTAATTGCATAGAAAATAGAAGCCATCACTAAAACAGTGAGAATATAAGTAGCAGGAATAACAACTTTAATCCTTCCCCTAAGTACAAGGTAAATAAAACCAATGAGTAGGAGTATGGCACTTGTTTCACCTATACAACCACCTATATTTCCAAATATAAGATCTATATAGGATGTTGATTCCATAACTTTACTGAAACCTTGTAATTTTAAAATAGCAAGTGGTGTTGCAGTCGTTTGAACATCTGCGGAATACCATCCAGTAAATGATGTTATAGGTTTATACCATGTAGTCATTGCTGTTGGGAAAGATATAAGTAAGAAAACTCTTGCAGCTAAAGCTGGGTTGAATATATTTTGCCCTAAGCCACCAAATGCATGCTTAACGATTGCTATAGCAAACACTACACCAATAAGTAAAACCCACCATGGTGTCGCGGCACTAACGTTCAAAGCAAGTAGTAATCCAGTGACAGCAGCACTCCCATTTGGAGCAAAAGATTTATCTTTCCTAAGAACACGCATTATAAAAAGTTCAATCAGTTCAGCACTTACCATACCAATTACAGATAGTACTAACGCGTACAATCCGAAAAAGTAAGTTGCACCAATAACAGCAGGTACTAGTGCTATCAAAACATCTATCATTATCTTCCTTGTTGAATCTTCATTTCTCACATGTGGTGCGCTTGTTGTAAGAAGCTTCATTTTTTACCACCTCTCAATGTGCGGTAAACTTTTTTAGCAAGTTTTATTGACTTAACATGCTCAACATTCGCTGGACAGATGTAAGTACAAGAACCACATTCAATACAATCAAGTAACCCGATAGCAGCAGCTTCATCGTATTTCTTCTTTCTTGATAGTAAGTCAAGTAAGTACGGTTGCAAATTCATTGGACAGACATGTACACAGTAAGAACACCTAATACAGTTTGTTGATTCTCTTTTTTGTTCTGTTATGATCGTTAAACCATTATTTCCTTTTAATATAGGAGTATCAAGTGACGAAACTGGAATTCCCATCATAGGTCCACCCATAAGTACTTTAACTTCCTGTAAACCTTCTACAAAACCGTTACCTAGTTTTTCTATAATCCATGAAATTGGCGTACCTATTCTAACCCACCAATTGCCTTTTTCTTTTACTCCCTCTCCAGTTAGCGTAAGCCCTCTTTCTATTAAAGGTTTTCCATCAACGACTGCTTCTTTTATAGCTAACATCGTACTAACATTTTGAACAACTACTCCAACATCTGAAGGAAGACCACCACTTGGTACTTCCCTTCCTGTTATAGCTTTTATGAGCTGTTTTTCAGCACCTTGAGGATACTTTGTTTTTAATGCCGCAACTTTGACATTTCCATTCCACTTTTTTTCCAATAATTCTATTGCATCTTTTTTGTTATTTTCTATACCAATGTAAACCTCTTTGACCCCTAAAATTTTCTTTGCTATTTCAATACCTATTAAAATTTCATCTGACATTTCCAGCATAACCCTGTGGTCAATTGTTAAGTATGGCTCACACTCGGCACCATTAATAATAAGTGTGTCAACAGGTTTTGGTGGATTAAGTTTAACGTGAGTTGGGAACATAGCTCCACCGAGTCCAACAATACCTGCTTTTTTGATATTATCTAGTAATTCCTCTTTCGTTGCAGATCGATAGTCTAATTTTGGCAGTAATTCCCAATCATCATCACTAGTTCGTTCAATTGTTACGGCATCAACAGCCATTCCATGTACGTTACTATTTACTTTTGCTATGCTTACCACTTTTCCGGTTACGGGAGAATGAACATATGCGGAAATAGCACCTTGAGGTTCACCAATGACTTGGCCTGTCTTAACCTCTTGACCAACTTCGACTATAGGCTTTGCAGGAGTGCCAGCATGTTGAGCCATAAAGACAACAACTTTTTCTGGAAGTGGTGCTTTTCGAATCTCTTCATGCTCTGTATATTTCTTTTCAGGTGGATGTACACCACCTTTAAAAGTTAGCAATTTCACCTACCACACCTCCCAAAATTAAGAAGATTTTGTTAACCAAAGGT
This sequence comes from Fervidobacterium nodosum Rt17-B1, assembly GCF_000017545.1. Classification (NCBI taxonomy): domain Bacteria; kingdom Thermotogati; phylum Thermotogota; class Thermotogae; order Thermotogales; family Fervidobacteriaceae; genus Fervidobacterium; species Fervidobacterium nodosum. The sequence goes on along the minus strand of NC_009718.1, from coordinate 420,163 downwards.
ATTGATAAATTTCAAAAACCATATTATCTTCTTAAATAGGGGACACCCCCCAATATACTCTCAATAAGGAGGTATCCCGATATGGTTAATGTCCAACTCAAATGCCCTCATTGTGGCTCTTCTAACTTCATCAAAAACGGTCATGATAAGTTCAAAAACCAAATCTTCTTTTGCAAAGATTGCAAGCGTTATTTTAAACTTTCTTTCACCAAAAAACACAAACTTTTTTCTTTCCCTTACCCTCGTTGTGTTCATTGTAACCATGTCATGGAAATTTACAAAATCCGCCGTTATTTCGTTCGTTTCAGATGCAGAAAGTGCAACTTCAAAACTTCTGTTCCACTTTCTCTTCCCCAGCCTGTGCCTTTCAACTTTCATCCTTTCAAATTCTTCCGTTTCCCTATCTATATCATTCTCAAAGCTTTCATCTTGTACTTCAAATACAACCTTTCTCTTCGTGCTATTAAAGCTTGCTTGAATATCAATGTCTCTCATGTCGCTATTTACAAATGGATTATCAAGTTATCTTCTGTTATTTCGCTTTTTGAGTTTGAGAATGTATTTAAAGTTCATGGTGATGAAGTCCAAATAGAGTTAATAACTGATGGACTAAAAGCGTACGAGATAGCAGTGAAACTAAATTTTGATAATGTTGAGCACAGAGAAGTAAGACTAGGTAAAAACAACGAATGTGAATCGAAATTTTCGTTATTTAAGATGTTTGTTAGGGCGAAAAGGAGCTTCAAGAAATTTAGCAACATACGGTACTATGTAAATGGTTTTTGTGTAGTAAGGAACCTATGCAAGTTATATGAGAACGAAAATGAGATGATTACAGCTTTAGCTTCCATCATCACTACTAGTTAACAGCATCATTAAGAAAATAGCTCATATTTAACTTTTGCTGGAAATAAAAATAGATAATAACTATCCATATTTTCACACGAATGCTAAATTATAACTACCATAATGATGTTAAATAAAGGTTAAAATTATTTTCTTTGACATAGAATATATAAATATAACTCAAAAAATGAATTTTTTAAGGAGTGATTGTACTACTAATATGTTAGCAATGTAATTAAAAAACTCAAAGTATGATTTTGTTGAATTATTTTTATCCAAAAGTATTTATACAGAATAATAGAGATATTTGTCTTCGTATCTAAAAACAATTATGTTTTTTAATTCACCTTTGCTTTTCCTTATTTTTTCTATATCGTACAAAACAAAGAGTTTTTTTGAATTAGCTATTCTTATATTTTTTGCTATTCCAAGAGGGATATCTTTGTAATATGCATAGAATTTCAATTTAGATATATCATATTTCTCTCTCAAAGCTTTAACAGCGTTGAGTATTTTTTCTTTCTCCACATATTCACAAGGTAAATAAAAACAAAAAGATAAATTTCCCAAGAAATTTGATTTGAAAGATATATATTTTTTCAACAAGAGTTTTGTATTTTTGATTTTAATTTGCAAGATAATATTTGTTTCTATACTAGATATGCTTAATTTTTTCTCCAACAAGTCTATGTTAACTTCTTTTTTTTGAAAGTTAATTTTCTCTATAACATCAGAAAACTTTACAACTATTCTTTCTATGCCTTTGCTTTCAAAAGTTTCCTTGTTTGGAAAGTAAAGAGTTTCGATACTTTTCTTAAAATCACTCACAGAAAAATTTTTTATCATTGCATCAACATTTTGGAAAAGCGAATCTATTTTCAAATTATTTTTTGAGAGAGCAATTTCTTTTATATCAGGCATAGTAAACGAAAATCCGCTAAAGGAAGGAACAATATTTATATCTAAAGAGATCTGCTTAGAATCTAAATTTAAATCAATAAATTTATATTTAATAATTCCAAGCTCCATCTTCAAAGTTTCAATTATTTCTCTGGCGATTCGCATACGTATTCAAGCGCCCTTTCAATTCTATCGAAAGGCTCTATTATATCTATCTTAGTCGCAGTATCTGCTATTTTTTGAATGATGTTTTCATCGATTTTTGAGTTTTCTTGAAACGTTATTCTAATACTTGAATTATTAACGTTAATTATAGCTTCGTTATTTTCCTTCTTCTCAGGAACAATTTGCGGGAGAATCGTTAGCATAACAATACTTTTGTCAAATATCAAATTAGGATCGTTGACAAGAATTAGTTCTGGCCTATTTTCTAATTTTTGTACAAGTCCTTTTGCAATTATCTCTACATGGAGGAAATACTCTAAGGAATTTCCGTATATGATTTCCTGTAATTTGGTGGGAGTTATAGGCTCAGAGTACTTAAATTCGACTGGGATACCAAGATCGTTTATGACTAAGATACCTCCAATGTGTTTATTCTCTATCTTCTCAACTAATAAATATCCAATCATACTCTCACATCCAAGATATGTGAGTTATCTTTTGTTACTTTGTGAAAACTTTCAGATTCTTTTTTATTTTGCCGCGGTTGATATTCACCTTGGCTTTTTCCTTCGGTGGAACTTTGAGTGCGTTTTTGCTCGGTACTTCCAACATTTTTTGGCGCGTTTAATTCCTGCTGAGTCCTTCTTTGGACATTTTGAGCACTATTGGCTATAGCTGATTGTGCCATGTATTGTTGCAAACTTGTGATATGAGAACTTTCATGTCCCGCTTTTAGAATTATTGTTTGATTCTGAACTCCACTGATTGGTTCAGCCATCCTCATCACCTCTAAGCATTTTGCGGAGCTTACTAAGTATGACACCAAGAATTTGGGATACACGAGATTCGGTAACTCCAAGAACTTCCGCAATTTCCTTTAAAGATAGTTCGTGTTCAAATCTCATACTTAATATTATCTTTTCTTTTTCATCTAATTTATTTATCGCCTCAACTAATTGTTCATGAAGTATGGACTTCCAAGCATTTTCTTTAACGTTTTCTTCGCTTTTTATATCGATACTTCCATATGAGTTTTCATCTGATTCAAAGAGATATTGGTCAAGATTCAGACTTTGCTTTAAAGCAAGTTCCCTGTAAATCTCCTCAACTTCTTCTACATCTATTCCAAGAATTTCTGACATTTCATCGTAAGTTGGTAATCTTTTATTTTGCTCATAAAAGTTCAAAAGTTCTCTATCAAATTTTTTGATATCCTGTCTTACATTCTTTGGCAAGTAATCAAGCTTTCTAAGGTAGTCAATCATAGCACCTTTCACTCTTGTGTAAGCAAATGTTTTAAAAGTTGCGCCATACCTTGGATCATACTTTTCAGCTGCTTGTAAAAGTGCTATAACACCTTCTTGAATAAGATCATCTATCTCAACGTTGTACGGTAAATTAATCTTTAAATCACGAGCAATTTTTGTTACCATTGGAATGTACTCTTGTATAACCATTTCCTTATTCAACATCAGATTTCAGAAACCTCCACAGCATCGCCTGTTTTAACTTTTCTAACCAAAAGTTTTCCTGTTTCTATATCATATTCGATACTTCTTGCTTTGTTACCACCAGTGTCTTCAGCAATGAGCTTTATCCCATTTCTTTGTAAAGATTTTTTTACTGCCTCAACGTTTCTTGCACCAATATCCATTGCAGATTGGAACATGGAAGCTCCACCCGCTATCTTTGCCTCTAATCTATTTCTCTGGGCTCCCATTTTCAGTAATTCCTCAACTATTATATCCACACCTGTATCGGCGAATTTACCTGGAGTATTTGTCGGTTTACCTCCACTATCTGGTAACATGACATGTACCATTGCTCCAACCTTTGCAATCGGGTCCCTAACGCAAACTCCTACACAAGATCCAAGTCCGAGTGTTACCAAGATGGAGGGATTCTTTTCTACTGCCCATTCTCCGATACCGATTATAACCTTTTTTTTCATTAATCTCACATCCCCAATGCCTTCAATAACTTTTCAAGTGATTCTACAGAAGGAACGAGTAACAAGTAACCTGTTAATTCTTTTTCAATTCCCTCTATTTTTACTAATGTTTCTATAAGCAGAATATTTTCTTCTCCTGCCAAAGCAAGTGGAAGAGATATTTCAGAAACGATAGCGCTTATCATATCAACAACAAGTTCAGGTGGTTCTGGATTTATAAATAAATTTGTAAACCCAGCTAATGCCGTAACATATGAACCGCACATTATGTTACCTATTTCTTTGAGCATGGAGCTTGTAAATTCATCAAGTTCAGTTACATCATTTATTTCCATTCCAGTAAGGACTTGAGCAATGATTTTCACAGTTTTCGGTTCGAAAATTAGAACTATTTCTCCAGTCATATCCTCCATAAGCTTCATTTTTATAGAGCAAACTATTTCTTCTGGATTATCAAACAAAAATGGTATTTTTGAAATTGGAACAATTTTTACCTGAGGTACCGATATATCAACCTTTTTATCTAACATCATTGAGAGAGCTGTTGCTGCATTTCCAGTACCAATATTTCCAACCTCTTTTATCGCATCAAGCTGGGTTTCGGTAAGTTTTTCTAACATATATCATTTCCTCCTCTCAATAGCGTCTATATATTCGTGAATTCTTATTTTCATCTGCCTTTAGCAGCACCTTGAACATTCTTTAATTTTAATTCTTGCTGGAATATAAATCTAACAAGGGCCTTTTCTAAATTCTGCGGAAGATCTAAAAATTGTACCCCGAAGACGTAACCATCTTCTACTTTTGAATCTTCTCTAACAATTTTTGATTTCTGTCTTTTCAGAATAAGCTCATCATTAAATTTCATGTCTATAAAAATTATGTCATTTACATTCAAATGTTTTTTAGTAACCATCAGTAATCCACCAGCACTCACATTTCTCGTTGTGAAAACAAAAGATTCCGCTTCGGGCTCTGTTGAGAGATAAAAACGTCCATCTAAGTAAAGAGGGATTCTGACGAATTTTCTCTTTTCAGTTTTTCTAACAACATCAGGAAAAGGAACAGGGAGTGCATATATATTATCTTTTTTAATTACACCTAATGAGACTGTCTGAAATTCATAAACCGAAGACCTCTCAAACACATTTACAGTTATCCTAACTCCTTTTGGAATAGGAACAAACCTTCCTTTGAAAGAAGGTATTGAAAGGAATAATATTTTTCTATCCATGTCTATATCTATTATATTACTTTTATATGTTCCTTCCAGCTCTTTTACAAGAGTAATTATTACGTTAGCAGGCAAACCTATTTTTAATACCTTTGTAGCTTCAACAAGTTCAATGTAAGGCATTACAACAGCTCCCCAATGTTAAAGTATCTTAGATATAATTCGTTCCACTTTAGTGAAGGTTCAGGTATCCAAATACCATACCTATAATTTTCCTCTTCTTCGACAAACCACATTACTTTGCCATTCTCAGAGTGGTCGCTTATAATAATTTCAATAGTCTCATTTAGATTTGGTTTGTAATCGGATAGTATTTGGCATCCATTTTCAGATATATCTATTATTACGCCTTTAAAATTATTGTATATTGAACACTTTTCAAAGGATGCATACCTTGGTTTAGTCCTTCTTTGCAAAATTCCAGCTTTTTCTAGTGCAATATACACATACGTATTTTCCTCAACATTTAACAATTTTCCAACAAACGTGATTACATATCCCTCAACCGGAATATCCACACGCAAAACTTCTGGTATATTCGTGAATTTTATAAACGAAACGTAAAATTGTCGACCATTCAACTTTTTTAATCTTAAAGCCACTTCCTCATCTTTGGTGAACCCTTTTAACACAGCACCAGATAGATTATTGTTCACGTACTCTTCAATAGTCATATCAAGCACCTCTGAACAATTTGATAAATTTATCAAATAAATTTTCGCGCTGTCTAGTATTTTGTGAAAGTTTTAATATATTCGACGCTATTCTTATCACAGAAAAAGTTGGTTGAATATTTCTGTACTTTTTTACAAATAGTTCTCTATCGTATACACTCTTCAAAACAAGCGGATGATCTTTTACAATAGTTACCGAAGATATTTTACTGTTGATAAATTTTTCTGTAACTTCTATAAATCTTTCTAAAAGTTTTGTTGCATCTTTCACATCCTGAACCATGTTTGCTACAACATGTATATTTTCACCTGTAACTCCTTTTACAGTTAAAAGCTTTATGATTGTATAAGTATTAACAACTGATGTAGGTTCGATAGTTGTTAAAACTACAAAATCTTGGACAAGTGATAAAAATGGCATGTAAAATTCTGAAAAACCCGGTGGCATGTCCATGATGACAATATCATAGCTATCTAGTAATTTAAGAAAATTTATAGCAAAGTCTCTTAATACTATCTCATTTGCTGTTATTATATCCCCAACATCCCCACCTAATGACACAAAATCTATTCCATATTTTGTTGGAGTAACTAAATCATCAATTGAACATTTATGATTTACAAAATCTTTCAATGTGTACTTCGGATGACTACCTAAAAGTATGTCAGCGTTTGTAAATCCAACATCAGCATCAAGAAGAAGAGTTTTTTTACCATATTCTAAAAAAACTGCGGAAAGGTTCGTGGCTAAAATTGTCTTTCCTACACCACCTTTTCCGCTTATGACAGCTACAATTTGACCACTTTTCAAACTGCTAGCTTGATTTTGCATATTTCAACACCTCTCGGGAAAGCAAGACAGCAAGCTCTCTGTTATTAGCTTCCAATATGTCATCAGGTACCCTCTGTCCATTCGTAATAAAAGCAATAGGCGCTTTCAAAAAATTCGGAACATTTACAAAGTGACCTAATGCCGATGTTTCGTCCATTTTTGAAAGGATAACATGCGTTGGGGAAATCATCGAAAATTTTGTAAGCACTTCTTTAACATCCTCACTTCTATACTGCATTCCAATTACTAAAAACGTGAAATCGGGGCTTACAATCTCAGACATTGCCTTTATTTCTGACATATGTAGGTCATTTTTTTGACTCCTACCAGCAGTATCAATTAAAATAACATCATAATCAGAAAGAGCTTCAACTTCAAGTTTTGCCTCTTTAGGTGTATATGCCACTCTTATGGGAACATCTAAAAGCATTGCATAAGTCTTGAGTTGATCAACAGCTGCTATCCTGTAAGTATCTAATGTTATAACCGCTACTCTTTTCTTTTCAGAAAGCTTCAATTTTGCAGCAAGCTTGGCAAGCGTTGTTGTTTTACCAACACCTGTTGGACCAGCGAATAACACTCTTCCTTTTAAGTCAGGAACAGACGTGTTTATGAAAGGTAAAAACATTTCAGATAATATCAATCTTGTATTTTCATTAGAAAAGTCTAATTCTTGATATTTCATCTTTGAGTACTCGATAAGCTTATCTGAGATTTCATCATCGATATCTTGTTTTTTAAGTGCTTTCCTGAAACTTTCAACCCATTGAGGTTCGTTTGTTCTCTGCGATGAAATCATTGATTTTAACTCTACCATCATTTTCTTAATTTCACTTATTTCTTCAACATTTTGAGGGTTATTTGTCTTACTCTTTGATAGTATTTCCTGGAGCTTGTAAATTTGACCTTTTTCCTCAGATTGTTGTTCTTTTTTATCTGAGGTTGCTGCAGTAACTTCTATATAGGTTTTTGCACCTATTCCTAAAAAACCACCTTTTTTAATTTTCCTTGTACTGAGTATCACAGCATCTTTTCCAAGTTCAACTCTGATTTTTTCAAACGCCTCTTTAATATCAGTAACCACGTATTTTTTTACAATCATAACCTCACCACACCTTCAATTGAAAGGTTAATATCTTCCGGAATTTCTTCGAAAGAAATGATTGTTACTCCAGGAATAAACCGAACAACCATTCTAGAAATGTAAGGTCTAATTGTACCAGATACAACAAGTATTGGAATATACCCCTTTCTCATAAGTGCCTCCAACTCTATTGATATCTTTTCAATTAACTCTCTCATAATCTGAGGGTTTATGCTTATGTATTTTCCTTCTTCACTCTCCGAAATTGATTCTGTTAGAGTTTGTTCTAACTCACTGTCTAAAGCTATCGCGTGAATTTGTTTATCCATAGCAAGAAGCTTTGAAGCAATTTGCCTTTTTAAACCCCTTCTAACATACTCAACCAATGTTTCAACATCTCTTGCTTTGTCAGCATTATCAAGTATTAATTCAAATATGTAAGGTAAATTTCTTATGGAAACCCCTTCTCTAAGCAATTCTTGAAGCACTCTTTTCACAGCTGACGGTTTTATAACATTGAAAACATCATCAACAAGTTTATCGAACTTGTTTCTTAATCCATCAACAAGTAATTGGAATTCTCTATTCCCAAGGAGTTCAGGAGCGTATTTTCTAAGTATTTCTGTTACGTGTGTTGCAAAAACCGTTGGAGCGTCAACTACTGTAAAGCCTTTTTGTATTGCCTCATCTTTTTTACTCTCGTCTATCCAAAAAGCTTGCAAACCAAATGCAGGTTCTTTAACCTCTATACCAGCAATCCTTTCGGTAACAAAACCCGGGTTTATTGCAAGAAGACGATTTGGCACCAATTCGTATCTTGAAACTTCCGCTCCTCTTATAAAGATTGCATATTCATTAGGCTTTAAAATAACGCTATCTCTGACTCTTATAGGTGAAAGAACAAGTCCAAGTTCCTGAGCTAATTGTCTTCGTATCATTGTAAGCCTTTCTAACATATCGCCGCCTTGAGATAAATCAGCAAGTGGTAATAATCCGTATCCAATATTTATTTCAACAGTATCTGACTGTATCACTTCGGATACTTCTTCTGGTGTTGAAAGAATAGGTCCCGCTGGTACCGAAGGAGCAGGCCCCTGAACCATACCAGGAGCAGTACCAGCGCCAACTATCTGTGGCTGCTCTAACTCTTTTCCTCTGATTAATAAACCAACGGCTAAAAAAAGACCTCCGATTAGTAAACTTGTTAATGTTGGGAGCGGAGTTACTACTCCAAGGAACATTATAACGCTTCCAGTAAGTATTATAACCTTCTTTTCACCTGCTAATTCTTTAATTAGTTCCATTCCAAGGTTGTCTTCTGCTGCACTTCTGGAAACAATTATTCCAGTTGCTGTAGAGACCATAAGAGCTGGCAACTGACTTACAAGCCCATCACCTACGGTGTAAAGTAAAAACTTTTGAGCAGCATCTCCTATTCCCATTTTGTGCATAAGTATACCTATTATTATACCACCAAGGCTGTTGACAATTGTTATTATTATACTTGCTATAGCATCTCCACGAACAAATTTTGAAGCACCATCCATTGCACCGTAAAAGTCTGCTTCCCTTCTTATTTGTTCTCTTCTTCTTCGTGCCTCTTCTTCTGTAATAAGTCCTGCATTCAAATCTGCGTCAACACTCATCTGTTTACCAGGCATTGCATCTAATGTAAAACGTGCTGCAACTTCCGCAATACGTTCTGAACCTCTTGTTATGACTATAAATTGGATAATTACAAGAATCAAGAATACTACTATACCTACAACATAATTACCACCGACAACAAAGTTTCCAAATGTGAGAATTACTTTTCCACCGAATTTTGGTCCCTGAAGAAGTATTGCCCTTGTCGATGCGACGTTCAATGCTAGTCTAAAAATTGTTATTATTAAAAGTAACGTTGGAAAAGAGGCAAGTTCAAGTGTATTTTTAATGTACATTGTAGAAAAAAGCAACACAAGAGATATTGAAATATTGAGAAGCTGAAAGAAATCAAGTAAAAAATTTGGAATTGGAATAATCATTAAAAATATAATTGAAACTATCAACAATGCAACAGCTATATCTGCCTTCATCAAATCACCTCTTAAAAAACCTAAAAAATTTTTGAACGATTTTTATGTATACGTTGTCTAAATGTATAGAAAGATGGGAAAAAACTAAAAATATGTACAAAAACCTAATTTTTACTACATTAAAAATAACTTAACACAATTGTATTTGGATATTATAAATTAAAGAGCTAATAATTTAACAAAAAAGTGATAAAATTATTCCAGAGAACCCCCTATCCCCCTTGAGATACACCCCCCACGGCTTTATGCGGGCAGAAAAAGCCCGCTTTTTTTATTACTTTCCAACACAAAAATTTGAAAAGATATTGTCCAGCAAGTCCTCTGTAAAATTTCTACCCATTAGTTCATCTAATTGTTCTAAACCATTTCTTATATCAATTGATATTATATCTAGTGGCATATTTTTTTTCAGAGAATTTATGGCTTTTATAATATTGTATTCGACGCGTTTAAGATATTCTAATTGCCTTTTCGATGTGACATGAGATAATTCGCCATCTTCTACTAAAACTTTAACAGATTCAAGTATCTTTTCTTCAAGCTCTCTCATTCCTCTACCAGTTTCAGCACTTATCACTACACTATTTCTCAAGAATACTATGTCTTTGTCTACTTTCTCAGCTATATCAATTTTATTCCAAACAGGTATGAAATTACAATCTTTGATTAAATTGTATATATATTCATCTTCATTAGTAAAACCTGTTGTCGCGTCCAGCAAAAACAAAATGACATCTGATTTTTTTGCTTCATTTAGAGCTTTTTCAATACCTATTTTCTCCACTTTATCTTCGGTCATTCTTATACCAGCGGTATCTGATATGATAAAATGGACGCCTTTTATCTTCAATTCACCTTTTATAACATCACGTGTTGTACCTGGTATGTCCGTTACTATGGCACGATCTTCAACTAACAATCTGTTTAATAAAGTACTTTTACCGACGTTAGGTTTTCCGACTATTGCCATAGTTACACCAGTTGAAATATGTAAACCTTTATCGGCATGCTTAATCTTTTCTTTCAAAAAAGATTGAACATTTATAAGATCGTTAAGTATCTCTTCTTTGGGAACGTCTATGTCATCACCATAATCAATTGAAACTTCAATCTTTGACAAAACGTTTATTAAGCTGGAGCGTAAATACTCAATTTCATTTGAAAGTTTACCTTTCAGATTATCAAGAGCGAGTTTAAGACTCTTTTCGCTCTTTGCTTCAATTATTTGGAGTATAGATTCTGCTTTGATTAAATCAATTTTACCATTAAGAAATGCTCTTCTAGTAAATTCACCGTTTTCTGCAAGTCTTGCGCCAAGTTTTAATAGTGTATCTATAATTTTATTTGTCACAAGTATTCCACCGTGACAATATATCTCTACCATGTCTTCTCCTGTGTAACTTCTTGGAGATTTAAAATAAACGAACATTATCTCATCTATAATTTCACCATTTTCATCGTAAAAATATCCATGATTAATTCTTCTTTCTTCCAATGTTTTTATGTTTATTTTTTTATTTTTTATTGTTTTTTCAGTTAATTCCAGACTTTTATTGCCACTTATTCTAATTATTGCTATAGCTCCGATTCCTGGTGGTGTTGAAAGTGCAACTATAGTATCTCTGTTCAAATTATCACCTCTCAAAATATTCATTAAACAATTCTTATCTTAGATTATATCATAATTTTCCACGATAAAAAAGATGGTCCTAGGTTAAGATTATTTTCCCAGGACCATCATTAAATCCATAAAAATTACTTAAACCATTGCGCAATTTGCTGCATTTTCAATGAAATTTCCTTGAGTTTAATAGAGCTACTAGACAAATCGCTAAATAATTTTGTCAAACTTTCAAATTCATTATTGAACTTTATAAGTTCTTGGGAAGATTTTACCACAGATTGAGATATTTCATTCATAATACTTTCTATACTTCTAAATGCTTCTGTGTTTTGGCTAATCTGACCGCCTAATTGAGCACTCAAAGAACCAATATTTTGGATTTTTTCTATTATTGTGTAATAATTTGTCGAAAATTCGTTCTTTGCCTCATTGAGTTTTTTAAATTTATCCTGAGAGCTCACATAAAGTTCATCTAATTCTTTCAAATCATTTGTATACGTATCCACAATATTGACAAAACAATAAGACGAGTTCTAATTGACATTTTCCGTCACCCTTTTTGTTCTTACTTTTACTTATATTCGTTTAACAACTTCCGAAAGTATCTTTGCTATCATTTTCCCGGTTCTATTAGCTACTTCAAGAACTTCTTCAGCTGTTAATGGTTTTAAATCATCAGGCACAGCTCTATCTGTAATTGCCGAAATTGCTAAAACTTTTGTGCCAGAGTGGGCTGCTGCGATAACTTCAGGAACTGTTGACATTCCAACTGCATCTGCGCCCATCCATCTAAGCATTCTTAATTCTGCTGGAGTTTCAAAGTTAGGTCCAGCAACTGCAACGTAAACTCCCTCATAAACAGGTATATCAAGTTCTTTCGCAACTTGCTTTGCAATTTCTCTGAGTGATTTATCGTAAGCGTTTGACATATCTGGGAATCTTGGTCCCCATTCTTCGATATTTGGACCAATAAGAGGATTATCTCCCATCATATTTATATGGTCAGAAATAATCATAGGTCTTCCAACTTCAAAGTCTGGATTCAAACCACCCGCAGCGTTTGTAAGGAAAAGGTATTTAACTCCCAATTGTTGCATGACTCGAACCCCGAACGTTACATCTCTCATATGATAACCTTCGTAATAATGGAATCTTCCATTCATTAGAACTACGTTTTTACCATTCAACTTTCCAAAAATTAACTCTCCTTTATGACCAGGGGCTGTTGAAATAGGAGATTCTGGTATGTCTTTGTAAGAGACTCTAACAGGGTTTTCAACACTTTCAGCGATAACATGTAAGCCTGAACCAAGAACAATACAAACTTCTGGCAATTCTGAAATCTTGTTTTTAATGTAATCAGCTGCTTTTTTTACTCTTTCAACGTAAAGCTTGACATCTTCATTAACCATACATCCTGCCTCCTTTGTTTGTTTTAAGATTTGATGAAAAGTTCTTATTGCGTATCAATTATATGATATACCTTACATATTTTCTTAAGAATATACTTATAAAAATTGTTCCAACAAGAAGTAACGTAGATATAGCATTTATAACAGGGGAAATACCAAATCTAACCATGGAAAAGATTTGTAATGGTAATGTCGTTGAACCTGGCCCGGCGACAAAGAATGTTATGACGAAATCATCTATAGATAAAGTAAAAGCCATAAAGAATGCAGCTACAATACCAGGTAGTGCTATGGGTATTATAACTTTTCTGAGCGCGACAAAACTTGTTGCACCAAGATCGTAGGCAGCTTCTATAACGCTTTTATCAAAATCTTCTAATCTTGTCAAAATAATCATCATAGTGTAAGGAATCGAAAACGTCACGTGAGCTAAAAATATTGTGAATAAACTAAGCTGAAGCTTTATTGCGCTGAAAAATACTAAAAGTGAGACACCAATTATAATATCAGGTATGACAAATGGTATATAAGTGGTTGTCCAAAGAATTTTTTTGAATTTTTTCGAACCGAGATACATCGATATAGCTCCAAGCGTACCGATGATGGAAGAAATTAAACTCGCTGAAATTCCTACTATTAGCGAATTGAAAAAAGTCCTCCAAATATGTCTAGAAGATGTGAATAATTGGTAGTACCATTTTAAACTAAATCCAGTCCATTCTGGAGATTTGGAAGAGTTGAATGAGAAAATAACTAATATAAATATCGGAATATAGAAGAAAAGCAATATTAAAATAAGAACTAACCTAGCAAAATTACCTGGTTTCACGTTTTTCGCCTCCATACATGAAGAAAAGCACAGCAATTATAGTTATTACTAAAAGTATAGAGGATATCGCAGCAGCGGCTGGCCAATTTTTGGCAGTTGTTAATTGCCTTGCTATTTCATTACCAATCATTCTGGAATCTTTGCCTCCAACCAATTCTGGTACAGCGTAAGTCCCAAGTGAAGGTATAAAAACAAAGACAAAAGCAGATACTGTACCTTGCTTTATATTAGGCAATAAAACTTTGAAAAACACTTGTCTTTTTGTACAGCCAAGATCCATAGCTGCCTCAAAAATCTGTTTATCGAGCCTTTCTATTGAAGAATAAAGTGGAAGTATAGCAAAAGGAAGATAAGTGTAAACAAGAACAAGTATTACTGCGAAATTATTGTACATGAATTTTATAGGCGTTGAAATAAAGCCAATTTTTAAAAGGGTTTGGTTAATCAATCCGTTATTTCCTAATATAAATATCCATGCGTATATCCTTATAAGTGAATTTGTCCAAAATGGTATTATAACCAAAAGTAATAGAAAATTTTTCAATTTGCTGTAAGCTATGTAATAAGCAACTGGTACTGCTAAGATAATCGAAACAGCAGAAGATATAAGAGAAATCCCAACAGTTCTAAAGAATACTGTTAAATAATTAACATTCAATATATCTTTATAACCTTGAAGTGAGAATCTATGAACAATACCACCTTGAAAATCCCTTGTGTAAAAACTGTAAGCGAGTATTACAAAGACAGGTATTACAAAAAACAAAACAAGCCACATAAAATAAAAATATCCATATTGCTGAAATTTTTTTAAAGTCCTGCTTGTTTTCAATCTTCTTCTACCTCCACTATGAAACTGTCATCCGGATTCCAATATAAAAACACTTCATCTTTCCATTGAATTATCTTTTCATCTAAAAGGTAGCTTACATGTTGTTTGTAAACTCTTAGTATAAAGCCATTGTCAGTTTTAACAAAGTATTTTGTTTGGTATCCCATGTATATCGTTTCATCTACAATTCCGTGGATAACATTCGTAAAGGAATCTTCCGACAACGTTGGTTTAGTGTGGGTTATCCTTATCTTTTCTGGTCTTAAAGTAACGAGTACGGAATCTCCTTCTTTTACCGGTTTATCTCTATAGCAAATTATTTCACCAAGTGATGGAAATTCTATTAGCACGTAATTCTCTGAGATTATATTTTTTACAATACCTTTCATAAGATTACTTTCACCTATAAACATCGCTACAAATGGATCAGCTGGGCTTTCATAAATTTCATATGGTGTGCCGTATTGAACAATGACACCGTTATTCATTACAGCCACATGATCTGAAACACTTATTGCTTCTGATTGATCATGAGTTACGTATATAAAAGTGATGCCAACTTTGTCGTGCAGATTATCAAGTTCGATAAGTAGTTCTTGTCTTAATTTGGCATCAAGTGCACTAACTGGTTCATCTAACAGCAAAACTTTTGGTTCGTTAGCCAAAGCTCTAGCCAACGAAACTCTTTGCTTTTGGCCTCCGGAAAGTTGAGATGGTTTCTTTTTAGCATGTTCTTCAAGTCTTACAAGGTTTAAAAGCCATTCCACTCTTTGCTTTATCTCATTTTCGCTAAGTTTTTTTAATCTTAAAGAAAAGGCAATGTTTTCGTATACATTCAAATGGGGAAATAATGCATAGCTTTGGAATATCGTATTCACAGGTCTCAAATTTGGTGGAATATCGACTATACTCTTACCATCGAGAAGTACATCACCACTATCAACATCCTCAAAACCGGCGATTATTCTCAAAAGCGTCGTTTTACCACATCCTGATGGACCAAGGAGGGAAAAGAATTCGTTCTCCTTTATCTCAAGATTTATATTCTTTAAAACGTGAAAATCATCGTAAAACTTCTCAACTCCAGATATGGTAACACTACTTCCAGGCAATTTTAGTCACTCCCTAAAAGAATTTAAATCAATGCCTCAATAAAAACTTACAATCCAAACATGTAGAGCATAACTAAAAAGAATATTACAATAAAAACTATTGAAGTAGTTAAAAAAGCGTAAGATAAGGAAAAAGATGCAAGCAAATGAAAAACCAATGAAAGGACAAAGAAAATATTAGAATATCTCATTTTCAATGGAAGTATTTTAATTCCTATGTACACAAGAAGCAAAAAACCAACGATTATGAGTAATGCCTTCAGGGTAAACACCTCCGTGATTGTAAATTTATACTAATCACAAAAATAATCATAGAACTATATTTAAAAACTTTAATCTAATTTTGTTTGGCATAACTTCTAAACCAGATATAGAAGCATTATCTAAAGAAAAATTCAAATGGTGCGGAGGAAAAACGTTTAAAACCTTACTTATTAACATTCTTAAGGCAATTGCGTGCGAAACAATTATAACATTTTTATCATGAAATTGAATCTTTTTTTCTTCCAAAAATTCATACATTCTTTTCTGCACACTTTTAAGAGATTCCACGTTATCTATTTTAGAATCTAAATTATTTTGCCATTCGATAAATTCTTTATAATGAATTTTCAAAACATCTTTTATATTTTTCCCGTTCCAAAGAACGATTTCGCACTCTCTCAGCCTTTCATCAACAAGTATATTCTCAGTATCGTAACCTATCTTCAACGCTATCTCTTGGGCAGTTTGAATGGCTCTTTTCATGGGACTAGAATAAATAATGTCTATTTTAATATCGTTCATTTTAAAAAAATGACCTATTTTTCTCGCCTGCTCAATACCTTTCTTTGAAAGGTCAGTATCAACTACACCTTGCCAAAGTTGCTTCTCATTCCATTCAGTTACCGCATGTCTGATTAAGTATATCACTTATTTTTTGCTCCTTTCTAAATCCTTGTTTATAACAATTTTCATAGAAAAATTTTTGAAATTCTGATGATAATTCTTCCAATTTCCTTATTTTCATAACCTTATCTCTAAAATCACGGGCTCCTAGCATATTTTTTGTGTATCCTGCAACAAATTTTCTAAATACAACTGCACCGTAGTCTTTGTATTCATCGTATAAATATTCCAAATGTTTTAGAATAGTACATAATCTTTGCTCACAATTTGGTTCGCCTATTTCACTGAATATCCAAGGGTTACCGATACTTCCTCTTGCAACTATAACACCTGTTGCCCCGCTTTGTTCCATTGCATTTTTTATATCTTCTTTCGTATAAATATCACCACTTATATACAAAGGTACAAAGCCAGGATTATAAATTTTCCAAGTTGCCTTTCCTGAGTACATTTGTTTTGCCGTTCTTCCGTGAACAAATACTGCATCCACATTTTCTTCAAGTAAGATATTGTATATCTTCTCAAATTCGTCTTTTTCCCAACCTATACGGGTTTTCACGGTAAATCTTTTTAGGACCGAACGCATAGCCCTGACAACTTTTCTAAATTCTCCAAGATCTTTTAACAGTGCGCTTCCTGCACCTTTTTTTATCACTTTACTAACAGGACATCCGGCATTCAAATCTACCCATAGCCCTTTCTCTTGAACTATAGCCGCCGCTTCAGATAATTCTGCGTAATCTGAACCAAATAACTGTACACCAACTCTATCTTTTTCGTCTTGTCTTGGAAAGTAAATTTCATTTATTTTAACATTAATAATTACACTCTTAGCACTTATCATCTCAGTGAAGGCAAAGTACGCGCCATGTTGTAAGCACAATTTTCTAAACGGATAATCTGTTACACCAGCCATCGGCGCTAAGCCTATATTACCAGGTAAAAAATTAGCCTTACTCATTCCAATTTCCTCCATGACTTTTATGATGCATTAGATATGTGTTTGTCACATCTTCTAATATTTCGCCGTCCACAAATCCTATTATACTTTTCCCTTCAACAATGCGTTTTCTTATATCCGACGATGAAATTTCGATAAGTGGAAAATCTCTAAGCTCAATAACATTTGAATAAAGATTTCCGAGAATTTGTTGCCCTCTTTTATATAAGCTCCCATCTCGTGTTCGCGGATAAATAGCAAAAGTGGTGATATTCAGCAATTCTTCGTATTTGTACCACTTTTCTATGTTTCCAAGAGCATCTTCTCCGACTAAGATTATTGTATTTGAGTAATATTTTCTGAAGTACTCAACATTTTTAATAGCGTAATTTACACCAAAAATATGTTTTTCAAGGTCCCACAAAAATATTTGATTTTTCTTATAAGTATCAAAACATTTAAACGATTTCATCACCCACTCAAATCTTTTGTCAAAATCAATATCCACCACTTTATGTGGAGGGGTCTTTGTCGGAATTATGTAAAAATCTGCATTGAAATAGTCAAGAGCGTAAGAAAGTATCACTGTATGTCCTATATGTGGGGGATTAAAAGATCCACCAAAAATGACACATGTGTCACTCTTTGAAAATGAAGTCAACTCCTTCAACCCATACAGTATCTCCATCTTTCGCACCAGCTTTCTTCAACTTTTCATCAAGTCCGTTTTTCTGAAGAATGTCAAGCACATCCTCCAACATAAACTTGGCTTCCATTTTGTACTTTTCCAAGTAACTCTTTATATATTCACTTTCCACTATAAATTCGCCTTTGTCGTTCTTTAATATTTTAATGTCAACTCTATCCGGAAGAACAAGTCTTACAGGACTTGGTTTTTCAAATTCGATTTTCGTTATATCTATAGTTCCAACGTACATCTTCTTACTCTCTTTTATTATATCCCACATTGCGTATTTTAACTCATTTATTCCTTGACCAGTCACTGCAGAAATTAACAATATACCTTCACCAATTTCTTTTAAAAACCTATCTTTCACAGCATTTATTTCCTCTGGTGTGAGTAAATCTGATTTATTTCCCACGATTAATTCTCTCTTTTTTGCCAAATCTTTACTGAAGAATTCTAACTCTTTTCTTATATCAAAATAATCTTGAATAGGATCTCTTCCTTCACTTCCAGATACGTCGATTACATGTACGATAACACTACACCTTTCAACATGTTTTAAAAATACATTTCCCAGACCTTTACCTTCACTGGCACCTTTTATTAATCCAGGTATATCTGCAACTACAAAAGAAGTTTCCGGTGTACCATTTATAGAAACAACTCCTAAGTTTGGAACAAGTGTGGTAAATGGATAATTTGCAATTTTCGGTCTAGCATTGCTTATTTTAGATATAATAGAACTTTTACCCACATTCGGGTATCCTATTAATCCTACATCTGCTAGTAACTTCAATTCCAACTGAATATGCTTCTCTTCACCTTTTGCACCTTGTTCAGCAAATTTTGGCGCTTGGTTTGTTGAAGATTTAAAATGTGTATTTCCACGTCCACCTTTTCCACCACGTGCAACACAACAGTACTTTCCAGGTTCATCAAGATCTGCAATTATCTCCCCTGTATCATAATCTTTAACGATTGTTCCAACTGGTACTCTCAAAACTAGATCTGCACCGTTTTTACCATTTTGCTTTCTACTTCTACCATTTTGAGCGTTTTCGGCAAAGTATTTTTTCTTTTCAGTTAAGTGATACAAAGTAGATAATGTTGTGTCAGCAACTAAGAAAACGTAACCACCATCCCCACCATCTCCACCATCTGGACCACCAAATGGTATGTACTTTTCTCTTCTAAATGTAACTGCTCCATTGCCACCGTCACCTGCTTTAACGTATATATCCACCACATCTATAAATTCTATCCTTTCCATAATTCCAACTCCTTTTTTCAAAAATACGGGGACCCTCAAACTTAGGGTCCCCTGCACCTTCTTTTTCATAGACTTTACTACCTTTGGAGCCAGCGGAGGGACTCGAACCCTCAACCTGCGCATTACGAATGCGTCGCTCTACCGATTGAGCTACGCTGGCATAAGGAAAAAAATAATACAAGGTATATTTAAAAAAACTGGTGGCGGCGAAGGGACTCGAACCCTTAACCTGCGCATTACGAATGCGTCGCTCTACCGATTGAGCTACGCTGGCATAAGGAAAAAAATAATACAAGGTATATTTAAAAAAACTGGTGGCGGCGAAGGGACTCGAACCCTTGACACGATGATTATGAATCATCTGCTCTAGCCACTGAGCTACGCCGCCACTCCTAAACGCGATAATGATTTTATCATACTTGTTTTGAACTGTCAAGAATTAAATTTTCCTAAATTTTGTATATACTTTTACACATTTTTTGTGATATAATAATAAGCTCTAACGAAATCAAAAAATTAGAGGGAGGTCAAAAGTTATGAGTTTTAAAAGGTTTTCCTTTACTATTTTTTTAGCCTTTTTTATACTTACTTTATTAGTAACAGTCGGTTTTGCTGAAGAACTCAAGATATTTTATGGTAATTTACACTCACATACTTCATTTTCGGATGGAAAAGGTACTCCCGAAGAGGCTTATAGTTATGCAGAAAAATATGGTGATTTTCTAGCCGTAACTGATCACTGTTATTTTTTGAAAATACCGGTTGACGGTCAGAAGAAGACAGTAATCACTCAACAGGCCGCACGAAATGCAACAGAACCAGGAAAATTCGTTGGTCTTCAAGGATTTGAATGGACAGCAGGTTCTGGTCACATCAACGTTTTTGAAACTATCGATTTTATAAGCAGGGATGAGAAAGGCGATTTAAAAGATTTTTACGAATGGATTGTAAAGTCCAAAAAACTTGCTCAGTTTAATCATCCGGGTATGACTTTTGGAAACTTTCAGAATTTTTGGTTTGTTCCAGAAGCTGATAAATATGTAAATTTAGTAGAAATTGGAAATGGAAACAGTACGAGCAATGATACAATATCCGAAGAAATGTACAGTAACTTTATACTTGCACTAAACCGAGGTTGGCATGTAAGCCCAACGGCAAATCAGGACAATCACAAGCAAAATTGGATAGGAGCTAACGATTCACGAACAGGTGTATTAGCTAAATCCTTGACATACGATGATATAATGGATGCGCTTTGGAATAGAAGAACTTTCGCAAGTGAAGATAAAAACTTTAAATTATATTTCTTTGGAAACAATGCAGTTATGGGAAGTATATTATATGATTCAACAAAAGTTACATTAAATATAAAATACGAAGATAAAAATGATCCTGTTGAAAAGCTTTCGATAGTAACACAATCAAAAATTTTTGAAGTTAATGAAGTAGTTGGCAAGGATTCATTTGAAATCACAAAAACTTTTGATGTATCAGATGGTTACGAATGGTATTTTGTTTATATACGTCAAAAAGATGGAAACGAAATTGTTTCAGCACCAATTTGGGTTGAGTCATCTGAACCTGTTAAAGCTAACTACGTAAGAATTGGACCCGAAAAACCAAGATACGGTCAGCAAGTTATAGTTAACTTTGATTTATACAATCAAAGTGAATCAGATGCTTCTGGGGAATTGAATATATATTTAAATGGCAATTTAATTTCATCCGAAAAAGTAAATCTCAAACCTTACGAGATCATTTACGATAAATCAATATCTCTAAACAATATTCCTATAGGTAATAACAAAATAGAATTTTACTTTAATAACAAGAATATACAATCTTCCTACTTTGAAGTACTTGAAGACTCAGGAGTAACAGTCCTAATTGATAGATTACATGAAAACGATATAAGTGAGAATTTAAAGAAATTTCTGAGAGATTTAGAGAATGAAGGTAATCAAGTTACCTATTCTGAAACTGTACTTGCTGGATACGAGAACGTAAACACAGTTTTAATTTCTACTCCAAAGCTGGATGGATTAAGTTTCTTCAAGGATTTAACACCAGAAGAAGTAGAATGGCTTAACGAATTCAAAGGTGATGTGTACCTTATACGTGGTAGCGATGATGAATACTTTGAAATGTACAAATCTCTCCTGAAAAACGCCATAGTGATTGAAAGTATAGATGAGTTATACAAAATTTTCAATATAAACAAATCAAGTGAGGCTGAAAAGAAAAGTTTAAGTAAAACAGTTTTCATCGATCAAGGTCATTCAAACGATTATTACAAAGATAAGCTTACGCTTCTTGAAAAATATTTAAGAAGTATAGATTACAAAGTTGAGTACATAAACAAAATTGAAAAATTAGATGGAAGTTATCTTGTCATCATGAACGGCAAAGGTTACACCGATGAAGAAATTAAAAATATCGCCGATTTTTTAAAAATGGGCGGAACTCTTATAATTACTTCAAAAAGCGATTACCAAAATGGTGGAAATACGGAAGATTTGAATACGCTTTTAGATTATATCAATTCACCTGTTAGATTTAACGACGATCAAGTAATAGATGAAATCAACAATTACGGCGCAAATTTCAAAGTAATCGCTAATAACATTAGGTTTTATTCAGCTTGTTCATTAATTTTGTACGGTAAAGCTGATATATTAATATCATCTGATACTGCAAAAAGTATAGATTCTGATGGGAAAAACGATGCCGAAACTGTTGATAAGGTAATTCTCGCTGCTTCATTTAATTTTGTCAATGGTAAGGTAATTCTTTTGGGAAAGGCTATATTCTCTGACTATGATTTCACATTAAACGAAGATTTTATAAAGAATTATTTATTTAAATAACTGTACAATTATGCGTTTACATAATTAACTTAGCTTTGTATTTATGTATTCATGCGGAGAATAAATACCCCGCTTTATTTTTTCATTAGATATGGTATAATTAAAATGAAGTTTTGGAGGTGAGCATATGTTTGATAGATTTTCTGAACGATCTGCAAAGGTATTTGTAACCGCGCAAGAAGAAGCGAAAGATTTAGGTCATTCTTACGTTGGAACCGAGCACTTGTTGCTTGCAATTTTGAAATTGAATGATAAACCATTATCAACTATTCTTGAAAGATATGGTTTAACATACGCGCGTGTTAAAAATGAGGTAATATCTATTGTTGGACTTGGAATGCGCGGTTTTATAATGTCTCCTCAAATGACACCAAGGGCAAGGAAGGTTACAGAAATAGCTTTTGAAGAAGCTCGGATCTCAGGGAGTGATAAAATAGATCCGGAACATTTGCTTTTGGGAATTTTACGCGAAGGAGAGGGCATAGCGATACACATACTAAAGAAATTGAATGTAAATGTACAAGCTTTTAGAAAAGAAATTGCAGACAACATAAATTCGGAAGAGGATTATTACGAAGAAACACAGCCTTTACCTTCGATCGAAGAGCCTGTTTCTTCACCTGCAGTTAGACAATTGGAAGGATTTGGTGTTGATCTCACCGCACAAGCAATGAAGGGTGAACTTGATCCTGTAATTGGTAGGGAAAATGAAATAGAAAGGTTAATGCAAATACTTGTAAGAAGAAAGAAAAATAACCCAGTGTTGATAGGCGAACCTGGTGTTGGAAAAAGTGCTATAGTTGAAGGACTTGCACAAAAAATCGTATCAGGCGAAGTACCTGAACCATTGAAAGGAAAGACTATCTTTTCATTGGATGTCGCAGCGATAGTTGCAGGTACAAAATATCGTGGTGAATTTGAAAAAAGAATGAAAAAGCTACTCCAAGTTGTTAAAGGCAATAAGGACATAATACTATTCATAGACGAACTTCATATGATTGTTGGTGCTGGCTCTGCCGAAGGAGCTGTAGATGCTGCCAATATCCTTAAACCTGCACTCGCACGTGGCGAATTACATTGTATTGGTGCAACCACACCAGATGAGTACAGAAAATACATAGAAAAAGACGCTGCACTCGAGAGAAGATTCCAAAAAATATACGTTCAGGAACCAACACCACAAATGGCTCTCGACATACTTAAAGGTCTTAAAGCTAAATATGAATCTCATCACAAAGTAAAATATACAGACAAAGCACTTGAGGCAGCTGTTTACCTTTCACAAAGATACATAACAGATCATTTCTTACCAGATAAAGCTATAGACGTAATAGATGAGGCTGGTTCAAGGGCAAGACTAAAATTGTTTGTTATGCCAAGTGAATTGCAACTACTCAAACTTCAGATTGAATCTGTGAAAAGAGAGAAAGAAGAGGCTGTAAATAATCAAGATTACGAAAAAGCCGCTGAGTTAAAAGCCAAAGAACAGGAATTAAGAGAAAAATTCAATGAAGATTATAACAAATGGAAAAGAGAAATAGAATCTGTGATAGCCATTGTTGATACACCAGACATCGAAGAAGTTGTTGCCGGATGGACAGGTATACCGCTGCAAAAACTCGAAGAAACTGAAAGAGAAAAACTACTTAAACTTGAAGAAGCGTTACATGAAAGGGTTGTTGGGCAAGATGAAGCAATTAACGCTATATCAAGAGCAATAAGAAGGGCGCGGAGTGGCTTAAAAGATCCAAGAAGACCTGTTGGCGTATTTTTATTCCTCGGACCAACCGGAGTTGGTAAAACTGAGCTTGCAAAAGCATTAGCTGAATACTTATTCGGCGATGAAAAGGCTTTGATAAGATTTGATATGAGCGAGTATATGGAAAAATTCTCTGTCTCAAGGCTTATCGGTGCACCTCCTGGATACGTCGGATACGAAGAAGGTGGAACTTTAACGGAAAAAGTGAGAAGAAGACCATTCTCTGTCATATTATTTGACGAAATTGAGAAAGCACATCCAGATGTTTTTAACCTGCTATTACAGATTATGGATGATGGTAGACTTACAGACTCACAAGGTCATGTGGTTGATTTCAGAAACACGATAATAATCATGACAAGTAATATTGGCGGCGCAGAGATCGTTACTTCTAGAAAGAATCTTGGATTCGTTGATAATGAATCTCACGAAAGAGAATTTAACGAGATGAAAAACAAAGTCATAGAAGAAGTTAAAAGAGTATTCAAACCAGAATTTATTAACCGTATCGATGAATTAATAGTATTCCATAAACTCACAAAAGAACACATTGAGCAGATAATCGACATATTACTTAAAGATATAAGAGCAAGGCTTGCTGAAAGAAAAATTACGCTTACACTTTCTCAAGAAGCAAAGGATTTCTTAGTAAGTATGGGCTACGATTCCGTTTATGGCGCGAGACCTTTAAAAAGAACAATTCAAAAATACATAGAAGACCCACTTTCAGAAGAGTTGTTGCGTGGCGAAATAAATGACGATAGCGAAGTCTATATAGTACCAGAAGATAACAAATTAGTTTTCATCAAACAAAAAAATGAGGTGCAAAAAGTTTAACTCATATAAGGAGTAAACCATGGCAAAGGCAAAAACAATATACGTCTGTGACAAATGCGGTTACGAATCTCCAAAATGGTTCGGAAAGTGCCCAGTTTGTGGTGAATGGAATAGTGCCAAGGAATTCAGTTTAAAAGACCATTCTGAAACAAAATCAATAAGGGCAAACGAAGCGGGGATGGAAGCACCTCATCCTCGCTTTTTTGATATAAATTCTGCAACAAAACTTTTAGAAGAAGAACGTATAAAAACCGGTATAAATTCTATTGATGAACTTTTGTCTGGAGGGCTTATAAAGGGGCAAGTAATATTACTTGGTGGAGAGCCTGGGGTTGGAAAAAGCACTATCGCACTTCAAATATGTGATTCGATAGCTCGAAATTCTAATAATGACAAGAGAATTTATTACATATCTGGTGAAGAAAGTGTTGGACAAGTTGGATTACGTGCAAAACGTTTGGGAATAAATAATGAAAAATTGTTAATTTCTTCGGAAACGCAAATCGAAGATATTTTAAACGAGATCGATCCAAACAAAGCTCAACTCATCGTTGTAGATTCAATACAAACACTGTGCAGTGTTGATATTGATTCCCCAGTAGGTGGTATCGTACAAATAAAAGCTGTAGTTGAGAAAGTTAGAATTTTCTCTAAGAAATATGGTATACCTTCTATTTTGATAGCGCATGTGACAAAAGAAGGTACGATTGCGGGTCCTAAACTAGTTGAACACGTCGTAGACACTGTAATTTATTTTGAAGGCGAAAGAACAACGGATTATAGAATACTAAGGGTTCAGAAAAACAGATATGGTCCAAGCGGAGAAATAACCGTTTTTCAAATGACAAGTAATGGCTTGCAAGGTCTCTCTGAAGATACATTTTTAACCTACTCTAACACACCTGGCAATATTTTCACAAGTATATACGAAGGCACCAGACCTTTTAATGTGCAGATTCAAGCTTTGGTTTCAAGAGTAAAAATGACATCTGGTAGAAGGATATCACACGGGGTGGATGTCAGGAAAGTTATAATAATCTCGGCCGTATTGTCAAAACATCTGAACTTACCACTAGATTTTCATGATATATACATGAACGTCTCTGGCGGTGTAAATATAACAGATCCTGGTTGCGAACTTGCTATCGCTGGTGCAATCTTATCATCATTTTTAGATGCTTATATAGGAAACGTGTTCATGGCAGGCGAGATAGGACTTGATGGAAGTATTAGACCTGCCGTAAATATACAAAAAAGAGTTGAAAACGCTAAAAAACTCCCTATAGATTTAATTGTAATACCAAAAGCGAGTATAAAAAACACAAACGTTAAATCTACACAAAATATAAAGATTGAAACAGTTGATAATATAAGGCAATTGTTTAATTTAATATTAGATCTTAAGAAAGGGGATTAAAGCATGGAAAAGATAAAAATATTGGTAGATAGTACTTCCGATTTCCCTAAAGAGCAAATGAAAGAATGGGATGTTGATATTGTGCCTTTGTATGTTAATTGGCCTGATGGTACAAGTGAAAAAGACGATACGAGAGATTTTGAAGAGCTGAAAAGATTTTACGAGAAACTGAAGTCCGCTCCGGAACTTCCTAAAAGTTCACAACCATCGGTAGAAGACTGGAAACAAAAGTATAACGAGTTAAAAGAACAAGGTTACGATGGTGTTTTGGTAATAACGATTTCAACAGCTATGTCTGGAACGTTTAACAGCGCATCTCTTGCGGCAAAAGAAGTTGATATACCTGTGAGAGTAGTAGACTCAAAAATGGCTTCCACAGCTATATCACCAATGGCAAGATATGCAAGAGAATTAATTAATTTAGGTGTCGACTTAGAAACAGTAGCACAAGAATTAGAAAAAAAGATTGCTGCAAAAGGTTTCGGCGCATTTTTCTATGTTCAAGATTTCAATTTCCTTGTCAAGGGTGGAAGAGTAAGCAAATTTGCAGGATTTGTTGGCTCATTACTAAAAATCAGGGTTGGGATATACATAAATGAAGAAGGGAACATGGTTCCATTTACAAAGACACGAGGTTTCAAAGCTATCGTTGATGAATTAATCAAAAAAGCGGAGAGTGAAGGTTTTACAAAAGATAGTGTTGTTGACCTTTACATGGTAAGTTGCGATAATATGGAAGAATTGAAAGAAATAGAAAAGATTCTTAGAGAACATTATAGAGTCAACAATGTGTACTATACACCTACTGGAAAAGTTATTTCAACACACGTGGGACCTGGACAAGCCGGATTTGGGATTGAAAAGTATTAATCATTTTTCTGATTATTTCGATTGTATAGTGCTTTTATATAGTGCTTTGGGAGGGATTTCTGTGTCTGATAATCAATTCAATACCCTTGAAGAGTTCAAAAAATTCCGCGAAAAAATGAATGAAGAAATACTTAAAAGAGGAACAACTAACACAAAACGCTTTTGGGCACTTGATAGCGCAGTATACAAAGAGGGTGCAATTGATAGCAAAACAAAAGAATTAATGGGACTTGTTGCTTCTATGGTATTAAGATGTGACGATTGTATAACTTACCATATGATAAGATGCGCAGAACTTGGCACAAGTGATGAAGAATTTTTCGAAGTATTTGATGTGGCACTTATAGTCGGTGGGTCAATAGTTATACCACACTTAAGAAGGGCTGTAAACACATTGTTAGAAATCCGGAGGATGCAATTGAATGGCGAGAGTATTTCTATTTGATGGTACAGGATTATTGTACAGAGCATATTTTGCAATAGACCAATCATTAACAACTACATCTGGCGTTCCTACAAACGCCCTCTATGGTCTTTCAAGAATGCTTGTAAAATTTTTGAAAGAACATGTGATTATAAATGAAGATTATTGTGCTTTCATGTTAGATGTTAAAGGTGGAAGCACATATCGTAAAGAACTTTATGCTGATTACAAAGCGCATAGACCAGAAACCCCAGAGCCATTGTTAAAACAAATATCTTTAGCTGATGAACTAATCGAAGGCTTTGGAATAAAGCTAATAAAAGTCCCTGGTTATGAAGCTGACGATGTCATAGCAACTCTCGCAAAGAAATTTGAGAAAGAAAAGCAAAAGTATAACATTTCGGAAATCAATATAATCACAAGCGACAAAGATATGCTCCAGCTAGTTAACGAAAACATATTCGTATGGCGTGTTGAAAAAGGTGTTACAGACTTAAAGAAGTACACAAACAATGAAATTATAGAAAAGTATGGCATAACTTCTGAACAAATAAAAGATTATTTGGCTTTAGTTGGTGATGTATCAGATAATATACCTGGCGTTAGTGGCATAGGTGAGAAAACGGCTGCAAAAATCCTTAACGAATTTGGAAGCGTTGAAAATGCATTGAAGAATATCTCAAAATTACCTGAAAAAATAAGGAATGCTATCGAAAATAACATAGAAGACTTTGAATTGAGCAGAAAGTTGGTAGAATTAAATACAAACGTCGAAATAAAAATAGATATCGAAGAGTTACTTTATAAAGGTTACGATCAAAAAAAGCTTTTGAATGTGCTCAAAAAATTTGAATTTTCAAGTGTAATAAAGGAACTTAATCTTTCAGCAGAGCTTACTAATAAGGTTGAATATAAAGTTATTGAAAACGAACGAGCGCTTAGTGACTTACTTGAAACAATAATGAAATCAAAAAAAATTGCATTAGATTTGGAAACTACATCACTTGATCCATTCGAAGGAAAAATTGTAGGTATTTCTATAGCCGTTGATGAGGGCAAAGCTTTCTACATACCAATTGCGCACGTTGGAGCTAAGAATATACCTATAGAATCTGTTAAAAAATTTCTAAGAGATTTATTTAACAGTGGTAAAACTGTTGGCGGTCACAACATAAAATTTGATCTTAAGTTCATCTCAAGATTGGGAATTGAGCCACAAATACCATCTTTTGACAGTATGATTGAAGCATATCTGCTTAATCCAAATGAGAAAAAATTTAACCTTGATGAATTATCATTAAAATTGCTCGGACACAAAATGATTTCATATGAAGATTTAGTCAAAGACACAATTCCACTCTTCGCAGGAGATTTTTCTTATATTCCTGTAGACACGGCAGTTAAATATTCTTGTGAAGATGCAGATATGTCTCTTAGGATACATAATTTGCTCCATCCTTTGATTTATTCAAATGAAATGAATGAATTATATGAAAAGATAGAATTACCTATGATTTTAGTCCTTGCAAATTTGGAACTAAATGGTGTCTATTTTGATATACAGTATCTAAACAATTTATCACAAGAAATGGACAAAAAACTTTTAGCACTTTCGAATCGAATCTTTGAAATCACAGGTGAGGCATTTAACCTAAATTCTCCAAAACAACTTGGATACATACTATTTGAAAAATTAAAGTTACCAAGTGTAAAATCCACATCAACCGGTGCGTATTCAACGGATGTCGAAGTACTTGAATATCTTGCCAACGAATACGAAATTGCAAAGCTTATTCTTGAATACAGAAAGATACAAAAGTTAAAGAGTACTTACGTTGACGCAATTCCGAATATGGTCAACAAAAATACAAAACGAGTCCATGCTTCTTTTAATCAAACAGGTACGGCAACCGGTAGATTGAGCAGCTCTGACCCCAATTTACAAAATTTACCTGGAAGAAGCGATGAAGGAAAAGAAATCCGAATGGCTGTGAAACCACAAAAAGACGGTTGGTATATATTAGGAGCTGATTATTCACAAATAGAACTACGTGTACTTGCGCATATAACCGAGGATCCAAATTTAATCAATGCATTCAAAGAAAACAAAGATATCCACCTTGAAACTGCTAAAAAATTATTCGGTGTCAGTGAAGAATTCATAACTGAAAACATGAGAAGGATAGGCAAAATGGTCAATTTTGCGATTGTATATGGTGTTTCACCTTATGGACTTGCAAAAAGAACAGGATTGGACGTAAAAGATACGAAAAAAATGATAGAGGCTTACCTTGATTACTATAAAAATGTTCAAGAATACATGGCTAATATAAAGGAATTCGCAAAGAAAAATGGATATGTAAGAACTATGTTTGGAAGAAAAAGAGATATACCACAAATTAACTCAAAAGACCAAAATATAAGAGCAGAAGGTGAACGAATAGCTATTAATACTCCTATCCAAGGCAGTGCTGCCGACATAATGAAAATTGCGATGATAAGGATATATGAACGACTAAAAGACGAAAAATTGCAAAGTATGATGATACTTCAAGTGCATGATGAACTTGTCTTTGAAGTACCAGAAAACGAGGTTGAATATGTTAAAAAACTTGTTAAAGAAGAAATGGAAAATGCAGTGAAACTAAGAGTTCCATTACTTGTAGATATTTACGTGGAGAAGTATATGCTTTAAAGAGTAAAATCAATATATTAAAATTACTCCAACGAATATTAATAAAGCCGCTATAAATCGAATTCCGATTTTTTCCTTTAAAAATATCTTAGCAAAAATCATAGTTACAAAAACAGAGAGCATCGATAAAGGTTCGGCAACACTAACTCCAAAATAATTAAATGCTTTGAGTAAAGCAACATAAGAATATGCATTGCAAATTCCACCGAGTATAAGGTAAATAAATCGTTCTTTTACTATATTCGAGTAATCCTTAAGTTTGTGACCTGAAATTAAGCCATATATGAATATATAAAAACTTATGACAAGGTAAATCCCAACAGAATAACCAATTGGAGAGAGTTCAGAAGTTATTTTTCTATCAATTATCCTTCCAAATGCCATCAAAATTGATGAAACAATCATAGATAAAGAGCCTTTACTTTTTATTAGGTTTTTGTATGAAATTACAAAATTCTCGCCTTTTTTCAAGTAACTAACACCGTAAATCATAAGAATAGCACCTAATAATTTTTTTAAACTGAATGATTCACCGAGGAACAATGCGGATAAAATAACCAAAAAAATCGCATTTAGGTTATAAAGTGGCGCAACTACAGATGCATCTTCATGCCCAAGTGCATAAGTGTACAATGAAAACGACAGAGAATATATTGTACCACTAATCATTGACTTTAATAATACATTTAGAGATAAACTACCAATGAAAGGAAAAAAAGAGAGGAAAGAAAAAAAGAAAAATGCCCACGCTGCAACAAAAGTTGGCGCATTTTTTGAAATTTTGTTACCAGCAATTCGTTCGTAACCAAGTAATACTATACGCAATGTCATCCACAACAGTCCCATGAACAATCCCCCTAATTCACCAAAATTTAAAGATATTATACCAAGGAGGCATTAATTTTGGTTAAACGCGAAATTTCTATTTGGGAAATATTTTTAACTACTGCAAAAATAGGTGCAGTTACTATCGGCGGTGGATATGCAATGGTACCAATCATCAAAGATGAATTTGTAAGAAAGAAAGAGTTACTTTCAGACGATGAATTTACAGCTCTCTTAGTTATAGCACAATCTTTACCAGGACCAATCGCGGTCAATACATCAACTTTGGTTGGCTATAAACTGAAAAAAGTACCAGGGTTGATTGCTGGAGTTTCAGGTGCAATATTTTTTCCAACGATTATAATAGTAGTAATTGCGTCGTTGCTTTCTAAGTTTTACAACTACATGGAACCTTTTTTAAACGGAATGAAAGCACCCTTATTTGCTGTTTTATTAGTCGCCGTTATTAAAATGTGGAAAACAAATATTAACAGTATAGAAGATTTCATAATATTTATTGTCTCATTTTCTTTGGTAAGTTTTTTGAAGTTAAATCCTGTGTATGTAATCTTACTTGGAATTTTGTATGCGATTTTAAGAAATAAAAAACAAAAAAAGGATGATGTGAAATGATATACATTAAACTTTTTCTAACATTTTTGCAAATTGGTGCTGTAAGTTTTGGAGGAGGATACAGTATTCTCAAAGTAATCAATCATTACACAGTTGATATAAATAAATGGATAAGCACAGATGAATTCAATGATATCGTTGCAATATCACAATCAACGCCGGGACCTATAGGTATAAACGCAGCAACATTTGTTGGATACAAAGTTGGAGGATTATTTGGTTCAATTACTGCCACTTTTTCTGTTATTCTAATACCGATAGTTCTATCTCTAACTGTATATCTTTTCTACAGAAAGCACCGCGAAAGTGGAAAAATTCAAAACATAATTCTTAGTTTAAAACCTATAATTTTGGCACTAATAGCCTCAGCTGCATTGAGTTTTTTAAAAAACGCTTTTGGAAATTATCTATCAATTGCTATAACTTTAATTTCAACATTTGTTTTATTATATCTAAAATTTGACGTGGTTCTTTTACTTTTGATTTCGGGCACCATAGGATATTTTTTCTTCAAATGATTTTTTGAATTTTATTTTTAAAGTGATATAATTTAAAGTGTTAGAGATTTACGAACAGAAAGGGGGAGAATTATGTCAAATAAAGAGGGTATAGAAAATATAACATTATACGATGATGGTGTTCATAAATTCATATTCTTGGCGTGGGAAGAGACAGAAGAGGAAGGTATAGTACAAACAAACCAATACATAATAATAGATGGTAACGAAGCTATGCTTCTTGACCCTGGCGGCGCGCATGTTTTTCCAAGAGTTCTTGCAAATGTTTCGGAGATAATAGAACCAAGTAAGATAAAGTATATATTTTTCACACACCAAGATCCAGACGTAACTTCCGGCATCACACTTTGGTTGTCAATAGCTGAAAATGCAAAGATATACATATCTGGTCTTTGGACAAGATTTTTGCCGCATTTTGGTGTTTACGATCAAAGAAGGGTGGTTGCTTTACCAGATAAAGGGGATAAATTAAGATTGCAGTCCGGTACTGAACTTGAGTTTATACCTACTCATTACCTACATTCAACTGGTAATTTTACACTTTACGATCCACGTGCTAAGATCCTTTTCTCGGGTGATTTAGGTGTTGCAGTTTTCCAAAAAGGACAAAGGTATGTCTTTGTTGAAAATTTCAACGAGCACGTTAAGTTAATGGAATTATTCCATAAGAGATATATCACATCGAGTATCGCTCTAAAAAAATGGTTGAGTATAGTTGAAAAAAAGGAGATAGATATCGTTGCACCACAACATGGTGCTATATTCAAAGGAGAAAATGTAAAGAAATTATTCGATTGGTTTAGAAATTTAAAATGTGGAATTGATATTATAGATGAAATATATGGCAGGTGATTTCAATGCCAAAAGTTGATAAAAACACTTTAGAAACTATGTCTTCTGCTTTCTTTGCAGAAAATCTTATGACTTCGTTTATGTATCAACTCGATGAAGCTCTTATTTCAAGGGTAAAAGATGTTCAAGAAGGCATTAGAGATATAACCAAAGTTTTTGGAGAGATGCAAAAAAGGCTGAATAAACTTGCTGAAGAATTTGATAAAGAAGTAAAAGACCTATTTTTCAGTATAAACGAATCACAAAAAGTAAACGATGAAATCACTAATGAGCTAAAGAAATCCGGAGCAGATATAAATAAAATAAATGAAGTAGTTATGAGTTCTGTTAACACGACAACAAAGACTCTGGAAATGTTTAATAACATAGAAAACATGGTCAATGAAATAACTAAAATTGCCAAACAAACAAATCTCTTAGCTCTAAATGCTTCGATTGAAGCAGCTAGAGCTGGCGAATTCGGTAGAGGCTTTGCCGTAGTTGCTTCAGAGGTTCAAAAATTAGCTAACGAGTCTAACAAGGTGGCAAAAGACATCACAAACCAAGTGAAAGAACTTTCAAAATCTGTTTCAGATGCTCTTGAAAGTATAAAGCTAGTTGGAGAAATATTTGTTACAGTCCAAAATTCATTCCAACAATTGCTAGCTTTTATGCAGCAAAATTCAACGCTTTTATCACATGTTGCTGGGCTTTTGGTTAATACAAAGAATGACTTGTTATTAGAAAACGATAATTTCGTCAAAGCAACTGAAGTTATGGATAGCGCAACTGAAAAATTCGAAACACTTTCAAGAGTCATAAACTCTATAGTAAAAGCGCAGATAAAATTGAAAGATTTGAAACTTTGACCTTTGGAAGTGATGATTATTTTGGTATTAAGAAATGTTCAGAAGTTTTTAGTAATACTCTTAATTTTATCATTTTGTAGCTTAAGTTTTCCAATTTCTCAAATAGCTATAGAATATTATTCCGCTGGAGAACTTTCTTATAAATCCGGCGATTATGTTAGTGCGCTGAGAAATTACGAAATGGCAATTTCAAATGATCCAACAATCGAAGGGTACGATCCTTACATAAAATTCAAAATGGGTATATCTGCATACATGATAGGAAACTACGACAAAGCCAAAAGTTATCTTTCTGGTTACAATTCAAATTTTGTAGAGGAATTACTACAATCTATAAATAAACGTCAGGCTCAAGATGAGTGGAAACGATGGATATTAAAAAATAGGCCTCTTTCATCGGAAGTTTCAACCACTGTTACTAATTATAATTTACCTCAAGGACAAAGTTCGGCAAAAACATATTTAATTGTTATAATTGTATTTATTACTATTTTTTCGATACTAATTTTTACAGAGTTAAGAATTTTAAAATTAAAGAGGGCAATAATAGAATTACCTAAACCTGTACCTGGTGAAAATTTAAGTGATGGTTCTAAAGGAATAGAAATGCCTATAGAAAAAACTAAAGAAGAAACTAAAGAGGACGAAGTTCTTAAATTAATACCCAAAGACGCCAAAATTATTGACTTTGAAAAGCTTATTAATAGTGAAATTGATATATTCAAAGATTTACTTGAAGAAAATGTAACTAACGAAGATAATAAAGTTGAAGCTGAGGAAAGAGTTGAAACTGAAGAAGAGAGAACCGCCGTTGAATCAATATTTGAAGAACAAGAAAACTTGGAAGATGTGCTTCAAGAAAGCCGAGAGATAATAAACGAACTTGAGAAAGAAAATGGGACAAAAGTTGAAGCTAATCCAATCAATGTTACTAACGAGTTATCTATAATAGAAACAGAATTAATTGAAAGGTTGCATAAGTACAGTGAAACAAACCCTTCTGAAAGTAATCTAAGTGTTGAAATTTTTGAGGAGCTACAACGTGATTTTTCTTATTTTGATGATATAGATAAAATAACCCAAGAAGTTACAGAGGTTCTTGTTGAAAAGCTTATTATAATGAGTAGAGGTGAAAATAGTTGAACTTCTTAGTTTTCTTATTGTACATACTTGCCTATCTTCTGATAATATTCCGTCCAAAAACAGCTTCCGTTACAACTTTTTTGATTGCTATATCATCCTTGATAGTTTTAAATAATACCAATTTTGAAAATATAGGTGAAATTGTTGATTTTAATACACTCTTGATACTTTTTGGGATGATGGTTATTGTATCCGTAATGAAAGAAAAAGGTGTATTTATAGGTGTTTCAAATGCTATAATAGATTTTAGCAAAGGGAACTTTTTCAAAATGCTTGTGCTAATTAACGTCGGTGTTTTCTTTCTTTCTGGATTTTTAGATAACGTTACAACAATTCTTATATTTTTCCCTATATTATTTTATTTATCAGATGTGCTGAATTTAGATTCAAGAGTATTAGGCCTTAATGACATTTTATTTTCAAACATCGGTGGAATGTCAACTGCAATAGGAGACCCTCCTAACATAGTTATATATTCCGTTTCCAAAATCCCCTTTCTAGACTTTATTACAAACATAATGCCTATCGCTTTAATCCTTCTCATTATTCAACTAGTAATTTTGAGAAAAGGTATAAAATTTGAACAAACATCCTTTCAAAGGCAAGAAAGAAATGTTGTAAATAAAAACTGGAAGTATTATCTTCTTTACTTCATCGGAGTCATTTTTCTAATGGCATTTCACGATAAATTTAAACTAGAATTAGGATTTATAACCATATTGTCTGGTTTAACCTTGCTCTTTTTTGAGAGTGAAGATTTTAATTCTAGGATTCAGGATATAGATTGGGACATGCTATTCCTCATCTCTGGACTTTACATTCTTAACTGGTCAATTGAACACACAAAAATATTTGACATACTTGTTTTTTATTTAATGCCATTAAAAGGAAGCGTAATTCTACCTTTGTTAATACTATGGGTTTCAATCTTTTCAAGTGGGTTCATCGGAGCTTTACCAACTACACTTATTTTTATCACAATAATAAAGAATTTAACATATCAAATGCCAGTATCTTTACTTTATTGGTCATTAGTACTGGGGGTTGGAATAGGAGGCAATCTTACACCAGTAGCTTCCATGTGTAATATTATTGGTAACAATTTAATAAGAAAATTAAAAAATGAGTACATAAGTTTTTCAGAGTTTACCAAAAATATGTTGAAGCCAGTTTTATATGGTGCTATAATCTCAAGTGTCTTTATAGTTTTTAAATGGTATATTTAAATCGCTACCTTAAAATATTATTGATATTGCTGAGGTGAGTTTTGTGAAATTAGTGGTGGCATTGATTTTTGGTTTGGTGCTCTACTTTGTTATAACGGGCAAATTGAATAAGACCATTGCAGCGATGGTTGGAGCGTTAGCACTACTTGCAATAAGAGTTTTCCCAGATCCGTATGAGGGGCTTAAAAATTCTATAGATATCAACACAATATTATTTTTAATAGGAATGATGATATTTGTCAGAGTAATGGAAGTCTCTGGAATATTCCAATATATAGCTATTAAAACCTTAAAACTAACTGGTTCAAATTTGAAAAAGTTGTTTTTTTCCATGACCTTTATAGTTGCTTTGATTTCATCATTTATTGATAACGTAACAACTATTTTAATTTTTGTACCTGTTACTTTCGCTATAACTGATATTTTGGAAATAGATCCTGTGCCATTTATTCTCGGAGAAATATTCGCTTCTAATATCGGTGGTGCAATGACTCCAATTGGGGATCCACCAAACATTTTGATTACATCTGCAGCGAGAATACCATTTGCCGAGTTCACAAAATACATGGTCCCAGTTAATTTAGTTATATTATTTATCATTGACCTTGTTATAATCTCTATTTCCAAATCTTCTATGAATAAGGAATTTTCGAAAGAATTCCTTAACGGTTTCGACGAACAAAAAGTCGTTACGAACAAAAAAAGATTTATTATGTCTGGAATATTTATGATATTTATAATAAGTCTTTTCCTATTTCAAAAGCAGCTTAAATTAGAAAGTTCGATAATAGGTCTTATAGCTGGTTTCTTTGGTTTACTATTATTTGAACAACATGAGATAACACCGTTCTTAGAAAAAGTTGAATGGGATGTTATATTCTTTTTCCTTGGTTTATTCATAATTACCGGAGCTATGGAACATGTAGGGTTAATGAACGATATAGCCAATTTTTTGGTAAGAATATCAAAAGGCTCAAGCGTACTTTTGGTTTCAATAATAGTATGGGCATCTGGAATCCTTTCTGGATTCATTGACAATATACCATTTGCTGCTACTATGATTCCTGTAATTCAAAATTTGCCAAAGATAAATCCTCAAGCATTTTCAAATATCACACCATTCTGGTACGCACTTTCTCTTGGAGCATGTTTAGGTGGTAACTTAACCCCAGTTGGTGCTTCAGCTAATGTCGTTGGATTATCCTTACTGAAAAAATATAAAGGGAAAAATATTTCGGCTCTTTGTCAAGTAGTGGGGTGGGTATTCTGAATGCCCACCTTTTTAGCTTTTTCAAGCATACATTAAATGTTATTAATGTATATTATAGGCAATCAAATCTAAAAAAACTAATACCACTTTTGCCCACTCATATAGTGGGTTTTTAAATATTCAACTTTTTCAACTTATCTACCACAACTGTACAAAATCCTCTTCCTGAATCTTTCAAAATTCCTGTATCCAAATCCATTCCTCTTTAATACTTTTATCTTGTTGTTAAAACCCTCTGTCGTACTATTCGTATATGGAACATCAAATGCATTTACTATCTCAGAAAACCAGCTCCTAAAAACCTTTACACATCTCATAAATTCAGAAAGTCCACTTTGCTCTGCTCTCTCTATCCACTTTTTTAATACGAGTCTTGCTTCTTCAGAATTACTGCTCTTTAACACTCTCTTAAATTCTTCTTTGAGTTGATGGGCTTTCCTCAAATCTTGACTATACCAAAACATTACTTCTAATTCTTCTCTTTGCTCAGGCTCAAGTTCTTCATAATTCTTCAATAACAACTTCCTACTCCTCTTAAAATATCTCCTCAAATTACTTCCTAATTCCTTTTGTACCCTTTTCCTCACATTTTCTAAAGCCCAATAAACGTATCGGGTAAAATGAAATTTGTCTATCACTATTTTAGCGTTTTTAAAATATGTTTTTGCTACCTCTACAAATGGTCTCCACATATCACAGATAAAATATTTTACTTTATCTCTACCTTTCAGCCTCTTAAAATACTCAATTAAAATATTTTGCTTTCTATCTTTCAAAATCTCGATTATTTGCCCTTTTACAGGATCTACAAATATACATTGATATTTTGCTCCACCTGCATTGCCTTTAAACTCGTCTACACATATTGCTTCAGAAGAAAACTCATCTACAGTTTGACCTGGATTTACTTTATCAAACAATCTCATAACTGTTGTCACTGAAACATTTGTGTATTTTGCTACCTCCTTCATACTTGTTAAACTTCCAAGTTGACTTATAATATATGCTGCAAGTCTATTTGTCATCCTTTGAGATTTGCCTAAAAAACTTATGTGTTCAAAAAACTTCTTCCCACATGCTTTGCAGACATATCTTCTCTTTCTTATAATCAAATATGTTTTCTTGCCCATTATAGGTACGTCTTTTACCTTCTGTGTGTGATAATCATGTACCTTACTTGTAATATTACCACATTTAGGACATTTGTGGGGCTTTTGTACCTGACTTATGTGAAGTTCTATTTCACTTTCATTCTCATTCATTTGGTGAAGAATAATATCTTTCGATTTTAAAAGTTCAGTGATATAATTAGATTTGAGCACTTATTCTGGATGCCTCCTTTCTTTTTGAGTGTTTTTTTTGTCATAAAACAGTTTTTATTATAGCAGGCATTCAGAATAAGTGCTATATTTTTTCCTTTTTACCCACCCCAATATTTATTATAGAGCCAATATTTCATTCGCAAGTTTTATGAAGTATGGTATCATAGCTGTCATAATAAGTCTTGTTATCTCGAATATATATACAATCATCCTTATGAAAATACTCTAAGAAGCACCATGAGGAATGAATTTATCAGTGAAGAGTTAATCCAAAAATTAAAAAAAGAACAGAACAATCTGAGACAAAAAGTTACCATAACAGAACTTGATATATCTAAAATAAATATCATTGCCGGTGTTGACGTAAGCTATTTTGAAGACAAAGCTCTTGGTGTAGTTGTAGTATTAAATAAAGATTTAGAACTTATCGATGTTGTTTATAGTATAGATAAAGTAACTTTTCCTTACATACCAGGTTTTCTTGCTTTTAGAGAAGCACCTATTATTTTTAAATGCTTTGAAAAGCTGAGAGAAAAGAATATAGTCCCAGATATAGTTTTATTTGACGGACATGGAATTGCACATCCACGCGGTTTGGGAATAGCAAGTCACATAGGTGTGCTTCTTAATATCCCAACAATAGGAGTGGCCAAAAGAAAACTTTATGGCAAATGCGTCGAACCTAAGCGCGTTGGTCAATCTACACCTTTATTTGATGAAGAAGGCAAAATAATTGGATACTGTTACCTTCCAAAGAAAAATTCCCATCCTATCTATATCTCGCCAGGTCATCTTTCCAGTCCTGAAACTTCTTTAGAATTCGTTAAAAGCCTGATTAAGAAACACAAACTTCCAGAACCCACAAGGTTGGCACATTACTATACTCAAAAATTAAAAGAAAACAAAAATATTTAATTTGATTTTGTAAATCTTATCCTGACGAAAAATTCTAAGGATTTTTTAAGTTTGAATTTAATACAATATGAATAGATAAAAAATACTCCAAAATCTCAAACTCGGGAGGTGAGGAGTATGAAAAAACTTTTGAGTACCTTGTTTCTAATTACTATTCTTATACTAGGTTTCTCTATAACAACACTTTCTAAACCTTTCGAACCTCTTAAATCTATACTAACATTGGAAGAAAGTCAGTTTGAGATTTCGGGTGATATAAAAGAAGTTGTTATGAACTTCCGTGGGAATGGATATATAGTTGTTTCTACAGGTGAAGAAGATATCAGAGTTTCACTTTCATTTGCTAATCCCACTGCAGTAAAAACTGGAGAAAGAGTAACAGTCAAAGGAGAGAAATTAACATTCTTAGTACCATTGTATATTGAAACTGGTGGATATAAAATCCAGGTTCAAAAACAAATTATTGGAGAAGATACGATAAGTATCGAATTCGAAATCAAGAATATAGAAATTACAAAAACATCATCAACAATTGTACTTATAGACTCAGAAAATAAAGAATACAAAATTCCTGCCCAAATAATACCGATATGGAAGAATTTGAAAGCTGGCGATTCATTTAAAATTACAGGAGTAAAAAAGACAGTGAATATACCTACAGAATTGACAATCAGTGGAAAAACATTCAAAATTAATACTCAGTTAGGCTTCAGAATAGAAAAAAAATAATTTCTATCCAAAGTTTTTAAGCAACTTCGGCGGGTTTTTGTTCCGAAATTTGAAAAGAAATTTAGGAAAGTAAAATCAAACCTTCTAGAAAGAATGAGGAGTGACCTAAATGGGTACTCCTCTTAATTTTTTATATATTTTAAAATTTTTGATTAGGGCCAAATTTTAATGATTAAAAAAATTAAGCACATTGAATTGTCTTTTAAAATTCTAAAATTTATATTTGCAGAAATTTTTAAATATGTGGTATAATAATAAAGGTTAGAAAAATTTTTGTAAAAAATTTTTCCCAAATCACATCCTTTTTGAAGGGGGGATTTTTGTGAAAAAGTGGTTAGTAGTTATCCTTGGTATTTTTGTGGCAATTTTGGCACTTGCGGCATTTGACCCAACAGTATACGTTGAAGCAACGATCGGTGAACCAGATACCCTCGACCCACATCTTGCTTACGATACGTCAAGTGGTGAGGTACTTTACAACGTTTACGAAAACCTTATTGCTTACAAGGGTAGAAGCGTTAGCGAATTCGAACCAAGATTGGCAACAGAAGTTCCAACAGTAAAGAACGGACTTGTCAAAGACGGTGGAAAGACATACGTATTTCCTATTAGAAAGAACGTAAAGTTCCACAACGGTAACCTACTAACACCAGAAGATGTTGAGTACTCATTTGAAAGAGGATTGTTGTATGATCCAGAAGGCGGTCCAATGTGGATGCTCTGGTACGCTATTTTCGGTGTTCATTCAAGAGATGAAGCACTTGAAGAATTCGTTGGTAAACCTGTCAGTGAAATATTTGATGCAAAAACCGGAGAACCAAAAGCAGATTACAAGCAAAAAGTTATCGATTTCTATAAAAAAGTAGTTGACCCAGCAATTGAGGTCCAAGGTGACAATGTAGTAATTAAACTTGTCAGACCATACGCACCATTTATGAACATCATAGCGCAAAGTGCACACTGGGCAGCTATTCTTGATAAAGAAACATGTATAAAACTTGGTTTGTGGGATGGAAAAGCTGAAACATGGTGGAAATGGAAAGGCATGCAAAAAGAAGAATCACCACTTTACTCATACGCGATGGGTACAGGACCATACAAATTCGTAGAGTGGGATAGAAAGCAACAAAAAGTTACATTGGTAGCAAACGAAAACTACTGGAGAGAACCAGCAAAGATTAAGAAAGTTATCATCTGGGGTATCGATGAATGGTCAACAAGAAAAGCAATGCTTGAGAAAGGTGACGCAGACTCAATAGCTGTTGTTCTTGAATACCTTGATCAACTCAGAGGAAACAAAGACATTCAAATCATCGAAAATATACCAACACTTTCTGTTACAGTTTTAGCATTCAACTGGACAGTTAACACATCAAGCAAGTACATTGGTAGTGGTAAACTTGATGGAAATGGTATAAATCCAGACTTCTTCAGCGATATATATGCAAGAAAAGCAGTTGCCGCAGCAATTAACTACGATGCACTTATTAGAGATGTTTTGAAAGGCTTCGGTAAGAGAATACCAACAGCTCTTCCAGAAGGATT
The DNA here is from genome assembly GCF_000017545.1 of Fervidobacterium nodosum Rt17-B1. NCBI lineage: Bacteria > Thermotogati > Thermotogota > Thermotogae > Thermotogales > Fervidobacteriaceae > Fervidobacterium > Fervidobacterium nodosum. The sequence continues at coordinate 378,109 of NC_009718.1, read as the reverse complement.
ACTCGGCTTTGATCCATCTTTACCACTCTACAAATTCAACGTTAAAACTGTACAAGACAACTTGAAAAAAGCATGGAATGGTCAAGCATGGGCAAAAGGATTCAAATTCAGTGTAGCATATAACCAAGGTAACGTAGGAAGGCAAAGAGTTGCTGAAATGGTTAAGATGTACCTTGAAATGGCTGCACCTGGAAAGGCAAAGATAGACGTACAACCGTTGCAATGGCCAACATTCCTTGATGCAACAAAACGTGGTGAATTACCAGTATTCATCCTTGGATGGCTTGCAGATTACCCAGACCCAGATAACTTCATCTTTACATACTACCACAGCAACGGTGATTACTCTGGCAGACAAGGTGAAGGATTTAGAAAATTTGTTAGCACACCAAGAAAAGAACTTGGTGGAAAAAGCCTAGATGAACTTATTGAACAAGCAGCCGCAGAGACAGATCCTCAAGCACGTGCAAAACTTTATGTACAGATTCAAAAATTCGTAGTTGACAATTGTATCAGTGTCCCAGTATATCAACCAATTGGAGTACGCGTACAAAGAACCTGGGTCAAAGGTTGGTACGATAACCCAATGAGACCTGGTATGGACTTCTACTCAGTATACAAACAACAATAATTTAATTTAAAAAGTAAAATATTAAAGAGAATCCGCCGGTTAAACCGGCGGATTCTTCTTTAATATTTTAATATCTATAAAATATTTTAATATCTATAATATTTTCGCTTTTTTACCTTGATAAGTATCTTTCTCTTTCAAACGCTTCTCTATCTCCAAAATAATCTCGCTTTTTGTCTTACCCCAATTCCCAAAAAGTGTACCATTTAGTGGAGGATCAGCCACAAGCCTGTGAATAACTATATGAGGCGACAACCATTCAAGAAAAGTTATAACTCTATTAACATACTCATCGAAAGTACATATATTCAATTTGCCTGATTTATACATCTCTCCAAATATTGTACCTTCTACTATGTAAAGCGAATGTATTTTTACACCATCAACCTTCAACGCAGAGAGTATTTTAGCACTCTCTATAACATCCAGCATATTATCTCCAGGCAAGTTGAGTATAACATGCGAAACAACTTCAAAACCATAATTTTTTATGAGATTAACCGCGTATATGTATTCTGCAAGGGTATGGCCACGATTAACTTTAACCAACGTATGGTAATTTGCACTTTGAAGACCAATGTCTAGAGAAATACTTACATTGTATTGTTCACTAATTTCTTTCAAAAGTTTTAGCACATTTTCATCAATGTAATCTGGCCTTGTAGCTATATCAAGCTGTACAATATCATCATCGATGGCCTGAATGTAAATTTGCTTTAAAATATCTATAGGTGCGTATGTATTTGTATAGTTTTGAAAGTATGCAATAAATTTTGTTATGCCTTTTTTCTTATATTTTTCTTTCATAAGTTCAATTTGTTTTTTTATATCGTAACCCGCAAATGTACTAAATCCACTTCCTGTTTCGTCACAAAATAAACATCCTGGTCTTCCGTTTGTTCTATTCGGGCATGTGAAACCTGCGTTTAGTGGTAACCTTTGCACGCGTTGGCCATATCTTTTTTTCAATTCCACACTTAACTTTCTATACCTGTAACCTTCCTCGAGAAAATCGAAAATTTTTTAAGCACCTCCTGAACATCTATCGTTGGAAATTTTCCATCTATGTATACAAATTTTCCATTAACCATTGTTGCATAAACGGTATCTGTATAAGAATGTATTACGTTTTTCAAAATATTATCCAAAGGTTGTAATTGTGGATGAGCTGTATCTAAGAAAATCAAATCAGCTGGATAGCTTTTTTCTACCTTACCACCTTTTAATTTAAGTGCTTCATAACCATTTACAGTAATACTATCAAATGCTTCTTTAACACTAAATTCAGCTGGAGAAAACATCTTTTGACTTAAAACAGAAACCCTAAGGTCGAAAAGTACACTTTGAGAATTGTTGCTTGCAGGACCATCTGTTCCAATTGTTATCTTTATACCATTTTTGAGCATATTTGAAATAGGTGGTATACCATTTCCAAGTTTCATATTACTCACAGTGTTTATAGATGGATAAGAACCATTTAGAAGTTTCATAGATTCTTCATCAAGCTGAGTGCAATGAACTGGTATAAAGTGAACATCGTTAAATCCGATTTTTAATATCTCTTGCGGTGTATATTTTTCCCACTCCCATTTATTTTCAAAAAAGTGCATTGTTACTGGAACATCGTAAGTCTTCGCAATATCAATCACTCTAATTAAATAGTCTTTTGAACAACTGTAAGGAGCATGCGGACCTAATCCAATATAGATTCTATTATCATATCCATGCCATTTTTTATAAAGCTGTATATTTTCTTCTAACCTCCCGTTATCATCTCCGTTCTTATCCACAAGTCCCCTTGTAAGGAGAGCTTTCATACCAAAATCTGCCACCGCTTTTGCAACCATATCTTCGTGAAAGTACATATCACAAAAAGCCACAACACCGTGTGAAACCATTTCCATCATAGATACGATACTACCGTAATAAACTGCTTCTGGAGTTAAGCGTTCTTCAGCTGGGAGTATTTTTTTAAATAGCCATTCGTTAAATGGTATATCTTCGGCAAAACCTCTAAAAAGTGACATAGCAACGTGAGAATGAGTATTAACAAAACCAGGCAAAACGATCTTTCCTGAAAAATCATATATTTCTTCATTTAATTTAGGGAAAATCCGGTCTGAAATCTCCTTGATTACGCTATCTTCAATACGGATATCTCTTTTTACTAATTGCTTATCACTTAATATGTAAACATTCCTTATTAACATTTCACCACTACCTTCCACAAAATCAAGTACATAATGCTAAATTACACTACAAACTAATCCTCTCGGCATCTATCCACAAATGCTCGATATCATAAAATTCTCTTGCGCTTTTTGTGAAGATATGCACGACGATATCACCAGCGTCAACTAAAATCCAGTCGTAACCTTCACCACGGTCGTAGTAAATAAGTTCTTTGCCGATTTCATTGAAAAAATCAACGATTTCATCTCTTAAACTTTTCATGTGTATATTGCTATTCGCAGTACATATTACAAAATAGTCTGTTAAAAGTCTTGTTTTGGACATATCTAATACAACAGGCTCAATTGCTTCTTTCTTTTCCAACAGTTTAATCAAATTTCTCAGAACGTCGCTTATTTTTTTCTCACTCAGAAAAAATCACCTCCACAAATACTTATCAATTACTTATGGTTAATTCCTCACTAACGCAACCATTTTTCAAATAATCTCTTATCAATCCTATTAGATAGAAAGAACCCGTAATGAATTTAACATCACCATCAATTTTTTTAAGTAATTCAACACCTTTTATAGGATCCGGTTCTAAAATAACGTTTTTACAGTATTTTTTGGCTATTTCGTATGTTTCATCAATTTTTTGAGCCCTTTTGTTTGGTGGCCTTGTTATTATCAAAGTGTCAAATTGTGGACCTATCTTTTCTAAGACACCCATTTTGTCTTTGTCATCAACGATGCCAAATAAAGCCACGCGTTTTTTGTTAGAAAAGTAAAGTTCAATGTTTGAGACAAATGCTTCCGCAGCTTGTGGGTTATGAGAGCCATCAAGAATAAGCCCATCAAATAACTCAAATCTACCTGGTATAAAAGCATTACTGAAAGCATTTTGAACTTTCTCTTCGTAAAGTTTTTCAACAGTTTCATAAGCTTTCAAAGCTATGGCCAAATTGTAAAGCTGATGAACTCCGTTTAATCGAACTGGTATATTCTTTACTGTTGAGTCTCCGTAATAATTGTAGATATTGTTGTTAAAATCATATTTTACAACTTCAGCTGAAAAATCTTTACCATACTCGTAAACCTTTGAACCACGTTCTTTGGCAATGTTTTTGATTACAATTTTCGCTTCTTCTGGCATTTCACCTATTACTACAGGAACTCCGGATTTTATTATACCAGCCTTTTCAAAAGCAATTTCTTCATGCGTGTTACCAAGTACGTTAGTGTGCTCTAACGAGATGGTTGTGATGACTGAAACAACAGGTGTAATTACGTTTGTTGAATCAAACCTACCTCCAAGTCCTACTTCAACACTTCCAAACTCTGCATTTTTAACTTTTGTTAAGTGAAAATACATAGCGGTCATATATTCAAAAAAGCTTGGTGAGAATTCTTCGCCAATTTTATCCATTTCTTCCGCATATTTTTTGACGTATTCCGCTGCATCGACAAATTCTTCTTGATTTATCAAATTTGTATTCCAATGAAATCTTTCAAGTATAGTTGAAAGATGTGGTGAATAAAATCCCGTAACGTTGTGACCATGGTAATACGTTAAGTTTTCAAGAAATGTTGTTACGCTACCCTTACCATTTGAGCCTGTTACGTGAAAAAATTTAACTCCAAGATGGGGATTTCCCATCTTGGAGAGAAGTTGTTCTATTCTGAAAAGCCCTAACTTCATTGTATTGTAAGGCCTTGTTTGATAAAGATATTTTAGTATATCTATGAATTTATTCTCACTCACGCTTTTGCCTCCAAATCCGAGATAATTTGTTCAATTCTTGCAATTTGTTCTTGGAATAGCCTTTGCTTTTCTTTGGTTTCTTCAACAATATCTTCTGGTGCATTCTTCAAGAAATTCTCATCTTCGAGCTTCTTAGCAAATTTTTCCATATCGCTTTTGAGTTTTTCAACTTTTTTCCTAAGCCTTTCAACTTCTGATTTCACGTCGATTAATGTTCCAAGTGAAACATAGACTTCGTTTTCCAAAGAAATGTAAGCGGTTGCGCTAAGTTCTGGCCTTTTTTCAACAAACTCAATGCTCTCAACATTGCCAAGGAATTTAATATATTCCTGCTCTTCATCCGTTAAAGTACCTTTGACAAATGTTTTAACCTTTGTAGATTGAGGTACATTGACTTCAGCTCTTATATTTCTAATTCCTCTGATAATATTCATTAATTGCATAAATCTCTTCTCTGAATTTTCGTCAATAAAGTTTTCTTCAATTTCTGGCCATTGAGCAACAACTATCGATTCTCCACTTGTCGGTAACTTTGTCCAAAGTTCCTCAGTTAGGAATGGCATGAATGGGTGGAGAAGCCTAAGGCTCATATCTAGAACGTAAACTAAAACGTTTTGTACAACTTTTCTTTCTTCTGTCTTTAGTCTGTTTTTAACGGCTTCGATGTACCAATCGCACAACTCATCCCAGAAGAAATTGTAAATTTCATTTGCCGCGATGTTGAAATCGTAACTGTCAAGTGCTTCCGAAATTTTTTGAATAGTTTTCTGCAGCCTTGAAAGTATCCATTTATCAGATAATTTAAGCTTAGAAAGTTTGATATCAACTTTCTCAAAATCTTCAAGATTCATCAGCACAAATCTTGTAGCATTCCATATTTTATTTGCAAATTTCTTGTATGTATCAAAAAATCTTACGTCAAGTTTCAAATCTCTACCTTGCGCAGCTAGAATAGCGAGTGTAAATCTCATCGGATCGGCACCATATTCATCTATAACCTCTAAAGGATCAATTCCGTTACCGAGAGATTTACTCATCTTCCTACCGTATTTATCTCTTACAAGCTGGTGTATGTATACTTCTTTAAATGGTTTTTCGTCCATAAATTCATAACCCATCATAATCATACGGGCAACCCAGAAGAATATTATATCAAACCCTGTGACTAGAACATCTGTTGGATAATACCTTTCAAGGTCAGGAGTCTTTTCTGGCCACCCCATAGTACTGAATGGCCACAGTGCTGAACTAAACCAAGTATCCAAAACATCTTCGTCTTGCTTAAGATTTGTACTTCCACATTTTTCACACTTCACCGGTTCATTTTCAGACACATTGTAATGTCCACAATCTTGACATTGCCAAACAGGTATCCTATGTCCCCACCACAATTGCCTGCTTATACACCAATCTCTTATTTCGTACATCCAATTTAAGTAAACCTTCTTCCATCTATCTGGTATGAAAGTTACTTCTCCATTTTCAACTGCTTCGATTGCCCTTTTCGCAAGTGGTTTCATACTCACAAACCATTGGTCCATCAACCTTGGTTCGACCACGGTATCGCACCTATAACATCTTCCAACAGAGTGTTTCATTTTTTCAATCTTAACTAAATACCCTTGTGCTTCTAATTCTTCAACAACAGCCTTTCTTGCTTGTTCAGCGGTCATTCCTTTAAACTTCCCACCGTTTTCGTTAATAACAATATTTTCATCAAATATATCAACAAAAGGCAAGTTATGTCTTTGACCAATTAGGTAATCGTTTGTATCATGTGCAGGGGTAACCTTTAACGCGCCTGTACCAAAAGACGGATCAACATAATTATCAGCTATAACTGGAATTTCTCTACCAACCAACGGGAGAATCGCTATTTTTCCAACGTACTTTCTGTACCTCTCATCCGACGGATGAACTGCAACTGCTGTATCGCCTAGCATCGTTTCAGGTCTTGTTGTTGCGATAATTATGTAATCATCTTCTCCCTTGATTGGGTACTTAATGTGGTAGAGCGCTCCTTCTTCCTCATGATAATCAACCTCTTCATCGGAAAGAACAGTACCACATCTATGACACCAATTAACAATGTATTTACCCTTATAAATCAAACCTTTTTTGTACATGTCAACAAAGACCTTTCGAACCGCTTTTGAAAGCCCTTCATCTAATGTGAATCTCTCACGAGTCCAGTCAACGGAAGCACCTATTGACATTATCTGATTTTTTATCTCTTGTCTGTATTTATTTGCCCAATTCCAAACTATATTTAAAAATTCATCTCGAGAAAAATCTCTTCGGCTTTTTCCCTGAGTTGACAAATACCTTTCAACAGCTGTCTGCGTAGCAATACCAGCATGGTCTTCACCGGGAAGCCACAAAACATCAAAACCCTTCATTCTCTTGTACCTACTTAGTATATCTTGAATCGTAATATTCAAAGCATGTCCCATGTGAATTTTACCAGTTATATTTGGTGGAGGAATAACGATAGAATATTTTGGGCCAGCACCTCTTGGTGTAAAATATTTCTTCTCAAGCCAATGTTTGTACCATTTCATCTCGATATTTTTTGGGTCGTATCGCGTACCTATCTCCATCAAATGCCACCTCCAATAGTCTCTATTTCTATCTGACAATTAATTTGAATTTTTTCATTACCATATGTTAATAGTAAATAATGAAGTGAATCTTTTATTCTAATTGCAATTTTTTGTACTTCGCTTTCCGTTATTCCATGAACAACTATGCAAAAATCATTTCCATCTAATTTACATACAAAATCTTTAGGAATTCTTACACTATGCTTGATGACTGATGAAATCCTGGATAGAACAAATGCTGTTACATTTTCATTTGAGGCAGGAAAATCTATAATTAGTTTTAAAACATAAAATGTGTCTGAAGAATTCTTGATTTCCTCAAATACCTTTTCTGCAAATTCTTTATTAGGCAAACGTGTGATTGTATCGATCCATTTTCCATTTAAAAGATTATAAATTTCTGGCATAACTTCCAACCTCCTGTTTTTTTTATTATTTTATCATATTTACCCTTTTGTGAGAATATATATTATCACTTTATTATTAGAATTCACAATATGCCAACTGTTGAACTTAAACAATAAATATGATAAAATTTTTAAAATTCGTATATCGAACTAAATGAAAGTTATAAAAATCTATCGACTGGAAAAAATAGCTAAAAATATTTTTTTGAAGAGGTGATTTGCTTGAGTATATCTGTACTTTCTTTTCTTTCCATAGCATCACATTTCCTATTGGATTTTTTAGTTTCGTTTTTCAACCCATTAGGACCATATTTGATTCAGAAATTTGGTATAGAAATAAAACTTTTTACAACTTTTTTAACCTTGTCTTCAGCAACAGCGAGTTTATTACAGATTTTTTTTGGATTCTGGTTTGATAGAGTCACTTCAACAAGAAAATACTTGATAGCGATGTACTTTTTAGAAGCTCTTGGTATTGCCATACTTGGTATTGCAACGAATTTTTGGATAGCATTGATATCAATATTCGCTATAAGAATAGCTAATTCGGCATTTCATCCACTTGGTGCGGCAATGGCTGGTGAAGGTACAGGTAAAACGGTGGCAATATTTTCTATAGCTGGGACGTTTGGTGCTGCCTTAGGACCTGTGTTTATTTCGTATTATGTATCAAAATTCAATTCTACGCAAACACTCTGGATTATATCTATTCCATTCGTAATTATAGCTTTTATAATTCTTCGGATAAACTTACCGCAAAAAACTTCCAAGAAGAATGAAAAGATAACTTTAAAAGAGGCATCAATATTGCTTCCAATACTATTGGTAGTTACGATTAGAAGTTTTCTAATGTCGATCGTGCACACGTACACTCCTATTTTTGTGACAAATGTCTTGAAATTTCCGATAACCGTATCCGGAACGTTAATAACATCAGGCATGATAGCTGGTGTTCCTGCAAACTATATAGGGGTTTTACTAATGGAAAAAATAGGTGTCAAAAAACAAGACTTAGTAGCCTTTGCGGGAATGGCACTTTCAGTTTTCTTCTTAGTTTTTTCAAAAACATTAATAGCAATCTTCGTTTCTTTTATAATGTTTGATTTCTGCGGCTTTCTCTTAATGTCAGCTAATGTTGTCCAAGCTCAAAAGATAATGCCTCACAGAAAGGCATTTGCATCTTCAGTCGCCATGGGATTTGCTTGGTCAATTGGTGATTTCATTGCTTCAGGATACAATTCGATATTCGGAAATAATGTTAAGCTCTCGCTGATACTTGTTATCCCCATAGCTATAGTTTCTTCTATCTACTTTGGAATAACCCAAAAATTTGACACAAAATGATTTAAAAGATATACTAATTTGATAGAACAAATCAAAAAAATGAGGTGAAAAATCTATGAGTGAAAATGTCAATACTATATATATAGAAAAATGGGCTTATGGTGGTTACGGCCTAGGCAAATTGCCAGGTGGGAAATTGATATTTGTTGAAGGGGCTTACCCGGGAGAGTTGGTAAATGTCAAAATAACAGAAGAAAAAAGCGATGTTGCGTTTGGAAAGGTGGAGGAAATATTAGAACGAGCTAATTACAGAAGAGTTCCTAAATGTAAATATTTTGGTGTCTGTGGTGGATGCCATATAATGGATATTGACTACAAAAAGCAACTTGAATTAAAAAGGGAAGTTGTTGTTGACCAACTCAAGAGAATTGCAAAATTTGATGGAAAAGTTAGCGATACAATTGAAAGCGATATCGAGTTTGGCTATAGAAACAAGATGGAATATACTTTTACTTATGAAAATAATAAAGTCAAGCTTGGATTAAAAATGAGAAATTCAAATAAGGTAGTCGATATAGATGATTGCCCAATTTCGCCAACTTCGTTTAACAAAGCGCTGCAAGAAATACCAGAAATAGTTGAGATAAGCAAAGTAAAGATATACAATCCTAAAAGTCGTGCTGGAACTCTAAAGCACTTGGTTATGAGATATTCTCATTCAAATAATCAAACAATGGCAATTTTTGTAACGAAAACCGAAAGATTCGAAGAAGCAGAATTCATACGCACTCAAATTTTAAATAGAATTCCTCAAATTAACTCAATTATCCACGTTATGAATTCATCAGATGAGATAGTACTCAGAGGACCGTATAAAACTTTATATGGTTCTGGTGTACTTGAAGTAGAAATGGACTATGAAAAATTTCAAATTCCACCGACAGCTTTCTTTCAGAACAACTACAATGTTGCGGTAAAGATGGTAGATTTTGTAACCAAAAATCTAAATTTAACAGGTTCGGAAAATATTTTAGACCTTTACGCTGGTATAGGAACGTTCACTATGCGGCTCGCAATGCTTTCAAGAAATGTTGTTGCCGTTGAGAGTTCGCATATATCTGTTAAAGCGGGGAAAGCGAATGCAAACATAAACAATTTAAGGAACATAAGATACGAAGAATCTGACGTTGTAGAATTTTTGAAATCGTACACAGGAAATGCAGATATAATTATTCTTGACCCACCAAGAAGTGGTGCGGGAAAAGAAGTATGTAAAGAAATATTACGTATTAAACCTCACAAAATAGCTTACATTTCTTGTGATTCTTCAACACTTGCAAGGGATATAGCATTGTTAAAAGAAGACTATAACATAATTGCAGTACAACCGTTTGATATGTTCCCACAAACTTATCATGTTGAGACTGTAGTTTTGATGGAAAGAAAAGAAAGATAATCGTACAGTAATTTTTAATCTTAATCCAAAATACGAATACGTGGGATCATCCCCACGTATTTTTGTTTTTCATTAAGAGTGAGTTATAATTATTTATGTAATATATCTTTATACTTTTCAATTGACCAAAATTATACTTGATATATTTTTATAAAATGTTAAAATAAAAAATGAAGTAAAATAGTTTATTTACATCAAAAAGGGAGGGTATCATTATGGAAATTGTTGCAAAAATCGTGGATGGTGTTTACTACGTTGGAGTAAACGATAGAGATACTCATCTATTTGAAAACATTTGGCCACTCACAAAGGGTGTTTCGTACAACTCCTATCTAATAGTAGATGAAAAAACTGCGCTTATCGATACTGTAAAAGTCAATAAAATGAAAGAGTACATCGAAAAGATAAACCAAATATTAGATGGCAAATCTCTTGATTATCTAATTATTAACCATATGGAACCAGACCATTCCGGTGCAATTTCTTCTATTGTCCACGCATTTCCAAATGTAAAAATTGTGGGTAACAAAAAAACGTTCGAATTCATAAAAGCCATGTACCATTTAGAAGGTAATTTTTATGAAGTAAAAGAGGGAGACGAAATTAATCTTGGAAACAAAACGTTAAAATTTTACATGACGCCGATGGTACATTGGCCTGAAACAATGATGACTTACGAAGTAAATAACAAAATACTTTTCGCCGGTGATGCCTTTGGTGGCTTTGGATCTTTAGACGGTGGAATATTTGATGACGAAGTTGACGTAAATTATTTCGAAAACGAAATCAGAAGGTACTATTCAAACATAGTGGGAAAATTCGGCCCAATGGTTCAAAAGGCTCTTCAAAAGCTTAGTTCTTTAGAGATTAAAATCGTATGCTCGACACACGGTCCCGTTTGGAGAACCAATCCCGGACATATCATATCAGCTTACGATAGATGGAGTAAATACGAATATGAAGAAGGTGTTGTCATAGCTTACGGTACAATGTATGGCAATACGGAAAAGATGGCAGATTATATAGCAAGGGTACTTGCTGAAGAAGGTGTGAAGAATATAAGAGTCATGAACACATCAACAACGCATGAATCATTTATAATCAACGAAATTTGGAGATTTAAAGGTATTATTCTCGGCACGTGCACGTATAACAATTGGATATTCCCACCAATGGAAAATTTAATTATAAATCTTTCCCACAAAGGACTTCCAAATCGCGTTTTCGGCGTTTTCGGAACATATGGATGGAGTGGTGGAGGAGTTAAAGGTATCGTGGAATACATTCAAAAGAATAAATGGGAAATGGTTGGAGAACCTGTAGAAGTGCAGTTTTCACCTAAAGAAGAAGATTTTGAAAGACTGAGAAAATTAGCTGTAGAAATGGCAAAAGCGGTAAAAAAATAATATTCAGTTCGGTTTCAATTAAAAAGCCGAGCTTTAAGCTCGGCTTTTGTTTTTTTTCGAAGTATCGGTTTATTTTTCTCCCCACCATTCTATCTCTTTACCTTCGATAAACACCTTTTCAACCTTTGCCTGTGGAAGGAATGGGTCGTTATCCCAAATAACTATGTCCGCATCCTTACCTACCTCGATGGAACCAACTTTATCATCTATTCCAAGAATTTTTGCAGGGTTAATTGTGAGCATTTTGAGAATATCATCTTTATTCGCACCATATTTCATGGCAAGTGCAGCATGCATATTTGCGTACTCGAGATGAACCACAGGATGGTCAACCATTATAGCTGTCAAAACTCCTTTTTCATTAAGTATTTTTACATTTTCGTACGTCTGGTCTTTGAGTTCTATCTTTGTTCTAAAACCAAATGGTCCAACCACAACAGGTATATTATTTTCAGCCAAATAATCGGCAACCTTGTACGCTTCAGTACCATGTTCAATGACAAGTTTAAAGTTAAATTCTTTGGCTATCCTAACTGCTGTTACAATATCCTGAGCTCTGTGAGCATGTATTCTTGCAGGGATAACACCTTTAAGAACAAGTTCCCCGACTTCAAGTTTAGGGTCTCTATCTAGAAAAACTCCGTCTTTTTCAATTGCTTTTTTCTTTTTCTCAATATAATCTTGTACTTTCATAAAATACGATCTCATCAAAGCAGCAATTCCAAGTCTTGTTGATGGAAGTTTTTTAAGTTCTCCGTAAACTCTCTTTGGATTTTCACCTGTTGCCATCTTTAGTCCAGCTGGTGATTTAACTATACAATAATCAACGATGTGAGATTTAAACTTAATAATCGCCCCTTGCCCCCCAATGACATTTGCACTGCCCGGAACAATCATAACTGTTGTAAACCCACCATCTAGTGCCCTTTTGATGGCAATATCATAAGGATTAAAAGCATCTATAGCTCGCACTTCTGGAGTAATAGGCTCTCCTATCTCATTACCATCCTGCATGGCTCCAACTGCCTCTTCGTACAATCCAATATGTGAGTGAGCATCGATAAAACCGGGCAAAACATACTTCCCGGATAAATCTAAAACTTTATCCGCTTTCACCTTAATACTTTTACCAACCTTACTAATCTTTCCATCCTCAATTAATACATCTCCAACAAATGTACCATTTGTAACTGTAACAACTGTTCCACCTCTTAAAAGCATCTTTCCCACGATTACCCCTCCTCGAATTATGAAGATTTTGTTAACCAAAGGTATTGATAAATTTCAAAAACCATATTATCTTCTTAAATAGGGGACACCCCCCAATATACTCTCAATAAGGAGGTATCCCGATATGGTTAATGTCCAACTCAAATGCCCTCATTGTGGCTCTTCTAACTTCATCAAAAACGGTCATGATAAGTTCAAAAACCAAATCTTCTTTTGCAAAGATTGCAAGCGTTATTTTAAACTTTCTTTCACCAAAAAACACAAACTTTTTTCTTTCCCTTACCCTCGTTGTGTTCATTGTAACCATGTCATGGAAATTTACAAAATCCGCCGTTATTTCGTTCGTTTCAGATGCAGAAAGTGCAACTTCAAAACTTCTGTTCCACTTTCTCTTCCTCAGCCTGTGCCTTTCAACTTTCATCCTTTCAAATTCTTCCGTTTCCCTATCTATATCATTCTCAAAGCTTTCATCTTGTACTTCAAATACAACCTTTCTCTTCGTGCTATTAAAGCTTGCTTGAATATCAATGTCTCTCATGTCGCTATTTACAAATGGATTATCAAGTTATCTTCTGTTATTTCGCTTTTTGAGTTTGAGAATGTATTTAAAGTTCATGGTGATGAAACAGTTATTGTATTTCGAGACAAAAAGTACTATGTGTGGCTATTAGTTGAGCATGGTACGAATTTAATAGTAGCTTGGCATGTATCAAGATATCGTGATATGTCACAAGTTAAGATATTGTTAGATAAATACTTTAGTCAAAGAAAACAAAACACACAAATAGAGTTAATAACTGATGGACTAAAAGCGTACGAGATAGCAGTGAAACTAAATTTTGATAATGTTGAGCACAGAGAAGTAAGACTAGGTAAAAACAACGAATGTGAATCGAAATTTTCGTTATTTAAGATGTTTGTTAGGGCGAAAAGGAGCTTCAAGAAATTTAGCAACATACGGTACTATGTAAATGGTTTTTGTGTAGTAAGGAACCTATGCAAGTTATATGAGAACGAAAATGAGATGATTACAGCTTTAGCTTCCATCATCACTACTAGTTAACAGCATCATTATGAAATACAGAACTCACGTATAATTATACCACAATCTTGTTCGTAAAGCGAACAATGACATACTTTGTTTTTGAAATTTAACATAAGAATTTAACCAAAAAATTCAAATCCGTGATAAAATTTCTTGTAGAATGAAAAATTTAAAATAGAAAGGTTGAGGAGCTGATGAGATGGGAATTAAGGCAGGTAGATGAACACCTTGTTCAAGAACTCTCTGAAAGGCTGGGTGTAAATAAGTTCGTTGCAAAGTTATTGGTACTGCGTGGTATAAAAACAGAAGAAGATGCCAAAAGATTTCTTAATCCAACGCGTCAAACACTACGTTCTCCATTTTTATTAAAAGACATGGAGAAAGCCGTTGAAATATTGTTAAGAGCAAGAGACAACGGCGAGAAAGTTATAATCCACGGCGATTATGACGTGGATGGTATTACTGGTACGGCTGTACTTTACACTTTTCTTTCAGAAAATGGATGGAACGTAGATTACTACATTCCAAAGCGTGTGGATAATGGTTACGGTATTCAACCACAATTTGTCGAAGAGATTGTTCTAAAGGGATTCAAAACAATCTTAACGGTAGATTGTGGCATAACCGCTTTTGAAGCCGTTGATAAGGCTAAGGAACTTGGTCTAAACATTGTTATAACAGATCATCACCAACCAAAAGAAACCCTTCCTAACGCCGATGCGATTGTTAATCCAAAAAGACCAGACGACGAATATCCTTTCAAGGAATTTGCAGGAGTAGGAGTCGCCTACAAACTTATTACCGCACTAGCAGAAAAAATGAATATCCCACCATCTGTAACCGATGAATTGTTAGATTTAGTTGCCCTTGGTACAGTTGCAGATATGGTTGAACTTTTAGACGAAAATAGGTACATTGTTCGAGAAGGCCTAAAAAGGCTTAACAATACAGCTAAACTCGGCATTGTTCGACTTATTCAAAAAATAGGTATTGCCACGATAAGTACGCGCGATATTGGTTATAGAATCGCTCCAAAACTTAATGCAGCTGGCAGGCTCGATTCTCCTGATGATGCATTTAAACTGATAGTCACCAAAGATGAGGCAAGTGCGACTGAGCTTGTAGAGATTTTGTTAGGATATAATGTAACAAGGCAGGGTATCGAAGCAAAAATATATAACGAAGCTGTACAGATGATTGAATCAAATAACCTTGATAGTTTACCAATAGTTGTTGCTTACGGTTATGGATGGCATCTTGGTGTTATAGGGATAGTCGCCACAAGACTTGTGCATTTGTATAACAAACCTGTTATGGTGATATCCATCGAAGATGGAGTAGGAAGAGGTTCTGCTAGGAGTGTTCAAGGTGTTAACATAATAGAATTACTTGAAAGATTTAGAGATATATTTGAAGATTTTGGTGGGCACACAATGGCACTTGGTTTCAGCTTGAAAGAAGAAAAAATTCCAGAGCTGATAAAAGCAATACGCGAAAAAATAAGAGAAGAAGATATAAAAGTAGAAGAAGTAATTGCCGTAGATGAAAAAATATCTGTAGATGAAATAAATGAAGATTTATTAAAATCAATAGAATTATTAGAGCCATACGGACATGGTAATCCTGAGCCAGTATTTTTAATACAAAACAGCCCAGTTGAACGATTTAAAATCTTTGGTGAAACAGGTTACAACATTCGATTAACTCTAAAAGGTAATAGCAATAGCATAGAAGGTGTAGGGTTTGGACTAAAATTCTCACCAAATGAAATGTATGGTATTCAACCACAATTTATACGAATGGACGTTGTTGGCAACTTAAGGACTGGAGAAGCTGGTCCTCAGCTTAATGTTTTGGATTTAAAATTTTATCATATAAGTGATGATGATGTTATGGATAGAGCCTTTTTGCATTCATTTAGCGTGAACTGGAAACAACAGAAAGAAGAAGAGTACAGTCAAAAACATATAGAAGATGATATATTCTCCAGAATTGAAAAAGTAAGCAATTTATACAAAATACAAAGACCAGCGGTTATAAGATTTAAAATGCACTTTAGGAATGCATTTTTGTACGATTTAATGAGAAAAGGAAGAGTATTAATTATAAATTCATCAAGTATCGAGGCCATGCATATCTATGAAAGTTTACAGAGACATAACATACAAGGCTTGGTACTACTTAATTCTGTTAACAGAAGTAATGGAAGGCACATTGTGACGAATGCGGTATATGCCGATAAGTTCATTTCCAGCTTAGATGATTTTGATTTTGTAGTTTTAAACGAAATTCATTTCTTGAGAAATTTTGACGAAAACCTATTTGAAAGGATAATTTATAAATTTGGTAAGCAAGCATTTTACACAACAATATTTAATTTCGAAACCAATCTTCCAATTTATGAAGTTGAAGGTAAATCTGAATTCTCAATAGAAGATAAGAGAAATCAGCCAAAGTCTCTCAACAATACTGTTTCTTCACTTGTTTATCTATTTTCAACGCATAACTCTGTAGAAATTTTCTTCAACAATTACGTAAAAAAGATGTCCGCTCGAGATACGGTCTTTTACTCTTCACAGCTTGCCCCATTCCAAAGACTAATTATATCCAATCTTGTAAAGAAAAGAAAAATAAAGAGGCTTATTTCTTCAACGAATACAGATGGATTACCTGGTTTATTTGGAAAGGTCGAAGTGAGACTCTTTGACTTCCCTTATACTCTGAGTGAAATAATTGACGCAGTGAGCGGAGATGGAAATGTGCTGCTGCAGTTAAATTATTCAACACAAGACGTGAATAAAAGATACGAATCATTGAAAAAATTATTCCCCACGCTTGAAAACTTGGAAAAGATAGTTGAAGAATTAAATATATATCTTCCGATGAAACAAGATGATTTTGAGGCTATATTATCAAATTACGATATACCAAAGGGGGTTGTAAAGAGCATTTACAAAGATCTCGGCGGAATAGTTGAAAATATAGTTAAACCTGTTGATTTTATTCCAGAAAAAATAACAAGGCTTAAAGAAAGAGAAATTGAATTACCTTATTTTGAAAGATACACTCTTCAACTCGAGGCCTTATCTATGAAAGAAATATACAGACTGATAGAGGAGAGATATATGCATGACTCAGAACTTAAAATATATTTTAAGGACTGAAAAACCTATTGAAAATCTCATTGAGCTAAGAAAAAAAGGAATACATGCAAAATTATTCCCCGATCCAAAAAATCCGTCAAAGATGGTTATAGCACTAGATGAAGTTACTGAAAACGAAAGCAAGATTGGAAATATCGAAAAACTTGGAGGAAATATTATAGATGAGTATTATAGCCATTGATTATGGAAAAAGTAAGTGTGGCTATGCCATTGGAAACGTTTTTGTTTCTGAGAGCGGAACAATTAAAACCTCGGAAATACATACAAAGATATCGTCATTCAAAAAAATAATTTTAGGTATACCATTATCCATGAGTGGAAATTATTCTACGCAAACATTTGAAGTTATAAAATTCGGTATAAAACTTTTGAAACAGGGAAAAGAAGTACTTTTTATAGATGAAAGGTTGACAACCCAGATGGCAAAAACATACCAAAAAAAAGACGATGACCGCTTCAGTGCTGAGCAGCTTTTATTGGACTATATCAATAATCCACAAAGGGTGAAAAAACTCGAAATAACAAAAATAAAGCAGTCACAAGAGATAAAAGCAGAATTTGCAATTGTAATAGAAGTCCCATACGATGATAAATTCAATATTTCATCTGGAATCGCGTTCTCCGAAGATCCATATACAGCCTACACGTTATTTTCAAAAGGTTTTTTCGTATATAGAGTCTTTAAAGATTTTTCTAAGTCACTTTCCGAGATTGAAAAAAAACCAGAATGTATTATAATTAACAACGAAATTAGACAGATATTGTCTAATTTAGATTTAGAATTGAGAGATACACAAATTAATCAAATACCTGTTTATTCATTCACTGTTACAAAAGAATAGTTTTTAAGTGCTCGTAGCTCAATTGGATAGAGCGTCGGACTCCGGATCCGAAGATTGCGGGTTCAAGTCCCGCCGAGCACACCAAGTGTAAAAATATCGATAATTTTTTTACCATAAAATTGAATGACTTTTGAAGGGGGTTATTTAAATGAACACACGTTTAGAAGAGGTCAAAGCAAAAATTTTCGAAAAGAATGTTGATGCAATATTGGTTTTGAATGTTGAGTCGTCAAATACTGTTACAACAAGATATCTTTCAGGTTTCACTGGAAGTTTTTCCGCACTGCTTATCACACCAAAAAGACATCTTATTGTCACCGATTCACGCTATTGGACACAGGTAAAAGAAGAAAGTACGTTTGAATTAGTTAAATATATCCCGCCTAAAACGTTTTTGGATACAATCGCTGAATTAATAAATTCCATGGAGTTACAAAAGCTTGCTATTGAAAAAGACAGGATATCAGCTGGCTATTTTGAAGATTTGAGAGAAAAATTAAAAATCGAATTTGAAGATGTTTCTTCATTATTACTTGAGGTACGTTCAAGAAAAACAGAAGAAGAAATTGAAAAAATAAAAGTAGCGGTTGAAATTGCCCAAGAAGCATTTAAAAAGATGCTTGAAATAGCAAAACCTGGTATGAAAGAATACGAACTCGCAGCATATTTGGAATATCAAATGAAATTATTTGGGGCAGATGATAGAGCTTTTGATACTATAATCGCATCTGGCTATAGAGGCGCGTTACCACATGGCAAAGCGTCTGAAAAAGTCATTGAAAAAGGAGAGGCAATTGTCGTTGACTGGGGCGCAAGGTATAAAGGATATAACAGCGATTTGACAAGGGTATTTTCAATTGGTGAACCTTCAGATAAAGTGAAAGAGGTTCATAAAATAGTATACGACGCTCAGCAAAAAGCACTCGATTCGATAAAGGCTGGAATCACAGGCAAAGAAGTTGATTCAATCGCAAGAAATCATATTGCTGAAAGTGGATATGGAGAATATTTTGGTCACGGTTTAGGACACGGACTAGGCTTAGAAGTACATGAAAATCCAAGTCTAAGTTATAGAAATGAAAAACCTCTTGAGGATGGACATATTGTGACGGTTGAACCTGGAATATATCTCGAAGGAGAGTTTGGAATAAGGATAGAAGAAGATGTTGTGGTTAGGGAAAATGGATGTGAAATATTATCAACTCTACCAAGGGAGATAATAATCATTTAAATTAAACACTTGTTTAGGTGAGTTTGATGACAAAGAAAAAAAGTAACGACGTGGGTGTTAACATAGGAAAAGAAATATCAAAAATGAATATAGTCACAGGCTTTGGATTTACGATTATCGCGAACATATTAGTTAGTATTATAATAGGGATGTTCTTAGATAATATGTTTGGTACGGGTAAAATTTTTCTGATAATATTTGTATTCTTAGGTTTAGCTTCAGGTATCTACAATGGTATAAAGTATATACTGAAAGAAGTTGAAAAATATGAAAAAGAAGAACAAAGAGAACAAAAATCAAAAAATGATGAAAAGTAATGAAAAAGTACCACTAAGAGTCAAAAAGTCAAAAGCTTATCAAGAATTACTAAAATTGGCTCAGGATAATGATAATGAAGTAAACGAAAATAATAACAATAATATTGAAACAAATTATCTCATCACAGATATAAAATTTGATGAAAATTTACGTAAAACATTAAAGGGAATATTAAAAAACATAATAAAGTATTCTATACCTTTTATAATAGTTGAGTTAACATTATTCATAATATTTGGTCTTTGGAGCGCAATAATTGGGCTTTTCTTTGGGACTATAGGTTCATTGCTCGGACTTTTGTTTATTGCAAAAAGTTACGAGAATTATGATATAATAACTTTAGGTTCATTTAAAATTCCAAAAATGTATGGTTTAAGATACATATTTTATGCTTCGCTCTTTCTTTTATCCACTCTTATAACAAAAGAGCCTATGTGGGGAATAATAGGTACTTTCATAGGAATGATTAATTTAAAAATGGTTATCTATTTGTTCTCTTGGAGGTGGTAAAATTGACAAAAAAAAGGAAAATGAGCACAAAAGCTAAAGTTCAATTGCTGATTTTTTTGGTTGTATATGTAACTGTTGGAATGCTTAACATAAAATTGGGTGGACTTCCGCCTACTCCAGGTGATGCCCTTAAAAACGTTGCAAATAGATGGATTGTAGGTCCTTCAACGGATGCATGGTATCAAAGAATAAATCCTATGACAATTTTCATGTCATTTGTAATTATCGGAATTATCATTTGGTTCGCAAAGCAAGTTAACAAGGACTATTCCATTGTTCCTACAAAGAAGCAATCATTTGCTGAGTCGATAATGGAATTTATTTACGATATTGTACAGAGTAGTATTCCTGATGAAAAGTACGCAAATATAACTTTTAAAATTGCTACAACACTTTTTATATACATAGCCGTTTCGAACTTGATAGGTGGTTTTATACCAGGTATCTCAGTCGATGTATCCAAAACAATTACAGATGGTGGAGAAGTAATAAGAAATGTTAAATTCGTCTTATTTAGTGACACTTGGATCCCTCCAACATCAGATCTTAATACAAATCTAACATACGCTGTAATGGTATTTGTAATTAGCCAATATTTTGGAATAAAGTCAAAAGGTATAAAAGAGTGGTTCAAAGGTTTTCTTGAACCAGTACCATTTCTTTTACCAATGAACATAATTGGAGAACTTGCAAAACCGGTTTCACATTCTTTACGTTTGTTTGGAAATATAACAGGTGGGGGAATACTTGTTTTAACACTAAGCTACTTTGTAAAATACTTATTCCTACCACCATTTTTATGGGGATACTTTGGAATATTCTCGGGACTGATTCAAGCGTTTGTTTTCTCAACGTTGACTGTTGCATATATATCTTCTCAAGTATCTTAAATTTAAAACATTATAATTACACTTAACAATTACACTTAAAGAGGGAGGTATTTACGATGGATCAAGAAAGTGTAAAGATTATTGCGGATGCTATTATCACTGCTGGTAAAGCTATTGGAGCAGGACTTTGTATGGGACTTGGTGCAATTGGTCCTGGTGTAGGTGAAGGTCACGTTGGTGGACACGCAATGGATGCTATCGCAAGGCAACCAGAACTTACAAACGTTATTGTTACAAGGATGTTGCTTGCAGACGCTATCGCTGAAACAACAGGTATTTACTCATTGCTTATTACCTTTTTGATACTATTCGCTTTGTGAGGCGAGGTATATGGACTTTTTTGAAATTAACTTAACTGCTGTAGTACAATTATTAAATTTTCTATTTTTACTATGGATTCTTAATAAGCTTCTTTATAAGCCTTTCCTGGGAATGATGGAAAAGAGGAAAGAGAAAATTGAAGGAGAAATTGTAGAAGCTGAAAAACTTAGGAAGCAAGCTGAAGAAATAAAGAAAAATGCCGAAGAAGAGCTAAAAAATGCTCGTATAAGAGCTGAACAAATAATCGCTTCTGCAAACTCAGAATCTGAAAAGATAGTTGAAGAAGCCAAACAAAAAGCCCAAAAAGAAGCTGAGAAAATTTTACAAAACGCTTACTTAGAAATCGAAAAGCAAAAACAAGAAGCGCTCGCGCAAGTACAGACAATTGCTACGGAACTTGCTATTAATCTTGCAATGAAAGTGCTCAAAGGCACACTTGATGAAAAAGCAAAGAGAGAATATCTTGCTAAGGTTATAAAGGAGTATGAAAAATGATGTACTCGGCAATTGCGAGCAAATATGCGTTGGCTTTGTACAACATATCTAAAACCAACGGAAAAACTGAGACTTACAAAGAACTCCTAAACATTCTTGGAGATATTTATAACTTAGCATCAGTATATCTAAACAACCAAGCGATTAAACCTGAAAATCGTGTTCAATTTGTTTTGAATATCATGAAAGAGTTGAAAATCGAATACGACGAAATTTTTCGTAAGTTTATTAACTTACTCATCGTAAATAAAAGACTAAAGTATATTAATCAAATAATTTCTTTCTTTGACTATACTATTCTTGAAGATAAAGGACTTATACCAGTTAATGTTACCTCGGCCATGGAACTTTCAAAAGAGGAAGAAGAAATTCTTTCAAAATTTGTTGAAAAATACACAAACAGAAAACCAGTATTTAATGTAACGGTGGATGATAGTTTAATAGCTGGTGTTGTTGTGGAGTTCGCCGGTAAGACACTTGATGTAACAGTTAAGGGAAGACTTCAAAATATCGCAAGGAACATTCTAAATAGAGAGGGGTGATACCTTGAGATTAAACCCTGGAGAAATCGTAAGAGTTTTAGAAACAAAAATATCTGATTACAAAGAAGAAATAAGACTGGAAGATACAGGAAAGGTTATACAAGTTGGTGATGGTATAGCAAGGGTATACGGTTTAAACAATGTAATGGCGAATGAAATGGTTGAATTCGTCGAGACAGGCACGAAAGGACTTGCATTTAACTTAGAAGAAGACAACGTCGGTATAATTATACTCGGTGATTATAAAGATATAAAAGAAGGACACACGGTTAGACGTTTAAACAGAATAATGGAAGTTCCAGTTGGCGAAGGTTTACTCGGCCGCGTTGTTAATCCTCTTGGTGAACCTTTAGATGGACTTGGACCAGTAGAATATAAAGAAACAAGACCTATAGAATTCAAAGCACCTGGTGTTATTTTCAGAAAACCTGTAGATACTCCTCTACAAACTGGTTTAAAGGTTGTTGATTCACTTATTCCAATTGGACGAGGACAAAGAGAGTTAATTATAGGTGACAGACAGACAGGTAAAACAGCTATAGCTATCGACACTATAATAAACCAAAAAGGTAAGGGTGTCTATTGTATTTATGTTGCAATCGGTCAGAAGGCATCCGCCGTAGCAAGAATCGTTGAAAAACTTAGACAAACTGGCGCAATGGAATACACTACTGTTGTTGTTGCCGCGTCATCTGATCCAGCAACATTACAATACATAGCTCCATATGCTGGATGTGCCATGGGCGAGTATTTCATGTTCAACGGAAAAGATGCATTAGTTGTATACGATGACCTCTCCAAACATGCGGTCGCATATAGACAAATTTCTCTGCTCCTTAGAAGACCACCGGGAAGGGAAGCTTACCCTGGCGATGTCTTTTACCTACACTCTAGACTTCTTGAAAGGGCAGCCCGATTAAATGAAAAATACGGTGGGGGTTCGTTAACCGCTCTGCCAATTATAGAAACGCAAGCAAACGATATATCTGCATATATTCCTACAAATGTTATTTCTATTACCGATGGGCAAATATATCTTGAACCAGGTTTATTCTACGCTGGTCAACGTCCAGCAGTTAATATCGGTCTCTCTGTCTCACGTGTCGGTGGTGCAGCACAAATAAAAGCAATGAAACAAGTTGCTGGTTCTTTAAAACTCGACTTAGCACAATTCCAAGAACTCGAAACGTTCGCACAATTTGCAACTGAACTTGATCCAGCCACGCAAGCACAAATTACACGTGGACAAAGACTAATGGAATTAATGAAACAACCACAGTACAGTCCTATGGAAGTAGAAGATCAAGTAGTAGTACTATTTGCTGGTATAAATGGATACCTTGATGATTTACCAATCAATGCAGTTAAGGCTTTTGAAGAAGGGCTATTGAAATTTGTAAAAGAAAAATATTCCAGTCTTTTAGATGAAATACGAACAACAAAACAACTTTCAAAAGAAAACGAAACAAAATTACACGCAGTAATAAAGGAGTTCAAAGAAGAATTTGTTAAACTCTATGGGAAGTGATAAATAATGAGTCGTGGTAAACTATTACAAATCAAAAGACGCATAAATGCCACGCAATCTTTAAAGAAAATAACAAAAGCAATGGAAATGGTTTCAACCGCTCAAATAAAAAAAGTTGAAAAAAGGTTGAAGATGGCTCGTGAGTTTCTCAACGAAACAAAAAACATAGTTGAGAAAGTTCATTTTGATGTTAAGCATCCATTCATTAATGGCGAAGGTAAAAGTGCACTTGTTGTAATTGGTACAGATATGGGACTTTGTGGTTCTTTCCCATCGGAAATTGCTAAGAAAGCTTTAAGCTTGGATAAAAAAGAAAACTTTGACTACATATACGTAGTTGGTACAAAACTTGCTCCTATATTTAAGAAGCATGAAAAAATTCAACGTATATACGAGCATGCTTACGAGGTACCAACATTTGAATTCGCACAAACGCTAATTAGTGATTTAGTTTTAAATAATGTCTCAAAAGTAAAGGTAATTTACGGAAAGTTTAGAAGTAAGCTTGCACAAATTCCTGATGTTTTTCAACTTGTTCCATTTACTCAGGAGAATGAAAAAAAAGGTGATAGGTACGAATTTGAACCACTTGAAGATGAATTTCAAATTAAGCTTATAGAATTCTACGCTGCATCAGTATTGTTCTCTTTAGCATTTGAGACTAAGATAAGTGAGCTATACGCAAGGCAAAACGCAATGAGAAATGCGACAGAAAATGCAGAAGAAGTTGTTAGACTTCTAACGATAGAATATAACAAAGCGAGACAAGCGTCTATTACTCAAGAACTCATAGAAATAGTAACTGGAGCAGACGCACTCAAAGAAGATTAATTGAGAGTGATGGAGTGGTATACAAGCCACGAATCAGGAGGAGTGATACGTGTGTCCAAAAAATCTATTGGAAAGATTGTGAGAATAATTGGTCCTGTCGTAGATGTGAAATTTTCAGAAGGTGAGTTACCTGACATATACGACGCGCTTGTTGTAAATAATCCTCAAACAGGCAAAAAACTTATACTTGAAGTTGAACAGTTGATTGGTGATAATACGGTAAGAACAGTTGCTATGGATAGTACTGATGGGCTCATTCGTGGAATGGAAGTTGAAAACACAGGAGAACCTATAAAAGCTCCAGTTGGTCGCGGAATCCTTGGAAGAATGATTAATGTTATAGGCGAACCCATCGATGAAAATGGAGAATTAAAAGATGTAGAATACTGGCCTATCCATAGACCTGCACCATCTATGGCTGAACAAAAAACAGAAATTGAAATTCTTGAAACTGGTCTGAAAGTCATAGATTTACTTGCTCCATTCCCAAAAGGTGGTAAGATAGGTTTCTTTGGTGGTGCTGGTGTTGGTAAAACCGTTCTTGTTATGGAAATGATTAGAAATATCGCAATCGAGCACAAAGGTTTCTCAATGTTTGCAGGAGTTGGAGAACGTACAAGGGAAGGTAACGACTTATACCTTGAAATGCAAGAAGCTGGTGTTTTAAATAATACGGTTCTAGTTTTTGGCCAGATGAATGAACCACCGGGAGCAAGGTTTAGAGTAGCACTCACCGCACTTACCGTCGCTGAATATTTTAGAGATGTTGAAGGTAGAGATGTCCTATTATTTATAGATAACATTTTTAGATTTGTACAAGCAGGTAGTGAAGTTTCTGCATTGCTTGGTAGAATGCCTTCAGCGGTTGGTTACCAACCAACACTTGCAACTGATATGGGCGAACTTCAAGAAAGAATTACTTCAACCAAGCGCGGATCTATAACTTCAGTTCAGGCAATTTACGTACCTGCTGATGATATAACTGACCCAGCTCCTGCAACAACATTTACACACCTTGATGCAACAATAGTTCTTTCAAGGCAGTTGGCTGCACTTGGTTTGTATCCTGCAGTTGACCCTCTGGATTCCACATCAAAAATACTCGATCCAAATATAGTTGGTAAGGAACATTATGAAGTTGCGCGTGGTGTTCAAGAGGTCCTACAAAGGTATAAAGACTTACAGGACATCATTGCGATCCTTGGTATGGAAGAACTCTCTGAAGAAGATAAATTAATTGTTCAAAGAGCAAGGAAAATTCAAAGATTCTTGACACAACCAACGCACGTTGCTGAAAGATTTACTGGAATGCCCGGTGTATACGTTCCTATTAAAGAAACGATAAGAGGATTCAAAGAAATTCTTGAAGGTAGATACGATGACCTTCCAGAAGCCGCATTCTACATGGTTGGTACGATAGATGAAGCCGTTGAAAAAGCAAAGAAATTAACCCAGGCGGTTGTAATATAAAGCATTAAATATTCGGCAGTCATTGTTGGCTGCCGGTTCCTTGTTATTATGATGAAAGATGAAATACAAAAGATAGGAGTGTTGCTTTATGAAAATAAAAATTGTGACACCATACAAAATTATGGAATTTAGTAACGCAAAAATTCTTGTTTTCAAAACAGTTGAGGGGGAAATGGGTGTTCTTGATAAAAGGGCTCCATTAATTGCTAAATTGGCTGTAACAGACGTTAGAATAAAAACAGAAGATGGAGAAGAAAAATATAGGGTAGTAGATGGTTTCATCCATTGTGATGGAAATAGCAACGTTACTATACTTACTGAAGAAGTCGGGAAGCCTGAAGAATTTGATCCACACAAGTATCTTGGTGATGGTATAAGCAGCGGTAAAGCAGATTAAAGTTCTGCTTGGAAAATTGAGATAAAAGCTTTGGAGGTGTAATTTAATTTGAAATATGCCGTTGTTGTCGACAGTACAACAAAATTAAGAAAAGAATTCTTAAAGAAGATTGAAGATAAAGTAGAAGTGATTACAATACCCGTCAGAGTGTATATTGATGATAAAGAATACGAAGACAGTGAAGAAGTATCAGAAAAGATAATAGAAGCACTTAAAGAAGAAAAAAAGTTAGAAACATCTCTTCCATTGATAACCAAAGTAGAAGAAACTTTCGAAAAATTATCAAACAAATACCAGTATGTTTATGTTCTATCAGTTTCTTCGCTTTTGAGTGGAACTTATAATTTATTCAACACAATAGCGAGCAAATACGAAAATATTATTGTTTTCGACTCGAAAACGGTTAGTATTCAAAATACTTACATTTTTGAACGAATGATTACAGATATTTTGAATGGTAAAATATTGGAAGAAAATGATATAATATCTTATAGAGATGATTCTTTGTTCTTAATTTCGGTCTTTGATTTAAAGCGACTCAATAAAAGCGGAAGAATTGGAAAAATTAGTTCAATTATAGGACAAATGATACACATAAAACCAATACTAACAGTGGCACGTACGGGCGAAGTTGAATTAGTCGGTAAATCACTGAGTACAAAAAAATTGACTGATTTAATGATAAATAAATTTGAAAGTTTTATTGAAAAGAATAAATCTGAAGGACAAGAAAATTATGTACTTTATGCTGCTGTTGGTTCAGATGATTACAAGCAATATGTGTATGAAATCTCTAATCACTTTAATATAAAACCTGTGTTTTTAGAAATCGGACCTGCGATTATGGTACACGTTGGTTTACACGGTTTTGGTATTTTAATTGCCAAGGGGGTTAATTATGAATAACATTTACATTTTCGACAGTTCTGCTGACTTTCAAAATGATTTAAAATTTGATGTTCCAACAGACAAATTTCCACTAAGAGTATATGTAAACGATAAAGAATATATAGACAAAATTACTATAACTGATGAAGAATTTTATAAACATTGTCTTTCTGGTGCAAAAATCGCTACATCTCAACCTAAAACCGAAGAAATGCGTGAAAAACTTTTAAAGTATTCAAAAGAGTACGATGACGTTTATGTTGTAACAATCTCATCAAAATTAAGTGGTACCTACGATACTATAAGCTCTATAGTAAAAAACGAGAATTTAAAAAATATTCACGTATTTGATTCAAAGAGTGGAAGTGTTAAAACAACTTATATTCTCTACAGAGTTATAAATGCAGTTGAAAATGGTATAAAAGTTACTCAGGAATTAGTAGATGAGTTTGTGAGAAAAAGCCTTTTAGTTTTCACTGTCTCATCACTCGAGTACTTAGAACGTGGTGGTAGAATCGGTAAAGCCAAGGCATTAATTGGGAGATTATTGAAAATCAAACCTATTTTATCTACTGACGAAGAAGGTTACACATTTTCTATTGACACATCACGTACATTAGATGGCTGTGTTTCAAAGATGAGAGAAATTGCTCAAAATTTTGCTCGAAATATAAACAATCCTATTGTAATTGGAGGTTTAGGTGTTAGTACAATGAAACCATATTTTGATAAGCTTTTGGATGGCTTCCACGTCCATTCAATAGCCAGGATAGGTCCTGCTATTGCCGCTCACGTTGGCCCTGAAGTATTTGGATTTGTAATTGGGGAAAATTTTAATATATAAAATTACTATATGGGGAGGTTCGGTGATGATAAAAGACTACTTAAACAGTATCGTCGAAGAAAAATCTTCAAAGGATTTCATAATATTCTCTTCTTTGTTGTTTTCGATTGGGTTTATCATGTCTATAATTTCAAACGCATTTTTCTTTATAGATCACGTTGCCGTCAAGGTATTCATAGGCATTGCAAACACTGCATTCTTCATTGGAATAATAGGACTTACCATAGTAATAAGCAAATGGTTTAACGTCGATGATGAAAAACTTCGTGCATTATCAAACCTTTACATGATATTTATGCTCATTTTTACCTTTATTGGTTATTTCATACCATTTCTATTTTTGATTTCGACAGCTCTTTTGATTTCTCTTATTTTGACAGCGAAAAAATTTGTTTTATCGGATGAGAAATTAGTGATATCAAAAGTAGTAAGTTATTTCCTTATCACTTTGTCTTTCTACACAATGGAGCTTGTGACGGAGCTAAACGAGGAAATCGCTCGGAGGTGATTATATGGAGATTAAGACTTTTTCCAAAGGTATCGAACTTTCAGATGCTGTTGTTTCTTATCTTGAAGAAAAGTTAGAAAAAGTAAAGAGAGTGCTCAGCTCTTTTAAAGACAAAGCAAACATCAACATCGAAGCGCGTTTTGACAAAGATGGTCCATATTATACTCTCTTACTTAAAACACATTTTAACGGAAAAGATATTGTTGTTCAAGAGAAGGCAAATGATATTTACGGTGTTATTGACAGTGCATCGGACAGTTTTGAAAAATCGGTAAAAAAAGAAAGAGAATATTACAAATCTCACCACAAATCAAATGTAAAAAGTGCAATTGAAGTAATTGCTGAAGAACTAACACCAAGAGACCTCTCAGAAGAGGAAGAAGAAAAGATAGACACAGTAAAAAGAGTATTTTTAGCAAATATCTCTCTTGAAGAAGCACTTGCCCAAATGGATGTTATGAATCACGCTTTCTTTGTTTTTAGAAACGTAGATACAGGTGAAATCAATCTATTATACAGGAAAAATGGTAAGTACGGATTAATAGAGTTCCAAGACTAAAAACGCTAAAAAATAAAAATAAATTTCTATAAATCACAAGTGCCCCGATTTGGGGCACTTGACTTTTTTTATCCAAGGTATTATCATAGAACTGGAATTATCGTGAAATAATTAACGAAACAAATCAAAAATTTTTGGAGATGGGAGAGCATATGGAAAGTGAAAAAGATTTAAAAAACGAAAAATTCGTAGTTAGTATATGTTTTGGTAGTTCATGCCATTTAAAAGGTTCGTACTCAATAGCAGAAAGACTCAAAGAATTTATCGAAAAAAATAAATTAGAAAACTCAGTTGAACTCAAGGGTTCACTATGCCTCGGGATGTGTGTAAATGGGGTAAATATACTAATTGATGATAAACTATTATCAAATATTAATTGTGAAAACATAGAAGTTGTATATGAATATCTAAGAAATAAATTCATAAACGAAGGTGATAAATAGTGAAGGAAAGTCTATATATTATTTCAAATCGTGCCAATTGTAAATACTGTTACAAATGTCTTAGAAATTGTCCTGTAAAAGCGATAAGTTTTCAAAATGATGTATCTTTCGTCATAGAAGATGAATGTATTTTGTGTGGAACATGTGTTAATGTATGTCCACAGAACGCAAAAAATTACCGTGATGATATAACAAAATTTGAATCTTTAATAAATAAACCTTTCATTGTTTCTATCGCACCGTCATTTTATGGAAATGAGGATGCTCCATTAAAGATTTTATCTATTCTAAAGTCACTGGGCGCCGTTTACATCTCCGAAACAGCTGTCGGTGCAGAGTTTGTTACGGAAGAATATATTAGAATATACGAAAATTCTAATCACTCGTTGATTACAACATCTTGCCCGGTAATTGTAAATCTAATAGAAAAACACTATCCGCATTTGATACCGTACATGATGCCGATTGTATCACCTGCAATTGCACATTCTCAGTTTTTAAACCAACTTTTTGGCGACCTTCCAAAGCTTTTTGTCGGACCGTGTATAGCAAAAAAAGAAGAACTTGAAAATTATTACGACGTTGTTCTAACATTTGAAGAACTTGAAAAATTTATAAAAAAAAGAGAAATAATTGTTGATGATTGCAAAGAAAGGTTACCAGATTTCCCTTATCCAAAAAGAACACGTTTTTATCCAACATCCGGTGGAATATTATTTTCAGCTCAACAAAATACTTATAATCATTTGATTTTAGAAGGCGTAAACAACATTATCGATTTTCTTGAACACTTCAATGAAAATATAAATGAAAAAGTAATTATAGAAATGTCTGCTTGTCACGGTGGATGTCTAAATGGTCCAGCAACCGATAGAAATGTTAATATTCTTGAAAAACGCTTCAAATTAAATAGTGTAATCAAACAAATTAACAATACATCTATTCAGCCTAAGTATATAGATTTAAAGGAGTATAATTTTAGTTTAAAAAAACAATTTATAAATAAATCTAAAAAGGTAGAAATCAGTAAAGAAAAGATAGAAAATATTCTGAAGTCTATGGAAAAAGATTCTCCAGAGAAGGAACTAAATTGTAGCGGTTGTGGATACGACACTTGTGTTGAGAAAGCAAAAGCTGTTTATCTTGGTAAGGCAGAAAAAGATATGTGTTTTGCTTACCTTATTGAAAAAGTTTCATCAGTTTCCAACAAAGTTGTCGATGAATCACCCAATGGTATATTGATATTCAAAGATAACGATTTACTTTACATCAACGAATCAGCTAAGAAGTTATTTGTAAATTACGAAAAGGAAAGACTCATTGAGATTTGCGAAAGAATATTCAACGATCCAAACAGAATCCACGAGATTTATATAAATGGGAAAAAGTTTTATTTCTATCCAAAAGCGTTCAGTTTACCAGAAGATAGTGGAAACGTTATATTACTTGTCGACATAACTGAGTTAATAATCCAAAAAGAACGAATGAATGAATTAAAAAGTAAGACGATAGAAAAGATAGAAGAAGTTTTAAATAATCAAATGAAACTCGCGCAAGACATTGCAAGCATTCTCGGTGAGTCTATAGCTGAGACAAAAGCCCACTTTTTAGAATTTAAAAAGTACATGGGGGAAGAAAATGCTGACGTGTGAGATACATTATGCGCAAAAAAACAAAGCAGGCGAAGAAGTTTGTGGTGATACGATAAAGATAAAAAGAGACGAAAAAAAGACAGTTGTTAGTGTTTCAGATGGTCTCGGAAGTGGCATAAAGGCAAGCATACTATCCACACTCACCGCTTCGATGGCAACAACTATGGTATTTAAAAATGTCCATATTTCAGAAGTTTTCAAATCCATTATCTCGACGCTTCCAACGTGTAAAGTACGTGGAATAAGTTATGCAACATTAGCAACTTGCCATGTTGACCATGAAACAGGTGAATGTGACATATACGAATACGATTTTCCTGTTGTCTTGGTATACAGAGGAAACGAGATGGTAGAGCTTACTAAAAAACATATTGAGATAGAAAATAGAAAAGTGTATTGTTCACAATTTAGCGTCCAGCCGGGTGATTTCATATTTTTAATGACCGATGGAATTACTCAAGCTGGAATGGGAACGAAAAGATTTCCTTTTGGGTTCGGATTAGAGAATGTAAAATTCGAATTGATTAACTTGATAAAGCACAAAGTTGATCCGCAAAGCATTGCTTTACACCTTGTAAGACTCGCAGAAGCTCTTGATACTGGAACGAAAGGTGATGATGCAACAGTTTGCGTAATTAAAATCAGAGAGAGAAGGAATTTGACAATAATGATTGGTCCACCAGAAAGGAAGGAGTTAGACGAGATTGTTGTAAAAAGATTAATTGAATCAGAAGGTAAGAAAGTTATCTGTGGCGGAACAACAAGCCAAATTGTTGAAAAAGTTCTTGGAAGGAAAGTAGAAATAGATTTTTCGAGTATCTCTGAAATTTCACCACCAATAGGATATATGGAAGGAATAGACCTTGTAACGGAAGGCATAATAACTCTTTCTCAAGTTTTCAGATATTACGAATCTCAAGAAACTCAATTGGGAGTTGGAGCTCAAAAATTAATAGATATGTTCGAAGAATCCGATGTTATAACTTTCTTGGTTGGGCGCGCTATAAATCCTGCTCACCAAAATCCTCTATTTTCACATGACATATCACTCAAATTCAGATTAATACATGACTTGGCACAGATATTAGAAAAGAAAGGAAAAATAGTAAATATAGAATATTTCTAATTCAAAATCGGTTTAAATAAACTCTAAAAACAGGCAATGGCTTCTGTTACCCATTGCCTGTTTGTTTTTGTTAACACAAATTGGAATTTATAATTCGTAAGCTTCTTTATGATTTGAGTTTCCTTTGCAATTTCTTCATAAGGTGATATAATTAAAAAAGAACATCAAAGAAATTGTTAAAAAATACCAAATGGAGAGTGTTTAAATGATATGGAATTGAATCATTATATTCAAAAAATCGATGAAAAGATAGAAACTCTTTGCGAAGAACTTAAAAAAATTGCACCAGAAAACTTAAAAGAGTTAATAGAAAACTTCAATGAATTCACTCTAAGACCTGGAAAGAGAGTAAGGCCACTTCTTTTGTTACTCTCTTACAACGGATACAAAGGGAAAAATATGGACGATGCCATTACATTTGCCGCGGCAATTGAAATTATGCATTCATTCCTTTTGGTCCACGATGATATAATCGATAACGCTGATTTGAGAAGAGGGAAACCAACTTTGCACAAAACATATGAAAAATCATACAACTCAAGCAAGTTAGGAACCGACTTAGCAATAGTTGTCGGTGATATAGTTGCTTTTTACATATTTGGAATACTATCTGAATTGAAAGTAAGCGAAAGTACATTGAAAAAAATCGTAAAAAATTTCTCTAAGTGCTATGTTAACACAGGCTTTGGACAATTACTGGACATTTTATACGCTGGCAGAATAGATGATAAAATCGTAAACGAAGATATTCCAGAAAAGATAAGCGAGTTAAAAACCGCTTATTATACTTTCGTTTATCCTATGTTATTTGGATACTATCTTTCTGAAAATAATATAGAAAAAGAAGAAGAAAAGATATTAATTGTTGGGAAAAATGCGGGAATTGCATTCCAATACAGAGATGATATAATAGGCATTTTTGGAGGGGACGCAAAAACTTTAAATGACTTACACGAAGGGAAATTCACCTCAGTAATTAAATTAACTTACGAACTCTTAGATGAAAATGACAAAAAAATATTTTTAAATTTAATCTCTAAAAATCCAAAAAACGAATCAGATATAGAGAAACTTTACGAACTCATTAGAAAAACAAATTCAGTATCCGTTTTACAAGATAAAATAAATACATTGATTGAAGCAAGTCTTAAATACACAGAACAACTTACTATGAACGAAGAGTCAAAAAGCTCATTAAGACAACTGATTTCTAAGATTAAAAGTATTCCATTGTAATTTTCTAACTATTGTAATTAGCCTAAAAAATTTAGGAGGGATAATTTTGGCAGATTATTCACTTCAGTATAAGAACCCTCCAGCGTCAGAACGATAATGTTAACTAAAAGTATTGAAACTTTCCAAAAACCGCATTATCCTTATAAAGAGGGGACACCCCCCAACCAACTCTCGACAAAGGAGGTATCCCGATATGAACAACTCAACGCTCTCTTGTCCAAAATGCGGTTCCACCAGCTTATACAAAAACGGTCATGACAAATACGGTAACCAACAATTCCTTTGCAAACTCTGCCATCATTCTTTCAAACTCTCCCATTCTCAAAAACGCAAAAACTTCCCTTTCCCTTATCCCAAATGCACTTCTTGTGGTAAATCTATGCAAATTTACAAAGTCCGTCGCTCTTTCGTTGTCTTCCGTTGTAGAGCTTGTCGTACCAAAGATAGAGTACCTTTTAACCTCCCCGAACCAGTCACCCTTATTCCTGAGAAATTTAAATATTTCCGCTTCCCTATCTTTTTCGTCTTAAAGGCTTTTGTTTTGTATATGAAACACAATATGTCTTATCGCTCTCTTGCTCATTCTCTTAATATCAAAGTATCTCATGTCACCATATACAAATGGGTTATTAAATTGTGTACTTTATTCTCTGTACTTTTTCCAACATTTACCATCGAAAATGTTTTCTCAGTTCATGCTGATGAAACTGTTCTTGTGTTCAAAGAACAAAAGTACTATGTTTGGCTATTAGTTGATCACGAAACTAACTTAATTCTTTGTTGGCATGTCTCAAAGTATCGTGATATGGGACAAGTCAAAGTATTGCTCGAGAAGTTCTTTGGTAATTCAAAACCTAGAAACATTGAACTTATTACTGATGGACTTGGTGCATATGAAAGTGCAGTAAAGCTGTTGTTCAGAAATATCAATCACGTAGTGGTACCGCTCGGTAAAAACAATCAATGTGAATCTAAGTTTTCATTGTTGAAAGACTTTTTCCGACTCAAGCGAGGGCTGAAGAATACGAAGAACTTAGCGAAATATATTCAAGGATTTTGTGTAGTGAAGAATCTTTGGAAAACGCACAATGGCAATATCAATCGCATTCTTTCACAATTACACTCTTTCATCACTACAAGTTAACACTATCTTTAGATTTAAAAATTTTATAATCTCAATATCTACAAAAATATTAACAACGAGAAAAATATGCTAAATAAACTTTTATAAATGGTTAAATTTACATCTAAAAACTGAACATTTAAAATTATACCACAATTTTTGTTTAATCAATAAATTTTCCTGTTTCCATTTTTTAGATATACACCCAAAAGAATATGAAAATTCCCTTTAATATCTTAAAACTCCTTCTAATGAGTCTATGTTGCTAAATAAACTTTTATAAATGGTTAAATTTACATCTAAAAACTGAACATTTAAAATTATACCCCAATTTTTTTGTTTAATCAATAAATTTTCCTGTTTCCATTTTTTAGATATACACCCAAAAGAATATGAAAATTCCCTTTAATATCTTAAAACTCCTTCTAATGAGTCTATGTTTTATCTCTTTAGCTCATACTATTTTTGACATCGATATACTAAAAATGGTTTAATATATATATAGCTAACCTGAAAGGTGATTCATTTATATTGTTTTATTGATTCACTGATAAAATAAGGAGGTGTGGTGGTTGTGGTTTACATTCTTGGTGCAAAAAGGACAGCGATAGGTACTTATGGTGGTTCATTAAAAGATATTCCTGCAACACAACTTGGAACTATAGCAGCGAAAGCGGCTTTGAATCAAGCAAATGTTTCTCCGGAAGAAGTAGATGAAACAATCGTTGGTTGTATTTTGACAGCAGGCCAAGGCATGGGACCAGGTAGGCAGGTTTCAATTTATGCAGGTGTACCAGCTGAAAAACCTGGTTACACCGTTAATATGTTGTGTGGTAGTGGTATGAAAGCAGCTATGATAGGCGCAACAGATATCGAACTTGGTGAAGCAGATGTTGTTTTAGCTGGCGGTATAGAAAGTATGTCACAAGCTCCTTTCTTACTGAGCTACAAATCAAGGTTTGGATTAAAATTTGGTACACAAGAATTACAAGACCATATGATTTTAGATGGTTTAACCGATGTATTTAACAAAGTCCATATGGGATTAACCGCCGAAAAGCTGGCAGAGGAATTTGGGATTTCAAGACAAGAGCAGGATGAGTTTGCATATAACAGTCAAATGAAAGCAAAAGCGGCTATAGAAAACGGAAAATTTAAAGATGAGATTGTGCCAGTTGAGATACCAGATAAAAAGGGTGTAAAGATTTTCGACACAGACGAACACCCAAGATTTGATGTTACTTTGGAATCACTTGCAAAATTAAAACCTGCGTTCAAACCTGATGGCACTATTACAGCTGGAAATGCGAGTGGTATTAACGATGGTGGAAGTGCTATCGTACTTGCCAGTGAACGCTATGTTGAAACGAAAGGTGGAAAACCTCTTGGTAGAGTCGTTGCTTGGGCGCAAGCAGGTGTTGATCCAATGAGAATGGGAATAGGTCCAGTACCAGCAACTGAAAAGGTTCTTAAAAAAGCTGGTCTTTCATTCCAAGATATCGAACTTATAGAACTTAATGAAGCATTCGCCGCGCAGAGTTTGGCAGTAATAAAAGGTTGGGAAAAGTTATTCGGTGTTTCGAAAGAATGGATTTTGGAAAGAACGAACGTTAACGGTGGTGGTATAGCATTAGGACATCCAATTGGTGCAAGTGGAAATAGAATAATTGTTACACTGCTTTACGAAATGAAGAAGAGACATCTAAAATACGGTCTTGCAACGTTGTGTATCGGTGGAGGAATGGGCACAGCGGTTATAGTTGAAAATATCGAGTAAATTTTTAAATGAAGGGGGAAAGATTTATGAGACTAGCAGGAAAAGTTTGTATAATCACGGGAGCAGGTAGTGGTATAGGTCGCACAGCAGCAGAATTATTCGCAAAAGAAGGCGCAATTGTAATAGCTTGCGATGTTGGTGAAGCAACTTACGATAATCCAAATATACACTTTTACAAACTCGACGTCACCGACAGGGCAAGAATAGCGGAAGTTGTAAAAGATGTTGTCGAAAAATTTGGAAAAATAGATGTACTTATCAACAACGCAGGTATAACAAGAGACGCGCTCATTCAAAATATGACAGAAGAAGATTGGGATAAGGTAATTAACGTAAACTTGAAAGGTGTATTCAATATGACGCAAGCCGTTGTACCATACATGTTGGAAGCTGGAAAGGGAAGTATTATCAATACTTCGTCAGTTGTCGGTGTATATGGAAACATAGGACAAACAAATTATTCGGCAACAAAAGCCGGTGTAATAGGTATGACAAAGACATGGGCAAAAGAATTCGCAAGAAAAGGTGCACAAATTAGAGTTAACGCGGTCGCTCCAGGTTTTATCAAAACACCGATGACAGAAAAAGTTCCTGAAAAAATATTAACAGCTATGGCAGAAAAAGCTGCTCTGAAAAGACTTGGTGAACCAATAGAAGTCGCTTACGTTTATTTGTTCCTTGCTTCTGATGAATCGTCATTTGTAACGGGACAAGTAATTGGCGTTGATGGTGGGTTGATAATCTAACAAAAAAATTAAAAATAAAAGCGGTGGTTAATTTTAAGACCACCGCTTTTTATTCGAATTATTTAAATTATTTCCATGTTCCAACGTAACTTGTTATAACTTGTTTTACATACGTATCCAAAATTTTCTTTAGTTTTTCGTCAAACTCTTTTTCGATAGATTTGTTGAGTATTACATAGCCAATGTCAATTTTGTATATTAAATCTTTATAAATACTAAATCCATAAATTCTTGAAAGGTACAGAGCATTAACGTAATCAAAAAAAGCCGCATCGATTTTTTTGGTCAACAAATTGGCAAGTATTTCTTCGTTCGAAACAAAAGTTTTGTATTTAACCTTTTTGCCCTCTTTCAGCCAATCCTGGATTACTTTTTGACCAGTTGCACTTTCTTTAACAGCAAATGTTATCTTTTCAACATCGCCATTCCATTGCAACCCATTTCTTAAAACAATAGCGAGTCCAGATTGAATATACGGAATGGAAAAAGAAAATGTTTTTTTGCGTTCTTCGGTCATATGTATTCCACCAGCCACGATATCCAAATTAAGAACATTCAAAATCTCAGGTTTTAAAGCGGTAAATGGGAGAATGTATATTTCAAGCTGATAATCCATATCGGAGACAACCTTTTTAAGAATATCGTAATCTATACCACCAAACTTTTCACCTTTCCAAAACGCGTAAGGTGAGCCTAGCAAAAATCCCACCTTTAAAAATTGAGAAAAAGTACTAAGAAATGTTAATAATATAACAATTATAACGATTAACTTTCTCAAATTTTAATCCTCCTTTCGATTTTTATAATCCTATTATTTTAGACCTTACC
This sequence comes from Fervidobacterium nodosum Rt17-B1, assembly GCF_000017545.1. Classification (NCBI taxonomy): domain Bacteria; kingdom Thermotogati; phylum Thermotogota; class Thermotogae; order Thermotogales; family Fervidobacteriaceae; genus Fervidobacterium; species Fervidobacterium nodosum. The sequence goes on along the minus strand of NC_009718.1, from coordinate 339,841 downwards.
TATCTAAAGTTTGTTCATCATTTTATAAAACTAAATAAAAATGGGCTGCGATATTCAAAAGGCAGCCCATTAATTATGATTACCTAAACTTATTCATCTTCTAGCCAATCACAGCCTTTTCCCATTTTTTGAGTACTTCATCTATCCTGTCGTTGACATCTGGCTTGACTTTGAGAATTTTCTTAAATGTTGGTACATATTTGAAAACTTCGGGAAGCTCGACATTTATAACCGGCATCATCCATTGATTAAGAGGCACTTCTTTTTGAAAATCTGGTGTTAGTATAAACTCTAAAAATGTCCTTGCAAGTGCGAGATTCTTTGCACCCTTTACAATTGAGGCATACTCTTCAAGCACGTATGCTCCTTCTTCGAATATAACGGGCATATACTTTATTGAACCGTACTTGTACATGCTGTAAGCACCATCTGTGGCATAGCTTACTATTATATCTGCTTCCCCTGTTTCAATCATCTTAAACGCTGCACTCCAACCACTTGTAAACATTAAAACATTATTTTTTAATTGTTTCCAATATTCCATAGCATCATCTTCGCCGAATGCAGCGATAGTCCACATAAGAAAAGTTAAGCCAGTACTTGATGTTCTTGGATCGATAAGTACTATCTTACCTTTATATTCAGGCTTGAGTAAATCTTTAAAGGAACGTGGTGGGTTTTTAATCTTTTCTACGTTGTAAATCATGGCAAGTGCACCGTAATCGTAAACAGTACCATAATCTGTAACTAAAGACTTATAAACAATATTTTTTGAGTTAACTGGTCTATATTTCTCAAGAACACCTTCCTTAATGGCCTTTTGTAACTGTTGAGGATTTAAGCCTATCACTACATCAGCTTTAGGTGAATTTTTTTCGGCGATAATTCTTGCTAAGACATCTCCCATCGAACCAAAACTTATCATTTTAACTTTGCATTTGTAGACCTTTTCGAACTTCGGCGCTATAACTTTTCCTATACCTCCAGCAAAGCTATCGGACGTGTAAATAACAAGCTCTGCAGCAATAATCACTAAAGAAACAACTAAAAGTAGAGAAATAACCAAGAACTTTTTCATCCTCCCACCTCCAAAAATAAATCGTCCCTCCGCATTTTTTCGGAGGGACGATTTTTAATTGCTTATTCCAGAACTCAAATTTTTGAGTCACCTGGTCCCTCCGCCGGTATTACCCGGATCAGGTTCGAAGGGTCGAAGGATTGACTCCTTCCTCTCAGCCCCGCATTTTGGAGCTCCCCTCCAGGCATTATTAAATTCAATCCTATTATAACCCTTTGTTAGACTGTGTCAAGTATTAAATTGTATCTTTAAAAGATTCTTTTATAAAATTTCCCACTTTAATATTCCTTCTTCCCAAATAAACTTTACAGTTTGGCCTTCTTTTACTTTTTCATCAATTATGAGTTCTGCAAGCTTAAATTCTACAGTATTCTCAAATAATCTTCTCAAAGGCCTTGCTCCCATTGACGGAACGTACCCCTCAGTTGCAAGGTATTCTCTCATACTCTCATCAAGAACAACCTTTATATCTTTATCTGAATCGATGAGTCTTTCGTTTAATTCCTTTGTGTATATTTCGATTATCTCCTTGATGTGTTCTTTCTTAAGAGGCTTAAAGACTACAGCCGCATCTATTCTGTTTATAAGCTCTGGGCGGAAGTATTTCCTCATTTCTTCTTCTATATGTCTTGGTATCAAGTCTTCGAAACCCTCTTCAATGTCTTGCATTATAACATCTGAACCAATGTTACTTGTCATTATGATTATGGTATTCCTAAAGTCAACTGTCGTCCCTTTACCATCTGTAAGTCTTCCATCATCAAATAACTGTAAGAGTACATTGAACACTTCTGGGTGCGCCTTTTCAATTTCGTCAAAGAGCACTACACTGTAAGGTCTTCTTCTAACTTGCTCTGTTAATTGACCACCTTCTTCATAACCAACGTATCCCGGAGGTGCACCTATAAGTCTGGCTACTGAATGCTTTTCCATATATTCGCTCATATCGATTCTTATAAGCGCTTTTTCACTACCAAATAGTACATCCGCTAATCTCTTAGCAAGCTCTGTCTTACCAACTCCGGTTGGTCCGAGGAACAAGAACACACCAAGTGGTCTTTTTGGATTTCTAATACCTGCACGGGACATTTTGATTGCATTCGAAACAATCTTCACTGCTTCTTCTTGGTCAACAAACTTTTCATGTATTATCTTTTCAAGGTTCTTTATCTTTTCCTTTTCATCACCCATTATTTTACCGACGGGGATACCCGTCCATCTTTCAATAACACTTGCGATATCTTCTTCAACTATTTCTTTCTTTCCATCAATTTTTGCTCTTGCCGCAGCTTCGTCTACAAGATCAACTGCTTTGTCTGGCAAAAATCTGTCGGTGATATACCTTGCGGACATCTTCGCCGCAAACTCAATTGCCTTATCACTTATAGAGACGTTGTGGAATTCTTCAAATTTGGCCTTCAAACCTTTCAAGATTTCGATGGTTTCTTCTATACTTGGTTCTGGGACAAAGATTACTTGGAATCTTCTTGCTAACGCTTTGTCTTTTTCAATATGTTTCCTGTATTCTTCAACTGTAGTCGCACCGATAACCCTTAACGTTCCACGGGCAAGCTCTGGTTTTAGAATGTTACCTGCATCAAGTGCACCCTCAGCGGCACCAGCACCAACAACTGTGTGTAATTCGTCGATAAAGAGTATAACGTCTGTTCTCTTCTTAAGTACGTCTATAAGTTTTTTTAGTCTTTCCTCGAATTCCCCTCTGAATTTCGTACCAGCAACCAATCTTGCAAGGTCTAATTTAAGTATTGTTTTATTCTTCAAGAATTCTGGCACGTCCTTATTAACAATCCTTTGCGCAAGCCCTTCAACAATCGCTGTTTTACCAACGCCTGGGTCACCTATCAGAACGGGGTTGTTCTTAATCTTGCGTCCAAGTATCTCAATCATCCTGTTGATTTCATTTTCACGGCCAACTACAGGCATGAGTTGTCCGTTTTTTGCCATTTCGGTGAGGTTTTCAGTAAACTTTGCAAGAATGTCGATGTTTTCTTCTTCAGAATAAGTCCTTTGCATTCTTAATTGTTTTATAGCACTGTAAAGCGCATCTTGTGTTACCCCGTATTTACTCAATAACCTATAAGTTGTTGTCTCTGGTACAATAGCCATTGCTAAAAGTAAGTGGTCTGTACCAACCTTTTCATCTCCCATTCTTTTCGCTTCGCGTTTTGCCTCGTTAATAACTTTTGTTGTATCTGGGGTTATGTAAATTTGGTTTGTACCACCGCTGCCAGAATAGTAATAACCACCTTTTGAAGAAATAATCCTTTCAACATCTCTTCTCAACGCATCCGTATCAACATTGAGGAAAGTAAGAATATCTACAGCTGCGGTTTTAGTGTTTTCAAGCATAGTTAACAAAATATGCTCAGGCGCCAACTGGTTTTGTCTGTAACGATTTAAGACGTCGTTAACAGACTGGAGTATCTCTTGAGCATTTTCCGTGAAGTCCTCCATGTTAAATACCATAAAATCATCTCCTTTTTTCTATTTTTTTCTTTTTCCTTTCGTTTTGAATTTTACCATATTATCACTTATATGTCAAGAGTGATATTTTTTAATTTTGTGTTACTTTGAATAAGTTGGTTTTTTGTTTAGTTGTTGAAGTTTTCTGGCCTAATGGTACAATTGAATTAGAATAGTTTGAAATACGAACAAAATAGGTAAAAAAGGAAGATGGTGTATAAATGTCTCAACCTTTGCTTATAACTTTATTCACCTTTATCGATGGACTTGCTCAGGGGATATACGGAACACTATTTAATTTAGTTTTAAGACAAAGCGGAGTTCCAACAAGTATTGTTGGAAAAATAACTTCTAATAGTTTGTGGGGAGCGGCATTTTTTGGATTGGTATTTGGCTTTTTTGCTGATAAGTTCGATAAGAAAAAACTGATAATATTTTCGCAATTGTTAGGTATATTTTTTGGCGTATACCGTGTAATCACCAAATCTTATTTTCAACTGATTATCACTTCGTTCTTTTTTGGTGGGTTCACTTCAGCTACTTCCATAATTTTATCGACTCTCTTAGTTCTTAAAACTGATAGTGACAATAGGGCAAAATTTTTTGGTTTAAATTTCGGAGTTGGAATGTTTACCGGAGTTATAGGAAATGTTTTGGGTGGAGTACTTGGCGATATGTTTCCAGCAAAATGGGTTCTTATCACTGCAAGCCTTTCAAGAATTTTTGCTATAATTCCTTTAAGAAAATTGAGGATTCAAAATGAAGTAAATCTTAAAAATTCCAATGTTATTGACTTTCAAGAATTTATATCTGTATTTTCTCCTAAAAAATCTAAAGTAGTTTTCTACTATATGCTATCAACGATAAGTGTTGGTTTCGGGGCTGGATTGTTCGTTAGTTTTGGAAATGTCATATTTTACGATTTATTCAAAATGAGTGCTTCCGTTATAGGTATAATTTTAGCTTTGGCGCAATTGGCAACAAGCCTTGGGGCAGTGTTTTCTCACAAACTTGGTAAGAGGTTCGGCGATATGAATATACTTATCTTTTCTTACGTAGTTGTACCTATACTTATAGTCTCTTTAAGTTTTGTGAGAGAACCGATAACATTTACAAGTGTCTATATAGTTAGATTCGCAGTTATGAACATGGTTAGTCCTTTGCTAAGCGCACTCGTTTATTCAAATGTTAGGCGTGATAAGATTGCAACTATAAACGGCGCTAATAATTTCGTTAATAATGTATCACGTGCTCTGTCTGCTGAGATGTTTTCACTTCTAACTGCTTTTAAAAATGGTTATACACTTATATTCGTAATAAGTTCCATTTTCTACTTTGCAAACGCTTATGTTATGATAAAGATGTACAAGCATATTAAAAATTCCGTATAATACAGAATTTGGAGGTGCTTTTACGAATTTTGATAAATCGAAATTCCTTGATAATTCCAGACAGTTGTTTAAATTAGCCCTTCCATCGATTGTTGGTAGTGTTATGCAATCGATGTACGATATAGTGGATTTATTTTGGATAGGTAGGCTATCGTCTAAGGCGATAGCCGGTGTTACTTTATTTTCGACAATTTTTTGGATAGTCGAGATACTCAACGAAATAATAGGGACATCCTCCGTCTCTATGATTTCACAATCTTACGGAAAAGGAGACAAGAAGCTAACAAGTAAGATAATCGAGCAAACTCTTATATTCAAAGGTTTCGTCGCTGTTTTAGCCTCTGCAATACTTTTGGTTGTATTAAAACCGTTGATGAATTTTTATACGAAAGACACCGAAGTTGTAAAGGCAGCAATTGATTATGGATACATAAGAGTTTTCTTTATGTTTGCGTTTTTTATGACTTATTCCACATTTACCGCCCTTAGAAACATCGGTAGCGCGCATCTTGCTATGGTTAATATGGTTACCGGTTCTATTGTAAATATCTTTTTAGATCCGATTTTCATGTTTGATAGGGTTCCTTTTATCAATATCCGAGGTTTCAATTTGGGAATTTCTGGTGCCGCATGGGCAACAGTTGTTTCTACTTTTATATCCCTTGGATTAGGTTTATTCTTTTTATTTAGAGGGGTTAAGGACGTTAAGATATCCCTTAAAGGTTTGTTTGTTTTAGATTGGAAAATAGATGCAAAACTAATGACAATAGGTCTTCCCACTGGAGGAGAGATGTTACTTAGAACGCTTTCTTACGCGTTTTTGATAAAATTTGCCTCTGGATTCGGTTCAGAATATATAAGCACAATCGGTATCCTTGAAAGAATAATTGGTTTTTCAAATATACCTATCTTTGGTTTATCAATGGCAACTAGTACACTTGTTGGTTTTTTCTTAGGTAAAGATGATGAAAAAGAGGCAAAAAATATTGTGTTTGTTTCGTTATTGTACGGTTTATTGATAATATCCATAGCTGTTGTTGTGTTAATTACACTCAGAAGTAATATCTATTTATTTTTCACAAATGATATGAATGTAATTAGAATTGGAAGTCAAGGCTCTTTAATTGTAGTTCCAACATTACTTTTCACAACAGTGAGTTGGCTATTATCAAGTGGTTTTTTCGGCGCGGGGCTAACGATTTTTACCTTCATATCAAGCTTTTTAAGTAGATGGGCTATTATGATCCCATATCTTTTCATTACTGTAAGTATACTTAAATTAAGCGCGATTAACTTTTGGCTTTCTTTCATGATGGCTGAATTGTTTGAGATGTTTCTTGTTTTGTACTTTTTCATGAAATATCCGTGGACGAAAAAAAGGGTGGTGTAGTATGATATAATATATAAAGCAAATTAAAGTGTGGGGTGATTAAATGCAGTTCGAATTACTAAATATAGGTGGTAGTATTCGTGTTCCAAAATCTGTAGAGATCGCGTACTCAACAGCTTGTCTTTTAAAAAACGAAAATAGATTAATCTTAATTGACCCAGGAGATTACACATCGTTTCATACTTTAGAAGAAGCTTTGGAAAACAGAAATATCAAATTAGAAGATATCACCGATATTTTACTGACTCATCTCCATCTAGACCACGCATACGCAACCAAAATCTTTCCGAACGCCACTATATACATACATCCTGCCTATAAGAATAAACCATATGATAAATTTGGCCTTATTAAAAGTAAATTGTATAGAGAAATAATGGATTCATGGAAAAAAGTCATTGAGATAAATGCAGGGGATATTCTTTTTGATAAAATCAGAGTTTTTCATACACCCTGGCATTCAAAAGAACATTGCTCGTTTCTCATAGATACGGAAAATATGGGAAGAGTTTTTTATACCGGCGATATAGTTATGAACCGCGTGGAATTTTATGATATAATTAGATTATTAAGAAACGACGATTGCTCGAGATTCGTCAATAAAATTAGAAAAAAATGCGATTATATAGTATTTACACATGATGAACCGGTAGAATCTTCCAGATTTTGACTTTATAATTTTTTTAAATTAAAAATCATTGGGAGGTGAAACAAATGAGAATAGCAATGGTATCTTATGAAGTGTACCCATTTGCAAAAGTTGGCGGTTTGGCGGATGTTGTTGGTGCTTTGCCTAAGTACTTGGAAAGACAGAATATAAACGTCGATATCTATATGCCATACCATAAAAAAGTTAAACAAAATGCTGAAAAATATGGATGGGCAATTGAAAAAATCACAGAAAAAGTAGACGCATCAATGTTGAGAACAGAAGAAAAGTTCGAAATTTATAAAACAATGTTACCCGGCACAAAAGAAGTTAACGTTTTTCTTATTAACAATGAATATTATTTCAACGCGGATGAAGTTTATGCTGGTCCAGATCTCGCAGAACAAGCTATATTTTTTTCATATAGTGTAATAGAAGCTATAAGAAAGCTGAATTTTGAATATGATATTGTCCACGTAAACGATTGGCAAACTGCTTTGATACCTGTTTATTTAAAGACTGTATTCAGAGATGATCCTTTACTATCGAAAATAGCTACTGTATTAACAATTCATAATCTTGGATACCAGGGGATATTTGAACCGGAATATTTAAGATTTGCGGGATTGCCTGATTATCTGTACAATATAGATGGTATAGAGTTTTACGGTAAAATAAACTTTTTAAAGGGTGGAATTATCTTCTCGGATATTATAAACACTGTAAGCCCAACTTACGCGAAGGAAATCCAGCAAAAAGAATATGGTGAAAAATTGGAAGGGGTTTTAAGGGCAAGGTCTTCAGACTTGTATGGAATATTAAATGGCATAGATTACGAAGAGTTTAATCCACTTACAGATAATAAGATTTACGTAAACTATGATTTAAATACCATCGAGAAAAAGAAAGAAAACAAAAAACTCCTACAAAAAGAACTTGGATTACCTGAAAGAGACGTTCCAATGTTTGGAATGATAAATAGACTTGTTGACCAAAAAGGTCTTGATATAATGGCTGAAATAATGGATTATGTTTCACTATTTGATATCCAATTTGTACTATTAGGTACAGGTGAAGAAAAATATGAAAATATGTTCAAAAAACTTGGAGAAAAGTATCCAGAAAAATATTCCATAAATCTTAAGTTTGATATTGTGCTTGCGCAAAAAATATACGCTGGCTGTGATATGTTCTTAATGCCTTCAAGATACGAGCCATGTGGATTGGGTCAAATGTACAGTCTCAGGTATGGTACCATCCCTATTGTCAGATACACTGGAGGCTTAGCTGACACTGTCAAAGAATACAATCCAGAAACAAAAGAAGGAAACGGTTTTGGATTTGAAGGATTTGATCCCGCGCACTTACTTAAAGCTATGGCAAGGGCAATTTACTTCTACAATAGTAAAGAAGATTGGAACACTTTGATAAAGAACGCAATGACAATGGATTTAAGTTGGGATAAATCGGCGAAAGAATACGTAAAACTTTATCAAAGAGCTAAATCCAAGGTACAAAGATAAAATAGATAGAAACAAAATATAAAGGGAGGATTTTTCATGCCTGAATATAGAAAAGACCCTGTTGTAAAAAGGTGGGTAATTATCTCCACGGAACGTGCAAAGCGTCCTCATGATTTTCAAGTTCAACCCGAAGAGACAAAAGTTGGGTTCTGTCCTTTTGACTATGGTAATGAACACACAACTCCGCCTGAAATCCTTGCGTTCAGGCCACCAGAGACCCAACCAAACACCCCGGGTTGGTGGGTTAGGGTAGTGTCTAACAAATTTCCAGCTGTTGACTCTGAATTACCAGTGGATAGATACGGTCACGGAATGTACGATGCGATGACAGGATTTGGCTATCATGAGGTAATAGTCGAAACACCTGACCATAATTCAACTTTCGCACTGTACGATTACAAACAAACAGAGGAAGTTATCTGGGCTTACCTAACAAGATTCAGAGCTATGGCGCAAGATGAAAGAGTTAAGTATATACTTATATTTAGAAATCACGGTAAAGATGGAGGAGCCTCACTTGCACATCCACACAGCCAGATAATTGCAACTCCAATAGTGCCAAAAACCGTCCAAGAGGAACTCGATGGTGCAAAAGATTATTATTCATACAAAGAAAGATGTGTATTTTGTGATATGATAAACCAAGAAAAAATTGAAGGTAGAAGAGTGATTGAAGAAAATGAACACTTTATAGCTTTTGAACCATACGCTGCAAGATTCCCATTTGAAACCTGGGTACTGCCAAAAAGGCATTCGCATAACTTTGGAAATATATCTGAACAAGAAGTAAAGGCATTTGCGCAGATTATGAAAGATGTTTTGCATAGGATCCATGTTGTTCTCAATAATCCACCATACAATTTTCTAATTCACACAGCTCCTGTTGGTGAAGAAGGGAAGCTCTATTATCACTGGCACGTTGAAATTATTCCAAGGCTCACAAGAGTTGCAGGGTTTGAGTGGGGTTCAGGATTTTACATAAACCCTGTTCCACCAGAAGATGCAGCGAAGTATCTTGTGGAAAATTACAAAGAGATAATGGAAAGTCAAAACAAGTGATTTTCATCTTGTAAAGTAAAAAAGGAGAGGAAGGAAGATTATGGATTTTAAGCTATCAGAAGATCAAAAGATAAGTACACTGAAGGAAAACGTGAAACATTTCATAGCAGTACTCAGCGGTAAGGGCGGTGTTGGCAAAACGACCGTATCTGTGAATTTGTCAACCGCTTTGGCAGAAAGTGGTTACAACGTTGGCATCCTTGATTTAGATATACACGGTCCAGATATAGTTAGAATGCTAGGTGGCAATGCTATACCAGGTGTCGATGAAGATGAAAGAATTGTTCCAGCCCAAATATTGCCAAATTTGAAGGCGCTTTCCATTTCAATGCTTGTTGAAGAAGGTAAGCCTATTATATGGCGTGGACCACTTAAACATTCTGCAATTAAACAATTTTTGGGTGATACAAATTGGGGACAACTTGACTTTATGATTTTCGACCTTCCACCCGGAACAGGTGATGAAGCGCTGAGCTTATTACAAACGCTTGGAAACATCGATGGAATTATCGTAGTGACAACCCCTCAAAGGGTTGCGCTTGATGATGTGAGAAGAGCTATCGCTTTTGTTCATTCAATGAATCAAAAAGTTTTAGGCATAGTAGAAAACATGTCTTACATGAAATGTAAAGACGAAATTGTATATCCATTTGGAAAAGGTGGAGCGGATAAACTTGCTGAAGAATATAACATTCCAGTTTTAGGAAGAATTCCAATGGATCCGAAGGCTCTTGAATTATTAGATGAAGGTAAACCTATAACACTTTACTATCGGGGTAGCGAAATTGAAAAATCGTTTAGGGAATTAGCTGAAAACGTTGCAAAAAATGTTGAAAAATGATAAAATTTTAAGGGTGTGAAATATTGCGAATTGAACCACCTTCAAATGACCCCAAATTGAAGAGTGCATCTATAAAGGGTAAAAAAACTAATAAAAAAGATGCTGTTAATAGAAAAGCGGAATCAAGCTTCTTTGGTATATTTGAAGAAGCTGAAGCTGAAGTGATAAGAAAAACTATCGAGGAATTAGTAAACGAAGTCGTTGAAGCTGGTAACGATTTTGTACGTTCACCAACCCAAGACAATTTAAAAAAATACAAAGAGCGCATTAAAAATATTCTAAAATACGTTGAAAAGAATCTATACAAAATCGCAGGAAAGTACGATTTTAATGTTTCCCAACCAAGGCTTCACATAATAGCGGAGCAAATTGATGAAAGATTAATGCAAATATCCTCGTTATTGATGGAAGCAGAGAAAGACACTATTAAACTTGCTCAAAAAGTTGGGGAAATAAATGGTTTGCTATTTGATATCTACAAATGATCTCTGAAAAGGAGTGAATTCGATTGAAAGAATTTTTTTTGGGAATTATTCAGGGATTAACAGAATTTTTGCCAGTCTCAAGCTCAGGTCACCTTGCTTTATTCTCAAAGATCATAAGTTTTCCATCTGACCTTGCCTTATTTGCATTTTTTCACATAGCAACCTTTTTTGCTGTATTTATACTACTTTTCAATGATATTTGGAACATCTTATACGGCCTTGTGAGATCGGATAAAAATATGTGGAATTTAGCCTTAAAAATAATTATTTCATCAATACCTGCAGGGATTGTTGGACTTTTTTTTGAATCAAAGGTAGAGGCTGCTTTTTCTTCACAAAAATTGATTGGTGTATTTTTTTTGGTAACTGCCGCAGCTTTGTGGCTTTCTGACAAATATTCTGGAAATAAAACACTGAACGACATAACATATCTAGATGCTTTAATTGTTGGTCTTTTCCAAGCAATCGCCGTTTTACCAGGTATCTCAAGAAGTGGTTTTACACTAATCGGTGCTTTATTGATAGGAATGACAAGGGTGGATGCGTTCAAATACTCGTTTTTACTCAGTCTTCCAATAACTTTAGCCGCTGGGTTGCTTGAATTGAAAAATGTAGATCTTACAACTGCTACACTATCTGGGTTTGCCGGTGCCTTTATATCTGGATTGGTTGCGCTCATACTTGTTAGATTTGTCACCATTTCTGCTCATTTGAAATACTTCTCCATATATCTTTTAATTCCTGCAATTGTAAGTTTTTTTATGAAGTGAAAATATAAAATTGTGTATTTTAAGAAATTAGCCTCGGATTATCCGAGGCTTTTTTACATCATTTTCATCGAAATAATTTTTTAGGTTTTCACATTTGATGTGGTATAATTAATTTGCAAAACGTAGTATTTTAATATTTAAGATTTAAGGAGGGGGCATATGAAAAAGATATTTACACTATCTTTCTTGCTTATTGTTATAATCGCGATACCTATTGAATTTTTCATCAATACCAAAGATGGTATCGGAATAACCGAAAATCAAAGTAATTTAGAATATACATTGGGATTCCCCTACAGTGAGATTGGTTTAAAATTTCCAATTTATAACGATGAACATTTTATGATAAGTTTTTCCGGTGGCTTCGATATTATGTCTAACAGCTTTCAATTAAATATTATGCCTTACCTTAATATCGACAGTTTTCAGATGAAGTTTCCTGTATTTCTTACTACTAAGCCTGCAACTCCAAATGAAGCTTCCGAGGTTGGAAGACTGTATTTTGGAGTTGTTCCTTCCATTTACTTAAAGGATTTGAACATAAAATTTGAAATTGGAGGGTATTACTCATCGATTTACTTCTGGTACGATCCAGCATTTAATTTAAATATTCCAACACCAAAGACCGATGAACTGTTTAGAACACAAATTGATTTTAAAATAACCTATATAAAAGAAGAATTTTCAATAGGAATTGGATATAACTTTTTGGTTAGATGGCTCTCTTACAGAAGTATGTTTATTACAAGTAATGATACACCTTACTTTGAGGCAAAATTTAAAATTATCTTTTAAAAAATATTGAAATTTGAAAGTGATGTGAGATGTAAGATTATGTCAGATATTGAAAAAAAATTAGATAATGTTTTGGCCAATTTAATAAAAATTAACTCATTTTATGCGTATATTCTCATGGGAAGTAAATTCAAAGAAGCAAATGTAAAAAACATAAAGCTTACTATTACAAGAAATGGGGATTTTTTATTTTTATACAATCCTGTGAGTGTAAAAATTAAATCTGAAATATTTTTTGAAGGGTTGATATTACACGAATTGATGCATTTCATAAATAGGCATTACTTGATAAAACCAAAAGATAAACGAGATAAAGCTATATGGAACCTTGCTCAAGATGCTGCTATTAACCAATTTATTCCGCAACTTGATGCACTTAGTGTTCCTCTAAATGTTTTGATAGAAGAAGGACATGGCGCAGATAACGACGTTATATTTGTTGGTCCACCAGCTAATATGTTGAATAGAACCGCTGAAGAGTATCATGACTACATAATAGAGGAATTTTTAAAGAAGGGAAATTACGATATAGAAGCAATTGCAGAAAAGTTGCCACAAAATCATGAGATAGAAAGTGATATACCAACTGACATGATTGTTGAACTAGTCCAGCAGAAGGTTGGCAAAGCTTTTAATCTTTTTGGAAAAGAACTTCCATCTGGTTTAAGGCAAGATATTGAAATATTTATATCTAAACCTGTTATAAATTGGGAAGTGGCAATTAGAAGATTCGCTGGACTATCACAAAAAGGAGATAAATATTCTACACCTCTGAGACCTAATAGAAGATACGATGATCAACCTGGATGGAGGTATATCTACGACCCCAAACTAACTGTAATAATTGACACAAGTGGAAGTATAATAGAAGAAGAGCTAAATGCTTTTATGTCAGAAATAGAGAGTTTAGCCCGATTGGGTGTCGAATTAAATGTTATCCAAGTAGATAAGTCAGTTACATTCGTTGGAAAATACAAGAGAGGAGAATGGAAGAATTTCGAAGTTTACGGCGGTGGTGAAACTGACTTACAACCCGCTGTAGATATAGCCCAAAAAGATTTCAGAAGTGAAGGTATAATAATATTCACAGATGGTTATGTTGACCTTCCAAAAGTCGATAGAAGAGTTCTTTTTGTACTTAGTAAAAAGCACAATCCAGAATTTTACATCGATACTAAAAAAATATACGGCAATGTCTACGTTCTAAGTTGATGTAATTTACGATTATTAAAATTTTTAAAGTTCAAAATGTCCGGAGGTATAGAAATGTTATCAATTGAAAAAAATTTAGAAGACAAAATCAATTATTTGGAATATATTAAGAATAAAATAGACTACAATCTCGTACTCGATGGCTATAAACAGTATTGCTATTCTTCGCTTGGAAAGGAGTATCTTGAAAATCTTAATCCGTACAGTATAAACCCCGCACAAGAACTCCAATATCTCTCAGAATTGTGCGATATAGTCCGCGTGATTGGTTATCCTACTTCCGATGCATTTTTAGACATCAGAAGTATACTGCGAAAAATAGAGAATGGAATAATCGCCGAGGGTTTAGAATTTCTGAGTCTTCTAAGATTCTTTGAAGGAATAAAATCACTAAAAGCGATGTTCAAGGAACAAAAGCCCTCATTATTTCAAAGTGGTATAGTAAATCTTATACTTGGATTAGGAACATATGATGAAATAATTAATTCCATAAAGAAAACTATAGATGAAAATGGCAACATAAAAGATGACGCTTCCGTGTTGTTAAAGAAGATTCGAAATGAATATGCCGAAGTAACCAAAGAATTAAGGCATAAAGCAGAAAGATTTATAACCCATCACCAAAACATTTTACAAGAAGTAACATACACGATAAGAAACGATAGGTACGTATTTCCTGTCAAAGCAAATGAACGTGGAAAAATTAAAGGTATCGTCCATGGTATGTCATCATCTGGACTAACGGTATACTTAGAACCAGAAGAATTTATACCACTGAACGATAAACTGAAAGTTCTTGCTGAAGAAGAAGGAAAAGAAATAGCAAGGATATTACGGGAAATTACCAATAAAATTTTTGACAGACTGTCAACTATAAAAGGTGACATTGAATTGTTAAAGCGTATAGATTCACTTTACGCAAGGGTAAGATACGTTATAGAAAAGAATGCTTCTATTATTATCCCAGATGGGAATTATCTCAAATTATCAAGAGCAAGGCATCCTCTTATACCAGAAGATAAGATTGTTCCAATAGACATAGAACTCCCATCTGACAAATTTGGAATCGTAATAACAGGACCCAACACAGGTGGAAAAACCGTTTCTCTAAAAACTGTAGCACTTTTCATAATTTTGGCACGTAGTGGCTTCCCCGTTCTTGCAGGCGAAAGTTCTAGGATTCCAGATTTTGATGTGTATGTAGATATAGGCGATAGCCAGAACATACTCGAAAATCTAAGTACTTTTTCAGGTCATTTGCATAATATTGTACAACTTTTAAAATTAGCTGATGAAAATTCGATAGTTCTAATCGATGAGCTTGGTTCGGGAACAGATCCATACGAAGGAAGTGCCATTGCCCTTGGCATTATCGAAGAATTAATTGAAAGAAGAATAAAATTCATAGTTACAACACATCTAACACCCATAAAGCTCTTTTCAATGTCTCACGATAAGCTTATAAGCGCTTCTATGGAATTTGATCCTGAAACACTTTCCCCAACGTACAGAATATTAATGAACATTCCTGGAGCATCACATGCTTTTGAGATAGCCAAAAAGTACGGTTTACCAGATGCAATATTGGAGCGTGCACAAAAGCATCTTGACGAAGAACATATAAAGATAGAAGAATTAATAAAAAACTTGAACAAGCATATCAGCGAACTTGAAACAAAACGAAGAGAACTCGAAAATACACTAAGAGAATACAATAGGCAAAAGAAAGACTTTGAGGAAAAATACAAGCTTTTGAAAATAAAAAGGATAGAAGAGTTTGATAAAGAACTTCGAGAAGTTTATAAAGATATTCAAAAAGCAAAAAAGGATTTGCAGATATCTCTGCAAAGTAAAAAAACAGAGAGTGAAGAATTAATAAAAAAACGTCTCAAAGAAATTGAAAACGAAGTAAAACATTTAGAAGAAATTCAGGGGAAAGTAGAAAAGGTTATCTATGAAACAAAAGTCACAGATGAGGAAAAACAAATTTCAGTAGGTGATTACGTTAGACTTATCGATGGAACTGCAATTGGAAAAGTAATTGAAATGAAATCTAGGAATTTTGTCGTTGATTTCAATGGATTGAAAATAGAAGTAAAACCTGAAAAACTCGTTAAAGTCACCTCGGGTAGCGACTCAAAAGATTTAAAAAAGCATATTGATGAAGAAAAAGAAAAAATTGTAAATGTTTCACGCATTCCAACAAAGGTTTATACTTCAAATTTAACAAAAAACGAGGTTGACGTAAGGGGATTAACTGTAGAAGAGGCACTGGAAATAATAGATGAATTTATAGACCAATTATTATTATCAGATTTTTCAATCGGTTACATTATCCATGGAAAGGGAACAGGTAAACTTGCAACTGGAATTTGGAATTATTTAAGACATGATAAAAGAGTTAAAAATTACCGTTTTGGCAGACCTGATGAAGGTGGAGTTGGAGCAACAGTTATTGAAGTTTAATATATATTTATGGAGGTGCAGTCAATGGTATTTGCATTAGATATTGGAACAAGAAAAATCGCAGGGTTACTTGTTGGTTTTGATGAAGATGAAAAAATGGTAGTCCATGATGTTATTATCAAGGAACATGAACACCGCGCAATGTTAGATGGGCAAATACACGACGTTGAAAAAGTCGCAAAAGTTGCCGCTTTCGTAAAAAGAGAACTTGAAAATAGAAATAATATCAAATTAGATAAAGTAGCTGTAGCTCTTGCTGGAAGATTCCTTAAAACTTACATTGGCGAAAGCTCTATTACTTCAGAAGAACCAATTGAAATAACAAAAGACATGCTCACAAGATTGGAATTAGATGCTGTAGCAAAAGCCACGGAAAATATTGAGCCAAATATGTATTGTGTAGGTTACTCTGTAATCCGATACGAACTCGATGGAATGTGGTTTAAAAAATTAGAAGGTTTAAAAGGTAAAGATATTTACGTTAAAGTTGTAGCCACTTACCTCCCAAGTCACGTTGTTGAAGCGATGCTTTCAGTTGTAAAGAAAGTTGGGTTAACGATTACTCACTTGACTCTTGAACCTATCGCTGCTGTAAATATAACCGTTCCAGAAGATTTGAGAATTTTGAATATAGCACTCGTTGACGTCGGTGCTGGTACGAGCGATATTGCTATATCTAAAGATGGCACGATAATTGCGTATGGGATGGTGCCTTTAGCTGGCGATGAAATAACAGAAGCCATAACAAAAAAATTTTTACTTGATTTTCAAACAGCAGAATTTGTAAAGAGAAGCTTAGAAAAGCAAGAGATAATTCGAGTTAAAAATATACTTGATAAAGAAAAGGAATTAAGGCGAGAAGAAGTGTTAGATGCAATTTCAGACGTTGTTGATAAAATTACCAAAAAAGTAGCTGAAGAAATCATAGAATTAAACGGTGACAAACCACAAGCTGTGATGATAGTTGGTGGCGGTGCGAAAGTACCGATATTCGCAACGTACTTAGCAAAAAATTTAGAGATGGATGAAGATGTAGTCTCTCTCAAAGATTCAAAAAATTTAGATTTCATAGACAAAACAGGTATCGTTCAAGGTAGCGAATTTATAACTCCTTTAGGAATTGGTTATACAGCCCTCCACAAAAAAGGTGCTGTCTTTGAATCTGTAAATGTGAATGGAGATCCGATACAACTCATTGGGTTCAAAGGCAATTACACTGTATGGGAAGTACTTGTACAGTATGGAATGGATATGAGAAAACTCTTAGGAAGACCGGGTAAATCAATAGTAATAGAAGTTAACGATGAAACTGTAGTAGTCAAAGGTCAAATGCCAATATCAGCCCAAGTGAAAATCAATGGCTTAGAAGCAACACTCAGAGATAACGTTAGGCATGGTGATTCTATAGAAGTAGGAGAAGCTATAGATGGAGAAGATGCAAAAGCAACGTTGTACGATTTTGTAAAACCAATAAGACTGAAATCTCTTGAAACAGACGAAGTACTTGAATATTTCCCAAGAGTTACTTTGAATGGTTTTAGTACCACTTCAAACGTTGAATTAAAAGATGGTGATGTTATTAAATATGAAAAGATAAAGGTTAAAGAAATAAGAGAATTTCTAAGTAGCGACCTTGTGAAAATCGAATACTCAGTTAACAATACTTATAAAGAAATTAACGCAGGTGAGGTAAAAATATTTAAAGGTGAAATTGAATTATCAGATGAAAATACAGTCCTCCCAGGTGAAGAACTTCAGTACGCATTAATTGTAAACTATCCAAAGATAAGAGAATTACCTGAAATGGAAAAAATAAGTATCGTTATAAATATAAATGGTGAACAACGCGTACTAACAAAAGATGGTGTTCTCGTATGGGTTAATGACCAACTTGTATCTCCTGAGTATGAAATCAAGGATGGAGATAAAATAAGGACACAAATACCAGAAAACCAAGGATTCATAGTTGCAGATATCCTGAGATTATTTGATATTGATTTTAGAAGAATAAAAAGTTATAAGCTATTGAAAAACGGCGAACGTACAGCTTTTACTGAACCTCTCGAAAATGGAGACGAGATAATTTTCGAGTTCGAAGAAATAAAAGAACAAGACGCTTGATAAGAAACTTAAGTGAAACAAAATAATAGCTTTTGGATGGGTAAACACATACCAAGCTATGATTATTCCTTTTACAGCTAGTGCAACAAATGTATTCCTCTTCCAGCAACATTTTAAAACTATACCAAAAGATTACGAAGATGCAGCACTAATCGACGGTGCTACGCCAATTCAATATCTATTAAAAATAGTTCTTCCACTTTCAAGACCTATCATTGGCGGTGCTGCAATAATAAATTTTACATACGCTTGGAATATGTACCTCTGGCCGATGATAGTTGCGATGAGAGACGATATGAAAACCGTCCAAGTTGCTATTAACATGATTATCAATGCAGAGTCTTCAAACAACTGGGGTGTAATAATGGCAGCAACTATGGTTGCATTGTTCCCAACTCTGCTGTTATTTTTCTTATTACAAGACCTTTTTGTAAAATCTTTGGTTGGCACCGGTTTGAAAGGCTAACAAGATATTATTAAATTAGTTTTATTTCAAATATTATGTAAATACTATCTATCCCCCATAACTTTGGGGGTTTTTTTGTTTTTCTTAATTATTTACCAGGAAAAATAAGTTTCGGCACTTTTTGTGAAACAAGTTACATTGATAAAATAAATTCAGCTTTTTCATGAAACGAGGTGAAACATTTGAAAACCGAAAAAAGTTTAAAAATAATAATTCTACTATCGCTTTTGTTTATCTTAGTAAACTTATCATCTAATGTTACACAAAAAACAAATCAAAAGGAGATGGCAAAGACAATGAATAATGTCAAGCTATGGCTTACTACTGTTGACCAAAAATTCATGTTATCCGAAGTCGATATTAATAATCCTGTTGTTTCAGATTTCCGTGAAACACTAAGGATTGCAGTTGATTCGAATAAAAAATACCAGCAAATGGATGGATTCGGAGCATCTCTCACCGATGCATCAGCATGGCTAATTTTCCATAAATTATCAGAGGAAAAACGTATAGAGGTAATGAAAAAATTGTTCGGCAGAAATGAAGGGATAGGAATTTCGTTTCTTAGGCAGCCAATGGGTGCAACTGATTACACAACTAAGCTATACAGCTATGATGATTTGCCAGAAGGTGTAAAAGAAGACCCAGAACTTAAATATTTCTCTATCAAACACGATAAGCAGTACATAATACCTCTTTTGAAACTTGCTATGAAAATAAATCCAGAGTTGAAAATAATGGCTTCTCCTTGGAGTGCACCTGGTTGGATGAAGACAACGGGAAGCATGATTGGTGGATCTCTCCTAAGACAATATTATAGCGTCTATGCGCAATATTTTGTAAAGTTCACAAAAGCATACGAAAAAGAAGGGATTCCAATTTACGCAATCACACCGCAAAATGAACCTTTATATGTTCCAAAAGAATATCCAGGAATGAAAATGACATGGGAAGAGCAAGCGGATTTCATAGGTGAATACCTTGGACCTGCGTTTGAAAAAGAAGGGATAAAGACGAAGATACTGACTTACGACCACAATTGGGATAATACCATATACGCATCGTATGTTTTGTCTCACCCAAAAGCTTCAAAATACGTTGCAGGCTCAGCGTGGCATTTTTATGGCGGGAAACACGAAGCGATGAGCCAAATAAAGGAAATGTTCCCTGATAAAGATATATGGTTTACAGAAGGTTCAGGTGGTGATTGGGTACCTGCTTTCTTTAATGCATTTATGGATCAGATGATGCATGTTATCAGAATCCCAAGAAATTGGTCTAAAACCGTTGTATGGTGGAATATAGCATTAGATGAGAAGAGAGGACCAACGATATTATCAAATAGCACTTGCAGAGGACTTATAGAGATTAATCAAGAAACGGGAGAGGTAAAGTATAATTTGGATTATTATACGTTAGGCCATATAAGTAAATTTGTTCTTCCAGGCGCTTATCGAATAGATTCATACACATATAGTAATTTAGAAACAGTGGCTTTTGAAAATCCAAATGGAACAAAAGTTCTCATAGTCTCGAACCGAACGAATACAAACAAAAAAATCATAGTCGAGGAGGGAGGGAGAGAATTCGAATATATAATTCCGGGGTACGCTGCGGTAACTTTTGTGTGGGATTGAAGTTTTCTAAAACTTCTTGCAAACTTCCAAGGGAGGGAAAGGTATGAAAAAACAAAATTTAGTGTTAATGATGTTGGTATTTTTACTTGTAACAAGTATCTTTGCAAAAGTTACACTAACGGTTGCAGTTTGGAATTGGGATGTTGAAAAGTACAAGAAGATAGCCTCTGAATTTACGAAACTTTATCCAGATATAGAAATAAATATCGTTGCAAACGAGCCAGATGTGAATAGTTTCCTTACATCGTTAGTCGCAGCAAAAAAACCACTTCCAGATGTTGTTGCACAATCTTGGGAAGCTTTACCGTATCCAGTTTCACAAGGTTGGGTTTACCCACTTGATGAATTTCTAAAAGATGACGCAGACTATAATAAGTACGTTCCATCAAGTATAAAAGAAGCTTTCAAGTACAATGGAAAGACATACGCTATCGGTGAAAGATTACACTTCCAAGGAATTGTAGTGAATTTGGATCTCATGAAAAAACTGAATCTTCCAGTTCCACCATACGGATGGTCAACAGATTTATTCAAACAATATCTAAGAAGAGCAACGACTAAGGAATATTCCGGTATAAATCACCTTTGGGATTTTGATACTGTTATGGCAGCTGTATTGAACAAAAATACAACATACTGGAGTTTTAACCCTTCAAAATGGGAATTTGACCTTGTCAATGGTGGATGGATACCAGCGATAAACTTACAAAAAGAACTGAAATCAATTCCAGGACTTGTTTCAGATGATTTAAAGAATGAAGAGCTTAGAAATAAAGGTCAACTCGATGACTATCAGAAAAAATTCGGAAAAGATGCAGACGCTTTTAGAGAATCGAAAGTTTTAACTGGTTTCCATGGAACATGGGACTGGAGTTGGGTTAGAACGTTACCGTGGAATCTCGATTATTATCCAATGCCAAGCGATCCAAAGATTGGTGTAAGACAACCTATTCAAATCAATTATGCATTTATGACATCAACGACAAAATATCCAAAAGAAGCATTTACTTTCCTAAAGTTCTTAACATATGACCCACGAGGTGTAATAACAAGACTTAAGATAGATGTAGCAAACGGCGAAGAAAACGGAAGACTCATTGATTGGTTTATTCCTGTAACGAAACATCCGGATGTTATTAAATACTTTGAAAGCCTAAAAATACCAAATGGTGTGAAATGGATGCTTTCAAATCTTGATAAAACCGTCAGAGTTGATATGTGGAAGGTAGTACCTGGTTGGGATCAGGCAACTTGGGATGTTATATTCCCTGTTAATGAAAGAATCAGAAAAGGTGAGGTACAACCACAAGCCGTTGCCGCAGAAACACAAGAAAAAGCAAATAGCATAATTAAAAACGCTTGGGCCGATTTTTCAAAGAAACTTGCAGAGGTTGAAAAGAATTTCCCAAACATCAGAAAGCAAGTTGAAGGAAAATAACGCTTTCAGTATCCTTTTTGTTTTAATTTGTTGGTTGCTGGCGTTCGCCAGCAGCCAATATTAAATTTCATAAATAGGAGGTACAGAGAGTGAAAAAAGTTCTGATTTTGTTCTTCGCTATATTTATTATTTTTATTGCTATTTCATTTATTTTATACCTTTTTGGAAGTTCCGAGTACAGCAAGTACAAAAGTTCTATAGAAAGATTTTTAATTAGTCAAAAAACTTTTGACTACGTTACTCTTTCAAAGCATAACAAGAATTTGTTTAATCAGATGAGATATGGCAAAATTATATCTAACTCGTTTAATTTTCCAGTATCTATTTCTATTAAAAATGGTGAAGAAAAAACTTTAGAATTGGATATTCCAGAGGAAGGAAATTATTACATTATCGCATCGATCAGGTCCCTTAACCCTGTAACAACTAACGGTTCTTTAGAAGTTTCAATAAATAATTCTGAAGACAATTCCAAAATTTACCAAGTTTTTCTGGATACATTCTTATACTACGATTTCTCACAAAAGTTGTACGATAGATACGGAAATGAAATTACTCCAGAACAATTTATGCCAAACCAAGAAACGCTATCGTTTTTCAAAGATGCTAAAAGAATATCAAGTAAACCTTTAATATTTAACCTAAAATATGGCAATAATACTATTAAAATAAAAAACCTCAAACAAGACATATATATATCCAATTTGTACTTTGTAAAAGTTGATAAAATTGAGAATATCCAATCTTACAGTGAGTATTTAAAATCTTTC
The DNA here is from genome assembly GCF_000017545.1 of Fervidobacterium nodosum Rt17-B1. NCBI lineage: Bacteria > Thermotogati > Thermotogota > Thermotogae > Thermotogales > Fervidobacteriaceae > Fervidobacterium > Fervidobacterium nodosum. The sequence goes on along the minus strand of NC_009718.1, from coordinate 317,266 downwards.
AATAAACCTGATAATTCAGCAAATTCAATTCCAATTGCAATAGAAGCGGAAAGAATTTTTGGAAAGTCAGATTTCCTCGTATCAATTATCAACACACAAACATCGGATGTAACGCCATACGAGCCTCTCAAAAGGAAAATAAATGTAATTGACCAGAACACATATAAACAGTCTGGTCAAGAAGTTCACTGGTACGTTGATATACAAACACCAGGGCTTTACAAAATAGCCTTTAGATACCAACAATCTTTAAATCGTGGAGTACCTGTTTTTAGGAGAATATACGTTGATGGAGAAGTACCATTTAAAGAATTTGATAATTACGCTTTTGAGTACACAGGATACAAATGGGTGGATAAAGTTTTATTAGATTCCAAAGGTAATCCTTACTTTGTTTACCTTGATAAAGGTCCACACCTTATAACTCTCGAAGTAACGACCGGACTTTTTGAACAAACCATAGTTTACCTGCAAGATACTATAAAAAAACTACAAAGGATAGGACTAGACTTAAGAAAACTCGTTGGAAATAACCTTGACCCAAATAGGACCTGGGATATACAAAAGTACCTGCCAAATGTCTTGTCCGATTTACAAGAAATTTCTAAGAACTTGAGAAAAGAGTACAATAGAATCATTTCTATCGTTGGTGAAAAAGGTGTTCCATACGTTTCGGATATGATCGTTTCAGCAGAGCTTATAGATAAAATTATTGAAAAACCTGAAAGGTTACCATTCTTTATAGATGAAATCAGCGAAGGTTCGTCTTCAATAGCCCAAAGATTGTCCGAACTTTCAATGAGATTGAAAGAACAACCCATGGGTATAGATAAAATGTTTGTATTTCAAGGGGATTTAAAAAACTATATAAAGCCAGTCAACTCGTTCTTAGTCGCAGCCTATGAAGAAATATACAAATTGTGGCTTTCCTTGTTTAACAAAAATGAAGCTTACTCTGTTTACGAGAAGGTTGATCCGAGAAGTTTAAAAGTTTGGATTAATAGACCTGTTCAGTATGTTGAAACACTCCAATATTTAATAGACACAGACTTTACAAGGAAGACAGGTATAAATGTCGTTCTTTCAATTATGCCAAACGAGCAGAAGTTGATTTTAGCAAGCTCAGCAGGTAATACACCTGATGTAGCAATGAGTATAAGCAATTGGATACCATTTGAACTTGCAATTAGAAATGCTCTTTACCCTATTTCAAATTTCCCAGATTTTTATGAATTCGTTTCAAAGAACATAAATATGGAAACACTCCTTCCAATGGTTATAGATGACAAGATTTATGGCATAACCGAAACTCAAAATTTCTACGTCTTATTCTACAGAAAGGACATAATGAATATTTTAGGTATACCTATACCAGATACTTGGGATGATGTTAAGAAAATTCTTCCCGAGCTTCAAAGAAGAGGTATGAACTTCTTCATACCGATGGCTGAGCAAACGACAAAATATTTCAACACAACTGCTCCATTTTTCTTCCAAAATAACGCAAGACTTTACACAGAAGATGGTTTAAAAACAGCGATAAATGAAGAAAATTCTGTTAAAGCTTTTGAACTTATGACAGAATTATTCTCTATCTATGGTATACCAGAACAAGTTGCAAGTTTTTATAACTCGTTTAGGTATGGAAGAATTCCGATAGGTATCGGTGATTTTGGTTTGTATGTAACTCTTTCCAATGCAGCTGACGAAATTTATGGACTGTGGGCTATCGCACCTTCACCAGGGGTTAAAACACCTGATGGTAAAGTTCTGAGATACCAAGTTGCCGGTGACAGAGCAGATGTTATATTTGCAAATTCTGATAAAAAAGAAAAGGCATGGCTGTTCTTAAAATGGTGGCTTTCTAAAGAAACACAGATAAAATTTGCGAGAGCTTTAGTAAATAGATACGGTCCAACGTACCTTTGGAATACTTCAAATATTCAGGCATTTAAAGAATTAGATTTCTTTTCTGAGGAAGAAAAGAAAGTGATACTTGAGCAATGGAGATGGATAAGAGAAGTTCAAAGACATCCCGGTGGATATATGACAGAACGTGAAATAAGCAACATTTGGAATAGGGTTGTGATTGAAGGTTATCCATTACGTTCTTCCATCGACAGATCTGTCATCACAATAAACAGGGAACTCGAAAGAAAACTTACAGAGTTCGGATATATAGTCAATGGCAAACCAGTAAAAACGTATAAAATGTACACAAATATTGATGAGTTCTTAGTAAAAAACCTTGGTGAAGCAGCTAATGAATACTTAGAAAATCAAAGATTACTTTGGGGTGGTACTTATGAAAAATAATACAAAAAGACGCTCAAATCACTGGTTATTACTATCACCATATCTAACTCTCTTCACGATATTTATTGTTTTACCAGTTATTATTGCAATTTTCTTGTCTTTTACATATTTCAATGCGATAGAAAAACCGCGATGGATCGGGATACAAAATTACATTACACTAATAACACGCGATGATATCTTCATGCAAAAGGTTTTGCCAAACACTATTAAATACGCCCTTATCGTTGGAGTAGGCGGGTATATACTTTCTTTCATACTTGCTTGGTTAGTTGCTCAGTTGACAAAAGTGCCAAGGACTATATTCGCTTTGATTTTGTACTCTCCATCACTTACAGCTGGCGTAACAATGGCAGTTGTCTGGCGAGTTTTATTCAATGGTGACCAGCAAGGATATCTTAATGCTTTATTGTTGAACCTTGGAATAATAGATAAGCCTATTCAATGGCTACAATCACCTCAACATCTTATGGATATAATGATCTTGGTATCTTTGTGGAGTAGTATGGGGGTTGGATTTCTTGCAATGCTTGCAGGTATATTGAATATCGATGAACAACTCTATGAAGCTGCGTACATAGATGGAATAAAAAATAGATTACAAGAGATAATTTATGTAACTATACCTGCTATGAAACCACAGATGTTGTTCGGTGCGGTTATGTCCATAGTAAATACATTCACTTCTGCGGGCATAGGTGTCGCACTCTCGGGTTCGAACCCAACACCACAGTACGCTGGACAACTTATCGTGAATCACATTGAAGATTATGGATTCTTACGGTACGAAATGGGATACGCTGCGGCATTGTCAGTTGTATTACTACTGATAATCTGGTTTTTCTCACGTATAGCCTGGCGCTTGTTTGGCGAAAGATAATTATTTTACAGAAAGAGGTGGTGACTTAAAAATGGCAAAATTTACAACCAAAACAAATCCAAAATACTTCCATAAAAGTCAGTTAAAATTCTACTTTATATTAACCCCTATTGCGGTATTTATGATGCTTCCAATTATATTCATTTTTTCTCAAGCATTTAAACCATTAGACGAATTGTTCCTTTATCCACCAAGATTTTTTGTGAGAAAACCAACTTTAGCTAATTTTTATGACCTCTTTTCGCTTACAAGAGGCTCAACTATACCTATTAGCAGATACTTGATGAACAGTATTTTAACAGCGTTTTTCACGGTGTTGTTTACAATAATAATATCTGTTTTCGCTGGTTACGCATTATCTAAAAAGCAATTTAAAGCAAAAAGTTTAATATTCACAATCAATAATTTAGCGCTCATGTTCGTACCTATAGCTGTTATAATCCCGAGGTATTATATGGTTCAATCGCTTGGGTTGATTGACACGTTTATAATCAATATTTTATCCTTACTTGCGATGCCAATAGGTGTCTTCCTTATCAAACAATTCATGGACCAAATACCAGATGCACTTATAGATGCCGCACTTGTTGACGGGGCAAACGATTTTCAAATAATATTTAATATCATTATTCCTCTTTTAAAACCTGCTATATCAACTGTTGGAATATTAGCATTCCAAGTCGCTTGGAATAGTGCAGAAGCTTCAACTTACTATATAAATAACGAAAATTTAAGAACATTCGCCTTCTATGTGTCAAATCTCACACAAACAACAGGTAATACAATAGCTGGTCAAGGTATAGCGGCTGCTGCAGGGCTGATAATGTTTGTGCCAAATTTGCTTTTATTCATAATTATGCAATCAAGGGTTATGAACACAATGGCTTACAGTGGACTAAAGTAAGAAATCAGAAAAAATCAAATAAAGAGATTTTGCTGTCAATTAGGGGAGGAATAAATGTGAAGCGTATCAAAAATTCATTAATTGTGTTTTTTCTATTACTAAATATTCTCTTGTTTTCTGTCGACAGTACTTTCTTAACATACACGGTCGCTGGAAACAATATTTGGAAGGTAACACAGGATGCTTACATAGTAAGCGAGGTACTTTTTAGAGATTACAATTTGTACTATCCAGAAGATTTATTTATCAAAGGTTCTAAGATGTACATAGCCGATTCTGGGAATGCTAGAATTGTTGTTTACGATATGGAAACTGGAGAAGCAACTAGTATTGGTGATTTTAAACTTTGGCAACCAACTGGTGTTTTTGTAACAGATGAATACATTTATGTAGCCGATCCTGGAAGTTCTGAAGTTGTTATTTTCAATTTAAGAGGTGAAGAGGTAAAACGCATTGGCAGACCAACAAACCCTATTTTTGGAGAAACTGCAAATTACAAACCAAAAAAACTTGTCGTAAATAAAAGAGGAAATTTGTACATAGTTAGTGAAGGAACATTTGAGGGTATCATACAACTTGATAAAGATGGAGAGTTCCTTGGATACTTCGGAAGCAATTTAGTTGGTGTAACGCTTCTTGATAAATTTATAGATTTGTTTTACACAAGAGAACAGAAAGAAAAATTTCTTCATAGGATTCCTAAACCTTACACAAATATAACTATTGACGATAAGGGATTAATATACACGGTAACTCAAAAGGAGTATGGAAACGCTATTAAAAAGCATAATACTATAGGATTGAACATATTATCCGCATCAAAAGAAAGAAGAATGGTTGACGAAGATAATTTTGTAGATATAGCTGTTGACAAAGATGGAAGAATTTACGCGCTTACCGAAACGGGTCTAATATACGAATATGATTCTGAAGGAAATTTGATTTTTTCATTTGGTGGTCGAGCAATATCAACGGAGAGGTCTGGATTATTTTCCGTTGCCTCTGCTATTGAAATCGACGAAATGGGCAAGTTGTACGTTTTAGATAAAGAGAGAGGTTTAGTACATGTTATTGTCCCTACGGAATACGCCAACATACTCCATCAAGCATTAAATCTTTACGAACAGGGAAAATACATAGAGAGTAAGAGATTGTGGGAAAAAGTGATGACTTACGACGGTTATTCCAAAATAGCACACTATGGACTTGGCAAAGCATATTTCCAATCAGCTCGGTACGATAAAGCTGCACTGCATTTCAAGGAAGCTTTCGCGAGAAGAGATTACTCAGATGCTTTTTGGGAAATGAGAAATAATTTTTTGCAGAAGAATATGGGAATTATTTTGTCTTTACTTGTAATCATCATATTAATTTTTACAATTATTGATTTATTATCAAGGTATGGGAAGATTAAAATAAAGTTCCATGTAAAAAATAAGTTGCTATCGGACGTACTTTATATAAAAAATATTCTTAGGCATCCTTTGGATACTTTCTATTATTTGCAAAAGAAAAAGCATGGCTCTGTTCTTTCCGCTTCAATTATTTACTTAATGTTCCTCTTAGTTATCTTAGTAGATTATTTTGGCCGAAGTTTTATATTTAATCTCAATACAAGCGATAGAAACGTTGGATTTGTTTTACTAACATCATCGTCTATTTTATTTTTGTGGATTATATCCAACTGGCTTGTCAGCTCTATAAACGACGGCAAAGGAACGTTGAGAGATATATACGTTTTTACTGCATATTCTTTTGCACCGTATATATTATTCCAACCATTAGTAATATTGAGTACATATGTGCTTACATATAACGAAAAGTTTTTAATCGATTTTGCATCGATGTTTTTAATCTCATGGAGTGCTGTGATGTTATTTACCGGAGTAAAAGAAACACACGACTATGATATTAAGAACACGGTGAAAAGTATTTTATTTACATTAGGTTGGGTTTTCGTGATAATACTCGTTTATTCTATCGTTTACATGCTTTGGGATCAACTAGTAGAAACCGCATTTAGCATTGTCCAGGAGGTGTTGTACCGTGTTAGGAATATCCGATAAAATTAAAACTTTAATTTTAATATTGATGATCTTACCTGTAATATTTTTACCACAGACAGTTGGCAATGAATTTTTGTCAAATAGATTCACAAGACCTGATAAACCTGTTGCAGTTGCTTCTAAATTCACAACCGAAGGTTACACAAAAATAGCTGAGAATAACATATTAGAATTATGGATAAATATTTCCACTTCATCAGTAAGAATTGTAGATAAAAGAAATGGATACGTATGGGGAGATGTATTAGAAGACTCAGAGGCATTCAATGAGATGAACGATGTTTGGAAATTTATAGCCAAATCACTTGTTATGATTGAATACTTCGACGAACGTGGTATATCGAACGTTATGGGAAGTGCAGACGGGCAAGTAGATAAGAGATTTTCAAAAATACAAAACGGATTTACTTATACATTCTATTTCAAACCAATTGGTATATCACTCGATGTTACTGTCGAACTCAAAGATGAGAAAGTTGTATTTTCTTTAAAGAAATCATCAATTAAAGAGAAAGGAAGTTTTACCCTTGCTTCTGTAATGTTCGCACCATTTATTGGAAGCGTTGTATCAAACGAAATAGAAGGTTATATCTTTGTTCCAGATGGACCGGGTGCGTTAATTAGGTTTTCAAAACCAGCGCACTATTTAAACTGGTTTGAAAAAAGAACATACGGTAAGGACTATGGTATCGAGAATCTTACTTCTGTTAACGACCTTCGTTCAAGAAGACCTAACGATTTTTTGAGAGAAGAGCCAAATGTACTTACACCAGTATTTGGAATTTCTCACGGTACCAAGAACAATGCCATTTTCGGTGTTGTTACTTCTGGAAAAGAGTACTCTGCGATAGTTGCATACCCCAGCGGAATACTCAGCAATTACAATTGGGCAACGGCAAAGTTCATATACAGGCAAAAATACCTTCAACCAACGAGTAGAAGTGGAGCTGGGATACAAGTTGCACAAAATAAGATGAACAATTTTGATGCAAGATTGGAACTTAATTTCCTTGTAGGTTACGATGCTGATTACGTGGGAATGGCAAAGTTTTACAGAGAAAAATACTTATCAAATCTTTTAAGAAAAACTACAAAGACAGGCAATGTTCCAATCGCTATTACTATTATAGCTTCTGATATTGAAAAAAAAGTTATCGGTTATGGCACAATTCCTATTACAACAGCTGAAGATATGAAAAATATAGTAAGTGATTTTAATAAAATGGGAATTAAGAATGTTAAAGTACTTATCGACGGTTGGCAAAGTGGTGGAGTGCATGGAAGTAAGATAAGTAAAGTGTCGTTTGAAGAAAAAATAGGTGGTGAAAGACAATTACTTGATTTTCTAAATTACGCAAAAAAATTAGGTTACGAAGTATACTTTGTCGACAATGTGACAAAAGTGAGTGAAAAACAGATAAATTTAAAGAAAGAAGTAGGCATAAACCTTTCCCAATCTGTTATTTACGAAGAGCGGGATAATAAAGATCTATGGCTTTACAGGTCATATTACACAAACGTAAAACTTGCAAGTGAATATTTAGAAAAGAAATCTTCAATTCTTACATCAAAAGGCATCACAAACATAGCGATAAAGGAATACGCGAATAAACTTTACGGCGATTTGAGATACGGTTCAGAGTTTGAAAGATGGCAAGCATTAAACCTTGTTAAAAAAACGCTCGAAAATATTTCATCTAGAATGAATAGTTTATATTTATATACACCAAACGATTACACATGGAAATTTGCAGATGGTTTTCTTGAAACTCCTATGAACAACAGTCAGTACTTATTTGAGACTGATACTGTTCCTTTCCTGCAAATAGTTTTGAGCGGTTCGATTGACTACTATACACCGTATATAAACAACAGCTTCTTTTCAAGAGAAGATATCCTTAAATCAATTGAATATGGTGCATTACCTTCATTCATATTAACATGGGTGGATAATTACAAGATAAAGAAAACACCACTTTGGGATTATCCTTCAACAAAATTTGCCGACTGGAAAGAGAAGATATTAGAAGTGTACAACGAGATAAACGATGCTCTAAAAAATGTACGTGGTTACAAGATAGTTGACAGAATTGTTCTTGAACCTGGAGTGGTACTAGTTGTTTATGAAAATAAAAAAGCCATTCTTGTAAATTACACAAACGATATTTACAAATTTGATAAAAAGCTTGTTAATCCACGTTCGTGGATTTGTTTCAAATACAATTCAGCAAATCTGGTAAGTGGAGTTGATAGAAAATGAGAATGACAAGAAAGACGAGGAAAGCTATAAGTGGATATATATACATTTCACCATGGATCGCTGGTTTTCTTATATTCACAGCTTATCCATTCTTCTATTCACTTTATTTAAGCTTTTTCAATGTTAATTTCACCGTTGAAGGAATAAAAGCAACATTCGTTGGTTTGAAATATTACATATACGCATTTAGAACAGATCCGGCTTTTCCAATTAATTTCTGGAATACTATCTTGAGCATAGTACTTTCAACACCTCTGATTTTAGTATTCTCTCTCATAATAGCTATACTTTTGAACAATAAACTTAGGGCTCGTGCATTCTTTAGATTGCTTTACTTCCTGCCAGTGGTTATTATTAGCGGTCCTGTTATTTCTGAACTTGTTGCAAACAACGCAGCACAGATAGTTGATCCAAGAAGATACTTTATATACAAATTTTTTATGGTTATGCCTAATACTATTAGTTATCCATTCATATATATGTTTAATAACTTAGTGCTGATACTTTGGTTTTCAGGTGTGCAAATTCTATTCTTCTTGGCTGGGCTTCAAAAAATAAGTAGTAGTGTATATGAAGCCGCAAAAATAGATGGTGCAAATAGCTGGATTATATTCTGGAAAATCACTTTACCACTGATAAGGCCATTTTTACTCATCAATGCAATATACACAATCGTTGATTTGGCATCATTTGCGAATAACCCAGTTAATACAAGTATTACTCAAAGGATGTTTGATATTGATAAACCATATTCGTACTCGTCGGCACTCTCTTGGATTTACTTTGCAGCGGTTATGATAATAATTGGAATCGCATTTTTACTGTTCAGAGAAAGGGGGTACAAAAAATGAAAAAAATACATTTTTCATACTATAAGCATTTAAAAGACCCTGCTACAAAATTCATCATATACTTTATATTAATCGGCGTTGGATACGCATATTTGTATCCTCTCCTTTATATGATAACAACATCGTTCATGAGTGTTGAAGATCTTGTTAACCCAACGGTGAATTGGATTCCAACTAAGCTAACATTAGAAAATTTTTCCAAAGCATGGAAAGTTCTTGATGCCACAAAATCATTGTTAAACAGTGTTTACATGTCTTCTATCCCTGCTTTGTTTCAAACGTTGGTAACAGCGTTAATCGCTTACGGACTTTCAAGGTTTGAATTCCCTCTGAAACGATTTTGGATATTTTTAATGTTGGCGACTTTCTTGATACCATCACAGGTTACTTTAGTTACTAAGTATATGCTTTTCAGTAGATTGAATCTTACCGGAAAACCTTTTGTTAGTTTTCTCCCTGCTTTAACTGGACAAGGAATTAGAAGTGCAATTTTTATACTTTTGTATTACAACTTTTTCAACATGCTTCCCAAAACTTTTGATGAAGCTGCCGAATTAGATGGTGCGAATTCCTTCCAAATATTCTATAAGATAGTTTTTCCGCTTTCAATTCCAGCGATAGTAACGACTTTCATATTCTCGCTTGTGTGGTATTGGAACGAAACGCTATTGACGGGCTTACTACTTGGTAATAATATAAAAACTATACCAATAGCGTTGAGAGATTTTGTGGCAAGGTATGCTGTTATGTTTCCAACTGCTGATGGGAGCGCCGCAAATAGAATTAACGAGGGCATAAGAATGTCAGCAACACTTATTACTATACTTCCACTTTTGATTACGTATCTCATATTGCAGCGTCAGTTTGTTGAAAGTCTTGAAAGAACGGGAATAACGGGTGAATAATTTATAGAAAATACAATTACACTTCAAAGGGAGGAAAAAAACATGTTTGAAGATACAAAGATTGAGGAAATTATAAAAAGTATGACAATGGAAGAAAAGATTAATTTTGTTGTTGGTGTTGGGGCTACTTGGATAGAAGGAAATCCAAAACCAAAAGTTAAAGGTGCAGCAGGTGACACATTTGAGATACCAAGACTCGGGATTCCTAGAACGGTACTTGCAGATGGACCTGCTGGACTTCGTATAGACCCAGAAAGAGAAAATGATGAAAATAAATATCACGCAACGGCTTTCCCAGTTGAAACGATGTTAGCCTCAACATGGAATAGGGAAGTTCTAAAAAAAGTTGGAGAAGCCATGGGAGAAGAAGTTAGAGAGTACGGAGTAGATATTCTTCTTGCACCAGCGATAAACATACACAGAAATCCATTGGGTGGAAGAAATTTTGAATACTACTCAGAAGATCCTCTACTAACAGGAGAAATGGCGGCGAGTTTCGTTGAAGGCGTGCAATCTCAAGGAGTAGGTGCATGTATAAAACACTTTGTTGCAAACGAACAGGAAACAAATAGGATGACGATAGATACAATTGTTTCTGAAAGGACTCTGAGAGAAATTTACCTTAAACCATTTGAAATAGCTATTAAAAAAGCTAAACCATGGACTGTAATGAGTTCATACAATAAACTCAATGGATATTACACTTCACAAAACAAATGGTTATTAATGAAGGTCTTAAGAGATGAATGGCAATTCGATGGTTTTGTTATGACAGACTGGTTTGCAGGAGACAGCGCTGCAAAACAACTTATGGCTGGAAACGATTTGATAATGCCTGGAAAGTCTTTCCAAATTGTTCCACATTTGAGGCCAAAAGACGAAAGAGATGATATAAAAGAAGCTCTTGAAAAAGGTGAGCTCACAGAAGAGATAATAGATGAAAGAATAAGGAATATCCTCCGAATTCTTTTCAAAACACCGGCATTCAAAGGTTATAAATATTCAAATAAACCGAATTTAGAAAAACACGCAAAAATTTCTTACGAAGCAGGCTGTGAAGGTGTGGTATTATTGAAAAATGATGATGTATTGCCAATTTCAAAGGACACAAAATTTGCGTTATTTGGAACTGGACAAATTGAAACGATACGCGGTGGAACGGGTAGCGGAGAAACTCACCCAATGTACACTGTTAACTTCTTAGATGGTGTATTAGAAAGAGGTTTAAGCGTTGATCAAGAATTAGCCAAACTTTACAGAGAAAAAATTGAAGAATTCAGAAGCGGAGATTACAAAGTTACTAGAGGAAGTTGGGGAGAAGAAATAAAACCTAAACTACCTGAAAATTTCATCCAAGAATCACAACTCGAAGAAATTGCAAAAAGAAATGAAGTCGCTGTTGTTATTATAACGAGAATATCCGGAGAAGGTTACGACAGAAAAGCAGAAAAGGGAGATTATTATCTTAGTGATGATGAATTTGAACTTTTGAAAAGTGTATCAGAGATATTTAGAAAACACAACAAAAAGGTCATCGTTGTTCTTAACATTGGTTCACCTATAGAAGTTGAAAGTTGGAAAAATTTATGCGATGGTATATTACTTGTTTGGCAACCAGGTCAAGAAGCTGGAAGAATTCTTGCAGATGTTCTTACTGGAGACGTAAATCCATCAGGAAAATTGCCAACAACATTCCCAAAAGATTACAATGATGTTCCATCGCGTTCGTTCCCGGGTGAACCGAGAGATAATCCAACTGTCATTGTATACGATGAAGGGATATACGTAGGATACAGATATTATGATACATTTAGAGTAGAGCCATCATACGAATTTGGTTTTGGACTTTCTTATACAACATTTGAATATTCGAACTTGTCGATTAAACGTGTTGGTTCAAAATTTGTTGTTGAATTTGACATAAAAAATACAGGCAACAGGTCAGGTAAAGAAGTGGCACAACTTTACGTAAGAGCACCAATTGTGAAGATAGACAAGCCATACCAAGAATTGAAAGCATTTGAGAAAACAAAACTATTAGAACCAGGCGAAGTACAACACATTATTATTGAATTATTCGCATCCGATTTAGCTTCTTTCGATGGAAACTCATGGATTGTAGAGGAAGGTGAATACGAATTCCGCATAGGTGCGTCCTCAAGAGACATAAGACTGATTGGAAAAATAAAGATATGAATTTTAGGAAGGTGATGGTATGAGAGAAAAGTTGCTGTTATTAATTATGGTTTTATTAGTACTTCTTTCTACAGTTGGTTGTTCTTTCACAAAGGAGGAATATGCGTTGTTAAAAAGCGATAAATGGAAATTAATCTGGTCTGATGAATTTAATGGAAAAGAGGTAGATAGAACAAAATGGAACTTCCAAATTGGAAATAACAACGGTTGGGGTAACGGTGAATGGCAGTACTATACAGATGGAAAAAACGCGTGGATAGAAAACGGGATGCTTGTTATCGAAGCAAGAAAAGAAGTTGTAAAAGACTCAAAAGGTACATATAATTACACTTCAACGAGGATGACAACGGAAAATAAATTCAGTATCCAATACGGAAAAATAGAGGCAAGATTAAAATTTCCTCAAGGTAAAGGACTCTGGCCAGCATTTTGGATGCTTGGTGAGAATTTCAGGTACGTAGGCTGGCCTACCTGCGGTGAAATAGATATAGTTGAATTTCTTGGTCACGATAAAAAGACAGTTTATGGAACAATGCATGGACCTGGGTACAGCGGAAGTTACGGAATTAGTGGAAAATATATGATTGATGTAACTACCAAACCATCTTTTGTTGATGATTTCCATGTATTCGGCATTATTTGGGATGAAGAAAAGATAATATGGTACGTTGACGATGAAATATACCATGCGGTTTACAAAAAAGCCATAGAAAATCGTGGAAAAGTTTGGGTCTTTGATAATCCATTCTTTATCATACTGAATCTTGCCGTAGGTGGCTATTGGCCAGGTTATCCAGATAATACAACACCCTTCCCGGCCAGATTTTACATTGATTATGTAAGAGTGTATACATTAGATGAAGAGTAACAGAGGTGATCTAATTTGGCAAATATACGCGAGGTCGCTAAGCTAGCTAATGTATCAATAGCAACCGTTTCAAGGGTTTTAAATGGAAGCGACAGAGTTTCCGAGGAAACAAGAAAGCGAGTTTTAAACGCGGTGAAAAAATTAAACTATAAGCCAGCGTTTTCATTTAAAGAAGGAACTGGAAGACTCCTTCGCACAATAGGAGTACTTATGCCAGACATAAGGGGTTACCATTACAGTGATATAGTAATGGCAATTGAGGAATATGCGTATACTAAACAATTCGATATTATGCTCGCACTTCCAAAATGGGAAGTTGATATCGAAGAACACATACTTGATCAGTACTTTCGCAGGAAGGTGGATGGAATTATATTAGGAGAGTTGTTTGGTGGTCAAAAATTAATCGAGAAATTTACAAAAAGCGGTGTTCCAGTTGTTTTAATAGATTTCCGAGTTGATGAAATCGACTTTGATGTTGTAAATGTTGATAATGTAACTGGTGGTTACTCAGCAATTAAATACCTCTACGTCAACGGTCACAGAAACATTTTATTTATTCCCGGTCCAGAAGTATCTCCAGCAGCATTAGATAGAGAAAAAGGAATAAGGAAATTCGTTGAAAAGTTGCCTAACAGAAGCGAAGTTAATATATACTATGGAGAACACAGAGGATATAATTCAGAGCACGGTTGGGTTAGCGTGACACAACATCTTAAGAAGTATGGTTTAAACTTCACCGCAATCTTTGCGGTAAACGATTGGGCTGCTTTAGGTGCCATAGATGCATTGAAAGACCATGGAATTAAAGTACCAGACGAAGTATCAATAATAGGGTTCGATGACGCTCCATTTGCACAGTATACTAACCCAAGGCTAACAACCGTTATGCAGCCAAGATGGGAAATGGGAGTTACTGCTGCCCAATTGCTCATCTCAAGAATACTTGATAAAAAAGCAAGATTGCCACGAAACATAATATTGCCAACAAAATTGATAGAACGTGAATCAGTGAAAAAAATACGGTAATATAAAAACAAAAAGATCCCGGTCGTTGTTACACCCGACCGGGATTTTTTAATATTATCTATTTTTGTCTATCAAATTTTTCAGCTTCTATGATTACTCTGTACTTTTGGTTGTCAACTTCAACGGTAAATTCTTTTGTAAAATTATTGGGAAGGCTCTTTAACGCAGTCTCATCTATCGTTTCCCAAAACATATTTTCTGCAATAAGCTGCGCTTTTTCTTGTCTTATAGCTTCATTTAACATCTCTCTTTGCATTGGAATCGTCATTGAAACTATCGCAACTATCATTAGAAGAATTACCATCGAGACGATTAATTCTATGTAAAACATATGACACCTCGTGATGCATTTTAACCAACTTTATTTTCAATCTTCAAGAAATTTTTGAATTCCTTGTGCAGCACTTTTACCTGCTCCCATTGCAAGTATGACTGTTGCTGATCCAGTTACGATATCTCCACCAGCAAATACTTTTGGAATACTTGTTTGTCCATATTCGTTCGTTATTATGTAACCGTATTTATTAGTTTTCAGATCGGGAAATTGAGAAAGTAAGAATTTGTTTGCTTCTGTTCCAATTGCCTCAATTACTGTATCAGCTTCAATAATAAAATTACTACCGTTTACAAATACGGGTCTTCTTCTTCCACTCTCGTCTGGTTCGCCAAGTTCCATCCTTACGCACTCTATAGCTATGAGGTTACCATTTTCGTCGCCGACGTACTTTACAGGGGTAGCTAACGTTAAGATTTTTATCCCCTCTTCCTTGGCATGGTGAATTTCTGCTTTTCTTGCAGGCATCTCAGCTTCTGTTCTTCTATAAACTATGGTTACATCTGCACCTAATCTCAACGCACTTCTTGCCGCGTCCATCGCTGTGTTTCCACCACCAACAACTACGGCCTTTTTCCCAACTCTTATAGGTGTGTCATATTCTGGAAATTTATAGGCACGCATTAGATTGACACGGGTTAAAAACTCATTCGCAGAGTAAACACCATTTAATTCGCTACCAGGTATACCCATAAACTTTGGTGTACCAGCACCAACACCAACAAAAACCGCATCGTAATCTTCAAGAATTTCGTGAACGGGTATTGCGTAACCAACCGGTATATTTTTCAAAAAATTCACACCTAATTTTTCGAGGTCAAATATCTCTTTCTTTACGATCGATTTTGGTAACCTGAACTCCGGGATTCCATAAATGAGCACTCCACCAAATTCATGTAGTGCTTCGTATATATCAATTTGGTAGCCTCTTTTCCCAAGTTCCGAAGCAACCGTAAGTCCAGCTGGTCCTGAACCAATTATCGCAACTCTCTTTTTATTATTTTTTATAATAATTTCCTTACTGTATTCAGTATTTTCAAATTGTACGTTATTTTCAGAAGCCCAATCAGCGACAAAACGTTCCAAAGCACCTATATTTATAGGTTTTCCTACTTTACTAAGTACACATGCACCTTCACATTGAACTTCCTGAGGGCATACTCTTCCACAGATAGCTGGAAGGTAATTGTATGATTTAAGTATCTTAAACGAGCCTTCTAAATTCTCTTTGACGATTTCTCTTATGAATCCAGGAATATCTATTCCGACAGGACATCCCGAAATGCACGTAGGCACTTTGCATTGTAAACATCTTTTTGCTTCTTCCTTTGCCATATCATAGTTGTAACCTAAAGCTACTTCATTAAAGTTATTTTTCCTTTGCTCAGCTGGTTGTTCTAAGACCTCTATTCTATCTCTTACAGCCATGATATATCACCTATCTGGTCAAGGTATCTCTCAAAAGCAATTTTTTCCTGTTCTTTGTATTGATTCAATCTTTTCATAAAACTATCCCAATCAACATATCGCCCATCGAATTCTGGCCCATCCACACATACGTATTTTATCTCGCCATCTTTTTCATTTTTTATAAGTGTTCTACATCCACCACACATTCCTGTTCCGTCTATCATTATTGAATTTAATGAAACCCATATTGGTAGATTATGTTTATCAGCAACTTCGCTTGCAAACTTCATCATAATCGCAGGTCCAACTGCCCAAATAATATCGTATTTTGAATTTCTAAGTTCTTCTTCCATAAAATCTATGACTGTACCTTTCTGACCAGATGAGCCATCATCTGTTGCTTTTATTACTCTATCTGCAAACTCAAACTCATCTTTCATAATCAAATCGTCGATAGTACGTGCACCAATTATAACGGTTAACTTATTGCCAACTTCTTTTAAAGCTTTAGCTATTGGGTAAATAGCCGCGATACCAACACCACCGCCAATTACCAACACATTACCATAAAATTTTACCTCGCTAGGTTTTCCAAGAGGTCCAGCAACATCAAATAATATATCTCCTTGTTTTAATGAACACAATTCGTACGTTGATTTACCAACAGCCTTAACGACAATTCTAAAATTGTCTCCGTTTGTTTCAGCGATGGTAAGAGGTATTCTTTCGCCTTTTTCACTAACTTTAATAATGACAAACTGCCCTGGTTTTGTATGTTTACTGACAAAAGGATTAAAAATCCATAGTTCATGGATCCCTTTAGATAATTTTCTTTTGGATATTATTTTGTTTATAGTGTCTGAATGTTCAAACATTTTATAAATTCCTCCTAAAAATGTTAAACTATTTAAACACTTTTCTGTGCATCCACTAAGGCAAGAAACTCATCATTTGATTTGGTCTCTTTTAATTTAGATAAAATTAGTTTAATTCCCTCTTCTTCAGACATTGAACTAAGCATTCTACGGATTATCCATATCTTCTTAAGATCGTTTTGGCTAAGTAGTAATTCTTCTTTTCTTGTACCTGAAAGTGAGATATTAATGGCAGGAAAAATTCTTTTATTTGCAAGTTGCCTTGAAAGAACCAATTCCATATTTCCTGTTCCTTTAAATTCTTCGAAAATGACTTCATCCATCTTTGAACCTGTTTCTATAAGTGCAGTTGCAATTATCGTTAGACTTCCACCTTCACGTGTATTCCTCGCTGCACCAAAGAAATGTTTAGGTTTATACAAAGCAGCTGGGTCAACACCACCACTTAACAATTTTCCGCTCGGTGGGACAGTAATGTTGTAAACTCTTGCAAGGCGTGTTAAACTATCAAGCAAAACTACCACATGATTTCCATATTCAACAAGTCTTTTACACATTTCAAGGGTTAATTCCGCAATTTTAATTTGCTTATCGGAAGGCATATCAAACGGGGCTGCTATTACTTTTGCATTAACGGATTCTTTTATGTCTGTAACTTCTTCAGGTCGTTCATCAATTAAGAGGACTATTCTAATTGTATCAGGATGGTTTCTCGCGATTCCATTGGCTATTTCTTTCAAAATAGTTGTCTTACCGGCTTTAGGTGGAGCTACTATCATCCCTCTTTGACCCTTTCCAATGGGAGCAAATAAATCTATGAGTCTTGTTGAGTATACTTCTTTATCTGTTTCGAGTATATATCTCTCTTTTGGATAATCTGGTGTTAAGTTCTCAAAATTCACCCTTTCATTGGCAAATTCTGGTGGCTTGTAATTTATAGCTTCAATTTTTATCATTGCGTTAAAACGTTCGCCTTCTTTTGGTGGTCGAATAACTCCTGATACGATGTCACCGGTATTCAAATTGAACTTTCTTATTTGAGATTGTGATACATAGATATCTTTTGGACCTGTAAGCATGGTCTCTAAACTACGCAAAAAACCATAACCATCTGGGGCTATCTCTAAAACTCCTTCTCCAAAGAAATAACCCTCAGCTCTGGCTTTTGCTTCTAAAATTTCAAATATCAAATCCTGTTTTCTCATACTTGTATACCTTGGTATATCGTATTTTCTTGCAAGCTCATAAAGTTCTTTCATTGTCATATCTTCAAGTTGTTTCATGTTAATTCCATCTGTCAAACGCCAAACACCTCCGGAACAAAAGATTTTGTCATACCGGCACAACTTAAGAGAATAATTGATTTAACAAGGCTTCTTTCCTTTGAAATTTATTCACTATCTTTACTTTGTTCGGAATAATCTATCTCCGGCATCTCCAAGGCCAGGTAATATGTAACCATGGTCGTTAAGTTCTCTGTCAAGTGATGCGGTATATATATTCACATCCGGATGAGCCTTCTCGATAGCCTTTACACCTTCTGGTGAGGAAATCAAAGATATGAATGTGATTTGCTTTCCACCGAGTTCTTTAACCTTTGTTATTGCGTCTATTGCAGACACTCCAGTTGCCAACATTGGATCAAGAATAAAGATTTCACTTTTATCGTGGAGCTTTGGAGTTTTGAAATAATAATCAACAGCTTTCAACGTTTCTGGATCGCGGTAGATGCCTATATGTCCAACTGACGCATTAGGTAGCAATTCAAGTATTCCATCAACCATACCAAGTCCAGCACGTAATATGGGTATAACAACAATATCTTTATCATTTATGTAATAACCCTTGGTTTTTTCTAACGGGGTTTCAACTTCCAATTCATAAACTGGTATGTGACGTGTAGCTTCGTATGTTATCAAAAGGGTAATTTCTCTTAATAGTTCCCTAAATTCTTTTGGACCCGTCTCTTTCTTTCTCATAATCGTGAGTTTATGCTTTATCAATGGGTGATCAACTACATATAGCACAAATATCCTCCTCCATTTCAAGTTTCTTAGATTGACTGAATTACCCCAAGTTCTCTCAATTGTTCTTCTATATCATATTGCATAAGCTTTGGAATAATCAAATCTAAATCACCATCTAAAACTGCTTGAAGATTATATATCGTCAAGTTTATTCGGTGATCTGTCACCCTATTTTGAGGGAAATTATATGTTCTTATCTTCTCACTTCTTTCACCACTGCCAATTTGATTCTTCCTCTGAGAAGAAAGTTTTTCATCCTGCTCTTTTCTTGCGAGTTCATAAAGTTTTGCCCTTAAAACCATCATAGCCTTCTCTTTATTTTGGTGTTGTGAACGTTCAGATTGACATGTTACAACAATACCAGTGGGTATATGAGTAATTCTTATAGCAGATTCCGTTTTATTAACGTACTGCCCACCCGCACCAGATGCTCTGTAGGTATCTATTCTTATATCCTTTGGGTCTATATAAACGTCGACATCTTTCATTTCAGGTAGTACAGCAACCGTTGCCGTTGAAGTGTGTATTCTTCCACCAGATTCTGTAACAGGAATCCTTTGAACCCTGTGTACACCTCTTTCGTATTTCATGTATGTTCCACTGTTTTTTCCTTTTATTCTTACTACAACTTCTTTGTATCCACCTAAATCTGATTTGCTTTCATCGATAATTTCAGTACTCCATCCCATTCTCTCAGAATATCTTAAATACATTCTCAATAAATCACCCGCAAATAACGCTGCTTCTTCTCCACCAGTTCCTGCCCGAATTTCTAAAAATACATTTCTATCTCTGAATTCGTCATCTGGAAGAAGTAATGCAATAATTTCGTTTGATATCTTCTCTATTTTACTATCCAATTTCGCTATTTCGTCTTCACTACCTGGTTCTTGTTCCCAAAGTTCTTTTTCATCTAATAGATTAAAATATTCATTTATAAGTTCGTCAATTTCTTTAAATTTAGTAAACTCTGCAGAGATTTTTATCATTTCCTTTAATTCCAAATTTTCCATCATTTTCTTTTCAATCTCTTCCAAAGTTTTTTTCACCCAACTGCGGATACTTTCCATTAAACTCCTGTCCATCCTATCTTCTTTGCCACCTCCTCAGGATTGCGTGCAAATCCAATCACAGATTCCTTTGTTATTTCATTTGAAAAGTAAGCCTTAAGTAAAGCATCGTCAAATAATATATTTCCCTGCTTTTGAGCAGTTTGCATTATACTCTCTATTTGATGTATTTTTCCCTCTCTTATTAAATTTCTGACAGCTATGTTGGCAACGAGAACTTCAACTATCGGTATTACTCCAGACGATTTCTTTGGTACAAGTCTTTGGTAAACTACCCCCACAAGAGTATTTGCAAGTTGCAATGATACTTGCTTTTGTTGGTGTGCCGGGAAAACATCGACTATTCTTTCTGGGGCGGTTGCTGCCGAGTTAGTATGTAGCGTTGCAAAGACCAAGTGCCCGGTTTCTGCAGCGGTAAGTGCAAGCGAAATTGTTTCGAGATCACGCATTTCCCCAACTAATATGATATCAGGATCTTGTCTTAAAGCGTATTTAAGAGCGTCTGCAAAACTTTCCGTATCCTTACCAACTTCTCTTTGATGAATAAGAGAATTCTTGTTTTCGAAAATATATTCAATAGGGTCTTCTATAGTGATTATATGATAAGCGTATTTAGAGTTTATATAATCTACCATGGCAGCAAGTGTTGTGGATTTACCGCTTCCCGTTGGACCAGTAACAATTATTAAACCTGTATCTCTTTCACAAAATTCTCTCAAAACGGGTGGTAAACCAAGTTCTTCAAATGTTCTTATTTTCTTTGTTATAATTCTCAAAGCAAGCGTCGGATTACCTCTTTCATAGTATAAATTTGCTCTTATTCTAACGTCTTCAAATCCAAAGGAAAAATCTACTTCCATATTTTCGGAAGCAATACCTTCTTCCATCATAAGGTGCTTAATTGCCTCTTTTAAATCTGATTTTTCAATTATAGGATATCCCTGCATTCTTGAAAGAAAACCATCAACCCGTACAATTGGTGGATTACCAACGGATAAGTGAACATCTGAGGCCCTCATATTTCTTGCCTTACTAACAATTTCGTAAATGTTTAACATGAAATTACCCTCCTAAGGAAGATTTGTTGTCATCAAAAAGCATTTTGAGTTTTTCAAGAACTGGATCTGTAATCTCATCAGATAGGATAACTTCAACAGGTCTGTTTAACCCACTTTTATTTTTGTAGAGTAATTCTATTTCTTGCCTCTTCTCCTTTATTACTTCATAACTGAACTGTTTTGATTTGTCAAAGATAATTTTTATACTATCTTCATTTTCATATACAGTTGCCAATGATAAACCAACAAATATCGATAAATCGCCGTTTAATTTGAGTTCTTCTAACAATTCTTTTGTTACTTGTTTTAAGAACTTAGCTTGTGAAACATTTTGAGATAAATGCTTCTCTTCTTTCTCTTCTCTCTTCAAGTCAACCTGAATGTCTTCATTTTTCACACTTTCGTTTAATTGTGCTGATGGCATCTTTTCGCTTTGTGGAAGTGTATTTTCATTTTGTTCCGTAATTTTTTCATCCTGAATATTCTTGGAAAGTTGCTTAGTACCAACATTGTCCTGAGAAGATCGAGCAGTTGAGGCAACATTAGAAATATTCGAATATTTACCGTGATATCTATTAGCAATTGATAGGAACATTAACCTTGCAATTAAAAGTTTCTCTTCTGCAAATCTGATTTCTTTCAAAACATTATAAAAATCACTTGCTAATTTTAACATATTATCTTCTTTTTTCTCTAAAGTTTTTTCAATCAATTGGTTTATGAATGTATCAAAGTCACCACGTTCTATGTAAATATCATTCAATATTTTCTCGATCAACTCTCTATCGTTATTTAATGTTGCTTCTATAAATTTTTCTATGGTTTCTTCACTTATAAGTCCTAATGCTTCATCAACTATTTTTTCGGTAACTTCTCCTCCTGTATATCTAATGACTTGCTCTAACGTTGAAAGTGCATCCCTTAGTCCACCCTCAGCACGTTTTGCTATTTTCTTCAAAGCTTCATATGTTACGTCAAAACCTTCTTTTTCGCAAACTGATTTTAATTTACTTATTATGTTTTCTTCAGATATGTTTCTGAATTCAAGTACATGGCATCTTGACATTATTGTTGGAGGAATTTTTTCAGGATTGGTTGTTGCAAGTATAAAAACAATGTGTTGTGGTGGTTCCTCTAATGTTTTAAGAAGAGCATTGAAAGCTTCTCTTGTGAGCATGTGAACTTCATCTATAATGTATACTTTGTATTTTCCCATTACGGGAGTAAAATTTACACCTTCTTTTATCTTTCTTATTTCATCAATACCTCTATTCGATGCAGCATCTAACTCTATAACATCAAGATGAGAACCATTATCTATAGCTTGGCATGATGTGCATTCGTTACATGGCTCACCAAATTGATTTTTTTCACAGTTCAAAGATTTCGCTAATATCCTCGCGGTAGTGGTTTTTCCTGTCCCCCTTGGACCAGCAAAGATATATGCATGATTTATCTTTTGAAGTTTTAAAGCATTCGTTAAAAGCTTTTTTATGTGTTCCTGACCAACAATATCGTAAAAATTTTTGGGTCTGTATTTTCTGTATAATGCTTCCATAAAATTTCACCTCAGTTTTTCCAACCAGTTTTTTCCACAATAAACGTTATTAATTTTCATTCTTTTTTTTGAGATAATTCGTTATAAACACCAGAAATTATCTCTACGATTTTTTCTTTTGTTTCAGAGTGAAGTGGATCAAACCATAATGAGTTTTTAAATCTTCTAAGGTATATTAACTGCCTTCTTGCGTAATGTCTTGTGTTTCTTTTGATGAGATGAATAGCAGTCTCAAGACCATATATACCATCTAAATAATCTATTATCTCTCTGTATCCAATAGTTTTAAAGGTATCGAGTGTTTTATCGTATTTTTCTATGAGTTCTTTAACCTCGTCTATTAAACCGTGTTCGATCATTTTTTCAGCTCTAATGTTGATACGTTCGTACAGTATGTTCCTGTCTGTATTCAAAACAATTAAAACAAAATCATCTGATTTATCTTGTTTTTGTAATTCAGAAATTCTCTTTCCCGTTTTTAGATAAACTTCCAATGCCCTGATGGTTCTTTTCATGTCTTGTGGATGTATTCTGCTTGCGGCTTCTGGATCAAATTCTTCAAGCATTTTTCTCAATATGCCTGGCTCTTGTTCATTTAATTTACTAAGTTCTTTTCGGATATTTTCATCACGTGGTACTCCTTCAAAAAAACCTTTTACAAGAGCATCTATATAAAGTCCAGTACCTCCAACATAAATAGGGATTTTTCCTCTTAATAGGATTTCTTTTTCAATTTCCTTTGCCATTTTTTGGTACAAAAAGGCATTAAAATATTCATTAGGTTCTATAATATCAATCATATGATGCTTAACTAACATCAACTGATATGGGTCAGGCTTAGCTGTTCCTATATCCATATACTTATAAATCTGCCTAGAATCCATGGAAATGACTTCTATTGGTAAATTTTTTGATATTTCAACAATTAAGTCTGTCTTGCCAACACCAGTGGGACCAGAAATGATAATCCTCTTCAAATTCATCACTCTTTCACAAAAATTCTTACAATTCTTACTTAGAATGGTCTATTACAAATTACTCTACTTTCAACTCAATACTAACATTATTGGCTTTCATATCGTTTTTCTCAGTATATATAACCGCATCAGACGCTGTCATTTTTACACCCTTCTTTGAATCGTTAATAACAACTGCACCAATAAGGGTGAGTTCGCCTTTTTTCTTATCGTATTCAAATTTATCCGCAACAGCCGTAATATCACCTTTTGTTATATTAACTCCTCCTTTTTTTGTACCACTGTACTTATCGTTATCCAAATCAAAGTTTATAGTATCTGCAATAATCGTTATCTTTTCATTACTCTTTGAGTCAATAATTGTCACAGTTGTATTTGTTAAGGTACCTGTTCTATTATCAAGGTCGTAAGTCATTTTATCTGCTACGGCACTACCACCATCAAATGAAAATTCTGCTTTTGCAGGTATATCTACTATCTTCCACTTATCATTTACTTTTTTAACATACATTTCAGAAGTTTTGACACTTACCTTATCTTCTTCAATATTGACAAAAATTCTTCCTTTGTAATAAATAACATCGCTTTTTGGCTCAACGTAATCCGCTGATACTCTTACAGTTTTGGATTTTTTGGATGTTGAAGTTGTTGTAGTTGTCGTCTGAGCCATAAGTAAGTTCACAAAAAGTAAACCAAGTAAAATCAAAGCTATTACGCTTTTTAGTTTTTTCATAATAGTCCCCTCCTTAAATTTAGTTCTGCATTTTTTCTCACTTATATATAGAATCTGTTAGTTTTTTCCCAGCCTGATAAAATTTGTTGGCTATGATAGCAAAATTAGAATTATTATCGATCTCTATATTGATAAAATATTTTGATTTTGAAATTCTATCCTTGGCTATATTAAGTGTTCTTGAGAAAGTCGATAAAAGAAGGTAATCTGAGGCTCTCTGAGGTTTGAAACTTTTTATCCAATCAATGTATATTATAACATCTCCAAGCGGAATTCCAAATATCCAACTTAGTGAAGTATAACCTTTCACAGGTGAAAAATCAATAGGGTAATTAATTGCTTTTGCAATTATGTCTATGGAGTTCCCTACCAAAATTTCCTCTTGAGATGATTCAAGGTTAAATGAACAAAATTTTATTTTCTCAGAACCAGTTATTTCAAAATTTGGAACCCATTTTTCAAAAAATTGCGTCAAATTTTTCCTACTTTCCTCTTCATCCAACTTTTTCTGCATTTTCACGAGAGTAAATACATTCTTTGAGATTTCCTTCAATGAATTTTTCGAGGCATTAGGAAAAATTTTTGGTAATTCATTCCACATTTTTGAAAGAGTATTGTAAGCACTATTTTTGTTATAATACCACAACAAAGCTGGTATACATGAAAAACCAGAACAGTAAATCTCAAAATCACCACTTAATCTTTTATTTTCCTCAATTTCATCTATTGATTTAAAAAATCCAATTGCACCAATGTAATGTACAATGTCACCGCCCAATGAAATTTTCAAATTCATCTCTCCTATTGTAAATTATTTTTAGAGCGTTATTATAAACTTCCCTGTATTTTTCCAGTTCAGTCCACTGAACTGAGATTGGATAAGAAATCACAAAATCCGCTGTCTCTATTTCTCTTTGAAGAATTATATCTCCTTTAATTGAATCAATATAAAGCATTAGCTCCATATGTGTGTTATAAGAATTTTTTGGTTCCTCAAAAATACTTGCAACGACTCTTTCAACCCCTTTATTTCTTAGTTCAATCACTGGAACTGGTGATAGAACACCACCATCTAACATTTTGGTACCTGCAATATAAGTTGGTTCAAAGACACCTGGCACTGTGCAACTGGCAAGGACTGCATCGACTAAAAATCCTTCGTTAATAACTATAGATTCAAGATTTTCCATATCAAAAGCAACAACATCAACAGGAATTTTTAAATCAGAAAACTTAGCTCGACCGTAGAGAGATTTAAAGAAATCGTAATAATCATCGAGATCTACAAGAGATTCCACCAAGATTAATTCAAAATTGAAAAATTTGAAATTGGAAAATTTTTTCCTTTTTAAAAAGTTTGTTATATTTTCCGCCAACACTCCATAAACTTTTTCAGAATCTTGATAGAGTGCATAAAGAGTCCCGACAATTGAACCAAAAGATGAACCTGAAATTATGTCTGGCTTCTTCCCACACAATTCAAATAATTTAAGTGTGGCTATATGTGAAAAACCTTTTACCCCACCAGCTTCCAAAGCTAAACCTATCATAAATATCTCCTTTATTGATTAGTTATTATAATGAAGAAAAGTACAGTTGAAAGAAGAAGACTTCCTATAGCAATCCATCTTGTTATATTCAGTTCATTTTTAAGTTGGTCGTAGTTTGATTGCATTTTCGAAATCTCGTTATTTGTTTTTTGCTGATAATCATTTAAAGTCTCTAATTTAGAACCTATTTCATTTATTTTTTCTTGCTCTACTTTGGACTTTGAAATTTCGTTCATAATTTTCATTTGCTCTACATTTAACGTATTAACATAGTCTTCAATTTTATTAAATCTCTGTTCTATCTGGTCAAATCTGTTTGTTAAAAGTTGGATATTATTAAAAGCATTCTCCACAGTAATAGCATCCACCGCATCCAATTTTTTTAGAAATTCATCACCTTTATTTATTATTTCTTCGACTTTTTTCAATCTTTGATCTAACGATGAATTAATAGAAAGCATTAGTTTTTCAAGAGAGTCTATTCTGTTATTGGTATTTTTCGTATTAACATTAATGTTTTCTATACTATTTTTAATAGTTTGAATCTCATTCGAGTAATTAACTAAAATATTGTCTACAATTTCAAGTTTATTATTTATTTTTGATACATTATTAGTTAAACTGGATATATTACTAGTTAGACTATCTATTTTTTCGGTATTTTTTTGGATTAATTTATTCAAATTCTCAATACTAGACTCATTTACTGATATTTGCTGCTTTATAGTTGAGAGTTGTTTTTCATTATTTGATAGCTGAGTTTTTAAATCATTCACACTTTTCTGCAAGCTTGTTAACGTTTCTTGGTAAGATGATGGTATTGAAGGAGTTGAAACTGGAGCGGAAATCTTTTTTTCTAAAGAATCTATCTTTTTTGCCATTTCATTTATATTTACCTGAAGGTTCTTAACCGTATCTTGAAGATTATTTTGACTACTTTGAATCGATTGAATTTGTTTCTCAACACCGGAAATCCTGCTGTCCAAACCTGAGATTTTACTATCCAATTTTTTTAAATCACTTGATGTTACGACATCACCTAAACTTGTTTGTAATCTTGATAAGTTATTAAGGTTGTAATAATCAATAAGGTTGTAAAGATACCTTGCAAGATCCAACTTAGTAATAAGAAGCGAGGGCTTAAAGTTTCCATTTGAATCAACGTCTAATATTTTCATGTCAACTAATGCATTTACTGCTTTGTAATCGGAAGCAGATGGCGAAAGGTCTTTTATTGTAGCAGCAAAAACCGAAGTAATTGAAAAGAAAAACACAAAAATAACTTTTATTAACAACAAACACGATCGCTTTTTCACCTTACCACCGCCCTTTATAAATTCATAATATCACTTATTCACCAAATTTTATCTCATTCAAGCGAGAAGACCTAACTTCATAATTGACTTCTGATAATGTAATTCCCCCATTTTTAAAAACAACGTTATGAATCCCTTCCTCTGCATTAAAAAGATAAATTGGAGTTTTTCCTATGTACTTTCCATCCCAATAAACATCTATTCTTTCTTTGGAATAAATATTGACAAGGCAATTTGTTTTATTATCAAAGATGGTAAAATTCTTTATCTCATATTCACCTATTTTTTCATTATTAAAAAAGGATAAGACCCTTTGACCGCTTTGCACATGTACTATAGCTGGGCCATTATAAATTGTATTAGCAACAAAAATAGAATGGTTACGCCCAATAAGAATAGGAATAGTTTTTGGAATATCTTCAAAGGTCCCATCACTAAACCCTAGCCACACAATATTCCCTTTTTCGTCTTTTATTGTAGTAAATATCGGACTTTTTGGAACACTTTCACGAGCAAATCCATCAAATTCGACAGTGTAACCTTTCTTTCTAAATTTAACAGTGACCTCCTCCAATGGTTTTAATGCAAAATAAAGCGTTTTATTTCTATCTAAATCAATTGTTGTTTTATATTCTTCATATCCCTGAGAAAAAATTTTTATGTTATAGACACCTTCTGGAAAACTAATATTAAATGGTGCTTTATAAACTTGATCCTTTATTTGAACGTAAGCATCGTTGGGTTTTCCAGATACAGAAAGTAGGAATTTCTCATGAGTATCAATTTTAATTGTATATTCATCTTGACTCGGGATTTCAATTTCTACATTATTTCTTACAAAGTTATTTGGAAGAATTAATTTGTGTTTCCCAGGTATAACTTCTAATGTTAATGGGAGAGATATTGGCAAATTATCAAAAAATGCATTTTCTATCTTTTTATCAGATTCAATACGCAATGTTGTGGTTTTTTTTAGAGAAATATCTATAAATTTTTCCTCGTACGGAAGAATGTTTATCTCAATTGTTTTTGTGGTATAACCCGGCGCGCTAACATCTATAACATGTTTTCCTGGAGAAATAACAATTTTGTTGTCTAAAGTTTTTTGTAAAAATCCATCAATTGATATTACTGCATCTTTTGGATTAACATTAAGTTGAAGATAAGACGGCAAAGTTAGAGTTGCCGTTATTGTCCCATCTTCAGTTAAATATTTTTCAAAAGATATATAACCAGGCTTGATGACTTTCAAATAGCCTGGAAATGTGGCGTCAAATGTAATACTTGCGTTTTTTATGGTACCTATTAATTTATCGTTATAGTAAACTATACTTCCGTTTTCACCAATAACAGTCAAAGCAAGAAGTAGCAAAGGGTATAAAAATGTTCCAGAAATTAAAAAGAACAAAAAAACCTTTTTGATTACCTTCATTAAATCACCTTTTTTACCTTACTATTTGTAATCATCTGTTAATTGTTCATATTTTTTACTAGCTTATCTAACAATGAGTATAATTTTTCAACATCGTTTTCGGGTAATTGCATAGTAACGCTTCTTACATAATCTATTCTGTAATTTATGACCGCTTTTATAACCTCTTCTCCAAGTGGTGTTATTTCAACAAAAGAGACTCTTTTATCTTCTTTTTTCTGCCTTCTTTTCAAAAATCCATCCCTCTCAAGTCTCATTACTAAACCTGTTGTTGTACTTTTTGCAATACCTAACATTTGACTTAATTTTGTCATTGTTTGTGGGCCATTGAAATAAATTTTTTGTAGCAAATCAAATTGAGCTGGTGTTATAGAGTAATTTTTCAAAGCTTCTCGACCATGAACTCTTATTTTAAAACATATTTCTCTAAGTAACTTTTCAAGTTGAACAATCATTTCGTCGTTCATTTTTTCACCTCATCACTTCTAAACAAGAAAAATTGAAGAAATTAAAGTTGTTCCATTAACACTTTAAATGCCAAATAAGTTTCGTATAAGTCGGCTTTCGAAACAAGTTCAAATGGAGCATGCATGCTCATTAATCCAGGTCCCATGTCTATTGTATCAAAACCCTCCTGAGCTAAAAACTTTGCAACAGTGCCTCCACCACCAACATCAACTTTTCCGAGTAAACTACTCTGCCAAGAAATGCCATTTTTGTTGAGAACGCCCCGTACTTTCGCAACCAACTCTGCATGTGCTTCGCTAGCCCCACCTTTACCTCCACGACCTGTGTATTTAACAATCGCAACTCCGTAGCCCGGCTTTGCAACATTCAATTTATCGTGAACATCTGGATATGAAGGGTCATAAAGCGTTGTAACATCCGCTGAAATAACATAAGATTTATTGATGATTTCATCAAATGCACTCTCTGCATCTGAAAAACCTTTTATTTTTAATAACTTTCTTACAAACGATTTGTAAAATCTTGCTTGAGCTCCAGCATCACCCTCACTACCTATCTCTTCTCTGTCAAATAATATAACTCCAGCTGCTTTTTGGTCTTTAGAAACTTCTGAATTTACAAACGCCATGATTGCCTGATAGGCGCATATCCTATCGTCGTGACCGTAAGCCCCTATCATACCTGCATCAATTCCGACATCTCTTGGTTTCAACGCAGGAACGAGTTCTAAATCTGCACTTATAAAATCTTCTTCATCTATGTTGTATTTCTCCTTTAACAACTTTAAAACATTTTTCTTAACCGCTTCATTTTCTTCACCTATAAGAGGTATAGAACCTAAAATGACATTCATTTTATCAGCTTTAAAGTGTTCACTTACCTTTTTGTCTTCTTTATCAAGGTGTGGCAATAAATCTGGAAGAACAAAAACCGGATCTTTCTCATCGCAGCCGATACAAACATTTATCTTTTCACCATTTTCTTTAACAACAACTCCAACCAATGCTAACGGTAAACTAAGCCATTGGTATTTCTTAACTCCACCGTAATAATGAGTCTTGCCAAGTGCTATTCCACTATCTTCGTATAAAGGATAAGGTCTTAAATCTATCCTTGGAGCATCAACATGTGCTGCTACAAAATTTATACCTTTTGTAATATCTCCTTTAATGGCAACCAATGACTTTCCACGGTTTACGAAAAAGACTCCATCTTCGTTACCCGTATAATTATCTATGCTTACAAACCCGGCCTTTATTAATAATTTTTCAAAATATTCAATTGCAAGTCTTTCGGTTTTCGCATAGTCTATAAACGTTTTATAACTTTCGGAAAAAACCTCAATTTCTTCACGTGTTCTCTTTTTCCATACCAATCCTTTGTCAATACCCATGATTTACACCTCCGTATTTAAAATTTATATTATTTCCATATTTCAATTTCTGTCTCAAGTTCAACATTGTATTTTTCTCTAACTTTGTCTTTTACGTATTCTATTAATTTCAAAACATCTTCTGCCTTCGCACCACCTTTGTTAATTATAAATCCAGCATGTTTTTCGGAAATCTGTGCTCCGCCAATTGAAAAACCTTTTAGACCAAGAGATTCAATAGCTGTCCCAACATAAAAATCCGGTCTCGGTCTTTTAAAAACACTACCAGCACTTGGAAATTCTAAAGGTTGCTTTTCATAACGTTTTTTCATCGTTTCAAGCATTAAATTATATATTTCATTCTTATTCCCCTTTTTCAACTTAAATGTAGCTTGGAGAATTATTAGATTTTTTTCAGATTTAAATATACTAGTTCTGTATCCAAACCCTATTTCATTTTTACCCAGTTTTATAATATCTTTACCATCAAAAGCAACAACTTCAACAATGTTTTCAGCAGTTTCCCAACCATAACAGCCAGCGTTCATATAAACAGCTCCACCAACACTACCGGGTAAACCAAAAGCGTTTTCAAAACCAGAAAGCTCGTTTTCAAGCGCAACAAGGCACAATTTTTTGAATGACAGGCCAGCTCCTACTTGTATTTTTTCGTTGTCAACGAAAACATCATCCATTCGCTCCGTGGAAACAACAACATATGGCAAAGGTTCATCAACAGGAAGGATGTTTGTTCCACGACCTATAATCCGAAATTCTATACCCTCCTTATTTAGTAGATTTATTGTTTCTATAAAACCATTAGTTGAATTTGGAATTGCAAATAGTGGGACTTTACCTCCTAACTTAAAATTAACATGATCCGCGAGTTCTTCATTCAAAAATAAATCACAACCATAATTCCAAAGAGTCTCAAGAATTTTTCTTGTGATATTAGTTGAAATATTAAGCATGTAATCCACCTGTCATTCCCTCCGAATATACAACAATCTTATCTTTTCCTGTATTCTTAGCATGGTATAAGGCAGTATCAGCAAGTCTTATAAGATCTTCTGGGGCTTTTATTATAATATTTTCAGTGTCTTGTGGATAACTTACAACTCCAAAACTAAGAGTTAACTTAAATGGGAATTCTTGAACATCCTTTATTAGTCTTCTTAATCTTTCTAATATTAAAACAACCTCTTCAGAATCTGTTGATGGAAATGCCATTATGAATTCTTCTCCTCCGAATCTTCCAACAATATCTGTTGTTCTAACATTATCTCTCAAAATTTTTGCTATAGTTTTAAGCACCTTGTCACCTGTAAGGTGTCCATAAGTATCATTAATCTTCTTAAAATTATCTATGTCACACATGACTATAGCAAGACTATCTTTTTGATTAACTGCGTTTTCAAAATATTGAGATAAAAGTTCAGCAAAATAATACCTTGTAAACAGCTTTGTAAGTGGATCAACGTAACTTCTCATACGGGTTAAAAAACTTTTGAAAACAGCAACAAAACCGTATTCTATGATTTCTATTTTAGAAATAAGTTTTTGCTTTAACTCTTCACTGAAAGAAACATCTGGGTTAGACGCATAAATTTCATAATGTGATTTAGGATCAAAGTTATCCAAAAGATAAATTTCTAACGGTGAAACACTTATATAATCCATATCATATTTTTTGAAATCCCCAATACCACTTTCAAATGTTTTATCTAAAACGCTATCGTATATTTTGAAATAAACATTTTTAACTGGAAAAACAGATAAAACTTTTGAAACAAAGTAATCCATTAAAACTTGCGGATCGGTTTTTGGATCAACAACTTTTAAGCTCGTTAAGACATCGAGTAAAAGAGATCTTGTATCTTCAATTTCCTTTAATGATTCTGTAGAAGTTGATATATCATACATTTTAGACAAAGAATCTGCAGCTTTAATCAATCCTATATCCTTGTAAATTGTTATAGCTTTCGAATAGTAAACATTCGCCTTATAAATTTTCCCAATTCCCTTATAATAATGACCATATCCTTCATAAACCAACGCAAGCGAGAGTAAACTTCCATCTAATGTAAATCTATTTTCCAAATACTCAAGTTCTTTTCTGAAAAGTTCAGGGGTTAATTTAACAAGTTTATCGCCGAAAACAGCGCACATTTCTTCCCTAAAAACCTTTCCTCCTCTATTTATGTACTTTTCCCACATAATTCCAAACTCATTACTTTCAAATTTTTTTATAATCTCTAAAACATTTAGGTTTTCTTCATCTAATTTAGAAATCTCTATTTCTGAAATTAATTTCTTCACTGATTCAAAATTTCTAACTAAAACATTTAAAAAAATTTTCTCTGCATCGTAAGTTTCATTCGTTAATTTTTCAATTTCTGTAATGTGCTCGAGAGCTTCCTCAATTTCAAAATTGTAAGCATGATAATAAGCTTCTAATGAATTGGCATAAACAATTTCATGTGTCAATCCAAGTAGCTCTATTCTTGGTTTTATACTTGAAATCCCATTTATAAAATCGTTAATTTTTCCAGCATACAATTGATGATACAAAATGTTTAATTGTGCCAGATAGCCTTTTGCAGGAAGTCCTATATTGTTTGCAATGTCAACGGACCTTTTCAGATAAGCCATCGAAATGTGCATGTTCGAACTTTCAATAGCCATATTATTGTATATACTTGGCAACTTGTGAGCAAAATTATAATCCAAAGCTATTGTTTCGGCTTTCTTAAGATATTGCAAAGCCTTTTGAGGATTACCAGATAAAACGCGCGCAGTGAAAAAATAAACATCAACAAGAATATCAGCGTGAATAGGATTATTTTCTTTTAATTCAGAAACTATAGCTGTGGCTTTTTGAAAATAATCGCTTCTTTTCTTTGTGATTTCGTACTCTGCACGTAGAAAGAGCAATTTCTTTCTTAACTCACCAATTTTGCCGTATGCGTTTGGAAATCTCTTCAAAATTTCATACGTCATTTTTTCATCATACGAAAAGAAAAATTTCTTTGCTAAATGATATGAATAAAGCCTTGTTTCCGGAATATTTAAGCTTTTAAGCTCTTCCATCTCTTCTGTTCTTGTAAGAAGTTCTACTTCGAATTTTATGAGCGCGTAAGAAATTCTATTTCCAATAATTTCCTTTACCTTACGAATAACAGACTTAACAAGAGAAGGAGAAGCGTAATAGTTAAGAAGTTCTCTGATATACTTCAGATAAACGGTAGCAGCACTTACCTTATTCCCAACCATTTCAAGATGCCAAGCTTTTTTGAATATATCATTAGATTTTTCAGCGAAAAATTTATGGAATTCAATTCTTTTTTGTAAAGGTATACTGTTATAAAGTAATTCCCAATATTGCCTTAACGTAAAACGGTATTTATCATACTCTTTGTAAATAATCCCTTCAGACACAAACTTAGAAATATCTATTTCTTTACCTATTTTATCACTAAGCATTTTTATCTCATCTTTTGTGAACTTTTGCCCAAGAATAGCAATATATCTTTCTTCATTGCTAAGACTTTCTATTTTTTTCTCAAAAACATCTTTCATCTCTATCTCTGCTAATTTATCTAAATCGTACATCAATTCATTGCCTTTAAAGTAAAGAACATCATTTTCATAAAGGTATCTCAAATACTCTACTACTACGCCAGGCAAACCATTCGATACTATTGTTAACCAATTGGAAAGAATGTTAATTTCATGCACTGTGTTAAAAGAAACTTCAAGCAAATTCTTTACCTGCTCGACTGTGAAAGGACTAATGTATATTCTTTTTTCAAATTCCTCAAAATCTTCGACACTGAATGCTATTATCTTTATCTTTTTACTCTTACTCAAATCTGAAATTTTCTTGAGAAAAGATTTCAGAGTTTCGTGAACTTCATGGTAATCATCGACAAATATAACAACCTTATTTAAATTCTCAAGGGCTTGTACAACTGCTATAGAAATAGTATCTATTTTACACGTTTTTTCAATACATTTCGACAATTCGTTAAGTAGTTCACTTGGTATGATATCTGACACGAGTTGTAATGTTTGAGCAATTATATCTGAGCCGCTCATCGCATGTAAGAAAGGAATACCTTTCTCTCTTAATGTATTCTCAATATTTTCAATAATAGTAGTTTTACCTATTCTTTGGCTACCTACAACTCCCAAAAAATTCCCATCAGCACTTTCATCTTCAATAAACTTTAATATTTCACTTTCCTCATCTCGAACTATCCTCTTTAACGCAAGTGTTCTTTTCTTTCTTGAAATAGTAAAGTATGGTATATCCTCTTTTATCTTTCTTAGTGATGGCTCTTCTTTGGTCATCTCAAAAGATAGTTCTTTAATTGTTTCATCTTCTGTTACAGTTTCTATTACCTTTCCAAAAACGTAAATTGTTGAGCTATCTATTACCAAAGAATTTTGAATAACCTCAGGAGCGATAAAATACTGAATTTCTTTCTCCTGAACATTTAAGTCAATTAATTTTTTATAATCTTGTACAAAAGGTAAAAACAGCAATATATCAGTTCCCACTTTGACTATATCCATAAAACCGAGAACAGGGACGTACAATTTTGGAATATGGAGAATGTTTCTAACAACGTTTAATAAAAACAAAGATACAAGCTTTTTCATCTCTTCGTCGAATTTGCTATAGTATTTGATATTATCAATATCGTAAATTAATATAGTTGATTTCTCAAAAACAAAACTTTCAGGGACGATTATTCCCTGAATGTTTTTAGCTAACTCTGATTTTAAAACTGCTTCTTCGGGTCTAGTAATAAGTCCTTCTTTTACAAACTTGGCAAGCTTTCTTTTTCCATCTTGTTCAACTATATAATCTTTACTCCAATATGTTTCAACTAAAAATTCCAAAACTTCAAAATTCAGCATCTATATTCACCCCAAACAACTCTGTTTTTTCCCGCTTCTTTAGCTTTGTATAATCTCTGATCAGCTAAACCAAGCAATTCAGTAACATTTTCTTTTTCATTAACGTCTGCCATACCTATACTGATTGTTACTCTGAAACCAAATATTTTTAAAGATTCTTTCTCTATATTTTCTCTTATAGTATCACATAATTTTGCTGCTTCATATTTTGATTTATATACTATCCCAACAAACTCTTCTCCACCATAACGTGCTACTAATCCTTCATCGCGTACATGTTCTTTCAAAATTTTAGCTATATTTTTTAATACGCTATCCCCAACCATATGACCATAAGTATCGTTGATTTTTTTGAAATTATCGATATCGGCAATAAAAATTGAAAATTCTTTTGATTTTGTATCGAAAAGTTCGTTGATAAATTGGTTAAATTTCCACCTGTTATACAAACCAGTCAGACTGTCTATGTTTGCCCTTTCTCTTAAAATTACGCCTCTTAATTGCCCGCTAAATAACTCTTGTAATAACGTCAGCCTCTTCTCAAGTTCGTAAGAATCATTTGATTTGTAATTTTCACTATATATGTAAATCAAATAACTTGATTTATCGTCTATGTTTTCTTTGATTAAAACTTCCAATGGCGATAGTTGAAATACCTCTTCTTTTGGAATTTCTGTGATATACGGAATATTCGATATATTATAACTAATTCCAATTAGTTCATCATTGACATTCAAAAATAATTTTTCTGCGCTAAATAGCCTATGAATTTCCGCTGCAAAAAGATTAACAAATTGCTCTATAGTAATTTTCATGTCTATTCTCTTAAAGATATGCAATAATTCAAGGAACTTATCCGTGTTTTCACTTATACATTCATTTAAGATAGGATGATCAATTTTTATATCATTTGCAAGTGTACAAATTTCAGAATTTAATTGCGCTAAACGAACATGATTCCCGATTGTTTTTAGATACTTATGTTTCGCAAGTAATACGTAAAAAAGCGACAGTTTAACACCGGTGGTTGTATACTCATTTTCCCACTTACTAATTTCTTTTAAAAATCCGTCTAAATCAACTTTTGCAATTTTTTCAGCGAAGATATACAGTATCTCCTCCCTTAAAAGTTCGTAAGATGAGTTCTTATATTCAATCCATATTTCTTTTAATTCATCATCATTCTCAGCTAAAACCATCTTCACTAAATACTCGAAGGCTCTTGTTTTTATAGCTGGATCATCTTTATTCTCAACTATAATTCTTCTTGCATTATCGTAATTACCGCAGATAAGCTCATTTAGAATGATTGCTCTAAGCGAGGATTTTTGCAATCCAAAATTAGATTCTATCTCTAAAGATTTGTTGAGAATCTCTTTTGCTTCCTTGTATTTTTGTTCGTACATAGGTAAAAATGATATTATTCTATAATAAAAAGCTAAATCTGATGGATTATTTATAATTAACTTATATTTCCCAAACTCATCTATTTTATCTCGCATTTCTTCAATGTATCCAAAATAAAGTAATGCTCTTAAAAGGTTTACCATCGGAATAAATTTTCTCTTTACATAACCTATCTCATCTGAAATTTGAATTGCCCTTCTAAAATTATCAATAGAAAGAGCAGTTGCATCATTTAATATACCAAAAGCATTGTATGCTTGTATCAAAAGATATTTTTTGTTATAGTGAGTCGCGATTTTTGTCATTTGTTCTAAATAAATCTTTGCTTCTTTTCCGTTTTTATATAACATTGAATTAGCTATCAGCAATAAATATTCTGCTTTCAAAGTCGCCCACTTTTCGTTTTTTTCCTTAATATTATTAACAATATTTTTTACTTCTTCGGTATTCTCCAACTTATCGTAGACTCTGTAATACGAGTAATTGTAAATTAAGTAAGCTGAAAGCAATTTAAAATCTTCAAAATCATATTCAGATTTTACTTGTGGTTTTTCAAAAAACTTTGTAAAATCTTCTATAACTTCCCTTTCTTTATTGTTGATGTATTTTTCCAATAATTTGAGATGCAGAAATTTTTTGCTTTCTGGCAAGGGAACTTCAAAAGGTAAATCTTCAAAAGATTGATATTGAAACTTCAATTTGAGTGAATGAAAAGCATAAGAGTCAAGGTGATTACATTTCTTTAGAAGATAATAAATCCTAGAAAAGATATCTTTCATTCGCTCAGTTGAAAATACGTATGTATCCAAATTTTTCTTTATGAATCTCAAATAAATTACTGCAGCTGATATATCTTTACCAGCGGACGTGTAATGGAATCCGCTTTTTAAAATATCCCTGTATGGATTATCCAAATTCAAATACACCTTTGCAAGTTTAGAATGTATAGCAACCTTTTCTCCTAAATCTATCGACTCATACAGTTGCTTCCAATATTCGTTAGAAAATCTATAATTAACATCATCTAATTCTATAATACCTTTTTTCAAACCATATTCGATTTCTTTTTCAAGCCTATTTTTCAAAGATTTTTCAAGATTTCTCACATCATTTCTTGAAAAGTTCTCACCAAGTAATGCAAGATACTTCAAATTCTTTGGACAAAGTTCGTCAAAAGCATGTGGCTTATCTTCGACTTTAAATTTAATTGATTTAGGGATTTCAAACGTGAAATTGGCAAACTTTGATTCTTTAGAAAAGACGTATACTTTACTAGACAAATTACTTTCGCTTAAGTAGCTAATAAAACTACGAACAAAATAATCAGAATTATCTAAATCCTCTATGAATACAAAAATGTTGTCAAATGAATTAAACGTTGAAATTATAACTGGAATTATAGAATTAAACTTTACATTATCATAAAGAGCTCTTAGAAACAGGTTATATTCAGAAGCGGGAACGTATCCTTTGTATTTAGCCATTAACTGCCTTGGAACATTCGTAAAGTCGTTCTTAACAAATATCATTGCCGAATTTTCTAAACTAGATACTTTTTTATTTATACTGAGCAATACAGCATTTAATTCTATCCAACGTGCTGATTTCAATCTTATTATATTGAATTTTTCCTTTGAATTCTTTATTTTTTCAAACATTTCTTTAGAGAACTCTTCTATCTCTTCATTGTCAAATAATCCAAATTCTTTTAACCATCCATCGTAAAACTTTCTGTCTTCAGGTATTTCTTTCACCAATTCTTGAGTAATAAAATTATATTTCTTTTTATGATCGAAATATTCTATAATCTTACCACAGACGTAAAGTGTGGATTGAAAGTTTGTGGTACCTTTTTCTAAAAATTCTGGAGCTACAAATAAACTCCTTCCTGATTTATCAAGTACCTTATATATAAAATCCCATGAGTAGACAGTAGGTGGTAAAAAGAATATTTGGCCTGCATATACAAAGATATCATCTAACGAATAATAACCTAAAGAAGGAAATACACCACTTTTAACACCGTAAATATAAAACATCAAAGAATAAATCAAATCTCTCAAGGATTGATCATCTATTTTGTCCTCGTAATTTAGCACGGGTTTCTCATCCGAGTAAGCGAATTTGACAATGTAATATTCATCATGTTTTTCTGCTGTTATTGGCAAAAACATACGGTTAAAAATTGAGAATGAATTAAGAGTTATAATGAATTTATCGAAGTTATCAATAAAATTTCTTGGAATAAACCTTAAAAGGTAAATTCCATCTTCGTTCGAAAGATATTCATAACCGTTGTAAACTTCCCTTATAAACTTGTATTTGGAATTTACAGTGCTAGTCGTTTTAATCCCCCCAAGGTGGGTAAATTCACTTGATAAGTAGTCTACTCTCTCTTTGACTAACGAACATATTTTTTGCTTCTCTAATTACTTCTTCAACAATAACATTAAGATTTCCTTTTAAAGTACAACCTGCGGCCCTTGGATGCCCACCACCACCAAGAAAAACAGCAAGACGACTGCAATCAAACCAATCACGTGAACGAAAACTCACGTGAACTTCACCTTTCTCATATTCTGATAGAAATATCGCCAATTCAATTCCCCTTATTGAGCGTAATTCTCCAACGAAACCTCCGCTATCATCTTCATTACAGTTATTTCTTTCATAATCTTCTTTTGAAAGGTAAGAATAAACTATTTGACCATCCAACTCCATCTTCATATTTTCAATCATTGTTGAAAGTAATTTAAATTGTTCAACTCTTTTATTTTCAAATAATCTTGAAACAAGGTACATTTTTCCGCCCAAAGAGACAAGTTTTGTAGCATCGGAGAAAACTATTTCATCGGCATTTGAATATCTAAAAAATCCTGTGTCAGTAGCTATACCCATTAGGTTAAGCGTTGCTAATCTTTCATCATACTCCACACCAAGTTCCGTGTTGATTCTTAAAACCATCTGCGCTGTTGAACCATATTTTGTGTCAACCCAATTGTACGTTCCAAAGAGTGTGTTTGTTCCGTGGTGGTCAACGACAAGAACTGTCCGATTATCAAAAAATTCCTGAAACCTCCCAACTCTATCTGGACTTGAAGCATCTAAAATTAAAACAATATCTGGATTAAAATTTGCTTCCATTATTTTTTCGTAAGATAGTATTTCGTTTACTTCTTCAAATTCTTGAAAATACCATGGTATTCTCCAATCAATTCCAGCAAGCACTTCTTTTCCAATTTTTCTCAATCCCAAAGTAGCGCTTAAAACAGAACTTACATCATCACCATCGGGCATTATGTGACCCACAACAAGTATTTTTTTAGCTTTATTCAATTCCGCGACTATATTTAGAAAATCTCTATTCATTCTAATACCTCCAAAGCTTTTTTAACAATCTCCGTAAATTTCTCTTTTACCAAATTTGCAACCTCCACAACTTCTTCATGTGAAAGTGGCTGGTCCAATATTCCAGCTGCCATGTTTGTTGCGCAAGACAAAACGAGAGCCTTAATACCCACATGCGCACAAACTATTAACTCTGGTACAGTTGACATACCGACCAAATCTGCACCCATTTTCCTAACTGCCCTTATCTCAGCTGGTGTTTCATATGTAGGACCTGTCAAACTTATGTAAACCCCTTCTTTCATTTCTGGATAAATTTGTTTTAGTTTACCCATCCAATCTTTATCAAA
The DNA here is from genome assembly GCF_000017545.1 of Fervidobacterium nodosum Rt17-B1. Lineage (NCBI taxonomy): Bacteria > Thermotogati > Thermotogota > Thermotogae > Thermotogales > Fervidobacteriaceae > Fervidobacterium > Fervidobacterium nodosum. Next base: position 276,780 of record NC_009718.1, on the reverse strand, counting down.
AACTCCTAACATATCAGGGAACCTTGGACCTAAATCATTATCATTTGGTCCTCTCAACGGATTTCTGAAGGTAAAATTAATTACATCTTTTACGAGAACAATATCACCAGGCTTGTATGTTGTGTTAACCGCACCAGCAGCATTTGTTATCAATATTTTTTCGATACCTAGCATTTTTAGAGTGTGTATCACTATTTTTATATCCGAAGGATTCCAACCTTCGTATATATGAAATCTACCACTAAGAACGACTACTTCCTTTCCAAACAATTCACCAAAAACAAGCTTCCCTTCATGACCTGGAGCAGTTGAGTAAGGAAAGTTCGGAATATCTTTGTAATTCAATTCTTGCTTAAATTCTACTTTCTCTGTTAGAAAACCTAACCCTGAACCAAGAATTAAAGCTATTTTCGGTTTAGTTTTGATTTTACTTTCTATAAATTCACAAGCTTCCTTTACTCTCTTATCCACAAAAATCCCTCCATGATAATGAATTACAAAAAATTAAAATAAAGCCATTCAAATTAGTTAACTCTTCTTGTTTTATTCGATAATTTTAAATCATTTACAAAAAATATTAGATAGTGTAAAATCTTTCTTGGAAAACTTCCTTATGGTATAGTATAGTTAGAATAACTAACTTAATTTGCTTTTATGTAATTATACCATAAAACATTACCATAAACAAATACCGATTTAAAATAAAATCTTTCAATTGGGGGGAGCTTAATGAGTATTTTTTTTCCGCGGGTAGTGATTAACATTGATAGCATTGCTTATAATACTCAAAAAATAGCCGAAATATGTCATAGTAACGATATAGAGCTCGTAGGTGTTACGAAATTAGCACTTGCAAATCCTGAAATAGCTAGAGTAATGCGAAAAAACGGCGTAGATAAATTAGGTGATTCAAGACTTAAGAATATAATTAAACTTTACGAAAATAATGTCCCCGGACCATATCAACTTTTGAGAATACCTATGATTTCTGAATTACCTTTGGCAGTAAAATACGCTGATGAAATTCTCGTATCTATGCCAGAAACAGCTTACGAAATCGATAAAATTGTTGGCGAACTCCAAAAGAATGTTCAAATTATTTACATGATAGACGTTGGCGATTTACGTGAAGGTGTTTGGTACGAACATGCAATTTCTGAGATTTACGAAGTTAGCAAACAACTAAAATTTGCAAGATTGGTAGGCATAGGCACAAATGTAGGTTGCTACGGTGGAGTACTACCAACAAAAGAAAATATGAATATGCTTCTTTCCATAAAAAATGAACTTGAAAAATTACTTGGTTACGAATTGAAAGTAAGCGGTGGAAGTACTGTCACGCTAAAAATGCTCGAAGAAGGTTCTTTACCAAAAGGTATAAATCAATTTAGAGTAGGCGAAGGAATAATTCTTGGAACTGATGCAACGGGTGATAGAGATATACCGTACTTAAAACAAGATACTGTTATATTAGAGGCTGAAGTCGTTGAGGTTGATTATAAGCCTTCTGTTCCTGTTGGAGAATTGGGTAAGGACGCTTTTGGCAGAACTCCTCACTTTGAAGATAAAGGATACAGAAAGAGAATTATATTAGCCGTTGGTGAGCAAGACGTTAAACCAGATGGGTTGATACCGTTTGATAAAAATATAAAAGTTTTACATGCTTCAAGCGACCATTTGATAATAGACGTGACCGATTGTGATAGAGAGTTTCATGTAGGAGATATTCTAAAATTCAGAATGAGTTATGGATGCGCACTTAGAGCGTTTACTAGTCCCTACGTTGAAAAATTATTCGTTGTTTAAATTTTTCACGTGTCTTTTCATCTTTTATAACGAAGATTTTCTCACCAGTGAATGGATCTTTTTGAGTATAGTACATCGTTGTACTCAACGTTCCGGGAGTAGGTGTAAATATCTGCACTTGCTGTGGAATATACCCAAGATGTTTTTTTACAAATTCCATTAAATACAAATTTTCTTTTTCACCTTCTCCTGGGTGACCAACTATAAAATAACCTATAACGTATTTTTCTTGGCCTTTCCTTCTTGAGGCCTCTTCAAATCTCTTTTTGAATTCCAGAAAAAGCTCAATTGAAGGCTTATGCATCAGTTTTAAAACGTTCGGATGTGCGTGTTCAGGTGCAAGTTTCAACTGTCCTGAAGTATAATCCACAAGATTTTCTATTATATACTGTGCATCTGTAGAATAAAGAATTAAATCATGCCTAATTCCAGAACCTACAAAGACATGATTTACTTTTGGAAGGCTTTTTATTTTTTGGAGCAAGTTTATAAATTTTATGGCGCTATCTTCTCTCCCAATAGATTTACAAACTTTAGGAAACATACAACTTTTAAGGCATTGTCCGTTTTTCTCCCTTATAGTACATGTATAACCATACATATTTGCTGTTGGTCCGCCAACATCGACTATAGTTCCTCTAAAATCTGGCATTTTCGTAAGAATTTTAACTTCCTCTAATATAGATTCTTCACTTCTAAAAGTCACATGCGTACCTTGATGATGTGTAATTGCACAAAATGAACAGTTTCCAAAACAACCACGTACGGCCGTTATGGAAAACCTAACAGTCTCTATTGCCTTCACTCTTCCCAAATTTTCATAAAATGGATGAACACGTCTCTCGTACGGCAAAAGGTAAAGTTCATCTAATTCCTTCGAGCTTAATGGCATGGAAGGTGGATATTGTATAACATATCGCGTATCTTGCTTTTGAACGATTTTTATTTTTTTCATGGGGTCAGTTAAATGTATTATCTTTTTGTACATTTCATTGTAAGCATCTTTAGATTGCGAAACTTCTTCAAAAGGAGGAATTTCAACTATTTCGAAAGATTCATCTAATTTATCTAATTCACTTTTCCATATTACAGTTCCAAGTATTCCATCTAAATTTTTCCCGGTTTCAATTCGTTTAGCTATCTCAAGTACAGCATGTTCTCCCATTCCATAAACAAGGATATCGGCTTTAGAATCTACAAGTATAGATTTCCTAACTTTATCACTCCACCAATCATAATGCGCAAACCTTCTCAAACTCGCCTCAATACCACCTACAACAATAGGTACATCTTTAAAAGCTTGCTTGATCATATTTACGTATTGTATGACAGCTCTATCTGGTCTTCTATTGTTTATGCCACCTGGTGTATAATCATCTGATTTTCTTTTTTTCTTAGATGCAGTATAATTTGCCACCATAGAATCTACACTTCCAGAAGTCACTCCGAAAAACAAATTAGGCCTTCCAAGCCTTTTTATATCTTCAACACTTACTGGCTGTGCTATTATTCCAACTTTATAACCTTTTGATTCAAGTAATCTCCCAAGTAGTGCAACACCAAAAGACGGGTGATCGATATACGCATCACCCGTCACAAATATGATGTCTAATTTATTCCATTTTCTCCTTTGAACCTCTTCCATTGTAATCGGTAAAAACAGTCCAACCACCTCATGTTATAACCTAAATATAATTAAATATTCTCGTACTTAGTTCTCTCCCATTCAGTCACTGTTGTCGTATATTCCCACCATTCGCGTTCTTTCAAAACTAAGAATTTTTCCCATATGTGTTCTCCAAGAATTTTTCTAACAAGTTCACTTTTTTCAGCTTCTACTAAAGCTTCTTTCAAGTTTGATGGTAACTTGTTGATACCTCTTTTGATTTTTTCACTTTCAGACATACGATATATATTTTCCTCAACGGCAGCAGGAGGTTCTATTTTATTCTCAATTCCATCAAGTCCTGCAGCAAACATTACAGCTAAAGCAAGGTAAGGATTACAAGATGGATCTGGGGCTCTGTACTCAAGTCTTGTTGATTTACCACGAGCTTTTGGAATTCTTATTAACGCTGTTCTGTTACCTTTACTCCATGCAATATTCACGGGTGCTTCATAACCTGGAACGAGCCTTTTATAACTATTTACAGTGGGGTTAGTTATAGCTGTTATCTCTCTTGCATGTGCAATTAATCCTCCGAGGAAATACTTCATTGTTTGAGAGATTCCATCTGGTGCATCCGGGTCATAAAATGCGTTCTTACCGTCCAAAGTAAACAAACTCATATGCACATGCATACCACTGCCATTGACACCAAAAAATGGTTTCGGCATAAACGTCGCATACAAATTGTTTTTAATCGCAAGTGTTTTTATAACCAACTTTACTGTTTGAACATTATCGGCGGCAAAAAGTGGTTCTGCGTATCTAAAATCTACTTCATGTTGAGATGGCGCAACTTCGTGGTGTGTTGTTTCAACGTCAAGTCCCATTTCCTCAAGGTGAACAGACACTTCAGTTCTTATATGTTCCGCGATATCAACAGGTAATAAGTCAAAATAACTTCCTTTATCTAAAAATTCAAATACAGGTCTACCTTTTTCACGTGGTAGGATAAAAAACTCTACCTCGGGTCCAGCATAAGGAATAAAACCCATTGATTTAGCTTTTTCTTCAACAAGCCTCAATCTATACCTTGGATCTCCATCGAATGACGTTTCAGGGTCATTGTAAACATCACATATGATTCTTGCACTTCTGTGTCCATCAAAAGTCCACGGAAGCATTGCAACTGTTCTCAAATCAGGTTTAAGATACATATCAGACTCATGGAGCCTTGCAAAACCCTCAACTGATGAACCATCAAACATTATCCCACTATCCAAAGCAGAATCAAGTTCATCAGACGGTATTTCGACATTCTTCATCGTACCGTTTATATCCGTGAACTGAAGCCTTATAAACTTTACTTGGTTTTCCTCGATAAATTTGAAAACATCTTTTCGCTCCATAAACTTCCCCCCCATATACCAGTTGTTATTTAAGAAATAGTGTTCAATTAGGTAAAACATGCAGTAAAAAGAAAATTAATTTTATTATATAACTTCAATCAATAATAGTCAACTAAAATCAAAAATTTTTATTAAAAACAATAAACTTAAAAATTTTGACTAATATTTTCCTTGACACTACACATAATATGTTATAGAATTTTGTTGAGAATAAGTTTCACCTAATTTTAGAAAATTCCTCTTGAACCTAATCTTTTTTTGATAATTAACATTAAGAATTACCAAATTATTCCACAGTGAGGTGACTTTATGAAACTCTCCGAGGTACCGATAGGTGCAATTGTAGAAGTTAAACGTGTACTCCCTTCCGATATTTCGCCAAAATTAAGGGCTGTTGGAATACTTCCAGGTGTAAGAATAGAGGTGATTAAAGCTGCACCAATGGGTGACCCAAGGCTTTACAAAGTCTTCAATAAAACTATCTCTCTAAGAGATGCTGAAGCTGATTTAGTTGAAGTTGAACTTATCGAAGAAATACCACTTCCCGCTACTTTTGTAGAGCCTGGAATTTATAAAGTTGTAAATATCCTAGCTGGTAGAATTGCAAGGTCATCTTTAAGTAGATGTGGGATAATTGAGAATGAAACTATCGAGATATTGCCTGATAGGAGAGTTAAGACTTCCGTCGGAATATTTGACATTGGTTTTGGAAGACTATCGAAAGTTATGGTAACTAAGATAAGGGATAATGTGCTTAAAAACTCTGTAACAGATTTGGAGGAGTAAGAATGGTAATAACAGTCGGTCTTCTTGGAAATCCAAATGTAGGCAAGACTAGTTTATTCAACAAACTTGTTGGCGCGCGCCAATACGTTGCGAATTGGCCGGGTGTTACAGTTACAAGAATTGAAGGCGCAACAAGCTATAGGGACTATACATTACACTTCGTTGATTTACCAGGTGTTTATTCGCTTTCTGCTACTTCTTTAGATGAAAAGGTTACACGAGACTTTCTTCTTTTTACTCCTCCAAATGTCACGGTCGTTGTTATAGATAGCATGACACCTGAACAAGGTATGTACCTTTTGTTAGAATCTCTTGAACTAGGCTTAAATGTTGTTGCAGTTTTTAACACTATAGACGAAGCAAAGAAGAATGGCATAAACATCGATAAAGAAGCGTTACAAACATTTTTGGGTGTACCAGTAGTTCTAACTTCCGCCCATACAGGTGAAGGTATTGACGAATTGAAGGAAACGATAATTAACTCATTTAAAAAGGTAACGCGAACAAAATTATTTGAATATGGCGAAGAAATAGAAAATCTAATAAAGAAAGTAGAAAATTGCGTCTCAAACGAATACAACAAAAGATTTATGGCAATAAAATACCTTGAGAACGATAAATTCGTTCGTGAATTAATAAATAATTGCGACTTTACAACAGATGAATCAATAGCCACGGAAATAGCTAAAAAGAGGTATGAATACATAACCGCAATAATTTCGAGATGTTTTACCAAATCGAACAATTTGTTATCCACCATGGAAGCTTTAGACCATGTTTTAACGCACAAATATTTAGGCATACCTATATTTATTTCACTCATTTATTTAGCATTTAACTTTACATTTAAAACTTCGGAACCTTTAGTTGGACTTTTGGAATTCCTATTTGGAAAACTTGTCGAATTTATAGGAAACGACACTATGTTTAAATCTTTAATATCTGATGGAATTATAAATGGCGTTGGAAGTGTTTTAGCTTTTATACCAAGCATATTTGCCTTATTCTTTGCACTTGGGATAATGGAAGAAAGTGGATATTTACCAAGAATAGCATTTATTATGGATAAATTAATGTACTCTCTAAGACTGACAGGTCGTTCATTTATGACCTTACTCTTAGGGTTTGGTTGCAACGTCAGTTCAATAATGGCAGCTCGTGGCTTATCTGACGAGCGAGAAAGAATAACAACCATTTTGGTGTCTCCATTCATAAGTTGTAACGCACGAATACCTGTTTATCTAATGATAATAGGCGTGGCTTTTTCGCAATACAAAGCTGAAGCTTTCTTTTTAATTTATCTTTTAAGTATAGTACTTACCGCTATCTCATCAAGAATTGTCAACAAAGTTATACTTAAAGGAGAAACTGTACCTTTTATAATGGAATTACCACGGTACAGGCTTCCAAAATTATCAAATATAGCAGTGTATATGTGGAACAGAGGTAAACATTTTATCGAAAAAGCTGGAACAATAATCTTTGCAGCAAGCATAATTGTATGGGCACTCTCGTATTTTCCAGATCCAAACAATATTGAAAATAGTTTTGTTGCCATGATTGGCAAATCTCTAGAATTCTTATTTAGGCCTTTAGGTTTTTCATGGCAAACAGTTTCCGCACTTATATTTGGTGGTGTAGCAAAAGAAATTATAGTATCATCATTCTCACAATTCTACAACGGTATTGAAAACGTAGTGCTTTCACCTGCTACAGCAGCGACGTTGATGGTATTTGTTCTAGGTTACATACCTTGCTTTGCAACACTTGCAGCTATAAAGGCGGAAACAAATAGTAACAAATACACGTTGTTTGCGATACTTTATAGTTTAACCATTTCTTATTTTATCGCATTTTTGGTTAATATTTCTTGGAGGCTGTTATCATGAAGTACATAAATTTGAATCTTTGGATATCGATATTTTCTTCTTTCCTTATATCTATTATGTATATTTTTGAAAAACAGTATATATTTGCACTTATACTTTTCACATTTTCTCTTGTATTTTTAACAAGCTTCAGAGAATTTGGCAAACCAGCTATATCATACCGCATAGCGCATCTTTACGTTGGAAATATCCTATTTTTAATAACTGGTGGGTACGTATTTCTAACATTCATATTTTCCATGATTAATAAAATTTTTGGTGAATCTATCTATAAATTAACTAACGCGGATATCGTTCTGATGATATTTTCGCTGTATAACATTTATAACGTACAAAAACTCAGAAAATTAGCTTTTAAGAAATAATGCTTATCAAAAAACATGTATATGTAGCTTTAATTCAAGAAAGTAAATATTGAATTTTGAAAAAGAGTGGTTTATAATAAAATTTAAGGATAAAAATATAAATAAACCTCCCTTTGCATGTTGAAAGGGAAGCCCGGTGAAAATCCGGCGCGGGGCCGCCACCGTGAGTGGGGACGAAATTCACAATATACCACTGGCCTAATTTTGGCTGGGAAGGTGTGAAGAGTAGGATGATCCACGAGTCGGGAGACCTAACATGCAAAGGAAGGGAGCCATCCACCACGTAGCCTGGGGATGGCAAAAAATTTTTGCATAGAGGAGGGGTTTGTGTATGAAAACTTTGAGAAAAGTCTGGTTATTGGTACTGTTATTGTTTACGGTTCTTTCCTTAGCTATTGCGGTTGTTGATGATGCAGGAAGAATTGTAAACATTCCTATGCCACCTCGTAGAGTAGTTTCCGCGGCACCAAGTGCAACAAGGTACCTTCAAGCTTTGGGATTGGAATATAGGATTGTTGGAGTTACAGCATGGGATAATTACAAAAAAGCGGAAAATATAGGTAACATGGTTCCGCTTAATATTGAAAAAATTTATTCTTTAAAGCCTGATCTTGTACTGATGTTTGGTGGATTCCAATTCCCAGAGGTTGAGAAACTTGAAAAAGCAAATCTTACCGCTTATGTTTTGAACGCCAACACTCTCACCGACATAATAAAAGCAGTTGGACAACTCGGAGCAGTTTTCAACGTAAAAGAAAAAGCAGATAAAATTACCAACGAATTGAGGCAAAAAATGACTGAAGTTGGTCAAAAAACTTCAAAAATACCTCTTGAAAAAAGACCTACAGTATTTTTCACTATAACCGTACCTGATGAAAAAGTAAAAGAACTTTGGACAGCTGGTACGGGGTCCTATATGAATGAACTTATTGTTATTGCTGGCGGTAAAAATATCGCAGCTCCATATTCCGGAAATAACGGTTGGTTATCGGTAAGCTGGGAATGGTTGGTACAACAAGATCCCGATGTAATTATCATTGGTGCTTATGGTGATGTAAAGTCTGTTGAACAGGCTGTCAAAAATCATTCAATAATGAAAAATCTTAAAGCTGTGAAAAACAACAAAATCTTTGTAGTTGATGGTGACGAAGTAAGTCAAGCGGCTCCACATATATTCAAATATCTCGATATTTTCTATAATTTCTTCTATGGAGGAAAGTAATTTGTCCAAGTTAAAGTCTTTGATTTTAAAAACAGGGAGATACTCTCTCCCTGTTATTTTTGTTGTGGTCTTTCTCTTAAATCTATCCTTCGGTACAGTGAATGTAAGCGTTTTCAAAATTTTTAAACTTTTAACTGAAGATTCTCCAGAAAAGTACATGATATGGAATTTAAGATTTCCAAGGGTACTCATGGCAACACTTACAGGTATCGCACTATCAATCGTTGGTAACACTTTCCAAGCAATTATGAAAAATCCTCTTGTTGATCCATATTTAGTGGGAACATCCGCGGGTGCAAGCTTTGGAGCTTTACTTGCTGTATATTTTGTGGTCAATTCTATTGCACATGTAAGCATTCCAACAATGAGCTTCATTTTTGCGGTAATTGCTTCTCTTATGACTATAACTTTGGCAAGAAAAGGGAGTGTAATACCAGTAGTTCATCTCGTACTAAGCGGTGTATTGGTGAGTACGATGTTTTCTGCAGGCAGTATGTTATTATTGAACATAGCGCAAAAAACTTTAGTAACAGGTCATGTATGGCTCTTTGGCTCATTTTCTGGTATTACTTTTTCTGATATACCTGTTCCAGCATTATCATTAGGTGTTTTCGTTTTTTTATCTTTATTGTATAGCAAACAACTTGATGCGATGTCACTTGGTGAGAAGGAGGCAAAAAGCCTAGGAGTAAATGTTGAAGGCGTAAAGTGGCTTTTTTATTTGCTTGGTTCATTTGTAACTGCAGCATTTGTATCTAAAACAGGAATTATTGGCTTTGTAGGTTTGATAGTCCCGCACATGGCACGCATGATATCTGGACCTTCACATAGAAAAAACATTCCGTCGACGATTTTAATTGGTGGATTATTTATGTCAGTGTGTGATACCCTTTCACGTACACTTCTCAATCCTGTGGAAATACCAGTTGGTATAATAACCTCCTTAATTGGCGCCCCGTTTATGTTTTGGCTCATGAAAAGAAAAAGTTGATAGAAATTGCAAACTTGTACAAAATTAAGCACTAAATGTGCTATAATTTTATTTAGATTTTATACAAAATTATTTGGGGGGATTTTTGTGAAAAGGTTTTATTCAAGCATTTTTTTGTTTATTGGAATACCTATACTTTTGTTTTATTTATTCTCATGCTCCAACATTTCAGTTTTAAGCATAAGAAACTTAAAGTATGATAACAACGATATAACCCAAGTAACCGAGACCATCTCAGTAGACAGAACTAAAGAATTTTCAGTCACCGTAACTGGAAACAACCCAACCGTTACATGGAAATTGGATGACATTACATTTGCCTCGGGGCAAAATTTGACAAAATTAAAGTTAAATGATTACGCATCAAAGCTGAATTTGAACTCTGCATTTTTCAATATAGAGCACACACTATCAATAACAGCTAGTGATGGTAGAAAAAGTGTCAGCATAGAAAAAAAGATAAAAGTTAATAATCTCCAACCTGTAGTAATTATAACACCTGAAGTTATAACTGAAGAAACCGAAGAAGTTACTGTTAATATATCTGATCCTGAAAATGATGGAATAATATCATCGGTAAAAGTCTTGAAGTTGGACGGAAGCATAATTTGGAAAAATGAAAAAGACCTCCAAGTAAAAATACCAATTAAAAGTTTTCCAAGAGACAATTACATTATAGATATTTACGCCAAAGATGTTTACGACGCAGAAAGAACTGTCCAAAAAATGGTAAACATAATAAATCAATCACCGACAGTTCAAATAGTACAACCATTTCAGAATGAAATAGTACCAACGTACTTTATTTTACGTTGGAATGGTATAGATAACGATCCTAACGACAGACTTAAATATAAGGTTTCAATTTTAAAAGGTTCAAGCACTATACTAACTTCTGAAACAACAGCTACGGAATTTATAGTAAGTGGTTTAGAATACAACGCACAATATAAAGCATCAGTTACCGCTTACGATCTTTCAAAAGCATCTTCAACGGCAGAAGTTACTTTCAAAACGAACTCAAAGCCAAGATATTCGTATGTAATCTCAAAGAGCTTTGATGGAAAATCAATAATTAATATATCAAGCACTATAAACCTGCCAACTATAAAGCTTGAGGGATTTTTCGTAAATTCAGATGATTCAGAACTTGTAGATTTAGATGTCGTAGAAGACTATATTTATACTGTTGGTGGCACAAGCCTTTATGTTATAGACGCATCAGACAAAAGTCAACCAAAGCTAATTAAAAAAATAGACCTTGGAACAACATTAACATCAATAAAAATTTACAAACATTATGCAATTATAGGTGAAGGTACTCGTGGATTAACTGTTGTGGATTTAAAAGATCCCGCGAATCCAATAGTTGCAAGCAAAGAGTTCGGAAAAATAATAAAGAGATTACAAGTTCCAGTATCTACGTACTCAAAATTTGGAACAAAAACAAACTCAAAAGTAGATATTACCCAAGGTAAGATAAGCTCCATAAAACTTTCAGGCACAAATGCATATTTGGCTGTCAGTAATTACGGACTATTAAAGCTTAACTTAGTCAATATACCAAATATTACCATCAATGATGTAATTATTCTTTATCAAGGGCAGGTAAACGATTTAGATATAGGTCAATTTAATTCGAAATTTGTTATTGCATTTTCAGATTATAAGAGCGTAAAATATGTAAACCTTTCAGATGCAGAAAATGCCCCCAATGAGCTTCCATCATCTTCCGTAACAAATTTAGCCAACAATCTATTTGATACAGAAGTTAAAGGCGTAAAGTTGTCAAACAACAATTTATACGCATTCACAATCGACAGAATTAGAAAATGGATAAACGATTCCATATCATCTGAGGTTGCATTTGAGCTTGGAGCTAAATTTACAGATATGTTATTTATAAAAGAAGACGATAGTAACAATCATGCGATTGTTCTCGATAGTGGTAAAGGGCTTACAACTTACTTAAACGATTCGAAAAATGAACCAAATAAGTTATACAAAGCTTTTGATATAAAATATCTAAACAACTTTGTTTTTGCAGTCGGTGATGGATTCCATTGTAATGGTTTATATGTTTTAGATGTAAGAGATCCACTTGAACCGACAATTAGAAGATGGGATACCGGTCAATTTTTGAACAAAATCGATGTGAAAATGAAAGCTGTACCAAAAAGTAACTCAACAAGAGTAGCAAAAATAGTCGTTGCAAATACTGAATCAAAAATCGCAAAATTGTATGATTTTGATTATACAACTTTGAATTTATCTACGGCAACTCCTTTGGATCTATCTGGATTTAACTCTATATATGATGTCGCAATAGACGCGCAAGGAAGAGCTTACGTTTTGGGGAAGAAAAGTTCAGGAAACGTTGTAGAAATTTTTAGCTATGATGGTAATTCACTAGGAGTATCGGTAACGCTTCCAGCAACAATAAGTCAAAATATACCATATTTCTCATCAATTGAGGAAAACGTTGAACCAAAATCGTTGCAAGTTGTCGTTGATTACATATCTGAAGCTCAAAAACCATCTCATGTTATTGTATCATGTGGCCAAGCTGGGATAGTTAGGTATACTTTACTTACAGATAATGCTGGAAATATTCTTGGCTTCAACGATGAGAGAAAAATTTCAACACCATATTACGTTATTACAGAAAGTCCAAACGGATACACACTTAAGAAGTACAATCCTGGAAACGACTTGGCAATAGCTGTAGATAAATACTTCGATAGAATTTTTGTCGCTGATGGTGATTTCAACGGTATATGGATACTTGATAGAAACGGTGTCACGCTTACAGAAAAAGATGATGATAATTTGACAAAAACACCTGTTTTCGAAGGTGCACCTGCACGGAATATATCCTGGTACGGAGAAAAAATCTTTGTATCTGGTGGTGGATTTGGAATAAAGATATTATCTTCAAGCGGTGAGAAAATAACTGACATAGATTTCAAAGGTTTAACTTACGCATTTCATACGGAAGCTGATAACAGACAAATGGTTGTAGGAACAGATAACGGAATATTACTTTACGATATTACTAACTTACCTGCAGTAAAACCGATTTCAACACTTAATCTGCCAATGTATAAAATTATAGGAAGATAAAATGTAATTTCTATAAACCCCACATAAAGTCCCCCAAAAGGGGACTTTATGTTATTTAGTGTTAGTGCTATAATGTATTAGAAAAATTTCACAACTTTTAAAAGAAGGTAAGAGGTGATGAATTAAATGATAAAAGCGGTTAATTTAACAAAAAAGTTTGGTGATTTTACAGCTGTCGATAGTATCAACCTAAATGTAAAAAAAGGAGAGATATTTGGATTTCTTGGACCAAACGGCGCGGGTAAGACAACCACGATAAAAATGTTAACTGGTGCACTGAAACCTACGTTTGGTATGGTTGAAATCCTTGGTATGGATATGAAAAACAAAGAAATAGAAATAAAGCGAAGGATAGGCGTTGTTCCAGATGAACCTAAAATATACGAACACCTTAGAGGATACGAATTCCTTGAATTTATTATTTCTATCTATAAGTTGGATAAAAAAACTGTTAAATCACGCATAGATGACCTTTGCAATGTTTTTGGTGTGGATTATCTTGACAAATTTGCTGGCGAAATGTCACACGGTATGAAGCAAAAACTAATGCTCATATCTGTTTTGATGAGAAAACCGGAAGTGCTTTTCCTAGATGAACCAACAGTCGGGCTAGATGCCAAAAGTGCAAAAATTTTAAAAGAGCTTCTTAAGAAATATGCAGAAGAAGGTACCACTGTATTTATGACCACACACATACTCGAAATAGCAGAGAAGATGTGCGATAGAATAGCGATAATAAATAAAGGACAAATCATCGCTGAAGCAAGTGTCACTGAACTTAAAGAAAAATATGGTCAATCACTTGAAGATATATTCCTTAATTTAACCGCTTCAGAAGATATAAAAGAACTTGTTGAAGAATTGTGATTTTAATAAACCAATAAGCATAACAAAGGCAGGTGTCTTAAAATGAATGAATTATCGATACTGTTTAAATACATTGGTCTTTCACCAACAACAATGCAAACAACCCGGCAGATAAAAAGAAAAAAAGCAAAAATCGGAAATACTAATTACGCCTTAAGATATATTTCAACAATGATTATCGGTATTTTACCGATGTTTTTATTCATACTTTACTCAAATAAAAGTATCTATTCGAAACTTTACGAAGCTTTGAAGTTTTATCCACAATTCGAAGAGATTGGTATTATGTTTTACATGATGAATATAACGATGTTTTCCATATTTTACATTGTTGGGTTTATAGGAACTGGAATGTACGCATTCTCAAGGACAGATGAGTTGGAACTGCTCTTAACAATGCCTATTAAAAGAAGGATATTAACAATTTACAATCTCATCATTTCCCTTTCAAGCCAACTCTTCACAATTGCCTTCTTTTTGGGCGCAACTTTTGGATTCATGCTTGGTTGGAAGAACGTATCTTACACTTTTCTATTAAAAACCTTATTGCAATTATGTTTTATTACTTCGATTTCTGCACTTTTTTCGATATTGAGTGGTGGTATTAATTCGAAGAGTATCGTAAGGAAAATAAACGTAATTATAGTTTTACTACTTGTGTTTATATATTTTGGATTTTCTTACCTTCAAGATATTGATGTTACAAAGCTTGCAGAAAATGAGAATATTATTAGGTGGTTTGCTTTTACTACTTCCAAATACAATGTTTTAACTTGGGCTTATTCAAGTGATAAATTATTGATATCAATTATTATCGCTATATCAATTGTTGCTTCTATTCTATTTTGGTACTTAGCTGATAAAGTAATATACGAAGAAATTCGCACAAAAACTAAGAAAAAAGATGAAGTAAAACTCTCAAATAATTCTTCGTATGCTTCAAAATTCGGCCCGTTTTTCTGGAAAGATTTAAAAGCATTGCAGAGAAACGAACAATTTATATTTCTCATATTTTATCCCGTCGCATTTGGTTTATTCATGATGTTTGTATCCAATTCTGTTATTAGTTCAAGCGTACCGTTTCTTGCTATCGCTGTTTTGTATTGCGCTATGGAATCTGGGTTATTAACTATGGACGAATTTAAATACTCAGAAATAGTTAAAATATTACCATCTAAAAAATCATCTATAATAATTCCAAAATTAGTTATACCAGTATCAATGAACTTTCTTTTGCTCATTTTAATAAATTTAGTGGCACTGTTAACCAACAGATACTCCAAGGAAGCTTTTATTTTCTTACCACTCGCGCTTTTGCTTTTTCTACTTAGTGCACTCATAGGAGCGTATTACAGTATAACAAAGCCTGGAAGGCGAAAAAATCAACCATTCACAACCGTAACTACGTTCATAATCGAAGGAATAACATTAGGATTAGCCTTTGGTATGCTCTTCCCAATAGGCTATCTATCAGCTGGTCCCAAGTCAAAAGGCTGGACTATAATCTTATCCTGGACATCATTGATAGTTTCAATTGTTCTTTCCATAATTCTTGCAATAGTTTACTATAAAAAATTGAAAAAAACGATAATTAATATGAACGATTAAAAAAGTTATATAATCAAAAAAGCCCACCCAATCGGTGGGCTTTGTTCAAATTGTTAGATTATTTTTTAGTAAGTCAAATTCAATTTTGTCGTAGCATTTGTTTTACCGTGGTCAAATGTTGTTCGTGTAGCTTCAGTTGCATTGAAGGTCACATCTGTCCCTTCATAAGTAAATGTCAAGTTATTCCAAACAACTACTGTGTATTCGCCTGGCTTATGTTTACCAAGGTAGAAGTTTCCTTCCTTTCTAACCGGTATCATCTTTAGAACAAGAGGTGTTGCTGTAGTATCTGTTCCATTGTACAACCCTATCAAAAGTGGTTCAGTTGGAGCCGCGCCATTATGTGTTATACGACCTTCTATCGCCCATAAATCCTTCAAATCACCTCTCCATCTGTAAGCAATGCGTGGAACAAGCATATATGAATTCGGCCCAATCATTATGATACTCCTTGTCCAATCAATGCTTAGAGCAATCTCACCATCTTCATTGATTGTCCAGTTCATATTTTTTAGAACAATTTTAGCCTTTCCCGAAGGAATTGTCACAGGATAACTTTGGTCATTTATTGTAACCGTAGCCTGAGTTACTTCAAATGCTAAGGCTACAATAACCGCACCTTTAGGAATATCGAATGTCAACCAGCTGACATCGGTTGAGTCTAATGACACTAAATCAATTACTTGATCAACTGAAGTTGGAGTTGCCCATTTTCCTTCGCCAGGGCCTGTAGAATATTTGTAAGAGAACTTAGAGACCTTAACTTCTAATTTTTGAATATCTTTGATCCAAGGTGCCTCGTTCCTGAAAATTCCCAGGGTACTTACATCTGAATATTCTTGCGGTTTTGTGGTATCACCTTCGCCTTCCGTACCAGTTGTTAGCACAACTGAAACCTTTGCTTTTGAAGAGAGCATTTCAGAAATCTGTGTACAGCTGAACATAACAACTAAAATCAACACAACAGCAAAAATCAATAAAACCTTTTTCATAGCCAATCCCTCCTTTCAAAATTATCGTGAGATATATTTTTATACTATAAATAAAACCTTAAAAAACCTTAGAAAAATTCGTATTTAAATTTTGAAATTCTAAGGATTTATTAAGCTTTAAGGAATACAATTAATATTGAAAATCATAAATAAATTATAAATTCAACAATGTTAAATGAATGACCCTATCCCCTCCCCCCGTAAGTGTCAAATCCCCCGGAAAGGGGGATTTGATTTTTTTATTTTTCTTCCATTTCAAGCATTTTAATTGCTTTCCTAATATATTCGCTTTTCATAACTATATCCCATATCAATCCACTTAGGTAATTTTCAATCATCAACAATTCAATACCTTTATCTATACCTATGTAAACCTCAGATGTCCAATTTTTATCTAAGTTGTACGCATCTTTGAATCCGTACTTTCCCCATAGTTGTGGTACTTTTTCATAGTAATATCTTACCGTTTCTTCAACAATCTCCGGTACAAAAACTATGGAACCTAGTGCTCCACATGGCGGTACAGTACCATCAACATAATGCTGTGTATTATTGTTTGCAGATGGTGGTGCCCCAAAATCTCCTCTGTAACCACTTGGCGAATCACATGCGGTCAATCCCCAAGAGTACTCGTGCAGAGTTTTATACTTATCATGCATCTCTTTGCAATATTCCCAATTTGCTAATGAGGCTTTAACAGAATTTTCAAACCAATTGACACCAGATTTATCGGTAATTTTCCTAAAATCTATCCATGCATGTGAAAATTGGTATGTGAACAACGAACCTGTGTATGTGTATATCAGTTCGTAATCCTTATAATTTCCGATATCTCTTTGGAACGACCAATAAACAGAAGGTTCTACCGGGTACGTCGGCGACGCTACTCCGAGAAAGTACATCATCAACTGCTCTGCATATTTATCCCAATGCCCCCAAAAACCTCGTTCGTAACTGTATCCCATGTAAAATTGATTATTTTCCTTATCTAAATACCACGGAAAATTTACCCTTGAATATATCTGTTCAAATAAATCCTTAACCTCTCCGCCAAAATATTCACCTACAGTTAATGCTCCCATTAAAAATAATGCTGTGTCAATAATGGAAACTTCCGATTGCCATGTACGTTTACCGTCTTTCATATTCACAAAATGGATGAAAAATCCTTCTTTTTGCTCAACGTTATTGAGAAAAGTTTCAAGTGTCCTCTTGGCTCTTTCTCTTCCTTCAGCTTTTGTAATCCAGCCATGTTCTATACCAATCGGTATGCCACTAAGACCAAAACCCACTGAAGCTATACTCGCCACATCTTTGTCTCGCGTATTATCAAGAATTAGTCCATAACCTTCATCACTTTTAGACACCTCGTTCCAAAAAAATTCGAAACACAATTTTTCTTCAAGTTCTATAATGTCACGTGGTTTCATATTATGCCGCTCTCCTCTCAATAAATTTTTTAACTTTTATAAGAAAATCCCAATTTTTTAAGTCCATCATTTATATAGGAGATACTCATAAATATCTTCCAGATGAACTCATCTTTGTAATTTGCAATCATAAGCAGTGTTATCCCTTTATCTATCCCTATGTAATCTGTAGCAAACCAATTTAAATCAAGGTTAAATGAATCTTTCAAACCATATTTCCCAACCAATTGCGGCATCTTATAATAATTATCTAATGCCCAAAGTGATTCTTTGGGGGTAAATACAATTGAACCTAAGGCTCCTGACGGAGCAAGAGTGCCATCAATTTGATGGACTGTGTTATTATTCCCAGAAGGTGGTGTACCAAGCAATCCGTTGTAACCATTCGGTGTATCACAAGCAGTTACACCCCACCCAATTGTAAAACTCTTGTATTTTTCTTTATTATCCTGACAAAAGTAATAATTAGCCATACTTGCAAGCACAGAGTTGGTATACCAATTAACACCAAATTTATCGACGTAATTTCTAAAATCTATCCATGCATGCGAATATTGGTAAGTAAAAAGAGAACCAAACCATGAATGTATGAATTTTTCTGTTTTATAACTTCCATAATTTCTCTTAAATGAATAATAAATTGTGTCATCAATTTTATACTTTTCATTAGGTGTACCCGCGCCGAGAATGTACAACATCAGTTGTTCAGCGTAAAAATCCCAGTACCCTTGAAAGCCTTTCTCAGGATAATATGCCATGTAGAAATAATTTTGGCTCTTTGTCAAGTAGTGGGGTGGGTATTCTGAATGCCCACCTTTTTAGCTTTTTCAAGCATACATTAAATGTTATTAATGTATATTATAGGCAATCAAATCTAAAAAAACTAATACCACTTTTGCCCACTCATATAGTGGGTTTTTAAATATTCAACTTTTTCAACTTATCTACCACAACTGTACAAAATCCTCTTCCTGAATCTTTCAAAATTCCTGTATCCAAATCCATTCCTCTTTAGTACCTTTATTTTGTTGTTAAAACCTTCTGTCATACTATTAGTATACGGAACATCAAATGCATTTACTATCTCCGAAAACCAGCTCCTAAAAACCTTTACACATCTCATAAATTCAGAAAGTCCACTTTGCTCTGCTCTCTCTATCCACTTTTTTAATACGAGTCTTGCTTCTTCAGAATTACTGCTCTTTAACACTCTCTTAAATTCTTCTTTGAGTTGATGGGCTTTCCTCAAATCTTGACTATACCAAAACATTACTTCTAATTCTTCTCTTTGCTCAGGCTCAAGTTCTTCATAATTCTTCAATAATAACTTCCTACTCCTCTTAAAATATCTCCTCAAATTACTTCCTAATTTCTTTTGTACCCTTTTCCTCACATTTTCTAAAGCCCAATAAACGTATCGGGTAAAATGAAATTTGTCTATCACTATTTTAGCGTTTTTAAAATATGTTTTTGCTACCTCTACAAATGGTCTCCACATATCACAGATAAAATATTTTACTTTATCTCTACCTTTCAGCCTCTTAAAATACTCAATTAAAATATTTTGCTTTCTATCTTTCAAAATCTCGATTATTTGCCCTTTTACAGGATCTACAAATATACATTGATATTTTGCTCCACCTGCATTGCCTTTAAACTCGTCTACACATATTGCTTCAGAAGAAAACTCATCTACAGTTTGACCTGGATTTACTTTATCAAACAATCTCATAACTGTTGTCACTGAAACATTTGTGTGTTTTGCTATCTCTTTCATACTTGTTAAACTTCCAAGTTGACTTATAATATATGCTGCAAGTCTATTTGTCATCCTTTGAGATTTGCCTAAAAAACTTATGTGTTCAAAAAACTTCTTCCCACATGCTTTGCAGACATATCTTCTCTTTCTTATAATCAAATATGTTTTCTTGCCCATTATAGGTACGTCTTTTACCTTCTGTGTGTGATAATCATGTACCTTACTTGTAATATTACCACATTTAGGACATTTGTGGGGCTTTTGTACCTGACTTATGTGAAGTTCTATTTCACTTTCATTCTCATTCATTTGGTGAAGAATAATATCTTTCGATTTTAAAAGTTCAGTGATATAATTAGATTTGAGCACTTATTCTGGATGCCTCCTTTCTTTTTGAGTGTTTTTTTTGTCATAAAACAGTTTTTATTATAGCAGGCATTCAGAATAAGTGCTATATTTTTTCCTTTTTACCCACCCCAATATTTATTATAGAGCCGAATTTGAAAAACAGAAGGAGGTGAAATTTATGTGGAGAGGTTTTTGTCACGGATTTTACGGAATAGGACCAAGTTTTTGGGGTGGTACGTGGCTCTTATGGCTGAAACCGATAATTTCGTTCGCACTATTTTTGCTTGCAGTTTATATAGTCTACAAAATATTCTTTTCTAAATTGTCGGTTTTCCAACCAAAAGACAAGCATCTTGATATTTTAAACGAAAGATTAGCAAAAGGTGAGATAACAGAAGAAGAATATAGAAAGCTGAAAAGTTTAATTGAAGGAAAGTGAGTAATAATATAAAAACCCCCTAAATGGTTTATTAAAGCCATTTAGGGGTTTTTTATTTTAATTCATCGTACTTCAAAAGTTTCAGTTTTAACGTTAAAAAGATAATTAAAACAATCGTAAATAGCGCCGAGATTATTTCAAATTTTATGTAAATCATTCCTAAGAAACAAAATGCAGAGCTTATTAAAGCCATAGCCGTGAAAGTTTTCCTTTTGCTATTTAATCTGCGGTATAATTTATCGTAAATATGGTCGCGGTCACCGTAAAATGGTGATTTGCCTGTCAATATTCTTCTAATCATACTCGTAAATGTGTCTAAGAAAAATGGAGTCAAAATTATCAAAGCAGCTACAGTGTGGGATAAACTTTTTGAAAAGGAGGATATCACCGAAACTCCTAAAATTGCACCTATCGTGTAACTCCCCATGTCACCCATAAAAATTTTCGCAGGTGGGAAGTTGTATATTAGATAAGCTAATAATGCTCCCATCAATGATATTAAATAAAATTTATCGTATGGGAACATAACGGTCCAAATAAGTCCAAAAGCCGCAATAGCAGAAGTTATTGCACAAATTCCATCCATGCCATCCATCATATTTACCGAGTTAATTAAAAATGCGTAAAAAAACGTGGCTACAAATATTTCAACAGGGCTTGTCAAAAATCTTGTCGAGACTAAAAATCCTATAAGAAATTCTACAATTAACCTTATCCAAGGATTTGTTGATTTGATATCATCGTACAATCCCATTAAACTTAATACCGTAATGTACAATTTCCTAAACAAGCTGTATGGCGTAAATATCAGGAAAGAAAGAACAAAAGCTACCCCACCTAAGTATGGGGTAGCTTTTTCGTGGGTTTTCAATTTATAATCAGGTTTATCAACGATATTCAATTTAAAGGCTATTTTTATTAAAAAAGGAATAATGATAAGTGTGAATATAAAAGAAGCTAAAAAAGTATAAAGCATTGAAATCATTGATTTATTTCACCATCCCAATTATATATATAAATTTCAAATCCAATGCTATTATAAATCAAAATTTACCTAAAATCAATAATATCCAAGCCCGGTCATTTTGTCTATATTCAATTTTTTCACAAGTTCCTGAGATGAAATGCCTTCTTCTTTAGCTAACAGTTCTATTGCCTTTTCTATATCCCAATTTGTTTCTACTATTTTCTCAGCTACTCTTTCATACCCAAAATAATTTATCAGTGGGGTTAAATTTGCAGTTGATTTTTTAAGATGTTCTTTGCACTTTTCTTCCTTAACTTTTATTTGCGCTATATAATCACTTAACGAGTTACAAGCTTTTGATAAAAATTGCATGGACTTAAGTGTATAGTGAACTATTAATGGAGCAAATTGATTCAACTGCAAATTCCCCTGAGCTGTGGCATGAGAAATTGCTTCGTCATGTCCAAATACCGCAAGAACAAGTTGCATAACGTACTCTGGAATAACTGGATTGACTTTTCCTGGCATTATAGAGCTTCCAATTTGTACTTTTGGGAGTTCAAGCTCACCTATGGCTGCATTAGGTCCACTCCCAAGAAGTCTTATGTCATTCGATATTTTGAATAGATTGACTCCAAGTGCCTTTATCAACCCATGGATTTCAACAAACACATCGAGGTTTTGAGTTGCATCTATTAGATTTTCTGATTTAGCAATTTTGACGTTCGTGACTTGCCTCAATACGTCAACTATTTTCAAAACGTATTCTTTTGGTGCGCCTATTCCCGTGCCAATAGCTGTTCCGCCTATATTTACACTTCTAATCCGCTCTTCAACTTTGTTTAATCTCCATCTGTCACGTGCAAGTGCGTCTGCCCATGCACCAAATTGTTGTCCCATAAGTATAGGGACACCATCCATCAACTGAGTTCGAGCGATTGTTCTTATAGAATAAAATTCTTTCTCCTTTTCTTGTATCTTCTCTTGTAATTTTATAACTGCCTCCACTAATTCTCTTAATCTGACGATTACAGCTATCTTCCCAGCTGTGACAAATGTGTCATTCGTCGATTGGTGTAGGTTTACATGATTGTATGGGTTAACAATGTATTCACCTTTCTTACCACCCAATAATTCCGTAGCTCTGTTAGCTATAACCTCGTTTATGTTTAGGTTTACCGATGTACCAGCACCACCTGATAGTGGATCGACAACGATATAACTTTTCAATTTCTCCCATTCATCGCATGCTTTTTGTATAGCTTGAGCAATCTGATTATCCAAATATCCTAGCTGGCTATTTAAAATCGCTGCCGATTTTTTTATCATAAAATATGCCCAAATGAATTTATCATCTAAAATTTCACCTGTAGAAGGGAATAATTCCAAAGCTCTTTGAGTGGTAACACCATAATAAGCATCTTCAGGTATAAGGCATTCACCTAAATAATCTTTCTCTGTTCTACAATTCATTATCACATCACCCTCATTACTTTTCAACGACAATTCCCAGTGGCTTTAAAACCCTTTCAAGCACCCCATGCATGTAAGATATTACAATTCCATAATTTGTCATAGGTATACCGAGTCTTTTGAACATCCGCACTCTTCTCATAATCTGATTTCGTGTATTGACACATCCACCACAGTGTATAACAAGCTTCGCATCTGCTACTTCTTCGTATTCTGGCATATCAACACCAGCCCAGACTTTGAAATTTAAATTAGCTCCTGTATGGTTGACAAGCCATCTTGGGATTTTTACTCTACCTATATCTTCCGTAAGTGGTCTGTGTGTGCATCCTTCCATTATAATAACAGTATCTCCATCTTTTAGTTCTTCTATTTTATAAACACTTTCAACGAAATACTCTATATCACCACGGTAACGAGACTCTAAAATAGAAAATGTTGTGAGGTAAACATCTTCCGGCACATCAGAATCCACTTTCATCACAGCTTGAGAGTCGGTTATAACCAACTTAGGTTTTTCGTTGAGTTTTTCAAGAGTATACCTAAGTTCTCTCTCTTTAGCAACTATCGCAACTGCTTCCTTATCAAGTACTTCCCTTATCGCATGAACTTGAGGCATTATTAACCTTCCCTTTGGCGCGCCTAAGTCGATAGGTACAACAAGTACAACCAAGTCTCCACCTTCGATAAAGTCCGGAATAAATGGTATTTCTTCATCGCTTGGAATTATACTATTCAGTGTCTTACCTATCTCTTCAAAGCCTTGACGCCCCAGAGAACTTACAACAAACACCGGAACAGAAAAGATCTTTTCATACTCTTTCGCTATCTCATTTGCTTTTTCACCAAGTATATCAGATTTATTTACCACAACGATGAATGGTATTTCCAATTCATCGAAGAGTTTTTTAATTTTCATCTCATATTCATGTGGAAAATCATCGACTACTAAAATTCCTGCATCTGATTTATAAAATGCTTTTATAGCCTTTTCAACACGTTTCTCACCAAGTTCACCAACATCGTCAAGTCCAGGTGTATCGATTAAAGTCACAGGACCAAGTGGGTATAATTCCATGGCTTTGTGAACTGGGTCCGTAGTCGTACCAGGGGTATCACTAACGATAGAGATTTCCTGTCCAGTTAATGCATTCATAAATGAAGATTTTCCAACGTTTCTTCGCCCAACAATGGAGATATGTTTTCTAAAACCGCTTGTAGGTAACATTTTGTGCCTCCTTACAAAATTCTTGGGTAAAATTAGAAATTACTTACCGGTGAAAAAGAAATTTTCATCTGGTACTTTTGGCATTCCATCTGGGTAAAGTTCATTGAGCTTTTTCAAGTAAGTAAGTACCTCATCTTTGCAATTTTTCGCTGGTACGTAATTGTATTGACTTCTGCTGAGAGATGTTTTTAATACGTTTACAGGTATGCCCAATTGCTTACTTGTTATTTCAACGGCTTTATCAACGTTATTGTATGACCAATTCAAACTTGCAATAAACGATTTTTCAAACAATTTGACAGTGTTTGAATAATCCTGTAGTTTGCCTGTAACAAATATACCTGTGATTGGTATTCCATATTTTGTTCCACTCGCTTTATTCCACTCATCTTGCAAGTCTAATATTATCTTACCTTTTGAAAGTACCATTGTCACAAATGGTTCTGGAATAGCTGCGACTTTGACTTTACCGCTGTTAAACAAAGAAACTATCTCCTGAGGTTGAGCGTAAGCAAATGTCACATCTTTGTCTGGTTCAAGCCCATTCCTTACAAGTAAGTATCTCATAACAACATCCGCTGTTTGACCTCTACCGTGTGCCGTGTAAATTTTTTCACCCTTCAAGCTCTGGTATCCTTTAAATTCGAAATCAGGTGATGCTACAACATAGAAAAGTCTCCAGCTGTAAACACCAACAAGTCTGACATCAATTCCCTTCGTGTACAAATTTGCCGCGAAAGTCACAGGTAAAGCTGCAAAATTAACCTTCTTTGAAACTATGTAAGCTGTTGCTTCATCCAATGTCTTCCAAAATTTCATATCAAGTGATATATCCGTCCTAACTTCTTTACCTATTAATCCAGCAACAGGAAAAATAGTTGGACCAAATGGATTAATAAAACTTACCGCATAAATCCAAACCGATAAAAGTAAAATACTAACAAACAACACTTTTTTCATACCGCACTCCACCTCCTAATGACTTCGGAAAGTATCTTTGATTCAATCTTTTGAAAAGTTTCGTCACTTATTGTTTTTGGTACACCAGCTGTGATGAACTCACCAATTATGGTACTAGGTTTATCACTCAAAAGAATAATCTTATCAGCTAAAAGCATTGCCTCTTTGATATCATGTGTAACAATTATCATTGAATATCTTTTCTCCTCACGCCTTTTATTTAAATCGTTTATTATATCTATCTTCGTATGGATATCTAACGACGCAAACGGCTCATCTAAAAAAAGAATATCTGGTTCTGTCACCAACGCTCTTGCAAGGTTAACCCTTTGCCTCATACCACCACTTAATTTGGCCGGAAGATAACCTGCATACTTGTCTACTTTCATCACTTTAAGAACATCCATTATCTTTTCCTCATCCTCACAAACAAATTTCAAATTTTCAAGTACACTCTTCCATGGTATCAACCTTGGTTCTTGAAAGACGTATCCTATCTTCGAATATTTTCTTTCAATCTTACCTTCGTAATCCTTTTCCAAATTAGCAATAATCCTTATCATAGTTGTTTTACCACAGCCAGAAGGTCCAAGAAATGCTATTGACATATTTCTTTGAAGGTTAAAAGATATATTTTCTAATACCTTTAACTTTTCAAACGATTTACTCAAATTTTCAACACTCAAAATCACATCTAATTCATCTCTTATTTCTTGCACATCATCACCCCAAACCAAAATATCAAGCTATGTTCACGCTATACTCCATTTTTGAATAGCTTTCTTTGTGACTACGTTAACAAAGTTTTCAACAAATAGCCCTATTGTAATTATTATCATCGTGTAAGCGTAAACTTTTTCAACAGAAACAGACTGCCTCGCCCAAGCGATAAGCACACCTATACCCTTATCACCGCACATGTATTCCGAAACAACGACAACCTTCCAAACATTTCCGATAACAACTTGAATTGTACTTACGAATTGTGGCAATATAGACCCAAGGTATATATCTTTCACAACTTTAGACCTTTTAACATTGTACACCTGAGCCATTTCGATTAAGCGTTTATCCGTTGTTTGTATACCTATAGCTGTGGATAGTATCGCGTGAGGAAGTAAAGATAGGAAACTAACAACTACCGGACCTGTCCATCCAATTCCCCATATGAACATAACCAAAGCAAGCCAAGTTATTATCGGAAAAGCTTGGATAAAAAGAACAAATGGTCTGAAGATTTCATACAAAGTCTCGTTAAGCCCAATAATAAATCCAATAAAAACACCAAATAAAACCGTTAGAAAAAGCACGACAACAACCTTTAAAAGCGTGTAAAATAGGCTGTTCCAAAGTATATCTTTTGAGAGTTCTTGCAACATCGTTCTTAAAATCACTAATGGATCAGGGAGTATAAGTTGTGAATTAATAAAATACGAAGCTATTGTCCAAATAAGAAATATAACAACTATACCTATTAAGTAATTTATTCTTTTCTGCATTTATAATCACTCCAAATTTTTTTGTTTCGTTTAATATTAATTATACTACATCTATTTCATTTTATCTCACATTAATTAAACTTAGTGAAAAACTTGACAATGTATAGAAAAATTTAGTATAATTTAATTGATTTACTCTATTTCAACCTTTTGAAAGGGGGATGGACTATGGCGAAAGATATTACAGTAAGAACAGTTATGGCTATTTTAGTTGACAAACGCGAACAAGCCGCAGTGGAAGTTCAAAAACTTTTGACAGAGTACGGTTGTTACATCAAAACGCGTCTTGGATTACACGAAGGTGCAGGTCAGTATTGCTCACCAGTTGGACTTATCATATTAGAACTCGTAGACGATGAGTCAAAACACGAAGAACTCTGCCAAAAACTAAACAGTATCGATGGAGTACAAGCAAAATACATGAAATTAGAAGTTTAACTTTATCTCGAAAGCTCAAAAAATTTAAAAGGTTTATAACAGCTGTTGGTGTTAATCACCAACAGCTGTTATTTTATATTCTTCAATATTTATTTTTCTTCTGTATCCGTAACCTTCTCCAACGACAAGTCCCACACCTTTAATCATCGCTTTTGTACACTCGACGCAGGCGGTATCTTTTTCAAATAAGCAGATTTTACCGGGATATAGGGAGTAATTTGGTCTGTAGGGATTCGGTGTTAAATTCGGCATAATCACATTCGCTCCACACTTTAATCCCATTTGCCTACCAAACGGGTCTATAGAACCCAACGCTGTTGTAGCTGGTATATTTGCTGTTGGTACTACAATTCGTGCAAGTGCCACCATTTTTAAAGTGTCTTTTAATGTTCCTCCACCTTGATTCGCAAGAGGTGTATCTGGATTTGGTATAAACGGTCCAATACCTATCATATCCGCATCCAATTCTTTGAGAAAAGCCAAATCTAAAGCCATATCGTAAGGTGTTTGACCGGGAAGCCCAACCATACAGCCTGCTCCCGTTTCATACCCGAGTCTTTTCAACTCAAATAGGTGTGCTTTTCTATTCTCGAAAGAATCACCTGGATGGAGTTTTGCGTACAATTCTGGTGAAGCTGTCTCATGACGCATAAGGTATCTATCAGCACCAAGTTCCTTCCAAATTTTGTACTCTTCAAAATCTCTTTCCCCTATGCTCAAAGTTATAGCTACATCGAGCTTTTTTATCTCAGTAATAAGGTAACTTATCCTTTCCGTTGTATAGTAAGGGTCCTCTCCAGACTGCAACACTATTGTCTTTATACCAAGTTTGGCAATCAACCTTGCTCTTTCTAAAATTTCTTCCTCCGTCATTCTATACCTATTTAAATTTCTATTCTCAGCCCTCAGACCACAGTAAAGACAATGCTGTGAACAGTAATTTGAAAATTCAATAATAGCTCTCAGATGTACTTCTGTACCTACGTATTTTCTTCTTACCTCATCAGCTACTTTAAATATCTCTTCGTTATGTTCATCTGTACTCAAGAGATAAGTTAGATAATCCAAATCAACATTTTGTATCTTTTTTATTTCTATCATTTACAATCACCTACTTTTAAATACTTAACGATGAAATCTATTATCAACTCGCTTTCCTCGGAATTATTTAATTGCCTTTCAGCAAAAACCACGTATTTATCATCTTCGTAAACTTGATATGCTTCACTGTAACTTTCTTCACCTGCTCGTGCAATGCAGGACAACCTTCGACCTATTTTTTCACATATCCACACCTTTGTGTTAAGCATTTTAGCAACATCTTCAAGATACTTACTGAGTGTTTTAAAATCTGACATCTCTCTCACCACTATCGATTCTTTGGAGGTACTTCTCAACTAAATCCCTATTGTTAACTCTTTCAAGCTCGGTCTTTATGAGTTCATGACCCAATCTTTTTGTCTCTTCTGAAGCGTAATCGTTTAAATATTCTCTCAACGTGAAAAGAGCGTTAGGCGTGCAGAACCTTTTAACAAAACCAGGGATTGCGAATTCCATAAAGTGCTCTCCAGTTCTTCCCATTCTGTAACACGCTGTACAGAACGAAGGAATATATCCCTCTTTGAGAAGATCGTAAATAACCTCTTCAAGAGTTCGGTTATCACCTAAAATGAATTGACTTTTCTTAACTTTTTCCGGATCTTCTTGAGAGTACGAACCTATACCTATGCTTGAACCACCATCTATCTGAGACACACCCATTTTCAGTACTTCTTTTCTCAATTCCGCCGGTTCCCTTGCGGTAAGAATCATACCTGTGTATGGAACGGCAAGTCTAATTATTGCAACCAACTTTTTGAAATTCTCGTCACTAACTCTGTGTGGTGGATTATACGATATCTCACTACCAACTGCTGGTTCTATCCTTGGGAAAGATATTGTGTGAGGACCCACACCGAATCTTTCCTCGAGGTGTATCGTATGGTAAATAAGTCCCATAACTTCATACTTCCAATCGTACAATCCAAATAAAGCTCCAATACCAACATCATCTATACCAGCTAACATAGCTCTATCAAGCCCATACAATCGCCAAGCGTAATTTGATTTTGGACCACGTGGGTGTAATTTCTTATAAGTTGGCTGATGATAAGTTTCTTGGAATATCTGGAACGTACCTATTCCCGCTTCTTTTATGATTTTATACCCTTCAACAGTCTGTGGTGCAGCATTGACATTTACCCTTCTTATTTCACCGTTTCCGACTTTAGTATCATATATTATCCTTATAGTTTCGGCTATAAACTCTGGGCTGTAACGAGGATGCTCACCATAGACAACTATCAACCTCTTATGCCCTTTAGACACCAAAGCTTTAACTTCATTCCTCAATTCATCAAAAGTCAGAGTTTTGCGGTACACCTCTGGATTTGACGTACGGAAACCGCAGTAAACACAATCATTAACACAATCATTTCCAATGTACAAAGGTGCGAATAAAACTATCCTGTTACCGTATATCCTTTCTTTTAAAGTCCTTGCAGCATGAAAAATCTCTTCAAGCAAGTCTTTGTCTTCAACGTTTAGTAAAGTTGCCACTTCTTCTGGCTCTAAGCGATTCTTATTCAAAGATTTCTCAAGGATTTCTCTAACTCTAACAGAATCTGGATTTTTTGTTGTTTCGAGTAACTCGAATATTTCATCTTCTGGGATGAACGTCTTTTCACTTTCCAACTCTTTCGTGAACACAAACATACTAAACACCTCCAATATACAAAATAATTTAATTAACGGCTATACTTTTAACCTTTACACCCTTTATATTTCCTATCTTTCCAGTAAATGCACCCACAATATCGTTCGTAGCTTTAACAATCAAAAAAACTATCGCGATATTTTCGTCTGGAACAGGATACCCAACCCGAAGTTTTATAATATCCGAATATTGATGAAGCAATTCATTTACCTTAGAATAAGCGTTGTTCCTATCAATTACAATGATGTCCACTGTGTAATATCTTTCATTTTGTTCAACCATTCCAAAAACCTCCCCATAGCGTATTTACACAAAATGAAAAAAGCCTCTTTCCTTTGCATCAAGGAAAGAGGCTGATTGAAAAGCAAAAAATAGAATGATAATTTTTTCACAAACAAATTCTATCCAATCATTCCTCTTTCCTCGATGTCAGATACAACTCCTCCATCTCAGAAAGGACATACCACTTTGAGAAATTATTCACTTGTCAATAAAATTTTATCACAAGAGAATAAAATAACATACATTAGAATTTGTACAATTTCAGTCTTGATTGACATATATTCAAAAATATTTGTAATTTTCTCTGTCAATCTCTTTCTTACGTGGTAAAAAATAAAAAAGTTCGGCAGTGTTGAACCACTGCCGAACTGATTTACCATTTTATTAGTTTACTTTTTCTTGTTGCTTTTGCGCTTTTCTCACGGCTCTTGACCTATCGGTGTAATGAGTATGCAATAAGTGGTGAGCCTTGTGGCTGTTTGGTTTTTCGAGGAACTCTTCGTAAAGTTTTATTATATCTGGGTTCTCATGCGACCTTCTAAGTACGCTAAGCTCATCGATAGAATAAATAGCAGCTGCTCTTTTCTTAAGTATATCTGGGTCGAGGTTCTTTGGCTGTCCGCCTCCACCTATACATCCACCGTAACACGCCATTATCTCGACAAAGTCGTAGTATCTCTTTCCTTCTTTCATTTCAGCAAGTAATCTCTTTACATTTGCCATACCGTGCGCAATGGCTACTCTTAATTTCTTACCTTTAATATCAATTTCAGCTTCTCTTACGCCATCAAGTCCCCTCACAGAATCAAATACGAGTTTTGGTAATTTTTCACCTGTGATAACTTCATATGCGGTTCTAAGTGCTGCCTCCATAACACCACCGGTAACACCAAACAATGCTCCGGCACCTGTGGATGTACCAAGTGGACTATCGTATTGTTCTTCTGGTAAGTTTACAAATGGAATTCCTTTGAGTTTTATAAGCTTGCCAAGTTCTCTTGTCGTAATAACGTAATCCGTCACTTTTATACCGTCAACAAGCTGTTGTGGTCTTGTAATTTCATCTTTCTTTGCCGTACAAGGCATAACGGAAACCATAACTATATCTTCTGGTTTTACACCTATCTTTTGTGCAAAATATGTCTTAACAACGCTACTCATCATCTGTTGTGGAGATTTTGCTGTAGAAAGATTTTCTCTTAATTCTGGCCATTCTTTTTCCATCTCATTAACCCAACCTGGACAACACGAAGTGAACATTGGGAACTTTCCACCGTTTTGCAATCTGTGGATTAGTTCGTAACCTTCCTCCATAATTGTCAAGTCTGCAGCAAAGTTTGTATCGAAAACATAATCAAATCCAAGTCTTCTAAGAGCAGCAACCATCTTTCCCGTACTAACTGTACCTGGCTCCACCCCAAATTCTTCACCTATCGCAACACGGACAGATGGGGCTGTTTGAGCAACGTAAACTTTTCCTGGTTCTTTCTTGTTAAGTAAATTAAGCACTTTCTTCCAATCTGGAGCTTCGTAGATAGCTCCAACAGGACATAAGTAGGCACATTGTCCACAGCTTATACAATTTGTCTCATATACTGGTATACCAAACTCTGTCTCTGGAAGAGATTCATAACCTCTGTCTACCATTGAATAAATGTTCATTCCTTGTATTTCACTACAAACTCTCACACATCTTTGACACTTAATACATTTTGAAAGCTCTCTGTTTATAGATGGACTACTGATATCAATTTCTTTATCCATATCAACATTAACACCAAATATAGGTTTGATATCGTACATATGGACAAGCTTCTGGAGTTCACATCTACCATCCGCCTCACAGTACATACATTCGTGTGGATGATTTGCCATAATCAATGAAAGATTAAATTTGACTGCACTTTCTACTCTTTCTGTGTTTGTCCTTATTTTCATTCCATCTGACACTTTCGTTGTACACGCTGGTTGGAGTGTTCTTGCTCCCTCAACTTCAACAACACAGATTCTACAAGCACCAATTGGCTCAAGTTCTGGATGATGACAAAGTGTTGGAATGTAGTATCCAAGCTCTTGTGCAACTTCTAATACTGTTTTGTTTTCTGAAACTTCATAAGGCTTGTCGTTGATATAAACTGTTACCATCGGCCACCCACCTCCATAGTATAATAACACATAGTACGTCTAAAAAAATTCTACCATAAAAGTAAAAAATTCACAAGCACAAAAGTGGTCAAAATTTAGAAATATTCGTAGAAATATCAGTTATATTCAACGGTTTTAAGCAAAATAAACTATTTTAACGATTGTAGAAAAATTCCTAATTGAATATAAAAATTTAGAATTTTACAGAAAAGCTCAAATAATAATCTGTAGTAATAAATGGTATATTTACTTTTTGTTAAGAAGAAGCATTTATAGAACTCACTATGTTGTATATCCAATCCGTTATTGTGAAACCTTGAACGAGCTTTAATGGACTATCATTACCGTATAATATTACTCTATAACCAATTTCTAATCCGGAATAATTATCATAATACCAATCCAATCCCGTTCTAAAGGTTATGTAGAGCGTTTTTTGCCTTAACTCATCTAAAAATGTATTCCATTCTTCTTGGCTTACGGTTGAACTTGTCCAAATCGTAAGTGCCATCCCTGACTCAAGTGTACCAAATAATTCAATATTTTTAGACAACAATGTCCCCATACTTAAAAATCCTCTTGATATCGTTGAACCTGCATACTCTGAAAAATTATAATTTCCAACGAGTATCGTCAGCAATTCTGCGTACGGTTTAATTATCACAGGTCTTACAATCATATTCCCATGTATGTAGCTTCGGTTGAATAAAATATAAACCTGTGATGATTCGTCATATGGTTCTCCCATATAAGTTTTTGAAATGAAAAGTGGGTCGAAAAAATAAGTTTCTATTGAAGAAACAAATAACGGCGATACATAGTATCTATAGCGAAGATTAAAAATTCCAAGAACATCAAATAGTGGTTGAGTTGAGACTTCCGAATTTCCAAAGGAAACACCAACCGATGTGAACTCGACGAAGAAACCTTCCTTGTGTTGTGGAATTATACTTAACACAAAGTCAGAAGATTTACTATCAGCAAATACCAAAGATGTTAATATTACAAACGCTGTTGCAAAAATAACTAAAATAGGCTTTCTTCTCATAATATTCACCTCCTCTTCAAAGAAATATTTTTGATTAGCCTCCTGAAATACGTTTTTTCTTATTTTTTCAAAAAATTCTTACTTCCCTTTCTTTTCCAAAAGAGTTTATCTAAAATCTTAATAATTTTAATTTTTTATCTTTAATGAATTAATTCATTATTTTTATGTCGCTTTATTCCTTCTTAGATTATTTTTTTTAACTACTTCCCCACCATTTTCCCTCAAACTAACCCTCTTATGCCCACCTGGTTTGTTCCACACTCTCACATTCCTTCGTCCTATTTGAGGTATGGTGAGTTTGCTTATTCTCGTATCCTGGTTACTTTCCTAATGGAGGTGACCGGCTTTCTCACCTATACATATACTCTCTCCGGTTCATATCTTGTCTTGCTTTTCACTAACTTGAATATTATCCTTATCATTTTCAATCCTATTGCTATCAATGCTTGTGTCTCTTTTAATGGATTTTTTTCTCTTTTCCTCAGTTTTAAATATTTTTCCATTATTTCACGGTTATGTCTTATCACCGTTTTTGCCATCAAGTATATTATTTTCCTCAGTAACGGCCGCCCTCTTTTTGTTATCCGCGTTTTTCCTTTGTGTTCTCCAGAACTTTCTTCGTACAGGTTCAATCCAGCTAATTTCCTTATTTGTTTCCAGCTTTTAAACCTGCTTAACCCTCCTGTCTCTCCTAATATCGTGGCTGTCATTACCGTTCCTATCCCTGGCACACTTTCTATATATTCCCCTTCTTCTGTTTCTTCTATCATTTTTTTCATCTCTTCTTCTAGCTCTTGAATTTGTCTTGTTAATAGCTCTATTTCTTCCAATAGCATCCTTAATTTCATTTTCGCACTTTTTTGCCCTGCTCTTACTCCTACCGATTCTCTCGCTGCTTCGTATATCTTCCGCGCCCTACTTTTCCAGTCTTTCCCCTTTGTCGATTCTTTCAATACACTTTCTATTTCTTCTACTCCAACTCTTAATATCTCTTCCGGAAATGGATAGGTCTTTAATAATTTCATCGAACCTTCCGAAAATATGTTTTTGTATATCTTCTCATACTCAGGAAAGTATTCGTCTATTATAGCTATTACAATATTTTTTGAATTTTTTCTCTTACTTACTAATTGTTCCCTTGTCGTGGTTAATACTTTTAACTCACTATACACATCATTTGATAAATGCATATCGAAATATCTTCCATCTTTGATTAATTTGGCTATTAATCCTGCATCTTTCTTGTCATTTTTACTAGGTGAGTTATCATCAAATTCTTTGCTTTTCTTCACATGATATGGATTTACTCCAACAAGATAATTTACTTGCTCGTTAGATTTCATTTGCCAAGCTAAAACCTTCCAATAATGCCCTGATGGTTCCATGCCTAAGATTACGTTGTTTAACCCTTCCTTTTGCTTAATAATTCTTATTTTTTCCTCTAACATTTTAATACCATCTATGGTATTATTAATCTTGAAAGGGCTAATCAAATCAATTCCACGATAATCAGTCATCCTAACCCAATGATTTCTTTTAGCAACATCAATACCGACAATTAGAGTGTCTTGAGAAATTCTTGAAACTTTTGGATTAACATACTTTTGTTCCATGGTATCGCCTCCTGATTTTAGTGTGATGGGGTAATTATATATTATCAGGAGGCGATACTTTTTTCAAAATCTATTTTTCCTTACAGGAATGCTTGAATTTTATAACACAATAGAATTATACCACCAAACAAAAAATTATTTTATGATATAATGAAAAAGAAGAACAAATAAAATAGTGGTGGTGATAAATCTTGAAGAGCATGGAAAAAATAGACGGCGTTATCGAGCTAAGAAACGGTGTTGTCGAACGTATTAAACAATGTAATTTATTTATTTTAGATATCGATGGTACATTCTATTTAAGTGGGAAACCATTTGAAGGTTCACGTAAATTTGTTGATATAGTTGAACAACTTGGTAAAAAGTTTGTATTTTTAACCAACAATTCCAACAGAACTATAGATAGCTATGTTGAAGAGTTTAAGAACATTGGATTTAACCTTTCGAAAGAGCATTTCATAACAGCTGGTGTAGCAACCGCTGAGTATTTATTTGAAGAATTCGGTCCTGCTAAGGTTTACATCGTTGGAACAGACGAGATAAAAGAAGAATTCAAAAGAGTAGGATTAAATGTTGTAGAAGAAAACCCAGAAATTGTTGTCGTGACATTTGACAAGACATTAACATATGAAAAAATCAAAAAAGCAACGCAATTTGTTGCTAATGGTGCGCTTTTTGTCGTAACAAATCCAGATTTGAACTGTCCATCCGACGAAGGACCACTTCCTGATGCAGGCGCTATTGCATCAGTTATCAGAAAAGCTGCTGGAGTTTACCCTAACATAGTATTTGGAAAACCAGAACCTAAACTTTTGGAAATGGTAATGAGACGCTACAACATAAGCCCAACTGAGACTTGTATGATTGGTGATAGACTTTATACAGACATACTGGCAGGTATCCAATCTGGAACATGGACAGCACTTGTTTTGACAGGAGAGGCTACATTAGAACAAGCTGAAAAAGGACCTATCAAACCTCATATAATAGCAAAAGATATTGGGGTAATTGCAGAAATGCTTATAAAATAAAATGAAGGAGATATAGAGCATTAAAATATGATTAAATACGCTCTTAGAAATAAACCAATAGAAAAACTTGTTGAACTTGCCCAAAGTGGATTGAATGACGCTGTTGATTTGATAATTGAAAAGTATTACCCAATGGTTGTGAGAATCGCCTCACAATTTTATGCACCATGGGCTGAATTTGATGATATCGTTCAAAATGGACTTATCGGGCTTATAAAAGCGATATATTATTTTGAAGAGAATAAAAGTTCGTTTTCAACATTCGCTTGGAGGAGTATAGAATCTGAAATAAAAACATTTATTACTTACCAAAACAGAAAGAAAAACAAGATGCTTTCAGATTCAACAAGTATGGATTCGGTTTTTGACGATGTTGATGACGAGCAAATAGATTATTTTGTGGCCGATGAAAACACAAGTACTAACGTCGTGAAAAAGACCATTTTAAGTATCGTCCATGAAGAAATATTGGAAAAGCTAAACGAAGAAGAAACGCAGATATTCGAGCTCTGGCTTGACGGATACAGTTACAAAGAAATTGAAGAAATGGTTGGTGTAAATTTCAAAAAAGTCGATAATACGGTACAGAAAGTTAAAAAAATCGTCCGAAGTAAATTGAGTGCATCTATCTTACCGTTCTTGGAGGGATAATTCTGAAGCCTGATTTGAAAGTAAAAAGTGTTAAAGATATAGATTTCAAAAAATTACTCTCTGAAGGAAAGAGAGTTTTTCTTTTTGATTTTGATAACACAATCAATGTATGGAAATCTAACATCGTGCCAAAAGAAATAGAGGAGATATTCAAATATCTCCTCTCTAACGATGCCTCTGTTTTTATTGTCTCAAATGGGAAAAAAAGAAAATTAGAAATCAACAACGTAAAGATTATCTGGCGCGCTCTTAAACCCTTGCCATTCAAAGTAATGATGAGATTGAAAAAACATTTTAAAAATAAGGATGAGATAGTAGTTATCGGTGATCAAATATTCACAGACATACTCTTTGGTAAATTGATAGGTGCTTACACTATAAAAGTTGAACCATTAGATACAAGTAAAGAATTCATAACTACTAAGATTTTCAGATTCTTTGAGAGATTGTTCAAATTACACTGAAATCTT
This sequence comes from Fervidobacterium nodosum Rt17-B1, assembly GCF_000017545.1. NCBI lineage: Bacteria > Thermotogati > Thermotogota > Thermotogae > Thermotogales > Fervidobacteriaceae > Fervidobacterium > Fervidobacterium nodosum. The sequence goes on along the minus strand of NC_009718.1, from coordinate 239,580 downwards.
TATAAATGTAATGGCTTATCTGTTATTCCTTCGAGTGCACCAAGTAAAGTCTCACTCAACGTTGGATGTGGATGTATTGATTCTTCAAGTTGATGAGCCGTGAGTTTATTCTTAACTGCTACAACACCTTCCATGATAAGCTCAGTTGCAACTGGTGAGACAATAGACATTCCAAGAACTGTACCTGTTTCTTTATCGGCTATAACCTTTGCAAAGCCTATGTTTTCAAGCATCGTTCTTGCTCTTCCATTTGCTGATAGTGGGAACTTCGAAATCTTTACTTTTTCATGGTCGATATCTTTTTCCCTTAAACCAACGGATGCAACCTCTGGATTTGAGAATATGATTGATGGAACCGCTGAATAATCCATTTCTGCTTCTATTCCAGCTATATTCAACGCGGCAGTTATTCCTTCATAAGATGCCACATGTGCTAACATAATATGACCTCTTATATCACCGATAGCGTAAACACCTTCTATGTTAGTTTGCATCTTTCTATTTGTCTTTATTCCCCTTTCAATTTCTACATCTAATGCTCTTACATCTTCCGGTATATTTGGCCTTCGCCCAACAGCTAAGAGTATACGTTCAACTTCCACAACATTTTCTTTCTCGTTGTTATCTTTTATCGTAACTCTGTAAGATTTTTCGAGTTTTTCAATATTTGTAACTTTACTTTTTTCTTGGATTTCTACGCCTTTTCTTATCATCGCTTTTTTAACTTCTTCGGCAACATCTGAATCTTCGGTTGGTAATATGTGTTCAGCTAATTCCACAATTCTTACTTTTGTTCCAAGCGAACTGAAAAAAGTTGCAAATTCAACACCAATTACTCCCCCACCAATTATAAGCAAACTCTGTGGCACACTCTGTAACTTAAAAACATCATTGCTTGTCCATATACCCTCGATGCTATCAAACGGTGGAAATACGACAGGAACGGAACCGTGAGCAAGAACAAGATTTTTCCCTTCAAATATCTCACCTGATTCTTTTATCTTCACCTGATTTTTATTTACAACCTCTGCAGTACCCTTTATTAATGTTACATTATTCTTTTTCATGAGAAACTCTATACCTTTTCTCGACAACGTTACACTCTTCTGTGCGTGTGCCATTACTTTGGAAATATCGTATCCTTCAAAAGTCGCTTTAACTCCGTATTTATCTGCTTTTTCTCTTATTTCATCTATTAAATGTGTAGCTGTAAGCAACGCCTTTGTTGGAATACAACCCCAATTAGTACAAGTACCACCAAGATTCTCTTTCTCAACAAGTGCAACATTTTTACCCAAGTGTGCAAGTTTTATCGCACAAACGTACCCTCCCGGTCCACCACCTATAATCACTGCATCGAACATAAAATTTCCCTCCTTGCTTTGTTTTTTACCACGGATAATTATCAATTATATGGTAACACACTAAACAACAAAAATCAACATTAATATTAGCTATTTAAGAAAAGCAAAATTCATGCTATAATTTAAAAAGCACAAAAATCGTAAACAAAAACTGAAAAACTGGGAGGACGTTTGAAGATGCACATAGGAATCATATTTGGCACCAGACCGGAAATTATAAAGGTTGCACCTGTTTATTTGAAAGCAAAAGAGATGGGTATAAGTACCGACTTTATCTGCACAGGTCAACATAGAGAAATGGTCGATATGATGAAAGATATTTTTGCCATCGATTCTGATTACGATATGAACATCATGACTAAAGACCAAACATTGAACGATGTAACTTACAAAGTAGTTATGGAATTCGAAAAACTTTCAAAAGAAAAACACTACGATTGGATATTTGTTCAAGGAGACACAACAACAGCAATGGCAACAGCTATAGCTGCGTTCAACAGAGGTATAAAAGTTGGACATATAGAAGCCGGGTTAAGAAGTGGAAATCTGTACGATCCATTCCCTGAAGAAATGAACAGAAGAGTTATAGACCAAGTTTCAGAAAAACTCTTCGCACCCACGAAAAATGCAAAAAACACACTCTTAAAAGAAAACTTTCCAGAAGAAAAAATAATCATAACAGGCAATACCGTTATCGATGCTCAAATGTACGTAATGAACAAATTTGATTTGGAGTCTATACGTAAAAAAATAATCAACCATACGAATTATTTTGTCGTAACTCTACATCGAAGAGAAAACATCGGTCAGCGAATGAGAAATATCCTAAGAGCTATCAGGAAATTCTCAGAGGAGCAAAATATAGAGTTCGTGTTTCCAGTGCATAAAAACCCAAAAGTTAGAGAAATTGTGTACAGCGAGCTGGAAAATTGCAAAGGTGCTCATCTCATAGAACCAGTTAACTATGTTGAAATGACCTCATTAATTAAAGATAGTCTATTTGTCGCAAGTGACAGTGGGGGGTTACAAGAAGAGGCTCCAACATTTAAGAAATTTGTTGTTGTTTGCAGAGAAACAACGGAACGCCCAGAAGTTATTGAAAGTGGGTTTGGAGTCTTGGCAGGTACAACACAAGAAGATGTTTATAAAAACCTAAAATTAGCGCTCGAATTTAAACCAGAAGATAGGGAAAACCCGTTTGGCGACGGAAAAGCTTCGGAAAGAATTTTAATGAGTATATTATAAACAAATAAGAGCACAGTTTTCACTGTGCTCTTATTTTTTGTCTTTCAAAAATTTAAAAATCCCAAAGAGTGAACCTATACCGTACGATATATGCAAGGTAAGAAAACCTATCAAAGCGTAAAAAAACAAAGAAAAATCTTTGTGATTTAGAGAAATTCCAAATGAAGATAAAATATTCAATACAAAATACAAAATTAAAGGTATTGAAAAAATGACTTTGAGAAAGTCATCGAAGAATAGAATAAATGCAAAAAGTGTAATCAAGTAAACGACGAAAAACAATGGAATAAGATGCCTCAATCTGTAAGGATTTTCAGCAAACTTTTTACTGTAAGTAACCCAAAAACCGTTTGAAAAGTTATTTTTCCACAATTCTTTATACTTATCTCGCGCGAAATAGTAAGCTCTTGCTTGTGGAATCAACATAATCCTGTATCCTGAACCCTTCAACCGCAAGTTAAATTCGATATCTTGATTTCTTATCAAATTTTCATTAAAAAGACCAACTTTTTCAAATACTTCTCTTTTATAAACACCATATGCGACAGTATCAACATAAGTTTTTTCGACCGCGCCCAGTTTATACCTCGCTCCGCCAATACCAAATGGATGCTTTAAGATTTCAGCTATCGCCAAAGCTTTCTTCGATTCACTTCTTGGCAAAACTTCAACGACTCCACCCGCTATATCACACTCACTACTTTCAATTGCTTTTACACATTCTTTAATGTAATTTTTTGAATAAGAAGCGTGTCCACTTGCTATCATTACATATTCACCTGAAGAATTACGGATACCGATATTAAGCCCAGATGGGGTATAAACCTTTTCGTTTTCAATTAATTTAACCTTTTCTGGAAAACGCCCCACATACCTTTGAACTATATTACGTGTTTCATCGGTACTCATACCATCAATAACTATAATTTCAATATCTTCATATTCCTGCCTTAGTAAGCCATCAAGCACCTTTTGTATAGTCTTAGCCTCATTCCTAACAGGCAGCACAATGGATACCTTTTGCTCAGCCAATTTTATTTCCTCCTTGAAGTGATTTACCAATTACAATTATAACTTTTTTCGCCTTTTAGTCAATACAACAAAGCATTTTAAGATATATATTTGTCTCTTAGTCAAACCTAATCAAATTTCGTGAAAAAATTCTAAATTATCTCTTGACTAATAGCAATTTTTGGTTTATTATAATTGTGAAAAAAATAACGTTATAAAAATAACAATTGTAATATTTCGTAGAATCGAGTTATAGATGAACATGAAAAATACATGATAAAGCTAATTAAAATGAACTAATTTTTGGAGGTGTGGTTAAGGTGACAAGGACATTCGATAAGGTCGAGAAGATATTGGAAAAGTACGGTTACAAGAAAGAGATGCTCATAAAAATTCTCCTTGAGGTTCAAAAAGAGTACAGACACATCCCAAGAGAGGTCGTTAACTACATAGGTGTCGCTTTAGGTATCCCACCTGCAAAGATTTACGGTGTTGCAACATTTTACGCGCAATTCTCCCTCAAACCAAAGGGCGAATACACAATTCTCATCTGCGATGGTACGGCATGCCATATGGAAGGTTCAATGAGTCTTGTAAAAGCTATAGAGGAAGAAGTGGGAATTAAGCCAGGTGAAGTCACGCCAGATTTGAAATTCAGCCTTGATAAAGTTGGTTGTCTTGGCGCTTGTGCTCTTGCTCCAGCTATGGTTATTAATGGAGAGGTTTACGGTAATTTGAAGCCAGAAAAGGTTAAGGAGATTCTTAGAAATTTAAAAGAAAGGAAGGCTGAGTAATATGGCAGTAGCTGTTGAAAGAAAGTTCAAAAATCCAGCTGATTTGTTGAGATACATAGAAGAATTAAAAATAAAAAGAGAAAAGAAGCTCCAAAAAACATCTATATACGTATGTGTTGGTACAGGTTGTACCGCGAGTGGTTCGAGAAAGGTTTACGCTAAATTCGTCGAAGTTATAAATCAAAAAGGATTGGATGTAAATATAGAAAAGATTGACGATGATGACACACCAGTGAAAAAAACAGGATGCTGTGGATTATGTTCACTTGGCCCACTTGTAAAGATAATGCCATATGGAATTACATACAGCCATGTCAGTGTTAACGATGTTGAAGAAATAGTTGAGAGAACTCTTATGAAAGGCGAAGCAATTGAAAGGTTATTGCTTACAGACCCGATTACAGATAAAAAGGTTGAAAGGCTTGAAGATGCGACATTCTTTAAAAACCAAACATTTTACATAATGGAGGCAATAGGTACAAGCGAATGTGAAAGCATAGAGGATTACATGGCACGTGGTGGATATACTTCTCTTGCCAAAGTACTCTCTGGTATGGATAGGAAAGAGATAATAGAACAAATTAAAGCAGCTGGCCTGCGTGGTCGTGGTGGTGGTGGATTCCCAACGGGTTTAAAATGGGAGGCTGCCTATAATAGTAAAGGGGATATCAAATACGTTGTCTGTAACGCAGACGAAGGTGACCCAGGAGCATTTATGAACAGAACTTTGCTTGAAAGAGACCCACATTCTGTTCTTGAAGGTATGATTATCGCTGCGTACACAATCGGTGCGCAAAAGGGCTATGCGTACATCAGAGCTGAATACCCAATTGCAGTTGAGATGTTCAATAAAGCTATAGAAGATGCAAAAGAATACGGTTTGCTCGGTGAAAATATTTTAGGTACAGATTTCTCATTTGAATTGTACGTAAAAGAAGGTGCTGGAGCGTTTGTTTGTGGTGAGGAAACAGCTTTACTTGCATCTATCGAAGGTAAAAGAGGTGTACCAAGACCAAGACCTCCATTCCCAGCACAATCAGGTTTGTGGGGCAAGCCAACGTTAATAAACAATGTTGAGTCTTACGCAAATGTACCAAAGATAATTAGAGATGGTGTTGAAAATTATAGAAAACGCGGTGTTGAAAAATCACCTGGAACGAAGATGTTCTCAGTCACAGGGCCTCTCAAACTTACAGGTATCATTGAAATCCAATTTGGTACAACGTTAAGATATATACTTGACAATATCTGTGGTGGTACATCAAATGGTCAAAAGATAAAGGCTATACAAATCGGTGGACCATCAGGCGCATGTCTCCCAGAAGAATTATTCGATTTACCTCTTGATTACGACACGTTGAAATCAGTAGGTGCGATGGTTGGTTCAGGTGGTATCGTTGCAATTACGGAAGATAGGTGTATGGTCGAAGTTGCAAGGTTCTTCCTTGATTTTACAAAGCGTGAGTCATGTGGAAAGTGTGTACCATGTAGGGAAGGAACAACGCAAGCGTATAACATACTAGAAAAATTCACACAAGGTAAAGCTACTTACGAAGACCTTGAAACACTCGAACAATTGTCAGAAATAATCAAGACAGCATCACTATGTGGACTTGGTAAGACGGCTCCAAACCCAATTATCAGTACATTGAAGTATTTCAAAAATGAATACATCGAACATATAGAAGGTAAATGTCCGAGTGGAATGTGTACCGCGTTTAAGAAATACATTATCATACCCGAAAAGTGTAAGAGCTGTAGCTTGTGTGCGAGGAGTTGTCCAAATAATGCAATCAGTGGCGAAAGAGGTAAGCCTTACGTCATCGACCAGGATAAGTGTATTAAGTGTGGCTTGTGTGTAACGAAGTGTAAATTTGGCGCCATAGAACTTGTCGGTTAATTATTCGGGAGGGTGATGAGCAATGAAAATAAAAGTTAACGGTAGAGAAGTTGAAATTAGGAACGATGCAAGAAATGTTCTGGAAGCACTTAGAGAAGTGGGCATAGAGATACCAAACTTATGTTATCTCTCAGAAACTTCCGTTTACGGCGCATGTAGAATGTGCCTTGTAGAAGTCGATGGAAGAGAAATAACAACTTCATGTACACTTATGCCGAGGGAAGGAATGGAAATAAAGACACACACACCGAAGATTTACGAAATGAGAAAAGGTATACTCCAACTCTTACTTGCTTCTCACGATGGCGATTGTACAACATGTGAGATGAACGGAAAATGTAAACTTCAAAAGTATGCTCAAGATTTCGGACTTACAACAAATAGATTCGAAAAGATATCAAAGAAAACAATTACAGATAAAAATTCTATTATTGTTAGAGATAATGCAAAGTGTATACTCTGCGGTGATTGTGTAAGAGCATGTGATGAGATTCAAACAGTTGCAGCAATCGATTTTGCTTACAGGGGATTTGAAGCACAAGTTGTTCCTTCATTTGAAGAAAAACTTGAAAATACAGAATGTGTATTCTGCGGTCAATGTGTCGCTTACTGTCCAACAGGCGCTCTAGCTATAAGAAACGACGTTGACAAGGTTTATAAAGCAATTGAGGAAGGAAAGTACGTCATCGGTATGATTGCACCAGCAGTTAGGGCTTCATTACAAGAAGAGTTCGGTATGGAAGACGATATAGCAATGGCTGGTAGAATGGTATCTATTCTAAAGATGATAGGTTTCAAAAAAGTATTCGATGTTGCATTTGCGGCCGATTTAGTTGCATATGAAGAAGCGCATGAATTTATGGAAAGACTCGAAAATGGTGAAAAGTTACCACAATTCACATCATGTTGCCCTGGCTGGGTAAAATTCGCTGAACAATATTATCCAGAATATCTTCCAAACTTATCGAGTGTTAAATCACCACAGATGGCACTTGGAGCGATTATCAAAAAGTACTATGCACGAGAAATCGGTGTTAATCCAGAAGATATAGTTCTTGTTTCAATTATGCCATGTACCGCGAAGAAATTCGAAGCGGAAAGAGAAGAATTTGAAGGGGATATTGATATAGTCCTTACAACAAGAGAACTTGTTAAGATTTTCAAAGCAACGGGAATTGATATAAAGATGGTTGAACCGGAATCATTCGACAGACCTTACGGTCTTTCTTCTCAATCAGGATTGAGCTTTGGTAAGACAGGTGGAGTTTTGGGTAGCGTCGTAAAAGTTATAGAAGACAAAGTAAACGTTAAAAGCGTAAATACAAGAGAAATTGCTCAGGGTGTAAATTTAACAGAAGTGGAACTTGAAAATGGAAAAGTTGTAAGAGGTGTAGCTGTTTTCGGTCTTGGCAATGTTAGAAAGGTAATTAGTGACATAAAAGAAGGAAGGCTCAACGCAGACGTTGTTGAAGTCATGGCTTGTAACTATGGTTGTATCGGTGGCGGTGGACAACCATATCCAAACGATGTAAGAACAAGAGCAAGAAGAGCAAAGATTCTCAAGGAAACACAAAGTGTCGATGTACTTATATCACCAACGGAAAACTTCCATATGAGAGAACTTTACACAAAATACTTTGGAGCACCACTCAGCCACGAAGCACACGAAGTATTACATACTGAATACAAACACAGAAAGAGAATTGAAGAGGAAGAAATAGAAATACTCCCATTACCAGATGTTGAAGATAAAGTTTCCGTCAGTGTATGTCTCGGTACATCGTGCTATTCAAAAGGTTCATACGAAATTCTTGAAAACCTTATATCTTTAGCGAACAAAGAAGAATGGGCAAAGAACTTAGAGATTAAAGGTACATTCTGTGTAGAAAACTGTGGCATGGCACCAAACGTCGTAGTTAATGATAAAATAGTAGAGCAAGCAACAATCGAAAAAATAAAAGAGGTGGCGCTTAATGAACTTGGAAGAAAGAAAGGGGATCCTGAGGTTTCCAAAAGCAACATTTGAAAGGTTGAAGATTTACCATTCGCTGCTCACTCAACTTCAAAACGAAGGAAACGTTAAATACATTTCATCCGACGAGATAGCAGATATGCTCAGAATTACTCCAGAACAAGTTAGAAAAGATTTTTCATTTCTTGAAACAAACGGAAAGCCTAAGGTTGGATATTATATCCCGGAGTTACTTGCCGAATTAGATGAGTTATTTGGAACAAAAGATAGAGATAGCATAATCATAATTGGAGCGGGACATTTAGGACAGGCATTGGCAAATTACAAAGGTTTTAAAAACATAGGTACGCAAGTAGTTGCTATTTTCGATAACGATCCAGCGAAAATCGGTCAAATGGTTGGCGAGCTTATGATATTACCACTAAAAGATATTCCAAGAGTTATAAGAAGGTTCAAAGTAGAGATTGCAGCAATATGTGTTCCAGAAAGTTCAGCCCAAGAAGCCGCAGATTTACTCGTTGGATATGGAATAAAAGCAATTTGGAATTTCTCCACAAAGATTTTAGATTTACCTAAAGATATCATAGTACAAAACGAAGATATAACAAGGGGACTGCTCGGAATAAAACATATGTTAATCGAAAGAAGACAAAGCGAAGCTGAAAAGTCTAACGTAACTAAATAATAAAAAATATTACATATAGTGAGGACGCGACCTCACAACGGCCACCACACCTTCCCACCCCGGTTTTTACCGGGGGATTTTTTTATCATTTTGTCATTTTATCAAACAATTATACAAAAAATCGGCTGCTCATAATTAAAGCAGCCGATTAATTTGTAATTTTAAAACATCACTTTACATTCCAAATTTCGTGGTACTCGTGAGGAGTCTCACAGTATTCACATACAAATTTACCATCAACTTGAATAAACGATGCCGAAACATTCTCTCCATGCGCTGGGTTTGTGATACAGTTTTCGTTTTTGCACCTAATTTCATCGAAATTATAAATCCTCGGTGGAAGCTGCAGTCTGTACTTTTCTACAACTCTGCTATCTTTAATTATATTCACTGTCGTATTCGGCGAAATGGCAGCTAATTTCTTTATTTCTTTGAACGAGAGGTATTTATCAGGAAGGCTTATGTACCCTTTGTAATTTCCATCAGCAGATTTGAATATTCCATCAGCGCTATCCACATCGTAAATTTTGAGAATTTTTCTTATCTTTACAATAGTATTGTAAATCTCTTCAGTTGTTTTACCTTTCGCTATATGGTCAATAACCGTACCATTACTGATGGGTTTAATTCCTCGCTTGCCTTCTTTAGCAACACCTTTTGTACCATCAACTATTGGAGCTGGGATTATAAAATCGTCAGGTAATTCTTCTCGTTTCTTTGTTGTGTCAAAATCCGCTAAAAGTGCACCACCAAGCATGGAAAGCAAAACAACTCTCACCCAATATCCATTAATCGCCTGATGTTCCCAACCATTTAGTGGAAGCGTGTCTAAGAATGTCGGAATTTCAGGATCAATCTTGGGCCTTGGAAGTGGATGGTAAAACTTTGTACCTTCTGGTATTTTATCGAGCATGTCTTTTCTGAATGTGACTGCTTTTTTCAAAAGGTGGGCTTTTTCGAGGATATCTTCTCCCATTCGTTCAAGTTGTAATCTTGTGAAGTACCAAATTGGTGCGGGATTGGTGGTTTCTAAATACTCATCTATCGAGCTATACAATCTAACTTCGAACCCATTTCTCTTCATTTTTTCAATATAACTTTTCGGCATTTGCAGTTCTTCCGGTGCTATTAAATCGACTTCAACATTTTTAAAGACTTTCAACCCATTGGCTTTTGAATGAACAGTTCTTCCATGTAACAAATCACCGACAAGTGCGATTCGAATATGGGAATTATCGAAGTTCATCTGTTCTAAAAAAGTGAATTCGTCTAGTAATTCTTGTGTTGGATGTTCGTGTTTACCATCTCCACCATTAATAAACGCTGGGCGTTCGATTCCGTGTCTCTCTGCGAATTCACCAACTTTTTGCTCGAGTAAGCGTGTAACACCTTCTAATCTTGTTCTGAGTATGAAAATTGAATATCCACTGTAACCCGTTAACATGTTAAAGGTATCTACATAGCTTTCTTGCTTATTAAAAGATGAGTGTTCTGAATCAAATACATTTACTTTTGCGTTTTTGTGGAATTTAGCGGCGTTTATAAACGATTCCTTTGTACGTGTGGAAGGTTCTACAAAGACGATGTATATACCTGTCTCTCGTTTGATTTGAAATTCTGAAACATCTTCTTTGTTTCTAATCTTTTCTTTTAACTTCTGCGTACTCTTATACAAGAAAAGTTGTTCCTCAACAGAAAAGTCGTTTATAACCGCAAGTGTCCTTCCCAAAAAGTCTCTCTTCATACAAAACCACTCCCCCCACGTTCTAAGTTTTCTTTCCTGTTTTCTTTTTTTCGTAAGCATAGTGTACACATTCTGCACAAAAGTACGCTATGCTTTGTATTCTATACCTATTGAATTATACCACAATCCAGAAAGTCTAAAAGAGATATAATGTAAAAAAAAGAGGTTCTGAAAGATTTCAGAACCTCTTTTTTAAAGATTACATATTGTATTTTTTCATACTTGATATATGAAGCAATCTTGACAAGATAACAAGTATTACAATTCCGACTGGTATGAGCACAAACGCTGAAATTTTTGAAAAACCGAAAATTAAGTATAAGAAAAGTGAAACCAGTGCTGTTGTCATTGCGTATGGTATTTGTGTATTCACGTGGTCCATATGGTCTGAACCAGAGAATATCGAGGAAAGAACAGTTGTATCAGATATAGGTGAACAGTGGTCACCAAATATTGAGCCTGCGAAAACAACTCCAGCCATTACTGTAACAGAGAAAAATGCATCGCCAGTAATTTTGTAAGCAATCGGTATTGCAAGAGGTGTCATAATTGCCATTGTTCCCCATGATGTGCCTGTTGCAAAGGAGATAAGCATAGAGACTACAAAGATTATACTTGGTACCAAAGCAAATGAAGCATCTTCGCTTATCATAGAAATTACAAATTTTGGAAGCTCCATATCTTTTGTCACACTTCCAATGGACCATGCAAGTACAAGTATAGCACATGCGAGTAACATTAATTTCAAACCGTCAAGGAATGTCTTCATCATTTCAGAGACGTTCATAAGTCTAAATCCTGCAGCAATTAACATGCCTGTGATAACCATTGCGAAAGCACCCCAGAGCAACGCAGTTGCCGCATCCGCGTTTCCTAACTTTTCAATCAAAGTTGTTCCACCGGCTTTTGCGCCTGTATAATAAAATCCCCAGAGAGTTACTCCTATGAGAGCAACGATAGGTAAAACAAACGTCAGTATCATAGGTTTTTTAGTTATTGGTTCCCCAAGTTCGAAATCAACGTTAAGCATGGGCACTGCCCCATCTCTATATGTCTTTCCTTCTTTTCTCGCCCTTAATTCTGCTTTAAGCATTGGTCCAAAATCCCATTCGGTAATGGCAATTAACCCAACGAACAAAACAGTAAAAATACAATAAAAGTTAAACGGTATGCTTCCAAAGAAGGCTTTTATAGGAGTTACATCCTTTATTCCCGCAGCATCCATACCATTTTGAATCATAGATAATTGATATGCAATCCAATCAGAAATAAAGAATGTTGCCACAGGTGCAGAGGTAGAGTCAAGGATATAAGACAATTTTTCTCTTGATATCTTATGTTCTTCAAATATATCTCTTGTAACATTTCCAACAATGGCGGCATTGATGTAATCGTTGAAGAAAACAATTATTCCAAGAAGCCATGCGGTTACATTGGCCGTCTTCCTCGATTTTATACGCTTTTTTGCCCATTCTGACAACGCCATACTGCCTCCGAGTTTCCATATAAAAGCTATACCTGCTCCCATTAACAAATTGAAAAGGAGAAGTTTAGCATTCCATTCATCCGCCATAGAACCTATAATTTTGTCAAGCGAATACCCAACTGCGGCTATTGGGTTGAAAGAACTCAAGAGTAACCCACCGGTGAATATACCCAGGAAAAGAGAAAGAAGAACGTTTTTGGTGATGAAACTGAGAACAATAGCTACAAGCGGTGGCAATATAGACCAAGCTGTACCTTGCATCCTCCACACCTCCCAAAATAAAATAAATAAGAAATCTGGTACATTATAACATAATTTCTTTCAAACAGCGCGATTGAATTTATATTGTAACATTTAATCTGTATGTTATAATTTTCATGAATGAAATTTCAAAGTCATCAGGAAATATAAAATAATGGAAAGGAGCTATGTCAGATGATTTATCCACTCCCAAGTTGGGTTTACGAATCTGTGATTTATCAAATCTTTCCAGATAGATTTGCAATAGGTAAAGGAAAAACAGTGCATGATAAAGCACATCTTTACACAAAAAGAGGTGGAAAAATTGTTGAATGGAACACATTACCAAAACATAAGCCAAATATTGAACATTGTTTTGAATTCTACGGCGGAGATTTGTGGGGAATTGCTGAAAAGATAGACTATTTGAAAGATCTTGGCGTAAATTTGATTTATACAACTCCAATTTTCCTCTCACCTTCTAACCATAAATACGATATTATAGACTATATGAAAATCGATCCCCAATTCGGTGGTGAAGCGGCGTTCAAGTATTACCTAAAAAAAGCAAAAGAAAATGGATTTAGAGTTATGCTTGATGGTGTCTTTAATCACCTGAGTAAAGAAAATAAATGGTTTAAGAGTGCACTTAGAGGTAAAAAAGAGCATTTAGCTAAATTTTCATTTTATAAAAATGGTTACAGGGCGTGGCAAAACGTTGATGGTATGCCCGAATGGAATTGGGAAGAAACTCCGGTTAGAGAATATTTATTAAATGTTGTGGAGCATTACTTGAAAATGGGAGTAGATGGTTGGAGGTTGGATGTCGGATTCGATGTTGGATACGTTAATAATGCGCTTATAACATCAAGAGCAAAATCTGTATCAACTGAAAAGTATGTTGTAACGGAAACATGGAATTTTCCATCTAATTGGGAAGTGGTTGATGGGATAATGAATTATCATTTCAGGGAAAGTGTAATTGGCTGGTTGAATGATAGTCTTAAAAACATCGGTTACGCGCTTCAAAGCGCTTACGATAAAACACCGAATATTTACGGTTGTTGGAACATGTTGGATAGTCACGATACTCAAAGGATTGCAACCGTTTTGCCAGATAAAGATTTAAGGAAACTCGCGATAGCCCTACAATTCACTTATCCCGGTGTACCTTTTGTTTACTACGGAAGTGAAATTGGTATGGAAGGCGGTTGGGATCCAGAAAATAGAGCTGGTATGATATGGGATGAAAAACGATGGGACAACGATTTAAGAGAGTTTTACAAAAAGCTAATCAAGATAAGAAAAACAGAGACTGCTCTTAAAATAGGAACATTTGAAGTTATAAACGATGAACCTTTAGCCTTTTTAAGAAAAGCACCGTATGTACTCGATGATGTTATAGTTGTTGTTAACAAATCAGAAAAGCAAGAAATTGCTCTTTCTGTACCTGATGGAAGACTCCTTGCTGGTACGTGTTTTGTTGACTTATTCACCAACGAAGAGTTTTGGATTGTTGGTGGAATACTAAGAATAAATGTTCCAGCCAAAGGTTTCAGAATACTCAAGGCAACAAATAAAACCAAAGGTAATTACAACCAATATAAAAGAATTTATTGATTATTAATTTAATATATATTTCCATGGGGGAATTTCAATGAATAAGGGGCGTAGGTGGGGACGTAAGGGAAGTGTACTTGTCGCTGTGCTCATCATTCTCATTGTCATAGTGATGATTTTAACGAAATTGCAGTTTTTATTGTCAATAAGACTGAAAGGCTATCCATGATAAACGGGAATAAATTAAAAATAATTTCAAAGATTTAACGAAGACTTAAGTTGAAAATTAAAGAGGTGTGTGGTAAAAGTATTGTATCTCAAAATACAAAACACCAAATACACCGAATATTTTGTCGTGGGGGGAAAAGTATGTTAGAGGAAAAGAGAAACCAAAAAAAAGAAACAGTCGTTGTGCTTGATTTTGGATCCCAGTACACTCAACTTATCCTTCGAAGAGTAAGGGAGTTGGGTTTTTATTGCGAACTGTTGCCTTACGATGAGCCTTGGGAAAATGTTGAAAAACTGTCACCTGTCGCATTTATTCTATCCGGTGGACCTTCCAGCGTTTACGATGAAAATGCACCAAAAATACCTCAGTATGTTTTCGATTCCAATCTTCCAGTGCTCGGTATCTGTTACGGATTACAGGCAATCGTTCACCAACTTGGTGGGAAAGTAGAAAAATCAACTCATAGAGAGTTTGGGCCAGCAACGTTAAATGTAATTAAACATGTTGGAATCTTCCAAAATTTACCGAATTCTTTCACAGTTTGGATGAGTCACTCAGATAGAGTGGAAGTTTTACCTGAAAACTTCGAAGTTATAGCTAGAAGTGAAAATTCACCTTATGCAGCTGTTAGAAGTATTGACGATAGATTTTATGGGGTACAATTTCATCCTGAAGTTGCCCACACTCAATTTGGTAAACAGATTCTTGAAAATTTTCTAAAGAAAGTAGCCAAACTCAATCCAAATTGGAAGATATCAAACCTTGCTGAGCAGATAATAGAAGATTTGAGAAGAAAAATAGACGGAAGAGTTATACTTGGGCTATCCGGTGGTGTGGATTCTTCGGTTGTAGCCATGTTGCTTCACAAAGCGGTACCAGACAAATTCATACCGATATTCGTTGACACGGGATTGCTAAGAAAAAATGAATGTATCGAAGTAGTTAAACAATTCGAAGAAATAGGCATACATATACACTATGTTGATGCCTCCGAGAAATTCTTGGAGGTGTTAGATGGTGTGGAAGACCCGGAAGAAAAAAGAAAGAGAATTGGTCACACGTTCATAGATGTTTTTTATGAAGAAGCAATGAAATTAAAAGAAAAGTATGGTGATATCAAATACTTAGCTCAAGGAACACTCTATCCGGATATTATCGAAAGTAAAGTTGCCGAAAGAAAAGCCGGTGCGAAGATAAAGACGCATCACAACGTTGGTGGGTTACCAGAGAAATTACCATTCGAAATTATCGAACCACTGAGATATCTCTTCAAAGATGAAGTAAGAATGTTAGGTCAAGAAATTGGCTTACCGTCAAGTATTTTGAAACGTCATCCATTTCCAGGTCCAGGATTAGCTGTGAGAATCATCGGATCTGTAACAAGAGAAGCTGTAAAAACATTGCAAGAGGCTGATTTCATATTCATAGAAGAACTTAAAAAATGGGACCTTTACGACAAAGTCTGGCAAGCATTTGCCGTATTATTACCGATTAAAAGCGTTGGAGTTATGGGAGATTACAGAACATATGAAAATGTTATCGCACTCAGAGCGGTAACAAGTGAAGATGGTATGACAGCAGATTGGGCAAAATTGCCACACGATTTTCTAAACCATGTGGCGAAAAGAATTGTCAACGAAGTAAAAGGAGTAAACAGAGTGGTTTACGATATCACATCGAAACCACCTGCAACAATCGAATGGGAATAAAAAGTTATTTTTGTAAGAGAATCATCGTCACATCGTCCTCCTGTAAGGAGGACATTCTTTCTTTTAGTACTTTAAGGTATATCATCTCTAAATTATCGTCAGGACTTACTAAATTAACTAACCCCTCAGTTGTGAGCATGCCATTTTTTGTTTTTTCTTCGGTTATCCCATCGGTGTACAGTAGCAACTTTCCATCAGATAAGTTGAAAACGTTTACAACCTCTTCAGTATAATCTTCAGAAAAACCAAACCCAATAGGTGGAATGTTAATTGTATTCAATATTTCTTTTTTTGAGATATTCACCGGTGAAGGGTGAGCAATATCAAGGAACTTAAATACATCATTTTCAAGTTTCCCCAATATCGCTGTAAAGTATATATCTTCAAGTTGATATTTTTTCAATTCATTCTCAATCAAAAATGGTACCCCATGCAATGGTGGATCAAAGGAAAGTACGATGTCAAAAATTGTTCGTAGCAACATACTAACAAGAGCAGCCGCAACACCGTGACCACTGATATCTATTATACCAACCCATGGAGGGTTATAGTAAATCATATCTCCACCAAGCCCAACGGATGGTCTGTAAAAAAACTTAACGTTATCCGTGTCCTGTGGTACAAATGCCTGCTGAATTTTTATCGCAAGAGACATATCGCTATGCATATTTTCTGCATCGGAAAATAGTTCTATAGCTCCTATCACTTCACCATTTGGTTTAATTGGAATGCCAAAAATAGACAGCGGCCTTCGCTTACCACTTTTCGTTAAACCGTACACAGCAAACGGTACTTGAACTGGAATACCGTTCTTTATCGCTTGGTAAAGCGGACATAGTTCCGTTGAACAAACCGGTATTCCTGTCCTATCAACGTGATTTAGTACTTGTTTAGCACATGGTTTACCAATAACATCTTCTGGTGAATAACCTGTTAATTTCTGAGCTGCTTTGTTCCAAAATACAATTACCCTATCTTTAGAAACAATGTAAGCAGGTATATCTAAATCCATAAGGAAATTAATGACATTCTCTTTTTCTAAGTAACTTAAAAGTTTATACATATATTCACCTTCCTATGTTTTTTATTATCTTTGCTATCTTTTCTAAGTAAGTTTTGTACGAATCCAGATTAATTAATTCTTCACAGTTTAGTTTTAAATACTCATTAACCTGAATATCTGGAATACCGTTAACCAAGACTTTGCCAGTCGGAATTATTAAGTATGCTTTCGTGTTTGGGAGAATTTTTGCGATTTCATCGACGTAAAATACATTTGAGAAATTGTATTCATTATCCGATGAAATTATAGTAACGTTATTATTTTTTTCTCCACTTTTTGCAAAAAAGCTTAATAGAACCTTGTGAGGAGTATAAAAGCAAGTCTTATCAACCAAGAAATAAACTTTTCCAAGTAATTGGTTCTCATCGGGTTGTATGGGGATTTGGTCTTTTTTGACAAGATGGTCTTTGTATCTAACATAGAGCTCCTGATAGAGTTTTTCTGGCTGAGAAATGAGCATTGAGATAATTGCCAATGGAATTGTTTCATCACCGTCTGAAGCGTAACGTAAATCAAAAATAGTAATAGAAGAATCAGATGATTCACCAGCAATTTCTTCCATTTTTTGCGCTACGTATTGCATATCTTCTTTTGATGAAATTTTAAATGAATTGATTTTAACAACTAACGATTCGTCTAATTTTATCAAATCAATTATGTTTCTTTTTTCTTGGAACTTTTCAATTCCTTTTAAATAAGTCGTTTTTTGAACGGACGATTGTGGAGATTTATAAACAATTTGAATAGAATTGGCATCGATTATCTTTAAATAATATGTCAATAACTTTTCCACAAATGCGTATTTTGCCTCAAATTCGCTAAGGTTTGGGTAAAGTCTGGTATACCTTTCAAGAATTGTATCAATAGGTTCACCGTTTATCGAGATTATTTTCGAACCTTCTGGAATTTCACAATTTGTCTCGTAAACAAATACCTCATTATCAATGTATTTAAATTTTAAAGGCAGAATTTTATCAACACGCCTAATCGGTATTTCTATACGCGTCGTACCGTCATTTAATTCCGATAAAACAGGTGCTACATTCATAGCAAACTGATAGGGTGTCATACGTGAGTTAAATTGTACATTTCGTGTTCTAAATTTGTTTCTGAAATTTGGGTTGTAACATTCCACATGTTTATCGTAAATATACCCTTTCGCGACCTCAAAATCAACTTGGAGTGAAAAAGGTGAGTATCTAAAATGTTCGTAAACGTATATGGCTAAGCCACCTATCACAAAGACAATTATTATAAACCAAAAGGTAAAATTTGGAATTTTCATAAACTTCACCTACCTCAGATACTACGTAAACTTGTTTATTTAATTATAACACATGATAATTTAAAAGGTGTTATAATATTATTTAGAGTTTAATTTCTTAATAATTTCCTATTGGGGGTGTTCATTTTGTCTTCATTCGATGAAATTGTTAATCGCAGGGGAACAGATAGTTTTAAGTGGGATATGATTTTAAATATACACGGTGATGATATACTCCCTATGTGGGTTGCAGATATGGATTTTAAAACTTCGGAGAAGATTATAAAAGCACTTATCGATAGGGCAAATCACGGTATCTTTGGTTATACCTACCGCTCGGAAGAATATTACGAAGCAATCACTAACTGGTACAAGTCAAGGTACGAGGTTGAAATTGAAAAAGAGTGGATTGTTAATGGTCCAGGGGTTGTCCCTATGATATCGTTCGTAATAAATATATTCACACAGCCCGGAGACAAAGTCATCATACAAACACCAGTTTATCCACCTTTTTTCAGAGTAGTTGAAAACAACGGAAGAAAAATAGTTGAAAATAAACTTATCAAAAAAGATGGAAAATGGCTAATAGATTATGAAAATCTCGAAAAATCAGTAGATAATAGAACGAAAATGTTAATCCTCTCAAACCCACATAATCCGGTTGGAAGAGTATGGAGTATCGAAGAACTCACAAAGTTATACGAAATAGCAAGGAGATATAATCTTGTAATCGTGTCTGATGAAATCCACGGCGATATCGTCTATAGTCCCTCCAAATTCACAAGTTTTTTAAAAATAGCGAAAGATAATGTTATCGTACTGAATTCACCAGGGAAAACGTTTAATATAGCCGGATTGCCAAATGCGTACGGTATCATTCCAGATAAAGCTTTAAGGCAGGCTTATAAAAATTACATCGAAAACCTTGAGCTTTTAATTGGAAACATTTTTTCTTTAGAGGCATTGAAATCTGCTTACAATTCACCTGAATGGGTAGATGAGTTAGTTGAGTATTTAAAAAACAACAGAGATTACGCTTATAAATACATTAAAAGGAATTTACCACTTCTTGAACCGTCACTTCCGGAAGGTACTTACCTTATGTGGATCGATTGTTCAAAAGCTAACTTGGAAAATCCATACGAATTCTTTTTAAAAAATGCACGCGTTTATTTAAACGATGGTGCAGAGTTTGGTGATAAAAATTGTGTCAGGCTCAATTTTGCATGTCCTAGGAGCCTGTTAAATGATGGACTTGAAAGAATGAAAAAAGCGTATGACAACGCCTTAGAATTTGAGGCATTTAGATTACCAGATGAAAGGTTTGAGATATGTCGTAATATAAGAGAAGAAGTATTCGTAAATGAACAAAACATAGATAAAGAGCTTGAAATAGATGGAAAAGATGAAGAAGCCATTCACTTTATTTTAAAGCACTTCTCAAAACCCGTTGCGGTAGCGAGGGCAAGAGATATAGGAGATTACTGGAAAATAGAACGTGTTGCTGTACTTTTGAATTATCGTGGGTACGGATATGGAAAGATGATAATGGAGCACATTGAAATGTTTCTAACAAGTTTGGAAAATAAAAAGATCGTCCTAAACGCTCAAAAACAGGTTAAAGACTTTTATGAAAAACTGGGATATAAACAAGTTGGGGAAGAATTTTACGAAGCCGGTATACCACATGTAAGAATGGAGAAAAGAGTATGAAAATTGAGACATCAAAAACCATCGTAATATTATTTTTATTGACATTTGTATCGATTTTTGCCGATTTTACCGATTTTAATCTTATTGATGAAACTCAATACGACTTAAATCACTTGATTTACAATAGCGATTTTATAACCAATCCGCTTACCATGTTAAGTGGTTTGTCTTTTTTGCTCGATGAACATATAAACAAATCTGTTCCTAAATCATCATTTTTAAACTTTTGGGATACTTTTGACACCCTAGAATTTTCGCTGCTTGCTTTGACTACAGCGTTAATAATCTATCCATTTGATAATTACACTGCGTTTACAGTTGTTGAAAGCTTCGCCGTAAGTGCCGGGTTAACCGCTTTAATCAAAGTTCTCATAGGTCGCGCAAGACCTTACAATAATTTAGGTGCGTTTGTTTTTGAACCATTTAATCTTAACCGTGATTACCAATCATTCCCTTCGGGACACAGTGCACTTAGCTGGGCTATTTTTACACCTGTTGCCAAAAGATTCGGAGATATATGGTACGCAATTCCAGTCGTATTTTCGTTGCAACGAGTTTGGTCCAACAATCATTGGGCTTCCGATGTGTTGTTTGGCGCTTCGATAGGTTATAACATAGGAAGCCAATTTTACGATGCAAGAAAGGGGGAATAAAATTTAAAATGTACATATACGAATACGATAAAACTATCCCATTCAACTTAAAGAAGGAAGAGAAAGAAGGTTATACACTTCTGACATTTGATACTGTTTACGAACCAGATATACCTGAATCAAAGAGAATTTACGTTTATCAATACCATGCACAGAATCCATGGATGAAGATGATTTTTCTGCATGGTATCGGAAACGGTCATATTCCTTATCTAATGTGGTTTGGTGAACATTTTGCAAAAGAGGGCATCGAAACATTCTTTGTAATCCACCCATACCATGCGGAACGTGCGAAACCAGAATGGGAAGGTGGCGAACCATTCTTTCACCATTCACCAGCTCATTGTATAGTAAGGTTTCATCAAGCTATAAAAGACGTTAGAAGGACTGTGGATTTGTTAGAAAGCGATGAATCTTTCAAACACTTGCGAAGACTGCCTTTAAGCGTTATGGGTTTCAGTTTCGGTGGAATGATAACCACTATGACTTTAGCATTAGACAAAAGATTTGACGCCGGTGTACTCGCGTTTACCGGCGGTGATTGGCGATGGATAAACTGGTACTCTCCTTACGTGGAACCTGTAAGACAAGGTTACGCAAAGTACAGCAACGAATGGGGCTGCAAAGATGAACAAAAGTGTATTGAATTAAGAAAAGAAAGCAGAAAAAAAGTACATGTCCTCAAGTCAATAGAACAAATATTCGAACTTAAGCCCACTTGCTTCCATTACGATCCAATATCGTACGCTGTTTTTGTTAATCAACCAGTTTTGATGTTCCAAGGCGTATTTGACAAAGTTATCCCTTCACAAGCATCAAATGGACTTTTTAGATTATTACCAAACGCTAAAAAAGTCGTAGTTCTATCTGGACACAAATCTTCGTATATTTTCAGAAGATTTATCTCGAGAAATACGGTGAAGTTTTTAAACAATATAATTATGGAAAAAGCCGTATAGAGTTTAAATTTATCTCGCAGACACACTCTTTGCCTTCTTTTTCAATGAGAGTATAACACCCAAAGCTACCGATAACAACGCTGCAACAAGCACTCTATAAGACGATGGAAGTAAAAACGTCACAGTATGAGCAGGTATCCAGAAAAACGGAATGGTCTTCAAGACAACAAAATTGGCAAATGTCTTCCAGTCGATATACGATAGGGCTTTATCTAAATTAATTTTTAACATTTTAGATAATTTCCCTTCGGATAAATCAATATAAGCATCTGTTATACGATGAAACGCCATAAACGTTGGTGCAAATATTAAATTCATCAGTACACTTGTGTAAAACGCTTGGAAAAATTTTCTTGCGTTTGAATAGTATGGGAGCAAATTTTTATCAAGTAAAGCTGTGGTACCACTTCCAAATAATTCAAAAACGGCAACAAAAACTATCCCAAGAAATCCCCAAACTATAAACCTGTAAATTAAGCCAACTGGCATTACATAACGACCTTTAATTATCCTTAAAGCTAATATCTCGCCGAATGTTGCAAGTATTCCAACTTTAAGAAAACCTAATATATACGGATGAGCTGCGTTAAAAATTAAGTACGCAGCTCTTGTTTTATCGTATATGAGTAAGAAAGCCAAAAGAATAAAGAAAAGTATGGAAAACATATCCGCTTTTTTCAAAACGCTCCCCCCTCAAAATATGTAATTTTCAAATCAACTATTTCAAACCAATTATCGCTGCAAACCTCTTCTTTGTATTTTCCTTTCGATAAGAGTAAAAATACTCTGTGTGTTTGTAAGTATCAATCATGGAGAACTCGATGTGCTCTACTCCTACAGACTTAAGTGTCAGCTCCACAGCCTTCCAAAGATCCACGTGAACTTTGCTCCCAAATTCTTTTATAACTTCCCTACCGAATTTTAAGAAAAACTTCTCAGCAACATCTTCGCCCACTTCAAAACTATCTGGTCCTATGGAAGGTCCAACTGTAACGAATATATCTTGCGGAGAAGAATTAAACTCTTCGTTCATTTTCAAAATAAGTTCTTTCGCAATTTCAATTAACGTCCCTCTCCATCCGGAATGCGCAACACCTATAACCTCATTATTTGGATCGTAAGCTAATATCGGCATACAATCCGCATAAGTTGTTACAAGAAACAATCCTCTTTCATTTGTGATAAGTCCATCAACTTCTCTTAGCTTCCTTTCCCAATACGGCTCACCAATATCTTCCGACGTAACAACCTTGATGTTCTTGCTATGCACCTGATGAGAAAATACACACCTTTGAGGTGAAATATTGACACATTTGGTTAAAAACTCAAAATGTTTAGGAAATTCATCATTTTTAACGGACATATCCAATTCGCCCAATTCTTTCTTGGCTTCATCATCCTTTATTATCCGTGTAGTGAATAAGTGTTCGATGCCTTCGAACTGCAAAAACATAGGCGATTGGGCTATTATCGTACCATCAATTTCTTTTAGAATATAATTCCCAACATGAAACTTCATCTGGTCACCTCCGCGTTTTAGAAAAGCAATCATAAAAGTCAAAACAATTATACATTCTTTTTTGCTTATTTCAAATTTTTCCAAAGACTTTTTGGATGTGTAAAGACGTAATTTTAAGCTATGAAAATGTAATTTTTCTCGGCTATAGCTCTTTAAATCTCTTCTATGCTTTTGAATGCATTTTTTTAATTGCACCGTTAACATTAGAAATAAAGTGGTAATAGTGTTATACTGAATATTGGAAAAATCTTTTTTCTAAACCACTAAAACTATTACAAAATGAAAGGGGGCATTTACCTTGAAAGTCATAACCCACGACGAAGCAATTAAGTTTATAAAACCAGGAATGACAATTATGATTGGTGGTTTTTTGGGTGTTGGCACACCTGAAGGCATTATCGATAAGATCGTTGAAAATAGGATAGACAATCTTACAGTCATAGCAAACGATACTGCGACTCCAGAACGTGGTATTGGGAAACTGATTGTAAATAAACTCTGTAAAAAAGTCATTGTTTCACACATTGGGACAAACCCAGAAACCCAAAGACAGATGATAGCTGGTGAACTCGAAGTTGAACTCGTACCTCAAGGAACACTAGCAGAACGTGTGCGCGCTGGTGGAGCAGGACTTGGTGGAATCTTAACACCGACTGGTGTCGGAACAATAGTTGAAAATGGCAAGCAAATTATAGAGATTGAAGGGAAAAAGTATCTTCTCGAATTACCACTCAAAGCGGATGTCGCTTTAATAAAAGCAAAAAAGTGTGATTATTATGGAAATTTGGTATACAACTTTACAGCGGAAAATTTCAATCCGCTTATGGCTATGGCAGCAGAATTGGTCATAGTCGAAGTTGAAGAAATAGTTCCTGTAGGAGCGATAGCACCAAACGAAGTTAGAACACCCGGTGTATTAATAGATTACGTTGTCGTAGCGGGGGTGAAGTGATATGCCAGTTGATCCAAAAGAAAAAATAGCTAAAAGAGTTGCTCAAGAACTAAAGGAAGGAGATCTGGTAAACCTTGGTATAGGCTTACCAACGTTGGTTGCGAATTATATACCAAAAGGAGTGCATGTGTTCTTCCAAAGTGAGAATGGAATAATAGGAATGGGACCTGAACCAGAAGAAGGTTTTGAAAATAAAGATTTAACAAACGCAGGGGCAGGCTTTGTAACAGCTTTACCGGGAGCCATGACATTTGATAGTGCCTTTTCTTTTGCGATGATTAGAGGCGGACATCTCGATGTAACTGTACTTGGTGGATTGCAAGTAGACGAAGAAGGACATTTGGCAAATTGGATGATACCCGGCAAAATGATTCCAGGTATGGGTGGCGCAATGGATTTAGTAACAGGTGCAAAGAGAGTTATTGTTGCAATGACGCATACCGCTAAAGGCGAACCAAAAATACTTAAAAAATGTACATTACCACTAACATCTATAAGAAGAGTTGACTTAGTGGTAACCGAGTTAGCCGTGATAAGACCTACAGATGAAGGGTTAGTACTCGAAGAAATAGCAGAAGAAACCACTTTGGAAGAAGTAATTAAATTAACGGAAGCAAAGTTAATAGTATCCGAAAATCTCAGAAGATTCTGAGAAAACAATTGATTTGATTTTTCGAGTCCTGCAGGAAGGTTTGGGGGTGAATGTAATGTCAAATAATTCAGATAACATAGAATTTCCAAAAGCTGTGATTAGACTTAGAATGAGCCAAGCAGATGCACACTACGGTGGAAATCTTGTTGATGGTGCGAAGATGCTCCAGCTTTTTGGAGATGTGGCAACAGAGCTTCTTATCAGGTTTGATGGAGATGAAGGTTTGTTCAGAGCATACGATAACGTAGAATTCCTTGCACCAGTGTACGCTGGGGATTACATAGAAGCACGTGGTGAAATTGTTGAAGTTGGCAGAACTTCGAGAAAAATGAAATTCGAAGCGTACAAAGTAATAAGGTCAAGACCTGATATAAACGATAGTGCAGCGGAGGTACTTGAAGAACCCATATTAGTCTGCAAAGCAAGTGGAACTTGTGTTGTACCAATTGAGAAGCAAAGATATAAACATGAGAAATGAATAAAGTATCTGCGAGGTGGATAATATGGAAAAGCTTATAATTACCGTTGCTGTAACAGGTGCTGAAGTAACCAAACAACAGCAACCGAATTTACCTATAACTCCAGACGAAATTGCGGAAGATGTTTACAGGTGCTGGAAGGCTGGTGCATCAATTGCTCATATACACGCACGCCTTCCGGATGGCACTCCAACACAGTCTAAAGAAGTTTACGCTGAGATAAAACGTAAGATAAGAGAAAAAGGTTGCGATATCATTATCCAATTTTCAACAGGTGGGGCAGTTTGGCATAAACCTGAAGAGAGAATCCAATGCCTTGACGCAGAACCAGAAATGGCAACTCTTTCGGCTGGTTCATGTAATTTTGGCGATGACGTATTCATGAATTCACCATCGTTTATGGAACTATTAGCCATGCGTATGAAAGAGAAAGGAATAAAACCCGAGATAGAAGTGTTCGAACCTGGAATGATAGAAAACGCATTGAGACTTGTAAAGAAAGGTTTACTTGAATTGCCTTTACACTTCGATTTTGTCTTAGGTGTACCTGGTGCGATGACTGGAAATATAGAAGACCTTGTTTTCTTAGTCAACAAATTACCAGAAGGCTGTACATGGTCAGTTGCCGGTATAGGTAGATACGAATTACCGTTAGCCGTACATGCCATCGTTATGGGAGGTCATGTACGGGTAGGTTTCGAAGATAACATATATTACCGAAAAGGTGAACTTGCCACATCAAATGCCCAATTGGTAGAGCGAATTGTGAGAATTGCACACGAAGTTGGAAGGGAAATTGCAACTCCAGATGAAGCAAGGAAAATTCTCGGCATTAGGAGGGAAGATAAATGAAAAATGTAAAGGGTTGCCCATTTGGCACGCATAGAGTTATCGAACCGAAAGGTACACTCCCACAAGCAGCACTTAAGATAGACAACGACATGGAAATATACAGAAATGAAATGCTTATCGATGTGAAAACACTCAACGTCGATTCCGCAAGTTTTACGCAAATTGAAGAGTCATGCCATGGCAACGTTGAATGTATTAAAGATACCATATTAAAAATTGTTCAAGAACGTGGAAAGTTGCAAAACCCAGTTACCGGTTCCGGTGGAATGCTCATCGGTGTTATCGAGGAAATCGGTCCAGACTTTCCCACAGATTTAAAAGTCGGAGATAAGATAGCAACACTTGTGAGCTTGTCCTTAACTCCCTTAAGAATCGATGAGATTATAAAAGTCAATGTGGAGACAGATCAGGTTGATATAAAGGGAAAAGCTATACTCTTTGAGAGCGGTATTTACGCAAAATTACCAGATGATATACCAGAAAAATTAGCTCTTGCCGTTCTTGATGTAGCAGGTGCACCAGCGCAAACACAAAAACTCGTTAAACCAGGGATGACCGTTTGCATAATCGGTGGCGGTGGAAAATCTGGTGTACTTTGCGCGTACGAAGCAATGAAAGCTGTCGGAAAAGATGGAAAAGTCATAGTTGTTGAATACTCACCAGAAAACGCAAAACGTATAGAAGATTTGAAATTGGCGCACCATGTGATAATTGCCGATGCGACCAAACCTGTGGAAGTATACCAAAAGGTAATGGAAGTTACAGGTGGTAAATACTGTGATGTTGTTATAAACAACGTCAACGTGCCAACAACTGAGATGTCATCGATACTTATTACAAAAGACGAAGGCATAGTTTACTTCTTCAGTATGGCAACTTCGTTTACGAGAGCTGCACTTGGAGCGGAAGGTGTTGGAAAAGATGTGACAATGATAATAGGAAATGGATACACAAAAGGACATGCTGAAGTTGCACTTAATATATTGAGAGAATCAAGAGAAATAAGAGAATTATTTGAAAAATTATATGTATAAAATAGACAAATTTTGGCAAATTTTTGGAGGTGCTTGTGATGGCAAGGTATTTTAAAGACATTCCTCTTTGGAAAAACGTGACAGAGGAAGAATGGAATGACTGGCGATGGCAAATTAGAAACAGGATAATGGATGTTGACACGTTAAAGCAAGTTATTAACCTCACACCAGAAGAGGAAGAAGGTGTGAGAAACGCGCTCAAGACATTAAGAATGGCTATAACACCTTATTATGCAAGCCTTATGGATCCAGACAACCCAAAATGTCCAATTAGAAGACAGGCAGTACCCACTGCGAAGGAACTTTTCACATCGCAATGGGATATGACGGATCCACTCCACGAAGATGAAGATTCACCAGTGCCCGGTCTTACACACAGATATCCAGACCGCGTACTCATGTTAGTTACAGACATGTGTTCTATGTACTGTAGACACTGTACAAGGAGAAGATTTGCGGGTCAACACGATAGGGCAAGAACCAAACAGGAAATTGATGCGATGATTGAATACGTAAGAGAAACTCCACAAGTGAGAGACGTTCTCATATCAGGTGGAGACGGTTTGCTCGTTGGAATTGAGATGTTAGAATATATCCTCAAAGAATTGAGGAAAATAAAACATGTTGAAATCATCAGAATTGGTACAAGAACTCCAGTAGTGCTGCCACAAATGATAACACCTGAACTGACAAACATGTTAAAGAAATATCATCCAATTTGGATAAATACACACTTTAACCATCCAAAAGAAATAACACCAGAATCATCAAGGGCATGTGAAATGTTAGCAGATGCCGGAATACCCCTTGGGAATCAATCTGTTTTACTGAGAGGTATAAATGACAGTCCTTACATAATGATGGAGCTCGTTCACCAACTCGTTAAAATCCGTGTGAGACCTTACTACATCTACCAGTGTGACCTTTCACAAGGCTTAACTCATTTCAGAACATCTGTTAAAAAAGGACTTGAGATAATGGAAGCACTGATTGGTCACACATCAGGCTTCTGCGTTCCATGGTTTGTTGTTGACGCGCCAGCTGGCGGTGGAAAGATAAGAGTTATGCCCAATTACGTCATATCAATGTCAGACCATACAGTCATACTGAGAAACTACGAAGGTGTTATCGTCGCATACCATGAACCAGAAGACACGGAAAGCGACGTTGATGATAGCGAATACAGAGAAAAATACAAATTCTCAGGCGTTGCTTCACTCTTCACCGATAAGAAAATAAGTATCGAGCCCGCACACCTTGAAAGACATGAAAGAATAAAAGAATGGAAGGAAAAGAAAGGCAAATAAGAGGAGTGAGATATATGGATATAAACGATTTCTACATTGGTCAGGAATACATAGTTAAGAGAATAGTTACAGATGAAATGGTAAAATTATTTGCTGAAGCAACTGGAGATAAGAATCCTGTGCATCTTGATGAAGAATACGCAAAAAATACAATATTTGGCAGAAGGATAGCACACGGCATACTTTCACTTGGAATAATCTCATCAGTACTCGGTACAGAATTCCCGGGCGCTGGGACAATATACTTAATGCAAAATGCAAAGTTTAAAAGACCAGTTTACGTTGGCGAAGAAGTAACGGTTAAACTCATAGTAAAAGAAATAGATAAAGATAAAAGAAGAATATTGCTTGACACCGTTGTTGTTAAAGAAAATGGCGAAAGTGCTATCGAGGGAGAGGCTTTAGTGAAAATATAATGGTATCCGACGTATTCAACGAAGATAAAGGAAAACTCATTAACGCTGTCTTAAATTCTAAAACTTTAGCCATTATTGGTTTAGAAAAAAACACTGGAAAGACTGAGACGCTCAACTTTGTGGTTGAAAATATAAAATCCAAAAGAAAAATAGGATTAACATCAATAGGCACGGACGGTGAGGAAAAAGATATTGTATTTGGGACCCTCAAACCGTCCGTGTATGTTGATGAAAATTTTCTGTACACGACAACGGAAGTTTTTTTCAAACAAAAGAAGTTACTCTCTGAAATTATACACGTTTCAAAGCAATCAACCCCAACTGGTAGATTAATAATAGCGAGGGCTCTTGAAAAGGGAAAGATAATCCTTTCTGGCCCACAATCGACACATTGGATGCAAGAAATTGTAAAATTTCTGAGCAATTACACCGATATAGTCGTAATAGATGGTGCGCTTTCACGCTTTAGCCAAGGTAATCCCTCAATCGCAGATAGTATAGTATTGGCAACAGGCGCGGCATATTCTATCGAGAAAAGGGAGATAGTGAAACACACAAGGTATATCTACACACTATGTAACCTTCCACAAGTTGACGAAGAAAGTCGTAAAGTTCTCGAAAAATCACAGAATATATGTATAAAACTAAACAACGAATGGAAAGAAACAGAGTTAACTTCTGTATTGAACATTCAAAAAATCAAGGAAACGATTGGTGATAATTTTGAGGCAATATACATCCCAGGAGCGCTTACTGATAACGCTGTTAAATTGATAAAAGACAAAGAGATAATAGTGCGTGACTTCACAAAGATATTTGTAACATACGATAGTTTTGTGAAGTACAAACCGAACATAAAAGTGTTAGCAAAGACAAATATAATAGGGATAACCGTTAACCCCGTTTCACCAAATGGATATATTCTTGATTCGGAGACATTGATAAACGAACTGAAAGAGTATATAAGCGATATACCAATAATAGATGTCCGAAAGTAAGACTCAAAGTGAAATTCGAAGTTCGAAGGTGAGAAGGTGAATTACACAAATTTAACGACGATTCCCAAAAAACGGGAAGATTTTGAAAGACTCATTGGATTTGACTATATAAAATCACTGCTTGACCCAAAAACACCTTATGGACAAAAATATTTTCAACATCTTGTGCCACTGAGTTTTGAAAACATTCTTACTCATCATAGTGACGTTGAAGAACTTATCAAAACTTTTCAAAATGAAAAATTCTTAGAGGATATACTCAATAATCTTGAGTGTGTTTTAGACGTATCACACACGTTTGAGCGTATAAAAAATAAAGAAATTTTGGATGAAATAGAACTTTTTGAACTAAAGAATTACGTGCTTGTTGTTGATAGTATACGCGAAATGATAAAAAATCATCTTCCAAAAAAATTTGTACCACCAGAATTAACGGATGTTATAGATTTATTAGATCCAGAAGGTTTGAGAATGCCAACTTTTTACATATACGACGCATACAGCAAAGAACTTGCGGAGATAAGAAAGAAAAAAAGAGAATTGTTGAAAAGCGAAAATAATTGTGAAGACGAAATACTTGCACTTACAGAAAAGGAAAGCCAAATTGAAAAGATGATTTTGGAAGAAATAAGCCAAAGATTGTCAAATTACCACCATATAATAAGCGAATCGATAGAGAAGATAAAATACCTTGATGTAATACTCACAAAAACAAGACTATCGGAAGAACTCGGATTATCTTGCCCACAGATTACAAGAGAAAAAAACAGAAGTATAAAAATAAAGGGTATGTTTAATCCAAAGTTGAAAAGTGAACTTGAAAAATTAGGAAAAACATATCAACCAGTTGATATAGAAATTACTCCGGGTGTCACGGTAATGGTCGGTGCAAATATGTCTGGAAAGAGTGTAGTACTCAGAACCGTTGCGCTAATCCAATATATGGCTCAACTTGGTTTCTTTGTACCAGCTCAGTCTTGTGAATTAACTTATGTTGATAATATTTCAATAATAGCTGAAGACAATCAAAAACCACTCTCCGGACTTTCTTCATTTGGAGCGGAGATATTGTTAATCAACGAAGCACTAAAAGAAACTGAAGGGAAAACAAGTTTAATTTTAATAGACGAACCAGCTCGTACAACAAATCCATACGAAGGAACAATTATCGTAAACGCCTTAGTTAAATTATTCGAAAAGAATAAATCTTACACAATCATTGTCACGCATTTCGATGACATACAAGCAAGAAGAAGACTTAGGATAAAAGGTCTAAAAGAGAAGTTATTAAAAGATAAAAGCAATCGTAATTCGGAAGACATTATAAACAATTTGCAAGATTACATAGATTATCAGATAATTCAAGCAGACAATTCAACTGTTCCAAAGGATGCTATAAAGATAATGGAATTACTCAATATAGATGAAAAAATAATGAGGTTAGTTAAAGAAATTAAAATTTAAAAGGAGAGGGAGGCATAGAGATGGAAAGCAAACTCGGTCTTGATCCAAAGAAGATAGAAAAGGCAAGGCAATTAGCCCGTGATATAGCCTTAGACGTTGTGAATTTCGTCAGGAAGTACTCAACTGTAAGCGTTGAAAGAACTATATGCAGATTCTTCGGAATAGATGGTGTTAACAACGAAGATATTCCTCTTCCAAACGTCGTGGTTGATCATTTAAAAGAAAAAGGCGCACTCAGCAACGGCGTGGCTCTCTATCTAGGTAACGCAATTCTTGAGACCGGTATGACTCCACAGGAAATCGCGCAACAAATTGCCGATGGTAAACTCGATTTAACTAAATTACCTATGCACAATATAGATGAAATAAAAGCACAAGTCAATAAGATTGCTGATAACACTATAAAGATTATCGATGAAAAAAGAATGGAAAGAGAAAAAATGATAAAAGAGCTTGGAGACCCGATGCAACCTTACATATACGTTATCGTTGCAACGGGAAATATCTACGAAGACGTTATACAAGCGCAAGCTGCGGTAAGACAAGGTGCAGATATAATCGCGGTTATCCGCTCAACCGCCCAGAGCTTGCTTGATTACGTACCTTACGGTGCAACAACCGAAGGTTTCGGCGGAACGTTTGCAACACAGGAAAACTTTAGAATAATGAGGAAAGCTTTAGATGAAGTTGCAAAGGAAGTTGGAAGGTACATAAGGCAGACCAATTACAGCTCGGGTTTGTGTATGCCTGAAATAGCTGCATTAGGTGCGCTCGAGAGATTAGACGTAATGCTAAACGACGCGCTTTATGGAATACTATTCAGGGACATAAACATGATAAGAACCATGGTTGACCAATATTTCTCAAGGATAATACTTGGTTACGCTGGAATTATCATAAACACTGGTGAAGATAACTACCTCACAACGGCAGATGCCTACGAACAAGGATACACAGTTATCTCTTCACAGCTCATAAACGAACAACTTGCACTGCTTGCCGGCATTCCAGAAGAGCAGATGGGACTTGGTCACGCGTTTGAAATGGACCCATGGCTTGAAAACGGATTCTTATACGAGCTCGCACAAGCTCAGCTTTCAAGAGAGCTATTCCCGAAAGCTCCTCTTAAATACATGCCACCAACAAGATTCATGACCGGTAATATTTTCAGAGGACTTGTCCAAGACGCGATGTTCAACGTTATAGGTATATGGACAAAACAAGGTATCCAATTGCTCGGTATGATGACGGAAGCAATACATACGCCGTTCCTCTCTGATAGATACGTAGCTATCGAAACGGCAAAGTATATATTCAACAACATGAGGAATTTAGGCGATGAAGTCGTATTCAAACAAGATGGAATAATCCAAAGAAGGGCAAAAGAAGTACTTGACCAAGCGATAGAACTATTGGAAAAAATGAGGGAAGATGGGCTATTCAAATCACTTGAGAAAGGAGTATTCGCAAACACAAAAAGACCAATCAAAGGTGGAAAAGGACTCGACGGAGTATTCGAAAAAGGCAAGTATTATTACAACCCATTTGAAGAAAAGCTATTGAAACACTAACTTGCGTTTACTCGGAAGGGGGAATTCCATGTCTGGAGGATTATACTCACTTGAAAAGAAAGATTTTGACAAGACGCTCAATTTAAAAGCGATAAAACCTTACGGAGACACAATGAACGATGGAAAAGTACAGGTAAGCTTTACGTTACCTGTACCAGATGGTGACGAAGCTGTTGAAGCCGCAAAGCAACTGATGAAAAAGATGGGGCTTGATAATCCCATGATAGTTTATCATCATCAACTTACACCAGGTTTCACATTCTTCATTGGATACGGTGATTGTGTACATACTATTGATTACACAGCGATAAGCGTGCCAAAAGTCGAAGTACACAGAATGACGATGGAAGAGATAGACGAATTCATTGAAAAGAACATAGGAAGGAAACTCATCGTCGTAGGTGCGACAACGGGAACAGATGCGCACACTGTTGGACTTGATGCGATACTCAACATGAAAGGTTTTGCAGGACATTATGGACTTGAAAGGTATAAGATGTTTGAAGTATACAACATGGGAAGTCAAGTACCAAACGAAGAATTCGTAGCGAAGGCAATAGAAGTAAAAGCCGACGCACTTTTGGTATCGCAAACAGTTACACAAAAGAACGTACACATTAAGAACCTGACAAATTTAATAGAAATCCTTGAAGCGGAAGGCATAAGAAAAGACGTAATTGTTGTTGTTGGTGGACCAAGAATAACACACGAACTTGCAAAAGAACTTGGTTTTGATGCGGGCTTTGGACCAGGAACATTTGCCGAAGACGTTGGTGCATTCATCGCACAAGAATGGGTGAGAAGGCATAAATAAGGTAAAAAATAAAAGCCCCCATAAAGGGGGCTCTATAACTGAGAAGTTCAATTTAGAAGACTTACCAGAATTTCTGTACTGAAAATTCTAATTTTGCTTTGGTGCCATCCTCTTTTACATCGGCATATTGTTTTACAACTCTTTCGACGTCAACATCAGTATTATCGTAAGTAAAATATACTTTGTAAACTCCGTTTGACGGTGCTGAAACTGTTATATCTGAAAAACCACTCGGTACAGAGCTTAAATACCCAGCTGCTTGGAGATCAGAAAGCTTCAAGGTACCTCCATTTGTTGTTAGATCTACATTATTTATTTTTCCTCGCTCAGTGTTCCATGCATTTTCAAATGCCGCCTTTATATTTCTAAAGTTCTGCGCCACTTGGCTTGCCTTTGCGTTCTTAACTGCGTTAAGCGCAAGTGGTGTTGCGACTGCCATAAGCGCTGCAATAACCGCTAATACTATCAAAAGTTCAACCAACGTAAAACCTTTTCTCATAATACCTACCTCCTTTTTTAAGATTTGGAATCACACTTTAATTATAACACAAGATTTTCCAAAGTTAAATTATTCGAAAATAAACAGCACAATTTTGATGTTAAATTACATGTTTAAAAAGATGAAATGCAAAAATTACAGGTTAAATGATTTTTTCATTTTTTTACTTTTTCAGTGTAAATTCGAAGACAATAACTTTATCTTGTATTTCTTTTACATAATTCATACCACTTGCTTTTACGTCTTCAATATCAACGTTTTTACCATTGTAGGTTATTTCTAACAACCAGGTATTGTTACCAGCTGATTTTATTGAAAGCGAAAAATCATCTGGAATTGATTTAATATATTCTTTGCTTATGAGGTTGGAGAAGTTGATCTCACGTTCTGGATTTTCTGGATTTTCCATATAGACTGGATTTTCTGGATTTTCCATATAGAAATAATTTTCAACCGCGGTTTTAATGTTCCTAAAATTCTGTGCAACTTGTGATGCTCTAGCTTTCTTTACCACATTTATGGCAAATGGAGTAACAACTACCATAAGTAGAGCAATGACAACTATCGCTATAAGAAGCTCAATGATTGTAAAACCTCTTTTGAATCCATTATACTTATCCGTGTCAGCCACTTCAATCACTTCCACTTTTAACAGTGTTAAACCTTTTGTATGTTGTTATTTTACCAAATATTTTCTAAAAAATTCACATCAAAATATATTCTGCTAATTTTTAAGTATGAAAGGCGTAATTACAACAGTAAAACGCAGCATTTCAAAGATAAACATTAGAAAAACAAAAAAGCCGTGCGATAACGCACAGCTCTAAAAATTTATTCTTTGTTATTCCCCGATTTGCATTCTAACAAATCTTGAAACTTGGATGTTTTCTCCAATCTTCGCGATTGCTTGTTGAATCATATCTTTAATTGTTACATTTTGGTCGAGAGCAAATTTTTGTTCAAGTAAGCAGTTGTCTTGATAGAAGCTTTCAAGCTTTCCTTCGATAATTTTTTCAATAACTTGCGCCGGTTTTCCTGAATCTTTGAGTTGTTCTCTGTATATTTCCTTTTCTTTTTCAATTACATCAGCTGGTACTTCTTCTCTTGTAACCCATCTTGGTGACATCGCTGCGATGTGCATAGCGATTTTGTTACCAAGTTCTTTGAAGTCATCTGTTCTCGCAACGAAGTCTGTTTCACAGTTGAGTTCAAGTAAAACTCCTATTTTGCCATTGTGGTGAACGTAAGAGATGATAAGACCCTCTTTTGTTTCTCTTCCAGCTTTCTTAGCTGCTTTTGCCAGTCCTTTTTTCCTAAGAATTTCTATAGCCTTTTCAAAATCGCCGTTTGCTTCAGCAAGTGCGTTTTTACAATCCATCATACCTGCGCCGGTTCTTTCCCTAAGTTCCTTAACCATTTGTGCACTAATTTCCATAGAACATACCTCCTCTATTGTGATTTATAAAATGTTATTTTATCTTAACCTCTCGCCATTCAGTATCTAACACCAAGATATAATTGTAACCTAATTCCGAAAGTATTTCAATACCTTTTTCTATTCCTTTGCCAATGTCTTCCAACTTATGCGCGTCAGAGCCTATCGTTATATTCCTCCCACCAAGCGATTTATACAACTTTAGAATATCGATACTTGGATTTGGTTCACCGTACAGTTTGATAGGTGAAACGTTAACCTCTAACATTTTTCCATTTGATATAACTATTTTTAGTATTTCGGTTATTATATCGTACAATTCTTTTGAAAATTCTTCTCTTTGCGGATGGTATCTTCTTGGAAAGTCCAAATGTGCCAACGCATGGTAACTGTCGAATCGTTTTACAATATCTAGCAACCTTAATAAGTAATTCTTATAACTTTCCTGCGTTATAGGTTCTTCCACGTAGTGATGTGCAAGTAATACATAATCAAATTTTGTCGTATCTATGTTGAGTTCTTTTATGCCATCCCAACCAAGTTCTACGCCAACAGGTAGCGAGTATTTTTCCATTTCTTTTCGATATGTCTCAATATCTATAACGTTGAAATGGCTATCGGCTAACTCATAATGGTCGGTAATAATTATATGTTCAATCCTCTTTTCTCTTGCCGTTTCCAATATTTCTTCTATAGTGCTATTGGAATCCGGTGAATAATTACTATGAATGTGATAATCAGCAATTATTTTTCGCATTAACTATTAACCTCCTCAATAGCCCTTATCAATTCTAAGAAAATTTGGTGTGGTTGTCCAACTTTTGATTTGTATTCTGGGTGGTATTGTACGCCGATAAAGAATGGATGACCTTCAATTTCTATCGCTTCAAGGAATTCGGATTCACCAGATATTACAAATTTGTATCCTTCTTCACCAGGTCGTTTAAACATCTCTGAAAATCTCTCTGTATCAACTTCATATCTGTGCCTGTGTCTTTCAAAGACTTCCTCTTGATTGTAAATGTTATAAAGTTTCGTACCTTTAAGCACTCTCATCTTTTGTGCACCAAGTCTCATCGTACCACCAAGGTTCATTATTTTCTTTTGCTCTTCCATCATATTTACAACCGGATAAGGAGTCGATTCATCGAACTCTGTAGAGTTCGCGCCTTTTAATCCCATAACATTCCTTGCAAATTCGATAGCCATGAGTTGCATACCTAAGCAAATACCTAAAATCGGTTTTTTGTTCTCTCTTGCATATTTTATTGCCTTTATTTTTCCTTCTATTCCCCTTCTTCCAAAACCTCCTGGAATTATCAATGCATCAAATGTGCTCAATTTCTGAGCAACGCCATCATCATCAAGCTCTTCTAATTCTTGTGCATCGACGACAACCGGTTTTTGAACTCCTGATAAAAATATCGATTCAATTATGCTTTTGTATGCATCGTCTGTCCCAAGGTACTTACCAATTAGTGCTATCCTATATGGTTTAAATGACTTTGGATATACCCAATTAAGTGGACCTTCATTTATTTCAATTCCCAGTTTTTTTGCGACAAGCTTGTGCACGCCTGCTTCGTATAACATTTCTGGTATTTGGTAAACATTTCCGATGTCCGGAAGATTTATAACCATTTCTCTTGGCACACCGCTGAAGAGCGCTATTTTATACAAACTTTGAGAATCAATTGGTAATTCGCTTCTGACAACAATAATGTCCGGTTGGATACCTATTTTTCTTAAAAGCTGGACAGATTGTTGGGTAGGTTTAGTTTTGAACTCGTTCGTCACCCTCAGATATGGAACATACGTGACGTGAACAAACAGGAAATCATTTCTATTTTTTTCAAACGCGAGTTCTCTGACAGCTTCTAAGAACACTTCACCTTCGATGTCTCCAACAGTTCCACCGATTTCTATAGATAGTACTTTTCCTGGCATTGTCGTTATTCTTTCTTTTATCTCCGATGTAACGTGTGGAACAACCTGAACTGTTGAGCCTAAGTATTTTCCCTCACGTTCCCTTTGAATTATAGTAGAATATACCTGACCTGCGGTGATGTTGTTTTTTCTTGTCATACTGACACCTAAGAATCTCTCGTAATGTCCCAAATCAAGATCTGCTTCGTAACCATCATCAGTCACAAAAACCTCACCATGCTGGTTCGGATTCATCGTCCCAGCATCTACGTTTAAATACGGATCTATTTTGAGAACATTTATATCAACTCCAACTTCTTTTAATACTCTTGAAAGCGATGCGGAAAAAATACCCTTACCTATGCCACTTAAAACACCACCAGTAACAACTATGTACTTTTCGGGCATTTTAATCCCCCCAAATCGAAATTTTATTTTTGAATTTTCTAGCTGACAATTAACTGAAAGTAGTTTATAATTATTTCTAGCAATTTTCAAGTAATATCATATGAAGATAAAGTTAAAATTAGATACTTGGGGTGTTTTTTATGTTAGATTTTAAAATTTTGGAAAAAATACCGAATAAATCTGGAGTTTACATATTCAAAAAAGGAGAAGAATACATATACATTGGCAAAGCAAAAGAGCTGAAAAAAAGATTAACCTCACATTTTAAAGCAAAAGATGGGAAAAGCAAGTTAATAGTTGAAGAAGCTGATGATTTACAAGTTATATTACTTGATAATGAGAAAGAAGCACTAATACTTGAAGCTAATATGATATACAAATACAAGCCAAAATACAACGCTATGTTAAAAGACACGCAGGTTTATCCATATATAAGGATAAGCAATGACGAAATTCCATATCTTGAAATTGTTCGCAATCGCAAAGGCGAGGGTGAATTTTACGGACCTTTTACAAATGTATATTTTACAAGGCAGCTCTTTGAAGTACTGAGAAAAGTATACAAATTCAGAACGTGCAAACGTGATATTACAAAATTGAAAAAACCTTGTATGGATTATCACTTAGGTTTGTGTTCTGGCGTGTGCATCAACGAAGAGAGTCCAGAAGATTATAAAAAGAAAATTAACGAGGTTAAAAATGTTCTCAAAGGAAAATTTAGCAATGTTATTTCTTTTATAAAGTTAAAAATGGAGCAACATGCCAGATTACTCGATTTTGAAAACGCGGCAAAGTATAGGGATATATTGTTGAATTTTAATAAAGTCATGGAATCTCAAGGCGTAGTTTTACCAGAGTCTGTAAACATCGATTTAGTCGTTGGGAAACATAAGACTTTCCTCGTTTTCAAGATACGCTCCGGATACCTTATCTCTAAGCTTGTGTATGAATACGATGGCCATATAGTGGATTTCATAGAATTATTCTATACACAAAACACTTCAGACATACCAGAAAAGATAATTGTCGAAAAAGAGAATAAAGAGCTTAAAAACATAGCCAAAATATTAGGAATCAAAATAGCCCAAGCCAAAGATGATTTGGAATTGCAATTACTCAACAAAGCCATAGATAACCTAAATTATGAGATAGGACTTATCTTGACTAACAAGATTATTCTAAAACAAATGAAGGAATTACTTGGACTCATGAAGTTGCCAAACAGGATAGAGGGAATAGACATTTCGCACTTGGCTGGCAAAAATACGGTGGCTTCGCTTGTTGTTTTTGAAAACGGTGAAATCAAGAAGGAAGAATACAGAAGATACAAACTTGGTGATATTTTGGACGATTTTGAAAGTATACGTATCGTTGTCAAGAAAAGGTATACGAAGCATAATGTCCCAGATTTACTTTTCATAGATGGTGGAATTGGACAAGTAAATGCCGCCTACCAGTCCCTAAAAGAAATTGGGAAGGAAAGAGAATGTGATGTAATAGGCTTGGCTAAAGAAGAAGAAACTATAGTAACTTTACATGGAGAAATAAGATTGGCTTTCGACCATCCTGTTTTAAGGTTACTTGTAAAGATACGTGATGAAACGCACAGGGTAGCAAATGAATTTACAAGGAATTTATCCACAAAAAAATCACTTAGAAGCATTCTCGATGAAATAAAATGGATAGGTCCCAAAAGAAAAAAGACTCTGCTTGAACGTTACACTTCCATTGAAGAAATACTCTCGGTGTCAAGGAGCGAAATTGAACAATTAATTGGGAAAAAAGCCACTGAAAGTTTGTTAAATGAACTATCGTATCGTAGGAACCTTTAAATTCGTGTTAAATAAGTTGATAAATGTAATTTGAGTGTTATAATTCTTTCTAGGATGTATAAGATTTCTATTTTTCTGTAACCAACATATAAATTTGGACATATTCTTAAATTAACAGTATTTCGAATTTAATTTTTTATTTTTTAGATTATCACAGGAGGTGGAGGTAGTTGACAACATTTATCATCAGAAGGCTACTTTTGTTACCACTCATAGTCTTAGGAGTCTCACTGATTATATTTAGTTTGTTCCAGATTTTGGGTCCAGATAAACTTCTTGCTTCATACGTAAACCCAAACGTGTTTGATAAACTTTCAAACGCGGAGCTTGACGCTTTAAAAGAAAAGTACGGTTTGAACAAGCCATTTGTAGAAAGATATGGAAAATGGCTTTTGAACGCTTTAAAAGGAGATTTAGGTTGGTCACAGGTTGGTAAAGAACCTGTATTAAAAGCTATTTGGAGTAGGTTCCCATATACATTTGAGCTTGCTTTGTACGCTCTCTTCCCAGTTGTTGGAGTTGGTATATGGCTTGGAGTAATGGCTGCAGTTAAAAGGGATAAATTCTTAGACCACTTTATAAGAATTGTTGCTATAATTGGTTGGTCTTTCCCAGACTTTGTCTTTGGCCTTCTCGTACTAATGGTCTTTTATTCAGTGCTCGGTTGGTTCCCTCCGGGAAATCTTTCACAATGGGCTGAAGAAGTAGTTAAATCATCATCGTTTATTAAGGCAACTCATCTTTTGACTATCGATGCACTCATAAATGGTAGACTTGATGTATTTTGGGACGCATTAAGGCATATAATTGGACCTGTTCTAACACTTTCATTCTTGTGGTGGGCATACTTACTTAGAATTACAAGATCAAGTATGCTCGAAGTTCTTTCAAAAGAATACGTCAGAACTGCTCGTGCAAAAGGTGTTCCCGAAAAAGATGTTATCCACAAACATGCAAAGCGAAATGCTATGATTCCGGTAGTTACAGTTGCGGGTGCAATGGTTATCGGTTTACTTTCTGGTACAGTTATAATCGAGGTTATATTCAACCGAACAGGTATAGGAAGATTGGCGGCAGAAGCGGCTGTTGCACTTGATTATGCAACTGTTCTGGGAACAACTCTGTTCTATTCAACGTTACTTGTACTTGGTAACCTCATTATAGATATCTTATACGCAGTATTTGACCCAAGAGTCAGACTTGGTTAAGGAGGTGCCAAAAGATGAGTGAAAATAAAAAGCAAAATACAGAATTTAAACGTGTAATGCGTAAGATTTTTAGAAATCCTTCTGCAGTATTGGGATTTTCTCTGTTAATATTCTTTATAATCATTGCTATTCTTGCACCTGTTATAGCTAAACCAGTTAACCCAATGATGTTAGATGAAAATGGTAATCCAATGAAATTAGATAATCCTTACATTATGCCTATTATAACTTGGAGTTCTGAGCCAGTTCCTCCATCGGCAGAGCATCCATTTGGTATGATCCAAGGTAGAGATATATTCTACGGTGTTGTTTGGGGTACAAGAACAGCATTTTACATCGGGCTTACGGTTACAATTATTTCTACACTATTTGGTATAATAATCGGGGCAATATCTGGGTATTATGGTGGCTGGATAGACGAAATTTTAATGAGGATTACAGATGTGTTCATGTCTATTCCATTTTTGCTTGCCGCAATGGTTTTAACAACTATCCTTGGTAACGGTCTGGATAAAGTTATGATTGCAATGACCGTTTTTGGTTGGATGGGTGCTGCAAGGCTTATAAGGGCAAATATTTTACAAGTTAAAGAAGAACAATTTGTCTTGGCTGCAAAAGCACTTGGAGTAAAAGATTTCTTTATAATTATTAGACACATATTGCCAAATACAATTTTCCCAGTCTTGATTCAAGCATCAATGCGTATGGGTTCGCTTGTTATAACCGCTGCTGGTTTATCATTCTTAGGCTTAGGTGCTCCACTTGGGTACGCTGACTGGGGTTCAATGCTTAACTTCACACGTAACTGGATACTTGGTACAAGTGGTTCAACATTCTCATACTGGTATGCAGTCTTTTATCCAGGTATGGCTATGGTGTTATTTGTTCTTGCGTGGAACCTCGTTGGCGACGCTCTCAGAGATGTATTCGACCCAAGGTTGAAGTAATGGAGGTGGACAAATTGGATAAAAAACCACTATTAACTGTTAGAAATTTGAGAACATATTTTTATACAGAAGATGGCGTTGTAAAAGCAGTAGACGGAGTAGATTTTGAAGTATATGAAGGCGAAACATTAGGTATCGTTGGTGAATCTGGAAGTGGAAAGAGCGTCACTTCACTAACCATATTAAGATTGCTTGATCCAAAAGGCAAGATAGAAGAAGGTAGCGAAATCATATTCAATGGAAAGAATTTATTAGAACTCAATGACGATGAAATGCGTAAAATTCGTGGTAATGAGATAGCAATGATATTCCAAGAACCAATGGTTGCTCTTAACCCCGTCTTTACTATTGGCGAACAGATTATGGAAGCTATTTTGCTCCACCAAGAAGTTGACAAAAAAACAGCAAGACAAATGGCTATAGATATGTTAAGAAAAGTCGGTATTCCTGAACCAGAAAAACGCGTTGACGAATATCCACACGAACTCTCCGGTGGTATGAGACAAAGAGCGATGATAGCAATGGCTCTTTCTTGTAGGCCAAAACTTCTCATAGCAGATGAACCAACAACGGCTCTTGATGTTACGATTCAAGCACAAATACTCGAACTAATGAAAGAATTACAGAGAGAATACGGAATGGCTATTATACTTATCACACACGATGTTGGAGTTATAGCGGAAAACGCCGACAGAGTAGTTGTTATGTACGGTGGAAAAGTTATGGAAACAGCTGATGTAAAAACTGTCTTTAAAAAGCCTAAACATCCATACACATGGGGACTATTGAACGCAATTCCAAGATTGGATATTGAACAAGACAGGCTTTACAGTATACCGGGTATGGTTCCAGACCCATTACACTTCCCACCAGGATGCAGATTCAGTAATAGATGTGAATTCAAAGAAGAAAAATGTACTATAGAAATGCCAGACCTTGTACAAGTTGAAGAAGGGCACTATTCAAGGTGTTTCTTCTACAAGAAAGTTGAAGAAGCACAAAAAATAGCAAAGGCTGGTGAAGGCGCATGAGCGAAAACAAAATAACACAAGCTGTTCAAAATACAAATTTCCAAAATCAAGATGAACAAAAAGAGGTTATCTTAAGGATAGATAATCTTGTTAAACACTTTCCTATCAAAGCTGGAGTTTTTAAAAGAATAGTTGCTTGGGTAAAAGCCGTTGACGGTGTGAGTTTTGAAGTTTATAAAGGTGAAACAGTTGGTCTTGTCGGTGAATCTGGCTGTGGGAAAACAACAGTTGGTATGACACTTTTGAGACTTTACGAACCCACTTCAGGTAGAATTATAGTGAATGGTGAAGATACAACACACTATTTCTTACCTTCATGGAAGGCTAAAAGATACGTACAAAAGACATACATCGAAAAATTCAGAAATAGTGGCTTTACTCCAAAAGACGACGTTGATACTAAATATTTTAAAATATTCAAGGAAAAAGGCGAAGAAGGGCTAATTAAATACCTTGTTGATGATTTGGAAGAAAAGCGATTACAATTCAGAAGAGATATCCAAATAGTTTTCCAGGATCCATACAGTTCGCTTGATCCAAGAATGCGTATAAAAAATATCCTTGCCGAAGGTCCTTTAGCTCACAAAATGATTACGAAATCACAGGCAATTGATAAAGTTGGAAAAGCACTTGAAGAAGTTGGAATTCACCCGACACACATGTACAGATTCCCACACGAATTTTCCGGTGGTCAGAGACAGAGAATTGGTATAGCAAGAGCTTTACTAATGAATCCAAAGCTTATAATCGCAGACGAAGCTGTTGCCGCACTTGACGTTTCAATCAGATCGCAGGTTATAAACCTCATGATGGATTTACAAAAAGAACATAACTTAACGTATCTTTTCATATCGCACGATTTGTCGTTGATTAAATATATTTCCAGTAGAGTTGTTGTTATGTACCTTGGAAAGGTTGTTGAGACTGCGCGTAAAAAAGACTTGTTCGATGAACCTTTGCATCCATATACAAAAGCACTTATGAGTGCTATACCAGTTCCAAACCCAGAGTTTAAAAAACAAAGAATAATACTCCAAGGAGACGTTCCAAGTCCGGTTAATCCACCAAGTGGATGTCCATTCCACCCAAGGTGTCCAGTTGCAAAACCAATTTGTTCAAAAGAAAAACCTGAGCTAAGGGAAATTAAACCTGAACACTTCGTTGCTTGTCACTTCCCAGGAAGTTTATAATACCCAGAATAAAAAAACAATCGACCCAATTAATTGGGTCGATTGTTTTTTGTATATCAGAGAATTCCATATTTTATAAACTCTATAACTTTTTTTAACTCGTCCAAAATTTTGTTCATACCATCTTCCATATTTTTTTGGAGACTATACTTATTCAACAATAAATTTCCATATGATTTGAGCACAGTAAACGTGAACTCAAAAGCAAAGTTTCTATCAATACCATCTTTAAGTTTGATATTTGAAAACTTT
The DNA here is from genome assembly GCF_000017545.1 of Fervidobacterium nodosum Rt17-B1. Taxonomy (NCBI): domain Bacteria; kingdom Thermotogati; phylum Thermotogota; class Thermotogae; order Thermotogales; family Fervidobacteriaceae; genus Fervidobacterium; species Fervidobacterium nodosum. The sequence continues at coordinate 195,203 of NC_009718.1, read as the reverse complement.
TCCCATAAAGTGTTGTAACTTTTCTTTTCTTCGTTCATCATTAATTCTATCAATTTCTTTTTCATTTCTGTGGTGAAAACTTTTGAATTAACGTTCTCTAAATCGTTTCTCAAGATTTCAAGAAATTTAAACTCAAGTGGATGTACGATAAAATACTCAATCTTTGATTTAGTCACCTCTATCAGTGAATCAAAAAAGTCATTACAAACTTCTATTTTAGGTAAAACAACTGAATATAATTCGGATATAAGTTGTTCAAAAACCGAAAAGTACAATTTTTCTTTACTTTTAAAGTATTTAAATATCAATCCTTTAGAAATGCCAGCTTTTTTTGCTATCCTGTTGGTAGATGCCGCCACAAAACCGTAATTAGCGAATTCTTCTAAGGCTATTTTCAATATTAAATCTTTCTTTGTTTCGTTTTTAACTTCTTTCATGAGTATATATCTTTCCTTTCGTAGTAATAAACTCCAAAAAATAAAGTAGTGATGTAAATTAGTATAATTACAACAAATGCAGTTACATTAAAATTTTTACCTTTTATAAGCATCGCTGGGTCAAATATTCCAAATGGCGTGAAATTTTTTATATATTCGTACTTTTCATACACACGTGAAATAAGTGAAAGTACATAGAAAAATCCAAGAACAAACAAAGAACCTGTATCGGCGATATTTCTTTTTCGAGTTATAAGCGAAAAGGCAATTCCTACAGCCGTCATAAATATATGCACTGCCCAAAAGGAGAATGCAATTTGCCAAAAAAGCGACAAATCAAAAGGTTTCACTTTGTATTTGTTAAACATTCCAAGGAGAGAAAATGTAATTACAAAGTCATAGAAAATTAAATATAGATTAACTGATAAAAATTTTTCCAAAACGTATTTTTTTCTACTTATAGGTCTTGATAAGACAAATTCTGCGGTTTTATCGTGCTCCTCTTTTACAAACATAGAAGAGGAAAGCTTTGTCAAATAAAAAGTTGCAAAGAGAAATATCCATATTTGGCCTTGCATCGCAAAGAAGTGAAGTATATCGCTGAAATCTATCTTTTCAACACCAAATATTTTTAAAAAGGCTTTTGGTAAAAGTTGCATCTTTGATGAAAACAAACCACCTTCACCAGCAAAAGATGGAAATAAAGCTGAGTACATAAATTGTATGGCTATTATAAACGCGGACCAAATTACAAAAGATTTAAAATTCCTCTTCATTTCCCATTTAAATACCTGCACATTTCTCCCTCCCGCTCATTTTATTTTTTAATTATTTAATATTAGGATTGATAAAGCTTCTCAAACACGTCTTCTAACGATAAATCCTCAATAAGAACGTCTGAACATTCAACTTTGTTTAATAAATCAATTAAACGTTTTACGTCTCCATCGAAAAATATGGTTATATCAGAATTATTTCTTTTCAAATCAACAATTTCGTTGTAATTTTTAAAAACAGATTCGTCAAATATTCCATTTATAAGGGTTACCTTCTTCAAGGACTTTCTAAATACCTTAGGAACTATCACCTTTCCTCCCTTTATAAAAATTACCCTATCACATAGTCTCTCAACCTCGTTTAACACATGTGAGGAAAGTAAAATACCAACTCCCTGTTTTTTGAGTTCCTCAAGTACGTTGTAAAGTTTTTTTTGAATAAATGGATCAAGTGCGTTAGTAGGTTCGTCTAATATCAAAAGCTTGGGTTTATGCGCAAGTGACTGAATTATCGAGACTTTCTTCTTATTTCCTAAAGACAATTCCTCAAATTTTTTGTTTAAGGGTATGTCAAAATTGCTGCACAACTTTTCACAGTAATCTTTATCAAAATCAGGATAAAAACTTGCATAAAAATCGAGAATTTTCTTTACAGTAACGTCTGGATAATAATTTACTTCTCCTGGAACGTAACCTACATCTTTAATTAGTCTATGTAAATTGTTTCTTGTAACTTCCTCACCAAAAAGGAAAATTTTTCCATTCGAAGGTTTTAAATATCCCATCACCGTTCTCATCGTTGTAGTCTTTCCCGCACCATTTGGTCCAACAAATCCAACTATTTCCCCAGAATCAACATAGAGATTAACATCTGAAATTGCCAACTTTTTTCCGTAGTACTTTGTTAATCCGATAATTTCAAGCAAATATGTGCCTCTGGCATTTTCTACCAAGTCAATCACCTCCAAATAAGAAACAAAAAAAATAAGTGACCATATGGTCACTTATTGTTATATCACTTTTATTGAAAAATATCAAGGTTAAAATAAAATAAGGGCTCGATTTATAAATCGAGCCCTTATTTGTTTTTTTAATTTAAATTATTTATATTCTTCAGCCAAATATTTCTTTATATCCGCATCCGCTTTCTTAATTGCTGTTTCCATGTCAACTTTTCCGTTGATGAAATCGTTGAACATTGTGCTAACAACGTTTCTAATTTCCGTCCAGACGCTAAGTTGTGGATCCATTTTTGCATTGTCAATCTGTTGTAGAGGAATTTCCAACAATGGATCAGACTTTGCTGCTTGTTTCCATATCGTTGTTTGAAGAGCGGCTCTTCTAACTGGCAAGTAGCCTGTGTTTATCGCCCAGTATGCCGTGACTTCTGGTGAAATTAAGTATTTCATAAATTCCCAAGCTGCTCTTTTTTCTTCTTCCTTAGCTGTACTGAACATAATTATATCTGTTCCTGCAAATGGAACATTTCTTGTCTTCCAAACAGGAACTGGTGCCCATGACCATTGGAATTTACCTTTAGCTGAACTTTCGACGTATGTTCTTCCAGCTATTGTATCAATGTACATTAATACGGTACCTTGACCAAATATGTCATTAAGATATCCACCTTGTGCGAATGCTACCTTGTCGTCGAGAAGTTTCTTGAAGAATGAGAGAACTTCTCTTGTTTCGGGAGAATCTATCGCAGAAACATATCTTCCTGTTTTTGGATCTTTTTTGACTATATCTCCGCCACGCATCATAAGGAATATTTGGAATGTATCAACAGTTGTTCTGAACGCAAAACCGTAAACATCTGGTTTACCATCTTTATTTTTATCCTTTGTTAGGGCTTTTGAAGCGTAAAGAAGTTCGTTTATAGATTTTGGTGCACTAATACCTGCTGCCGATAGTGCTGTTGCGTTATAGTAAAGTATGTACAAACTTTTGTTGAAAGGAACTGCGTAAACTGTGTTACCCCATGTACAGTTATCTCTAAATGCTTTAAAAACATCTTCCCATTCCGCTTTTGTCATACCAATCTTTGGATCGTTCATATACTTGTTAAGTGGCTCAACTATGTTACTTTGTAATAATTTGGCTGTCCAGTTCGCGTAAGCTTGTGAGATTGTTGGAAGTTGACCTGCTTGTGCACCTGCAAGTAATTTTTGTTGTAATGCGTTGTAGTTACCTATATAAACTGCTTCAACTACGATATCTGGATGAGATTCGTTAAAAGCTTTAACAATCTGGTTCAAAGTTTCGCCCTGTCCACCGCCCATAGCATGCCAAAAAACTACCTTTGTCGCACCAAAAAACAGTACAGATGTGATTAACAAAACAACCAAAAGAACTTTTCTCATATGTCTACACCTCCCAAAATTTGTGGTAAGAAATCACCGTAGCATATTATTTTACCATAAGTTATGTTTTTTTTCGTTAAGAATTTTAAAGGTCTAACTTCAAAGAGCGGACAGGACCACCGTTTTTTTGCGCTATTTCGTTTAATTCTTTCAATATATCTTCTTTTTTCAGTCCCATTTTTTCAATTTCTTCCCCTATGGTCCCCCATTTTACATCACCGCATACTATAACCTTTATCCCCTTTTCAAGAAGTGGCTGTATAAGATAAGGAAAATATTCAGCAATTTTCTCAAATGATGTGTTTTCGTTTATATACACATTTCCAGACATTTAGAAACCTCCTTTCTATTAAACACATTCATTTAACCTCTGTTCATAGCAATGACTATTGGTATCACTTCTTTTGGTTTTAAATATTCAAGAGTCTTTATAGCTTCCCTCATTGTACTTCCAGAAGTATACACATCATCAATAATCAAAATAGATTTTGTTGAAAAATTCGGCAAATTATCTAAGAGAATAAATTTCCCTTTAACTGCTTCCTCTCTGTTTTTGGCAATAAGCTGGTCCGTTTCTCTAACTGCTTTCATAGTCTGTACAAATGGTATGTCTAGCATCTTTGAAATTCTTTTAGCAATGAGATTCATATGATCGTACCCGCGTTTCTTTTTGGCACTCTTAGTTGCCGGAACGTACGTTATGTAATCAAAATCTAAATGATTAAACTTTATAGTCCTCGCAATCATCTGAGCAAATTCTTTATGAAGTGAATCATGGTTTTGATATTTGTAAGATAGAATAAAATCTCTCAAGAGTTCTTTATAAATCCCGAAATAGTATATTTCAAGACCTCTATGTATTAAAGTAACAGTAGAAGGTGGAGCATGTGTCAATTCAAGACAGCGTTCACATAGCCTGTGACCGTTACTTTCATCTCCACAGACTACACACTGTGTATTTGTTATAAGTCCTGTGATTTCAGAAATTGTTTCATTTAAGCTATTGAATATTTTAATTAACCTATTGTATTTCAATGATTTCATATTCTTTATTCGAAGGATCCAAAATAACAGCTGTTGCTTTTCCCGTTAGATAGCCACATGATTCTCCAGGATTTATGATAAGCGTTTTTCCTTCTTGACGTATATCAATTTGATGAGTATGTCCATAAAAGACGAAATCGTAAAGTTGAGATTTTATAGCAGGTATAAGCGCATATGGTTCATGCATTAAGAATACTCTAAAACCGTCAATTTCTTTTTCATAAGGTCCGTTGTGGAGTTTAGATTGGAACTTTTGCATTAGAAATAACTTTTCACCATCGTTATTTCCAAATATGCCTAAGAATTCTATTCCATCGTGCAAAAAATATGGTGCAAGAAAAGGTGAAACGATATCTCCAAGATGAAAAATTTTGCTTATGCCTCTTTTTTTGGCTATTTCCACAATTTTATTTACATTTGGTATGTTGTCATGCGAATCACTTATTATCAACCAAAGACTTTCTTTACTCATCTTTTTTTCCCCCTTGATTACCCGTTGTATTAATTGAGTCATCTGTTAAATTTGTTGAACTATCATTCATCATTTCATCCTTGTGTCTAGCTACTCTCCAAATGAGAACAGTACCAAGGAAAACAATTAAATAGTAGGTTATAATTCTAAACATTAGAATTCCTACCATCGAAGATTTGCTATCGTACATGTGTGATAAAACTAATTGATAAAACCCCTCTATACTACCACTCGAACCCGGTGTTGGAACGTAATAAACAACGGTGTTTAACATCGTAAGAGTTCCCCAAATTACTGAAAGTGGTACACGGATAGTTGTTACAGCTTCTATTGAGAGTTTTAAAAGTAGTGGTGAAGCTACCGAAGCTATGACTCCCAACAACCAGTCTAATATAAGAGCCCAATAATTTTTCAAGAATAATGTTTTAGTTGAATCACTCATATTTTCTATCCACTTGAGTGCTGCTTCTTCTTTGTTTTTTAGTTTCTCTGACCTTGTGATTTTCCTAATCAATCTGAAAATTGAAAAGAGAAACTTTTTATTTGTAAAAGCTATAAAACCTAAAATGCTAATCGCCGTAGTAACGAAAAATCCAAGTAGTACTACTCCTAAACCCACCGTACCCCTCAAGATTCCTATAACTTTGTTGATAAAAATTATGTCTACTGTGAAAACAATCATTATTCCAACAAACATCCTGGAAATAGTTATGTTAGTTGCATCGTAAGTTGAAAGCCCAAGCCTTGTAAGATGGTATATCTGAAAAGGCTGTCCCCCGATAGACATTGGTGTCACAAAAGAAAAATAGATATTGAAAAACACATTTTCAAGTGCTTGAAAGAATGTTATTTTGTATCCCATACTTTTTACAACTATCATCGTCCTAATGGCATGTGCTAAATAATCAAGCGCTAAAATAACTAAAAATACAGGGACATATTTAAAAGGATAAGAAATCAAAGCCTTGTAAGGATTTTCCTTGGCAAAGAAAATACCAACAATATTTATAACGGATAAACTTACGACAACAGCTATTATTATGTTAATTATTATTTTCCTTAAATTCAAATAACTCTCCCCCTTACTAGTACTTTGTTTCTTCCGATTTTTCTATTAATTTTTTTGCTATTTCAATATCTTCCATCGTTGTTATTTTTATATTCGCCCTACTACCATTTACATACTTTACACTGTAGCCAGAAGCCAAAACTATGGAAGCGTCATCTGAAAATAAATGAAGCATATTTAAATGTTCTTCCATTGATTTTCTAATTATTTCAAATTTAAAAGTTTGAGGAGTTTGGTGAAGGTGTATCTTACTTCTTGGAATTATTTCATCTATCAATTCACCATTTCCAGAATAACTTACAGTGTCTGTTGCAGATATTGCTGTTACAACAGCTCCAAATTTTCTGCATTCTTCCAAATTTCTTAAGATTATATCTTCTGTAATTAAAGGTCTTGCCCCATCGTGGATTAAAACTATATCTTCATCATACGCAAAGTCTTTTAGGAAAGAGATCGCATTCCATATCGAATGCTGACGTGTGTCACCACCAGGTAGAATTGTTATGCTATTTCTCGAAAAGTCGGATATTCCACTGATTATCCTCTTTGTTTCATCGATGTAATTTTCTGGAGACAGCAAAATTATTTTATCAAACAAGTCAAAAGAAATAAATTTTTCAACAATGTATTCTAATATAGTTTTATCGTTTTTTATAGGATAAAATTGTTTTGGTTTTACCCATCCAAATCTGTTACCTTGACCACCAAATGCTAAAACAGCGTATCTTTTGGTTTCGGCTTTTTCCACGATTCTTTGAGTTCAACTCCTTTCTTTTCAAGCATTTCTAAAAATTCTTGTTCATTCAAAACTTTAACACCAAACTTTTTCGCTTTTTCTAATTTGCTTCCCGGGTTTGTGCCTACTAGAAGATAATCTGTTTTCTTAGTAAGGTTATCCGTAAAATGTCCACCAAGTGATTCTATAAAGCGTTTTATCTCTTCCCTTGAAAAATTCTCCAAGGTTCCAGTTACACAAAATGTAAGTCCATCTAGAATATTTGAAGTTGTAGTTTCAGCACTTTCGAGATTTACTCCAGCTTTTCGTAATTTTTCCAATATTTCCTTTGTCTTTGGCGAATTGAAATATTCGACTATATTCTTAGCGATATCTTCTCCAATTCCTTCAATTTCACTCAATTCTTTTATATCTGCTTTTGAAAGTTCTTCCATGCTTTTATACTTTTTGGCAAGCACTTTTGCAATCTTTTCACCAACACCTGGTATTCCAAGTCCAACTAGCAATTTTTCAATTGGATTTTGTTTTGATTTTTCTATCTCACTTAGTATATTTGATATCATTTTTGGACCAAGTCCGCTTATTTGCGCTAAATCAAAGATATTTAAATAATATAAATCTGCTATATCCTTAACTAATCCAGCATCAACAATCTTAGAAATAATCTTTGGCCCAAGACCTTGTATATCCATCGCTTGACGTGATACAAATACTTCAATATGTCTTTTCAATTTTGCTGGGCAATGTGGATTCAGACATTTGTAAGCTACGTATTCTCCCGACTCTTTACCAACAGGTCCTCCACATTCGGGACATTTTTCTGGTGGAACAGTTTCTATTTCATCACCGTCACGTAATTCTTTTAAGACATACGAAATCTGTGGAATTATACCTCCAGCTTTTTCTATAAAAACATAATCTCCTACACGTATATCATTTTCTTTTATATAGTCAAAATTGTGCAAAGAAGCCCTCTTAACTATGCTACCTTCAAGTTCAACCGGTTCAAACTCCGCAACAGGTGTAATAGTCCCTGTTCTTCCTACCTGGAATGTGATATTTAAGACCTTCGTTCTAACTTGTTGCGCTGGAAATTTAAAGGCAATTGCCCAACGTGGTGATTTAGCAGTCCAACCAAGTTCGTTTTGCTGTTCAAAATCGTTAACCTTTACTACAACACCATCTATCCAATACTCAAGTTTCTTCCTTTTTTCGGTCCATTCTTTCCAATAATCTATCACTTCTTCTATCGAGCTTAATAATTTACTATGTGGATTAACTTTGAAATGTAATTTTTCCAAAAACTTAAGCGCATCCCATTGAGTTTTCAAATCGTATTGTTGTGGTTTTACAATATAGTACATGAAGGAATCCAATTTTCTTTGAGCAACTTGTGATGGATCAAGTAGGTGAAGCGTTCCCGCCGTTGCGTTCCTTGGATTAGCAAATGGCAGTAAACCCTCTTCTTCACGTTGTCGATTAAATTCTTCAAAATATTGAACTGGCATGAATATTTCACCACGTACTTCTATCGTTAGAGGTTCGGGAAGTCTAAGCGGAATTGATTTAACTGTTTTGACATTTGCAGTAACATCATCGCCTCTTAACCCATCGCCTCTTGTGATAGCCCTTACTAAAAGACCATTCTCATATCTCAAAGCAATAGATACTCCGTCAATTTTAAGTTCTGCAACGTATTGAACATCTCTAACAACTTTTCTAATTCTTTCGTGAAAATTCCTTATTTCATTTTCGTTGTATGTATTATCAAGGCTGAGCATTGGTTCGCTGTGTTCAACTGTCTCAAATCCCTCAATCAGCTGTCCACCAACTCTTTGTGTTGGTGAATCGGGAGTTTTTAACTCAGGATATTTTTCCTCTAACTCCATTAATCGTTTCATCAATTTATCGTATTCTTCATCACTTATGACTGGCTGAGCAAGAACATAGTATCTGTAATTATGGTACTCAATTTCTTTTCTTAGCTTTTCTACCTCCTGTTTTATTTTTTCAGAAACCATGATTACCACCTCGGAAATTTTCGAAATTTTCGAATATTTAAAAATTATTTCTGTTTTTTATCTTTCATTCCCGTTTTAGATTCTTTGCTTGATTTCTTTCTTTTTTGTACAGTTTGCTCATAGCTCTTTGACTTATTTAAAGCCTTTTTCGATGATTTCTCTTTTGATTTAGCCTTTATAGATACACCGTATTCTTTTACTATCTGTTCAGTTTCTTCCATTAGTGCTGAATCTTCTGAAGAAGCTTCAACAAAATCTATTTCCATCCTTACCTTATCAGCCTTAACAACTTTTGCGTACAACACGTCACCTATTCTATAGATTTTTCCAGAGTGTTTCCCCGTTAAAATACTCTTTTGCTCATCATAAAAGTAATAATCATCCAAAGTGGAAATGTGTATAAGTCCTGAGATATATTTATCAGGTATCTCCACGAATAAACCAAATTTGGCAACAGATGTTACAACAACTTTGTACACTTCACCGATATGTTTTGATATGTAATCTATCTTCTTTAATGCTTCATAATCCCATTCGGCTTCGTCTGCCACGCGTTCACGTTTACTACAATGTATTGAAGCTTTTTCAAGATATTTTTCAATATTTTTCATCTCTTTTTTAGAAATACTTCCTCCAGTTTCGAGGTATTTTTTCAACAATCTATGAACGATAAGATCAGGATACCTTCTTATCGGAGATGTAAAGTGCGTGTAAGCTTCCGACGCTAAACCAAAATGACCTATATTGCTTGGCGAGTAAATGGCACGTTTCATAGATCTAACCAAAAGCCTTTGAATACTACTTCTAAGAGGATGATCTTTTGTTTTCTCCAAAAGCTCTTGGAGTATCTTAGGATGAATCTGTTGGGGAAGTTTCATATTGATACCTATCGCACTTAGGTAATTTTTCAACTGGAATAATGTATCAAAGTCAGGTTGTTCGTGAATTCTATAAATAAAAGGTATATCGGCATTATGGAATATTTCGGCGACAGTTTCGTTAGCTTTTATCATAAATTCTTCTATTATTACCTCTGATTCTCCACGCTTTCGGGGTACTATATCAATTGCATGGCCTTTTTCATCTAAAATAATCTTTACTTCATCACCTTCTATATCCAATATAGCTCCCCTACGTCTTCTATTTTCTCTGAGAATATCTTTTAGCTCCTTCATAAGGTAAATGTGCTCAGCAAGGTCTTTAAGTTTATCACCCTCAGGACGTCCTTCTAAAAATGCATTTACGTCATCGTAAACAAGCCTTCTGTAGCTTCGTATAACACCATTCCCAACTTTATAGTCAACAACTTCCCCTTTTTTATCAATTTCCATTAAAAGCGACATTACCAATCTGTCTTCACCTTGTACCAAACTACACAAGCCATTAGATAGTTTAAATGGTAGCATCGGTATAACCCTATCTGCAAGGTATATGCTCGTTGCACGATTGAAAGCTTCTCTATCGAGAGCCGTATTTGGTTTCACGTAATGCGAAACATCAGCGATATGAACGCCAAGCAGATAATTACCATTTGGTAACTTCTTAACATGTACTGCATCATCAAAATCCTTCGCATCCAAACCATCAATTGTTACGATGACTTCGTTCCTGAAATCCCATCTTCCTTCCAAATCCTTTTCAGAAACTTTATCTGGTAGTTTCGAGACTTCTTCCATCACATCATCTGGGAATTGAACTGGTAAGTCATGTTTCACAACAACTGTTGGAAAATCTGTAGCAGGGTCTTCTACTTTTCCAAGTACTTCAACAACTTTTGCCTCCGGCCCTCTTTTTATACTTGGATACTTGGTAATTTCAGCCACTACTTTCATCCCAGGTTTAGCACCATTTATATCTTCTATCGGAACTTTAAATTCGAAAGGTAATTTTGGATCATCAGGTATGATATATGCAAACTGCCCTCGCGTTTCAAAAACACCAACGAATTTTTTTATTCCTCTTTCCAGTATTTTGACAACTCTACCCTCTGGTAATTCGTACCATTTACCTATAATCTGAACTTGGACTTTATCCTTATGCATCGCAAGATTTGTTTTCTCGATTGGTACCGCTATCTCTTGACCATCTTCTGTTGTAACAAAAGTTAAATTACCACTTCTGGTAAATTCTATTGTCCCAACAAATAAATTACCCTTAGAGAGTTGATACCTACCATTATCATCTTTGAATATATATCCAATATTTATTAATTCGTTGAGTTGCTCTTTCAAAAGTTCTTTCTGATTATCCTCTATTATCCCAAAGTATCTGCAAATCTCCTTGAATGTCATTGGTGTGTATTCTTTTTGACTAAATAATTTTTTCAATTCCGTTTTCTTTGGCATTTATATTCCCCCTTTAAATATTATCCTAAAAGTTGCATACCGAAAGTAGCAAAAAAAACAACTGTCAATACTAAAGAATATTATATCATTAAAACATATATAGTTCAAAAACCTAATTTTTTACAATACAAAAAGTTTGACCAGTGATAATGGCAATGATAAACTCTATTTGTAATGAAATTCATATAAATTTATGCAGGAGAAGGAGGATACCTTTTATGAATAGGAAACCTTTATTTTCATTTGAAACTTTTGTATTTCTTTTCTTTCTTATAATATTTTTTTGGATTTTTACTTCAACAATGGGAAGCGCAAATTTTTTTAAGACTTTAATGTCAACTGCTCATGACTTATTGTTAAATACTGTATTCTTCATTATGGCAGTTGCAGTATTAACTGGTGCTTTCGCAGCTCTTTTGAATGAATTTGGAGTTATATACTGGATACACCTGCTTCTTGATAAATTGATGAAACCCCTTTACAATTTACCTGGAATTGCTGCAATGGGAATACTGTCAACTTACTTTTCTGACAACCCTGCTATAATTGCGCTTGCAAAAGATAAATCTTTCATCTCGCATTTTGAAAAGTGGCAGGAACCTTTATTATGTAATCTTGGTACAGCATTTGGTATGGGAATGATTGTATCTACTTTTTTCATTGCGCAGGGTGGAAGAGCTGGAGTTAACCTAGTTCCTGCAGTTATAGTTGGGAATATCGCGACAATTATAGGTAGTATAGTCAGTGTTAGACTTTTCTCTATATGGACTAAGAAAAAGCTTGGGAGCGTTCATAAAGAAGTTGAGAACGTAAATTTGAAACATAGAGAGATAAGAGAAGGTAATGCCTTTGAAAGATTCCTTGAAGCGATGTTAGATGGCGGGAAAACGGGTGTTGATATCGGTATAGGAATTATACCAGGCGTTCTTATAATAAGCACACTCGTTATGATGCTTACATTCGGCCCTAAGGACAACTCTGTCGGTTATCAAGGACTTGCATATGAAGGAATCGCACTTTTTGATAAAATTGGAAAATACTTATTTTGGCCATTGAAAATCCTTTTTGGCTTCGATTCACCACAGCTCATTGCATTTCCTATCACTTGTCTTGGCTCAACAGGCGCGGCCCTCGCACTTGTTCCAAGATTTATGGAACATGGCCTTATAAAACCAAGTGATGTGGCTGTCTTCACCGCTATTGGAATGACATGGAGTGGATATCTGAGTACACACGTTGGAATGATGGATGCACTTGGATATAGATATTTAACAAGTAAGGCTATATTATCACATACAATCGGTGGTATAGTGGCTGGCTTCAGTGCAAATTTGATGTATAATCTTTTTATTCATATTTAAGTGTCAAAAAGAGGGAGAATAAATATGATTGAAAATCTTAAAGTGTTCAAAACATCTGGTGAATTACAAACAAACAGCTATTCTTTTACAATTAATGGTATAGATTACATAGTAGATCCAGGAAAAGGAATTGGTAACTATGTTGATAAAACAAAAACTTACGATGTTATAATTACACATGGTCATTACGACCATATCGCTGGATTAAAGGAAATAAATGTGGGAAAAATATACATATCGCCTGAAGATAGCGAATGCCTATCAAATCCATCTTTAAACCTTTCTATATTTTTCGACGAGATTTTCAGTATAGATTATAAATGGTATAATATCGATGAGTACTTCGAGACAATTTTAGCACCCGGTCACACTGCGGGCTCTCGAATAATTATCATAAATGGACATTTATTCACCGGAGATGTTGTTTTTTCAGATACTATAGGAAGAGTGGATCTTTATATAGATAAGGAAAAAGCCAAAAAAATGCGTGAAGAAATGAAAAAAACGATAGAAAATTTAAGGAGAATTTTTAAAACTTTTCCTGATGACTGGAAAATCTGTCCTGGTCATGAAAACCAAACGACAATAAAGAGATTATTTGAAATTAATCCATTCTTCAAATCTTTTTGATGAGTCAAAGCTAATCAAAACTAACTAAAATAATTTAGAAATTAGGGGGCTTTATGTGGCTAAACTAGATAACAATAAGTATGTGGATATATACAGTCAAGAGTATCTCGAACGCATCAAATCCCTCGAAGTTAAAAGAAGAGTTATATTGGATATACTTAAAGAATACAAGAGCATGAACCAGCAAAAGATAGGAGTATTAATTAGAAACTTTGAAAGACCAGAGAAAGCGGATTTAAAGAAGATAAATCCTCTGACTTTTTCTTTTTTACTGCATAGTCTTTTTAACATTAATGAGAGCATTGAAAATAAAATAATTGAATTTGAAAAAAATAAAATTTCCAGATATGTGCTCTTTGAGATACTTTTTTGGGCAAAGCCTTCTTTGTATCCATTCCCAACTGATAACATAAAAAACTATAAAGACTTCCTAGTGAAACAAAAGAAAAAGTTGAAAGAATTAAACTTAGAAAATTTCGTCCAATTGTACGCACTCGAGAGTGCACAAAACGATACATTTATAAAAGATATCATCCAAAAAGCTATTTCAATAACTCCCGAAACGCTTGAAGAATATTTATGGATGCGGGATTTCATTAAATATTTAAATCCTATTGAGTCCAAAAGCTTAAAAGCAAGACTCCATCCATATGTTTGGAAGGTTTTATCCTCTAAGGAAAATACCATACCTGTTATAATAGATGGAAACAACATACTTATGTCTAAAAATATAAAAGGTCCTGAAAAAATAGATTCATTGCTTGAACTTATTGCTAAACTTGATAAAGTCTATTTTCCATTTTACATTGTTTTTGATGAGAACGCGAAATACAAATTTCACACAAAATACTTCAACTACAAGAAAACTTATTACCATTCACCCGCCGATGAGTTAATTATAAACCTCGCGAAAGAATATAAAGGAGTCGTATGTTCAATGGACAGGTTTAAAGAATACGAAATTAACATAAAAAACATATGGTACGAATTAAAATTGTGAAAATTATCAAGTATAGGAGGTATCATAGTTGATAATTCTCGGTTCATCATCCCAAAGAAGGATAGAACTATTAAAAACATTTAAAATAGATTTTGTTGCCATTTCCCCAGAAATTGACGAAAGCGAAATAAACTCAACCAATCCTGAAGATATCGTTATCGAACTTGCTTTAAAAAAAGCGAACGCTATAAAAGCTAAAGCAGATGATACAATCATATCGGCAGATACACTAGTTTGTACCAGTAAAAAAATTTTTGGGAAACCAAAAAACTCAAAAGAAGCTTTTGAAATGCTTAAAGAACTTTCAGGAAAATGGCATAAAGTTTTTACAGGTGTTTGTGTTAAAATAAAGAGCGAAGAAATATTATTTTATGAAATGACAAAAGTTAAGTTTAGAAAACTCGAAGATAGCGAGATAGAATATTACATATCCACTGGAGAGCCACTCGACAAAGCTGGAGCGTACGGTATTCAAGGATTAGGCGGTGTTTTTGTTGAAAAAATCATAGGTGATTACACAAACGTTGTTGGATTACCTTTACCTAAGCTTTGGAAAATTCTCTTCGATAGGGGGATAGTGGGTAAAACATGCCAATAGAATACGGTCCAAGGGAAAAGTTATTAAAAGAAGGCAGTGAAGCTCTTGAAACAAGTGAATTAATAGCTATTCTGCTCAGAACAGGAACAAACGGAAAAGATGTATTAGAAACTTCAAAAGAATTATTCAATAAATTTGGTGGAAGTTTATACAAAATGTCAAGAGCAACATTTGATGATTTCAAAAGTATTAAAGGACTTGGAGATGTGAAAATAGTAACTCTTATGGCAGCTTTAGAACTCGCTAAAAGATTAGTTAAGGAAGAAACAGTTATCTTAGACCCAAAATTGACTTCACCTGAAAATGTTTTTCAATATTGTATAGATATGCAAAGTTATCCCCAAGAAATAGTAAGAGTTATATTCTTAGATACAAAATTAAAAGTAATTGGAAGCAAAGATGTATCTAAAGGAACTATAAACTCTTCAATGGCACACCCAAGGGATATTTTCAGAGAAGCGATTTTGCGAAGTTCCACAGGTATAATACTTGCGCATAATCATCCTTCTGGAGATCCAACGCCAAGCAAAGATGATATAGAATTAACTAAAAAGATTAAGAAAGCGGGCGAATTATTGGGAATAAACCTCCATGACCATGTCATAATTGGTCAAACATTTTACAGTCTAAGACAAAAATGTAAAGAAATAGGGTGGGATAATGTTTGATAATGAAAATGAAAAGTTAGAAAATATAATAAAGTTGAAAAAAGAACTAGAAAAAGACCTTAAGAAAAAAGGTTTACTCAAAGATAAACCAAAGGATGCAAAAGAAACAAAATATGATGAAGAGACTATAAAACGTCTCAAGGAAAATCTAACAGTAAGTGCTCATATTACAGAGGAAGAAAGTTTAACACTATACGATATAAATTCCCATGATTACGACGCAAGTATCGACTCAATCGAAAAAACCTTACGTATATTTCAACAAAGAACAAATAACATTAACCGAAAAAACATATTCGAGGGGTTGATAAATCTCCTCAATGGAAACATAAAAAATTCGATTGCTTCATTTAGCCAAGCTGGAGGCATTGAGGCGGAGTACAATAAATTATTAGCAGAAATGTACTCTGGCGAAGACATATCAAAAAACGCTGTTTTGCTTTTGAAAAAAAATCCAGATTCTTTGTATCCTTTGCTCTTACTTCTGGAAAGAGAAATGTTAAAGGGCTCAGCCGATGGTATGGATAAAATATTGCAAATATTGTCCAAAAAATCTGAATTTTGGAATTTAATACACAAACTTTTCGTTAACCAAGCCACCGAACAAGATATAATTCAAGCAGTCAGAGAAAGAATATTCGCGACTTTAATACTCTTACTAAATGTTTATGTAGATAGTACAAAAGAAATTCCCAATTTGTCTCACACATGTATCAATACACATAGAGCTTATTTGCGAGGAGAGACTGTTACACCACCTGAATGGTGTATTTATGGTCAACTAATTGCTGCTGCTAGAAAATATTTAGCAGGTTATAAAATAGAGATTCAAAATCTTAGAAAATTCGAAAAATCACCCGAATTCAAACTATTTTTGGGATTTTATCACTTCAACGAGGGAAATATTACCGTAGCAAAAGAATATTTTAAAATGTTCGAGTCCCAAGTTGGATTTTATGCTATATATACAAAACCACTGAAACAACCAAAAATAGGTATCGAACAGTTCATATCTATTCCAAATGGTTTTACTCCTTTAAAACAGGAAAATCCATCAATTATTGATTTCTTGCAGAAAAACACCGGTTACGATGTATATGTAAATTACAGAAAGTACGAATTCGTACGTTTAGTTTTTTCTGAAAAGCATTGTAAAATCAATTACAAATAAGGTTTAAGGAGGCTAAAGTTATATGATTCCACTTTTCGATATGACAAGGCAATATGAAAATTTACGTGAAGAAATACTCAAAGCGATTGATGATGTCTTATTAAGTGGGAAAGTTATACTTGGACCTGCAGTTAGCGAATTTGAAAGTGAATTTGCTAGGTATTTAAATGTTAAACACGCAATTGGAGTTGCTAACGGCAGCGATGCCTTGGTTATTGCACTACATTCTATCGGTATAGAAAAAGGTGAGAAGGTAATCACAACACCATACACATTCTTCGCTACTGCATCGTGCATAGTTAGGAATGGTGGAGTACCAGTCTTTGTTGATGTAGATAAGGAAACTTACAACATAGATTTGAATCAAGTTGAAGATGTGTTGAAAAGAGAAAAAATAAGAATTGTTATACCAGTCCATCTTTTTGGTAGGTCAGTTGATTTTGAAAATCTACTCTTCCTAAAAGAAAAGTATCATGTTAAAATATTAGAAGATTCGGCGCAATCCGTAGGAAGTGAGGGAAAAATCGGCAATAAAATTTTAAAATCTGGAACAATCGGTGATATTGGTATTTTTTCGTTCTTTCCAACCAAAAACCTTGGAGCATACGGCGATGCCGGGATGATAGTAACAAACAATGATGAATTAGCAGAAAAATGCAGAATGCTTAGACAACACGGCTCAAAGAAAAAGTACTATCACGAAATGGTAGGGTACAATTCGCGAATTGATTCAATTCACGCTGCAATATTATCTGTTAAACTTAAGTACTTAGACGAATGGACGACAAGAAGAATAGAAATTGCAAAGGAATACCAAAGATTATTTGAAGATTATAAACTTCCAGTGAAATATCCAAAAGTTGTAGAGACTGGATATCGCAATCATGTATACCACCAATACGTTGTTGAGTTTGAAAATGAAGAAACACGAAATAGAGTTAAGGAGCATTTAGAAGAAAGTGGAATAAGGACAGCTTTATATTATCCATTACCACTACACTTACAAAAGTGTTTTTCAGAGTATGGTTACAAAGAAGGCGATTTCCCTGTTGCAGAAAGTTTATCAAAAACAACGCTTGCTTTACCAATTTTCCCAGAGCTAAGAAACGAAGAGATAAAAGAGGTTGTTGAAAAAATTAAAGAATCACTATAAACTAGGAGGTCTTTCATATGGATAACGATATACAAAATGAACAATTACTTCAAGCGCTTGAAAATTTCGTGAGAAGATATTTAAGAGTTAAAGATACAATAAAAGAATTAAACAAAGAGAAAAAAGACCTTGAAGACGCCATTATACAAATGGTGGAAGGCACAGACATAGATCATATCATAGTCGATGGCACAGTTGTTGAATTTGAAAATAGAACAAAGATAAAGCTAAAATAAAAAATATCCATCAATTTTTACCGAACATTTCGTGGGGGGAGTGATAAAGTATGGATAGGTACTTCGGTATCTCACAGTCAGGTTCCACAGTCCGTAAGGAGGTTATTGCAGGTATCACAACCTTTCTAACGATGGCTTACATCGTTTTCGTAAACCCGTCTATATTAGTTCAAGCAGTTCCTGGTATTTTTGACCAAACCGGGAAGATTATCGACCAATCACTCTACAACTCATACTACGGGGCTTTCATGGTTGCTACCATTCTTGGTGGCGCAACAGCAACACTCATAATGGGATTATTTGCAAATTACCCATTCGCCTTGGCTCCCGGTATGGGACTTAACGCCTATTTCACTTACACAGTATGTTTAAAACTTGGAATACCATGGCAATTAGCACTTACAGCTGTGTTTATTGAAGGTTTGATATTTGTTATATTAACTCTCACTGGCGCAAGAAGTTTCGTAGCTACAGCTGTACCACAACCAGTTAAAGCAGCAACAGGGGCTGGAATTGGTTTGTTTATTGCCTTAATTGGATTGAAAAATGCTGGGATAGTCATGCCTGATCCGATAACAGCAGTTACACTCGGACATTTGAATAAACCAGACACATTGCTTGCAATAATTGGATTCTTCATAACCGTTGTTTTATTCGCACTACAAGTACCAGGTTCCATACTCCTTGGAATAATATTGACAACTGTAATAGGAACATTTCCTATATTCAACGTTACACATTATCAAGGAATAATAGGAAAAATTCCCGATATATCTCCAACGTTTTTCAAAATACAATTCGATTCAAAAACACTTCTCTCAGGTGCATTTTGGGTAGTTGTTGCAACATTCTTCTTTGTTGATTTCTTCGATACTTTAGGTACACTTACAGGATTAGCTGAAAGCGCTGGATTTACAAAGAAAAAAGGCGAACTTGAAAGAGCAAAACCAGCCTATTTAGCTGATGCTATTGGTACAGTTATTGGTTCTTTGTTTGGTACATCAACTGTAACAACGTATATTGAAAGCAGTACCGGTATTGCAGCAGGTGGAAGAACAGGTTTAACAGCTATCGTAGTTGCACTTTTAATGTTAGCGATGTTATTCTTCTCGCCACTAGCGTTAACAATTCCATCGGCCGCTACAGCGCCAGCTCTTATATTCGTCGGCGTCTTAATGATTAAGAGCTTAATGTCTATAAAATGGGATGATATAACAGATGCGGTACCCGCGTTTGTCACACTCACTATGATCCCCTTCACTTACTCAATAGCAAACGGTATAGCATTAGGAATAATAACATACCCAATCGTTAAAACCTTTTCGGGAAAGAGAAAAGAAGTTCACTGGTTCACATGGGTCCTTGCCTTACTCTTCATAGCTTACCTCACATTCTTTAGAGAATAAAATAATCAAAAAATAAAAGCGGTCCAAAGTTTTTATTGGACCGCTTTTTTATACAATTTAATTTTAAATATTAACAAAAAACTTTTCCACTATGATACCATCGATGACCTTAATTATTTCACCATTTTTCATTGGTTGGAATTCATCAGAGAACTTTTCTGAATAAACGATGAACTTCTTATCAGACTTGTTATAGTAATAGTGCAACGTAAAATACTCTTTATTTCTTGATGTGTCTGTGTAAAGACAACATACGTATAAAGCGTTTTCTTTTTCATCAACCATAATAAAATTCATACCACTAAACTCATTTATTTTAGAATATTTCAAGATATTCTGAACAAGTTGACCAATCGAATTAAAATTGACGATATTTTCAAAATATTCGTAAGTATCACTCTCGTAAATATTTTCTCTTCTTGCGCTTTTTATTGTGCCGTTGTGCGCAAAATATCTCCCGTTTATGTAAAATGGATGAAGCTGCAATGTTGTCTTTGGAAGACCTTTCGAAGCAAGCCTTGCGTGAATTAAACCTAATTTAAATTTTTCTTCAGTTATTTTATTTATGTTATATGAATCTTCGTATATTGGTCTGAGTGACTTGTACAAAATATGATTAACATCATTTTTACAGAAACATCCCCAACCATCGTTATGTGGTGCCTCCATACCGTTAAGTGCCATAGATTTGACAAACTCAAAAATTTCAGATATATTTTGATTATCATCAAAACTAAAACCAGCCATTCTACACATATAAAATCCCTCCAAATAAAAATTGAATTTATAAATAGAGACTTTTGTGATATAATATATTATACCATTACAGTATTAAAATGCTATAGTAAAATGTGGGAGGTGTATTTTTAATGAAGAGTTTCGTTATGAATATCTGGTTATCCACGTGGAAAAAAATTTATGGAGAATCGATTGTTGATAATTTAGTTCAGGAATTCAATATCGACAGAACAAAACTATTAATCCCAACAAATGATGTACCAGACGAACTTGTTGTAAGATTTTCAGAAAAGCTTGCACAGAAAGTTGGGAAAAAATACGAAGAATTATGGGAAGAAACCGGTTATCACAATATCCGCTCATTTCATTCTTTCTATCCAAATTACTTTAAAAAAGAAGGTTGTATGTCGTTTTTAAGTGCTATGGATAGTGTACATAGAGCTCTCACAAGGCGAATAACCGGTGCGAAGCCACCAAGAATAATCTTTAACTACATAGATGAAAAAACTGCAATTGTTCGCTATGAGTCAAGAAGGGATTTTAGGTATTACTTTATGGGATTACTTAAAGGTGCATCTGAATTTTTCAATGATCCATTGAAAATCGAAGTACTAAACCAAGGAAAAACGGATTCTGGTTCTTTTATAGAAGTTAAAATCATTTCAACAAAACCTTACGGAAAGAAAGTAAATTTAAAATCGTACAAAATCTTCTCTTTTGGTTTGCTAAAATCTTTGGTTGAAACATATACTGTAACATTCCCAATTTTGACTTTCGTTTTGTCTTGGCTATTCACATCTTTATTTGGCCCATTGTTTGGTTCCATCGCCGTAGGTTTAGCGATTTTGGTTGGAGTTTCTTTCGGTTTGGTTGATTTTAAGAAAGGTTTGAGTGCGACAAAGGATATTGCAAAGGTTTACAAAAACAAAGATTTTAATAATTTACTTGTTATTGGTGGAGAAAAATCATTCGAGGAAGTATCAAAAGAACATATTGAAGCTATCTATGAATTGAGAGAATTTTTAATTTCTCTCCAAGGTGACACAGAAGAAATTATGGCGTTCGCAAAGAAAACATTGGAATCGTCCAGTGTAGTACAAGAACAGATTGATACAATGAAAGAATTATCAAGTCAAGTTGCCGATACAGCCGTTCAAATTAGTAACGATGCCGAACGAATATCAGAAGCGGTCTCATCGAATGTCGAAACTATCTCAAGAACAATAGGTCAACAAAATCAAATTATTCATGATTTAAACGTCGCTGTTGAAAAAATAATCACAGCTGCTAAGAGCGTAGAGCTTTCTGCCTCAGGTATGAACGCAATGAGTAAAGAATTTGAGAATATTGCAACAGAAAGCGAACAGCTTAGAACTCAAGCAAGCGCAATTATGGATATCGCAAATACAGTGATGAGCATCGCAGAACAAACAAATTTGTTAGCGCTTAACGCTGCAATTGAAGCTGCAAGAAGTGGGGAAGCTGGAAGAGGGTTTGCAGTTGTTGCAGATGAAATAAGGAAGTTGGCTGAAGAAAGCAAAGCATCTGCCGTAAAAATATCGCAATTCTTAGGGACAATTTCAAACGGTATTGATAAACTAAGCCAAAGTGTCGTAAAAGGTTATGAGGAACTGAAAGAACAAGCTAAAAACCTTTCGGATAGTGCAACAAAGAGTAAAGAATCAAGCGATATAATCTCCCATATCACAAATCAACTAAATGATTTGGTAAATTCTTTAAACAACGAAACGCAAAAACTGGAAGCAATAACAACAAGTATTCAAAACCTACTTGCAATTTCTGAAGAAAGTTCGGCAACAGCTGAAGAGATAAGCGCATCAATTCAAAGATTTTTAGATGAACTAAATAACGTCTTTGCTAACGTTAAGCAAACAATTAGTCTTCTCAACATGATACAAGAGAATTTCAAGGAAGTAAAAATATAAGACTTGAAAAAATTATAAAAAAGTGGTATCATATAACGTGATTAAAACGGACAAAAATTCAAGGAGAGGTGACGCACGTTGAAAAAAGGCATACACCCAGAAATGAGACTTTTAACAGTCAGATGTGCATGTGGTGCAGAACACAAGATTTGGACAACGAAAGAACAACTTAAGATCGATGTGTGTTCAAATTGCCATCCACTTTACAAAGGAAGTGGAGGTGCTAGCCTGATTGTAGATACTGAAGGACGCGTACAGAAGTTTAAGAAAAAGTTTGAAGGCAAGTATTAATTTTTAAACACGTATCTTTCAATCTAAATTTTCAGGAGGGTTATATTTTATGGAAGTTGGTCAAGTAGTAAAAGGTAAAGTAACAGAAGTACTCAAATTCGGAGCAAACATCGAATTAGAAAACGGGGAAAAAGGCTTTATCCATATTTCAAAAATTTCAAATCAGTACGTTCAAAAAGTCGAGGATTTCTTGAAAGTTGGTCAAGATATTGAGGCAAAAGTAATTGGAAAAGGCAGAGACGGCAAGTGGGAATTATCACTCAAAGAAGAAACACAAGAAGACCAAACGGAGGCAAAAAAGGAAGAATTCGAAAAGAAACTTGTCAAATTCCTTAAAGATAGCCAAAAGACATATTCTGAATACAAAAAGAGATTGGATAAAAAACAAGGTGTTACAAAGAGAAGATAAAAATTTATAATGTAAAAAAATAAAAGGGGATGCTTATCATCCCCTTTGTTTTTTTGTATATTTTAATTATTTTTAAACGTTAACTTTTTCTAATCGTTAAGAAAATAATTACAGCTGCAATTTCAGAAATAATGGAAACGGCAATTAAACTTTTTATACTTATACTGTACAAAATTCCAAGTAATGCACTACCTACAAACCAAGCTATTCCGAAGACTGCGTTGAAGAATCCATATGCAGTTGCCCTTTTTTCTTTTTCAACAAGTTTTGCAACGGCTGCTTTCATAATAGATTCCTGAGCGCCCATACCGATACCCCACAGTATCGAACCAACCATAATAAAGGTCCCACTATTTCCAAAAGAAAAAATCCCGTAAAATGCAGAAATAAATGTTGAGATAGCTAAAACACCTATTCCTAATCTATCAAATAATTTTCCAAAGAAAAGCGCTGCAAACGCATCGACAATCATGGCAATCATGTATGCTATTGGAATCATCGCAGGTGAAAGAAGATTTAGCTTTTGAGCATGAAAACCAATCAATGCAAAATCCGCAAAGCCAAAAGCGATAAGAGATATACCAGCTAAGTACAAATAAAATGTCCTGTCGAGTTTTACATCTTTAATCGTTTCTTTAGCTTTTTCCATTTTTTCCGGATTTGGTACGAGCACTCTTGCGATAAAAATTATACCTATTGTTATAACAGCAGGAAAAACAAGAAACGCAAAAGCCTTCCTATAAGCATCAACAGTTTCGAGTTTTATGTTATTTGCGATAGTTAAACTCATGAAAAGAGGGCCTATTGTGGCTCCTATTTGATCCATGAATTCCTCAATGGCAAAACCTGTACCATAACCAACTTGACTACTTGCAAAAGACGTTATGGTATCTTTTGCGGGTTTTCTTAAAGCTTTACCAACTCTTTCAAGAATAACAAGTATTGCGGCAAGTATCCAATGTTTTGTCAAAGCCAAAGTTGGGATAACTAACAAATTAATTGAGTAACCAAGAATGGCAAAAAACCAATATTTTTTAGTTTTGTCAACGAGCTTTCCAGTAACAAAACGGAGAGTGTACCCCAATAACTCACCCAAACCGGCAATTGCGCTAACAACTACCGCTGACGCACCCAAAAGTCCCAGATAAGGTCCTACTAAACTTCTTGCTCCTTCGTAAGTTATATCACTGAAAAGACTTACAAAACCCATTAGTACAATAAAATATAAAGCTTTTTTCTTCATATTTTTCGCATCTTGCAATTAAATTTCACCTCGCTTAACACGATCACTTTTGAGGTTCAGGTTTATCTTTCAAAATGACCTTAATTAGAAATTCTTCGATACTCTTAAGTAAACCCCTTCTTGGTACAGCATCAACTGAAGATATAATCTCTGTAGCTGTTGATGGTTCTATATCATTCAAAACATTCTCGTTTTTACCCCTTTCAAAGATTTTCTCCACTCTTTGTAAAAGTCTTTCATACCTACTTTTTGCATTATGAAGTCCATTTTCACTTTCAAGCACATTCAGTCTTTCCCTTGCTATTAGTTTACTTATTTCCTCCTTGTTCATAGCGAATTCGACATACTTTTTTATCAATCTTTTTATAGCTCTTGATATACTACTTTCATTATCTACTTCCGAGAAAACCTCTTTTTCAAGTTCATCTATAACATTAATCCAGATTTCTTCAAAGAGGATCTCCTTGCTTGGAAAATAATAGTAAATAAGGGACTTGCGCACACCAGAGGCTTGCGCAATGTCCTCCATACTAACACCATCAAAACCTTTCTCAGAGAATAATTTACGTGCAGCATCTATAATTTTTTCCTTAGTTTTGTTGCTTTCGCGGATTCTTTCGCTCAAAATTAACTTCCCCCTGTAGTTATCAAACACTTATTAAACATTAAGTTTTTTATCAACTTTAAGTGCTTCTTCTCTATTGGCATATCTCTTCATTCTTGTCTCATAGTTATAAATTCCTCTATTTACAGGATACCTTTCAACGTAACCGTACTCATACCATAGTTTATCAGCATATTGTTTCCATTCTTCGGCAAGTTTATCAATTGCGGGCGCAAGATCGGTGATAGTCTTTTCAGAACCTTCGTGTTGTGGTATAGCATTAAAGTTCTTTACCATTGCTCTAAACACCTTTGGATTATCGATTATTGGACATGGCCTGAAAAGGTTATTCGAGAATGGAATTGCTCTCTTGTAAGATTCAAAGAATGGTGATTTGAATATTTCAAGCAATGTTTTTTCCCTTATACTATCCACTGCAAATTGTTGGAAAACACATGGTTCAACATAACCTTTTGCATTGACGTGGAAATATTTCGCACCCGCCGAGAGACAACCATGAGTCAAGAAACCATGGTTCCAGAAGTCGGCAACAAAAGCAAACCTGCCACTAAGTCTCATCTCATCAGTTTTGAAGAATCTTTCGTATCTCTGCTGAGGTGTTGGAACAAGATCCATTACAGGATCCTGACCTACAGGCATAAATTGATAAATCCAAACGTACTCAACCCCGTTTTGTTCTAAGAAATTCCAGAACTCATCTTTCATAATTATATCGTGGTTCACCCTTGTTGCAGTAACACTTGCTCCAAATGGCACACCGTATCTTCTCAATCTTTCCCATGTGTTCTGAATAGCTTTAAAAACTCCATGACCACGTCGCCAATCAGTTTCAGACTCAAATCCTTCAACAGAAATTGAAATTGTCGCATTGCCAAGTTCCGCAAGTTTTTTAGCCTTCTCTTCTGTTATTAATATACCATTTGAGTAAATCATAAAGTAATGCTCGTTAAATTCTTCGAGTATTTCCAAGAGGTGCGGCCAGTAGAATGGTTCTCCACCTGTAATAACCCAGAAATAAATACCAAGTTCCTCACCTTGTTTTAAAACACTTCTCACTTCGTCTTTTGTTAATTCGTATTTTCTTCCGTAAAGTCCCGCATAGCATCCTATACAATTAAGGTTACATGCGTAAGTTGGGCTTATAACTCCCAATTTCGGAAGAACAACTTTGTGCTCTTGCATCATCTTTTGCCTGTGTGGTTCACCAATGGCGAATTCGTTAATTATAAGATTATTAATAATCTTTTCAACTGCTTGTGGGGAAGATCTCTGGAAAATCTCAATCCATTTTTTAATCATTGGATGCTCCTCTTGAGCCATAAGCCCAAGCTTTTTTAAACCACTTTTTGCTGGTTCTTTACTAAGAGCAGAAATCGTGAATAGAAGTTTTGCAAATGTTTGAGTATCTGCCTTTCTAACAACAGACGAAACGAACTTTCCAGCTTGATGATAAACCATACCTTTTAATCCACCCACTGCCATAATACCCCTCCTCTAAATTCTAATTAAGTTTTATTTAATAGTATTGCATGATTTCACTATAATAATCTAAATCTCAAAATCTATTTATTGACCGTTCAGTCAAATTTTACACCTGATAAACCTTATGTGTGTTTCAAAAATGTAACTTTTAGGTAACTTTTTATGTTCGTGTTTGCTTTTTAGATAAATTTGACTATAATTATAGTCAAGGAGGTAAACATATGAGATTTAAAACAGATTTTTATTCGCTTGCAGATGCAAAGGCAAAGTTTTCAGAAGTTGTTGAAATTTCGGAAAATGTTGATGTAGTAATTACAAAAAATGGTAAACCCGCAGCAGTTATTATCAATTATGAGAAATACAATAAAATACTAGATTTCATTGATAAAGTTTGGGATCTTTATCTTCTTGATCTTGGAGATCCTTCCGTTTTTAAAGATATCAAACTTGAAGATATATTTGATAATTATGAGAAAAAAGAATAAATAATTATGTCATACTGTTAATCAAAAAAGGGAGGTTGAGTCTATGGCTCAGGTTGTACTTGAACATGTATGGAAGATATATGAAGGCAAGGTTGAAGCAGTTAAAGATGCAAATTTTACAGTCGAAGATAAGGAATTTGTCGTGTTGCTTGGTCCATCTGGTTGTGGAAAAACAACTACACTAAGAATGATTGCAGGGCTTGAAGAAATTACGAAAGGTGAAATCAAAATCGATGGAAGAGTTGTAAACGATGTTGAGCCAAAAGATAGGGACATCGCATTCGTTTTCCAAAACTACGCACTTTATCCACATATGACTGTTTACGAAAATATGGCGTTTGGTCTTAAGCTTAGAAAAGTTCCAAAAGATGAGATAGAAAAAAGAGTTAGAGAAGCTGCAAAAATTCTTGAGATTGAGCATTTATTAGACAGAAAACCAAGGCAACTTTCCGGTGGTCAGAGGCAAAGAGTCGCCGTTGGAAGAGCTATCGTGAGACATCCGAAAGTTTTCCTATTCGACGAACCTCTTTCAAACCTCGACGCAAAACTTCGTGTTCAAATGAGAGCTGAACTTAAGAAGTTACACGCAAGATTAGAAGCGACAATCGTTTACGTTACACACGACCAAGTTGAAGCTATGACAATGGCAGACAAGATTGTTATCATGAAAGACGGTTTAATCCAGCAAATTGGTAGCCCGTACGAAGTTTACAATAGACCAGCGAATATTTTCGTTGCAGGATTCATCGGTAGCCCATCAATGAACTTTATTAATGGAAAGATAATCAAGGGTGAAGGTGGTCTTTGGGTAAAGACAAGCGGATTAAAATTGAAGGTTCCCGCAGAATACGAAGAGAAACTTTCAAAATATGTTGATAAAGATATAATATTTGGTATAAGGCCAGAAAATATATACGACAAAATGTTCGCAATCGCGCCAAAACCAGAAAATACCGCTGAAGTTACCGTTGATGTTGTTGAACCACTTGGTAGCGAAACATTACTACACGTTGTTGCTGGTGAGGATAGGCTTGTAGCAAGAGTTAACGCAAAGAGCCAGGCAAAGGAAGGCCAGAAGATAGACCTCGTTTTCGACATGACAACAATGCATGTGTTCGATAAAGAAACAGAAAAAGAATTACTCCACTGGTAATTAAATTTGAAATTTAATTAGAGAGTTTAGAAAACCTAATCACCGCCCTAAATAGGGCGGTGGTTTTGTAAATAAGTAAATTTAAAAATTTGGGGGTGTTACCTTTGCCAAATATATACTTTTGCATTCCTAAGAATGATTCTGTTTATTTTGATGAGCATGAAGTTACACATATGAAAGTAATGAGGCTAAAAGAAGGTGAAATAGTCGAAGCAACAGACGGAAACGGTGGAAAATATAAAGTTATAATAAAATCTATTGGAAAAAACGAAGCGTACGGCAATGTCCTATCTTATGAATTTGTTGAAGTTACAAACAATAAACTTGTACTCTTCGCTCCTTCAGGTAGATGGGAAAGGCTCAGATGGACTATTGAAAAAGCCGTCGAATTGGGTGTAGATGAGATATACGTCTTCAACAATGAAAGGGCTTCACGACATTACGACGATAAGCAAGACAAGCTTGAGCTTATTGTAAGGGAAGCATCAAAACAATGTGTTAGGTACCACTTTCCAACAATAAAACCCATAGAATTTTTAGATATTTTCTCTCTAGCACCGGAGAGTACATATATCTTAGATTTTAAAGGAAGAAAAATTCCAAAGAGAATATCCAAGAGTGTTGGTATAATAGCTGGACCTGAAGGAGGATTTTCAAAAAGCGAATTAAAATTGCTTAAAAGCAAATTCAAAAGTATCTGTTTAGGAAAAAAGATATTGAGATTCGAAACAGCTATAATACTCTCAACCGGTTTTTTTGCTATGAAATTGGGAAAAATTTAGCTATGTAATAAATCACATCTTCGCCACTCAAATACGCTATTTCGTACTGTATAAAACTTTCCTTATAGCTTTCAAAATCTGCCTTAACATTTTTTGGAAGGCTTTTCTTGATTTTTAACATTCTATTTTCATACTCTTTTTTTGAAATCATATTTCTTTTTTCAAATGGTGTCATTGGTTTTGGTACAAGAGGGTTTATACTTAATGTTATGTTCTTATACCCCATTTTTTGTACTTCTTTAATAAATTCAAAAAAATCATTGTAATCTTTCTCATCTTCTTCTTCAAGCCCTATTATGTAGTAAAGCTTTACACTATCAAATCCAACTTTTCTACCTAAAATTAGTCCGTTTATTATATCATCAGTCGACATATCTTTCATCATAACATCTCTTATTTTTTGAGATATACCTTCTGGTGCAACTGTAAATGAGTATTGGTTTGTCTCCTTAAGAACCCTCAACAATCTTTCGTTAACTTTGTCTATTCTCATGGAAGAAACAGAAAATTTTACTTTATTCTTCTCGACATAATCGAGTAGTTCATCAAGATACGGGTAATCTGTAATGGTAGCACTTATTAATCCATACTCAATTTCATTGTTTTTGTATTTTTCAAAGATTTCTACAATGTCGTCTATCTTTGCAAATTTTACGGGTTTCTTTGTGTATCCTGTAACGCAAAATGCACATCTCCAAATACACCCTCTTCCAATTTCGATAAGCATTTTGTTCTTAAACGATGACATGCTACTAACATAATGTGAGTGTGGAACTGGGAAAAGGGTGCCAAAACATTTTGAAAATTTAATCTTACCAAATTTCTTTGAGTAAATCTCATTAACATCCAAGAATTTATCAACTAAACGACTATCAATATAATATTTAAGCGCTTCTGAAAATTGAGTTATCGAACATTCTATGTCACCTATGAACACCAAGTCGGCGATTTCTTCGACAATTTTGTAATTGAAAAGTGTAGTTGGTCCACCTATTATTATAAGTGGGTGATATTCGTTTCTTTCATTAGCCTTCAGTGGTATACCTTTTTTTATAAGTATATCGGCTATATTTAGTAAATCATTTTCAAATTGGAAAGTAATTAACCACACAGGAAATTCATCGATAGGTATCTGAGATTCTAAAGAATAAAATTTCTTAAACCATTTTTCATAGAAAAAACGTTCCACACCTATTCCCTGCTGAGACAAAAGCTGTTGAATCCAACTCCAAGCAAGTGAACCACTTGCAATTTCGTAATTGTTTGGGAAAATAAAGGCAACCTTGGGAAGGTTGCCTGAAATATCTTTTAAAATTTTTTCTGATTTTTTGAATTTCAAAATGTATTCGTATTCTCTAAATGATTCCGCGTCTCTTGGTTTTCTCATTAAATACTCAAATCCTCCCAAAAATTCATTGAATTTCAAATCTGTTCAAGGGCTTTTCTCCTAAGGTAATTTTTAGAAACGACAACTCTTTTTACAGTACCTTCTGCTATTTTTTCTGTTTCTCTCATAACAATCACCTTAAAAGTAACGATGTTATTTACAACCTCTGTAACTCTAATACCAACAATTAGTCTTTCGCCAATAACAACAGGTTTCAAATGAATTATTTCGTTGTAGTTCACAACTGATACATTTTCCTCTTCAAGAAACTGATTTAAAAATTCTCCGGTAACAAGATTTATTTCTTTGATTAATCCAGAAGTTGAAAGCAGATGTAAATGAGATAATTCTTCATCTTCGTCCCATACCATTGATTCATCTGGAATAACTTCTACAGATTTGCTCAATCCTAAAATTCTGCTTAATTCTTCCACAATGTTCCCCCCATTCCCTGTAAGAAAATCGTGAAAAAATTTGTAAGTTTCTTTACGCTTCTTGTAAATTAGTGTCTAATCCACTTTCGTTCCCATTAAGCATTGCTCTTAGTTCTTCACCACTCATTACTTCACGTTCCAACAAAACTGCAACTATTTGTTCCATTTTTTCCCTATTCTTAGTTAAAATATCCATTGCACGCTCATAGCAAGATTTTATGATATTTTGAATCTCGTGGTCTATCATTTTAGCAACTTCTTCACTGTAATTTCTTATCCTTGTCAATTCTTTGCCAAGGAATACTTCTTGTTCCGTCTTACCCCAAGCTAAAGGTCCAAAATTATCACTCATTCCATATTCACAAACCATCTTTCTTGCTATTTCGGTAGCTCTTTCAATATCGTTTGCTGCCCCACTTGTAAAATCGCCAAAAACTAGCTCTTCAGCTGCTCTACCACCTAAAAGTGTCGTTATATTATCGAGTAGTTCGTTTTTACTAACTAAGTACTTGTCTTCAGCAGGTAAATGTAATGTGTATCCAAGAGCTGCGTAACCACGTGGTGTTATTGATATTCTGTGAACAGGATCTGAATTTGGTAATGAAGAGCTTATTATCGCATGTCCTACTTCATGATAAGCAACTATCTTCTTCTGCTTTTCGGAGATAACTCTCGATTTTCTAGCAGGTCCGGCTATAACCCTATCTATTGCTTCCTCAAAATCGTTCATCTTAATGACATTTCTACCATCTCTTGCGGCTAACAATGCTGCTTCGTTTACCAAATTTTCAAGATCAGCGCCAACAAATCCCGTTGTGCGTTTAGCAAGTACAGAGACATCAACATCTTTATCTATAGGTTTATTTCTTAAATGTATTTTCAATATAGCTTCTCTTCCTTTTACATCTGGTGGATCAACAACAACTTTCTTATCAAACCTTCCAGGTCTTAACAGTGCAGGATCAAGTATATCTGGCCTATTCGTTGCGGCCATTACTACAATAGCTTGATTAACGTCAAAACCATCCATTTCAACTAACAATTGGTTTAGGGTTTGTTCCCTTTCATCATGACCTCCGCCAAGACCTGCACCTCTATGCCTACCAACAGCGTCAATTTCATCTATAAAAACTATACAAGGAGAATTAGCCTTCGCTTGCTCAAATAAATCTCTTACCCTTGCCGCACCAACACCGACAAACAATTCAACAAAATCAGAACCACTTATGTGGAAGAAAGGAACGTTTGCTTCTCCAGCAACAGCACGTGCAAGTAATGTCTTACCAGTACCCGGAGGTCCAACGAGTAAAATACCTTTCGGCATTCTTGCCCCAATTTTTGTAAATTTTCCAGGATTTTTCAAAAACTCAACGGTTTCTTTGAGTTCTTCAACAGCCTCATCTACACCAGCTACATCCTTAAATGTTACTTTTATTTTATTAGGATTGACCTTCTCCGCCCTACTTTTTGTGAAGGTAAATGCCTGGTTATTTCCACGTCCAAGACCGCGAATTATAAACGCAAAAAGTAATAGAGTAACTATAAAAATCGCGATATTTCCAATAACATTTACCCAAAAACTGCTATCTGTAACTCTTTCACCTTGAATCACTATTCCATATTCAACAAGCTTGTTAATTGTCTCTATATCGTATCTAAACCAAGGAGCATAAACAGAATACGATCTTCCTTGCTTTGTCTTTATACTCAGATTACCATCATCTTTTATAACCACTTCAGCTATATCCGTTTCACTGTTACTGACTCGTTTTATAAAGTCACTGTAACTCATGTTAAGCTCTATTGCACCCTTAGAATTTATAAAACCTTCGTAAATCCAAAATAAAGAGAGTGCAATTAGTATTAGAAAAATTACCGATCCAATGTTACGATTCAAAATGAAAACCTCCTTTCGTTTCTATAAAAACACCAATATCATTTAGATAGCTTTTTGCTTCATACAAAAACGGTATGTAAATAACTTTACTATCTTGCTCGCTTTCGGATAAAAACACAAGCGGTATCAACTTTCTTAAAAACGTTGGAACTTTCCTCTCTGAAAATAATTCTTTAACTTTTTTACCACTCAACAACCTATCACCACCTCTCCAATTGCGAACCTTAAAACACACATTTGTATGCTCTTTTTTATTAATTATATCATACTTTGCAAATTTTATAAAGTAACCGTTTGCTTCTATTAGCTCAAACTCTTTGCTTCCATCAAAGCATACAATCTTTTCAAAAACCGGATAATTTACTATGTCTCCCATCATACACCACCCATAAGAAATCTCAATTCCAAGTGCTCCCCAAAAAGATATTTTATAAGACGGTTTTCCAGAGCTTCTTGCTTTTTTAAATCGTTCAAGTTTTTCGTAATCTAATGGTTTACCAAATAACAACAAAGAATACCTTCTAATTTGTTCAATCTGAAGGTACTCATCATTTACCAGTTTAAAAATAAAATTGTTTCCGATTTTTTCAAGATTACTCTTATCAATACCAATAGCTCTATCTACATAACTATCAAGTTCCCAGATATTTTTTGCCAGCTTTAAATAAGCACTTTCAACAGAAGGATTAATCTCTTTTAAGAGGGGGACTATTTTGTGCCTTACAAAATTTCGGTTGTACTCAATATCAAAATTCGTCCTATCGATAACATACTCAAGTTTTCTTTCTTTGGCATATTCTTCTATCTCTTTACGTGTGAAAAAGATAAGTGGTCTTATAAATATACCATTTATAGGCTTTATAGCCGCCAAACCAAAAGGTCCAGTGCCTTTTATTTGCCTAAGTATTATTGTTTCTAAAAGATCGTTGGCGTTATGTGCCGTGGCTATAAAGCTGTATCCATTTTCTTTAGCAGTACGTTTCAGAAATTCATACCTTAAAATCCGTGCGCCTTCTTCTATTGATAACTTATTTTGCTCGCAATACATTTTTACATCAGCTTCACCTGGAAAAAATGGAATTCCCAATCCTTCACAAAATTTTTGAACAAAAATCACCTCATCATCCGCTTCAGTTCTCAACTTATGGTTGAAAGTAGCAACTCCAATGTTTATTAATAACTCGTCCTTTGCTCTGTTGAAAAGATCTAACATGACAATAGAATCTACTCCACCTGAGACCGCAAGGAGAACCGATGAACAATTAGGAACATACTCTCTTATAAAATTTACAAACTTTTTAAAAAATTCATCTTGTGTATCTAAAGCCAACGTCTCACATCCCATTAAAATTAAACTGACCATTCTTCGGATCAAATTGGAAAAATTTATCTGGTATATCGGTCAAGTAAAATTTAAAATAAATCTTATCAATATTATCAAAAATGTTCGGAGAATTTCTATTTTTAAAATCAATTCCAGCATTTAATCTCCAACAATGCAATGATTTATCAAAGTTGAATGAGAAATAATCAAATGACATTGTTGAGGGATTAAATGTAACGCTGAGTTTGATATTTGGGTCAAGATTCTTTAAGTCCATTTCTAATTTATAGGTATTTTTATTATCTGTATTATAAGATAGAACATATTTTTCGTTCTTTTTTTCCATTGCATATGTAAAATTCCACGTCGGAGTAGCTTCTTTTGAAGTTTTATTGTAATTTGCTCTCAGCATTGCTGTATAATCAAAAAGATTAAAAGAACCTGAAGCAACAATGTTTTTTATATAATCGTTTTGTTGGTATATGGTAGCATTTAGATTACCATAATTTATGACATGTACATAATTGTCTAAAGACATCCCCGGTCTAATAATAAATTGCAAAGCGTACCTTAATGAGAATGGGGTGTAACGCATTTCAAGTGTGATGTTCTCATTACCAAGTTTGCGCAAAGTGTTATCATACGTTGTGGATAGAGAACCACCAATATTGAAATCTCCAATTGTTTGGTTGTACTTTACTGTCAAA
The DNA here is from genome assembly GCF_000017545.1 of Fervidobacterium nodosum Rt17-B1. Lineage (NCBI taxonomy): Bacteria > Thermotogati > Thermotogota > Thermotogae > Thermotogales > Fervidobacteriaceae > Fervidobacterium > Fervidobacterium nodosum. The sequence continues at coordinate 160,814 of NC_009718.1, read as the reverse complement.
GTATCAGGTAGCTGATTATTTTTTATCAAATCGATACTTCTTGACGTCGAAAGTGTAAGATTTGATGAGTTAGCTTCAAGTGTAAACTTTAATAAATTCCTATCTGTAGATGTTGGTTCATCGAGGTAATTGTAAACTTGCTCCCAAGAAAGCGAAGTTTTAAGTGGACCAATATTGTACATTCCTGTAACGTTATACTTATCAGATGCACCCAATGATTGCTTTGAAGTGTTATTAGAATAATTGTACACATTTTTCAGCGTGAAAGTATAGTTGAAATTTAGTGAAAAATTATCCAACTTCCAATTCCAAGGCAATTGGTATGTGTAAACAACATTTCTATTTTCGCTGTTATTGTACACTGAGCCATTTGCCGAAATATTATAATTTATAACCTTGTTTGATAATCCAATGTTGTAAATAGTTTGATTAGAAGTTTTCCAATCTTTTTCTGGTTCGAATAAGTATCCGTCGTATTGCATTCTATAAGTACTGTCAACGGAATTAACTTTCAAGCTATTTTCTGGAAGAATATCAAAAGATAAGTTCTTTATTCCACCATTTAAAACAATTAAAGTATCGGTTAGTTTTTTATCGTACATAATATAAGGTCTAAAATAGACATTTTGATTTTGATAGTTAAAACCAAGTTTGTGATAGAAATTATTATCATTGATGTACGTACCCTCAACGTATATAGGTCCATCGTATTTATAATAAATATTCCCCTTTGAATACCTGTAAATAAAAGGTGATAGCATAAGTTCAAAACTATCCTTAGATTGATTGTAAGATATTTTATCTGATTTACTCTGCGTGTTCTGAGTTTCAATTCCAACTCCTTCTGTTCCAAATGATAATTTTACTGCCCATTTATTTACAGCAAAATTGAATGACTGAGATACAACTAAAGTATTTCCGAATGTAATTGAAAAAGAGTATGGAGGAACACCATCAAGGTTCATTATATAAAGAGGATACAGGAAAATGGGAGCACCCAAAATTACTAAAAACGAATTTTTAGCAACTATGTACTTATTTTCGAATACATATACATCGGAAGAAAGAATCATATAATGCGGTTCTTCCAAATTACAAGTGGTTAAATAAGAGTCTTCAAGTTGGGTCAATGTTGATGTAGCTTCATAATTTATTTCAGAACTGTAAACATAAACTGGGATTTTTTTGTTGTTATAGTTATAATTGTAAACAACTTTAGCTTTGACTATCAACGCCCTTTCACTTTCAAAATCATATTTAAAACTTCTGGCAGTGTACGTCATATCTTTATCGTAAAATTTTATTTCACCAGTAGCTTGAATTGCTTTTATCTTACCATCAACAATTGTCGCTGTTGCTTCATCACAAAGAAGTTTATAATTATCCCAAGAAAAAGAAACCTCTCCTTTAAATCTAACAACTTCTTCTGAAAAATAAGCATCCAGAGAGTTGACCTTTACAAGATTTTCTGAAAAGCCAATGGAATTAGTAAAACCGAAAAAAACAACTATTATCAATATGAATAAGAACAACCTTGACAAAAACTCTCTCACTTTAAAAGCTATTGGAGTATCGACAAAAATATACATAATGAACCCAACAACGGAAAATACAATGTTCGGAAGCCACGTTGCAAGCATCGGATCCATTAATCCTTCTTTTCCCATACCAGACAACCATGCACCCGAACCTTGGTATAGTACAATTATAAGAAATGTAAGGATAATGCTCCAAGACCTGCTAATAAACCCAAACAACAATGAAACAGGAAGACCTATCAAAACTATAACCAAAGCTCCTAGAGCATTTGCATAACGTTGGTTAAGTTCAACAATCAAATTCGAAGCATTTATACCTAATTTCTTGTACGTTTGAAGTTGTTCTCTTAGCTCTTTTGAAGTTTTATCCCTTGTAGTTTTGTAAGCCCTTAGCATTTCTTCGATTTCACCAGCAACGTCTAATTTCATTTCTTTAAATTGCATGTCTAATTTGAGAAATCCTGTTTTCAACTCCACTATATACATCGATCCGTCTAATAAAAACCAACCGTCTTTCCTTTTTATAACTTTTTTAGCTGTAAGAATCTGTTCGTTTCCCTCTTCATTTCTAAATAAAACTACATCGTAAAGTTCACCTTTAGCTTTGTTGTGTTCTTTAACATAAAAATAAACATCTTTTTCTAATTCTACAAGCATATTTGTCTTTACAACACTTTCAGGTGATTGAAATATATACTGGTTGAGTATCTGCGAAGATTTGTAATTGGCGGTTGGAACAACGTAATCACCAAGCAACCAGGAGAAAAAGCCTAAGATTAGTGCAAGAATGATAAACGGTGTAACTAAATGCTTAGCCGAAACACCGTGAACCAATAAAGCAGTAATTTCTCTGTTGTTGTACATATCGCTTATAACCCAGAATATTGAAAAAAGTACCCCAACAGGGATACCGAGAAATGTAAAGTAAGGTATGTTGTACATTACAAATAGTAGTAATTTATCTATTCCAACTCTATTTCTAATTATGTAATCTGAAATTTGATAAAGCCATTCTACGCTGACAAACACAATAAAACCAGCGAGTCCCATAAAAAATGGTTTCAATGCTTGCTTTAAAACATATCTTGTCAGAGTCTTCAACCTATTCACCCCAATGTATATTTTTATTTTTCAATTTTCACTTTTAAGGTTATCAACTGAAAATTGTTGTAATTCGTCATTGTAGCATGTGTAATAATTACCAGTCAAAATGTAAAATGTAATCTCTATAATCTGAACGGCAAAATCTGAAATTTCCTCTAAGATTTTTGAAATATCTAACAAAATTAAACCCCTCTTAATCAACCTTGGATTATTTTGTATGATCGTTGTTATATCTTCTTGGAATTTTTCAAGCATTTTATCCATAATCTCATCTTGGTTACATATTCCATAGGCACCTTCGGTATTTTGGTCAACATATATTCTCAATGCTTTTCTTAGCATTTTTTGAGCGAATGAAAACATTTCGGGAAGCATGATACTTTGATTGAGCTCCGGCTCTTTTATCAAATTTTCTATATCCTCAGCGATATCTTTAAGCCTAGAACTTATATCCAACAAAACTTTTGCAACAAGCACACTTCCAAAAATAAATCTCAGCTCGTAACCGCTTGGGTTAGATGTCCCAACAATTGTTTGAGAAAAATTTAGTATATTTAGGTACTCTTCATATATATCCCAATACTGATTTTTAACTTTTTTCGCTAATTCCAGATTGCGTTCTTTAAAAGCTTCCATTGTTAATCTAAGGAGATCTTCAACGTACCATGCCTCTTTTGTTAAAATTTTTTTCATTTCATTAATGTTAGTTTCAATAAGCCATTTCACATCGTTCACCTTCTTGATTGATTTTCACAAACCATTTTTCAGTATTTTTCTTCCGTAACCTATCTTTTCTTTTATCGAAGTGGAAAAGTCGTATGATTTTGGCCTTAAAATAATCACAGTTCTATTACACTTTTTGATTCTAAACTCATTTGTCTGCTCAACTAAATCCCCGTCTACTATCAAATTTGCAACTTCACTTGATCTTACTGCAATCCTTTCGTTACTTGGAATTACAAGACTCCTATTTGCTAAAAATTGTGGTGCCATAGGTGTAATTTCAAACGCCTCAACATTTGGAAGCATAATAGGCCCACCAAGTGCGAGAGCATATGCTGAAGAACCCGTTGGGGTGCTTATAACCAATCCATCGGCGTGATAATAAAACGTACCGTCTGTAATTTTTACATCCAAATCAAGAATTTTTTGAGATACATCTTTTTGAATGACAGCATCATTTATTGCAAAATAAGTTCCTTTCTTTGTTTCAATTCGAAGAGTCCAGCGTTTGTCTTCAATAAAATTCCAATCTTTCAAATCTTGAATAAGTTTGTCAATTTCGTTAAGCAAGTATCCTGAGAAAAATCCTAATCTCCCTGCTTTTACACCTATAACGGGAGTATTTACTTTCTTTAAAGTCCTTAAAACCGTACCATCACCGCCAACAACGATGTTCACATCAACGGAAAACTTCTCCTCGTCAAAATCCAAAGAGGAATCCGTAAAGTGTTTTACTTCAAAATTTTTTACAATATTTTCAAGAACAAACTTCGCTGCTTCTACGTAATCTACGCGATAAAAAATACCTAACTTAATCATTTATTTCAATCTCCAACCTAAATCTATAAGTGATTGAGCCATGAATTGGTCTAGGAAAATCAAAATAAGAATTGCGATCAAAGGGGTTATGTCTATATAGCCTATCGGGGGTATATATTTTCTGATAGGTCTTTCCACAATTTCAGCTATATCCCTCAATATATGATAAAATTTGAAAGAATACATATTAGGTATCCAACTCAATATCGCGGTAATAATTATAACAGTCATTTCAAAATTCAAAAATATTCTCAAAACATAACCCATCGCATAGAAAAGATTACCAAGTATAAACACATTATTTCCCCCTTTCACCAAATATCGCAGTACCTATTCTAACTATCGTACTTCCTTCTTCAACTGCCACTTCAAAATCGTTACTCATACCCATAGATAGTTCTTTCAAATTCGGAAATCTCTTTGAGATACCATCTCTAATTTCACGCAACATCCTAAAATATTTCCTTGTAGATTCCGGTTCAACAAATGGAGCCATCGTCATAAGTCCAATAACTTGGACGTTTTTAAACTTTTCAGATTCCTTCAATAGATCTTCAATATTATTTGGACTAATACCACCTTTTGTTTCTTCACCTGAAACATTAACTTCTATCAAAATTTTTTGAATTTTTCCCATTTTCGAAGCTATTTTGTTGATTTCCTCAATTTCGTTTATCCTATAAACTGAATGAATGAGATAAGCAACAGGAACTATGTATTTCAATTTATTTGTTTGAATACGCCCTATGTAATGCCATTCAATGTCTGGAAAATTTAATTGCTCAGATTTATCACGAAGTTCTTGCGCGTAATTTTCACCAAAAATTCTTAACCCAACATCGTAAGCAGTTTTTATAATCTCAACAGGATGAGTCTTTGTAACAGCGACTATCTTTATTTCATCTGGCTTTCTGCCAACTTTCAGTGCATGTTCCGAAATTTTATTCATGACGTATTCGTAATTTTTCTTTATCATTGAATAACTATTCAATATTTCCGAATCCATCAAACAACCCTCCAGGTAGAGTGTTATAACCTAAGTATTTATAAGCCTTTTCAGTAGCAATCCTTCCGCGTGCTCCCCTTGCAATGAAACCACTTTGCACTAAAAAAGGTTCATAAACTTCTGAGATTGTGTCTTCAGTTATACCAAGAGAAGCTGCTAAAGATTTCAATCCGACAGGACCACCTTTGTAAATTTCTATAATTGTCTTCAATATTTTTCTATCCATTTCATCAAGCCCAAACTCGTCGACACCCAATAATCTCATAACTTCCTCAACTATATTGAGTGTTATATTTTCTGAGCCACGTACTGTACTCAAGTCACGAACTCTCTTGAGTAACCTTATAGCAATCCTTGGAGTCCCTCTCGACCTTTTTGCAATAGAAAGGGCTGCGTCATCATCAATTAAAGTACCCATAACTTCGGCTGCCCGAGTTATTATCATCTTAAGTTCTTCTTGAGTATAGAAATTCATTTCGAAAATCATACCAAATCTATTTCTTAAAGGGGAGGTTAAAAGCCCGCTTCTTGTTGTAGCACCTATCAATGTAAAAGGTTGTAATTCCACTCTTATTGACCTTGCCGCTGGTCCTTTACCTATCATTATATCAACTTGAAAATCTTCCATCGCAGAGTACAAGATTTCTTCGACATTCCTGTTCATCCTATGTATTTCATCTATAAATAACACATCACCTGCTTCAAGGTTTGTCAATATCGCAGCTAAATCTCCTTGCTTTTCTAATATCGGGCCACTTGTGACATGTATATTTGCATTTAATTCATTCGCTATTATAGTTGCAAGTGTCGTTTTACCAAGGCCTGGAGGTCCAGCAAGCAAAATATGGTCAAGCTGTTCGCCACGCATCTTAGAAGCTTGGATAGCAAGCTTCAACCTTTCCTTTATATTCTCTTGACCTATATATTCAGAAAGAAATTTAGGTCTTAAGGAATAACTATCGTAACCAGTCCTCTCCGGTGAGACTATCCTTTCACTACCGTATTCATTTATTTTTTCCAAGATTTAACACCTCTGCTTCCAACGGTACATTAATTCTTAAACCTTCTCGTCCCAAATTAATCCTTACCTTTGCAAAGCCTTGTATTTTAAAACTTTCAGTGTTCATATTTTTTAAATTTTTATTGAAAATTTCAACGGATGAGAAAACAATGCTTAAGCTATAAAGATCTTCATCTATCTTTGCTGGTTCACCATTCCACAAGCCTATAATATTCCATGCACTATCGTAAACTTTTAATTGTACAAGTTCAATTTCTTTCTCAATAGCAATTTTTTTATTTTGGCTTGGAGCATTGATTTTCAAATTAGCATTTATAATAAGATTTATTCCTTTTATTTGAGTTTCCGTGATTTCAAAATTAATCTTCAAATCACTAACAACAAAAAATGCCCTTTTCAGGTTAAAAAGGGATATAGATAAAAGAAACATTGCAATTAAACTTACCACGATAAGCCAAAACGTAGTATTCAAAAATAATTTTTTCATGACTTAAACCTCATTTACATATTACTTTGCAAAAATATTATACCACAAAGTTTAACATTTTCTATGCATGTATCATCAAAGATTGTTCTAACAAAAATTCGGTTTGTTTTTTTATTTTTTGTATTGACAAAATAGTTATACGTATTATAATTATGCATATAACTATTATACGTATAACTATTTACAAAACATCAGAAATAATGTGCAGAGAGGAGTGATAAGTTGTTTACAGATAATAAAAAAGGTATTGTTTATCATGTAAGTACTTTGCAAAAGAGAATTTTCAAAATTATCCATGAACAAGTCTCAAAAGAATTCGGTATACACCCCGGTCAAGTCCCGATGCTGTTTATAATCGAAAAAAAACCAGGCATAAGCCAAAAAGAGATAGCAGACGCACTAAACATCGAACCGGGAACCGTTGCGGTTATGCTCAAGCGTATGGAAAAAAGTGGTCTGATATTAAGAACAACAGACGAAAGAGATAGAAGGGTTTTAAGAGTTCACTTAACTCAAAAGGCAAAAGACGCGCTTTTTTATATAAAAGATGTCTTAGCTAATTTGGAAAGTAAAATACTTTCAACACTTCAAGAAAGTGAGCAAGAAATGTTCTTGAAAGTAATTGAAAAAATAAACAAAAAGTTAGATGAAGAATTCCCACTAAAGGAGCGTGAAGTCAAATGCTGAGCAAGTATCTCAAAAAGTATTGGTTTCTAATAACCTTAACAATTTTATTAGTAGCTATTCAAGCAATAATTTCTTTATATTTGCCTGATTTGATGTCTGATATAGTTGATAAAGGTATAACAAAAGGTGATACTGATTATATCTGGCGTGTTGGCGGCAAGATGTTACTTGTCTCGTTTATAAGTGTTATTGCAGCGGTACTTGCCAGTTATTCGTCTTCCATAGTTAGTATGGGACTTGGAAAGGATTTGAGAGAAGCAATCTTCAAGAAAGTAACATCTTTCTCCTTGGAGGATATGAATAAATTCAGTACATCATCTTTGATTACCAGGACAACAAACGACGTTACACAGATTCAACAAGCCACAATTATGATTTTGCGTATGGTTGTTATGGCACCTGTAATGGCGGTTGGCGGAATATTCATGGCTATCCAAAAAGACGCTAAGCTCACAAGTATTTTGCTTGTTTCAGTTCCCGTAATGCTTTTAGGACTTGGAATCATAGCTTGGATAGTTGCGCCATTGTTCAAGAGTATGCAAAAAAAGATAGATAAACTCAATTTAGTTGTTAGAGAACGCGTTACAGGCATAAGGGTTATAAGGGCATTCAATAAAGAAGATTACGAAAAAGGAAGGTTTAGCGAAGCTAACAACGATCTGACGCGAACAGCTTTAATCGTAAATAGGATCTCTTCCGTACTATTTCCATACATGATGATAGTTATGAACTTTACAACAATTGCCATCATATGGTTTGGTGCTAAACAAATCGACGCTGGTACATTACAAGTTGGTCAGATGATGGCTGTTATGCAATATGTTATGCAGATTATGTTCTCTTTTATAATGATTTCGGTTATTTTTATCTTTTTACCAAGGGCAAGTGTTTCAAATCAGAGAATTAAAGAAGTACTTACGACTGAAACAAAAATCAAGGAATCAGAGAATGCAATTAAAGTAAAATCATCTCCAACTTGGTTTGAAGATATAAACAATAACTTCAAAGGTATCGTAGAATTCGATAATGTTACATTTAAATACCCCGGTGCAGCGGAACCGGTTTTGAAAAACATTTCGTTTAAAGCCTTGCCCGGAAAAATTACCGCTATAATCGGTTCAACCGGTTCGGGAAAATCCACTTTATTAAATTTAATAACAAGGTTTTACGATGTTACTTCAGGTAGTGTTAAGATAGACGATATTGATATTAGAGAAATCCCATTTGAGATTATGAGAAAAAATATAGGTTACGCGACACAAAAAGCCTTTATATTTTCAGGGACGATAAGGGAGAATATAAGATTTGGTAGAGAATGGATAACTAATGACATGGTTGAAAATGCTGCCGATATATCGCAAGTTCTGGAGTTTGCCTCAAAGTATCCAGAAGGTCTAGATTACCAAATTGATCAAGCAGGTCTAAACCTATCAGGTGGTCAGAAACAGAGAATTTCGATAGCGCGTGCAATTGCAGGTAAACCTAGGATATACCTTTTCGATGACACGTTTAGCGCCCTTGATTTTAAAACAGACGCAAAGGTTCGAACAAGGCTCTTTAAAGAAACAAAAGATGCAACAGTTATCATTGTTGCTCAACGTGTTGCAACTATAATGCATGCAGACCAAATAATTGTTTTGAAAGATGGAGAAATTGCTGGAATCGGAACTCACGAAGAATTAATGAAAACAAGTGAAGTTTATCAAGACATAGTTTACTCGCAACTTTCCAAAGAAGAAATCCAGTGAGGTGATAGAATATGGAAAAAAGAGAACAAACACAAAAACAAAGACCACCAAGACCAATGGGACCTGGAGCTGGAGGACCAGCATTTGCAAGAGGTGGCGAAAAACCAAAAGATTTCAAAAAAGCCCTGAAAAAGCTTATGACTTACCTAAGACCTCACCAATATGCGATTATAGCTGTATTTGTAATAACAATAATTGCAACAGTTCTCACAATAAAAGCACCGAAAATTTTAGGAGAAGCAACAACAGAAATATTCCGAGTCATTATGTTAAGAAAAACACCATTCTCCGGATTCCTTAACACATCTATGGACTTCGATAAGATATTTAGAATTCTTTTGAACGTTGCTCTACTTTACGGAATATCTGCGTTGTTAAACTTTTCCCAAGGTTACATGATGGCAGGTATTACACAAAAAATAGTAAAGAAAATGAGGGAAGATATAAATGATAAATTGAAAAGACTCCCCCTAAGTTTTTACGACCACAGGTCACACGGTGATATCATCAGTAGGATCACCAATGATATTGATTTGATAAGTAACACGTTGCAGCAGAGTTTAACACAATTTATCTCTGGTATAGTAACAATTGTGGGTATAACATATATGATGCTAACTATAAATGTCAAACTCACACTTTTAACGTTAATAACATTGCCATTAAGTGCTATAGCAACGATAGTTATAGCAAAATATTCACAAAAGTACTTTGCAGCGCAACAAAAATTACTGGGAAAACTCACAGGACAAGTTGAAGAAGTTTATGGAGGACACATAGTTGTAAAAGCTTATGGAAGAGAAAAAGATGAGCTTGAGAAATTCACATATGTAAATACCGAATTATACAAGGAAAGTAAAAAAGCACAATTTTTAACAGGTATAATAATGCCAATGATGAATTTTATCGGTAACCTTGGCTATATAATCGTTGCAGTTGGCGGTGGTGTATTGGTAACTAAGAAAGCCATTACAATTGGTGATGTTCAGGCATTTATACAGTACTCAAGACAATTCAACCAACCGATAATCCAAATCTCAAACATAGTAAATATGATCCAATCAACCTTGGCAGCTTCGGAAAGAGTCTTTGAAATATTAGAAGAAAATGAAGAAGTTCCAGATAAAGAAACAGCTGTAGAACTGGATAAAGTTGACGGAAACGTGAAGTTTGAAAGTGTGAAATTTAGCTATTATCCTGAAAAACCGCTGATCGAGAATTTAAACATCGATATTAAGAGCGGTCAGATGGTCGCTATAGTTGGTCCGACAGGCGCAGGAAAGACAACACTTGTAAACTTGCTCATGAGATTTTACGAGATTCAAGGTGGAAGTATAAGAGTAGATGGAATAGATATACGCGATATTAAAAGATACAACCTCAGAAAACACTTTGGAATGGTTTTGCAAGACACTTGGTTATTCTCTGGTACAATAAAAGACAATATCGCTTATGGTAAAACAAATGCGACAGAAGAAGAAATAATAAAAGCAGCAAAGATGGCTCATGTGCATCATTTCATAATGGCATTACCAGACGGGTACAACACAACCATAGGCGAAGACTCAACAAATATCTCGCAAGGTGAAAAACAACTCATAACAATTGCAAGAGCGTTTTTAGCCGATCCAAGTATCCTAATACTTGACGAAGCCACAAGCAACGTTGACACACTTACGGAAGTATATATCCAAAAAGCAATGAACGATTTACTAAAAGGAAGAACAGCCTTTGTTGTCGCACATAGACTTTCAACTATCAGAAATGCAGATATAATTCTTGTCATGAACGAAGGTAAAATTATAGAAATGGGCAAACATGAGGAATTGCTTGAAAAAGGAGGATTTTACGCAGATATGTACAGAAGTCAGTTCCTTGGTGCGTTAGTCGATGCATAAATTAAATGAGAATACTCAATCTAAAAAAATTAACCAAATAAAACTCTTAGCCTGCTCTTTTATCGAGCAGGCTTTTTTTGATAATCTTTAAGAATATGTACTTTTTGAAAAAACTTGCATTTCATGATTGATTTATGTTATAATAATGTGGTAAAATGGTAATAGAAAACAATGTTAGCCTCATCATAAATATCATTAATCAGTTCTAAACATTATTAAATCCGTTTTTTGAAGGCTAGGTGATTCGATGAAAAAGGAAGAAATGATGGCGATAATTGAAGAAAGAATAAAAAATTGTCAAAGCTGCCATTTGCATTTACTTAGAAAAAATACAGTTCCTGGTGAAGGAAATATATATTCACCTATAATGTTTGTTGGTGAAGGGCCTGGCGAAGAAGAAGACAATCAAGGCAGACCATTTGTTGGTAAAGCCGGACAACTTCTTACAAAGATTATAGAATCAGTTAATATAAAACGTGAGGATGTGTATATTACCAACGTTGTTAAATGTAGACCACCAAATAATCGTGTCCCGACAAACCTAGAAATTCAATCATGTTCTCATTATTTGACAGCTCAAATAGAGATAATTAACCCACGTATGATAATACCGCTTGGTAGTACAGCTGCAACGTTTTTCTTAGGAAAAGAAGAACCAATAACAAAAATTCGTGGGAAAAAATTCACTTGGAAAGGTGATATCATAATTTTTCCCATGTTCCACCCAAGCTATCTTTTAAGAAACCCGTCTAAAGAAAAAGGAAGCCCAAAAGATTTAACTTGGCAAGATATAAAAGAAGTTAGAAGATATTACGATCAGTTTATGGAAGAAATTACTGGTAAAATTAATAGATAATTAATAAGTAAGGAGGAAATTACGTGAAAAACGATTTTAAGCATGAAACAAAGCTTACACCAACAGTTATGAGTTACATCTCAGCAATTTACTCTCTTATAGAAAAAGAAGGTGTGGCAAGGATTTCTGACATAGCAAAAGTGAAAGGCGTATCCTACGCAAGCGCAACTAACGCTGTTAAAAAGCTTGCAGAACTTGGTGTTGTCGAACATAAAAGGTATGGTTTTGTCAAATTAACTCTAAGAGGTTTAAAAATTGCTCAAATGCTAAAATCTGGTGAATCCAGAATAAAATATTTCTTCATATATGTTGTTGGAATACCAGAAAAAAAAGCAGAGCAAATAGCAAGCCTTATGGTATACGACTTAGACGCGGATACAAGAAGAAAATTGAGAAAGTTTTATTCAATTTTAATTGATTTTACAAAAGAAAAAGCAGAAGAGCTTGAGAAATTCATAAAAGAACAAAGAATGAATATGGAAATACCTGAGGAAGTATATAAGCTCAAAGAAAAAATAAAGGAGGATGAAGTTGATGAGTAAAGTTTTAGTAACAGGTGGAGCTGGTTTTATTGGTTCGCATCTAACTGACAAACTTGTTGAATTAGGTCACGATGTTGTTGTTATCGACAACCTTTCAACAGGAAAAAGAGAAAATGTTAATCCTAAAGCAAAGTTCGTAGAAATGGATATTTACGATGGTCAAAAAGTTAATGAGTTATTTGCGAACGAAAAATTTGAATACGTTTTTCATTTGGCGGCTCAAGCAAGTGTAGCTATTTCTGTCAAAGATCCAGTAAAAGATGCTAACTGGAACATAATAGGAAGTATAAATCTAATAAAAGCATCTATAGAAAATGGTGTAAATAAGTTTATTTTCTCTTCAACCGGTGGAGCAATTTACGGAGAAGATGTAAAGGTATTTCCTACGCCAGAAAGTGTATTTCCACAACCAATGTCACCGTATGGAATAGCAAAATTTTCAGTTGAAAATTATTTAAGATTCTTTAGCAAAGAATTTGGTCTTAAATATACAGTTCTCAGATACGGTAATGTCTACGGTCCTCGCCAAGATCCATACGGTAAGGCTGGTGTTGTTGCCATATTCACGTCAAGGATGCTTAAAAATGAAGACTGCACAATTTTCGGTGACGGCGAATACACAAGAGATTACGTTTACGTTGAAGATGTTGTAGATGCGAATATAAAAGCTATGGAAAAAGGTGATGGGCTCGTTATAAACATCGGTACAGCAACAGGGACAACGACAAATGAGCTATTCAAATTGTTAAAGAAATTGACCGGTTATAAAAAAGATCCAGTATATGGTCCACATAGGAAAGGGGATATTAGAAAAAGTTTGCTGTGCTACAATAGGGCTTGGATAGAATTAAAATGGGAACCTAAGCATTCTCTCGAAGAGGGGTTGAGGAAAACTGTCGAATGGTTTAAGCGAAATACTCAGGCCTGATTCTTTTGAAAATTTTATCGGTCAAGAGCACCTTCTCGGTGAAGGTGCTCTTTTGCGTATTTCCATTGAGACAAATAATCTTTTCTCCGCTATCCTTGCCGGTCCTCCAGGCACAGGCAAGACATCTGTTTTGAACCTTATTAAGAAGTACACAGATTACGAAATTGTCCAATTAAATGCTGCGTTTACCTCCGTAGAAGACATCAAAAAATGGGAAAAATACGCGTACAATATGAAAGGGATTAAGAATATCCTATTGTTTATAGACGAAATTCACCGATTTAACAAAAAGCAGCAAGATGTATTCTTACCAGGAGTGGAAACGGGTATATACACGCTCTATGGCACAACCACAGAAAGCCCACAACACGTACTTAACCCAGCTCTTCTTTCAAGGTGTAGAGTATTAAGATTTAAAAAACTTTCCGAAAAAGATCTTCGAATAATTTTGGAAAAAGCGATATCTTACGTTGGAATGGAAGTAACTGAGAATGTTAAAGATATGATAATAAGGTCATCAAACGGCGATGCAAGGTTTTTAATAAATACTTACGAAATACTATCAAACATTGCAAAAACAATTGGTAAAAATTTAATAGACGAAGAGATATTTAAAATGTACACTGCGGATGAGCTAACAAAATACACAGATACCGAACATTACAATCTGGCTTCGGCGTTTATAAAAAGTATAAGAGGTAGTGATCCAGATGCTGCGCTTTATTACATGGCAAGAATGATAAATGGTGGGGAAGACCCAAGGTTCATTGCAAGAAGGCTTGTTATCCTTGCAAGTGAAGATATTGGGCTCGCCGATCCATTTGCGTTAGTTTTGGCAACTGCTACTATGCAGGCGGTAGAAAGCGTAGGATTACCAGAATGCATTTTAAACCTTTCTGAATGTGTTATATACCTTTCGCTTGCTCCGAAAAGCAACTCAAGCTATGAAGCGATAAACAAAGCCCAACAAATTGCTCAAAAAACGATGAATTTGAATGTTCCAAAGCATCTATTAAATATCGAAGGTAGTGGATACAAATATCCACATTCGTATGGAGGATTCGTAAAACAAAGTTATTTACCAAAAGAAATAAAAGAGAGGTTTTATTATCCAAAAAATATAGCAAAAGAATCTAAAATTGCTGAAATATATCGAAAACTTTGGCCAGAAAGATTCAATGACATTTAATATCTGCACAAACATTGTTTGGAGGTGAAAATGTGATAAAAATTGGTAAAAAACCTGTGGAAATTGAATTTGTAGTTGGGGATATCACAACCCAAAACATTGATGCAATAGTTAACGCAGCTAACTCATATCTTAGTCACGGTGGAGGAGTTGCTGGTGTAATATCTCGGAAAGGTGGTCCAACGATCCAAAAAGAAAGTGATGAATACGTGAAAAAGTATGGTCCTGTTGAGCCTGGCGGAGTAGCTGTAACTGGGGCTGGAAACTTATCTGCAAAATATGTTTTACACACCGTTGGGCCTATCGGTGATAAACCGCAAAACGATGATATTATAGTTAAATGCTTTATAAATATAATAAAAAAGTCCGACGAACTTGGCATTAAAACGATTGCAATACCATTCGTCGGAACAGGAATATTCGGTTATCCACTAGAAAGATTTATAGAAAACGTTACAAAAGTCTTAATTAATTACTTAAAAGACTATGAAGGCACATTACAAAAAATCATTTTCTGTGATATAGACGGTTATAAAGTAAACAAATTTGAAGAATACTTTTTGGCGAAATTCAAAGATAAAGGTTAAGGAAATTCAACATTAGAACTTCCAAACACCGAGTTTTAATTTAATATTTACCATTTGCCCAGCTCTATTAACAGTTACAGTTATCTCGTCGTTTATCTTCTTATTTGCAACTATTTTCGTAACATCATCTGGATTTTTAATCGACTTTTGGTCAATAGAAGTTATCACATCGCCAACTTTCAAACCTGCAATTTGAGCGGGTGATCCTTCCTCAACATAAGCAACGTAAAGGCCATCAGCTTTAACTCCATATGTACTTTTCACTTTATCATTTACAACAAACCATGTAACTCCCATAAGTTTGTTATCCATTGGTTTGTTGATGACAGAAAATATCGAATCTGCCTCAACAACAACTCTAAATGTAAAATCACTCCTTGCCTCAGATGGACTAACTGGAACTCTATCGGTAATTCTATTTGCTATAGCTCCAACTCTTCCAACAACTAAAGTCCCTGAAGTATTTATCGGATTTTCGTTGGGTAAATTTTTATAAGCATCCTTACTATAATAATCCATACAATATTCTATTGGATACCCAAACATATTTACAACTCCATAGGGTGAAACATCTACATCTTCAAACGCTTTAACGCTGTATTCTTTTTTCCCGTCATTAAATTTCGTAGCCTTACCATTTCCCCATGGATAAATTCTTCCATCTGTTCCTCTTGCAGCTTTTTCCCACTGAGCTTCAGTCGGTAATTTGTAACCAGCCCAGTCACAATAAGCCTTTGCAGAGATCCAGTTTATGTTAGTTATAGGAAAGTCATAAGAGCTTTTGTTTGCTGTATAACCTACTGTAAATTTAGAACCAAGGAAATCTATCGTCACGGGAGTAATATTTTTCCCAGAAAGAACATTTGAACTCTTACCTGCTCTAAGAAAATCAAGATATTGCTTTACTGTAATTGGGTATTTTGATATATAAAACCCAGAAATATAAACATTTCTTGCCGGCAATTCATCTTCTTCAACTTTCCCCCAAGAAGTATCTGCACCCATTTTAAAAGTACCGCCTGGTATAAATACAAAAGTTACACCTGTTCTTGGATCAACAATTTCTTGTGGATAAACTTTTATAACTTTCACTTCTTTATTGTTAACTTTTAACGGAGTTTTAACTACCATAGAAGCTACTCCATCTTTGTCATAGATAACTTCTGATGAGGTTTGAAGTTTTTCATAGCCTGGTTTATAAGTTGTAAAAACAACTTCAGAAAGTTTAACTTTCAATTTACCCCATTCGCCTGAAACTTCTAAATCATTTTCATCAACTTTTGTAACCTTTCCATACAACCGTCTTCCATTCTTTAGAATTAACAATTCATATCCATTTGCATTGCTAATAGGTATGTACAAATTCTCAACAAAAACTTTTTCAATGTAGATTTCATTTCCCTGATTATCAGAAATGATAATATATTTATCATCTGAAGATAATTTTTGACCAGTGAAAACGTCTCCAGAAGAAAGAAATACAGTGTACATATTTGATAAACTTAAATCGATATTAAGTCCATCAAAAACTGGTAAACTTTGAAATTCAACTTTTTCAAATGATAGATAATCAATATCATTCGTTCTTACAAATTTCATCTTTCCAAAATTGGTTGTAACGATTATATAATTGCCTTTGATGTCAGTTACATAACCTTTAATTTTCTTCCCTGATAATGACGCAAAGCCTTCTTCAGGTTGAATAGAAGAATTAAAAATAACAAACTTTACTTGATCAATAATTGCAAATATTCGTCCCAATGATGTATCAAAAACAATATAATTCTCAAATAGTTCAACGAGTTTTCCATCAATGGAATCGCCTGACTTATAAACCAGTTGCTCAGAAAATGCAAATGAGTTCGATATTAACACTATAAAAACTAAAATTTTAAAAAAAACAGAAAATCTCATTTTTAATTCCTCCCAATATCGACATTGATTAATTTTATTATATCACATAAAAACCAAAAAATTGCTTTACCTATTTAAAGTTTTTGTGGTAAAATTATTATGTAATTTGACCAAAATTATTTAGGTTTTCAAATTATAACCTTTGTTTTAAAAAATATAGAAATTAATTTGCTCGGGTGACAATAAATGAAAAGATATAACATGATATTATTTATATATATTATATTCTTTATTTTTTGGCTTGCGTTATTTATTTCGCAAAAACATACACTCACTCCTAAGAGTGAAAATTTTTATTGGTTCTCAATATATTATAAAAAGAGAGTTTGGTTTGTTGATAAAAACGCAAAAATTTACAATGTTCTCCCTGAAGATGACCTCAATTCATCATTTTTTGTCACAGGACTTGATATAGACGAAGAAAATGGCACAGTAAGTGCCAGCTTAATTTCTTTAATACCAAAAGATATTCCAGATATCGTTTTTGAAATCAACTTAAAAGAAAAATATATTTCAACTGTAAATTCGTCCGTAATATATCTCACAAACATTGAAGATATAGAAAACTGTATAAATATTTTGAAAACTATAGGTCAATATCTCGATAGTGGAAAGCGTTTTATATTCAAAAGTGGGAAATTATATTCAATATAAAATTCAATATAAAGGGGTGACAGTATGCCAAAAAGTCACGAGATTGTTTCTATCGATATTGGAAATGAAAGTATAAAAGCTATAGTAGTAGACTATTCTGAAGGTTACGGAAACGTGGTTGCTTTTTCCAATGTAAAAACAAGGGGCATAGAGAACGGGGAAATTAAAGACGTTGTTTCACTTAATGAATCAATGTTGCAAATTATTGAAGATCTCGAGGAACAAATCGGAAAAGAGCTTAAAGGAGATTTTCTTATTTCATCAAGTTGTGGAGACTTTACTTTGTCAGAGGTTACTGAAGAATTGCTACTAAATGAAAAGGAAGAAGGATATATATCAGAAGAACACGTATCAAAGTTAACAGAAAACCTTTTCGCTGATATTTCCCCAGCAAATGAAAAAAATTCTTTGCATCTTTTTGTAAAAAGGTATGTATTAGATGATAAGAAAATTGTTGTTAATCCAATAGGAATGAAAGCAAGAAAGCTTTCAGCTGTTTATACTACGGTAATGGGTTCTGAACGATATAGAAATGTCGTAGAATACGCAACAAAAGACATAATCGGCGATGCTGAATATTATATTTCCCCAATTTCGAGCGCCGAAGCAGTGCTTTCAAATGTTGAAAAAGATAGAGGAATATTGCATGTAGACCTTGGTTACAATTCAACTATTGTAACAATGTACCATGCGAATACACCTTTAGAGATGGAAAGAATAGAAATTTCAATGAAAAACGTGATAAAAGACATAGCTATTGTACTTAAAACCTCGTTACAAGAGGCCGAAAGATTACTGAGAACATACGGTGTTGCAATGTATCTGGACGTTGAACCGCTAACCATCGAATACAAAGGTTTGGATGGGAGAAGTATACAAAGAACTGATAAAGAATATCTTTCAAGAATAATTTATGCAAGACTCAGGGAGATTTTTATGAAAGTCAAGAAGCTATATAAAGATTACACCTTGAAGTATCCTGAATTTTCAAACGTGGGTATCCCAGGTGGAATTGTCCTTACCGGTGGAGGTGCAGCATTACAAAGAATTGAAGCTCTTGCTAGCGATGTATTCAGATGTCCAGTAAGAATAGGTAGCTTGTTCGATACAGAAAAGTTCAAATGTGAAGTAGATGAATCAGTTATATCTTCTCCTGTTTATACAGCAGCTTTTGGAAATATAATTGTTTATGAAAGAGAACAGAATTTGTACGCCCCTATTACAGGTGAAAAATTCAAGCAATCGGGAAAAGGTATCTTTAAAAAGATTTCAGATGTCTTTGGTAAAATATTCGGTTAATACCTTACACTGAGGAGGGAAGAATGATGCCATTCATGATAGAAAAGGAAGGAAAATACCCAACAAATAGCGAAAGAATACCAGGTGTTCCTGTTCTTAAAGTGATAGGTGTAGGTGGAGCAGGTTGCAATGCTATAAACAGAATGGCTGAGATGGGATTGCGTGGAGTTACGCTAATCGCCGTAAATACAGATGCACAGGTTTTAGAAATTAACAAAGCTGATGTTGTTGTTCAAATAGGTGAAAAACTCACAAAAGGTTTAGGTGCTGGAGGAAATCCAAAGATAGGAGAAGAAGCTGCATTAGAAGATAGGAAAAAACTAGAGGAGATATTACACGGTACCGATATGCTTTTCATAACTGCCGGCTTTGGTGGTGGAACTGGTACAGGTGCTGCACCTGTAATTGCTGAAATTGCAAAAACAATGGGAATATTAACCGTGGCAATTGTAACTTTACCATTCTTTTTTGAAGGCACTCCAAGATGGAATGCTGCGCTTGAAGGAATCAAAAAAATAACTGGAAAAGTTGACACACTTATTAAAATAAGCAATAACAAATTGCTTGAACAACTGTCACCATCAACAACCATTGTAGATGCGTTTGCGACAGCTGACGAGATACTTAATCAAGGTGTGCGCGGAATTTCTGATCTTATAATGAAGAGAGGGTACATTAATCTTGACTTTGCCGATGTTGATTCAGTTATGAGAAATGCTGGAAACGCAATGTTGGGAATCGGATTAGGTAAAGGTGAAAAACGCGTTTATGATGCTGCTCGAAAAGCTCTAGATAGTAAATTCCTTGATTACCCAATTGAAAACGCACGTTCCATAATCTTAAACATATCGGCACCTCGTAACGCAACTTTACAAGAAATGCAAGAAGCAGCTATGATTGTCAAACAAACTTGTAGTGAAGACGCAGATATGAAATTTGGTATGGTTATAGATGACGAACTTGCAGATGATGAAATGCGTGTCACAGTAATTGCTACACGCTTTGACGTTGAAGATAAGTTTACAAAATCTGAAGAAGATATACCTGCAATTTACAAATTTGGACTTGAGTATAAAGGAAAAACAAGTGAATAGGGGTGGTAACATTGGAAAAGGAAGTTAAGCCAAAAAAACTTGGTGATGTTTTAATAGAAAAAGGTATTATAACCCCTTTTGAACTTGAAAAAGCCTTAGAAACACAAAGTCAACTAAAAAAACCACTTGGTGAAGTACTTGTACAGATGGGTTACTGTACATGGGATGATATAGTTAGAGCTTTAGCTGAACAATACGGAATAGAAGCTTGCATTGGTGAAGTCAAAATCGACAATGAATTTGTTAAAAAATTCCCGAAAGAATTGATTCAAGAATTAAAAATAGTTCCTATATCGGAAAGAGATGGCAAATTATTTGTTGGCATATCAAATGTTTATGACATACCAAATGTAAAACGAAGACTCAAATTTAGAATGAATAAAGACGTAGATTTTTGTTTATTTTCACCAAGTGTTTTCGAGTCCATGTACAACACAGTTATTCATGGTATGAGTTCAAGTGTTTTTGCTGAACAAATAGGCGATGCAATCGTTCAACAGCAGGAAGAAGAAAAAACCGAAGAAACCGAGAAAATTTCAGAAGAGGACACACCAGTTGTTAAACTTGTTTCAAATATTGTAAGTCATGCTATAGAACTTGATGCGAGTGATATACATATTGAGCCGCAAAGAAAAAACGTAGTAGTAAGGTACAGAGTTGATGGAGTTCTAAGAAGAATCACGGAATACCCAAGAAACATGCATTCCGCAGTTGTTTCAAGAATTAAAATACTTTCCGGATTGGATATTGTTGAACGAAGATTGCCACAAGACGGTAAGTTTTTTATAAAAAAAGACGAAGAACAATTTGACCTTCGTGTTTCTACAATGCCCTCAGTCCACGGGGAAAAAGTTGTTATGAGAATATTGAAAGTTTCATCATCCAAGAAAAAATTAGAGGATTTGGGTTATTCACCATATAACTATGAGAGAATTAAAAAACTCATTGAACATCCTTACGGAATAATATTAGTAACAGGTCCAACAGGTAGTGGTAAATCTACAACATTAGTCGCTGTTATAAACTCTCTTAATTCCGAAGATGTTAATATCGTAACTGCTGAAGATCCTGTTGAATATACAGTTGATGGTATCACACAATGTCAGGTAAATGCAGAAATAGGATTAACATTCGCGAAGTATCTTAGAGCTTTCCTAAGGCAAGACCCAGATATAATCATGGTAGGAGAAATAAGAGATAAGGAAACAGCCCAATTAGCGGTTGAAGCATCGTTGACAGGTCACCTTGTGCTTTCAACGCTGCACACAAACACTGCCGCAGGCGCAATTGATAGACTTGTAAATATGGGAATAGAACCTTCTCTTATCTCAGCATCATTGATAGGCGTCATGGGGCAAAGGCTCGTTAGAAAAGTCTGTCCTTATTGTAAAGTTGAAACTGAATTACCACCTGAATACGCTGAAAAAGCAAAAAAGATATTCCCAGATATGAAGCCAATACAATATGTAGGTCAAGGTTGTGATAAATGTAATAACACAGGCTATAAAGGTCGTACAGCGGTTGCTGAAGTTCTTATCGTTAACGATGAAATAAGAAGGTTAATACAAAAAGAAGCTTCAACATTTGAGTTGGACAAAGCTGCAAGAAAAAATGGAATGATTTCCATGTTCCAAGACGGACTCTACAAAGTACTTTCTGGTGAAACAACCATTGCAGAGATTCTGTCTGTTGTTGGTGAAGAGGAGGAGTGATTCTTGAACTTTGATCCAAAAAAATACCGCGAAGAGAAAGAAAAAGAGATAAAACAAACTTATGGAAGCTTGAGAAAAAGAAGCTTTAAGTTTCTTTTTTTAAATATAATGATTGTCATAGCAATCTTTGCATTTGTCTTTTTTGTGCAGAGAGTTTCACCTCAAACATATTCAAATATAGTTGAAAGTTTGCAGTTAACTGTTGAATTACCAAAAATTGAATATAAAGCTCCAGACAGAGTTAGCGCAAAGGTTTACATAACAAATACTAAGAGAACTGCGAAAGATTTCATTATAAGCGATTTTTATATAAAGCTATACTCTAATGAAAAAACATTGTATGAATTTTCTTATCCGTCCGCTGTACAAAGTAGTGTAGAAGGATTATCAAAAAAACTTGTATATGATTTGGAAAAAGAGATAGATATCAGCAATCTTTCCGCAGGTACTTATACTATCTATGTCCAATGTAAAATCAACGGAAGGCAAGCCGAGATATCAAGGAACTTTTCTTATATAGAAGAAACAGAGTACCAAATTTCGATAGAACCATTCTATCTTACCGGCGAAAAAATGAAACCATCATTGGTAATAATAAATAGAAAATCAAAACAAGAAAATTTGGAAATACAAAAAATTATTTGGAAATTCTCAGACTTTGAATATACTCAAACAGTCAATGATAGTATAAAAATATTTCCAGGCGAAGCTCATATAATTCAATCCAAATTCGAATTTAATATTGATAAAATAGGAAGTTTTTCTCAAAACATACTTAACACAAAAGTTTTCTTAGCAGACGGAAGCATAAAAGAAATAAGCATTTCTGTTCCCATAACAAAAGAAATTGAAATAAGCACAAAAAACATAGATTTCAGCTTAGAGTCTGAGGAAAGTGTTGTTGCTAGTAAAGCAGCTAAGATAAATATTTTCATGAGTAACAAACAAAACACAACAAGATATTTAAAGATGGACAAAATATCTTTCAGTATTCCAAAAATAGGTTATAACTTTGAAGTAGGGAACAGGCGATTTTTCTTCATGCCTTTTTCGAAGGTATTCGTAACAAAACTTGAAAGACTTGTATTTTCAGAACCAGGTGTTTACGAACTTATAGTTACAACAAAATCAGGTGATTCAACATACCAGAAAAAACTTACAATAGCAGTCGGGAGATAACTTTATAAACTTATTAAATCTAGGAGGGCGAGTTATGAAAAATACAGGGCACCAAAAGATAGATTGGGTTTCAAAGCATATGAAATTACTAAATAAAATACAAAACACATCGGAGTACAATCTTAGTGGTTTAAAGATTGGCATGTCAATACATCTTGAAGCAAAAACAGCATATCTTGCCATTACTTTGAAAAAACTCGGTGCAGAAGTTGTTGTCACTGGTTGTAACCCGTTGTCAACTCAAGATGATGTGGCTGAAGCGCTTAAAGATTTTGGTGTTTATGTTCATGCAAAAAGGACAGAAAGCGAAAAAGAATACTTTTCATTCCTTCACATGGTTTTAGATTACAAGCCTGATCTTATATTAGACGACGGCGCTGATTTAACTGTACTTGCTCACACTGAGAGAAAAGAAGTTTTAGAAAATCTGAAAGGTGTATCGGAAGAAACAACGACTGGAGTTAGAAGATTGAGAAACCTCCAAAGTAATGGAATTCTTCAAGTTCCCGTGATTGCTGTCAACAACGCAAAAATGAAATTTATGTTTGACAATAGGTATGGAACTGGGCAATCAACATTAGATTCGATAATGAGAAACACAAATCTGTTGATAGCCGGTAAAAACGTACTCGTAGCTGGATATGGTTGGTGTGGTAGAGGCATCGCTATGCGCGCCCATGGATTAGGCGCAAAGGTAATGGTCAGTGAAGTAGACCCCATCAAAGCGGTTGAAGCTTTGATGGACGGTTTTGAAGTTGGAGAAATTGAGAAACTTGCACCAAAAGCTGATTTCATAATAACAGCTACAGGTGTTAAGGATGTTTTAAACAAAGAAATAATAAACAAATTGAAAGATGGTGTAATATTAGCAAACGCAGGACATTTCAACGTTGAGATACCTATGGAAGAGATTGAAAAAATGGCTTCCGAAAAATATGAAATAAGACAAAATGTTACATGCTATAGAATAAATAACAAAGATATATTTGTCATAGGTAAAGGCAGACTTGTAAATTTGGCAGCAGCTGATGGACACCCAGTTGAAATAATGGATATATCTTTTGCCTTACAAACACTTTCATTAATTTATCTCTCAAAGAATTATAATAAACTAGAAAGAAAGGTCTACGATTATCCTGAGGAATTAGATAAAGAAGTTGCGCAAATGAGACTTGAGACTATGGGAATTAATATTGATAAGTTGACTTCAGAACAAGAAAAATATTTGAGGGAGTTTTAAGTGGAATATGATTTTACTGCTAAAAAAAGACGGTGAAAATGAAAAAGCACAAGCAGCTTTAATTGAAAATGGAATACTTGCTGAAATATTCATTTCAGATGATGATGAAGAAAGTATTGCAGGAAATATCTACATTGGAAAGATCGAAAAATTTATCCCTGCATTAGAGGCGGCATTTGTAAAACTCCCAGATGATGAAAATGCTTTTTTGAGAATAAAGGATATTAAAAACGAATATCTAAATTTTTTTGGTATTTCAAAACTCCAAGAATGTCAAAAAATACTAGTCCAAATAAAAAAAGAAGGCGGGAATACCAAAGGTCCACAAGTTACAACGAATATAGGAATCCCTGGGCGTTATATAGTTTACATGCCATTCTCTAAATCTATAGGAATATCTAGAAAGATTACAAACGAAAATGATAGAAAACATCTACGAGAAGTAGGCGAAAAGCTTAAAAGTAAATATAATTGTGGTTTTATACTTAGAACTTCTTGTGTTGAAAGCAAAGAAGAGTATATCGAAAAAGAAGCTGAAGAATTACATAAAAAATGGGAAGAAATAGTAAATACCTTCAAACGCTCAAGAAAAACAAAATTAATCCACAAAGAGTCAGATAGTGACGAATTTGTTGTAAGAGAATTTCTAAGAAAAGAAGTAGAGCAAGTAATTACAAATTCTCAAAAATTAAAGGTTATCTCTAAAGATTTCAAACCAAATATACCAGTTAAGCTTATAGAGAGTGATCCATTCGAAGAGTATAATGTGTACAAGCAAATCCAAAATTCCATGAAAAGAATTCACGAATTACCATCAGGAGGAGAAATCGTAATAGACAAAACAGAGGCTTTAACAATCATCGACGTAAACTCCGGACATTATACCAGTTCTGAAAGCCACGAAGAGCTTTCAAAAAAAATAAACATTGAAGCAGCAAAAGAAATTTGCAGATTAATAAGATTGAGGAACATAGGTGGTATAATAATAATTGATTTTATCGATATGAAAAACGAAGAAAACAGGTTAGAAATCTTAAACGCAATCAAGTCTGAGACACTTAAAGACAAAAATAAAATTGAAGTATACGGCTTTACACAACTCGGTTTACTTGAGATGGCTCGTAAAAGAACGAGTAAATCGCTTGATGAAAAAATGACAGCTCTATGTCCTGTATGTAATGGGACAGGACATGTTATGAGTCCAAAATTTGTTATAGAAAGATTATTAAAGGAAGTAAAAAATAAGCCAAAAAATGCAAAGGAAGTTATAATAAAATTTCACCCTTCTTTGAAAGAATTCATTAATAAAGATTTACTTCGTAAAACTTTTAAAGTTCCTATACATATACATTTCACGCATCTTGACCCAGAATCATATGAAATAACTTGGAAAATATAAAAAACGAAATTAAGAATTAGGGAGGAAGTAGAAATGGAAATGCTTAAAGTTTACGTTAATGGTAATGAATACGAGATACAGTACGGCTCAACGTTAGAGTCTATCGCAAAAGAATACGAGAAAAAATCAGGAAAAATAATTGTTGGCGCAAGGATGAACAATACAATAATAGAACTCTTCAGACCTATAACTAAATCCGGTGAGGTCACATTTATAACTTTGGATACACAAGATGGCATGAGAATTTATCAAAGAGGCTTATTTTTTATTTTACATGCGTCTGTAAGAAATATTTTTAAAGATTCCAAATTGAAAATTCTCCATACCATCGGTCATGGTGTTTACTGCGAAATTCGTGATAAAGACAATAAAGTCAGACAAATTAATGAAACAGACATCCAAAATTTAGAAGACCAAATGAAAAAATGGGTCGAAAGTGACTTCAAATTTAGGAAAAGCGAATTACAAAAGAGTTTAGCTATGGATTTGTTTGGTTCCGTTGGAATGGAAGATAAGGTAAAATTATTGAAATACAGAAAAAAGAAGACAGTAAAAGTTTACGAAGCAGATGGACACATAGATTATTTCTATGGTTATATGCCACCATCCACAGGTTATTTGAAGTGGTTTAAAATTGTTAAATACGATCAAGGTTTTGTAATTCTTCTTCCAAAAATTTTTGGGGAGACCGTTACGGTTCCAGACTTCAAACCATTCCCGAAATTATCCGCTGTTTTTCTTGAATATTCGAGATGGCTTGAAATCATGGAAATAGATAATGTAGGGGATTTAAACGAGATAATAGCTAAGGGCGAAAGAGCTGTTACCGACCTTATTATTCTTGCAGAAGCTTTACATGAAAAAAAGATAGCAATGATTTCAGAAGAGATAAAAAATAGAAAAAATGTCCGTTTAGTTTTAATTGCCGGTCCTTCATCAAGTGGGAAAACAACATTTTCGAAGCGACTCATGGTCCAATTAAAGGCAAGTGGTTTAAAACCAATCGCAATTTCTCTTGATGATTATTTTGTTGATCGTGAAAGAACACCCCGTGATGAAAATGGCAATTATGACTTTGAAGCATTAGAAGCCTTAGATGTAGAGCTTTTCAATAGAAATTTGCTCGATTTATTCGATGGAAAAGAAGTTGAAATTCCAAAGTTTAATTTTGTGCTTGGCAGGAGAGAAGCATCCGGAACAAAAATGAAAATTGATAAAGACCAAATTATAATTGTTGAAGGAATCCACGGTTTGAATCCGAAACTGACAGAACTTGTTCCAGAAGACCTCAAATTCAAGATATACGCAAGTGCACTTGCCCAATTGAACCTCGATAGCGTAAACAGGTTACACACAACGGATGTTAGACTCATAAGGCGAATGGTCAGGGATAGTAAATTTAGAGGACACGATGCACTTGCAACATTAAAAATGTGGGATAGTGTAAGGCGAGGAGAAGAAAAGAACATATTCCCATTCCAAGAAAATGCCGATGTAATGTTTAACAGCGCTCTTGTTTACGAAATCTCCGTACTCAAAATTTTTGCTGAACAGCTTCTAGCGGTGGTACCAGATAATGAACCTGAATCAACGGAAGCCAATAGACTACTTAAAATTTTAGACTACTTCCTTCCGATAACAAATATTGAAGATATACCAAGAACGTCTATTATAAGAGAATTTATTGGTAGAAGTGCGTTTCGTTATTAATGTTAAAATAAAACCCTTGGAGGGATTTCGATGGATAAAATAGGTTCAACGGAAAGAAAATATTTATTGGCAGTGTACTTGACACTTAATGAAATGGGATGGACAAGGTTGAAAAAAATATCCACTTTCCTAAATGTGAAAATGCCCTCAGCTAAACAATTTTTGGAAAAATTAACTGAGCAAGGATTAATATACTATGAACATCGAGGTGGAATATCACTTACACAGGAAGGTAAAAAGTTAGCAGTGTTAGAAAACGCAAGGTTTAATGCTGTTAAAATGTTCTTTTGTGAAATACTACAACTTAACGAAAAAGAATCAGATGAAGCTGCTTGGAATGTATATTTTAATTTGAGTGATAAAATAGTTAATAAGTTCTCAGATTTTGCAAGGTTCCTCGTTGAGGAAGAAGGAAAAGCAGTTGTGGAAAAGTTTAGAACATTCCTCTCTCAACCAAGAAAGAAAACAGCACCTTGCCCGATAAGTAGTACATACGAAATTCTTGAAAAAAGCGCAGAAAAGTCTGAAGCAGAAAAGTCTGAAAAGGAGGAATAAGTATAGTGAAAAAAATGGATGAAATAAATGATATTCTTGAATACGACATTTTAGTACGGATAAACAAAGAAGATGTACATATTTTAAACTATTTACTCGAAGCGGAAGACAACACAATGAACATAAGAAGTTTTGAAGGCGAGTTTTTAAAAGTTATAGCAACTAAAGATACTGTTATAGATGCTATAAAATTACTTGAAAGTGCTCGAGCCATTGTTAATCTTGAAATTGTAAAGTTAAATCCGAATAATGGAAGCGCAGATTAAAGTTCCAATTATAACTAACACCAATCTTACGCCCCAGCACAAAAAGTTGGGGTTTTTAAATATCTTTTATGGGGGAATTACATATGGTTTTAGAAAAGTTTGGAGAGTATTGCATTCGTACTGTTGATTCTTCTGATGTAGAAAAAGTTTACGAAATGAGGAAAAGGGTATGTACAGAAAGTGATACCGTTTTATCATCACCTGAAGAGATTACATTTGATAAAATGAAGTCATGGATTGAAAATTGGAAAGATAATCCTACAAAATTATTCGCAGTTGTTGAATATGAAGGAGAAATTGTTGGTCAGTTATGGTGTTGGTTTATTGATAACAAAATTAAACTATCACATATAGTTGAATTTGGCTTAGAAATAGTTAGTGAACATCAAAATAAAGGTTTGGGAACAAAGCTATGTGAAATTGCAGTCAAATGGGCTAAATCAAAAGGAGCTAAAAGACTTCAAGCTGAAACTTTAGAAAAAAATATCCCCATGAGAAAAATTTTAGAAAATTTTGAGTTCGAACTTGAGGGCAAAATGGTTGCTTATTTAAAAAACGGTGATAAATTCGAAGATGTTGTAATATACGGAAAAATCTTCTAAAAGTAAAAAAACAAATGAAATAAAATAAATTACTGATATGTGTGCACTTTTCAAGATTTGAAATAGAATCTGCGGTAAGATAAAATAGAATTGTTAATACCTATCCAAACACGAGGAGGAATATATATGTCTATAACAACAAAAACAGGTGACAACGGAGAAACAAGTCTTGCTAATGGAGAGCGTGTAAAAAAAGACCATATAAGAGTACAAACCTACGGGACTGTTGATGAGTTGAATTCATTCCTTGGACTCGCCAAACATTACTTACCAGATTATGAAAGAGAAGTTGTAGAATTAATTCAAAAAAATCTATTCAGACTTGCTGCAGAACTTGCAAAAGGTGAGCAATACGTAAAATTGATAAACGAGGAAGATATAGAAAAATTAACAAATTTAGTCTATGAATACGAGTCTAAAGTCGAACTGAATTCTTTCGTAATACCTGGGGAAACAATAGCAAGTGCTCATTTGGACGTATGTAGAACAATAGCAAGAAGAGCGGAAAGATTAGTCGTAACGTTAGCAAGTCAAGAGGAAGTACGTGGTGAGGTGATAAGGTATTTAAATAGAATCTCCGACTTACTTTACATAATGGCGAGGTTCATTGAAGGTAGCCATATAAGAAAAATAAGGGGTAGTGAGTTATGATAGTAATCGATGGTGAGCACTTAAGCTTAGAAGATGTACACAATGTAAGTAGAAAATACGAATTAGTCTCTATTTCAAATGAAGCATACAAAAAAATGCGAGATAGTCGAAAAACAATAGAAAAGGTTTTAGAAATTGGAGAACCTGTGTATGGTATTAATACAGGATTTGGTGCTTTAGCTAATGTAAGAATTTCAAAAGATAAACTTAGAGATTTGCAAAGAAATATAGTTCTTTCTCATTCAGCTGGAATTGGAGAGTACTTACCAGAAGATATTGTCCGTGCAATGATTTTAATACGAGCAAACGCACTCGCAAAAGGTTACAGTGGAGTAAGACCCGTGATTGTAGAAAAACTTGTAGAACTCCTAAACAAAAAAATTACACCTTTGGTACCTGAAAAAGGTTCCGTTGGTGCAAGTGGTGACTTAGCTCCTCTTTCCCATATAGCAATGAGTATAATAGGAGAAGGAAAAGTCTTTTACAACGGAAAAATTATTGATATAAATAAAACTGACTTTGTTCCTATAGAATTAGAAGAAAAAGAAGGGTTAAGTCTTATAAACGGTACACAATTCATGGCCGCACATTTAGCACTCATCGTGCGTGATTTAGAAAAGTTAATGAAATTAGCAACACTTGTAGCTGCTTTGTCAGTAGACGTACTTTTGGGCACTCCAAAAGCTTTCGATGAAAGAATCCAACTCGCAAGACCGCATACTGGACAAATTAAAATCGCTCAATGGCTAAGGGAATTCCTTGATGAAAGTGAACTCAGAGAAAGTCATAAAAAATGCCCAAAAGTTCAGGACACGTACACATTAAGGACTATCCCCCAAGTTTACGGTGCAGTATACGATACTATCCAATGGGTCAAAGAAATTGTAATAAGGGAAATTAACTCAGCAACTGATAATCCGTTAGTTTTCGGTGATGAGATATTAAGTGGTGGGAATTTCCATGGTGAGCCTCTTGCACTATGCGCAGATTACCTTGCAGTTGCACTTACTTCCATGGGAAACATGATTGAACGGAGAATAGATAGGATTGTTAATCCAAAGGTCAACGAAGGTTTACCACCATTCTTAGCAGGTGGTGAAGAAGGCTTAAATAGTGGTTACATGATATGGCAATATACCGCCGCAGCTTTATGTAATGAAAACAAAGTACTTTCTCATCCGGCAAGCGCCGACACAATACCCACTTCCGCTTATCAAGAAGATCATGTGAGTATGGGGGCAAACGCTGTAAGAAAATTGAGGAGAGTATACGAAAATTTAGTAAGCTTAATATCAATAGAAGCTATGCTTGGAAGCACCGCATTATACTACAGACGTCCTTTGAAAAGTTCTGAACAAATCGAAAAATTTTATGGTTTAATTGATGTAAAACCAGGTAATGACAGATTTTTTGGTGATGATTTTGAGCGTGTAAAAAATACAATAGTTAGGGAGGTGCTTTCATGAGTTTACGGACAAAGCTTATATTATCTTTGGTACTTGTAGGTATCTTATCATCTTTTGTAAGTGTGCTTGTTTCTGTTTTAGTCTCAACCTCTGTTGTTAGAGATGCAGCTGAACAAATTCAGTCTTTGGTTCTATCATCTGTGAAAAAAGATATAGAGGTACATTATTTAAACGATATAATCAAACCACTCGCAGATTACTCGTTTAGTGGTGCAATATCACCTTACATGACAAACGTGAGTGATGAACTTGGGCTCAGTCAGCTTGGTTGGGGAGTACGGAATGCTTACAGTGCACTAAACCAGAAAGGTTACCACGATGTCTTTGTAGTTCTTCCAGATATGAGAGTTGTATCAAAGGATGGTTTGGCAAATGTGAAACTACCATCGGAAATAATTGAAAAAGTATTATCAGGAAAGAAAAAGACAGAAATTTATATGCCATACGAGTACAATGGAAAAAATTATATTATGGTTGCTGCTGCTGTTTATGATTTCGGTGAAAATGTTATCGGGGCGCTCGTTGGATTTTATCCAATTGACGAATTGCAAAAAATGGTAAGTAAAATAAAAATTGGTAAAACAGGATACGTTACTCTAGTTTATGGTACTTTAACAGTGGCACACCCAAAAGCTGAATTTGTTGGAAAGCTCGATTTATCAGAAGAAGAAGGAACAAAGATACTTGCTCAAGAAATCACATCCAAAACAAAAGGTACAATAGTGTACACATTTAATGGGAAACAATTCGCAGCATTTGAAAGAATTGGAAATTACAATTTAACCGCTATAGGTATAATTCCATTTTCGGAAATTACAGAGGCAGCTTATGAAATAATTATGTCTGGTGTTTTCGCTGGTATAATAATCGCACTTGGCGCAGCTTTAATTGCTATATTCCTTACAGACACAATAACTAAACGTATAAATCACGTCGTTGAAATCGCTCAAAAAGTTGCTGAAAATGACCTAACAGCAACTGTTGACGAGGCCAAGCTTGGTAAAGATGAAATCGCAAAATTAGGTCATGCGTTTAAATTACTTATAGAAAGTTTCAAACAAACAGTAGGCGAAGTTATAAAGTTAAGCGTACAAGTTTCTTCAGTATCATTTATGCTTGATGATTTGGCACAGAATTCCGCTCAAGCAGCACAAACATCTAAGGAAACAGTTCAAAAAACTACACTTGAAGTACAAGATATAGCAGCTGCGACAGAAGAAGCAAATAGCGGTATGGAAGAAATAGCAGCTGGTGCACAGAATATAGCAAGGTATTCTGAAAAACTCTCGCAAAGTGCAGAACTTATGCGCGAAAACGTGAGTTTAGTTTCCGAAAGAATGCAAGAAGTAGAAAATTCAGTTGGAGAGATTAGAACAGGAATGGGTGAATCACTGACAGCGATAGTAGAATTAACCAAATTCTCAAATCAAATAGGTGAGATAGTGGATACAATATCTAGTATCGCAGAACAGACAAACCTTCTAGCGTTGAATGCTGCAATAGAAGCTGCAAGAGCCGGTGAAGCGGGAAGAGGGTTTGCAGTAGTGGCAGACGAAATAAGAAAACTTGCAGAAGAAAGTAGACAAGCAACAAAGAAGATAGCGGAAATATTAAGTAAAATTGGTGAACAAGCCAAGAAAGTTGAAAAAGTCACAACAGGAGTTAGTCAGAAAGTTGATGGATACGTTTCTACAGTGCGAGAAGCTGGTGAAAGTTTGAGCATGTTAATTACAAAAATAGAAGAAGTATCGAAGATGACAACAGACTTAGCAGCAACGGCAGAAGAACAAAGCGGTGCAACAGAGGAAGTCAGTGCAGCTATGGATAGAGTGACAAAGAATGTCCAAGAAGTTGAGAGAGATATCGAAGAAATGGCCGCTCAGATAGCTTCTCAAGCTGATCAAATCAACGAAGTTAAGACCTATTCAGATGAACTATCAACAGCCGTTAGCGAATTAAACAATTATGTGAAGAAGTTTAAATTATAATACTTGAAACTATTCAAAAACTCCATCCTCCTATCTAAGGGGATGGAGTTTTTATTTTCATGAAGCAGAAATTGAATGTTAAAAATATAAGGATCCCCAATGAAAAGGGGATCCTTATTATTGTATCACTTATTTACTTAGAAATCATTCCTCAAAATCACTCTTCGTCCACTTCTTCTTCAATGTCATCTAATAGTTCTTCATAAGATGTCTTTAATTCCTCTTCTTCCTCAATGCTCTCTATTGTTCTTTCCTGGATCTCTTCTTTTGCTTGGCCAAGTGGATGTTGAGGATCAAGTTTTCCAGAAAAAATCTCCATTTTACTTCCGTTTTCGTAAACGTATTCTTTAGCATTAACTGGGGTTCTGAGAGTTTTCAAAACTTCAACCATAACTTCTTCATCCAAATCTTCGTTGTCAGGAAATCTTATAGTTAGTATCCCTTTCGAATAAGATAAATTGCATTTTCTTGATTTTACAAATTCTACGAGTTCTGTATTTTTTAAAGCAAAATCTGCCCTTTGCTCGTTAACTTCAAGTTCCATTACATAGTAGAATGACATTAATTACACCCCTTGCTTTTCAGCACCCAAGTAAGCTTTTACCTTGACTGCCAGTCTTGATTTCCTCCTGCTAGCTTGATTTTTATGAATTGCCCCACTTTTTGCGGCTTTATCAATTGCGCTTTGAGCTTTTCTAAATAATTCCATTATTTCTTCGGCGGATTTTTTCTGTGCTATAGCTGCGAGAACAGCTTTGATTTTGTTTTTCATACTTGTCTTGTAAGCTTTATTGAGCACTCTTCTTTTTTCAGAAACCCTTACCCTTTTTTCAGCAGACATTTTATTTGGCATACATCATTCCTCCCATTTTCTCATTTATTAAAGGTTGAAAGCAGCTTTTAACTCTCTAACCATGTCCGTTCTTTCCCAGGTAAAGTCTGGGTCATTTCTTCCAAAATGTCCGTAAGCAGCTGTCTTTCTGTAAATTGGTCTAAGAAGATCGAGTTTTTTAATTATCGCACCTGGTCTGAAATCGAAAATTTCTTCAACAACTTTTCTCAATTTTTCTTCGTCTACTTTTGCCGTTCCAAATGTATTAATCATTATAGATACTGGTCTTGCAACACCAATTGCGTAAGCTACTTGGATCATGAATTTATCCGCAAGACCTGCCGCAACAACGTTCTTCGCAACGTATCTTGCGAAATAATGAGCTGATCTGTCAACTTTTGTCGGATCTTTTCCGCTGAATGCTCCTCCACCATGTGGTATAGCCCCACCATATGTATCAACGATTATCTTTCTTCCAGTTAATCCAGTATCAGCAGATGGTCCACCAAGAACGAATCTACCGGTTGGATTGACCAAGATTTTCATATTGTCATCTCTAAGATTCTCTGGAATAATTGGATTTATAACATACTTTACAAGCGCTTCTCTTATCTCAGGAATAGTTACATCTGGTTCGTGTTGAGTGGATATAAGTACTGTATCAACTCTTACTGGTTTTTCGTTTTCATCATATTCAATCGTGACTTGTGTTTTTCCATCTGGTCTTAAGAAAGGAACTGTTCCATTTTTTCTTACCTCGGCGAGCTTCATAGCAAGCTTGTGAGCAAGCATAATTGGAAGAGGCATAAGCTCTTCTGTTTCGTTAGTAGCGTAACCAAACATCATTCCTTGGTCACCAGCTCCAACTTTTTCAATCTCATCTTCTGCTTTATCGCCCTGCTTAAACTCTGCAGCTTCGTTAACACCAAGAGCTATGTCAGGTGACTGACTGTGAATGGATGAAAGAACTGCACATGTTTCACCGTCAAAACCATACTTTGCTCTTGTATAACCGATGTCAAGCACAGTTTTTCTAACAATGTCCTGCACATCAACGTAAGCTTTTGTTGTAACTTCTCCCGCAACAATGGCAACACCTGTTGTAAGAAGTGTTTCAACAGCTACACGAGCTTTCGGATCTTGCTCAATAATCGCGTCTAAGATGGCATCACTAATTTGATCTGCCATCTTATCTGGGTGTCCTTCTGTGACACTTTCACTTGTAAAAAGTCTTCTCATCTCTCTGCCTCCCTTTCGTAGGTTTCTTTTGAGATAAACTTACCACCATCTATATCGATACTCACTGGTTTATACGAACCAGTGAATTTTGCGTGTAACTCAATCTTATTAGGACATTTCGAGCCAACATAAACTTTTTCAATCATAAAAGGCGATGACCTATCATCGTAATTTATTATAAAATCGTATCCTATTCTCAGATGACTTCTAAAAACTTCACCACATTTATTGCACTTAATATAAACAACAAGTGCGTTTTTGTCTTTGTAAAATGGATTCTTTTCAAGTTCTGCTTCAGTTTTTTCTCTTTTTTTGAAAAATAACATGGCAATCACCTTCAAAAATAAAAAAATTAGAGTTTTTTATCTTCTTTGAAGAGTAAATCTAAAAACTCCGTTATTTCCGAATTCATCAGTAATTTCAATCCTTACGTTGTACAAATTTCCAGTTTGACTTTCGATTTTATTTTCTTTAACAAATGAAACATTTTTATTATTGTAAAGTTTATAAAAACCACGGTAAATAAGTCCAGTCATGATTGTTCCTTCTTCATCGTAAACTTCGTAAGGCTTATTCCAATATTCTTCTGGAACCTCGTCAAGTATTATATGATACACCAAATTTTCTGAAAAGTACACTTTTATTTCTTTAACTCCAAGTAAATTTTTTGCTAATTCTGTGTACGCTTCAATGGAAATTTTTGGATATCGTTCACTAAAATAGTAAACTCCATTTTCTACGAATGGATACTCTTTACCTTCAATTCTTACACTCTTTAAGAGAATATTCATGCTTACTGGTCTCAAGAGGTTTTTATCGATAAATTTTAGAGGATCGTAAAAGAACTTCTCGTCGCTGCTTCTAACTTCAAAGTGTGCATGCGGTTTTGTTGCTTCTCCTGTACTACCAGAGTATCCTATCACTTCACCTCTTTGAAATTTATACTCATCAGAATAAATTTCTACAACAACCCTTTGATTTCCAAATTCTTCATTCATCATTGAAACCAATTTATCAAGCTTTTCAGAAAATTTTGAAAGGTGAGCATACAAAGTTCTGTAACCATCAGCGTGTTGGAGAACTAAAGTCTTTCCATAAATGCCCCCTTCATCTATCTCAAGACGTACTAAGTATCCATCTTCGACAGCTTTAACTGGTATACCTTCTTTCAAAAACGTACTAAAATCGATACCTGAATGGAAATGTGGAATATTACCAGTTGATCTAAATTCCATAAAAGTAGCAGTTATATAACTGTTATCAACAGGTACCATATAAAGAGCAAACAAAAAAACAGAATAAATAAAAGAAAGAAAAATAGAAGTCAAAAAAGCATACTTTCTACTTAACACTGTATATTCACACTCCCTTAAAACATTTGTTTATCGTCTTTAAGTTGCTTTGAAATTTTTTCAACTATGTTTTCTGGTCCTTTTATATCCAATATATATCCATCGTTCAGATATTCAACTACATTCCACTCTATAAAATCAGCGTATTTGAGTATAACACTGAGTTGTTCAGCTTTTATATGAATCCTCTTTCTTATATCAAAAATATCAATATATTCTCTTATTTTTTTGTATAAAACTTCAAATCCCAACTTGGATTTAGCCGATATAAAGACAGAATTTGGATACTCATACCTTATCATATCTAAATAGTCCTCTGGTACAAGGTCTATCTTATTAAAAACAATGAAATAAGGTTTATCATTCGCTTTTATTTCCTCAAGCACACTAAAAGAAGCAGAGAGTTTCTTCTTATAATTGGTATCGCTAACATCTACAAGTATGATAATTACATCTGAGTAAAGAATTTCTTCTAAAGTTGAATGAAACGCCTCAACTAAGGTGTGAGGTAACTTCCTTATAAATCCAACCGTGTCACTTAACAAAACAAATCTACCGTCAGGTAATTTAATTCTTCTAACGGTAGGATTAAGCGTTGAAAACATTTTATCTGAAATAATTATATCTTCTTCTTTAGAAAGTGCACTTAATAAAGTGCTTTTACCAGCATTTGTATATCCAACGACAGAAAAAATATAATATCCGCTTTCCAGTCTTGATTTTCTTACTGTATGTCTGTTTTTTCTGATTTTTTCAAGTTCTTTTTTTAATTGACTTATTCTATCTTTAATCCTTCTTCTATCGAGTTCGAGGATTGTTTCTCCAGGTCCTCTTGTGCCTATACCTCCACCTGGATTTGAAAGTTCTAAGCCTTTACCCCTCAATCTTGGCAGATCGTAAATAAGTTTTGCCATTTCCACTTGAAGTTTTCCTTCGTGTGTTGAAGCGTGTTTAGAAAATATTTCGAGTATAATCTGTGTTCTATCCACAACCTTTAAACCTGTTATTTCTTCAATATTTCTCAATTGTATAGGCGTAATTTCATCATCGATTACAATCAAGTCTATACTATTAGCTAAACAATAATCTTTTATTTTATGTAATTTACCACTACCAACGTATGTAACGGAATCAGGCTTTACTCTTCTTTGAATAACTTTATCAACAACTTCTATTTCTAAAGTTTTACAAAGCGTCTCAAGTTCATCTAAAGAATCAAAAGAATCCTTATTGTATGTACTCTCAACACCTAATAATATTGCCTTTTTTCCGAATTTTTCCATCTCCTTCACTTAATCCATCAAAAACCAAAATTATTCTTGTTCAGCTTCTTGTTGTTCTTGTTGTTCTTCCTCCGTCTTCATAAGCATAATATACTCCGCAGGAAGGATAGTGCTTATAGCATGCTTGTAAATAAGCGTTTGCTGTTTACCACTCTCAATAAGAACTGTAAAATTATCAAACGACCTTACTATCCCCTTTGTTTGAAAACCATTGACAAGATAAACCTTTACTTCAATTTTTTTGGTCCTAAGAATATTCAAAAACCTATCTTGAAGGTTGAACTTCTCCTTTGCCATACAAATCCCCCCATGAAATTAAGATTTAAAGAGATTATAATTATTAATTGTTATAAGAATGAAATGCTACTAATCAAATATTTTTAGTTAATTGCTTTTAAATTATACCATATTTATAGAGATTTTCAAATACCAATTTTACTTTACCTCATGTTCTATGATATAAACAGCATATTTTTTGAAACACGGAAAGCATTTTTATATTTTTGTTTTATTTGACAAGTTTTTTGGAATATGATACAATATTTTTGAAAAAGATGGGGGTGATAATATGCCAAAGATGTTACCACGCTGTCCAGTTTGCGGTAAGCCTATGAAAGTAACGCAGCTAAAATGTGAGGAAGATTCGATAACAGTGAGTGGATATTTTGAAGTACCAGAGTTTTGTTTTTTAGATGAAGAAGACACAAGATTTATAGTAATGTTTTTAAGAACGAAGGGAAATTTAAAAGAACTCGAACGACTTACGGGAATTGGATACTTTGCACTGAGAGGTAGATTAGACAAGGTACTTGAAAAAATGGGGTTAACTCCTATTGAAGAATTAACAGATGATGAGCAAGTTGACCAAGAAGAGGTGTTTAAACTGCTTAAAGAAAAGAAAATAACGGTTGAAGAAGCGATATCATTACTAAAGAAAAAGGGAGAAAAGTAAATCAATAAATGGAGGTAAATGGAGGTAATATTATGGGTGAACTCCCAAATGATGTTAGAGCTGTTCTCGAAGCACTTGCAAGAAAAGAGATATCAGTGGAAGATGCTGAAAAATTGATACTGACTTTGAAATCTTCTAAGAATACGGAAAAAAGTAAAAAAAAGAAAAGTATTATAGGTCGTGAATTTGTTTTGAGTGAAGGAGATGAGTTTAGCGGAGATATTGAAATTGTTAATGGAAAAGCCATTATTTCTGGAAAAATTAATGGAGATTTAGAAATAGTCTTTGGTGAACTTGTATTTTCTGGAGAAGTAAATGGTAACGTTGAAATTGTTGGAAGTTCAATAACTTGGCACGGTGGAAAGATAAATGGAAACCTCCAATTAGTAGGTTGTAATTACAAAGGAGAGAAACCAAAAGTTGTTGGAAATGTTAGTGAAATTAGCAATTTCTTTATAAATGGAATACTCAATACTGTAAAATACCTCGTTGTAAAACCATTCATGGCTGGAATAAAAATCGAGGAATGAATGTTTTATAAATGGCAAAAGGTGGTGAGATAAAATGGAACTGAGAAAAATACTGATGGCTGTTGAAAACGGTGAAATTACGCCAGAAGATGCTGAAAAATTAATAGATGTTATCTTCGAAAGTAATGAAAATGCAACTACAAGTGTTGTAAGTGAAGAATATATAGTTGATAAGAATTCTGTACTTAAGAATGATATATCAGCCACAAACGCAAATGTTAAGATTTATGGTGAAGTCTATGGTAATGTCTCGGTTGTTAACAGTACAGTTGAAATTTCTGGTATAGTCCATGGTAACATTAACGCTGTACGTTCGAAAATCGTATGGAATGGTGGAAGAGTTGATGGAAATGTAAATCTGGTACTCACAAAGGAAGAAGGGATTGCTAACATCGGTGGTAAAAAAAATATTGTTGACTTTAATATCCCGTTTTTAGACAAAATAGTAAAAGATAAAATTTCTGTTAATGGATTTGGAATGGATGTACTTATTATATCTGGAAAAAGAAAAGAAGAGTATTTAAAAAATGAAAAAATAGTAATCGATGGAGAAGCCCAAGTTGGTATTATTGATTGTGAAGAACTTATAGTAAATGGAGAGCTCATTTCCGAGAAAATAAATTGTGAGAATATGATTATCTCAGAAAAAGCTAAAGTAAAATCTAAAAAAATATACACTGAATCCTTGGAAAATAACGGAGATGTAATTTCAAATAAAATTCAGGTTGAATTAGCAAAAAACAATGGGACAATAAACGTAAAAAAGATATCTTCGGAAAGCTTCATTAACAAAGGCAATGTAAAATGTGAAGTATTTGACTGCGAGGTTTTAACAAATCATGGATTAATCGAAGTTGAAGAACTTTCCAATGAAAGTGTAAATAACAATGGTAAAATAATTGCTGAAGAAATTGATTGCGAAACAATTTCTAACAATGGTGAAATATATGCTACGATTTTCGAATGTGAAAATCTTATTGGAAATACTATAATAAAACGCGATAAAATATAATCAAGGAGGTGCTTGAAATGTTTTGGGGTATCATATTGTTGTCTGCTGGTATATTTATTTTATTAAGTATTGTCCTTTCTGTTACATCACCTGTTTGGCTTGTACTTGGAAGTGTAGCTTTCGTTGGAGGAGTAATAAGCATGATAAAGAGCTTTCCAAATGGGTTGGGTTTATCTATCTTAGGTGGTTTAATCGTTGTTCAAGCGTTAGGATATATAAAAATGGGATTTTGGGAATTTGTAATTGCAATAATAGCTGCCGGGCTTATCGAAATTGGATTGAAATTGATAGTTTCATCCAACAAAAATAGGTGGAGTTAACAAAAAATCAGCGGTTTGAAAACCGCTGATTTTTTCGATGAATTTTGAGAAATTACTAATTATTGATTACCTGACCAATAGTTTGGTGGTTCTTTGGTTATTATAATATCATGGGGGTGACTTTCTTTTACCGAAGCATTAGTTATCTTAATAAATTTAGCTTTCTTTTGCAATTCATCTATATTTTTTGCTCCAACATATCCCATTCCTGATCTCAATCCTCCGATAAGTTGATAAACAACATCTTTAACCGCTCCTTTGTAAGGAACCATCCCCTCAACACCTTCTGGAACGAATTTTTGGTTATCAGATTGGAAATACCTATCCGCACTTCCAGATTTCATAGCTCCTATTGAGCCCATACCTCTGTAAACTTTATATTTTCTACCCTGATAAAGTATAGTTTCGCCTGGTGACTCCTCTGTACCAGCAAATATGCTACCAAGCATAACGGTCTCTGCTCCTGCTGCAAGAGCTTTAACGATATCTCCAGAGTATCTTATTCCACCATCCGCAATAATTGGAATATCGTATTTCTTAGCTACATAAGCGCATTGTAATATCGCGCTTAATTGAGGAACACCGATTCCAGCAACAATCCTTGTTGTACATATCGAACCAGGTCCAATACCAACTTTGACAGCATCAGCACCAGCTTTAATAAGTTCTTCAACCGCTTCAGAGGTAGCAACGTTTCCAGCGATTACTGGTAAATCTGGATACATTTTTTTTATCTTTTTCACCGTTTCAATAACCTTTTTTGAATGTCCATGAGCTGTGTCAACGACTATAACATCAACACCAGCTTTAACAAGTGCTTCAACTCTTTCGAACGTGTCTTTTGATGTTCCAACAGCAGCACCAACAATTAACCTTCCTTTCGAATCGCGAGCCGCATTTGGATGCTCTATAACACTTAAAACGTCTTTGATTGTTATAAGACCTATCAATTTGTTTTTGTCATCAACTATTGGTAGCTTCTCTATTCTGTGTTCGTGAAGTATTTGCTTAGCTTTTTCTAAAGATATACCAGGTAACGCTACAACAAGCTTTTCTCTAGGAGTCATAAGTTCTTTAACTTTTTTTGAAACATCACTTTCAAATCTAACATCTCTATTAGTTAACAAACCAACTAAATAACCTTCATCATCCACGACAGGAAAACCACCGATTTTGTATTCTGCCATTAGTTTAAGCGCATTAAATATAGTATCGTTTGGATGAATCACAACAGGATTTTCTATAACACCATTTTCGGTTCTTTTGACAATCTCGACC
The DNA here is from genome assembly GCF_000017545.1 of Fervidobacterium nodosum Rt17-B1. NCBI lineage: Bacteria > Thermotogati > Thermotogota > Thermotogae > Thermotogales > Fervidobacteriaceae > Fervidobacterium > Fervidobacterium nodosum. The sequence continues at coordinate 119,154 of NC_009718.1, read as the reverse complement.
TGGTGAGCTTGTTCTTTGATAGAAAGGTTTTTATGAATTATGCCTATACCACCTTCACGGGCTAAAGCTTTTGCCAATTCACTTTCAGTAACCGTATCCATTGCAGCACTAACAAGAGGAATGTTCAATTTTATTTGGCGCGTCAGTCTTGTTGAGACATCGGTATCTGAAGGTAAGACTTCACTGTACTGAGGGACTAACAAAACATCATCAAATGTCAAAGCTTCATCAAACTGTTCAAACGTGGCTTTAACTTTTATACTGTTTTCTCTTTTCGCACTTTTTTTACCACTCTTACCATTTGGCATACTTTTTTACCTCCAATCTCCCCACGGCTTTTTTGTTTCTTCTGTTATCTTCTTTTTATATAATAAAATAGACCCTTTTGGGTCTATTCTTACATATTTTACCTACTCTTTCAGCCCACTTAAGTACGTATTAGTAGGTGTAGAAAAGTTAAGAAAATCTGGAGCGGGCGACGGGCTTCGAACCCGCGACCCTCAGCTTGGGAAGCTGATGCTCTACCAACTGAGCTACACCCGCTCACTAAAGGATTTTGTTAACCAAAGGTATTGATAAATTTCAAAAATCATATTATCTTCTTAAAGAGGGGACACCCCCCAATATACTCTCAATAAGGAGGTATCCCGACATGACTAATATCCAACTCAAATGCCCTCATTGTGGCTCTTCTAACTTCATCAAAAACGGTCATGATAAATTCAAAAACCAAATCTTCTTTTGCAAAGACTGCAAACGTTACTTTAAACTTTCTTTCACCAAAAAACACAAACTTTTCTCTTTCCCTTACCCTCGTTGTGTTCATTGTAACCATGTCATGGAAATTTACAAAATCCGCCGTTATTTCGTTCGTTTCAGATGCAGAAAGTGCAACTTCAAAACTTCTGTTCCGCTTTCTCTTCCTCAGCCTGTACCTTTCAACTTTCATCCCTTCAAATTCTTTCGTTTCCCTATCTATATCATTCTCAAAGCTTTCATCTTGTACTTCAAATACAACCTTTCTCTTCGTGCTATTAAAGCTTGCTTGAATATCAATGTCTCTCATGTTGCTATTTACAAATGGATTATCAAGTTATCTTCTGTTATTTCGCTTTTTGAGTTTGAGAATGTATTTAAAGTTCATGGTGATGAAGTCCAAATAGAGTTAATAACTGATGGACTAAAAGCGTACGAGATAGCAGTAAAATTAAATTTTGATAATGTTGAGCACAGAGAAGTAAGACTAGGTAAAAACAACGAATGTGAATCGAAATTTTCGTTATTTAAGGTGTTTGTGAAAGCGAAAAAGAGCTTCAAGAAATTTAGCAACATACGGTACTATGTAAATGGTTTTTGCGTAGTAAGGAACCTATGCAAGTTATATGAGAACGAAAATGAGATGATTATAGCTTTAGCTTCCATCATCACTACTAGTTAACAGCATCCACTAAAGGTCATCTTCTATATTTATTATAACATAGGTTGGCCTCATTTTCAAGATATTTAATATATCTCATGTATATAGAACAATCAAAATTAAAAATTAACACTTCCACCAACAAATGCGGTTTGGACAAATTCACTGCCATTCCAAATGTATTTTATACCTGCGTATAAATTACTAAAGACTGGGTATGCTAACGTAAGGTGTGCATCAGTATTACTATCGAATAAATTACCGTTCTCGAAAGGTGTATCATCGTATAAATAGCCGTAAAGTACAAGTCCGTTTGTGCCTCCCAATGGAGGAATATTAACAACTCCTTCTCCACTAAACGTCATTTTACCTTCAAAATCGCCCTTTAATCCAACCAAAACTTTCCCGTATTGTTCAAGAATTAGACCAGCTTTAGCTATATATCCAATTTGTTGTTGATAATTTTCAGGTCCAAAACTATCTGAGCCCCTTAAAGCTGGATATCTTCTTCCCAAAAGCCATGGTGCAAAGCCGTTGGAAGCGTAATAAGGACCTGCAACAAGTTGGAAAATACCAAAATCGCCAAATATTCCACCAAACGCACCGTAACTTGTTGTTCCGTCTTTCCAAATTTGTGTATCTGCTTCTACACCCACAGAAAAACCAAGCATAGGAAGCGTCAAAGCACCGCCTGCTATATATTGAACTGGCGTAGCGTTGCTTTCAACTGTCTCCATACCACCAAAAACTGAAAGATCAAAAAGTGCAAGTTTCATAGATGCATTAGCCGTGTAAAGCGTATCTGATTGTCCAAATGTGAAATTAGTTAGTTGTTTAATCTCATATGGTATATGGGCACTTAATTTCAAAGATTCAATTCTTATACCCGCGTCTAACGTTCTAACACTTGGCAGATAGTAACCACTGAAAACAAAGCCCATTCCGTATGTAATGGGTTTCATATTTCCATACCTAAACCAAAATGTCCCAAGGTCTAATCCAAGCGCTGTGATATTAAGTCCATCAATAATATTTGTACTACTTGAAATCCCTGGCGCACCAAAGAAGAACTTTCCAGTTGTTAGATCTGTTGCGTAAGTTGTCAATGTAACACCAAGTGTTAATGGACCAACTGTGAATTCTGGACCAAACTCATAAACCATATAGTTATCTTGACCGATCTTAACAGTACTAACATTCAAATAAAACTCGGAAAAAACTAATGAAGAAAAAAGGACCAAAACCAAAAAATATATAACTTTTCTCACAAAAAACACCTCCAGTTTTCGATGATTGATTTGATGTACGAAAAACTTATATGGTATTACCAAATTTATATGTTTTATTATATCATACTCTGATATTTTAGAGTAAAGGAACCTCATATTTGTTCAAATTAGAAAAAAGCTGGGACTTTTTAGCCCCAGCATAATGCAAAAATTTATCTGATCCGCCTTTTTGAGAGCATAAGAAATTATTTCTTTGCTAACTCATATCCTCTCATAATTGCTTGTTTGTTAACTTCTATAAGCGCTGTTTTTCCGCCACTTAACTTTTTCTCAATGGCTTTGAAAATACTTTCAGTACTAACAACATTTGTCGCTCCAACAACGGCACCAAGCATAACCATGTTGGCAACTTTTAAATTACCAATCTCATCAGCAATTTCGTTACAAGGTATCTTTAACACGTTGATATCATTTCTCTTTGATTCTCTATCGATAACTGATTGATTAAGGAAAAGATAGCCATTTTCCACAACATATGGTTCAAACTTCAATAAAGAGGGGATATTCATAGCTACAACAACTTCTGCCTTGTCTGTAACTGGTGACGCGACTGGTTCGTCACTTACCACTACTGTACAATTTGCTGTACCTCCCCTCATTTCCGGACCATAAGAAGGCATCCATGTAACATTTTTACCCTCAATCATACTTGCAAGAGAGATTATTTGTCCCATCAACATTACACCTTGACCACCAAATCCAGCAAATATCATTCTTGTTGTCATTTCTCATCACCTACTTTATCTACAAATGTTCCAAGAGGATATTCTGGAACCATATGTTCTTCAAGCCATTTTAAAGCAGATATAGGATCAACACCCCAGTTTGTTGGACATGTTGAGAGGACCTCAACCATACCAAAACCAATACCATTAACTTGCGCTAAAAATGCCTTCTTTATAGCTTTCTTTGTCTTTTGAACATCTTGCGGTGTATTTACCTTTGTTCTTGCCAAGAATGCAACTCCTCTTGCCTCTTTTATAATTTCTGCTACGTGTAGAGGATAACCATCGTTTGATGCATCTCTTCCATATGGTGTTGTTGTGGTTTTCATACCAAGTAGTGTTGTCGGGGCCATTTGTCCACCAGTCATACCATATATTGCGTTGTTAACAAATATTGTTGTTATTTTTTCACCTCTGTTTGCGGCATGAACAATTTCAGCTGTACCAATCGCAGCAAGATCACCGTCACCTTGGTATGTGAATACATAGAGATCTGGTCTTGCACGTTTAATACCAGTTGCAACTGCCGGAGCTCTACCGTGTGCAGCAACGGTTGCGTCAGTGTAAAAAAATTGGTAAGCAAAAACAGAACAACCAATAGGGGCAACTGCTATCGTTTTTTCTCTAATACCAAGTTCATCTATAACTTCAGCGACAAGTCTATGGATAATTCCGTGTGTACAACCTGGACAGTATGTAAATTCCCTTTGAGTGAGACTCTCTGGTTTCTTATATATAACTTGGAATGCCATATTTATTACCTCCCGATTTTCGATTTCAAAACTTCAAGTATTTCTTCTGGAGTAGGTACAACTCCGCCAAGTCTTCCGTAGTATTCAACTGGCGCATGGTCTTTAACTGCCATTTTTACATCTTCAAGCATCTGTCCCATATTCATCTCAACATCGAATACTAACTTCTTGCCTTTTGCAATTTCTTCGAGTCTTTCGTATGGGAATGGCCATAAGGTTATTGGTCTGAACAAGCCAACTTTTATACCTTCTTTTCTTGCTTGTTCAACAACACTCTTGGCAATTCTTGCGACTGTACCAAACGCAGTTATAACTATATCCGCATCTTCTAATTTATATTCTTCCCATCTTTTTTCTGTTTTTTCAATAACTTTGTATTTTTCCACCAATCTCAAATTCATCTTTTCAAGAACGTATGGATCTATGTCAAACGATACAACAATATGTTTTTCTCTACCATTTGCACCAGTTAACGCCCAGTCTTCATGTGAAGGTAATGTACTTAAATCTCTAAATTCTGGGAATGTAACTGGCTCCATCATCTGCCCAATAACACCATCTGCAATGATTAATACGGGGTTTCTGTACTTATCTGCTAAATCAAAAGCTAAAACCGTTAGATCTACTGCCTCTTGGACGGTCGAAGGGGCAAGTACTATCAATTTGTAATCTCCGTGCCCGCCTCCTTTTGTTGCCTGCCAATAATCACCTTGCGATGGTTGTATGTCACCCAAACCTGGTCCACCACGAACGACATTAACAAAAACAGCCGGTAATTCAGCACAAGCCATGTAAGAAACACCTTCTTGCATAAGACTGAAACCTGGAGAAGACGTAGAAGTCATAATCCTTGTGCCCGTACATGCAGCACCGTAAACCATATTCACGGCAGAAACTTCACTTTCAGATTGAAGGAACGTTCCATTAACTTCAGGCAATCTTTTTGACATATATTCTGGTAATTCATTTTGCGGTGTGATTGGATAACCAAAAAACAACCTACAACCAGCTCTGATAGCTGCTTCTCCTATCGCTTCAGTACCTTTTACTAACACTCTTTCTGACATCTATTTTCCCTCCCCATTTATGCGCTTTCTACTTCTCTGTAAACAGTTATACAAGTATCTGGACACATGTTATAACAAAAACCACAAGCAATACACTTATCAACGTACTTGGCTTCAGCGGGATGGTAACCTTTTGAATTAAAACCTTCAGAAAAATCAATAACTTTCATAGGGCATACGCTGATACAAAGTCCGCAACCTTTACACCTTTCTTGGTCAATCTCAATCTTACCTTTTACTTTTGGCATCTTATCTCCTCCTTCTAACAAACAAGTTTTATAAAACTTCATGAAATAATTCCGAATTAATATCGAATCAATAATTTTCCATTTTCATAAATCTTTTGATTTTGAAAATGGGATATTTTAAGTCGTCTACGTTTAAAAATTCAGGCACAACGGTAAATTTCACTGGCACCTCTATTATCTCTGACACTTTACTTACTATTTCTTCTCCTTTTTTAATCAACTCTGGGGTTGTTTCATATGAAAGATTTGCGTTGTTTATAAGATAATCAACTTCTATTCTTGCTACTCTTCTCAACTGCTCGTAAGCTTTTATAATTCCATCGACGGTTGATGAAAATGGCCTTGCTATGTTAACCACCATACTAATTTCTGCATTACCAAGATACGGCTTCAAATAACCAAGGACAACTATACCGTTTTCTTCACCACCAACATCGATAACTGTTTTATACTCTTGATTAACAAGGTAACCAATCGCTCCACCAGTTATTATGGGTAAATCCGCATTTCTCAAAGCGCCTTTTGGATACACAGTGACTAATCCCATTTTTTCCAAATCTTCAGCTACGTCTCTTGTTCTAAAATATGGAGAGATTATGTCACCATCGATTATCGCAACTTTTTCGTATTCATCCTTCAATTTCAATGCCCAGTTTATAGCTACTTCCGTTTTTCCACTTCCAAAAAGTCCAATAAAAGCATAGTTTTTTGCTATTTTATTTTCCATATTTTTCACCTTATTCTTAATTTTTGAATTTTTAGACATTCAATTTATTCTCCCAATATATCTTTGCTTCCTCTTGACCCCTTAAAACCCTAAGTGCTCCCAATGCGAGAGCCTTCTCTTCATCTCCACCAGGAAAGACTAAAATCGGTGCAATAAATCCAGCATATTCAGTAAGCCATTTAACCATATAGTCTTTATCGTATGCAAGACCGCCTGTAAGGACTATAGCATCCACATCTCCCTTTAATACCGCCGCCATCTTTCCTATCCATTTGGCTATCTGATATGCCATCGCTTTGTAAACAAGCTCTGCTTCCTTGTTTCCTTCTCTAATCATATTTTGCACGGTCAAACCATCGTTTGTGCCTAAATAATCTACCATTCCACCAGCACCTTTAATTTTCTTTTTCATTTGGTCAAGAGTGTACTTTCCACTGAAGCATAAATCAATTAATTGAGTTAACGGTAGAGTACCACTTCTTTCAGGTGTAAACGGCCCATCACCATCAAGCGCGTTGTTCACATTAACAACTTTCCCTTTTCTATGCGCACCTATTGAAATTCCACCGCCCATGTGAACAACTATTAAATTTACATCTTCGTACTTCTTTCCAAGTTGTGCAGCAGCATTCCTTGCGGTTGCTTTCTGATTTAAAGCGTGGAAAATAGATCTTCTCTTAAACATCGGATGACCAGTATATCTTGCCAAAGGTTCAAGTTCATCCACAACCACTGGATCAACTATAAAAGAAGGTATGTCGTATTTTTTAGTAAATTCATAGGCAATTAATGCACCAAGATTTGATGCATGTTCACCGTTTTTTGCATCTCTAAGAATTTCAAGCATATCCTCTGTCACCTTATAGGTACCTCCGGGTATTGGGTCAAGAAGCCCTCCACGCCCTACAACAGCTGAAAGCTCAGTTGGTTTAACACCAATTTCGTTCAAAAATTTCTCAACAATTGTTGCTCTGAATTCAAATTGATCGGTTAGTTTTGCGTATGGTGCAAGTTCTTCTGCAGAATGTCTGAGAGTTTTAGAAGCCATCATCTCTTCATCTTCAAAAATCGCAACTTTCGTACTTGTTGAACCTGGATTTATAGTCAAAATCTTCACATTATTCACCACCTTTAATTTATCCTTTTATTCTGTCATTAAACATGTAAGTGCTAGAGACAACAATTTTGTTTCATCGCTATCTGCCCTTGACGTTAACGCAACTGGGCATTTTGCACCAATAATCGCAGAAGCAACCTTTGAACCGGCAAGAAAAACCATTGCTTTGTAGAAAATGTTACCAGCTTCTATATCAGGCATGACAAGAATATCCGCATCTCCAGCCACAGGACTTACAATTCCCTTATGTTCGGCAGCTTCTTTAGACACAGCGTTATCTAAAGCAAATGGTCCATCGATAATGCAACCCTTTATCTGGCCTCTATCGTTCATTTTGGCAAGTAATGCGGCATGAACGGTTGCCTCCATCTTTGGATTCACAACTTCTATAGCACCCAATATAGCTACTTTAGGTTTTTCAACACCAACAGCTTTTCTTGCAACAAGGACGGCATTTTCAATAAGGTGAACTTTTTGATCAAGATCTGGCGCAATTGTCATACCTGCATCCGTTACTATTAACAACTTATGGTAAAGAGGTGTTTCGAATATACTAACAAGTGACATGGTTCTACCTGTCTTAAGATTATATTCATCTTTCAAAACAGCCTTCATTAAGTCACCTGTTTTGATATTCCCTTTCATAACAAAGTGTGCTCTCTTATCAACAACTGCCTTCACTGCATCGTCAGCGGGATTCTTAGAATCGATTATTTCGTAATTTTTCAAATCGACTCTAGCTTTTTCAGCAGCAGCTATTATCTTTTGAGTATCCCCGAAAAGAATTCCATCAACTATTCCCTCGTTCCTTGCCATTTCTACGGCTCTTAAAACAACATCATCATCCGCAGCCGCGACCGCAACGATTTTTTTACCGTTATTTTTTGCTTTTTCAAGCAATTCAAATAATTTTGTCATTTTTCATCACCCCATACCTTTTCTTTCTCTTCACCTGTTAATACTCTTAAGGCGCCATAAGCGAGAGCTTCCATTTCCATCTCACCAGGTACAATGAAAATTGGGGCAAATTTGTAGATGTAATCTTTTATCATATTTATAAATTTTTCACTGTAAGCCATTCCACCGGTAAAAACAATTGCATCTACTTTACCTTTCAAAGCTACACACATCGCGCCAACTTCTTGGGCAATTTGATAAGCCATAGCCTCGATAACTTCCATCGCTTTTTTATCAGTTTCAGCCATTTTAAACGCTTCTCTCAAATCGTTTGTACCAAGGTAAGAAACCAATCCACCATGTCCGATGAACATCTTTTTTATTTCTTCTTTAGTATGTTTCCCAGAATAGCAAAGCTTTACAATATCCCCAACCGGCAATTCTCCGGTTCTCTCTACACTAAATGGTCCCTCATCGTTTGCGTTATTAACATCTATCATTCTTCCTTTCTCAAATGGTGCAACGGAAATTCCACTCCCGAGATGTGCAATTACCATGTTCAACTCATCGAATCTCTTTCCAAGTTCTTCAGCAATCCTTATGCCAACTGCCCTCATATTTGAAATATGTGATAAGCTTTTTCTTTCAATATCTTTAATTCCGGAAAGCCTTGCCTCTGGAATCATCTCATCTACACTTACTGGATCGGTTATGTAAACTGGAATTTCTTTTTTGCATTTTTTTGCAAGTTCGTATCCTATAACAGCTGCGAGATTCGAAGCATGTTGGACTTTTGTTTTGTTTAAAAGATAATCAACCATTTTTTCGTCTACTCTGTAAGTCCCACTCTCGACTGGTGGAAGTATCCCTCCGCGCGCTGCGATAGCATCTAAATCTTCTACCTTGAGATTATTCTTTTCTAAAAACTTGATTATAGCTTCTTCTCTTAATTTTTTTTGGTCCATTACTGTTGGGAATCTTTCAAGCTCTTCGACGGAATGCTGAAGGTTTTCTTGGACTAATTTGTTTTTGTCCTCAAAAATAGCGACTTTTGTGCTTGTGGCGCCTGGGTTTATAACGAGAATCTTCATATCAAATCAACCCCTTTTTCTTCCCGTATTCTACAACAACCTCTTTGAGTCTTTTCACACCTTCAATGATCTTTTCTTCAGGTGGTAAGCAGAAAGATAACCTCATAGAAGTGGATACACTATCATCAACGGTAAATGCTTGACCGGGTATGTAGTATATCTTCTTTTCTTTTGCTATTTCGAACATATCCATAGTATCGAAACCTTCAGGAAGAGTCATCCACACAAACAATCCACCTTGTGGATTGACCCATTTTGCACCTGGGATATCTGAGAAATTCTCTTCGAGAGCTTTAATCATGGTATTCTTCTTTTTTCTGTAAAGTTCAATACCAGGTTTTAACTGCTCGAATAAATCGTATCTTTCTAAATACCTTGCGGCAATTCTTTGATTCAAACTTGGACTACAAAGATCTGCAGCTTGCTTTGCCAAGGTTGCTTTTCTAACAATATCAGCACGTCCAATGATTATTCCCAATCTGAGACCTGGTGTAAGAATTTTGCTAAATGTGTTTAAAAGAACAACTCTATCCGGACCTGCCAATTTGTAAAGTGATGGCAAATTTTCACCTTCAAACCTAAGCATTCCATAAGGATCATCTTCTAGAATCAATATATCGTATTTCTCCGCAAGTTCTATTAATCTCTTCCTCTTCTCTAAGCTCATCGTCACGCCGGCGGGATTATGGAAGGTAGGGACTGTGTAAATAAACTTCACTTGGTTTACCAACCCTTTTTCATCTAGCTCCTTCAACTTCTTTTCGAGATAATCGACATCCATACCATCATCTTGTAAAGGTATAGTTTCGAATTTTGGGAAATTAATTCTAAATGCACTTGCAGCACCAAGGTAAACAGGAAATTCGGCTATACATATACTATCTTTGTCTAAGAAAATTCTTGCAATCAGGTCAAGAGCTTGTTGCGAACCCGTGGTAAAAAGCAAATTTTCACGTTCAATTCCGGTTATTCCATACGCTTTTTCAAGGAGTTTTACCATTTGTTTGGCAAGTTCATCATCACCTTCAGTTGTGTTGTATTGTAACGTATATTTATAATCTTTTTCGATAACTTCTTTGGCAATTTCAGCAAGTTCGTGTCTTGGGAACGTTTCTGGATCGGGAACTCCACCGCCAAAAGATATAGAACCTGGTACTGAAGCATACTTTAAAAGTTCCCTAATAAGTGAGGATCTCAAGTTTTTACCTATTTCTGAAAGTTTGCTTTCTAAATCCATCTTTAACCACTCCCCTGCTTTTTATAGAATTTTTGATTTGCTTTTTTGAGTTTGTCCATAAAGTTGTTAGCAAATTTATGCCATATTATCTAATTTAAAAAACATTCAATAAATTTTGAAAATAAGGCTTTATTCAAAAAGTTACAATAAAATTTATGCATTTTTTTGCATGAAAAATTTTGCAAACACTAATATTGATTGATGTTTGTGATTACATATTCATTTTTCAAGCTTTTTGAATAATATAATTGAAAAAAATACAAGCTAAATTTAAAAAACTTCATAAAGTTATAATTAAAAACTAAATTCCACCGTTAAACAGGTTTGACAATTGATAAAAAATAAGTGTAAATGGTAATTGGTACTATTACACTTGATATTGCCATTTCTATATTACAACAAGGGGAGGTTTAAAACATGGTTAAGAAAAACTTATTGCTTGCTCCAGGACCAACACCGGTACCACACGAAATACTCCTTGAAGGTGCAAAAGAAACAATTCATCACAGAACACCACAGTTTGTAAAAATATTGGAAGAGACTCTTGAATTAACAAAATATGTTTTTCAAACACAGTATCCTGTTTATGTATTAACCGCATCTGGAACCGGTGCACTTGAAACCGCGATGGTAAACCTCGTAAATCCTGGCGAAAAGGCTATCATCGTTAGTGCCGGTAAATTCGGTGAAAGATGGGTTGAAATTGCAAAGGCTTACGGTATCGTACCAGTGGAAATTAAACTCCCATGGGGTAAAGCAGTAACACCAGAGATGATTGAAAAAGCAATGAAAGAAAACCCAGATGCAAAAGTTGTCTTTACAACGTACAGTGAAACATCAACAGGTACAGTTATTGACCTTGAAAATATCGCGAAGTTAACAAAAGGCACAGATGTTATATTAGTAACAGACGCTGTCAGTGGATTGCTAGCTGAACCATTGAAAATGGATGAATGGGGAGTTGACGTAGTTGTCTCAGGCGCTCAAAAAGGTTGGATGCTCCCTCCAGGATTGGCTTTCATAGCTATCAACGACAAAGCATATGCCAAGGTAGAAAAATGTACAAACAGCAGATACTATTTCGACTTGAGGAAATACAAGAAGAGCTCACCAGACAATCCATGGACAACAGCAGTAAACTTAATCTACATGCTTAACAAAGCCGTTAAAATGCTTAAAGAAGAAGGCATTGAAAACGTTTGGGCAAGGCACGCTCTATACGGTGAAGCGACAAGAGCAGCCGTTAAAGCTCTTGGATTAACATTCTTCTCCGAAAGACCAGGTAATGTCCTTACCGCTGTTAATTCACCAGAAGGTATTCCAGCAAGTAAAATTACGAAATTGATGAGGGACAAATACGGCGTTACAATAGCCGCAGGTCAAGAACCAATGAAAGATGAATTATTCAGGATTTCACACCTTGGATACGTTACACCATTCGACATAATCACAGGTATAACAGCCTTGGAATTCGCACTTAGTGAACTTGGTTACAAAGTCGAGATAGGAAAAGGAGTCCTAGCCGCTGAAGAAGTTCTCTTCAAAGGGTTGGTGAAATAATATGAGAGTACATATAAACGATCCTCTTGACAAACAAGCAACAGAAAAACTTGCGTCTTTGCCTAATATTCAATTAACATCTCAACACTACGAAAAAGAAGAACTTATAAAGCTTATGCCAGAAATCGAAATTCTTGTTGTAAGGAGTGCCACAAAAGTTACAGCGGATATAATCGAAGCTGGAACAAAATTGAAAATAATAGGAAGAGCAGGTACAGGTCTTGATAACATTGATGTCAAAGTAGCTGAAGCCAAAGGAATAAAAGTAATCAACACACCAGGTGCAAACAGTATTTCTGTTGCAGAACTCACGATAGGGTTGATGATTGCATGTTCAAGACATATCGCAAGGGGAACAATAGACTTGAAGAACGGTAAATGGACAAAGAAAGAACTTGAAGGTCATGAGCTATACAAAAGAACAGTTGGTATAATTGGTTTTGGAAACATTGGAAGAGAAGTTGCAAAAAGATTGCTCGCCTTTGATATGAATGTATTAGCATACGATCCTATCGTAAAAGAAACTGATATGAACGTAAAACTTGTTGACCTCGACACATTAATTTCCAATAGTGATTACATAACAATTCACGTACCACTTACTCCAGAAACAAAAAACTTAATTAACAAAGACACAATTTCAAAGATGAAAGATGGAGTAATCATAATCAACGCTGCTAGAGGAGGAATAGTAGACGAATCAGCACTTTACGAAGCTCTCTTAAGCGGGAAAATCTACGCAGCGGGTTTAGACGTATTCGAAGTCGAGCCACCAACAGACGAACTTAGACAAAAACTTCTTTCCCTTCCAAATGTTGTTGCAACACCACACGTTGGAGCATCAACATTCGAAGCGCAAGAAAGAGTTGGAATGTTACTAGTCGAAAGATTAATAAAAGAAATAGCTGGGTAAAAAGCTAAATAACAAAACAAAAAAGCAGGTGCTTATTCATTATAGCACCTGCTTTTTTGTTCAAAAACAGTTTTCATCTTATTATCATTATTAAGTTACAACTGATAAAATTTTTAGTAAAATTAAAATTTATTTATTTGAATTACTTTTCATAAAATTATCTAATCAAAAATCAAATTTAATTTTATCACTCTTGACAATTGAGTGATAAAAAAGTATAATATAATCGGAAATTGAAAAAAGTATTAAACCAGAAGCTCTACCAAAGAATATTGATAAATAGAATTTAAATTAAAAAAAACAAAAAGATTGTGGAGGTGGGATTATGTTAGCAAGAAGGGATTACTTCTTCGAACCATTTATGGAATTACAAAAAGAAGTTGACAGACTTTTCAACGAATTTATGAGACCATTGAAAACTGACTTCGAGTTCTATCCACGTGTAGATGCATATGAAACAGAAGATAAAGTAGTTTTAGAATTAGAACTACCAGGCGTCAAAAAGGATGAATTAAAAGTTACAGTAGAAGATGGAGTTCTTAAGATATCTGGTGAAAAGAAAACAGAAAGAGACGAAAAAGGTAGAAACTACAGAATCGTTGAAAGAAGCTTTGGAAAATTCGAAAGGGCATTCATCATACCAGATTACGTAGATGTTAAAAACATTTCGGCAAAATACAACGACGGTGTCCTTACATTAGAAATGCCAAAGAAAAAGGAAGAGAAACCTGCATTGGAAATTAAAATTGAATAAATATTCAAAATACCCAAAAACAGGTTCCTGACTTTTGTCAGGAACCTGTTTTTTTTACTTAACATATCTTAATGTAAAAAAAAGAAATAAACGAAGTTAAATATTCATAAACAAAAATGAACTAAGAAGTTACATACAGTGTCAAACATATATCTATGAGTCACACTGGAGGTGAAAATATGAAAAAGATACTTGTGCTTAGTTTTTTGATCTTGGGATTTGTTTTAGCAATGAGCTTTGAACTATCAGTGTTAGGTGGTATGGAACTGAGTGGAAAGAACAGACCGTACATAGGTGCAAGGGTTGGTACACTTTCAGCCGGAATCTCTCTAATGTTGGAAGCTTACTATCCTTTGTCAACTTTTGAACAGGTACAAGAACTTGATTTCACACAGATTCAGTTTGTAGAGCTAGACCCATATCTGTACATTGGCATACCGATAGGAACAACTTTAATCTATGCAGGAACCGCACCAATTATTATTTTTGATATCGTCAAAACGGATTTTGCAATCTATTCTTACGAACTTTTCCATGCAAAAGTGGGGCTTAGATTTGGCAGTGGAATAGTTTTCTTCATCGAAGGTATGACAACTTTAACTACTTCTTTCCAAACACTTGGCATCTATGCTGTAACGGCTGGCATAGGCATTGGATTTTAGGAGGTGAGCTGACATGAAGAAAATCTTAAATGGTATTTTACTTGCAGTACTTTTAATAATATTTTTATACAGCTGCTCAAATATATCAACAGCACCAAGTATAATACCGCCGGATCCTATAGGCACGACAAAACCTTCTATTGCAACTTATTCTGAAGGTGAAATATACGGTAGCATAGATTTAAATCCTTCATTGCTACCAATAGCTGTACCTGAATATGTTAAGTTTCGTATATCTTTACCAGATATCTCAGAGATTTCAGCAGCCAATCTGAGAGTTTTTGAAGACAATAAAGAACAAGGTTTCATGCTTTACAAAGAATCTTCCATAGCTAAAAAGATTGATATAGCAGTCATATTAGATGTGACAGGAAGTATGGAGAATGCTATAGATGGTCTTAAAAACAGTATTATTGACTTTGCAAATACGCTCTCTGAAAGTGGAATGGACGTTCAAATCGCAATTATTCCATTTGGTGACTATGTGAACCCTCCATCAGATACTATACCTGAACTTGATCCACCATATCTTAATCTTACAACACCAGCAAATGCGAAAGAATATGTTGAATACAAATTATATGCAAGTGGTGGAGGAGATGGACCGGAGAATCCATATGACGCCATATACGTTGCAGCTAAAGAATTAACTTGGAGATCAGACGCTCAAAAATTCATGATTTTGATAACAGATGCACCTGCACATTATCCAGATGATTATTCTGACTATGCACACTATTCAAAAAATGATTTGAAGCCACTTTTGAAAGGATACTTTACTCTCCATAGCGTACTTGTACCATCTTGGCGGTATTTCCCAGATACCTCAGACTTTTCAAGTCCTGATGATGTTCGTGAATTATCAACAACTACCGGTGGATTAATCCAATATACTGATTATTCCGGTAACGTTGATTTGTCAGCACTTGGTATAATTGAATACATTGAATCATCTTGGATTGTTGCATTTGAAAGTAATTCTTCAGTTGAAAAGCATACTATAGAAGTGTTCTTTGAAAAAGGTGAAATAAAGAGATATTTAAAATTAGAAAATGTTGAATATTAAAATTTTATCTTTTTAAAATAAAAGAGTCAGGATTTTAAAAGTCCTGACTCTTTTTATGTTTCATTATTTATCCAAATATAAATTTTGAAATCTCTTCTTTGGAGAGTTCTTTCCACTTACCTTTTTCCAAACCTTCAAGTGTCAAGTTACCAATTCTAACACGAACGATTTTTTCCCACTCAATGCCTAAAGATATACACATTTTCTTTACCTGATGATATTTACCTTCCACAATAGTTAGAGAAATTATTTTTTCAGAAACTTTTCTTATCTTACCTGGCAAAGTTTTTGTACCTTTCTCTAGTTCTATACCTTCTGAGACCATCTTAACCATGTTTTGCGTAACTTCAACGTTTTCTTTTGTATATATCCAATATTCTTTTTCTATATGTTTCTTTGGTGAAATTAAATTGTGTGTAAATTCACCATCGTTTGTTAAGATAAGCAAGCCCTCAACATCTTTATCAAGTCTTCCGGCTATGTGCAGTTCATTTAGATAAGGATGGTCAATTAAATTAAGCACGCTTGGTTCTCTATCGGACGTGGTAGAAACGAATCCGGAAGGTTTATGAAATATTATATAAACGTTCTTATGTGGTTCTATTCTATTACCATCTAATTCAATTATATCGTCAAGTTTTACGTGAAAATCGGGATTTCTTATAATTTCAAAGTTAACACTTACTCTGCCCTCTTTTATAATCTTTTTTACTTCATTTCTCGTTCCAATGTGAGCATTCGAAAGGAACTTATCTAACCTAATCGATTTTATTTCAGACTCTTTTTTAGAAATTTTTTTGCTCATTGTTTAACCCCTTTTATAGCTTCTATTACTTTTACCACTTCAACGTTTTCTCTAACATCGTGGACTCTAACTATCTCAACATTATGTAATGTGCAATAAGCTGTTATCGCTAATGTACCATTAAGCCTTTCTTCAGGTGGTTTATCTAAAATCATTCCAATCATTGATTTTCTGCTTGCACCAATTAATATCGGTTGGCCTAGAACTCGAAATTCGTCGATTTTATTTAATATTTCAAGATTGTGCTGCAATGTTTTTCCAAAACCGATACCTGGATCTATAATTATTTCTTCAATCCCACAACTTTTCAAGTATTCTATTCTTTCTTTAAAGAAATCAATAATTTCACCTACAACATTATCATACTGAGGATTTTGTTGCATAGTTTTTGGTGTGCCTTTCATGTGCATTATAATTATGGGGCATTTGTAATAAGATACAATATTAATCATTCGTTCATCCATTCTTAAAGCACTAATATCGTTTATTATATCTGCTCCCTCTTCAAGTGACAATTTCGCAACTTCTGCTTTATATGTATCAACCGATATCGGTATATCGAAGTGTTTTCTTATCATCTTTACAGCGGGTACAACCCTTTTAATTTCTTCTTCCAATGGAACAGGATCGGCCCCCGGTCTTGTGCTTTCCCCACCGATATCTATTATTTCCACGCCATCCTTTATCATCTGCTCAACTCTATTGAGCAATTCAAGCTCGTTAACTCTACTGTTAGCATAAAAAGAATCTGGCGTAACATTTATTATTCCCATTACGTTTGTATGATTAGGTCTGAGCAAATTCTTCAATTTATTTACTTTCATAATAATTCTACCTCTCTGGATTAAACTTTTATTTTTCTTTAATTACGATGATTCCGCTAATTCTTACGTTTGGAGGATTTGATGGAATTTTCACACATCCGTATAAATCATTATTTATATGTATAAATCTTCCATCAGGACTTAAGGAAAAAGATATAGCTTTTTCTAAAGTGAAATCTCTTCTATTAAGCAAAATTGTTGATTTGCCATAACTTTGATAAACTTCTCTATACAAGGCAAATTTTCCTTGCGTTGGTCCAACAACTCTGTATCTAACTATTTTTTTATCGCCTTCGATAAATTCGCTAAAGCGTAAAAATTGTTGTGAACCTAAGACAGTCCCAACACTTAAATTAGGGCTTTCTGTAGCATGATTTACATAATCAAATCTTATGTAATTAAGAATATGAAAAGTAGAAATTGTTTCACTGTTGTATTTTAGCACACTTTTAAAATGAAACAAAACTTGCGTAAGACTATCGATAGCAACGGAAAATATTATTCCGGCAATCAAAAGTACGACAAGTAATTCAATATAATTCAAGAGAACCCCCCACCCCTTGAGATACAGCAAAGACAAACAACAAACAACAAAATAAAAAATGAAAGAATATAAACTAAAGATTAAACTTTTCTTTTGGAGCGTGTTCTTTTGCTATTCTATCCAAAATTCCGTTAACAAACTTTCCACTTTCTTCAGAACCATACTTTTTTGCTATTTCAATCATTTCGTTTATTGTTACTTCAATCGGAATGTTTTCTTCGTAAATTAATTCGTAAGTACCTACTCTCAGTACATTTCTCTCCAAATAAGATAATCTATCGAAACTCCAATTTATCAAATGATTAGAGATAATATTGTCAATCGTCGATAAATTATGAAAAACACCTTCAACATAACGCTTGAAATCTGCTTTAATAGTATTATCGCGTATTTTATTTAAAGTCTCACTAAAAATCTCTTCAAATTCGTTATGTCTAAATTCACGTTGAAAAAACAATTTTACTACCATTTCCCGTAGTACTCTTCTCTTTGATACCAAATTTTTTTCACTCCTGTCTTGAGAAAAATTCTAATTTAAAAATTTAATTATTCTCTTCACTTTTTTCAAATACATTTAAAACAGAAACATTGACCGCTTCCACAATTTTATCTGTCATTTGGGAAACATTCTCAGATATAGCTTTCATAACACTTTTAGAAAATTCTAAAATATTCTCACCATATGGAACTTCTAATTTGACGTTTATTATAACATTATCCTGAGGTGTTCTTTCAACAGTAATGTTTTTTTTCTGCTTTTTAAATTCCTTATCTTCCAGAGGTACATTATAAACAGAACAGAGAGCTCTATATGCTATCTCAACTATAACGTTATCGGCAACTGTTATGTTTCCCATTTTTATCCCCTCTTTCTTTGTGATTCATTACGCTCTTTCGATGTACTCCCCTGTTCTTGTGTCGACCTTAATTTTATCACCAACATTAATAAAGAAAGGCACAGAGATTTTCAAACCTGTTTGAAGTACAGCTGGTTTTCCACCACCAGAAACTGTATCTCCCTTAAAATTGGGTTCAGTTTCGATAACTTCAAGTACAACTGTTGTTGGGAGATTGATTCCTATGGGTTTCTCATCATGCATCACAAGGTCAACTTGTGTGTTTTCAATCAGATAGTATTTTGCTTCATCAACTTCACTCTCTGGAATTGCGTATTGTTCGTATGTTTGCAAGTCCATGAAATAGTAGTTTTCTCCATCGTTGTAAAGATATTCTGCTTTTCTAAAAGAAAGCTCGGCTTCTTCAACTTTTTCTCCACTTGCAAAGTTCGCGTCTCTAATTAAACCTGTTGAAAGACTCTTGAGTTTTGTTCTAATCAATCCAGAACCTCTGGCTCTAAAATGTTTGTTTACATCAACGACCCTGTAAATATCTCCTTCGTATTTAATATACATGCCTTTTTCAAGATCACCTACTTCAATCATAAACGCACCTCCGACTTATTTTTATATTTTTAGAAAATAATTTTTATTCGAATTTTAAAACAAGAACAGTTGTATCATCATGTTGCATAGTACCTTGCGAGAATTCAAAAACAGCATTCATAATCTTATCAACTATATCTGTCGCTCTTAAATATCTTGTTCTTAAAACAAGTTCATCCAATCTATCAAAGCCAAATTCTTCGTTTTTAATGTTCCTAGCTTCAACAACACCATCAGTAAACGCTATAAAGACATCACCCTTTTGTGCTTGTAATTTTTTAACTTCGTATATTCCATCACCAAGTATTCCAAAAGGTGTCCCGGTAGATTCTATTTTGATTATTTTGTTATCTCTAATTATATATAAGGGATCGTGCCCTGCATTAATTATTTCTACAGAGCCATCTGGAAAAACTTTAAATATAATAGCTGTTATAAACCTTCCTGTTTCAAAATCAGAATATATCATTGCATCAAATTGAGAGGCTAACATTCTCAAGTCGTTTGATACCTTTCCAGAAATCCTAAACATACTTCTAAAAGAAGACATTATAAGTGCTGCAGGTAAACCTTTACCAGAAACATCAGCCACACAGCAAATAATCGAACCATCATTCCCTTGAATCACATCGTAATAATCTCCACCAACTTGGACTGCAGAAACACTTTTTGCGCCTATGTCAAAATTCTCGCTAACAGGAAATTTGCTTGGAAGTAATCCTTGCTGGATACTTCTTGCGATTTGTAACTGTTCTTCCAATCTTTTCTTCTCTATTTCACGCTGCAATATTATGTATCGACTGACTGCGGTTAATATCTGTTGCGCAACTGCTTCAGCAATTTTTTTGTCACCAGCTGTAAATGTACGTTTTGAACCTATATTTGAAAGTCCAAAGTAACCATATCTTCCAAGTTCCGAAACAAGTGGAATAAGTATATAACCACCGATATCCTTTTCATAATCAACAAAGACTGTTTCCTCATTTTGCAGGTATTTTTCCTCAAATAGTCCAATTATATTTTCACACTTTTCCTGGTCTAAACCGTAATATTCCGTATAAATATTATTGTTTATTTCTAATTTAATAATACCAAAAGAATAACTTACCGCATTTTTTAGAAGCTTAAGAACGCTTTTTAAAATCATCCAAGGTTCGTCAACTGAAGATATGATCTTATTTATCTCAAAAAGCGCAGATAAACCTTCATATGCGGCTGTTAATTCTTCTAACTGTGCATCTATAAGTTGTTGCAAAGCATCGTAATTCGATCGTTGGTCATACACCCATTTACTTATATACTCAGAAAGTTCATTTAACTTCGTATTTAATGTTTCAAAATCATTTATATCTCCAAGCTCTATATCAAAATTTTCAGCTATTTTTTTACAAGTCTGAACAATTTTACCAAACGTCTCATTTAATTCATTTTCCAACAACGTTTTTAACCTCCTCAATCAGCTGAGTAGGGCTAAACGGCTTTGTCATAACTTGTTTTGCACCAAGCGAAAGAGCTATTTGTTCATCATTTTGTCCACCTTTTGCTGTAAGAACGATTACAGGTATGTCCTTTATCGATTCATCCTTTTTCATTTCTTTAAGAACTGTAAAACCATCCATTCTTGGCATCATTATATCCAGTATAACGACATCTGGATGCCAAGTACGCATTTTTTCTAACCCATCTATTCCATCAATAGCCTCCTCTACCTCCATTCCCAATTTTCTGAGGTTATACACTGTTATTTTTCTTAGAACATCCGAATCATCAACAACAAGTACTTTCATACTATTGTCCCTCCAGTATGTTAGAAACATCTTCATCATTTATCAAAGCTTTCGTTCTAATCGCCAAATATGTCTCTTCTAACAAATACGGATTGAAAATATTACTTCTATCAACAGTATATTTTACCACAAACATATTTTTTTTCAAAGAAACCTCTAGACTTTTCATTAATTCACGTGGTATGAAAGTTTTACCTGAATGTTTGGTAAATGATTTTGAGAAATCGGGTTCTTTTTTAAAAAAAGCAATGTACTCATACCCGTTGACCATTTTGTTAAGGTTCACTTCACTTTGAAAAATCCTATGTATTTCGAGGCCATAAGGCAAATTTTGCTTTATTTTATCCTTTATCTCAGCTATGCCACCATTAGGCAATTTTTTTATTTTAACGCTTACATACAAAGCAAGATCAACCATACCAGTTGGTGTCGAATCAAGAAAAGAAACCTTTGGCAAAGGGTGAAATCCTTCAGAAAATTCCATATCTAATCCTGCACGGTTCAATGTCCTCAATATTGTATTGGATGTTTCAACCGCCGAAAGGTGTCTTAAAAGTCCTTTCTTTTTAAAAAGAACAATTATCTGCATTTTTAATATCCTCTCTCCAAGATTATTTCCAAATTTAATCTCCAAGGTAAACTTTCTTTACTTGTTCATTTTCAAAAACTTCTCCAGGTAAACCTGAAGCAAGTACCTCACCTTTATGAATTACGTAAAGTCTATCGACAATTGGCTTAAGTGCTTCAACCGAATGATCTGTAATAATTACACCTATACCTTTTTCTTTTAATCCAATCACTATTTTCTGAATTTCCTTAACCGTCTTCGGGTCGATACCTATAAAAGGTTCATCTAATAAAACAAACTGTGGTCTAAGTATCATCATTCTTGCTAACTCTAACCTTCTCTTTTCACCACCAGAAAGTGAAAAAGCATATTGCTTTCGTAAATCTTGAATTCCAAACTCATCTAAAACATCGTTTATTAAAATTTCTCTCTCCCTTTTTTTCAATTTCTGAAATTCAAGTACAAGTTTTACATTATCTTCAACTTTCAGTTCTCGAAAGACCGATGTTTCTTGTTGTAAATAAGTGATTCCAAAGCGAGCTCTCTTATGAATAGGCATATTTGTTATGTCCCTATCATTGAAAAGAACTTTGCCTTTGCTAGGTATAACAACACCAAGAATTATATTAAATAAAGTGGTCTTGCCCGATCCGTTTGGACCGAGCAAGCCAACTACCTCTCCAGATTTAGCCTCTATATTTACATTTTTTAAAACCACTTTTCTACCAAATTTTTTGAATATATTTTCACAGATTATCTTACTTTCCATAGTACCGTCCATATCTGCTATTAAATTATTTCAGCAAATTAAAATACTTTATTTCTTTGCTGTTTTTAGGTATTTTATAAACGCATCTGTGATGTTGTATGTTTGACTTCCGTACGCCATCGTTGTGCTATTGAAAATGAAATCATAACCCATTACTTCTGCGTATTCTTTTACTTTTTGAAGTATCTCTGCCTCAATTTGTTGTTGTGTTTGAGCTATTTTGTTGTTTATCGTTTGCTGATATTCCAAATATTTTTGTTGTTTTTGATTTGCATCCTTTATTTTGTCGAGTTCTGCTTGGTATTTCGCTATTTCATCTTGCATCTGTTTTTGGAAATTAATCCACTTATCGTAACTTTGAAGCACTTTGTTTGGATCGATATAGGCAAGCTTAGGACCTGACTTTGAATCAGCAGCCGTACTAACCACAACAGCTAAAATAGTTAAAACCAAAAACAAAACTGGAAACAAATACCTTTTCATAATAGAAGACACCTCCGTTTTTTATAATAGGCTACTTTTAAACTATGTTATTTTGGTTTATTTACATTCTGCAAAATAACCGATGCTGCACCAAGAATGCCGGCTTCTTCTACCAATGGACTTTGAACAATTTTGTAAGTTCCCTTAAAAGATGGCATAACTAAATGTTGCACTTTTTCCCTTATAGGCTCAAATAAAATATCTCCCGCCCTGGAAACTCCTCCACCAACAACAATGATTTCAGGGTTGAATATATGTATAAAATTGGCAATGCCAATTGAAAGTGCGTTCACAACTCTATCGACTATAGCTTTTCCCAAGCCATCTCCCATCTTCGCTGCTTCAAAAACAGATTTGGCGTCGACATTTTCTGATTGAAAAATAACAGATTCTGGAAATTTTTTCTGTCCTTCTAAAGCCATCCTTCTGATAGCGGTTGCACTTGCGAGTGCTTCGAGACATCCGTAATTACCACATCCACATTGTGGACCATTTGGTTCTATTATAACATGCCCTAATTCTGTACCTATACCGTTGTGACCTGTTATAAGCATTCCATGGGATATGACACCACCACCGACACCTGTACCAAGTGTAAGCGCAACTATATGATTATAACCTTTGCCCGCACCAAACCATTTTTCACCAAGCACAAATGCATTAGCATCGTTTTCAACGAATACAGGTTTATTTAATTTATTTGAAAGTAAACCCCCAAGTTCAAAATTTACCCACCCTGGGAAATTCGGCGAAAACCTTACTATCCCTTTATCGTGATCTATTGAACCTGGTGAACCAATACCAACCCCAATATATTCAATGCCTTCGGTAATTTCTTCTACCGCTTCCGCCATCCTTTGGATAACACTATCTCCACCTTCGTTAACCTTTGTTTCACGTTCCAATTTTCTTAATATCTTACCACTCTCAGCATCAACAAGACCTACTTTGAAAAATGTACCACCAAGATCTATACCTACTACATACATAGCCTTGCCTCCTAAGCTAATGCTAAATTCTAATCGAAATAACTCACTAATTCATTATAACATAATTTCTAATTTTCGTGTATAATATAAATGAACAATTTTGAAATTTTTGTTCAAGGAAGTGATAACAAGTGGCAGACGTTCTTGACCAAGAATTAATGGAAAAAATACGTATGGTATCTCCAGGAACAAGATTGAGAAAGGCATTAGATGATATTATGCAAGCACAAACAGGTGCATTAATTGTGTTTATAAACGAAGAAGATATGAAAAATAAGCCCGGTATTTTTCAAATTGGTTTTAAAATAGATTGCCCATTCACACCTGAAAAACTATACGAACTTTCAAAAATGGATGGAGCTATAATAATTGATGAATCGATTAGCAGAATAATTGCAGCCAACGTACACGTAATACCAGATTCATCTATACCAACAAACGAAACAGGTACACGCCACAGGACAGCTGAAAGAATCGCAAAACAACTTGGAATTATGGTCTTAGCTGTTTCAAAAAGAAGAAATGTCGTCACACTATACTACAAAGACAAAAAATATGTGTTTGAAAATATAAATTTCGTTCTAACCAAAGTCGGTCAAACAATAAATGCTTTAGAGAGATTTAGGGAAGAATTTGACAAAAACCTATTAACTTTAGACAAATTAGAAGTTGAAGGTAACGTCCCATTGGATTTTGTATGTGAAACATTGATGAGAGGAATAGAAATAAAGGTTATATCGAATAATATATCTGTCAATATAATTGAGCTCGGTAACGAAGGAAGGCTTTCTTCTTTAAGGCTTCGCGAAGTGTTGAAAGATTTGAATGAGATACTAACTTTGATGATAATGGATTATTCAAAAAGGGATTTAAGTGAAGAAGAAGCTAAAAATGTATTGGAAAGCATTACAAAATTAGAGCATAGATTATTACATATCGCAAAAGCGCTTGGATATGATTTAAATAATCAGCAACAAGTATCTGAAACATTTGTTAACCCGAGAGGATACAGGGTATTAAGAAGAGAAATTCACATACCAATCAATATTTCACAAAATCTTGTAAAATCATTTCATTCTCTATCTAACATCGTTAAAACCGATGCAAATAACTTACAAAAAGTTGATGGCGTTGGTATGAAGCGCGCAAAAGCAATTATAAAAACGCTAAGACAAATGAAAAGAGGGAGAGACTGAGTCCTCCCTCTTTTCATTGATATTGTAAGATTATATGAGATGCACAACAATTCCGCTCTTCAATTTCGGCTCAAACCAAGTAGATTTAGGTGGCATTATCTTTCCTTCATCAGATACCTTAAGTAAGTCATCTATAGACGTTGGATACATTGCAAACGCAACTTTAAATGAGCCACTATCAACTAACCTTATTAACTCTTCGATTCCAAGAATTCCACCTACAAAATCTATTCTCTTATCTGTTCTTGGATTTTCAATTCCAAGAATTGGTGCGAGTAAGTTATTTTGTAATATCGATACGTCAAGAGATGCAATAACATCATTTTCATCGTAAGTACCAGTTTTCGGGACTAATTTGTACCATTTTTTGTTTAAATACATTCCAATTGTATGCTTTGACTCGGGTTTGTAAACTCCATCAATTGGTGTTACATCAAATTTTTCGGATACTTTTTTGATGAATTCCTCTTCACTATTTCCGTTTAAATCCTTCACTACACGGTTGTAATCTAATATCTTTAATTGGTTATGTGGAAATAGCGCTGCTAAGAAGTAATTGAACTCTTCCTCGCCAGTATAATTCGGGTTTTCGTTTCTGAAATCTATAGCCGCTCTTACCGCTGCAGCAGCCCTGTGGTGACCGTCTGCAATATAAAAAGCTTCCACATTTTTGAAGGCTTCCGCGATTTTATTTATTTCATTTTCATCTTTTAATACCCAAACAATGTGTCGTACACCTGATTCATCAGTGTAATCATATTCTGGTTCACCTGTTGCGTGTTTCATTATAAGATGATCTATTTCAGGTTGGGATTTGTACATTAAGAAGACAGGTCCTGTATGTGCCTTTACAACCTTTACATGGAGTGCTCTTTCATCTTCTTTATCTTTTCTTGTCAATTCGTGCTTTTTAATTTTGTTTTCAATATATTCATCTACAGAAAAAGTCGCAAATATACCAGTCTGGACATGGTCTCTCCATTGCTGCTGATAGATATAAAATGCTGGTTTATCTTCAACAAACATAAAGCCTTGTTCTTTAAGCCACTCAAGGTGTTTTCTTCCTGTTTCTAAAACTTTTGGGTCGTGTGTATCTGCAGAGTGCTCAAAGTTTATCTCAGGTCTTGAGACTTTGTAAAACGTGTATGGATTGTTCTTTGCAACTTCCCTTGCTTGTTCTTCCGTAACAACGTCGTATGGTTTGGCAGCTATTTTACTTACCATATCTTTTGTGGGTCTTAATGCTTTAAAAGGTCGAACAATCATATACGAAACCTCCCCTTAAACTTATATTTTTCCTACGTACAATGGGAATTGTTTACAAAGCTCTATAACCCTATCTGATACTCTCTTAGCAACTTCCTCATCGACATTTCCTTCCTCATCCTTAACATTTTTCAACACCGTAACGATGAGATCAGCAATTTCTTCCATCTGTTCTTCTTTCATACCTCGTGTCGTGAGCGCTGGTGTTCCAAGTCTAATTCCACTTGCCACAAATGGTGACCTTGTTTCATTTGGAATTGTGTTTTTGTTAACTGTAATATGACAGTATCCAAGTGCTGTTTCAGCTGCTTTACCTGTAACATTGAGAGGATTCAAATCAACAAGCATCAAGTGTGTATCAGTACCTCCAGAAACAATTCTTAATCCTCTATTTTCGAGGGCTTTAGCAAGCGCTTTAGCGTTCTTAACAATTTGATTTTGATAAGCTTTAAATTCATCAGAGAGTGCTTCTTTGAAGCAAACAGCTTTAGCAGCTATTACGTGCATTAAAGGTCCACCTTGTATACCTGGGAATATTGCTTTATTTATCGCCTTATATATTTCCTCATCATTTGTAAGTATCAATCCACCACGAGGTCCCCTTAACGTCTTATGTGTTGTACTCGTCACAACGTGCGCATATTCAAGTGGATTTGGATATATTCCTGCTGCCACAAGACCTGCAAAATGTGCCATATCAACAACAAGATATGCACCAACTTCATCTGCTATTTCCCTAAATTTTTTGAAATCGATAATTCTTGAGTAAGCACTACCACCGGCAACGATAATTTTTGGCTTATGCTCCAAAGCAAGTTTTCTCACTTCATCGTAATCGATGGTTTCAGTCTGTGGATTGACACCGTACTGAACGACTTTGTAAATTTGTCCTGAGAAATTCACACTTGCACCGTGCGTAAGGTGCCCACCGTGGCTAAGCGACATACCCATCAACGTACTTCCTGGTTCAGCAAGTGCGAAATAAGCTCCCATATTTGCTTGTGAACCTGAATGTGGTTGGACATTTGCATATTTTGCATTGAATAATTTTTTAGCTCTTTCGCGTGCCAAATTTTCTGCAACGTCAACCCATTCACAGCCACCGTAATACCTCTTCTTTGGATATCCCTCTGCGTACTTATTCGTTAATACACTCCCCATGGCTTCCATTACCGCGGGCGAAACAAAATTTTCAGATGCAATAAGTTCTAAACCATATTCCTGCCTCTCCCATTCTTTCATTATAACTTCGTAGATTTCTGGGTCAGTCTGCTTAACAAATTCCCACATGCTAACACCTCCAAGTTAATTTCGTGATAAATTTTTATGATTACCTACATCAATTATAAACACTTTTAAAAAAACCGTGGAATTTAAAAAATTCCACGATTCATTGAAATTTATTCACTTTAAAGAGCTTTTCATATAAAAATTTTTGAATGCTTATTTTTGATAGCTCTTAAGATATTCTTCCAAAAATCCTTTTATAGTACCAGTCATAACAACTATTATGTCCTTTGTCACAGAATATAATTTATCAAGCTTTCCTTCTTCTTCAAGTTTTTTGAAATCTTCTATCTCCGGAATTCTCTCGTAAAGCATGTCTCCAAAAGCTTTTTTCAGCTCACTATGCACTTGCGGGAATTTGGAATAGCTGTACATCATGACTTCGTTTATTAATTTTTCGTAATTCTTTGAAACATACCTAGCAGGGGTTTTTTCTATTATCTTTACAACTTCTTCTCTGTTTTTTGAGTACACTAGCAAATATACCAAATAGTTATCGTATGTATAATGCGCATTGTTAAGCATCTTCATAACTTTTTTGTCGAAAAGTGATGTTAAAACCTCCCAAAACGTGCCAGGACTTTCATGATAAGGTTGGAATAAATCTTCAATGTAATGCAACGCATAAGATAAGAACCTGTACCCCCAGTATTCATCTCTTTTTTCAAATGCCTTTTTTGACATATCAACAAAGTACAAGAACGATTTATCCCCTTCGAATGCTTCAATAATTCCAAGTTTGTATCGCATGTGTCTTACTCCTTGGCTATTACCAATCAATGCCTGCATAGGAGATAAGTTGAGCCCCTCATCCATTCCAAAATCAGGGAATTGAGCATAAATGCTTAATATTTGGAAAGCAGGTATTTTTCCATCCACCGGTGGTTTGTCTTCTGGAAATTCGCTTATGTTTAATGGGTCAAAAAATTTCCTTTGTCCAGCAAAGTCATCTGTGTAATAATATTTCGTGTTGTATAACCTCGTTTCTTTGTAAGAGTATGGAGTTATCTCAACCAATTTATCAAGAGGTGCATTTAACGATTTTGCCAAAAAATACGTGTAAACTTCGTGACCACTCCATGCGAATATAACCGCTTGTGTCATCAACAGTATTGAAAACACAAAACCAAAAACAATAACTTTCTCGTAACTTTTTATGAGTTTCACAGCGCTCACCCCTTATAATTAAGT
Organism: Fervidobacterium nodosum Rt17-B1; assembly: GCF_000017545.1. Classification (NCBI taxonomy): domain Bacteria; kingdom Thermotogati; phylum Thermotogota; class Thermotogae; order Thermotogales; family Fervidobacteriaceae; genus Fervidobacterium; species Fervidobacterium nodosum. Next base: position 90,481 of record NC_009718.1, on the reverse strand, counting down.
TTTATCAATTACCGAAAAAATAAACTAAAACTTCTGGAAATCTCTTTGCCCAAGCACTTTCCGAATGTATAGCACCTCTATCTTCCATGTAAAGGACTTCCACATTACTCTTTTTTTGAAGCAATTTATACATATTTCTTGTATCGTTTACATAAACATCAGGATTTGAACCTTCCATTGTTCCAATGTCCATGTATATTATCGTTTCATTCGGAACTTCTGTAGAATTAATAAATTCAAATACTTTTCTGTCGGAAAACCAAAATGATGGGCTCATAACACCAATTTTTGAAAATACATTATTGTATTTTAAACCGATATATAGAGAAATCAAACCACCCATTGAAGACCCAAGGATTGCGGTATTTTCCCTGTCTGATAACGTTCTAAAATTGTTGTCTATAAAAGGCTTAAGGGTGTTTACTATAAATTGTGCGTAAAGTTCACCTTTTCCACCACCGTAATTTTTATCAATCCACGGTGAATATTCGTTTATCCTTTCTGAACCTGCATTATAAATACCAACTATTATGATTGGCTTTATAACCCCTTCATTAATTAACTTCTCTGCGGTCTCATCAGCAGACCACTCGATACCACTGAACGAAGTAGATGCATCAAAAATATTCTGACCATCGTGCATATACAAAACAGGGTATCTGTCATTTGAACTTTCATAGTTAGGTGGTAAGTAGATAATTATATTGCGTTTATTACCAAGTTCAGGTGAATAAAAATCTTTTATAAGTTTTATATTTCCCGTATAAGTTGACTTTAATCCTGCACTTTGCTTTTCCACAAAATCCCTCCAATGGTAAACTTTTATTTTAACTTCCATATCCTTATCTACCAAAATAACCCTATTCGGTATTTCTTCACCCTTTTCACCCTTCTCAACATTTTCCCATGAACCCCGCGTTACTTTGTACTCGATTTTTCCGCTTAACTCAAATGTACCTTTGAAGATGTTGCTTTCGCGTTTCAAAACGTAATTGTTATCCGATGGATTCCAACCATTGAAATTACCCGCAATGTACAATTTTGCATCTTCTGGCGTGTATTCTGGGACTTCAACAATAAACGTTACATAATAAGCAAAAACACTTAAAGCCGTCATTATCAAAACCAAAGTAAATTTTTTCATACCTTAAATTCCCCCTTTATCTATTTTGAATTACAAATTTTTTCGCGAGTTTATACTTATTTTATCACAAAATATTTAATTCCAAAAATTTAACTGAAAGAGTTCATAATATGGACGATAATAAGTTTGATAAGAATAGATTGTCAATCTGAGTTATACATCAGGAGGTGAAATGATGAGAATAGCCGAATATGAAGCTAAATTAGAAGCTACAAATTTCTCACTAAATTATTCAAAAGTTTCATCTTCTTTTAGAAAATACAGAACACCAGACAAAATAGAAATTGTAATAAACGAAAAAAAGCCTCAAATAGACGATAAAACCTTGCAGAAGATAAAAATCATCAAAGCTATGCTCGAAAAATTAACAGGAAAGAAGATAAAAATATATCTCCCAGGTTCAAGTTACGAAATTCAAATTAATAAACAAGCTGGACAGGATGTTGTTGAGTTTGAAAATGAAGAAGAAAACCTCGACATACAATATTCTAATTTCTCAGCGTTGGGAAGTGTCAAAACAAAAGACGGAAGAACTATAGACTTTTCGATTGAATTAAAAGAATTTCAGTTATCTTATTCTTATCAAAAAACATCGGGAAAAGTCGTTGATCCACTTGTAATAGATTTAAAATCCAAAACAGGAAATGAAAAAATAGTTGAGCTTGATTTGAATTTCGATGGTGAAAAAGATAAATTCTACATAGGCGGTGGCATAGGATTACTTGTTTACGATAAAAATAATAACGGAAAAGTTGACGACGCAACAGAACTCTTAGGACCTATATCCGGTGACGGATTTTCAGAACTTTCAAAGCTTGATAGTGACAAAGATAATTGGATCGATGAAGATGATTTGGAATTCTTAAAACTCAAAATATGGACAACGGATGAAAATGGTAAAGAAAAACTCATTGGTTTGCTTGATTTGAATGTTGGTGCTATATTCCTTGGGAACGTTACTACGCCATTTGACTATGAGAACTACGTCGTAAGGAGTACAGGAATATACTTGACGGAAGATGGGCAAGTTGGTACTGTGAGACAAATCGATTTAAAAGTTTAAAAATAATTCAAAATGCAAAAACGAAATCCGCGTAACCTCACCTTATAAGTTCGTTCACCCGAAAGGGTGAACTTTTTTTAAAATTTTGGTATAATTTTATATCATCAAGTATATTATCAAGAAACTAGAGAAAAAGGAGAGAATATTTTATGGCAATATCACCTATCGAACTCAGACATAAGCTTCATAGCAATCCCGAATTAGCTTTTAATGAATATAAAACACAAAACATCTTGATACAGTCTCTTGAATCTTTGGGGTTAAGACCTATTATCATAGCAAAGACGGGATTAATTCTCCACATAGAGAAAGATAAAACCAAACCTTCGATATTGTACAGAGCTGACATGGACGCACTTCCACTAGTTGAAGAAACAGGATGTGAGTTTTCATCAACAAATGGAAATATGCATGCATGTGGTCATGATATACACATGGCGATTATGTATGGAGTTATAAAGGAGATAGTTGAAAAAGATATTCCAGGCAATTATGTATTTGTCTTTCAACCTGCTGAAGAAACAATAGGTGGCGCAAAGTACGTTATCGATGAGATGCGAGAAAAATACAAAGTAAAATACGCAACAGCACTCCATGTAACTGATGAGTACAAGCTTGGGGAGTTCGCTTCAACTGAAGGTACACTGTTCGCATGTGCTATGGAAATTACGGCAAAATTCAAAGGTTTATCTGCACATATTGCTCAAAAACATAGAGGAATAGATGCGTTAAAACATGCTGTAGAATTCCTACATGAGTTTTATCATTCAAACATCGATACCAACGAATATGGAAAAAGAGTTTTGACTGGTTTTGGAAAAATGTTTGCTGGAAATGTAAGAAACGCCGTTGCAGATTACTCAGAAGTTCAAGGCTCCATTAGGGGCGAGACACTTGAAATAGTCCTTCAAACATTTGAAAAGATATCACAAAATGCACAAAAATATAATGGAACGATAGAAAAAGGGAGCTTATATCCACCTGTCGTAAACAATAGCAAACTTGTTGAGAAATTCCGCGATTTCGTGTCGAAATCTGGATTAAACTTTATAGATTGTGGTATGAAATACACAGGGGAGGATTTTGGATTTTTCACCATGAAATATCCATCACTGATGTTCTGGGCAGGAGTGAGAACTAACGATATCCAATACGGATTACATAATCCCAAGTTCCTCCCATCGGATGAGGTTATTCCATTTTTGGTTGATTTTATGGTAAAATGGCTAATAGAATTATCTCAGGTAAGCATTCATTAACTAAGCATTCCTGTAAGGGGGGACATAAATGATAGTATTCATGACTGATTGGGGCAGTTCTCATTATGTTGGTATATGCAAAGGAGTAATGAGAAGTATAACAAATGATGAAATAGTTGATTTAACTCACTCAATTACGCCGTACAACGTTAGAGAAGCTATGTATATTTTAGATAGAAGTGCAGATTGGTTCCCCGAAAAGAGTGTTTTTTTAGTAGTCGTCGACTACGGTGTTGGAACAGCCAGAAAAGCAATTGCAGTGGAAACCGACAAATATTATTTCGTGGCTCCTGATAACGGAGTTTTGACACTCGTACTTGAACGTTACCAACCGAAAAGCATAATCGATTTGGTTAATAAAAAATATCATCTTGGAAGCTCGAAAACATTCCATGGAAGAGATATATTCTCTCCTGCTGCTGCGTATATAACAAAAGGTATTTTTAACGAACTAGGCACAAGATTACCTAATTACGCAACGATACCATATAGGAAAGCCCATAAATCAAACAATGTAATACACGGTGAAATTGCGTATTTTGACAGATTTGGAAACGTTGAAACTAACATACCATTCTCCTGGATAGCTGAAAAAGATTCCGTAAATCTAAAAATAGGAAATAAAACATATCAAATTCCTGTCGTTGAAACGTATGCGGATGTTGATGAAGGCGAACTTTTAGTGCACGAAGATAGCACAGGGTATGTAGAAATAGCCATAAACAAAGGAATTGCACGTGAAAAATTACGTTGTATTGAAGGATGTGAAATAGAAGTTCACATTTAAATTTTAACCATTGAATCGTAGAATTATTTAGGAGGTGAATTATGAAAAAGTTAACAATCATAATTCTTGCGGTTTTTCTATCGCAAATTGTTTTTTCTGGAATTTTGTACGATTTTACTTATCAATTCCTAAAAAGCCGAAAAGTTCCAGAACAACACGCGATAGTCATGGCTAAAACCTTGGAAGAAGAAACAAAGATAATACCAAATCTTGATCCCCTTTTGGCACTCGCTTTTGGTCTCACGGAAACCGGCTTTGTCAACACATTCGGTGACAACGGTAAAGCCGTTGGGTATTTCCAAATACACGAAAATGCTCTTTTCTATGTTGCAAATTTTTATGAAGACGTGAGAATTTTTAGAAAGAGCTTAAGTTCACATTCGGAGTTAATAAGATATCCGGATTGGCAATTGAAAATTGCATACAGGTATTTATACTTAACACTTAAAAACGTCCACAAATGGGATATTACAATGGCAATTTCAGCATACAACGGCCGTAAGGATAGATACAACGAATACACAATTAAATTTTTTAGAAATTATTCTGATGTTATAAATGAATATTATCAATTTTCGAAAAGCTATTTAGCGAAAAAATGAAAATTAGTATTCGGTAAAAGTTTTTTTGAAAAAGATGCTGTTAACTAGTAGTGATGATGGAAGCTAAAGCTGTAATCATCTCATTTTCGTTCTCATATAACTTGCATAGGTTCCTTACTACACAAAAACCATTTACATAGTACCGTATGTTGCTAAATTTCTTGAAGCTCCTTTTCGCTCTAACAAACATCTTAAATAACGAAAATTTCGATTCACATTCGTTGTTTTTACCTAGTCTTACTTCTCTGTGCTCAACATTATCAAAATTTAGTTTCACTGCTATCTCGTACGCTTTTAGTCCATCGGTTATTAACTCTATTTGTGTGTTTTGTTTTCTTTGACTAAAGTATTTATCTAACAATATCTTAACTTGTGACATATCACGATATCTTGATACATGCCAAGCTACTATTAAATTCGTACCATGCTCAACTAATAGCCACACATAGTACTTTTTGTCTCGAAATACAATAACTGTTTCATCACCGTGAACTTTAAATACATTCTCAAACTCAAAAAGCGAAATAACAGAAGATAACTTGATAATCCATTTGTAAATAGCAACATGAGAGACATTGATATTCAAGCAAGCTTTAATAGCACGAAGAGAAAGGTTGTATTTGAAGTACAAGATGAAAGCTTTGAGAATGATATAGATAGGGAAACGAAAGAATTTGAAGGGATGAAAGTTGAAAGGTACAGGCTGAGGAAGAGAAAGCGGAACAGAAGTTTTGAAGTTGCACTTTCTGCATCTGAAACGAACGAAATAACGGCGGATTTTGTAAATTTCCATGACATGGTTACAATGAACACAACGAGGGTAAGGGAAAGAGAAGAGTTTGTGTTTTTTGGTAAAAGAAAGTTTAAAGTAACGCTTGCAGTCTTTGCAAAAGAAGATTTGGTTTTTGAACTTATCATGACCGTTTTTGATGAAGTTAGAAGAGCCACAATGAGGGCATTTGAGTTGGACATTAACCATATCGGGATACCTCCTTATTGAGAGTATATTGGGGGGTGTCCCCTATTTAAGAAGATAATATGGTTTTTGAAATTTATCAATACCTTTGGTTAACAAAATCTTGAAAAAAATCGGAGGTGTTTTTTTGAACATTACCATTGGAAAATATATTCCAAAAGATTCTGTGATTCATAAAATAGATCCACGGGCAAAATTGATAAGTGTGATAATTCAAATTACTTTAGTTATGCTTGTGAGTAATTTAATTGAATATATAATTCCTGTATCGCTTTTCATTATATTGATGTACCTTTCAAAAATAAAGCCAATAGCTTATTTAAGAAGTTTGAAAAGTATGTGGTTTTTAATACTTTTCGCAGGGTTAGTCCAATATTTTGAAGGTGGTGTTGTTTCCGCGTTGTATATAATTTTAAGATTAGTATTGGTATTTTTATTTGCCTCAATGTTGACTTACACAACACCACCACTTTTAACAGCGAGAGGCATTGTCGAAATGTTAAAATATGTAAAGGTCAAAGAAGAAGCTCGCGAAGATTTTGGTATGATGTTAGCTATATCGATAAGATTTATCCCTGTACTATTAGACGAAACTGATCGAATAATTAAAGCACAACTTTCAAGAGGTGCTAAGTATTCTGAAAAGGGTATAAGAAACAAACTCTCTGCTGTTACAAGCATAATAATTCCGTTGCTCGTTTCATCTTTAAGGAAAGCAGAGGAGCTTTCTCTTGCACTTCAAGCAAGAAAATATGGTCTTGGTAAACGAACGCACTATTACTCACTCAAATGGAACATTTCAGATACTGTGTTTTTATTATCCAATATAACCGTACTTGCTATTGTAATTGCGATAAGGCTTTTTTGAATTTTAAAGATACTTCTTCAATTTCTTCCTCATTTATATTCAATGGTAATAGAAATCTTATAGTCCCATTTCCAAGTATATTTACTAAAAGTCCATGTTCTAAAAATACCTCCGCTTTTAATACATTGTTTTTGGCTAATGAAATACCTCTCATAAGTCCCATTCCTTTCACTGAGCTAACAAAACTTAAACTTTTGAATTTTTCTTCGAATAACTCTCCCATTTTTTCAACATGTGCCAATAACTTTTCATCAATCATCTCAAGTACAGCTCTTCCGCCAGCTAAAGCTACAGGGTTAGGTGCAAACGTCGAACCGTGTTCACCTTTATTTAGTACATCCGCGTACTCACCAAGCATAATACATGCACCTAAAGGTACCCCACCACCAATTCCCTTTGCCAAAGTTACGATATCCGGTTCTACGTCAAAATGCTGGTATGCATAGAATTTCCCAGTTCTTCCTAAACCGCTCTGGACTTCGTCTACTACAAGTATAAATCCTTTCTCTTTTTTGTATCGAGATATGATATTTAAAATATCGTTAGGTATCACATCAAGACCTCCGCTACCGTGAATAACTTCTACAAATACCGCTGCGATGTCACTTTCTCTTTCAAAAAAATTGGTAACGGTATCATTATCATATGGCAAGAATACAACATCTTGGTCATTGACAAACTGTTCTCTTATGTTCGGGAAACCTGTTACACTCAAAGCTTTCATCGTCCTACCGTGAAAATTCTTATCAAATGAAACTATTTTCCCACTTTTACGAACTTTTCTTATAATTTTTAAAGCACATTCTGTACTCTCTGCTCCAGAATTTGTGAAAAAAACTCTTCCATCTTTTTTGGTCTCTTTTACTAATCTTTCAGCGATAAACTCCGCATCTTCGTCTAAGAAAAAGTTTGATAAATGGACATACCTTTCCATTTTACGTTTCATTGCATCTATTACCTTCTCATGGTTATGTCCAAAGAGCAGAACACCAATGCCCATAAATGTGTCGATGTATTGATTCCCTCTATCATCCCAAAGGTATATGCCTTTTCCTCGTGATATTTTCATCGGATAGCGATTGTAAGTATTGGCGATATAGCTCACGTAACTCACTCCCTGTCATTTTATGTTAAATTTTACAATTCAAACGCCTCACAGATTTTTTTAACGAGCATCTCAGCTTTATCTTCCGGAACAAGAACTGATATCTTTATCTCGGATGTCGTTATTAATTCTGGTTCTACTTGCTCACTTTGCAATACTTCCAAAAGTTTTGATGCAACACCGTAACTTGACCTCATACCAGTACCAACAACCGTTATCTTTGCAAATTGTCCGTAAAAATGATACTTCGCACCATAGACCGAAAGTGTTTCGTTCAATAGCTCTTCAATCTTTCCAACACCATCGGGCACAACCGTAAAAGAAACATGTGTTGATGAACCGTTCTTAACAAGTGAAATCATATCTACATTTATGCCTTTATCGGCAACTCTTTTGAATATATCGGCGATAACCGTGGCTTCGTTTGGTAAATCCATAATTGAAACTTTCATCTGATTTCTATCCAAACTTACACCCGTTACAACAGGCTCTTCAAGCCATTCTGGTAATCTGTCAACCACCCACGTTCCCTCCTCCTGTGAAAATGAAGAAGCACAGTAAATTTTTACATTATACTTTTTTGCTATTTCAACAGACCTTGAGTGAAGGACTTTTGCGCCAGTCGCGGCAAGTTCAAGCATATCATCATAGGTTATATAATCCCATTTCTTTGCATTCGGATATAACCTTGGGTCACACGAATAGACACCAACAACATCACTGTAAATCTCACAATCGCACTTTAATTTCGCAGCTAGAGCAACTGCAGAAGTATCCGATCCACCGCGACCGAGTGTTGTGAAGTGACCATCTTCTGTAACCCCCTGAAATCCGGTAACAACAATTACGTCGTATTCTTTCAAATATTCTCTTAAATGAGAAACACTTATATCCATTATCCTTGCGTTTGTATGGTGTTTTGTGGTTAATATCTTCGCTTGGAATGCGTTTAGTGATATTGCGTTTATACCAATATCTTTTAAAGTAATTGCAACAAGGGCACACGAAACTTGTTCACCAGTTACAAGGAGCATATCTAATTCTCTTTCATCAGGCCTTTGCGAAAGTGATTTGGCAAGGTTTATAAGCTGGTCTGTTGTCTTCCCCATAGCTGAAATAACTGACACAACTTTGTACCCTTCTTGAACTTTTTTGGCAATTCTATTAGCAACATTCTTTATTCTATCCGTATCAGCAACCGAAGAACCTCCATATTTTTGTACAACTACCCTCACTATTCCTCACCTCAATTTTCTTAATTCTTCGATGAGCTGTGTTTTACTTATAGTTTTTTCATCAACTTTTTTAATTACTTTTGCTGGAACACCCGCAACCACCGTGTAAGGTGGAACATCTTCAACAACGACCGCACCAGCCGCAACAACGGAGTGTTCACCAACCCTTACACCTTCTAAAATGACCGCATTTGCACCTATTACAACGTTATCTTCTATAATCACTGGTTGAGCACTTGGTGGTTCAACAACCCCGGCGATAACACTCCCAGCACCAATGTGACAATATTTTCCAATCCTTGCTCTTGCACCAATAACAGTATTCATGTCAATCATTGTACCTTCACCAATGATAGCTCCCAAATTAATTACCGCACCCATCATAATAACTGCGTTATTACCTATTTCAACATATTCACGAATTATCGCGCCAGGCTCTATTCGAGCGTTAAATTTTGAAATATCGGAAAGTGGTATAGCCGAATTATGTGCTATGTATTCAACTTTAAAAGAAGTGATTGAATTGTTTCGGAGTATTTCTTTTATATATTCGTAATTTCCAAAAAGCACACCAAAATCTTGACCACCAACAAACTCAAATTCTTTACCGTATCCTTCGAAATCACGAATATCCAAAGCCTTTAAGTTACCACTTACGTAAACTCTAACTATGGTTTTCTTCTTACTGTTAGCTATGAGTTGTATTATCTCTTCACTGGTTAATTCACTTACCTTCTTATTGGATATATCAGCCATATTCATTCCCCCATTTTTTGTCTAAAATTCATTTAAAACATCTGAGTATGAATAAAAACCCTTATTTTTTTCCAAGGCAAACAATGCTGCTTTTCTAACACCTAAAGAAAATGCCCTCCTTGATAAAGCTGTGTGCTTTATTTCTATAACTTCTCCAGCGTTTGAAAATATAACTACATGTTCACCAAAAACACCACCTATTCTTAGAGAGCTTATAGGTATTTCACGACTCAGAGAGTTCTTTAGCATTATCGCTGTTCCTGAAGGTGCGTCTTTCTTTTGATTGTGATGAATCTCGACTATAGCACCATCCCAATCTGAAAAGTATTTACCAAAACTTTCCAAAATAGATTTCAAAATAGCTATACCTTGCGAAAAGTTATAACTTTGAACGACAGGAACAATATTTGATAACTCTCTTAACCTATCGAAATCTTCGCCTGTTAAAGCAGTTGTACCTATCACAAGTGGGCATGAAAATTTCTGGCATAGTTCAATAGTTTTATCAAGCGCTGACCTATTTGAAAAATCTATTATTACATCTGGTCTATCTACTATTTCTTCTAAACCAATATCTATTTTCATGACCAGCTCATCACCTATACTTGAAAAATAATCTATTATCTCTCTTCCCATCTTCCCGTTGGCACCAATAACTCCGTATTTCATGATAATACACCAACTTTCTTCATAACTTTTTCCAAAAGCTCTACAGTTGATTGTTTTGCTGGAACAAGTGGTAATCTGAGTTCATTTTTAATTATTCCAAGCAAATTTAAAGCAGCTTTTACCGGAATTGGATTAGTCTCTACGAAGAGAACCTTCATAAGTTCTAAGTATTTGAAATGAATATTCCTAGCTGTGACAACGTCATTTTGAAGAGTTTTATTTGCTAATTCTACCATCTGTTCTGGAATAATGTTTGAAGCCACTGAAATAACACCTTTTGCACCGGCGCATATCATATGAAAAGCTCTATCATCATTCCCAGAGTATATGTAAAAATCACCATTGGTTAGTCTGTATATTTCATCGGCTTGATTGACATCAGTGTTTGCCTCTTTTATCGCCACTATGTTTTTACAGTCACTTGCGAGTCTTGCAACCGTCTCGGGTGAGATGTTTACACCTGTTCTACTTGGAACATTGTAAATTATTATTGGCTTAGATAAACGTTCAGATAAGTATTTATAATGTGCGTATAACCCCTCCTGTGTTGGTTTGTTGTAATACGGTGTAACAATTAACAGTGCATCTGCTCCCGATTTCTCAGCACTCAAGGAAAGTTCTAACGTCTTACGAGTATCGTTTGTTCCCGTACCAACTATAACTTGCGCTTTTCCCTCACAGATTTGCTTTGTCAAAGCCACAAGTTTTTCACGTTCCTCAACAGTCAATGTTACTCCTTCACCGGTTGTCCCTGCAACAACGATAGCTTTAACCCCCGATTCAATCTGCCATCGGACTAACTTTTCGTACGAACCATAATCAACCTCACCATTACTAAACGGTGTCACAATTGCTGTGCCTACGCCTGTAAACATATCAAAACCACGAATCTTTAATCCATTTTCACTCATGTTCGACCCTCCCTTCAAGATAAACCTCATTCTCTTTAAACAAAACATGCAACACACCACCAAGTGACAAAACTTTGATTTCATCAGGCTGTTTACCATCTTTTAAAATGTAATACTTATAATAAAACGACGTTGAAGTAATTCCAGAACCACAAGATTTTGTCTCGCGCTCTACACCGCGTTCAAAAGTTCTTACCCTAAGAAATTTCTCTTGAACTACATCGTAAAAATTAACATTTGCATCAAAAATCCTTCGAATTTCAGGTGCCACATTTTCAATATCTATAAAATCTACATTTTCAACTCGTATCACGATGTGTGGAACACCTGTTTCGATAAGAGCTCCTTGAAAACTTTCGTAAGATATTTGTTTTACATATTTTGGATTGGGCATTTGAACAGATACATCCTCATCAACTAATGCCTTTAACATCCCTGAAGTTGTTGAAAATAAAACTTCTCCACTTAAACCATAGTATTCCTTCAAATAATTAACAAACGTTCTTGCACCGTTACCGCAAAATGCCGCCCTTTTACCATCTCTGTTGAAATAATCCATATGAAACAAATTGTTATTCCTTTCAACGAATATCGCCCCATCACGATTTTCAACACTTTTGAGTACTATTTCAGACTTTTCAGAATCATCTAGAGTGTTATCCAGACAATCTATTAATATAAACGTGTTACCGTTAGCGTTGTACTTGTAAATTTTTAATTTTTTATCCATCAAAATCACTCGCCTGACTTGACGGATATTTTATTCAATTCAATATGCTTTTCCATAATTCTAACGGCATTTGTCGCAGCACCAACGCGAAGATTATCAGCGACAACCCATACACCAAATGTATGAGCATCGAATAATCTTATTCTACTTACATGCACGTAATCATCCTTTTCAACCTCGATTGGTGTAACTATGTCTTCGTGAACAACGACATCTTCACCACTTGAAATAGTATCGATTAAATCTTCTTTTGACATGATTGGAAAGAGGGTTCTGGCAATAATACTTTCAGAATGACCTATCCTAACAGGCACTCTAACCGTTGTAGGATAAACATTCACAGAACGAGAGTTTAAAATCTTTTTAGTTTCATTTATCATCTTCCATTCTTCTTGAGTTATATCGTCTACTATACTCCCAATAAGTGGGATAACATTATGCGCAATTTGTCTCGCAAAAACAGAATAACGGTTACTACCAGCAAGTTGTTCTTCGTATTCTCTTATAGCCTTATACCCTGCACCTGAAACTGCTTGGTACGTAGAAACAAAAATCTCGTGGAGTTGGTATCTATCGTGTACTCTGTAAAGTGCCAGGACCATCTGGATAGTTGAACAATTCGGATTTGCAACTATTCCCTGGTAATTTTTCAATAAATGACCGTTGATTTCAGGAACAACCAATGGAATCTCAGGTACCATCCTAAATGCCGAAGAATTATCGATAACTACTGTCCCAGCTTCAGCCGCAATAGGTGCGAATTCTTTCGAAACATCTGAACCAGCGGAAAATAGTAAATAATCAAAGCCTTCTTTCATAGCATCTGGAGTAAGCCTTTCAACTAAAACTTCCATACCCCTAAATTTCATAACCTGCCCAGACGATCTTTCAGAAGCAAATAACCTAATCTCTGAAATTTCCACTTTGGAATTCTCCAAAACTTCCACCATGTTTCTACCAACCGCACCTGTTGCACCAACAATACCTACCTTCAACATAACTCCAACCTCCCTTTAAACCTAAATTGTAAAATTTATGAAATCTATAAAAAAAGCGGGCTACAGATTTAACTGTAGCCCGCTTTAGGTGATTTACTTGCGTTTATTTATTCCATGCCAAACGCAAGCTGACCACCTTCCAGCGGGCAGCTGCGTTTAGCTTTCTTATTCATTTTGCTGAAATTATTGTTTAAAAGGTCTGCTTGACTTTTTAATTCCATACCTTCAATACTCCCTATCAAAAAGTGTTAAATCTTTTGGATAAATTATACAAAAAAACTCCCATATTTGTCAAGATAAATTTGAAAAAAATCGAAAATCTTACTTAATCTCTATAATGATTCATATATCTTTATTTTCTATTTTTTTGTAAAAATTATCTTTCATCTCATACATCAATTTATCTGCTTTAAATAATGCCTCTTGTAAATTTGAGGAACCTGAGACAACACCGTAAGAGAAATCTGGTTTCAATTTGTGAGATGAGTTAAACTTCTCTTTTGCATTGTCCATTATTTCCTTCGCTTTTTCAACAGGGCAATCTTTTAAAACAACCAAAAACTCATCTCCACCCATTCGAACTATCGAATCAGATTTTCTTATAACCGACCTTAAAGTATTAACTAACAATTTGAGTATCTGATCACCAACATCGTGCCCATAATTATCGTTAATCTGTTTGAATCTATTTAAATCTATATAGGCCAGAGCATCGTTTTCAGAAATTTTAATCTCCGAAAGTGCGCCCCTTGTATACGCACCTGTCAGACTATCTGTAATACTTTTCATATGTGCTAAAGAAATACCAACAACCATATCTCTGTACTCGTTAACAAGACTGTACGCAAAACCACCGAATAGAGCTATGATGCCATACATAGACAGTAATTTTTGATTTCTTGAAAGAAACATTACAAAACCATCATGGATAACTGTTAAAGCAAAGAAAAATGAAAAAGCAATTTGTGCAGGTGAATATGTTTTGAAAATTACTATAACTAGATATATTGCATTTAAAAACAACATAACAGCGATGTTATTTGTAAACGTTTTTAAAAAATAATGACTTGGAGACAACAACAATATTGCTGCCGATAGGAAATTAATAAAAATGAATATCTTTGCACCAATGGATATCTTTCCACTAAATAGCTTAAAAATTCCGTAAATCAAAGCAGCGAAAGCCAAATAAGCAGATGAAACAAATATCTTTCTAAGTATAAGTATTATCGTATAACTTCCCGTAGTTGGTATTGGAAGAAGATCAAGCATCCAAATTGCTCCTAGCAAACTTGACATTGATAAATGAAGGTATGCACTTTTTTTCTCTTTCAAAAGGCTGCGGGAGATAAGGTACAATATGATAGATAATGTCATAGCAAGTCCAATACTTGTCAATAAAAGTATATTTGTCATTAAGTATGAAATCAAATATTTATACTTCTCATTCTCAGGTATAATAGTAGGTACAAAGTCTATACCTATTTCATAGACGCCGGAAATCTCTATTGCTATCTCACTTGTATCTAACGGGATTTGAAAAAGAAAAGGTTGGTACCAAAAATGCCCATTACGACTCTCAGAAAACCCATAACTTCCAATTAACCTGTTATTTGAGTAAACCGCCAAATAACTTCCATCAACCTGTGGTAAATAAAGATAATAAACCTTATCACCAAAATAATTTTTTTCAAGTTTCGAGAAAAATATTGCTGTTGTTGGCTTTCTTAATATCTCGTAATACGGAACTTTTATTTGCTTAATTTCTATACTACCAACATTGTTCTCACGTATCATTGTCCAATCTTGAATCTTGTAACCTTGGACTGATATCGAATATCTCATAATTATAACTAAAAGCAAAAATGCTAAAAATGCTATAAAATAATATATAAAAGAGAATCTAATGATCGAAATAAATTTAAAGAATTGTTCCTTTGTTCTCATTCTTATCCTCCCAAATAAGCATCAATGAATAATATCTTTATAATTATATCACAACAAAACAGAAGAAACGAAAGACTTTTTTAAGGAGGTCTACTGAATTGATTATACATATAGAATTACTAGACAAAGATTTGCTTTTAACACCACATTCGTTTGAAAGAATGTTAGAAAGGCAAATAAACTTTGAGGAGCTAAAAGAGCTTTTAGAGTCAAAAGATTCACAGGTAATCTTTCAAAAGAATGGAAACATAAGGATAACAAATGGAAAATTGTCAGCGATAGTCAGATGGTCCGGTCGAGAATTTTATCTTGTTACCGTCTATAGAGATTGAAAGAATAAAAAACCGCCCTTTCGGGCGGAAAATACTAAATGCTCGGAGTTGCAGGGTGAGTGGAGGGTGAGTTTATATTATTTATATTATTCAAACTTTAAAATATTTTCTAAAGGCTGTCTGTTTCTTTCACTTTGTTCAGCTTGAGTATGTTTTTCGTTAAGCATCTCAAAATTTCCCCAGTATCCAACTGCGATTATGGTTATAACTATACCATCTATTTCTAAAATTTCCTTGACTTTCAACGGGTCGTATCCAGCTACCGGGTGTGCAACTAAACCCATTTGCGTCGCTTGAGCGAGTAAAAATCCAACAGCCGTACCTGTATCAAAAAGTGCGTAATTTCTTCCATCGCTTAATTGGCAACCAAAATCATTCATGGAATCGTGCCAAACCTAATAAAGGTCGAAAGAAGATATACCCCACATATGACCCTTTCAAAATGTATTACTGCATAAGAACAAAGGAAAGACTAAAAGAATTCATAATTGAAATTCCCTATAAAAAAACTTCTCAAACATTGAAATAGCTGAAAGCCTTGAGCCAGAAATAAATATGGCAAACCTGTACTTGAAAAAAGAGCTTTACAAAAAGGGATATGGAATTTACTTTTATGGATCAGCAGGATCAGGAAAAATCCATTTATCCTTTGCCATACTAAACGAAATAAACCAAAAGCCCGAATATTATGCATTTGCCATATTTGTCCCAAAATTTATACATAAAGATAAGAGATTTTTACTCAAGCGAAGATATAGAGATATATCCCATAAATGAAATTGCAAGAATACCAATTTTACTTGTGGATGCTCTTGGAGCAGAAAGATACACTGAATGGGTACAAGGGCAGATAGTCCAGCTTTTAGACTATCGCTACAGAAATAAACTTGCCACAATAATCACTTCAAATTTAAAACTAAATGACATAAAGGAAAAAATAGGAGAAAGGATATATTCAAGAGTAGTTGGACTTTCAAAGTCAGTTCTTGTAGTATCTCTTGACAAAAGAAAGAGAGAGCAAAACTGGTGATCATGGAAGTAAAGGCAAAAGAGATAATTGAGCTTTTTAATCTTGAAGAATAGTATAAAGAGTTCAAAGAGATAGTGGATGAATTCATGAAAAAGGTAGAGCAAGCAGGCTACGACAGAGACTTTTTCACTTGCAAGCTGAGGAATGAATTTGAAAAAGAAAAAAGAATAATACCTGTAATTTTTATGGAGAAATATAGAAAAGAAAATTAAAAATGTGATATAATTTTAAGGAAAGAAAAAGATTTGTATAATTTTTAGCCTCATTTTAGGAAAGAGTAAATTATACTTAAAAAAATCATTAATATCGGCTTAGCAATAGCGATCATCTTAACATTTCTAATTTCTTTAGGTTTTGCACAGATGAGCGTTAAAGAGATTAGAAGTGATTTAGAAAAAAGAGATTTTAGTAAGTTAATAATAGGGGGAATGAGAGTTTATGAGATTAGGAAAGCATTCCTGTAAGGAAAAATAGATTTTGAAAAAAGTATCGCCTCCTGATAATATATAATTACCCCATCACACTAAAATCAGGAGGCGATACCATGGAACAAAAGTATGTTAATCCAAAAGTTTCAAGAATTTCTCAAGACACTCTAATTGTCGGTATTGATGTTGCTAAAAGAAATCATTGGGTTAGGATGACTGATTATCGTGGAATTGATTTGATTAGCCCTTTCAAGATTAATAATACCATAGATGGTATTAAAATGTTAGAGGAAAAAATAAGAATTATTAAGCAAAAGGAAGGGTTAAACAACGTAATCTTAGGCATGGAACCATCAGGGCATTATTGGAAGGTTTTAGCTTGGCAAATGAAATCTAACGAGCAAGTAAATTATCTTGTTGGAGTAAATCCATATCATGTGAAGAAAAGCAAAGAATTTGATGATAACTCACCTAGTAAAAATGACAAGAAAGATGCAGGATTAATAGCCAAATTAATCAAAGATGGAAGATATTTCGATATGCATTTATCAAATGATGTGTATAGTGAGTTAAAAGTATTAACCACGACAAGGGAACAATTAGTAAGTAAGAGAAAAAATTCAAAAAATATTGTAATAGCTATAATAGACGAATACTTTCCTGAGTATGAGAAGATATACAAAAACATATTTTCGGAAGGTTCGATGAAATTATTAAAGACCTATCCATTTCCGGAAGAGATATTAAGAGTTGGAGTAGAAGAAATAGAAAGTGTATTGAAAGAATCGACAAAGGGGAAAGACTGGAAAAGTAGGGCGCGGAAGATATACGAAGCAGCGAGAGAATCGGTAGGAGTAAGAGCAGGGCAAAAAAGTGCGAAAATGAAATTAAGGATGCTATTGGAAGAAATAGAGCTATTAACAAGACAAATTCAAGAGCTAGAAGAAGAGATGAAAAAAATGATAGAAGAAACAGAAGAAGGGGAATATATAGAAAGTGTGCCAGGGATAGGAACGGTAATGACAGCCACGATATTAGGAGAGACAGGAGGGTTAAGCAGGTTTAAAAGCTGGAAACAAATAAGGAAATTAGCTGGATTGAACCTGTACGAAGAAAGTTCTGGAGAACACAAAGGAAAAACGCGGATAACAAAAAGAGGGCGGCCGTTACTGAGGAAAATAATATACTTGATGGCAAAAACGGTGATAAGACATAACCGTGAAATAATGGAAAAATATTTAAAACTGAGGAAAAGAGAAAAAAATCCATTAAAAGAGACACAAGCATTGATAGCAATAGGATTGAAAATGATAAGGATAATATTCAAGTTAGTGAAAAGCAAGACAAGATATGAACCGGAGAGAGTATATGTATAGGTGAGAAAGCCGGTCACCTCCATTAGGAAAGTAACCAGGATACGAGAATAAGCAAACTCACCATACCTCAACATATTCACCCCATGAAGGATTTGGAGGGAAATTAGGAGAGTGATAAAATTCATCTTAGAGGGGTGAGTCGTATGCAGAGCAGGAAAGAGTATTCTCCAGAGTTCAAACTTACTGTCGTCAAGGAATATCTTAACGGTGATAAGTCACAAGCGCAGATTTGTGAGAAATATTCAATCTCTCCCAGCATATTCTTCAGATGGTTGAAGAATTACAAGGAATCAGGATACGATGATTCAGTATTCAATGTCAGCAGAGGAAGGCCGGGATCAATCATATCAGATTATTCAAAGATACCGCCATTCATCTTTGAATCGGCAGGTGTTCGGAGAGACGATTCAACCAATCCGAACGACACAATTGCCTTGAAACGGAAACTTGAATACTACGAGAAGATACTGCTCGAGAAGGAAGTACAATTGAGGATAGCATTAGACCAAATAGAGTTATTAAAAAAAACAAACAGCAAGAAAGAGAATCAACAAAAGTAAAATCGACAAATGTTGGAGAATTGTTAATAAGTTTGAAGTACAAGAGAATTGGAGTATGCCTAAGATATCTTTTAGGGAAGTTTCAAATGAGTTCAAGCACATTTTACGCAACAACACGAACGTTCTTTTCAATAGATTGGATAAAGGGAAAGAGCAAAAGAAGATGCAAAGGCTACTCAACAAAGGTAACAGGGGAAACAATCAGCGACGAAGAAATAGAGGGACTTTTAGTTACGATATACGAGAATGAGAACTGTAATGATCCAGAATACTACATCAAGACACTTGGAGACAAGAAGCTCTCGAAAGTACTGAAGAGAAGATACGGAATAATAGTAAATCACAAGAAAATATACAGAATGAGGAAAGAACTCGGACTAATACGTAAGTACAAGAAACATGCAAAACATCCAAAGAAAAGGCCAAAGGATCATGAAATAGGAGAGACAAATAGATATTGGGAAGCAGACATTAAATTCATACCGACAAAGAAAGACGGATACGTACCGATGCTTGACATAATAGACGTGAGAGACAAAACGATAGTAGGGACACATTTGGGACAGAAGAGCAAATCGAAGAACTTCATAGAATGCATAGAAAGAGCGATAGAATACAGGAAAGTAGATACGAAGAAACTGACGATAAGGACAGACAATGGGCCACAATTCAAATCAAAAGCAACGGAAGGATACCTGGAAGAAATGGGAATAGAGCATGAATTTGGATACAAGAACAATCCAAACAGCCAAGCATACATAGAGTCACATCATTCAGTAGTAGAGAGAGAATTCGTACAAATGAATGAATTTGAGTACATAGAAGACGTATACAATGCATACAAAGCATACATATACTTCTACCAAGAGATAAGGCCGCACGGATCATTAGGATATATGACACCGAGCGAATATGATGAACTATTAAACGAGCAAGAAAGTAGGAAAGGCGCAATTAACAGAGTGGTGGTTGTGAAAAAATGAGACTCGCTTAATTATTCTCCAAAAACAGGGGGTTTAACCGCTCAAATAGGACGAAGGAATGTGAGAGTGTGGAACAAACCAGGTGGGCATAAGAGGGTTAGTTTGAGGGAAAATGGTGGGGAAGTAGTTAAAAAAAATAATCTAAGAAGGAATAAAGCGACATAAAAATAATGAATTAATTCATTAAAGATAAAAAATTAAAATTATTAAGATTTTAGATAAACTCTTTTGGAAAAGAAAGGGAAGTAAGAATTTTTTGAAAAAATAAGAAAAAACGTATTTCAGGAGGCTAATCAAAAATATTTCTTTGAAGAGGAGGCAAGAGAAATGGTATCAAAAAGGGCAGTTGAAACACCCGCAAGTCCAATAAGAAGATTGGTCCCGTACGCAGACGAAGCTAAAAAAAGAGGTATAAATATTTACTATCTCAACATAGGACAGCCGGATATAAAGACTCCAAGCGTGTGGTACGAATATATCGATAAATACAAACCAGAAGTCGTTGCATACACTCATTCTCAGGGTCTTTTAGAACTCAGGGAAGCTTTTTCAAAATACTACGCAAGGCATAACATACACGTGAGCGCCGACGAAATAATGGTAACAAACGGTGGAAGCGAAGCGATAATGTTTGCTCTTGGTGTCGTATGCGACCCAGGTGATGAGGTTATCACAATAGAACCATTCTACGCAAATTACCTTGGATTTGCTTCCTATCTAAATGTCAAACTTGTTCCCGTGACTGCCCACACTGAAGACGGCTATCGACTGCCGCCGATGAGTGAATTTGAAAAGGTTGTCAGCCCAAAAACGAAAGCTATTCTCTTCTCAAACCCGTCGAATCCAACGGGCACAGTCTACACCTACGAAGAGATGAAGCAAATTGTTGAATTCGCAAAGAAGCATAATCTTGTGATAATCTCGGACGAAGTGTACAGGGAATTCACATTCGACGGCAGGAAACACATATCAGTATTTCATTTCGAAGGAATCGAAGAACAGACGATAATGGTTGACAGTATATCGAAAAGGTACAGCGCCTGCGGCGCAAGGATAGGAACGTTGGTAACCAAGAACAAAGAATTTTACAAAAGCGCTCTCAAATTTGCACAGGCAAGGCTTTGTCCAGCGGAGACAACACAATTCGGTGCTATTGGATTGCTTACACTTGGCGAGGAATACACAAATTCAGTGAGGGATGAATACCAAAAAAGAAGAGACGCAACATACGAAGCGATGAAAGAAATCCCTGGGGTAGTTGTACACAAACCTGAGGGAGCGTTCTACCTCTCTGCAAAGCTTCCAGTTGACAATGCGGAAGACTTTATAATCTGGATGCTCAAAGAATTCAACGTTGACGGAAAAACGACGATGGTATCACCGCTCAGCGGATTCTACGCAACGCCAGGAGCAGGAATGAGTGAAATAAGGATAGCGTACGTACTTGAAGCCGAAAAGCTCGCAGACGCCGTGAGGATACTTGGGGAAGGGATAAGGGAATATAATAAAAGAAAATAACAAAGGGTAGAAGAAATAAAACAGGGGCATTTGTGAAATGCCCCTGTTTGTTTTTCTTAGAAATTAGAAAACAGCGTAGAACCACTTCAATATCTTTAATCCATCCTTTGGAACGAAGAAATCCTTCAATGTCATATTTGCTGAAATGACGTCTTCATCTCCTGCGATTATGTTTGCATCAAGGTCAATGTTGTAAGGTTGAAATTCAGTTGAGCTGATTACAGGGAATGTGTAAACATCGTTTTCTAAAGCTTGTAAGTAGCCCTTTGATATTTTAACATAGTAGTCTGTATCTAGATTTGGGTAACCCCCTTCAGAAAGCTCATAATACGAGGTAACACGGAACAAATACAGAATATCAGACATTCCTGACAGACCTGGATTGTACGGAGTAATTGTTGCTTTCAGTGTTCCATCCATTACCTCTGTTGCTACCAATGTTTCAGGAAGTTCGGCAGGAGTGATAGAACTTGTAGCAAATGGCGTAGTTGTTGGATATGCTTTTCTATATTCTGAATATGTGAATCCTTCTTTCCAATTGAAGTAATCAAACACGTACAAATCTGTATCGTTCTTCAACGAACTTGGAATTTTGTGGTCCTGGTCATGTGAAGCTACACCAAATGCAGCAGTCTTTCCACCTACCAACCAGTCTAAGAAAATGTCTTCAAAACGATTTATTCTTTCACTATCTTTAAAATCAGATGTGCTCAAGTTAATTGTTTTATCGGTGTATAACTCGAAATTTCTTAATATAGCAACTTTCTGAACGCCTTCTTCAGACCACAATGATGGATAATAAATTACCAAATCACCTTTGCCTTTTGGCAGATGTTCAGCGACCGCGACTTTGTTGCCACTAACATCGTCAATCGATGGAAAGCGGTGTTCAATCAAGAAGAATATTCCGAGTTGCGTATTTGTAGCAAAATCACTTGGCAGGTTGATTGTCAGCGTCGCTTCATCTTCGTCGGTTGCATTTCCAACATCCACCGGTACAAAATTCGTTTCCAAGAGCTTGTAATGTATAAAAAACACCTTTGTTGCTGAATAAGTATCACTTGGTTCAGCAACAGCCACGGAATAAAGACCACTTGGATCGTTGACGGTGAATTTATAAACACCGCCTGTTCCAGTCAACTTATTCCAAGTGCCATTTAAACCGTCCCTTACGAAAACCAAAGTTGCATTCGTAATATGCCCATGTCGCGATGTTTGGATAACAACTTCCTTAGGATTTTCAGCCGGTGTTAGGGGTATACAAGAAACCAAAACCGTGATAACAAAAGCTAAAACTAAAATTCCGTGGAAATAACTTCCTTTAACTCTCATACTCTCACCTCCAAAAGTAGGATGGGGGTTTTGCCCCGGATATATATTTAGACTGCTGGAGATATGAAACGTTCATGGAATGTAGGATAAAGAGAACCACTTGGGGAAAAATATATTTGAAAGAAGCGAGGGAGGTTACAGTATGAATGATCAAATTCTAAAACTAATAGAGTCGGGTAATTATTTAAAAGCTTTTGAAATGATTGATAAGCTTGAAGATGATGATCCAAAAAAGCATAACTTTCTTGGGATGATATACTTCAACCAGGGAAAACTAAATGAAGCAAAAGAAGCATTTGAAAAGGGACTTAAATATAATCCCATAGATTCTGATTTACTATTTAACTATGGGTATGTCCTGAAACAGTTTGGAAATGACAAAGAGGCCTGGAGATACTTGATGAGAATTCATGATAAAGATTGGGCAGTCTACGACTTACTTGGTGATACGCAATTCAACCAAGGAAATATCCCTATGGCCTTAAAATATTATTCGAAAGCAGCACAGATTACAGACAATGAAGAAATGAAAAAGAAGTTTTTAGAAATGTACAAAAAAGAGAAAAAGGATACGAAAATAGCCTTTTTATGCCTACCGGAATTGGACAATTTTTTGAAGGATATTGTTGAGACATTATCTTTTGTGTACGATACCAAGCTTGTCGTAACTACGGATGGAAAGACAATAGACGAAGCGGTAAAGTGGGCTGATATAGTCTGGATTGAATGGGCGAATGAGATGGCGGTGTTTGTAACCAAACAGGTGCCAGAGATTGAAAGTAAAAAAGTGATATGTAGACTTCACAGTTATGAGGTTTTCACTAATCTTCCTGAACAAATAAATTGGTCTAAAATTCATACTCTAATCTTTGTCGCTAAACACATTAAGGAACTGTTTCACGAATTGCATCCTTCGGTAGATACTAAAGAATTGGATGAGATAGTTATAAGTAATGGTGTGAATTTAGAGAAATTTAAATTTTTATCGCATATTCCTGGGTACAATCTAGCGGTTGTTGCCCATATTAATTATAAAAAAGATCCTACCATGTGGATTCAGTTGATTGCGAAATTGAAAGAAATAGACAATAGGTATAAGCTTCACATAGCAGGAGATTTTCAGGATTTGCGATACAAGGTGTACTTTGAACATGCTATTAAAGAGCTCAAACTGAATGAAAACGTTGTTTTGCATGGTTGGATTAATAACGTAGACAAATTTCTGGAAGATAAGAACTATGTCATATCAACAAGTATACATGAAAGTTTTGGCTACAACATAGGTGAAGCCTTAGCACGAGGTATAAAAGCTGTGATTTTGAATTACCGAGGAGCGAAAGAACAATGGCCAAATGATTTGTTGTTCAATACTCTTGATGAGGCACTCGAAAGTATTATTGTTTCTGAGAAATATGATTCTGAAAGATACAGAGCATTTGTTGAAGACAATTGCTCACTTGAAAAACAAATTCTAGAAATTAGCTGCATGCTTAAGAACGAATTTAACAGTAAAGAAAGAAAGGGTATCAATGTTACTCCAGTAGTTTTAGACGGGCCGGTCCTTTTCTTTCTTCTTTAATTTTTGCACAGGAGCTCCCTAAATTAACTCCAGCGAAAGTAATTAGAGTAATTGATGGAGATACTTTTGAAGCTCAAATTGGAAATAAAACTGAAAAGATAAGACTTATAGGAGTAAATTGTCCAGAAAGTACTACAACAGTTGAACCTTTTGGAACTGAAGCCTCTGATTTTGCTAAAAGTATACTTTTGAATAAAGAAGTATTTTTAGAATTTGATGTTGAATATCTTGATAAATATGAAAGAGTGCTTGCTTATGCATGGCTTACACAGCCCAAGGAAATAAGTGAAGAAGAAATAAGGAATAAAATGTTTAATGCCATGGTACTCCTTAATGGTTATGCTCAAACAATGACTATCCCTCCTAATGTAAAATATGTAGACTATTTTGTTAAGTTTCAAAAAGAAGCAAGAGAGAAAAACAAAGGACTGTGGGGCATAGAAGTTGTTCAAGAAGAAAGTAAAGAGGAATTAGAACATACAAACCTTGCTTCTGAAGAAATTAAAAGGATAAGAAAAGATCTTGAAGAAAGAAAAGAATTAATAAGAAAAACATATACTTTCTCTCAAAATGGAGCATTATACAGTTTGGCCTCTTTTGTGGAACCAGAAGGTATAATAATAATATTAATAGGCGGATTTGAAAGTGTCTTTTCTGAAGAAAATTTGGATCTATTCTTGGATAAATTATGCGATGCTTTTGTTTCTGCAAACTATCCCCTTGAGATTATGCTAAATGTTTACGTCCAAATTCCTGAGGATTATTCATTGATAGTTAAAGTCCCTATAGGAGCTATTTATGACTACGTTAAAGAAAAGATAAACAAGATAGACTTTTTGTCTAAGTGCATAATCTATATAAATGGAATAAAAGTAGATTATAAAAAGGTTTTTGCGGAAAAAGCACCTTACGTGGGAAATGTTAAGACAAAAGTCTTTCACAATTCTTCGTGTAGATATGTAAAAGAAATGGACGAGGAAAATAAAGTATATTTTAAAACGAGGGAAGAAGCCATTGACTCAGGATACAGACCCTGTAAAGTATGTAATCCATAATTAAAGATATTACAAAATTTATTATCCCTGTAAAGGTGTGAATAATTCAAGGTGGCTTGTGCGAGGCTGTTAAAAAGTAGCCGAGCGCAAGCCACAAAAAAATGAATTTAGGAATTTTCAAGATAAAATTTAAAAATGAAGAATTAATCTTTTTTGACGAAAAAGATAGTTATTTTTTTATCTTTTTCAGGAGATATAGAAAAACTTCAGGAGGTTTTAAATGATGATCCAAAAAAGATTAAAATATATTTTTCTCTTATTCCTTTTGGTATTGGGATTTACAATTTACAAAACAATGAAGGAATTGGAGTTATTTTAATAAAACTTTGGTAAATGAGGAAAGGAAAGAAGATATGAAAGAAAACTTTGAAAAGGCATTTTCCTTTGTATTGAAATGGGAAGATTATATACAAATGATAAAGATGATCCTGGGGAGAGACAAAATATGGAATAAGCAAAAAAAGCTTTCCAAATCTTGACATAAAGAATTTAACCTTAAAAAAGCAAAAGAAATATACAGAGAAAATTTTTGGAAAAAGATGGAATGTGATAAGCTCCTATATCCTGTGGATGTAATAACATTTGATACCGCAGTAAATATGGGAATATCAACAGCAAAGAAATTTTTCCAAAAGTCCTTCCGATGAAAAGCGGGTATCTGGTTCTGGTCTTTCAGCCCTCACCCAAATCGCCTTTGGCGACTTCAGATACCCGCCAAACGTTGAGTGAAGTTGTACTGGAAGTTATATTGAATGAAGGAAATAAACAAACTCCGGAAAAAGCTTGAGGATTTCATACCGTTTGAATCCAAATCAAATGATTACTCTGAATTTGTTAATATTTTGACAGGAAATTTTACAACCCCCCTATCCTATGTAGTGCAAATAAAGTACATAAAAAACTGGTCTGTGTCCGCATCCTGGACAAAGTTGTGGTGGCCTTTGTATAACGCGGATGTTTCCAACTTTTTTGGGAAATTCGTAAACTAAATCAGGCCACACTTTTTTCAGAACATCTCTCACCTTCTCAGGTGTATATTCACCAATCCAATCTTCTAAATCTATCTTCCCAATTATTTTTGTATTTATGCCCTCTTCGTAGGCCATTGATTTAACGTATTGCTCAATAAAACCATCAAGCTCTTCTAAAATCTTAACTTCTTCGTGTGATTTTAGAAATTCAATTACAGCTTTTCTTGGCAAAGGATAAACCATACCAAGTCTTAAAACATCTACTTTTTCAACGCTATCACCAAGTACATCTAAAAGTGAAAGATAAGGGAGCCCAGCAGTTATAATCCCCCGATTGGAGTGTTTTTTTGACATATAAACAAACTCTTCGGAAATCTTTCCCCACTCGCTTAATTTTTCTAAAGCTCTTCGCTTCATTACAGGTACGTTGTTGCCTATTGGTATATATTGATTATACATATAAAGTTACTAGACAAAGATTTGCTTCTAACACCACATTCGTTTGAAAGAATGTTAGAAAGGCAAATAAACTTCGAGGAGCTAAAAGAGCTTTTAGAGTCAAAAGATTCACAGGTAATCTTTCAAAAGAATGGAAATATAAGGATAACAAATGGAAAATTGTCAGCGATAGTCAGATGGTCTGGTCGAGAATTTTATCTTGTTACCGTCTATAGAGATTGAAAGAATAAAAAACCGCCCTTTCGGGCGGAAAATACTAAATGCTCGGAGTTGCAGGGTGAGTGGAGGGTGAGTTTATATTATTTTTAAAATATTTTCTAAAGGCTGTCTGTTTCTTTCACTTTGTTCCGCTTGAGTATGTTTTTCGTTAAGCATCTCAAAATTTCCCCAGTATCCAACTGCGATTATGGTTATAACTATACCATCTATTCCTAAAATTTCCTTGACTTTCAACGGGTCGTATCCAGCTACCGGGTGTGCAACTAAACCCATTTGCGTTGCTTGAGCGAGTAAAAATCCTACGGCCATACCTGTATCAAAAAGTGCGTAATTTCTTCCATCACTTAACTGGCAACCAAAATCATTCTTAGTATATACCACTATTAACGCAGGTGCATGTTTCATCCAATAATTTCCTTCGCTTAATGCACTATGAATTTGTTGAAGTTTTTCTTGAGTTCTCACTATTACAAATCTCCATGGTTGTTTATTCATACAAGAAGGCGCAAGATGCGCCGCCTCAACAAGTTTTTTCAAATCTTCATCACTCAGCGGAAGAGGTCTTATACCTCTAAATGCCCGCCTAACTTTTATATTGTCTGAAATCTTTTTGTCCTCTTCAACTAATTTCTTATACTCTTCTAAAACTTCTTTCGCATGACCTTGAACACTAACTTTAATCCATTCTCGCCTGATTCTTCCCCATGGGTCAATAATGAAGGTTGAGCGTATTAATTTACCATCTTTAACAACACCAAATTGCTCAGCAACTTTTTTATCCGGGTCGGATAGCAATTTTACCTTTAACCCTCTCTTAGATTTGAATTTAGAAATCGCATTGCAGCTATCTGGCGATATACCAATAACGTTTCCCTCAAACTCATCTATTAGATGTGTAAAATCGATACCTTCCATTGTACAACCAGGGGTATCCGCTTTTGGATAGAAATACACAACGGTGTATTTACCAAGAAGATTCACTGAGGAAAATTCATTTCCATCCTCATCTTTTAGGACAAATTCGGGCACTGTTTTGTAATTGCTATCAACTTTCACCATGTTACTCATAATTCAACCCCCCTATAAGCTACCGGTGTCTTATCATTTTTGTAAGGTGCTAATTGTTCTTCAAAAACAGGTTTATTCGGATTTTTGTATATAACGCCAAGCGCTAATTTACTTGTATCCGTAGCTATTTTGAACGCAGCATCTCTGTCTGTTGGATCGTAATTATCCGGCAGTAAATATGTATTTTCTCTGTACCATTGATAAGTATTGACTTTATTAAACGTAACACACGGTTGGAGTATATCTACAAGTGCGTACCCTTTGTGTTGTATCGCCATTTTTATTAGTTCAACTGTCAAATTAAAATTCCCAGAAAAACTTCGTGCAACAAAAGACGCGTCTAAAGCCACTGCAACTGCTATGGGATTAAATGGGTCAACGTATGTACCTTCAAATTGGAGTGTTGTCACCTGACCACGTGCAGTCGTCGGTGAGGCTTGACCTTTCGTTAAACCATATATCTGGTTATCGTGTACAATATTAGTTATATTTGGATTTTTTCTTATCGTATGTATAAAGTGATTACCACCTTCACCATACGTACATCCATCTCCGCTCTCTGCGATGACTACCAAATCCGGATTGACCATTTTTATAGCAACTGCTGCTGGAAGTGACCTTCCGTGCAAACCATTGAACATATGAGCCTTAACATACTGTGGCATTTTCGCGGCTTGACCAATACCAGAGACAACAACAATTCTCGTAGGTTCTATCTCAAGTTGTGCAAGTGCAGTTTTAAGTTCATTTATAATTCCAAAATTTCCACATCCTGGACACCAAGCTATATCCGCATCTGGTATATCGTAAATTTTTGTTTCAAACATTTCAATCATCCTCCTTCTAACTTTCTAACTTCCTTTTAGCTCCGTGATAACGCTTTTTACATCAATTGCTTTCCAATTTTTTCAACCAATTCTTCGACAGAAAATACGTATCCACTGTATTTCAATATTCTATTTGAAGTATCTACCCCAAGTTCCAATTTCAAAAGATTAGCAAATTGACCTGTAGCGTTTTGCTCGACGAATATAACCTTTTTCGCCTTTTCGAAGTATCCTTTAACATGTGGAGCGATTGGATAAACTTGTGAGAAATGGAGTACTGCAATCTTTTCATTTCCTAATTTTTCAACAGCTTCCTTTATTATATGCTGCGTTGAACCCCAAGATACGACTAAATATTCGTAATTTGTATCTCCGAACAGTTTTGGTTCGACAAAATCGTCCAATATCTTGTTCAACTTTCTAAGTCTCTTATCAACCATCTTAATTCTCACTTCTTCACTTTCTGTTATATGACCATACTCATCATGCTCATCACTATCAACCCTAACTAGACCTTTCCCGTATCCTGGGATTCCACGAGGCGAGATACCATCTTCTGTTATTTCATAACGCCTGTAGTTTTCATCTGTTTTTACGATATACCTCTCAACCTTCACTTCAGGCATATCCTGTACATTGTAAAATGAGTCTAAGAAGTACTCGTCAGTAAGAACAAAAACTGGTACCTGATATTTATCGGCAACATTGAATGCCTTAGCAGATAATTGGTAGGCTTCACATAAATTTCCCGGTGCGTAAATTATCCTTGGAAAGTCTCCATGCCCTGCGTATAGTACAAGATTTAAGTCTCCTTGTTCTGTTCTCGTTGGGAGTCCAGTCGCTGGTCCTGGTCTTTGCCCTAGATGGACTACGATAGGCGTTTCTATCATCCCAGAAAGGCTGATAGCCTCAGTCATTAATGCAAATCCTCCACCAGACGTTGAAACCATCGCACGTGCTCCTGCATACCATGCGGCAATTGCCATATTAGCTGCCGCTATCTCGTCTTCTGCTTGATCAACTAATATACCATACTGGGGAGATAATCTTGATAATTCCGTAAAAACTGTAGTGGCAGGTGACATGGGATAAGATGAGATAAAATTACACCCGCCAGCAATTGCACCTTTAGCAACGGCTTCTGAACCATTCATTAGTATTTGATTTTTTACTCTTTGATCTGATTTTATTTCTATTCTCAAATCAAGTTCTTTACCAATTTCATAACCTTTCAGAGCTGCGTTGACATTTGCCTTGATAACTTCTTCTGATTTTTTCTTAAAATACTCAGATATATGCTTTACCAAAGCTTCCTCATCTGCGCCTATAATTCCTGAGAGCACACCTATCGCAACTGAATTCTCGTAAATCTTGTTTCCAAAACTCTCTGCAATTTCTTCAAACTTTACACTGATAGAATTTTCTTCTTTAGATACGTATTTTGGATTTCCAAGAATGATTGTATCCTTTGTTATCCTTTTTCTAAGCCTATCAAGTGCATTATCATTTAATGGAACAAGGATATCGATTCTATCAACATAAGCATAAACTGGTTTTTCTGATATCCTTATCTCAGTTGAATTATTTCCACCTCTAACCCTTGACATGTATTCTTTTGTTGCAAATACGTAAAAGCCAGAGTCTTTCGCAACCCTTGTCAAAATATGCTCAACCGCTTGAATTCCTTGACCAGCTGCGCCACTAAGAACTATCGATACTTCATTTTTCCTTATTTCTTGCATTTAAAAACACCTCCTAAATTTCTAACCAACTTCTACTATGCGAATCATTCAGACAATATCTTCTCAAATACTTCTTTATTTAAAGCGTATACTTTCTCATTCATTAAATCTTCCATTGCTTTCAGATAATGTTCTGGCCTAACTTGTGGAATTAAACTGTATTTTGCAATAGTCGCAAGAACAGCTGTATTTTGCATTCTTACATCTGGAAGATTGTAAAATACTCTAAAAACATTTATATTATTTTCCTTTGCAAAATTATCAATTTCCACATTTTGTACTTCTTTTTCTCTTCCAAGTCTGACGGGCAATGGTTGCCACGATGTATCGTAGTATACAAGTACATCTCCGGGCCTAAGATAACTTAGCCCCCTCATAGCCTCGTGACGTTCAAGTGCTATAACAAGATCAACCTCACCTGGGATAACCAAAGGTGAATTAACATTTCCTATCTTCAAATGCGATGAAACAACACCACCTCGTTGGGCTAAACCATGTGTGTCGACACCAATACACCTTTGTCCACTGTAATCAACAGCCCTTATAAGAACTTCACTTAATGTTCCTATACCTTGCCCGCCAACACCAACCATAAACACGCTAAATGTTTTAATTTCCTTTATTGTTTGGGTCATTTTAAATCACCTGCACTTTCGGTATTATCCGCTTTTTCAAATTTCTCGAATTCAAGAGCGCCACTTGGGCATACGCCAATACACGAACCATCGCCTATACAAAGATCCTTATTGACGTATATCCTTCCTTCTAAATCTCTCTGGAAAGATGGACAGGCAAATTTTGTAATACACACACTTGCAAGCGTGCATTTGTTCGTTACACTCATCTGTGGTACTTTAACGATTCCCTTCCTTCTTCTCTCTCTTGTAAACTTGAGCATACATGGGTGTTTAGCTATAACAACATTGAACTCAGGGGTATCTAACGCTTGCTTCAAAACTTCTTCCAACTTATCGATTTGATATGTATCAACTTCCCAGATATGCTTCACTCCCATAGCTTCCAATAAATTTCTTATTCTTATTTTCCTCCCAGGATGGTCTTGATGACCTGTCATAGCTGTTGTGCCATTTTCCATAACCACAAGTGTGAAATTATGGTTGTTGAAAACGGCATTGATTATTCCAGGGAGGCCTGCGTGGAAGAATGTCGAATCACCCAAAAACGCAACAACCTTTCTCGTTTTGTTGAACAAACTCAGACCTGAGGCTGTACCTGTGGAATGTCCCATCGATAATAAAACCTGACCAACTTCGTACGGTTCCAAAAATCCTAATGTATGGCATCCTATGTCTGCAACGGATATGTCATCCTTTGAAAGGATTTTAGAAAGTACATAAAAAACCGGTCTGTGCCCGCATCCTGGACAAAGTTGTGGTGGTCTTTGTATAACGCGGATGTTTCCAACTTTTTTGTGAGGTTCGTAAACCAAATCAGGCCATACTTTTTTCAGAACGATTTTCACCTTTTCGGGTGTATATTCACCAATCCAATCGTCTAAATCAATCTTCCCGATTATTTTCGTATTTATACCCTCTTCGTAAGCTATTGATTTAACGTACTGTTCAATAAAATCATCAAGCTCTTCTAAAATCTTAACTTCCTCGTGTGATTTTAGAAATTCAATTATAGCTTTTCTTGGCAGAGGATAAACCATACCAAGCCTTAAAATATCAACTTTTTCGACATTATCACCAAGTACATCTAAAAGTGAAAGATAGGGGAGCCCAGCAGTTATAACCCCTCGCTTAGAGTTGTTTTTTGACGTATGGGCAAACTCTTCGGAAATTTTTCCCCATTCGCTTAATTTTTCTAAAGCTTTACGCTTCATCACGGGTACGTTGTTAGCTATTGGAATATATGGACCATTTTTCTTAACATTGAAAATGGGTAATCCTAAATCCGAAGGAACGTAACTTCCAAAGTGTACTTTTTGCTTAAAATGGGCCGTGTGAGTTGTTAATCTCAAAATTACTGGTGAACGTAACTTCTTAGAATATTCGACAGCCTTTAAAAACATCTCATAAACTTCCTGAGCGTCTTTAGGTTCAAGTATCGGTGTATAAGATAACCTTGCATAATGTCTATTATCTTGCTCATTTTGTGAACTATTTGCACCCGGGTCATCCCCTATAACAATTACCATCCCACCTGGAAGTTCCATCATACTTAGTTGGACAAAAGAATCTGCAACAACGTTCATACCAACACTTTTGAAAAATACACATGATGTGTAACCATTTATCGATGCACCGAAAGCAACTTCAAGAGCTACCTTCTCATTTGTTGAAAATTCAAAATAAAACGGTCTCTCTTCTTTCTTGATAGAATTTATAGCTTCTGCAATCTCTGGAGTAGGAGAACCAGGATAGCTTGTAACAACTTTAACGCCACTTTCCACCATGGCACGAACAATTGCAGTATTGCCTATAACAATTTCTGAAAAAGGCTCTCTTTGTATCAGCATATCACCCAATGCTTTCAAAAGACTCACTCCTTAATTAATATGAATTTACAATTAATTAGGTTTACCTTATTATATCATACAAAAATGGATTTTGTCTACAATTAATTATATCATAAAAATTTACAATGTAAAAAATAGATATTATTTATCGTATTTTTTGATGTTGTCAAAAATTAATAGCTAAAATACTTTAGGAAATTAAAGTCCTATTTTTGGTGGAACTTTTCCAAAATTGGTACGAACTTGCGTATAATATAGATGTATTACTTTCGCTTTACCATCACTTAAGAAGGAGGGGTTATGATGAAAAGGTTACTAGTTGTATTACTTGCAGTTTTCATGCTGTCAAGTATCTTTGCAGCTCTTGGTTTCAAGATAGGTGTTGTAACGGGTACAGTATCTCAGGGTGAAGATGAATACCGTGGTGCAGAAGCTGTTGTAAAGAAATATGGTAAAGAGATTATCCATGTGACATATCCAGACAAATTCATGCAAGAACAAGAAACAACTATTGCAAGAATAGTTGAACTTGCATACGACCCACAAGTCAAAGCAATTGTCATATGTCAAGCAGTTCCAGGTACAACAGCGGCAATTAGAAGAGTTAAAGAGATGAGAAAAGATATAGTTTTTGTTGCTGCTGTTCCACACGAAGATCCAGCAGTTATTTCTTCAGCAGCTGACGTTATCCTCGAAGTTGATACACCTGGCCGTGGTAAGACAATAGTTGAACTCGCAAAGAAGATGGGTGTCCAAACAATAATTCACTACTCGTTCCCGAGACACATGAGCTATCAACTTCTTGCACAAAGAAAAGATATCATGGAAAAGACAGCAAAAGAAATGGGAATTAATTTCGTATTTGTATCTGCACCAGACCCACTTGGTGAACAAGGTTTAACAGGCGCACAACAATTTATCCTTGAGGACGTTCCAAGACAACTTGCAAAATACGGGCCAAAAACAGGTTTCTTCTCAACAAACTGTGGTATGCAAGAACCTCTTCAAAAAGCAATACTCAAACATGGTGGATATTATCTCGAACCATGCTGTCCATCACCAACACATGGATTCCCAGGTTCATTGGGTATTTCAATACCAGAAGATAAAAAAGGTGATATGACATACATTCTTAGGGTAGTGAACCAAAAAATCATAGAAATGGGTGGCGCGGGAAGGTTCGCAACTTGGCCAGTTCCAATGAACATGCTCTTTGTTGAAGCTGGCGTTGAAATTGCTGCAAAAATTGTCCAAAAGAAACTTAGTCCAACAAATATTAATGGTATAAAACTCGTTGTTACAGAGACGGCGAAAACAAAATATCCGAAAGCAGAATTGCAAGTTAGAACCCTCGATCAATACAAAAATTACTATATGTTTATCCACAAATCAGTTATTTTTGGAGTTGACAAATTCTAAATACATCAAACATAAAGAAGAATTAAGCTTTTAGGTGTCGGCACCGCCGGCACCTTTCATTTAAATTTTTTGGCTATAAACCATAAGGAGGGTTGAAAAATATGAGCGAAAGCACAAGTTATGTCCTTGAGATGAGAAATATAAGTAAGTTTTACTACGGAAACCAAGTTCTTAAAAATGTATCGATAAGTCTCAAACCTGGTGAAATATTAGGGCTTGTTGGTGAAAACGGCGCTGGAAAATCGACATTAATGAATATACTTTTCGGAATGCCTGTTATACATTCCACCGGAGGATTCGAAGGTGAAATTTACTTCAACGGGAAAAAAGTTGAAATTGACTCACCTATAACTGCTATGAATCTTGGTATAGGTATGGTTCACCAAGAATTTATGCTTCTTCCAGGTTTTAGCGTTACAGAAAATATAAAGCTGAACCGCGAAATTACAAAACCAAACATCATAAGTAAAGTTTTTGGAAAAAAGCTTGAAACACTGGATATTCAATCCATGAGAAAAGACGCTCGCAAAGCCTTAGATACAATAGGAATGCATACAATCGATGAAATGCTCCCAGTATCCGGATTACCTGTTGCTCACAAGCAATTTGTTGAAATTGCAAGAGAAATTGATAAGGAATTTCTGAAAGTTCTTGTACTAGATGAACCAACAGCTGTTCTTACTGAAAGTGAGGCCGAAACACTTTTGAATGCAATAAAGATATTAGCAAATAAAGGTATTGCCATTATATTCATATCCCATAGGCTACATGAAATTCTTGAAGTAGCGAATAAGATAGTTATTTTGCGAGATGGTAGTGTAGTTGCTGAAGGTGCTAAAGAAGATTTCACAGTTGCTCAAATAGCTGAAAAGATGGTTGGAAGAAAGATAGAAAAGATTGAATTACCGCCAAGAAAGTTTGAAGTTACCGATGAAAAGATAATTATGTCAATAAAGCATTTGCGTGTCTCCATGCCTGGTGAGGAAGTAAAAGACTTTTCAATAAATATAAGAGAAGGAGAAATTCTTGGTATTGGAGGTCTTGCAGGTCAAGGTAAGCTCGGAATTGCAAATGGTATATTCGGTATGTATCCTGCAGATGGTGATGTAAAATACAAAGGAAAAGATTACCAACTGAATTCTCCACTATTTGCTTTGAAAAATGGTATAGTTTATGTTTCAGAAGACAGAAGGGGAGTAGGTTTGCTTCTTGATGAATCAATTGAAATGAACATCGTTGCAACGGCTATAGAAGCATTTGGTGATTTCGTCAAGAATCTTTTTGGGATAAAAATTTATGACAGGAAAAAGATACGTGCACACGCTCTCAAGTTAATTTCGGAACTTGATATCCGGTGCAAGGGACCTACGCAACCTGTGAGAAGGTTGAGCGGCGGCAACCAACAGAAAGTATGCCTTGCGCGCGCTTTTACACTTAACCCTTCTCTGCTATTCGTTTCAGAACCAACGAGGGGAATAGATGTTGGTGCAAAGAAACTTGTGCTTGATTACCTTGTGAAATTAAATAGAGAGCATGGAATAACTATAGTTCTTACTTCGAGTGAATTGGCAGAATTGAAGTCCATATGTGATAGAATTGCCATCGTTTGTGAAGGTAAACTTGCTGCAATTCTTCCACCTGATGCATCTGATACAGAATTTGGTCTTGCTATGGCAGGAGAATTACAAGAGGTGAGGTCCAATGAATAAAATCATAGAGTTAATAAAGAAGACAGATATACCTACCTTAGTAATAATTTTATTTCTCATAGGTCTATTCATCCTTGCAGCTGGAACAAAGATGTCTATAACTTCACTCCTCAGCGATTCGATTGTTAGAGTCGGTATGAATGGTGTGTTAGTGCTTGCAATGCTACCAACTATAAGAGCGGGAATAGGTCCAAACTTTGGTTTACCAGTCGGAATTATAGGTGGTCTCTTAGGTGGATTAATTGTAATGCAATTGCAAATAACGGGATTTTGGGGATTCTTAGTTGCATTAGTACTTTCAGTGGCATTCAATTTACTCTTAGGTTATATCTACGCATGGTTACTCGATAAAGTTCGTGGTCAGGAAATGATGGTTGAAACTTACGTTGGTTATTCAATAGTAGCATTCATGTCAATTATGTGGCTTATTTTGCCATTCACTAATCCAGAAATGATATGGGCAATAGGTGGAAAAGGATTAAGATATACACTAACATTGCAGAATTACTTTGATAAGATACTCAACAACTTTCTAAGATTCCAAATAGGTAAAGATTTTTACTTCCCAACGGGGCTTATACTCTTCTTTGCGGCAAGTTGTTTCATAGTAAGCTTGTATTTCAAAACACGTCAAGGATTAGCGATTGATTTAACAGGTCAAAATGAACTTTATGGAATTAGCTCAGGTGTTAACCCTAAAAAGGCCAGACGAAACGCTGTGATACTTTCAACAATTTTAGGCGGTGTAGGAATTCTTGTATATGCACAAAGCTATGGATTTCTACAACTCTATCAAGCACCACTCTTTATGACTTTTCCAGCAGTTGCATCAATATTGATTGGTGGTGCATCGATAAAGAGGGCTACAATTACTAATGTTGTTATAGGTACTATTGTATTCCAAACCCTTCTAACAGTCTCATTGCCTGTTTTAAGCCAAGTTACACGGGGCGACGTAACTGAAGTTATGAGACTAATCGTGAGTAATGGAATGATACTCTATGCACTCACACGTTCCCCAAAGGAGGCGAACTAACATGAATAGAAAAATTAGTCTTAAAAATATACTCTTAAGCAATATAGTTCCTATTGCGTTTTTTATTTTAACGCTTGGTGCAGTAATCGTCGCAAAAATCCCAATATTATTTTTACTATCAGAGATTGTTAGAAGGATAAGTCGAAATACATTCTTAGTATTAGCTTTGATAATACCAGTTGTTGCAGGACTTGGTTTGAACTTTGCAATCGTACTTGGAGCAATGGCCGCTCAAGCTTCGTTATTTTTCGTAGTTGATTGGGGAATAACAGGTATCAAAGGTATATTACTTGCGATGCTTATGGCTAGTGTACTTTCCATAGGATTAGGTTGGCTCGTTGGACGAACACTTAATAGGGCAAAGGGAAGAGAAATGATTACTTCTATGATTCTCGGATTTTTTGCAAACGGTGTTTATCAATTGATTTTCCTTTTCTTCATTGGTTCGCTTATACCTTATTCGAAAAAAGCATTCCTTTTACCACAAGGTGTTGGACTTAGAAATACAGTCGACCTCTACGGAGTCGTTGATGGAGCACTTAACAACATATGGATAGTAAGCATAAAATTCATAAACGTTTACATGATTCCTTTATTCATAATTGTTGGACTATGCTTATTAATTACATTTTTACTTAAAACTAAGCTTGGTCAGGATTTTAAGGCAGTTGGTCAGGATATGCACGTTGCTCAAACTGCTGGAATCAATGTTGATAAGACAAGAATTACTGCAATAATAATATCAACAGTTCTTGCAGCAATAGGTCAGATAATATACTTACAAGATATAGGAACAATAAATACATACAACAGTCATGAGCAAATAGGTCTCTTCTCGATTGCCGCGCTCCTAGTCGGTGGTGCAAGTACAAGAAAAGCGAATATATGGAACGCAATAATTGGTGTTATCCTTTTCCACACACTCTTCATAGTCGCACCGAGTGCTGGAAACAGATTATTTGGTCAACCACAGATTGGTGAATTTTTCAGAGAATTTGTTGCATATGCAGTTATCGCATTTGCACTTGCAATGCACGGTTGGAAAACAAGAAAAGGAATACATTAATAAAGAAAACTTTATCATAGTTACAAAAGCCCCACATGAATTTTTGTGGGGCTTTTGTAATTTATTGCATTCCATATTTATCAATTAAAATACAAACTTTTCTCTCATTTCTTCGTAAGCCAGCTTTATCCTTTCCAAATCGTAATTTCCAGGTGTGGACGCTATATGTGAGGCAGTTGATGCAATATTTGCCCATTTATTGATTTCTTCATCAGATACATTAATATCTAATCTCAAACCGATAAGAGCAAAAAATTCATACAGTGAACCATCAAAAATCTTAAGAACTGTATCAACTTTTTCCTTTACAAACTTACTAGCTTCTCTAAGCTCAAAAGGTAAAAATACCGCCGTAGCTAATCCATGTTTTACATCCTTATCAGTTGTAAGATTATAACCAAGCGCATGTGCAATCGTTGTACCTGTTTGGGCAATAACCATTCCTGCAAGAGTGGAGGCAAACATAATTCTTTCACGGTAAAATTCGTTTTCTGGGTCATCTAAAAGTTTTGGAAGATATTCCTTTATTATTTTCATACTCTCTATTGCTAACGTATCACTAAATGGTGTAGATTTAAGAGATATATAACCTTCCATAGCGTGAGACAAAGCATCAAGTGCAGTTGATATTGTTAAATTCTTTCCTAAGGTCATCGTGTACTTGTAATCAACAAATGATACTTTTGGGAATACACAGTCATGAGAAAAACCACGCTTCTTACCATTAAAAGTTAAAACGGAATACTGAGTAACTTCACTACCAGTCCCTGCCGTCGTCGGTATACAGACTATTGTTTTGGCTCTGCTGTATTTCGTCTTATCGTATAAATCCTCTGCACTCAAATGAGGATTTTCAATCAGAACCGCAACTGCTTTTGCAGCATCCATCGGACTGCCTCCACCAAGTCCAATTACCACATCAACATCGTAATATTTTTGAGCGATAGGTTTAATTATATCGGTAGGTGGATTTTCCGGAGTTTCATCGTATATCTGCACATTTTTACCTTCCAATACATCCAATAGATCTTCCAAACTTCCATTTCTACGTGAACTTTTCCCTGTAATTATCAAAAAATTCTCTCCTAAATTCCTTATTAGTTCACGATTTTTTAGGACGGTATCCTTACCATATAAAACTTTCGTTGGCATAAAAAAAGACACTGTAAACACCTCCACATTTTTTCGCTACAAAAAGCTGGTCCGAAGACCAGCTTTTTGTTAATTCACATTTAAAAAAGTTTCTATAAAATCCATTTGTTATTGTCCATTATTTAATGCAATAAATAACGCAGCCGCTCCAAGTACTACACCAATTAAACCTAAAACAAGTGAGAATGTTGGTAAATTGTTTGAAGAAGTCTGTTGTAATTTCTTTTTCAAATCTTCATTTTCAGCTTTTAATTTGTTTATTTCTTCTTGATTTTTCAGAGTTTTTCCATCAATTTCAGAAACTTTGCTATTAACTTGTGTTATTGAACTACTTAGCTTGTTTTCGACATTAATAACACTAACCTCTATGTTGGACAGCTTATTCCCAATTTGTGATACTTTTTCATTAAGTTCCGAAACGGCTTTTTCATCAGCTTTTGATTTTAGTTCTTCTTCCAACTTAGGTAATTTAACTGCTGTTAACTCAGCCAAATCACCTTTATTAATCTCAAGATCGCCTTTTAAATTGGTCAACTCATCTTTTAGTGCATTTATGTTTTTATCAATTTCCGCATCTTTATTTTTAAGATTTGTCGTTTCGGTTGTTATTGCCTTAGATAAGCTTGCTACATTTGATTCCACAGCATTTAACCTTTCACTCAATGCTGTGATATCTTTATTTACGTTTTGAATTTCCTGGATTTTAGTATTCAACTTTACTATTTCGTCATTTAATTTAGCATTGTTTGCTACTTCCGTCTGAACAAAGTTTTTTAAATTGTCTTCGACTGCTTTTATCCTATCTGGAAGTACTAAAACAGTATTTAATTTACTATCAACATTCGAAACTTTCGAATCTAAACTATCCACTTTTGAGCTTAAAGTTGCAAAGTTATCAGATAAACCTTTCAAATTTGTTTGCAAATTGGTGATATTATTTTTCACGTTACTTACATCTTGAGCAATTGTATTTAAACTTTGACCAGTTGGTGTAACTGCAACAAGTGTTCTTAATTCTGTTACCTTTTGTACTAAAGCATCGTACAATGATTTTAAGCCAGATACATCAGTTTTTACGCTATCCAAATCCTTATTTAATGCTTCTAAGTTTTGAGTTAAAATATCAAGCCTACTATCAATAGTTTTATCTTTATTCGCAAGCGAGAGAATTTGGCCTGATAAAGATTTTAACTGAGTATCAAGGTTCGCTGGAATCTCAGTTGTTTGTGTTTTATTTGTTGTAGACGTTGTTGTTGGAATTTTTTTCTCAACACTGCTAATTCTGTCGTTAAGCACACCGTATAGTCTATAGAGTGAGAGTGCAAGCTGGTATCTTGTAACCGACTGATTACCTTGGAAAGTACCATCAGGCATACCTGTGATTACACCCAACTTACTCATTTGGTCAACTGCTTCAGCTGCCCAGTGGTTAACCGGAACATCTTTGAAAGTAGCACCAAATGATAGTGAGACAATTAACACAAAGGAAAAAAATGCGAGAATAAGTCTTTTCATCTGAAATCCCTCCTTAATAATATTAATTGTAATAATCAATTAATCAATAATCATACAATTTCAACAAGTTTTTCTG
This sequence comes from Fervidobacterium nodosum Rt17-B1, assembly GCF_000017545.1. Lineage (NCBI taxonomy): Bacteria > Thermotogati > Thermotogota > Thermotogae > Thermotogales > Fervidobacteriaceae > Fervidobacterium > Fervidobacterium nodosum. The sequence goes on along the minus strand of NC_009718.1, from coordinate 49,494 downwards.
GAATTTTATCAGCTGGAAGAACAAAGTCGGCATATCCTTCATCAACTACGGCTTTTGGCATACCGTACACAACACATGTTTCTTGACTTTCCGCTATAACATTTCCTTTGAAAAACTTTACTTTAAAAGCTCCCTTAGCCCCATCTCGTCCCATTCCGGTAAGAATAACGGCGATTGTTTTCTCTTTGTAAATTTCAGCCACTTTATCAAGTGTATAATCAACAGAAGGCCTGACATTATTTATCTTTTCGGTTCTTTTATCAAGATAGATTATACTTTTTCTATCTTGATGTTTAATCCCCATATGGTAATCCCCAGGCGCTATGTACACCCAACCAGGTTTAATCTCGTCACCTTCTTCAGCTTCTTTCACGGAAAGATTAGATATTCTATCCAATCTTTGCGCTAACGACTTTGTAAAACCAGGTGGCATATGCTGAACAATTAGTATAGGTGCAGGAAATTCCTTTGGCAAAGGCGGAATAACCAAATCAAGCGAACGCGGTCCACCTGTGGATGAGCCAATTACTACTATCTTACTTGAAACCATGGATTTCAACTTTAATCCAGCAACTGGTTTCTTCTTAAGTAATATGTGTGACAAATCTATTTTCATCGCAGAACGAATTTTTTCCACCAATTCTGGTCCAATTTTTCTAAAGTCCATTGAAACACTTCCAGAGGGCTTTGTTACAAAATCAACTGCACCAAGCTCCAAAGCTAAAAGTGTTATTTCTGCTCCTTCTTCCGTAAGACTACTAACCATTATCACTCTTGTAGGTGACCTCTTCATTATTTCTTTCAAAGCCTCTATACCATTTAATTTTGGCATTTCAACATCCATAGTAATAACATCAGGTTTATATTTTAAGGCTAATTCTACTGCCTCCATTCCATCCTTTGCAACTGCAACAACTTGTATGTCAGGTTGTTGATCTAATAAGTCCTTCAATATCATCCTCATAAAAGGCGAATCATCAACTATCATAACTTTGATTTTCGTGTTTTCCAATTTCTCACCACCTTTATACTAAGTACAGGAAACGCAGCTAGTGATATTATAGCAAAAATTTTCCCAACTTCCAAACTCCAGTTGAAAATCAAACCACCAATCACTATAATACCAACTGTAATTGAAAATATAGCTGCCCACAGGACAACCCCTGCACTGACATCTTTTATTATTTTTATGACCGGATGAAATTCTCTACTGTAAAGGTTCATCAAATTCTCAATTATGGTATTTACCAACTCAGACCAAATTACAAAAAATACTGCAAATATTATCCATAGTAAATCTTCTTTTTCAACCGGAAGAAAGAAAGTAATTGCAAGAACTAAAAGACCTATAAAAAAGTGAATTCTGAGGTTCCTTTCATATATTATAGATTCAACTATACCTTCAATAGCATGGGAAAATGACTGGGCTAAATTATTCGAACCCAATTGTTCTTTTTCGTTTTCTTTCAAGTCTTGGTTTGAATATTTTGTCGGTGAGAGATGCGCCAAGTTTTATCGCCTCCACATTCATGTCAAAATACTTTGGATTAACTTCCTCTCTTACAGCTTCAAAAAGTGTTTCAAAATCAACTAAGCCTGTACTCTTAACAAATGCTCCAAGCAAAATCATATTTGAAACCATAGCATTTCCGTATTTTTCAATTGCAAGTTTACTTGCTGGTATCTCTATTATCCTTCGTGTTATCCTTTTTATTTCATTTGGTAAATTTTGGATATTAGTGCTATCGTATATTATTATACCATTAGTTGCAACATATTTACCATGGCTTACCATTGAAGGGTGCATTATTATCAAAGAGTCAAACAGTACAGCTTTTGGGTAAAGAATTTGTTCATCTGAAACTAATACATCACAATAACTTGGGCCCCCACGTACCTGCTCACTGTAATTTTGCGTTTGGATCACGTATTTTTCCATCAAAACGAAAGCTTCTGAAAGTATATATCCTGCAAGTAAATTACCTTGTCCACCTATACCTGCTATTCTTATTGAAAAAGGTCTAATCATTTTTTATCACTCCTTGCATACGTCATCCTATATCTAGTGTAAAAGTCTGGTTTCGATTCATCTTTTCTAAATACCCCTATTACTATCTTTCCTTTCAATTCTTCCTCTGACATCTTTTCTGCTTTTTCCTTCATAATGGTGTTTTCTTTGAAGAAATCCATCATTTGCCATGGTTCTCTTAAACCGTTATATCTACCGTAGTAAGTATGACAGTTACTCATAACTTCAACTACCGAAACGCCCTTGTGTAAAAGAGCTTCTTTTATGTATTTTACAGTAAGTGGATAGTGATAAACTGTTGACCTTGCAACGTAAGTTGCACCAGCGGAAAGGGCAAGTTTCACAATATCAAACTGCTCTTCAACATTTCCAAAAGGCATGGTACCTGCGATTTTTCCGCCAGGTGTGGTTGGTGAATGTTGCCCACCCGTCATACCATATATCATATTATTGTAAATTATTATCGTTAAATTTATATTTCTCCTACAAGCATGAATGAAATGATTACCACCTATCGCCGTAATATCTCCATCTCCACCCATAACTACAACTTTAAAATCTGGCTTTGCAAGGGAAACCCCCGTTGCAAAGGCTATAGCTCTACCATGTAGTGTATGCATAGTATTAAAATCTAAATATCCCGTTGACCTAGACGAACAACCAATACCGGATATTACAGCTGTTTCCTCTGTTTTCATTCCCGTTTGATCAAATGCGTCTATAAAGCTCTTTAAGATAATTCCATTGCCACATCCTGGACACCAAACAGTCGGCCATCTGTCACTCCTAAGATACTGAGCTAATTTATCCCTTTTCAATTTGATCACCTCCAACTAATTCTATTCCACATGTTTTAAAGAAAAAATCCGTAAGTGGATCTGGATATCCTTCTATATAAACAACTTTTTTTATGCCAGCGTTAATTATCAATCTTGCGCATACAGAACACGGTTTATGAGTAACGTATATGGTTGCTCCATCTGTAGAGATACCAAATTTCGCTGCCTGTATAAGTGCATTTTGTTCGGCATGTAGACCATAACAAATCTCTTGATTTTTTCCAGATGGAATACTTAAATCATCCCTTATGCATCCTATTTCATCGCAATGCGGAAATCCAGAAGGTGGTTGGTTGTAACCCGTTGCGAGAATTCTTTTATCCTTGACAATCAATGCTCCAACTTTTCTATGAACGCATGTAGAGCGCTCAGCAATAACTTTTGCAAGTCTTTTAAAATATTCATCCCAACTTTCCCGTTCATTTTTTGACTCTTTTATGGTAACATTCTTTAAGTAGTTTTCAAGTTCGAAACTCATATCAACACCTCTCAAATGTGTTATATTTAATATTGTAACTTATTTCTAAAAATTAATCAACCAATTTGAAGGAGGTATATTCATGGATAAATACGAAATTTTTTCTATTAGATGTGAAATCGGTAGTATTCTTGTCTATACTAACTCAGAGATTTGCGAGAAAATAAGTTTCACAGAAGAGTCCATTCCAGAAAGTGGTGACAACATATTTACAAAGCAAATTAGAGAATATTTAAATAGAGAAAGAAAAATTTTAGATTTTCCAGTCAAATATTCAAGTGGTCCTGTGTTTACACGAATATGGAATTATTTGAGAGGAAATGTAAGTTATGGTAGAATAGTAACGTACTCAGAAATTGCAAAAGCATGCAAAACTAACCTACGTGTTGTGGGATATGCTATGGCATCTAATCCTCTTCCATTGTATATTCCGTGTCATAGAGTTATTGGTAGTAGAGGTATCGGTGGATATTCTGGAAAAGAACATAATATAGACGGTATTAAATGGAAAAAATACTTCTTAACTTTGGAGGGATCACTTTGAAGAAATTGTTAGTCTTCTTAGTAACTACCATAACTGTAGGAATATTAGTTTTTATTTTCTTGGCAAACATATATACAAGTTACACAAAAAATTTAGAAAAACCCGTTAACAAAATTCCGGCAAGTTTGGTTGTAGAATACGCAGACGGTACACCTTTATACACCCCAAAGACTATTTGGATTGATTTTGCTGATATTCCAGCTCTCTTGAAAGACTCTATAATAGCTTCTGAAGATAAGAGGTTTTATTCTCACAGTGGAGTAGATATAAAAGGTATAATTCGTTCATTCTTCGTTATACTTACAACCGACGAAATACAAGGTGGAAGTACTATAACTCAACAACTTGCAAGAACAATTTATCTTTCAACAGAAAGAACGTGGAAAAGGAAAATAAAGGAAGCTCTTATCGCATTTTGGTTAGAGCAAAACTATTCTAAAGAAGAAATATTGGAAATGTATATCAATTCAGTTTACCTTGGAAATGGCATTTACGGATTTCCTGCGGCAGCTAAATACTACTTTGGTAAAACACTTAACGAACTTAATCCCCTTGAAGTAGCAATGCTCGTAGCTACGCTTAGATCTCCTGAAAATGCGAATCCAACAAAACCAAAATTGAACGAAGAATTCACTAAGATCGTTCTTAAAAAAATGTTTAATGCTGGTGTCATTTCCGAAGAAGAATACAATAGTTCTTCGAACAAGATAGGAAAAGAAAGTATTCAATACGTTGGTACATTTAAAAACACATTTGATGAAGAATTATTTTGGATGGTTGTACTCGAGTTAAAAGAATTAAATTTCGATCTTGGAAGTCTAAGAAACGGTTTTAGAGTTAGAACAACTATTGATTGGAGACTACAAAAACTACTTGAAAAAAATTTAGACAAATCCAACATGGCAGGGCTCATAATTGAACATACAACAGGAAAAATCAGAGCAGCTTACGGCCTTGGAATACTTTCTGGTAGAAGACAGATTGGTTCGGTTATAAAGCCACTTTATTATTATCTTGCTTTTATGGGTGGATGGAATAAGAACGATATTTTGGAAGATAAACCAATTACCATAGGACTGTGGAATCCTCAAAACTTCGATAAGCAATTCTGGAACGTTGTAACTCTTGAAAACGCACTTATATATTCTCGAAACGTTCCTTCTGTAAATCTATTTATGCAACTAGGTCAAAACAATGTCAAGAATTTTCTAAAAAATACTTTAATGATTGACGGTTACTATCCTAATGACGCAACTATATCTCTTGGGACTATCGAAACATCACTCGTAGATGTTGCAAAAGGTTTTGAAGTTATATTCAATGGAGGCGTGGTTTTAAGACCAAAGTTAATTGAATTCGTGAGAGATAAAGACGGGATAAATTATTACTCTTACACGCCGGAAATACTCAATGTAGTTAAACCACCAAAAGGTTTTGAGGAACGCACACCAGTTGAAGCGTCTATTTTAACTCTTCAACTTATGGAAAAAGTCGTAACAATGGGAACAGGTAGATCTGCAAACATACCAGGAAGAAAAATATATGGGAAAACTGGTACAGCTGAAAAGAACGCTTGGTTTGTTGGTGGAGATGGAAGATACCTCTTCTTGTTAACAAAAGATGGTAAAAACCTTACGGGTGGAGGAGACGTTGCACCAATATGGCGTAAAATAGCTGAAAATACAGAAATAGGAACCATTCAAATATCACTTCCGATTAATAAAACTATTCGGGAAGCTGTAAAAAAACAGGATAATTCAACAGAACAAATCTTAAATCCAACTACAACACTAGACACAACAACAAATTTGGAAAGCCAACTATCTGAAAATCAGAATCAAGGTATAACTCAGAATGAACAAACTGCAAGTACGAATAAATATGATGATATTTATAAAAAAATTAGAGAACACTCAATCACAGTTGATGAAATTGTTGACATATTAAAAACAATAGACTCAGAAACTCAACGCGAGATACTCTCAAAAATTAACGAGATTGATCCTACGTTTGCCTCAGAGGTTTATTTAAAACTATTAGGTGGAGGAGAGTTCTGATGAAATTTTTCTACAATATCGAAAGAATTGAGAATTACGAATACATTGTTGTTAAAGTTGAAGAAAATAACATAAGCGGTACAGGGGCAATTTTACCTATAAGAAGGAAGGGAGAAAACTACAAAATTTTTATGGGAGTAATCGAAGAATACAGAACTATTATTGAACATTCAAAAGCCGAGGATGTATTTCTCATCTCGAAAATTCTTGAAAAACATTTTCCAAATCATCCAAAAGTTGTTTTCGGCATACAAGCCGCTATGTTGTCTTTATTTTCCAAAAAATACCAATTTAATCTCAACCAATTAATTGGTGGACCAGAAGTTCCAAAAAATGAAAAATGTGGAGAGCTTGTTTTTCCGGAAGAACTTGGTGATGTTATGCTTGCAAAATATGTAAACTTCATAGATTCAGAAACAAAATCAGATAAGACATTCGTCATGACAAGATATCCGAAAGATGAGATGGGAGAAGTACTTAGTGCTCTTTCAACAAACTACAAAAATCTGGAGGTGGTATCTTGGAAAGAACTTTTGTAATTCTTAAACCTAACGCTGTTAGACGTGGGCTTGTCGGTGAAATATTGAAAAGGTTTGAACAAAGAGGGATAAAAATCGTAGGTTTAAAATTTCTTAAAATGACCCGTGAGCAAGCTGAAAAACTTTACGAACCACATAAAGGAAAACAATTTTACGATGAATTATTAGAATTTATGCTCAGCGGTCCTATAGTCGCCGTTATACTTGAAGCCCCAAGATGTCTGGAACTTGTGAGGCACATTGTTGGGGCCACCGATCCATTAAAAGCAGAAGCAGGTTCCATAAGGGGAGAATTCGCATTAACAGTAACAAAAAATCTTATACATGCAAGTGATTCTACCGATAATTTTATAAGAGAATCTTCAATATTTTTCTCTCCAAGTGAAATAATAGACTATTATTTAGATGTCCAAGACGATATATAAATGTATATATAAATGCAAAAGAGCCTCGGAGAATCCCGAGGCTCTTTTACATTATAAAATCTATTTATTTAATTTCTTTTGGTTTCCAATATTTAGAAACTATTTCGTAAGCTATGAAGAAGACTACGAGAGATGAAATAAGACCAGCTATAACGTTATCAAAAATACCAGCGACGAGATATCCAACAGCAGAGACAAGCATTACAAATACAGCGTAAGGAATTTGTGTTGCCACATGTTCAAGGTGTGGGCAAGAAGCTCCCGTTGAAGAGAGAATTGTTGTATCAGAAATTGGAGAACAATGGTCACCAAATATTGCCCCACCTATTGCTGCACCTATTGAGACTAATGCAGTGTTCATAAGACTTGCACCTGTCTTTTCAGCCAAGGCTATAGCAATTGGGAATGTAATTGGAATCATTATAGAGAACGTCCCCCAACTTGTGCCTGTAGAGAAAGATATAGCAGCTGATATAAGAAATACAGTAACAGGCAAAGCCCACATTGGAAAACCACCCTCAGTAACAACTTCTGCAAGGAATTTTGAAAGGCCCAATCCACCTTCCGTTGCTGGTGTCTTAATAACACTACCAATTGTCCAAGCAAGCGTAAGAATAACCAATGCAGGAACCATAGATTTTATACCAACTATAATAGCTTCTCCAACCTTTTGAATTGTCAAAAGTCCTCTAATCATAAAGTAAATGGAAGAAAAGACAATTGTAAAAAGAGAGGCATAAAATAAAGCTTTTGATGCATCCTTGTTGTTAAATGCTTCTTTTAAAGTCATTGATTGAACAGCCTCTTTAAAGTTATGAATATTCTCTCCATCAATTGCGCCAAGATATGTTGTTATAGGGAAGAAAATCACCGCAAGACCAACTAAAACTAAAATAGGAAGGATCATATCTATCGCCTTTGCTCTTTCTTTAACAACGATTCCTTCTTTAATCTCTCCAGTTGGTTGTCCATACTTCTCATTATATAAACCTAACCCTTTAATTGCTCTTTCCTCACTCAGATACATTGGTCCAAAATCTTTTCTCAAAGTTGTCTGTAGAACCATTAATATCGCTAAAATCGCATAGAGATTAATTGGTATAAGCATAATGAAAAATGTAAATTAACTGACGCCAAGTTTGCTAAAGCCATCAGAACTTTTAATAATACTCATAATTGTAACAACCCAACTTGAAATTGGTGCGAGAACACTCACAGGTGCCGCTGTTGAATCAAGGATATACGCAAGTTTCGCACGTGAAATTTTTTGTTCATCAGTCACAGGTCTCATAACTGTACCAATAGTAAGTGAATTGAAATAATCATCGATAAATATAAAAATACCAAATAACCACGTAATGATAAGCGTTCCAACTCTACTCTTAACTTTTGAAGCCATCCAACGTCCAAAAGCATTTGCCGCACCTGTTGCTTGCATCAAACCAACAAATGCACCAAGCAAGGCACAGAACAAAACTATTCTTATATTCCAACTATCGTTTAAGGAATTCGCAATACCATCTGTTGCACCAATAAGAGCTGTTATAGGATTCCAGTTGTTAACTATGAGATAACCAACAAAAACACCAGTAAAAAGTGAAAATACAACTTCTTTCGTTAAAAGAGCAAGTACTACTGTTAATACTGGCGGTAATAAGCTTAACCAACCGTAATGTTCCATCAAAATTCCCTCCCCAGCTTAGGATTAAATAAGAAAAATAGAATTTTATTTTATTATATCACACAAATGCTGTAGATATATTATTACAGGGGTGATAACATGGAAAACAATTTAGAAAAACTTGAAACATCATTTAAAAAATTAGTTTACAAATTTCTTTCGGAATGTCAAAGACAAGGCATCCAGGTAAAAATATACAATACTCTACGAACGAAAGAAGAGCAGTATGCACTCTATCTCCAGGGGAGAGCACCTTTAGAAGTTGTCAACGAAGCACGAAAGAGAGCAAAATTGAAACCAATAACCCAATCAGAAAACAAAATAGTCACTTACTTAAAAAACTCTCCACATTGTTATGGATTGGCATTTGATTTTGTTCCTATAATAAACGGAAAAGTTGTCTGGAATAACGACAAGATATGGGAAAAATGTGGAAAAATTGCTGAAACATTTGGTCTTGAATGGGGGGGTCGTTGGAAAAATTTTCCTGATAAACCACATATTCAAATGAAAAATTGGAAAAAATATATTAGAATATGATATAATAAATTATGTATTCATATTATGTGTAATTTTTCACATCATCCATATTGATAGTGTTAACTTGTAGTGATGAAAGAGTGTAATTGTGAAAGAATGCGATTGATATTGCCATTGTGCGTTTTCCAAAGATTCTTCACTACACAAAATCCTTGAATATATTTCGCTAAGTTCTTCGTATTCTTCAGCCCTCGCTTGAGTCGGAAAAAGTCTTTCAACAATGAAAACTTAGATTCACATTGATTGTTTTTACCGAGCGGTACCACTACGTGATTGATATTTCTGAACAACAGCTTTACTGCACTTTCATATGCACCAAGTCCATCAGTAATAAGTTCAATGTTTCTAGGTTTTGAATTACCAAAGAACTTCTCGAGCAATACTTTGACTTGTCCCATATCACGATACTTTGAGACATGCCAACAAAGAATTAAGTTAGTTTCGTGATCAACTAATAGCCAAACATAGTACTTTTGTTCTTTGAACACAAGAACAGTTTCATCAGCATGAACTGAGAAAACATTTTCGATGGTAAATGTTGGAAAAAGTACAGAGAATAAAGTACACAATTTAATAACCCATTTGTATATGGTGACATGAGATACTTTGATATTAAGAGAATGAGCAAGAGAGCGATAAGACATATTGTGTTTCATATACAAAACAAAAGCCTTTAAGACGAAAAAGATAGGGAAGCGGAAATATTTAAATTTCTCAGGAATAAGGGTGACTGGTTCGGGGAGGTTAAAAGGTACTCTATCTTTGGTACGACAAGCTCTACAACGGAAGACAACGAAAGAGCGACGGACTTTGTAAATTTGCATAGATTTACCACAAGAAGTGCATTTGGGATAAGGGAAAGGGAAGTTTTTGCGTTTTTGAGAATGGGAGAGTTTGAAAGAATGATGGCAGAGTTTGCAAAGGAATTGTTGGTTACCGTATTTGTCATGACCGTTTTTGTATAAGCTGGTGGAACCGCATTTTGGACAAGAGAGCGTTGAGTTGTTCATATCGGGATACCTCCTTTGTCGAGAGTTGGTTGGGGGGTGTCCCCTCTTTATAAGGATAATGCGGTTTTTGGAAAGTTTCAATACTTTTAGTTAACATTATCTCCATATTTTGAGGAGGTGCAAACATGACAGGTAAGGAATTACTCTCAATAGCGGTAAAGGTTGAAAGCACAGGTTACTCTTATTATTCAAAGCTCGCTGAAAAAGCTTCGGGAAATTTAAAAACATTGTTTCAAGAATTAGCTAACCAAGAAAGAGACCATGCAAAAAGGTTTGAAGAAATCATGAAAAAATACGAAAACGATTCTAATTTTGCAACATGGCAAAATGAAGAAGTTTCAGGATATGCGGAAACCTATGCTAAAGCTTTCATATTCCCAGAAATCGAAAATGAGCAAATGCCGGAAACTCTTGTTGCAGCAATTAGAAAAGCTATCGAGGTTGAGAAAGATTCTATCATTTACTATAACGAACTAAGGTTAATCGTTCCAGATCCAAAACCTGTTGAAGAAATCATAAAAGAAGAAAAAGAACACTTAAGAAAACTCTCAGAAAAACTTACGGGCGAGGATATTTCCATGTTCAGTGAAGGAAGTATGATATAATTAGTTATATAAACAAAAAGAGCGGTTTGAAAACCGCTCTTTTATTTTTTATTCTATTGGCTCCGGCGGAGGGACTCGAACCCCCAACCTAGTGGTTAACAGCCACCCGCTCTGCCGGTTGAGCTACGCCGGAACTTGCTGAATCCATTATTTATTATAACATATTTTTCTTTTTTGTCAAGAACATATTTATTTAAAACATATTCAGAACTTATATATCGATATAGAATATATCACAACACGAGAAAATGTCAATACTCGTTATATTTAGTTTCAAACCTTAAAAAATTATCTGGAAAATGCTGATAAGCATTCCTAAAGGTATTCCAAATATTTCTACGTATCTCAATTCTCTTTTTGCAAGTTTTAATGTAACTTCTTCCATCTCTTCTAATGTGTAACTTTGTATTTTCTCTCTTATTATCTCTTTGAAAGATATCTTTTCAAAGAACTTCTCGAATGAATCAATTATCTGATTTTCGTATTTTTCGATAAGATAAATCAAAGTTTTATTTATGTCTAAGCCAAAATAACTAAACAAACTTTTTATGTTAATTTCTTTTTCCAACAATTCCTTAAGCTTTTCTGAAGTGATATTGAAAACACCAAGTTTAACTTTTTGTACAATTTCTTCAAATTGATCAAATGTAATAATTTCTTGAATTTTTTTGTTGTATAAGTTTTGCTCAATCATTTGTTTTAGGTTATTGTAAATTTCTCCTCTTCGTTGAATATCGTTTTTTAATTCGTCAAAGAATCTATCTGTTAACGGTTCAAAAAATGAACCAACTGGAATGAAAAGGATTTTTACCTTAGAAAGCAATAAATTTTTAATTTTTTCCTTTAATGAATCATCTAAAAAATTGTCAATATTGTTGATGATAATTTCTGAAAGATTAATATTTGTATCTGAAAGTTTTCTCTCTTTTATCAGATTCCATAATTTCTCTTCGTTAATTTTATCAAGTACAAAATCTGTAATTTCCTTTTCTAAATTCATATTATTCGTTAGACTTTTTATTGGTGGAATAACAATATCCTTAGAATTTAAAAAAGCAATTATCGAATTCACAAAATCTTCTTTGTTTTTTTCTATAAACTCTCTTAATGATTTTGGATTTATAAATTCATCTTCAATTATCTTTGAAGCACTTTCTGCGATTTCATCTCTCTTTTTAGGTATCACTCCCTGAAATCCTAAAATTTTCCTTTTTGGATTAAATAGCATCCAGATTGCAAGCACATTCGTAATGTATCCAACAAGACCTCCTATAGATAAAAGACCGATAATTTTAAATACATAGATACCAAATTTTGAGTAAATATTGTAACTTATCAAATACATTAAAAATAGCATCCAAAATAAGAAATCTTTTGCAAGTTTTCTAATCATATTCTTCCTCCTTGCTATAAAACTTTCAAATTAATTTTGAATTCTAAATATATTTTTTCAACACTTTCAGTATTTTTTCATGATAAAATATCATTGAAAGGAGATGAGAATATTAAACTACAAAAGTACTTACAGTTGTGTGGTTTTGCAAGAAGAAAAGCCGATGAATACATAACATCAAAAAGAGTGATCGTGAACGGTAAAACTGTAGATGAACCCTGGTTTGAAGTAAACGAGGATGATAATGTTTTGGTAGACGGAAAAATTTTAAAACCAAATCAATTTGAGTATTATGTTCTCCATAAACCAAAAGATTACGTGACGACTCTATTCGACCCAAAGCAAAAAAAGACTATAGGAGAACTTATTAAACATATTAAAACACCTTTGAAACCCGCAGGAAGACTTGATAAAGATGCAACTGGTGTGTTAATCCTAACAAACGATGGCGAATTAATAGACATTCTCACAAACGCAAAATATAGAGTAAAAAAAGAATACATTGTTAAAGTCAAAAGTGTTGTTAGCGCTGAGGAATTAGTAAAATTGAAAAAAGGTATATATGATAAAGGAGAATTCTTAAAGTTAGAACATTTTAAAATAATTGAGAAAAGTTCTGAATATTCAATTGTAAGAGTAGAATTAATAAAAGGGAAAAAACACGAGATAAAAAGACTTTTTAGTTCCATAGGTCATAACGTATTAGAATTAAAAAGAATATCTCACGGGCCAATTTCTATTTCCCTTGTTCCAAATGAAGGAGATTTAAAGAAAATAAAAGGAGAAAACCTCGAAAAACTTTTAGAGCTTAAAAAATTACATGTTGAAAAATAAATGGAGTGCTAAGCACTACATTTTCATTTACTTATTGGCTCCGGCGGAGGGACTCGAACCCCCAACCTAGTGGTTAACAGCCACCCGCTCTGCCGGTTGAGCTACGCCGGAACTTTAATTAGCTGTGATTCTAAAGTTTGTTTAGAATTATAATCTTTCAACACTTCGCTTGATATTTTAAAATAAACTTTGTAAGTTGTCAAGTCAAATGATATAATTTCTAATGTAAAAATTCATCTTCAAAGATTATTCAGGGGGAAAAATCAGATGAAAGAAGAAAGAATACTTATAAACCAAAGAATTAAAAGAATCTTTACTAGTTCTTTGATTATATTCTTTTTCGTCCTGATTTTATTTAGTTTCATTACCTTAAGAAATTTGAAAAGAAGTGTCGAAATTGATAATCACTTTTACTCTTCTACCATCGATTCTATAATTCAACTAAATTCAGAAAAACTTGAAATTTTAGCAGAAGAGTATTCTAAGAATGAAAAAATAATTAGTTTTATAACAATGGAAAATGACCAAAAACAGCTAGATAATATATTTAAATCTCTTATCTTAAGTCAAGATGTAGATTTCGTAGCTATTTACTCAAATGAAAAATCGGTTTATATAAACTGTGAAAACAAAATTCTACATAGCTTCTTATTAACTCTGAATTTTCAGAAAAATAATGATTTTGTTCACTCATATGAACTTTCAGAAAGTTTACTATTCCCATTTGAGTATTACGCATATCCTATATTAAAAAAAGATAGTGAAACACAAAAACGAAGAATTGGTACAATACTTTTAGGAAGGTTCATAAACATTGAAAGACTATTAGAGTTGGAAAGATTAACAGCATCAAAAATTACTTTTGAAACTGATCCAAAAAAAACTTTAAAACCATTCGGAATAACTTTGACTTACTCAAAACCATTGAAAAACTCACAGAATAAAATCATAGGATACATTGTAGCTCAAAAACCATCAGAAGCTTTCAAAGTGACTTTTATAAATCTATCTATATTTACAATTATGTTTATACTCCTATTTATTTTCTTACTTTATATGTCAGCATATTTTGTAACAGACACAGTTGTGACACCTCTTCAAAAAATCGAATACGCAATCCAAAACAATACACCTGATGTTATAGAAAGATACGTTTACCAAAAAGATGAAATTGGTGAATTATCACGAGCTATAAAACATTACTTGGAGCAGAAAGAACAAATTAATATTTATCTTAAAGAACTTGAAAGTAAAAACGCAAGTTTGCGAATGCTAAATGAAGAAGTTAGAAAGCTTTTGGAAAAAGACACTCTAACAGGACTTTTAACACGTTATGTGTTCAATTCTCAAATCGAAAGGTTATACGTTTCAAGCAAAGCTGACAAGATACCTCTATCTGCAATTTCAATAGATGCTGATAATTTCAAAAAGATAAATGATACTTACGGACATGCTGAAGGAGATGAAGTATTAAAGAAAATAGGAGAAATTATTCTAAAAAACATAAGATTAAGCGACTTCCCAATCCGAATGGGTGGAGAAGAAATATTGATTCTTCTTCCAGAAGCAGATATAAATGCTGCATATTCGATAGCAGAAAGAATCAGAAATAAAGTTCAGGAAGAATTTAAATCAAAACCGTACACAGTTACAATAAGTCTTGGCGTAACACAATTAAAACCAGAAGATACAATTGAAACCTTTTTAAAGAGAGCAGACGACGCACTTTATGTTTCAAAAACTAATGGAAAGAACCAAACAACAATATTTTGATATTCTAGGTTTTATAATTTGTTTCACTAATTTCTTTATTTTAAACAATATTTAACTAAGAATAATCTTGAAAATATAAGCACTTATTGTTATAATTTGATAGAAGAAATAATTAAACTTGGAGAAATTGATGCTGTTAACTAGTAGTGATGATGGAAGCTAAAGCTGTAATCATCTCATTTTCGTTCTCATATAACTTGCATAGGTTCCTTACTACACAAAAACCATTTACATAGTACCGTATGTTGCTAAATTTCTTGAAGCTCCTTTTCGCTCTAACAAACATCTTAAATAACGAAAATTTCGATTCACATTCGTTGTTTTTACCTAGTCTTACTTCTCTGTGCTCAACATTATCAAAATTTAGTTTTACTGCTATCTCGTACGCTTTTAGTCCATCGGTTATTAACTCTATTTGTGTGTTTTGTTTTCTTTGACTAAAGTATTTATCTAACAATATCTTAACTTGTGACATATCACGATATCTTGATACATGCCAAGCTACTATTAAATTCGTACCATGCTCAACTAATAGCCACACATAGTACTTTTTGTCTCGAAATACAATAACTGTTTCATCACCGTGAACTTTAAATACATTCTCAAACTCAAAAAGCGAAATAACAGAAGATAACTTGATAATCCATTTGTAAATAGCGACATGAGAGACATTGATATTCAAGCAAGCTTTAATAGCACGAAGAGAAAGGTTGTATTTGAAGTACAAGATGAAAGCTTTGAGAATGATATAGATAGGGAAACGGAAGAATTTGAAAGGATGAAAGTTGAAAGGCACAGGCTGAGGAAGAGAAAGTGGAACAGAAGTTTTGAAGTTGCACTTTCTGCATCTGAAACGAACGAAATAACGGCGGATTTTGTAAATTTCCATGACATGGTTACAATGAACACAACGAGGGTAAGGGAAAGAGAAAAGTTTGTGTTTTTTGGTGAAAGAAAGTTTAAAGTAACGCTTGCAGTCTTTGCAAAAGAAGATTTGGTTTTTGAACTTATCATGACCGTTTTTGATGAAGTTAGAAGAGCCACAATGAGGGCATTTGAGTTGGACATTAGTCATGTCGGGATACCTCCTTATTGAGAGTATATTGGGGGGTGTCCCCTATTTAAGAAGATAATATGATTTTTGAAATTTATCAATACCTTTGGTTAACAAAATCGAGAAATTAAGGAGGTGTGTATATATGCCAATGTACAGATATGTTTGTCAAAAATGTGGGAACGAAGAAGTACACCTTCATGGTATAAACGACTCGCCAAATATAACATGTACCAAATGTGGACATTCTATGTCAAAAGCAATAAGTAGGGTAGGAATAGTCTTTAAAGGAAGCGGGTTCTATATAACTGATAGCAAAAAAACAACTACAGAGACTAAAAGCGAATAACTAAACAAAAGAATAGTAATAAAATAAAGCCCCCATAATGGGGGCTGAATTATTATCGACCAAGGCTCACTTTATAACTTTAACATTGGCTGCTTGAGGACCTTTTTGACCGTTTTGAACTTCAAATTCTACCTTGTCGCCCTCTTTAAGTGTTTTGTAACCTTCTGCTTGAATAGCGCTGTAGTGAACAAAAATGTCCTCGCCGTCTTCTTTCGTGATAAAACCGTAACCTTTCTTTGCATCAAACCACTTAACTGTACCTTTCATGTAAAACGCCTCCTAAAATCTAAGTTTCTTTGTTTCTTTCCGCCGTAATCTTGGCGGTTGATTTATTATACACCCCTGTATGAAAAAAGTCAACTATTTTTTCTTTTTTGAATTTCAAACATCAAAATATCTTCCATTCAATAAATAATTATGTTATAATTTCTTGGCTTAGTTTAATAAACTTAGGCTCTATAATAAATATTGGGGTGGGTAAAAAGGAAAAAATATAGCACTTATTCTGAATGCCTGCTATAATAAAAACTGTTTTATGACAAAAAAACACTCAAAAAGAAAGGAGGCATCCAGAATAAGTGCTCAAATCTAATTATATCACTGAACTTTTAAAATCGAAAGATATTATTCTTCACCAAATGAATGAGAATGAAAGTGAAATAGAACTTCACATAAGTCAGGTACAAAAGCCCCACAAATGTCCTAAATGTGGTAATATTACAAGTAAGGTACATGATTATCACACACAGAAGGTAAAAGACGTACCTATAATGGGCAAGAAAACATATTTGATTATAAGAAAGAGAAGATATGTCTGCAAAGCATGTGGGAAGAAGTTTTTTGAACACATAAGTTTTTTAGGCAAATCTCAAAGGATGACAAATAGACTTGCAGCATATATTATAAGTCAACTTGGAAGTTTAACAAGTATGAAAGAGATAGCAAAACACACAAATGTTTCAGTGACAACAGTTATGAGATTGTTTGATAAAGTAAATCCAGGTCAAACTGTAGATGAGTTTTCTTCTGAAGCAATATGTGTAGACGAGTTTAAAGGCAATGCAGGTGGAGCAAAATATCAATGTATATTTGTAGATCCTGTAAAAGGGCAAATAATCGAGATTTTGAAAGATAGAAAGCAAAATATTTTAATTGAGTATTTTAAGAGGCTGAAAGGTAGAGATAAAGTAAAATATTTTATCTGTGATATGTGGAGACCATTTGTAGAGGTAGCAAAAACATATTTTAAAAACGCTAAAATAGTGATAGACAAATTTCATTTTACCCGATACGTTTATTGGGCTTTAGAAAATGTGAGGAAAAGGGTACAAAAGGAATTAGGAAGTAATTTGAGGAGATATTTTAAGAGGAGTAGGAAGTTATTATTGAAGAATTATGAAGAACTTGAGCCTGAGTAAAGAGAAGAATTAGAAGTAATGTTTTGGTATAGTCAAGATTTGAGGAAAGCCCATCAACTCAAAGAAGAATTTAAGAGAGTGTTAAAGAGCAGTAATTCTGAAGAAGCAAGACTCGTATTAAAAAAGTGGATAGAGAGAGCAGAGCAAAGTGGACTTTCTGAATTTATGAGATGTGTAAAGGTTTTTAGGAGCTGGTTTTCGGAGATAGTAAATGCATTTGATGTTCCGTATACTAATAGTATGACAGAAGGTTTTAACAACAAAATAAAGGTACTAAAGAGGAATGGATTTGGATACAGGAATTTTGAAAGATTCAGGAAGAGGATTTTGTACAGTTGTGGTAGATAAGTTGAAAAAGTTGAATATTTAAAAACCCACTATATGAGTGGGCAAAAGTGGTATTAGTTTTTTTAGATTTGATTGCCTATAATATACATTAATAACATTTAATGTATGCTTGAAAAAGCTAAAAAGGTGGGCATTCAGAATACCCACCCCACTACTTGACAAAGAGCCTAAACTTAAAAGGGGGGAATTTTTTATTTTGTTCAAAAAGACCAACCAAGAAAAACAGGAAAAAAAGTGGTACAAAATCGTCAATAGAAATTACCAACTTAGCAAGAAAGGAAAGTTGACCATGAAGAGAATAAATGCCGAAAAAATAGCAAAAACTGCAATAATTCTTTTTGTAACTTCTCTTGTAATAATTGCTCTCCTGTTTTCATATATAGCAGTCAATATTCTTTCGGAAAAAGCTTTTGCCAAGAAAGCGCAGATAAACGAAAATAAAAATCAAGAATCAAAAGAAAACTTAACTCTAAATAAAAAAGAAAACAAATTTGAAAAAGAAGAAATAAGAACTGCAACTGCAACAACAATTGAACAATTAACCGTTCCTATCGATGATGCTAATAATACTAACACAGAGGCTACAAATACTTTTATCAAAAACGACAATAAAAATAATAATCTAATAAAAATTGAGCTTTCAGAGGAATCATCACCTTCAACAAATTTAAACAACGCAAATATTGTTAATTTGAACAGTAAAGAGGATACGAAAGTTACAAATGTTGAAAAAAATAATCTGAATAAAAATGAGGAACCAAAATTGGAAGAACAAGAAACAACTAATAAGATTTTATCATATTCAGAAAAAAACAATAATTTGACAATATCATCACTTAATCAATTGGGATTTATAAACGCTGGAAATGTTAGTTTATTTGATTCACCAGAATCTAAAAAAGAGATAGCTAAAATTCGTTACGGAACTTTCGTAAAAGTACTTGAAAAATATAATGCTACTGATACAACATACAATCGTATTGTATATTCAGATGATGAATCTTCCGAAAAGCAAGGATGGGTAAAAAGTATTTTTATAACAAACATTTCAAGCTATATAAAACCATCATCTAGCAATATAGTGTTTGAACCTATTAAAAAAATACATGGTAGAGTAAAAAATGTGCGCGGTATTTACATTTCATACTCTACAGCAACCACAAAGTCTAATTTACTTGAAAAGTACTTAAGATTTGCGAAAAGAAATAATATTAATGCCTTTGTAATTGACGTTAAAGGTGACGATGGTCAGTTGTTATTTAAATCTGAAGCTGCGAATAAACATGCACCCGCAGCAAACAATTTCGCCGTATATTCAAAAGAAGAATTAAAAGAAATAATAAATACACTAAAGGCAGAGGGAATTTATTTGATAGCCCGTATCGTGTGTTTCAAAGACCCTACTTATGCTCGTACTCATAAAGACAAGGCAATTATATATAAAGATACAGGAGAATTATACACTGGTATTTACAAAATTCCATGGGCTTCAGCTTACGATAGAGAGTTATGGAATTACAATATAGAAGTGGCAAAAGAGGCAGCAGAAATAGGTTTTGACGAGATACAATATGATTACGTTAGATTCCCGGAAATATCAAAGGAACTTCGCAACAAGGTAGATTTGAGAAATCAAAGAAATGAAACAATGTTCGAAGCTATATATAAATTCTTGCTTAAATCAAAAATTGAGCTTTCAAGCTACAATATACCACTAGCCGCAGACATATTTGGACTTGTTCCAAATGTTGTTGATGACCTTGGAATAGGCCAACAATGGGAACTTATATCGAACGTTGTAGATTATATTTGTCCAATGGTTTATCCAAGCCATTACGCGAATGGTTCTTTCAAATTACCAGTTCCAGACGCATATCCGTATGAAACTGTATATAATTCTGTGTTAGGTGGTGTAATTAGAAATAGATACCTTCCGTCTCCTGCAAAGATACGCCCCTGGATTCAAGCTTTTACAGCTACGTGGGTTAAAGGACATATAACTTACGGAGAAAGTGAAATTAGAAAACAAATTAAAGCACTAAAAGATCTAGGAATAAATGAGTATATGTTATGGAATGCATCTAATAGGTATATAGAAATGAATTATGAATAAAATTAATCAAAGTTTAAATAAAAAACAAGGCTTCGGTAAAATACCGAAGCCTTTTTTATAAGGTTATGTTTTACTTTACCAAAACAATTACTAAATCTTTTTCCATTTTTCCAAATTTCATAATTAAATCCATTAATTCATATTTTTTAGTGTTATCCTTGATTGTTAAAACAACAATTTTATCTACGTGTTTTGCTGCAGTATAGATATTCGGATCATCGTAATTGGGTAATTCAACAACCACAAATTCATATTCTTTCTTGAGACTGTTTAAATTTCTTGAAAATTCTTCTTCTGTTTTGCCCACTAAAACACCTTTTAAAGCGGGCTCACTAATTATACTCAAGCTTTCATGCACTTGATATGATGATATATTTTCTTTCTTATCTTTTGTTATCAAAACTGTTGACATAGCATTTGAAATATAATCAGCAAATTTAAGTGGCAACTGTACTTCCACGTTCGAAACATTTGTGAAACCAACAATTTTAGGCTCCTTTTCGTTAAAAAGTTTTACAGCAAGCTCTTTTAATGATTTTGAATTTGAATTATTTGACTTTGAAAGTATTGTAATTTCATTCTTAGTAAATATCACAGGCTGTATTGCCAACAATCTTTTAATATCTTCTTCGTCCCTTATCACTTTGTCACTTGCCTCTCTTAGAAAGATACCGAGTATACCTAAGAAAATCCCAAGGACACCACTTACTGCAAGGACAAGTTTTTTATCTGGCTTAGAAGGTTTTTCCGGTATAATTGGTTCTTCAACTACGATTGGAATTTTAGATGTCAAGCCTGCTTCGGAGAGTTTATATTGTTCGTATTGAAGTACTAGTTGAGAATACAATTGTTGTTTAATCGTGTAATCTCTCTGCAATTTTATATACTCTTGTTCATATGCTGGAAATTTTTTTAAATTTGTTTCAATAACATCTATTTTTTTCTTGATAGCTTCATATTGCACTTTACTTATTTCGTATTGCAGTTGTGCTTGCGCTAAGTTAGAATAAAGTTCTGAAAGTACGGGATCGCTGCTATCAATTTTGTTTGTTAATTTATCTTTTATTTCCTTCTCAAGTGCTTCCTCTGTCTTTCTAATCATTTCTTTTACTCTTTGAACTTCGGGTGCGGACTCACTGTAAGTTTGTAACAAACTCGAAAGTTCAATATTTAAATCAATGAGTTTAGCACGGAGTTCTGTTATAACTTTACTTTCTGGTGTATAAGAAGACTCTGAAATTACCCCCTTTGTTTGTTTTATTTGATTCTCAACTAATTTTATCGTTTTTTCATAAGATAATACCTTCCCTTCCGCTTCAAACAATTCATTATACAAAATTATTAACCCTTTGCTCATTTCTTCGGCTTCAACTGTGGGAGCTATAGATTTTTCCTCCTTGAATTTCTGAATCTTATCGCTTATTTGCTTTATTTCCTCCTCCAATAGAGGAATTTTCTTTTCTAAAATTTCTTTTGTGTACGATTTTTCATCTTTATTCAACTGTCTTGTAAATTTCAAATAATTATCAATAAGTGAATTCAACACCTTGCAAGCTAGTTCTTTATCTGTGTAAGTAAACGACACTCTTAACAGTGATGTATTTTTCTCATTTTCTACTTGTATTTTCTTTTCGAGTATTTTAGTGATAATATACTCTTCATTTATTTTCTGTGCTTTTTTCGGATTTTTAACTTTTTTTCTAAAATAATCTACCAAATTTTGCTCTTTGATAACACTAAAAAGAACAGGTCGACTTTTCATTATAAATTGTTCATCAGCAATCTGCGGGTTGGATGTTCCAAGAATCAAGGCGGCGGTTCCACTTAATTGAGTAGTACTACCAGCACTTGAAACTTTTATAAGTGCCGAGACTTCGTATTCTGGTTTAGCTATGAAAAATATATAAACAGCGCTCAATAAAATTGTAATCAAGAATATAAAAACACCTAATTTATATCTCCTTTTAAATATAATAAGTATGTCCTTCAAATTTAACTCTTCGTTGTTCTTTTCAAATTCCTCGAAATTCATAGCTGCATACCTCCAATATCATCTTTTTTATAATTTATTATTTAAATAATCCGCTAACGTTGTTATAGAAAGTTATAAGATTATTTATAATTGGTATCCATTCAAGCGCGCTCTTGAATATGTCTGATGGGACGTATATCACATCACCAGGTTCAACTATCGGATTGTCCGTTAGTGTGCCACCTGAAATAGCTGCACTCAAATTGACTTTAACAGGTTTCCCATTCACTCCACCTTTGTAAAGCCATACACTCGCTGGTGCTGCTTTTTGAGCAAAGTATCCTGCCTGAATTATCGCCTGCAATACCGTTGTGTTTTCGGTAAGTTGTATTATACCAGGTTTGTTGACTTCACCCAATACATATGCAAAATTTTCTGGAGTATCCAAAATTCTTACAACATCTCCTGGTTTTATGTTGTAACTTCTTGCCTGAGATATATCTTTAAGTTCGATGGTACTTTTTTCTGTACCACTTAGCAATTCCAATTTTCTATAATTCTTATTTACACCAAATTTTGTAAGTAATTCATAAAGTGTTATGGCTTTATCCGAGTATATCATATTTGGTTTGCCGTCAGCTGTTATTAGATAGATATAATTTTCTCTATCCACATCGAATGTCAGTATTGCACCATTTTCTAATTGAATATTCGTTAACTCTGTCCATTGAATTGTTTTTATCTCACCGTTTACTATTATATTTATCTTATTGCTTATACCTTCCTTTATACCTCCGATTTTACTAATGAGTGTTCTCAGATCAAACTCTTCGCTCGCATTAAATTTAACAAGACCGTTTTGCACTCCTTTACCGAATACATAAACATAATTCGGTTCTTTGGTAGTTACATAGACAAAATCTCCATCCTCAAGCATTGCATTTTCAATTCCTTTGTAAATTTTTTCAGCATCGTATTGTGCTAATACTTTCCCATCACGCATTACAACAACTTTATCGGATGTGTAATAAAGTTCAGGTCCAATCACAAGCCCGCCAAGTTTAGCAAAGAGCGTTTTCAAATCGGGAGTTTCATAATAATCGAATTGTACTCTTCCCGTTGTTTTGATATACCCCATCGCCGTTACAAACAACGGTCTTTTCAAAGAAACGTTTAATATTGAACCTTTATCAATAATTTTATTTTCTCTCAAATCTATTTCTTTGTCTCCTAAAGTTATCTTGTCAATTCTTCTCAAATCGTTCAAACCAACTTTTGCAAGTATTTTTTGTATTGTTATTGGCTCATTATAGTCAAATGTTACGTAAGCTGAGACATCTCCTGTAAGATAAACTGCGTTATTTTCAGCACGCTTTACAACAACTGTATCGTATTTTTCAAGTGGCACGTTGACTTTCTCATATATTATTTCGTTTACAGAATAATTTATTTCTTTACCATTACGTATCAACGTGATACTATCTATACTCTCAGGTTGGGAAATTCCAAGCTTTTTAACCAAATACGCAAGTGTCCGAGGCTCTTTGTAAGATAGTTGAATAACCCCAGCATTTGTACCTATTGTATTCACAACAAATGGTTCGTAAACAATTTGAATAATATCACCCAGAGAAAGTTCGTAATCTTTATTGTTGTAAATCACGTCTTTCAAATTCAATTCTTGATTATTATTTATTATAGCTTTCCCTTCGTTTTCAACATCTTCGCTTGGTAAACCAACTTTTGCAATAAGAAGTTTTAAGGTTTTCGCTTCTTGTGGTTCAAAGTAAACTTTACCTTTTATATTTGCAAGACCTTGAACATAAACATAAAATTCTGGATATTTTTTAATATTAACTACATCATTATTCGAAAGTATGTATTTATCAAGATTATTAAAGTCGACTTCTTTATCGTTAATCTTTATAGATTGAATCCACTTAATTTGGTCAGTTTGTATTCCTCCTATTTTTGTAAGAAGTCCACTCAGCGTTTTTGGTTCATCTGGTTCAAATGTAATTATCCCTGTTTTAAAATCTCCAGTCAAGTAAACCTTAAACTCTGGATATCTCCTTATTTCGACCACATCGTTGTTATTTAATATAATCTCACTAGCTTTTGATATATCGACCGCTTTATTATTTACTTTCACTGATTCTATCCATTTATATTCTGATGTCTTAATTCCACCAATTTTTGTAAGTAAAACTTCAAGTGTTTTTGACTCATCTGGTTGAAATACAATAATTCCTGTTGAAATATCTCCTTTAAGGTACACTTTAAATTCTTGATATTTGATAACCTCAACTATACTTCCTATTTCCAATTTAACTAAAGAAGCATTGGAAAGTATGGCTGGGTGGTAATCTTCTACTTTACCGTTTGGGGAAGTTATCCTTATCTTCTCCACCCATTTTTCGTTTTCTTTTGATATTCCTCCAGCCTTTGCAAGCGCAAGCGCAAGGTTCATATCTTCTTCCACAGAAAATGTTTTAATCCCACTTGAAGGAACAAACCCAACGACATACACAAAACGCTCTTGCCTCTTAGGTATATACAACGAAGCACCAGCGGAAAGCTTATAATCAACTTTTCCAGCAATTACATCCTCAAGATTAACCGTCTGTGACTTGCCATCGACTGTAAGAACTGAAGATTCTATTTTAGCTATTGTTTTGTCAATTACTCCAAGCTTTATGAGAAGATACTTTAAAGTCATCCCTGGCTCGTAAGGTGTTAATAGAGTATAAGCTCCCGTGACTTGAATAGGCATATCATACTTAAATGGGGGGAAGTATATAATATCGCTTTCCCTCAGCACAATATCGTTCGTAATCTTACCTTCGTAAAAATACGGAATCATATCAAATTTTGTAGACTTTCCATCGCGCGTAACTGTTATGTTTGAAAAATCAATTGGTGAATTTTTATCTATGGAAAGATATGAAAATAATTTTGAAAGTGTCAGATTTGGTATAAGGGAAATATCAAAAACCCTGTTTAAAACACCTTGAATGTAAATATTCATGGGTGCGTATCTCACTACATAAACCGTAATTATAGGATCTTTTAAAATATTCTTGACATAAGGTTCTATAAGGGTTTTAATTTCATCAACAGTTTTACCCTCTACTTTAATATTCCCAGCAAATGGATAAGCGATTGTACCATCATTGGCAACCTCAACCGTTCTACTCAACGATGGTTGGTTAAAAACTTCAATGGCTATAGTATCACCAACACGCACTTTGTACGCAAATACACTAACAACTAAAAGTATCACAAGACAAGCAAGTAAACTTTTTTTCATAGTTCTTAGCCTCCCCAAAAATATTTAAATTTTACAATTATCATCGAATGATTATACCATACCAATTCACTTTTTCTGTTAATTTTTTTTTAACTTTACCCCACTAAAGATTTTTAATTGACTTCCGATAAATTATATGGTATCATTCATTCAGTGAATGAATAACTTAACACCAAATGGAGGTGAAAATTATATGAGTTTGTATGAAAAAATCTTAAGTAAAAGTGCTGTAATTGGTGTTATTGGAATGGGATATGTAGGTTTGCCATTAGCGGTTGAAAAAGCAAGAGCAGGTTATAAGGTTATTGGTTTTGACATCCAACAAAAGAGGGTTGATATGATAAATCGTGGTGAAAATTACATAGGAGATGTTGATGATAACGAATTAAAACAGTTGGTATCGGAAGGAAAACTTAGAGCTACAACTGATTTTGACGAACTGAAAAACTGCGATGTCATAAGTATCTGCGTACCAACACCACTTGATAAATTCAAACAACCCGATTTAAGTTACATTATAAATAGTGCAAATGAAATTAAAAAAAGGCTCAGAAAGGGGCAGCTTGTTGTACTTGAAAGTACGACTTATCCTGGAACAACGGACGAAGTTGTACTTCCAATACTTGAAGAAACCGGTTTGAAAATAGGTAAAGATTTTTATCTTGCTTTTAGTCCTGAACGTGTTGATCCTGGTAATCCAAGGTACAAAACACGAAATACGCCAAAAGTTGTTGGTGGTATGACTCCTGAATGTACAAAACATGCCGTTGCATTGTATGAAAGCGTTCTTGAAGCTGGGGTATTTCCTGTTTCATCTCCAAAAGCCGCTGAGATGACTAAAATTTTAGAAAACACGTTCAGGCTTGTAAATATAGCTCTTGTTCAGGAAATGACAAAGGTAGCTAATAAAATGGGAATAAATATCTGGGAGGTCATAGATGCCGCTGCTACCAAACCTTTTGGGTACATGCCTTTCTATCCTGGACCTGGTATAGGCGGGCATTGTATTCCTATTGACCCGTTTTACCTAGTTTATAAGGCAAAAGAATATGATTTACACATGATGTTGGTAGAACAGGCTGGCGAGATTTCTGATGGAATGCCATATTATGTCGTCGATAGACTTTCAGATATATTGAATGAACGAAAGAAATGCCTAAATGGGACAAATATACTTATATTAGGTGTCACCTACAAAGGCAACATAGACGATTTAAGAGAAAGCCCTGCCTTAAAAGTTATAGAAATTCTTGAGAAGAAGAAAGCCAATGTGTTCTACTACGACCCATTTGTATCAGAATTTACACACGATGGAAAACACTACAAGAGAGTTGATTTAACAGAAGAATTCTTAAAGACAATTGACGGTGCGGTAATTACGTCTGGGCATACTATAGGAATAGATTACGAGTATATAGCTAAAAATGTGCCGTTCATTTTTGACACAAAGAACGTAACGAAAGGTAAATATGAAAATGTGATACTCCTATAAGATTATTAATAAATAAATTTTGGTAAATTATAATCGGTGGTAAAATTACCACCGATTTTTTATCTCTTCATATTGAAATATTTATGTGTTATAATATTCTCGAAATTATAATTCAAAAAATAGTCAAAGAGGTGATTATATGCAATTCAGGGGGGCTAAAAGTTTTTATTTATTTGCCATATTTCTTTTAATATTGATTTCTACTCAAGGGTGTATCAATAAACCCAAAGAAATATCTCCAACCTTGCTTGAACCTCAAAATGGTGCAATCAATCTGCCTTTCAACAATTTGTCATTTAAATTCAAAGCACTTCCAGGTCAAAAGTATGATTTGATAATAAGAGATTACTCGAGTGGGAAAGAAGTTTATACAACTACTGCAACAGCTGTCAATGAGGAAGTAACAATAATAATTCCAAGAGGTTTTTTAGAGCCAGAGAGAAAGTACAAGTGGTATGTGAGAATAAGTGGTGACGACTCAAAGGCAAGCTCACTCTGGAACTTTACAACAGAAAAAAATTCTCCTCCAACAATTTCTTCCCTAAGCCCAGACGGTACAACTGGTCATCCGTTTGGTGCGCTTGCGTTAACTTGGAAAGCGAGCGATCCAAACGATGATGAATTAACTTTCACAGTTACTGTATATGAAGAGGGCAAAGACACACCAGTTTTTACTCAAAATGTTTCAACAGACGCTTGCACTGTTAAAAGTCTAAAGCAACAGATGAGATACACTTGGAAGGTTACAGCTAAAGATAAATGGGGAGGTACGGTCGAATCACCACTGGCGAGTTTTCAAACGAAACAAAACGAGCCACCAGAAAACATTCAACTAAAAAATCCCCTTGAAAATTCTACAGATGTTAAATTTAACAATTTAATGTTAAGTTGGCAAGGGTTTGATAAAGATTACGAAGATTTAAGATATACACTGTATCTTTTCAAAACAGGTACACCTAAAGGGCAACCACTTTTAAGTAATTCAACGGTAACTGATTATATGGTAACAGACCTTGTGCCATCTACTGATTACACACTTATCATAGAAGCTATAGATACGTATGGTGAAAAGCTCGAAAAGCAATTTACTTTTAGAACAAAAGTTAACACCCTTCCACAAAAACCAGTACTAATAGAACCAAAAGATAATTACAGAGTTAACCTTGCAAAAATCAACTCTCTTAAATTCAAATGGACTACATCGACTGACCCTGATGAAGATGTAGTAAGCTATAGATTTGTTATATCAGACGGAAATACAAATAGGACGATGTACCCATATAATAATAACGAAATGGAATTTAACCAATTAGCAAGTTTCTTTAAAATTGGTCAAAGGTACACTTGGTATGTAGAAGCCTTAGATAAACACGGCGGTTCAAGTAAAAGTGAAACTTTTTCATTTGAAACTTATAAAAATAATCCGCCAACAGCTCCAACAAATCCCTATCCGGCGAACAACGCGACCAATCTTCCCAATAGAATTCCAAGATTTTCTTGGAATGCAACAGATGAAGATGGCGACCAGTTAAAATACGATTTATACATTGGAAAATCAGAAAGCGATTTGAAATTGGTTGCGGCTGATTTGGAAGTTAATACTTACTCTACAACTATGTTGTTTGATTTCGGAA
The DNA here is from genome assembly GCF_000017545.1 of Fervidobacterium nodosum Rt17-B1. NCBI lineage: Bacteria > Thermotogati > Thermotogota > Thermotogae > Thermotogales > Fervidobacteriaceae > Fervidobacterium > Fervidobacterium nodosum. The sequence continues at coordinate 21,057 of NC_009718.1, read as the reverse complement.
CAACATATTATTGGAAAGTTATCGTAAAAGACGGATATAACGATCCCGTCGAAGGTCCTATTTGGAAATTCACAATAACAAACGAAGATAGGCCTCCGACAAACCCGTTGCTTATTTCTCCAGCAAACACTCAGACCAATATCAACTTTAACAACATACAACTCCGTTGGAAAGCAAGCTCAGACAATGAAACTCCTAAAGAGAATTTAGTTTATTATGTGTACTGTGGAAGAGCAGATGAAATGACTCTCTTTGCCACAGTTACAGGCCAGACAACCGATGAACTTACTTATACTTTATCAGGTTTAAAGCCTGTTACAACATACTATTGGAGAGTTGAGGTAAAAGATTCATTCGGAAATTACGCGTACAGCGATACTTGGAGTTTTACCACAAAGCAAAATACAGCACCAAATTGGCCAAGTAATCCTAATCCTGAGGATGGTGGTAGTATCACAGGCACCGGGAATCTGACACTTAGCTGGAATGCAAGTGATCCGGATGGTGATAATTTAACTTACGAAGTTAGAGTAAGCACATCCACAAGTTTGCTCCAAAGTGTAGAACCTATTATTTCTTCTAATAATAACGTAACGATAACCATAAATGAGAAAGGAACTTATTATTGGTATGTAACACTAAAAGATCCACATGGTGGCGTTACGGAAGGACCAGTCTGGAGGTTCGAAGTAAAATAAATCGAAATAAAAAGAAAAATACCGGTAGCCAGAAAGGCTACCGGTATTTTTTAATTCATTTTAAAACAGATTAAAATAAAACCAAAGCAAGGTAATCTATCGCAACATTAACTATAGAGTGGTACACTTCCCTTGGTATTTGAATGTTAAGTTCATCGTAAAGTTCATCCATTAATTCAATAACTTCTTTTTTCTTTTTCTCACCTTCACCAGGTCGCTCAACAAGTATCATGAGAAGCTTTAAAATATCCCAAAGCCATTTCATAACCAATCACCAACCGAGTATTATTCTATTAGATTTATTAAAACTTCGATATTTGTTTCCGTTACTCTTGCTTCATCTGGTTCAAAACCATCAGGAACAACATTGATTGCTTTTAAATATTCCATATCTTGCTGAAGTTCTTGCACATTTATATTGTCAACAGGTTCTGGTATATTTATTCTGTAAGTCTTCATCTGCCCATTTTCTAATTTTCTGTATACAAGCGTTAATCTTTTCATAATGTATCACCCACATTCTCTGTTGTAACAAGTTGTGCACTTTCACATGTATAATTTGAGTACTTATCGAGTATGTTAACAAAAGCTTGGGCATGAGCTAAGTCGAAGAAATCGTCTACTGAGATTGTTTGTCTTCTGTAAATCGGTTTGTTATTTTCATCATAACCTATCAACCACCTTATTGATAATCTCTTCATAATAAAAAACCTCCTTTCTGGAATATCGAATACCATCTTACCTAATTTTCACCTGCGCAGGCAAAATGATATATCTACCAGAAAGGAAGGTTTTAACAAAAAATTTACATTATATACTTTTTACTTTCTTCGCCAAGTTTTAAAAGCACTATAGATAATCCAAACAAGGAAAACAATTGCTATTACAGGGACAATTGCTATAAAGAAAACGTAAGCTAGAGCCAACATAACAGCAAAAATTAAAATACCAAGTATCCAGACAAATATTGGAGCTAAAATAGGAATGAATGTAACCAAAAGCAGAGCTACAAACAAAATTCCAATCAACGTGAAAATCCACATAAGTACATCATCCCCTTTTTTGATTTTTCAAATTCTATAAACCGTACTTTTCTATCTTATAATACAATGTTCTTATACTTATATCCAACAATTTTGCTGTTTCTTCCTTGTTACCTCCTGTCTTCTTAAGTGCCTCTGCTATTATCTTTTTCTCATAATCTTCTATAAGCTCTTTCAGGGAACCTATGGAAATTGCTTCTTTAGCCTTTGTTCTCTTTAATTCAATATTTTCAGGCAAGTGCTTTGGTTCAATCACTCTTTCCTCAGGTCCCATATTTATCATAACTCTTCCCAAGAAATTCTCAAGTTCTCGAACATTGCCAGGCCAGTCCATATTTACTAAGTATTTAAGAACTGTTGGATTGATTCCTTCAACCATGCGACCGTATTGTTGATTAAGTTTTTTGACTATATGTAAAGCAAGCTTCGGAATATCTTCTTTTCTATCTTTTAAAGCTGGAAGGTATATAGGAAATACATTTAATCTAAAATAAAGGTCTGGTAGAAATTCTCCGTTCTTTACCATTTTTTCTAAGTCAACATTTGTAGCTGCGATTATTCTCACATCTACTTTTCTTACATTTCTACCTCCAACTGGTACAAATTCTTTTGTTTCTATAAATCTTAACAATTTAGGTTGTAGAGGTAGAGGCAATTTCCCAACTTCATCAAGAAATAATGTTCCACCATCTGCTTCTTCAATTAGTCCTTTTTTCCCACCTCTCAGTGCACCGGTAAACGCTCCTTCTTCGTATCCGAAAAGTTCAGATTCAAGTATCGATTCAGGTATCGTTGCACAGTTAACACTTACAAAGGGTTTTGATCTTCTTGGGCTCGAATTGTGAATTGCGTGGGCAAATAATTCTTTTCCCGTTCCACTTTCTCCTCTCAATAGAACTGTAGCAGGTGTTTGGGCAACTTTCTTTGCTTGTTCCTTAGCTATTTGAATTAATTTACTATCACCGATTATGTCATCAAAAGTATATTGAGCTTTCATATATCGAATTAATCTCTTTACTTCTTCAAGTTCATTTGTCAGTTGTAGAATTTCAGAAACATCATGCACAACTGCAACACTGCCTTTGAATTGTCCTTTTACGAAAAGTGGAGTGGCATTAACTATAACTTCTTTTTTCGCTGGTCCGACTTTCAACCTTGCGTTATATATAGGCTGCCTAGTGCGAGCTATAAGCATGTGTATACTTTCACCTTCAGCTATATCTACTGTTGCTGGTTTACCAATTACTTCCTCTGGAGAAAAACCTGTAATTCTTGTATAAGCTTTATTAACAAGGCGCACAATTCCATTTTCATCAGCTACACTAATAGCATCATTTGTTGATTCTATGATTGCCTTTAGCTGAGCTTCAATTTCTTTAAGGTTTGTAATTTCCTCTGCTAATTTTCTAATGCTTGTTATATCTCTGAACACAGCAACCGCACCAAGTATATTCCCATTCTCATCACGTAATGGTATTCTCGAGGTTATGATTATAGCATTACCAGTATACTGGACTTGATCTATTTCCGGTATTCCGTTACGAACAACAATATGTAACCGTGTGTTATTGACAACTTCTTCAACAGGTCGCCCGATTATATCCGGGTTCAGTCCTAAAAGCTTGCATGCGTTGTTATTTACATAAACTACTTTTGCATCTTTGTCAACAAGAATAATCCCTTCAATAACTGAATCCAGAACAAACTTTAAGATTCTTTCCATTAGTTCCATCCCCAAATGATTATTTTATTACTCTCCTATAACTTTAACAACTACCCTTTTTCTTCTCTGCCCATCGAATTCTGCATAGAATACCTCTTCCCAAGGACCTAAATCAAGTTTCCCATTGGTAATAGGTATAATCACTTGATGATGAACGAGTATTCTTTTCAGATGAGCGTCCCCATTTGTCTCACCAGTCATATGATGATAGTAATCTCCTTCAGGTGCAAGCTTTTCTAACCAATTCCATATATCTTTATGGAGTCCAGACTCGTTATCGTTTACAATTATTCCCGCAGTAATGTGCATAGCAGAAACAAGACAAAATCCCTCTTTTATACCACTTTTTTCAACTATCCCCTCAATTTTTGGTGTAATATGAACAAGCTCTTTCTTTTTTTGCGTATTAAACCAAAGATATTCTGTGTACGATTTCACAATAAACACCTCCATAACACATTTTTGACAAATTTTTCTTATAGAACGATATACAATTTTGGATAGTCAAATAACTAGAAACTCCTTTTTATTATACATCGAATTTTAAACTCTTTAAAATTCAAATGAATCAACAAGGGGGGTATTATGAGCAAAATACATTTATTAATAATTGTAATCACAGTGTTTTTTATCTGGGCTATCTTCTTCAGATTAGATTTTGTTGAAATTATCGATTTAAAAATAATGGACTTATTCTATAAATTACGTGGCAGAATTAACATAAAACCAGATGTAGTTGTTATTGGTATAGATGAATATTCACTCAGCGCTCTTGAAGTCGAAGGTGACACGTGGCCGTGGGATAGAGAAGTTTACGGTAAACTTTTAGAAAAAGTTTTCGAAGACGGGGCAAAAGTTGTGGCATTTGATGTGTCATTCACAGAACCGGGAGCAGAAGAAACAGACAGTTACTTTGCAAGCACTTTATTAATGTATCAAAATGTTGTACTTGGCACGTACTTAATCAACGAGAAAGGTACATATTTGTCATACGATGAAAGACTCAGAAAAAGAATAGAAGAGAACACAAATTATTTAGATTTCGCATATAAAATGACAAACTTCAAGGAGTTTGCACTTTTAAACCCGTTCAAAATATATAAGATAAGACCAATTTATGAACCATTTTCTGTTGCTGCTTACAGTGCCACATATGAGATTGGTAGTCTGGATGCTGATGGTGTAGTCAGAAGAATGCCATTGCTTGTTGTTGAAGGATGGTCTATGGAAAATGGAATTTCGTCTGGAATTTTACCACATATGAATATAATAGCAGCTGCATTATATTTGGGAATAGATCCGACTGATTTAATTTTAGATTTCTCCAAAAAAGAGGTAATAATGAAAGAAAAGAACATTAAATTTGATAATTCTGGATACATGCACATATGGTTTTACGGGAAAGGGAAGGAAATATTTAAAGAAATACCATCCTACGACGTAATTAGAGGAAAATTCGAAAAGGGGACTTTTAAAGATAAAGTTGTTATTGTTGGATACACAGCAACTGCAAAACGACGAAGCAGGCGTTTTTATACATGCAAATGCTATTCAAAATATTATAAATGGTGAATATATTAAACCCATTTCACCTTTTTACAATTCGATTATTTTTGCCATTATAATGCTTTTAGTTTCGTTATTATCTTTATTCAATAAAAGGTTAATCAATACTTTTTTGTTATTAATACCATTTATTTTCATTTCAATATCTTTTATTATATTTTCACAAAAGATATATATATCAACATTTCATACATTTTTTGCAACACTATTAGTTGGCAGTGTGAAAACTCTCGGCGATTTCCTTAAGGAAAACGCAGAAAAAAGAAGGATGAAAGAATTTTTATACCGTTATGTTCCGGATATCGTTGCCGATAATTTATTAAAACAGGGTGAATTAAAACTTGGTGGAGAAACAAGAAACGTTGTTGTACTTTTCTCAGATATTAAAGGCTTTACAAGTAGGTCGGAGAAATTATCACCTGAGGAGGTTGTATCATTCCTGAACGTTTATCTAACAAGGATGAGTGAAATAATACGTTACAAATATAACGGTACAATTGATAAATTCATAGGAGATGCCATTATGGCTATTTTCGGTGCTCCAATTTCTTATGAAGATGATATCGATCGAGCTTTGAAATGTGCTCTTGATATGCGAAAAGAACTAAAAAAACTTGACGAGGAACTTGGATTAGACCTTGATAGTGGTATAGGGATACACTATGGTCCTGCTATCGTTGGAAATATAGGTGCACCATTTAGGATGGATTACACATGCATTGGCGATACAGTGAATACGGCATCAAGAATAGAACATTTAACTAGGGAAATAGATGCCGAGATAATCGTTTCAGAAGAAATCGTAAGCAGAACAAATAATTTTATCTTTGAATATGTTGGTAGCTACTTAGTAAAAGGTAAAAGTATGCAACTTAATCTGTACAAGCTTATAAGCGAAAAATTAAATACTTGAGGGGGTATTTAATTGGAAAAAATTCTAAATGATACCTACTATTTCTTTGATTTAGAAAATGATGAATTTGAAATTTCGGGTCAAATACCAAAACAAGATGATGTGTACGAATTTGCAATGGAGTTTGGAATAGCAATTGACGAAAAGATTTTTGATTTATTGTATGAATTGCTCAAAACATACAACTTTGAGCAAGCAAAAGATAAAATAGCAGAGTTTTTTAAAAAACGATATGGAAAAAATATTGAATTAAATTACTCTGAAGAAGGCCAGAATTTCAAATTAACTAAAAACAAATTAGAAATACCAATATTAAGCAAAAACTCTGGAAATCTCGGTCAAATAACTATAACCGGAGAATTCACTTTAAATGAAGTTTTAGGTTTACTTGCCTTTTACGATTCTTTTGTTTCAGTTATAGAAGGCTTTATTCTTGGTCAAAGATTAGAATTATTATTACGAAGTGCTTTAAACACACTCTTTATAGCTTTAAATAAAAGATCCAGACTATCTGAAGAAGAATTGTCTACGATGGAAAAAATTGCTGTTGAATTAGCCAAATATGAAAATATAGATCAAGAATTTTGTTTAATAGCACTTAGAACAGCAAATGTGGGCCTTATTGGTGTAAGAGATGAATTATTTGAAAAGATAAGATTAGGTATTTACAGCAACGATGAATGGAATGATTATCTAAGGCATGTCGACCATGGTTACGAAATTCTAAAAGAACTTGAAGTTCAAAAAGAACTAATAGATGTGTGTCTTTATCATCACGAAGTAATTGATGGTACTGGTCCAAAAAAATTGAATCCAAATGAAATACCACCATTGGCTTTAATCATTGGAATTTCGGAAAGTATAGTCCTTCTAAAATGGACAGAAGAACTGTTAAAAAATAAATATCCAGAAAATTATGTCGATATAGCACTAAATATTTTAAGACATGAGGAGTGAGAACTCTGGAAAGTATAAAATACCTGTTTCCTTATCTGTTTCTAGGTCACCTTGTAGGCGATTACGTACTTCAAAATAGCTACATCGCCATGAGAAAAAATAAAGATATACGTGTACTAACGCTTCATATAGTAATTGTATTTCTTTCGCAACTTTCTTTCATTTTTGGAGAAGATTTAACACTAAAATCATTTGGAGCTATTGTAATACTTTCAATAGCACATTTTTTTATAGATATTGGAAAATTTTTATGTAAAAAACGTTTTTGTCAAACTTGGTATTATTACCTTATCGACCAATCATTTCATATCGCAACTCTTCTAATAGCTGCTATTTACCTTGGTAAAGACGTTCAACCGTTTTTAGAGAGATTTTTCGTCGTGATCTTATCAGTTGCGGTTTTTAATGGATATTTTTTAAGCATACTAGTTCACTTTATTACGTCAAATGGTATATATAAAAGAGATTACGTGGGTTATTTAATGAGAATGGTAGCTCCTATTTTCTATATTTTAAACATATACGCATTTGTTATATATGCTCTTGCATGTCTAATCTTAGTAACCATAAAACCATCAAAATCAATTATTTTAAATTATTTGACAACGATTGTTTCAACTATAATCTTACTGGAGGTGATGTTATGAGGCGCTTATTAATTTTTTTGTTGTTGATAATTTCCATCCTTGCGATTGCAGCATTTGAAGTTGTGCCGAGTTCTTATAGTGTTGTCAAAGGTGAAAAGATACTTTTTAAAATTTCATTAACCGATGAATCAGAAAAACCGCAACAATTCACGTTAAAAGCTAAGATAACTTTAGGAGGTTTCGACAAGCCAGATATACTTACCAAAGGTTTGAAAGTCGATGGAAAAACCGAGCTCAACTTTTTAGCACCAAAGAAAGCTGGAGAAGTAAAAATAACATTTTCAGCGGAAACCGCAGATAAAAAAATATACACACAAGAAATATCAATTAATGTAACTGAAAAAGACGAAAGCGAATTTTCTGATAAATTGAAAGCAACAATTGACTCATTCAAGGGTAGCGTTGCGTATAAAAAAGAGGGAAAACAAGTTTGGGAATCTATAAAGTCAGACACCATCTTACAAGAGGGAGATGAAATATTAACCCTTGACAAAGCATATGTAATCGTAAAATTCCCGGATGGTTCTATGACAAAGATAACAGAAAATACTCAAGTTCTTTTCGAAAAGATGAGAAAAGCTAAAGATGGGAGAATTCTCGTTTCAATAATTATTAAGAAAGGTGGAACATATAACGTAGTTCAAAAGATGGTTGCTGGATCTTCGTTTGAAGTTAGAGCTGGAAGTGTTACAGCAGGTGTTAGGGGAACAAAATTTGGAGTTGATTACTATGAAGATAAAGCACAATTAAAAGTGTGGGAAGGCGAAGTACTTGCATTTTATGATGATAGCTTCGTAATCCCAGTATTCGAGGGAGGCCAATTAGCATTTGAATTATTTGGACAGGTTATTGAAGACATAAATCAATTATTCGAAAATACAGAATTTCAAGAATTGCTTGAAACTCTACCTGAATTAGAAGAAATAAGTATTCCAGAATTACCAAAAGAAATTCCTGAGCAAAAATTACCAGAACCAACTATAGAAAAACCTTCCCAACCAACACAACCTATGCAAGCGTATATTCCACAATTAGGTGTTGAAACAGCTTCTAAAGACGGACAAAAATACATCGTTTATACAATTTCACCAGAATTTACAATAGGGCCTGTTACATTAGGTATAGGATTAACAGCATATGCCACAGAAGTTGGTGGCACGTTGTATTACGGTATTCCATCAACTGAGCCAAGTACGAACATAATCAATATGATAACTATCAACTCAGTAGCTCTTAATCTAGGTAATTTTTACTTGAGATATGGCAACATGCCACAAATATCGATTGGAATGGGATTTTCTGTTAGAGACTATTATAAACCATATTCAAAATCATTTGATACAAAAGCTTTTTTAGGAACATTCGGTTTAATGGCTCATCTTCCATTCGAACTAACCAAACTCTGGCCATTTGAATTTGTACAATCAGATAGTGTTTTTGCTGGTGAGTTAGAAATGAAATCCATCTTAGGTGGTATGGATTTAGGTGTCGGTGTACTTTACGATACTTCCGTTGCAACAAATAATGTTTTAAACGAAGCAACGCCAATAAATCTTTCCGCGTCTGTTTACTTGAGATACCCACTTTCAGGTGGATTGTATTTAGGTGTTGAAACCGCATCACAGTTTTTAAGCGATTACTCAAAATTTGGACTCGGTTTATTTGGAGGACTTTCCGGAAGATTATCAATATTTGACGTTATCGCCGGAGTATACGGCACATGGAATGGATTTAGACCTTCCCATTTTGGTAGAATATACACATTCCAAAAATTGAAGAACCAACTTAATACACTTTCAAATGAAGAAATATTATTTGGATATCTTGCTGGATTTAATTTTGATACACAATACGCAATGGGAAGATTCTATTTACTAGGTGATTTCTTAGGTGATATGGATTTGCTTGGAGAGCTGAGAATAAGTATTCCACAAGTTGGAGCTATGGCTGGATTGTTTATATATGGTTATTACTATGATTCGACTCCGTTTGCTGAAGGTCAGTTCGCCGATTCAGATACAATAGCATTTCTTAGAATAACTTATCCAATTATGGAAAAAAATCTTGTAGCTGGAATTGTATACAACTGGGATGCTATAGCTAAACAATGGATCCAAAGTGTGTACATAGGGAGTGAAACAAGCTGGTAAAAATTGTGAGGTGTATCTATGCACAAAAAAATTGAAGGACCGACTTGGCTAAGTGGGTATGTTATTAATAATAGGTTATTTGGAAGAAAAACGAAATTACTTGTAAAAATAGGCGATATAGATTTTTATGTACTCGGTGGATATTCTAATGAATTACTTTCGAAAATACATAAACTTTTAAAACAAGGAATTGTTGTAAATCCGTCGAATGTACGAGACCAAGTTGTTTATATTGCAGCAAAGCTGAATAGCAATTTAAGGCTAAATGAATTATTAAAAGATATTCAAAATGAAATTTGCACTATTGTTGACGCCGACGCAGCTTCGATATTGATTTATGAAGAAGATCACTTGAAATTCCTTGTGACAGTAGGCAAGGCTAGCGGAAAAATAGAAAGCATTCCAGTTCCTATGGAATCAATAGCTGGAACTATTTTTAAAGAAAGTAAAGCATTGATATTTAACGATCTTGAAAAAAATCCCGTTCATTTTAAAGGAGTAGATAAAGCTGCAAAATTTAAAACAGAGAACATCGTTGGTGCACCAATATGGGTAGAAAATCAAAAGATAGGTGTTATTGAAGTTCTTAATAAGAAAGGTGGCTTCATGGAAGAAGACGCAAAAATTGTCGATTTGTTCGCAAAAATAATCGGTAGAAAACTCTTGAGTACATGGAATTATGAAAGATTCTCAAGTAATTTCAAAAAATTATTGCTTGCAATAGCTACCGCTATTGATAAAAGAGATAATTATACACACACACATTCTCAAAATGTGTCAATGTATTCGGTTGAAATAGGCAGAAAATTAGGCATTAGCCAAGAACTTCTTGAAAAACTTGAATTTTCCGCTATATTACACGATGTTGGAAAAATAGGAATACCAGATAGTATACTATTAAAACCAGGAAAACTGACGGACGAAGAATACCAAATAATCAAGAATCACACAATTTACGGTGCTGAAATCTTGTCTCAAATTAAATATGTTGATAAAGAAATACTTAGTGGTGCTTTAGAACATCACGAAAGATTAGATGGCAGTGGATATCCTTATGGAAAAAAGAATGGAGAGATATCTCTCTTTGGAAGAATCATAGGAATTGTAGATGTTTACGATGCGCTTTCCACAAAAAGATCTTACAAAGAAGCTTGGACAAAAGAAAAAGTTTTTGAAATAATAAAACAAGATGTAGAAAAAGGAAAATTTGATTTAGAATTGTATAATTATTTAGTTGAAATTGTCAATGATATGGAAGGTTGATACTTTTAAAATTTGTTGATTTTTGTAATTAATTAAAAGCCGGGGATAAACCCCGGCCTTGATTTTTTTAAATATTCTTACTTGTTAACTTTTGACTTAAGAACTTTCCCTGGTCTGAATTTTGGAACCTTTCTTGAAGGAATCTTAATCTTTGATTTCGTTCTTGGATTGACACCTGTTCTGCCTGCCATCTTCTTAACTTCAAACGTACCAAAATCAACAAGTTGAACCTTTTCGCCTTTTTCAAGGGCTTCAGCAATAGTTTCAAAAACTGCATCAACAACGGCTTTTACATCTTTTTTCTTAAGTTGTGTCTTTTCTGCTACCGCGTTAACAAGTAGTTTTTTGTTCATAAAGTCCCCCTCCTTTTAAAAAGTGTAGTAAAAATCCACTTATATAATAGCACTTTTGATATATAAAAATCAAGAATACGATGAATACAGGTTTCCTTGTTATTATATCATAAAACATATAGAAAAATCAAGTATTTTGGTTATAAGATAATCTTTTTTTGAAAAAATCACTTATTATAGAACATATTTCGAATTTCATCTTGTGCTCAGTAGATATAACCAAATCAGAGTGTGAACTAAAGTATTTGTGAAACCTTGCGTAGTATTCTTCTATACCCTTACTTGCCATGTATTTTCTAAACTTTTTGATAAATTTTTCTTTAGGCGTTTTTATATACACAATCAAAAAATTTTTTGGTTCTACCATTTCAATGATACCACAACTAAATATTATTTTACCAGAAAACTTTCCAAATCTATCTATTATCTTTTGTTCCATTTTTGCAATTTTTTCAATCCCGTTATATTTAACAAGGGAACACAAATCCTTTTTTGTTTCAACTTCGAGGATTTTTTCAACATCAATAACGTCATATCCAAAATCTTCTTTTAATATTTTTAAAATTATCCCTTTGTCACTACCAGGAAGAGATACTATAAGTAAATTCAGTCTTACCCCTCCAAGATTTTAATGTAAACACTGCGCTTTCTTGGACCATCAAACTCACACAAAAATATCCCTTGCCACGTACCAAGCAACAATTTACCATTTGAAATTATAATAGATAGACTGCTTCCAAAAATCGAAGCTTTTATATGCGCATCGGAGTTACCTTCTAAGTGTTTGTAATCTGAGTTGTATGGAACAAGTTTATTTACATGGTTAATTATATCACTGACGACTGAAGGATCAGCATGTTCATTTATAGTCAACCCACAAGTTGTATGTGGAACATAGACTAAACATATGCCTTCCTTTACATTAGATTCAGAAACTATGTTAGAAACTATCGGAGTAATGTCTAGAAATTCTACACGTTTTGAAGTAGAAACATCTATTTTCTTTAACATGAAACCACTTCCTGACAACTATAATTTTTATAATTTTTATAATTTTTAATCGTGCTTTTCGTAAGGTACACCATCTGCTGCTGGAGCTCTTGATTTTCCAACAAAACCAGCGACAACCACAATTGTAAGTATGAATGGTATAGTATCAAACAATGATTTGACGTTTGAGGCTACTGTTATCTGCTGTAAACTCTGGAGTTGATTTGAAAACGCTCCAAAAAATCCAAAGAATAAGCTGGCGAACATCGCGCCTATTGGATTCCATTTACCGATAATCATAGCAGCAAGTCCTATAAAACCTCTTCCACCAGACATCAATTCTTTAAATTGACCAATTTCTCCAACGCTTAGATACACACCTGCAAGCGAAGCAAAGACACCACTCATAATAACACCAAAATATCTGATTGCAAAAACATTAACACCAAGAGTATCAGCTGCTTCCGGATTTTCACCAACTGCCCTCATTCTCAGACCAAGTTTTGTCTTAAAAATGAGCCACCAACCGAAAATAACACATCCAAACGCGATGTAAACAAATGGACTAATTTCACCTATTATCTGTCCAATAAATGGGACATTTACAAGACCAGGAATCGTTATCTCATCAATTTTTCCAACAAAGTCGGTTTGACCAGGTTGACCAAAAATGGGTTCCATCAAAAAACCTGTTAAACCTTGTGAAAGAAGTATAATAGCCGTACCTAAAACAACCTGGTTACCAGCCCACTTTATACTTCCCCAAGCATGGAGAAGAGCAAGCAAAATACCGCTTACAATCGCCATTAAAACTCCAAACCAAACATTACCAGTTAAATACGTAAAGACAACAGAAGTAAATGCTCCCATCAAAATTATTCCTTCAAGTGCTATATTAACAACGCCGGTAATTTCACTAAATACTCCACCTAAAGAAGCAAACATGAGAGGAGTAGCAGTTGTTAGTGCTATTTTATAAAATTGTGGATTTATAAATATCGATAAAATAGCTTCTAAGACTCTCATGCTTTCACCTTCTTTCTAAGATAAATAGTGCGTACAATTCTATCAGCTGCTACAAGGAAAATAACAATAGCTTGAACAATTATAACTATATACTTTGAAACTCCCATGAATTGCATCTCGTTACTACCTGTTCTAAGAGCACCAATTAATAACGCAGCAAAGATTATTCCAATTGGATTATTCTGACCTATCAACGCTATACTGATACCATCAAAACCTTTACCACCAGAAAGCTCACCTAAAAACCTGTGATGCACTCCCATTAATTCAGTAACACCTGCTAATCCAGCAAGCGCACCACTTATGGCCATCGCTAATACAACATTTTTTGCAACACTAATACCACCATATTCTGCAGCGTAAGGATTGAATCCCACAGCTTTTATTTCGTAACCAACTGTCGTTTTATTAAGGAAAACGTACATAAATATAGCTGCAAGAATTGATATTATTATTCCAGAACTAAGTTCCATAGCTCCAACCTTCATCAAAATTGGCAATTGAGCTGAAGTAGATATTTCAGGGCTCTTAGGCGTTCCAGAACCCGTTGCAAGCGGACCTGTAACCATAAATGAAGCAATATAAGTGGTTGTCCAGTTCAACATAATAGTTGTAACAACCTCATGAGCTCCTGTTTTGGCTTTAAGAAAACCAGCTATCGCAGCCCAACCGGCACCAGCGGCCATACCTATAAGCATAGTAAGTGGAATTGCAACAGCTGGTGGAAGACCTCCAAAATTACTTGCGACACTTGCAGCAACAAGAGCACCCATAGCCATTTGACCTTCAGCACCGATGTTAAAAACACCTGCTCTAAATCCAAACCCGACCGCCAAACCTGTGAGTATCAAAGGAGTCGTTTTTATAAGTGTATCAATTATCGCTTGCTTACTTCCAAAAGCACCGTTAAGCAATTTACCGTAAGCAAGTATAGGATTCTTACCTATCGCAAGGATAATAAAAGCAGAGATAATTAAAGCAATCAAAACAGAAATCAAAGGTACAGCAATATTTTCGATAAATTTCTTCATTTTTTACCACCTCTTATTTCTTCTAATCTTTTACCGGCCATCATAAGACCAACTTCTTCTATAGTCGTTTCCTGAGGTTTAACCTCGCCCATTATCTGTCCTTCGTACATCACTAAAATTCTATCGCTCAATGAGAATATTTCTTCCAACTCCATAGAAATTAACAATATCCCAACATCGTGCTCTCTCATTTTTAAAATCTGTCTATGAATGAACTCAATCGCTCCAACATCAAGTCCCCTTGTTGGTTGGGCGACGACCATAAATTTTGGCCCAGCTTTTATCTCTCTGCCAACAACAAGTTTCTGTTGGTTACCTCCTGAAAAATTACCTCCAAGATGTTCTATTATTCTAGGCCTTACATCAAATTCTTCCATAAGTTCCATTGTATACCTTTTTATCTCTTTGTGATTTAAAAACACACCTCTAGCAAATGGTTTCTTTATATGTCTTCCTAATATTGCATTATAATAAGCAGGGAAAGGTTTTATAAGAGCGTGTTTTAACCTATCTTCGGCTATATGTGTCATGCCCATATCTCTTAACTGCCTTGGATGAGCGTTGGTAACATCTTTACCTTCAAAGATTAATTGCCCCTTTTCTACTCTCCTTAAACCTGTAATTGCTTCCACAAGTTCTGTTTGACCGTTACCAGCAACACCAGCAATTCCAACAATCTCACCACGCCTTACGTTAAATGTAACACCTTTAACAGCATCTAAGTGTCTGTTGTCTTTAACCCAAAGGTCTTTAACCTCAAAAATCACTTCTTTTGGACTGTGAGGAGATTTATCAAGTTTGAGTACAACGTCTCTTCCGACCATCGCTCTTGCAATTTCCCTTTCGTTTGTTTCTTTAGTAATTAACTCAGCCGTTACCTTACCACCACGCATGACTGTTATCCTATCGCTTATTTCCATAACTTCATTTAATTTATGTGAAATAAATAAAATAGTCTTTCCAGCATTTTGAAGATTTCTCATAATAACAAATAGTTCCTCAACTTCTTGCGGTGTCAAAACAGCGGTAGGTTCGTCCAAAATAATTATATTCGCACCACGGTACAATGTTTTTATAATCTCAACCCTCTGCTGCATACCAACTGGTATATCCTCTATTTTTGCGTCAACATCAACATAAAGCCCATATTTTTCCGATAACTCTCTAACTTCTTTCCTTGCCTTTTGAAGGTCAAAATTCAGCCCTTTATTTGGCTCACTTCCAAGAACAACGTTCTCTGCAACAGTTAATGTATCAACAAGCATAAAGTGTTGGTGGACCATACCTATACCTGCTTTTATCGCATCTCTTGGTCCAGCAAATACCTTTTTTTCGCCAAAAATTCTTATTTCTCCACTATCTGGATGGTATAGACCGTAGAGTTGATTCATCAATGTACTCTTTCCAGCACCGTTCTCACCGACAATAGCATGAACCTCACCTTTTTTTATACGTATGGTAACCTTATCGTTTGCCAAAACTCCCGGAAACCTCTTTGTAATATCGATCATCTCTACAGCGTACTCTTCGCTTTTCACCATGTCATGAACTTTTGAATTCACTAAATGTCCACCTCCGTAGTATTATCATATGTTAAATCAGATAAATTAATCAGCACTCAATGACCTATAGAAAGTAAGTGAAAATTTCTAAAAGGCCATTGACTACCGATTAAACAAATTAAACAAAAATAATTTATTAATAATTTATTAAAACCGGGGGCGAGAGCCCCCGCAAAGTTTATGAAATAATGGAAAAACTTTAACAAGAATTATTTTGGAAGTTTTACTCCTTTTACTGTAAACGCCTTAAGTGCGTCTTCTGAGTCTGGAACTGTAATCTTACCTTCGATTATAAGACCTTTAAGGTACTCAAGCTCTTTAAGTACATTTGGAGCAAGTTTATCTATAATGTCTTTTGTGTATTTCATTTCAGACATTCTAACACCATTTTCTTTGAGTCCAAGAGTCTTCAATCCACCTTTGAATTGTCCTTTGAATGCCCAAGTTACTCCATAATAACCCGCTGTATCAACACCTTTCATAGCGCTTGTGAGAACTACACCGGGGGCCATGTAATCTTGATCAACATCGACACCTATCGCATAGTAAAGTGCCTTACCAGAAAGGGCATATTTCTTAATATTATCTAAACCTTTACCGGCAAGTTTTTCGCTTCTTTCCTTTGCTGCTTCTATAACGCCGTTACCACAAGCACCAGCTGCAGCAAATATAATATCTGCACCTTGTGAAAATTGAGAATTAGCAAGGTCTTTACCTTTCTTTGGATCACTAAACTCGTTTGTGTAGCCTTTAATAACCGTAATTTTTTTACCATGGAGGTCTTGATATGCCTTTATACCTGCTTCATAACCGTATCTGAATCTTTCAACTGGTGGAATTGGAATACCGCCTATAAATCCAACTTTTCCTGTCCTTGTCATTGCTGCAGCAACGTAACCAACAAGGAATGCTGATTCTTGTTCTTTAAAGAGGAAATTAATAACGTTTGGAAGTTCCTTACCAAATTCAATATCAATACCTGCGAAATAGACAGAAGGATATTGCTTCGCTACTTTTTCAAGAGCATCTTGCATCATGAAGCCGACTGCAAAAACGATACCGCCGTCTTTTTCCTTTGAAACTTCTTCTGCTGCTTTAGTAAGGTTTGGTATGTAGTCTGACTGTTCTTGCGACATGATAACTTTTGCTTCAACACCAAGTTCTTTTGCCGCTCTTTGAACGCCAGCCCATGTACCATCGTTAAATGACTTATCGCCAAGACCACCTGTGTCGGTAACCATAATAGCCTTGAACGAAAAACCGAATGTTAACAAGAGTGCTAACAACGCAACTGCTAAAAACCTTTTCATACTTTCTCCCTCCTTCTAAAGGTGTTTGTAGAGTTAAACCAAATAAATCCAAAAACGAGCGACAAAATTAAAACATATGGAATTGTCCAGCTAATGTAAATTGTTATCGATGGTACACCAACTTGAACAAACAGTATTTGATTCTTTAATAAGCTTAGCACAGAAACCGCGATACTTCCAATTAAAGGTATAAAAGCCTCTTTAAAGTTTAAAGCCACTAAGAATAAAGAGAGAGCTAACAAAATTGTTGCAGCCAGATAGTTTTGAATCTTGTATCCAGGTAATGGAACAACGGAAATTTCTTTTGTTGAGTTTATCTTCTCTGAAAATTCTTTCGCTGTATTTTCACTAAAATTAGAATTAACAAAACTAATCAAATCATTTTTGAAATTCTCGGAAGATACAGAAGCCATCTTCACCAATAGTTTTTGCGTTGATAATTTTATCTTTTCGACTTTCTTCATTCTGCTCTTTTCAAAGTACACGAAATCATCAATTTCCTTCTTCTTATCTTTGTGCTTACTTAAAAGGTTACTCACATATTCAATTCTCTTGTCAAATTTTTCAGGTTCAAAACATTCTTCTGATACATTTCCATCTTCTTCTAATTCCGATATTAAATTCGAAAAAGCTTGTATCGATTCGTTTGTCAAAGTATTATAGTCTTTTGCGTTAATTTTAAGCTTACCAAGTTGATCGTTTATAATATCATCAACAAGGGCTGAATAGAAAGGAGAATTTGAGAATGAATTTTTCATAACAAGATCTGGGGTTCCGAATGATGGTAAGAAAAGAGCAATTATAGTTAACAGTGATATAAGAGAGTATAAATATTTCTTTCTGGTAAAGAAGTAAATTACTGAAAAGATTACAGCAATAGCGAAAACAATACCGTATATCTTTCCATCAACTAAAGATTGAATATCCATGAATGAACCTATATAAACAGTTTCTGAAGCTAAGAACAAAGCAAAAACCAAACTCATATTCTTTAAAACAAAATAACCTACAGCAAACAATACTAAATAGACTAACCATCTTATCCATGCAAAATTTCTTTCTTTAGGTGTTATATCAACAAATTTTTGAGCTATCTCGTTTTTCAATCCTGCTATATACGAAAAAGCGCTTCTAAACACTGTTGCGCTTGTTCTCATAATCAACGTTTCAGGTTCAAAGTCATTTGTACTCTTTTGAGCATCGATTATAATTTCTTGTAGTCCTTTAACAACTTCCGATTTAGAAAGCAATATCGAAATTGCTTCTTTTTCCTCTCCATTGTAGACAGGTTCATAACTGTAATTGTTTATCAAATTTTTCTTTAAATTTTTAATTTCTTCAGGCACAAGTTCCGAAGGCAAACCGGGAACATCTAAACCAAAAAGGTATGCAACTAAATCTTGAGCGTAATTTCTGAAAGCATCTGAGACTCTAAATTGGTATTCGGAGAAAAATTCGTTGAAAATAGGTGAATTTTTAACAATCTCAACATCCATTTTTCTATGGTTTAACTTCGCTTCCCAGTAGGCCAAGTAAATAGCTCTTGCAAGTCTTTCTTCATCAGAATTCGTTCCATCAAATGGTTTTATACTTAACAAATAGTCACCTGTCTTTTTTGTCGTTTCAGTTTTTTCAGATGAACCAACCATATGAATCTTTAAAAACCTGTAAATTGGTAAATCGTTTTTTATGAGTTCTCTAACATATGAGCCAAAACTCGAAGAAGTTTCAAAATAAGATAAGTAATAATCTTCCGACTTTTTAAGATCCAAAGCGTAAACAAATAAAACCATCAGAATTAGAAAAATAAAAGTAAGAGTTCTCTTTGTAACGCTCTTTTCTTTTATCACGTTTTGCACCTTCCTTTTCTATTTTATCGATTTTATGATTTGTATTGTGACTCTATTTTTTTAAATAAAATAACTGAAGCATTGTAATTATATTATATCACACAAAAATAAATCAAATAAACATTTCACAAGAATAAATCAAAAAAATACTGAGAAAATAGGCACAATAGGTTAAATTAAGGCGTAATTCAACCTATATTACTATTTTAAACATTTAATCATTAACATCAAAACATGACAAATTATAAATCTTACTATTTCAACTAAACTCAAACAAAAAGGGGGCATTGCCCCCTTTTATCCTAATCTAATTTTGAAAAAGTTTAAACTTAATACTAACTTACTCTTCAACTGTTATTGCTGCTGTTGGGCAGCTATCTGCAGCATCTTTTGCGCAATCAAGATCTGTCTCTGGTTGAAGTACCTTTGCTTTCATATCATCGCCGAGTTTGAAAACATCTGGACAAAGGTTTTCACAAACTCCACAACCAATGCATGTTGCTTCGTCAACTCTAACTTTCATCTCTTAGCACCTCCTCATTTAAGTTCCTTGATATTATACCATAATATTGTAGATAAGACAATATGGGATGCTGGCTTAAGATAATGCTTTACCTACCATTTGTGCTAAATTATCTTCTATTAGTTTTAAAATTTGTCGAATTTCTGGATCGTTTTCTAGCCTGTTCTCTGTAGCCTTTATACCATTTAATACTGTAGGGTGACTTTTTTTAAGTAAAGTAGCGATTTTTCTTGATGACATTTGAAATTTTGTACTTAAAATGTACATCGCTAGATGCCTTGCGACTACAATATTTTTACTCTTCTTATTCGACAGCAAATCTTCTTTAGAAAGTTTAAAATACCTAGCCACGATACTTATTATATCATTCTGTTCATGATTTTCTTCCTCTTCAGTTAAAAAATCTTTTAGTATTAATCTTGCTGTTGCAACATCTAAATCCTTGTACATGCTCTTATATGCAATTAGTTTAATTATAGCCCCTTTGAGAATTCTTATACTTCCTTTAAAATGTTTCGCTACGTAATTTAATATATCATCAGAAATATCGGCTTTTTCATCTTCGACGATTTTCTTTGCTATACGGTACATTGCTTCAACCGACGGGTTTTTTATCTCAACAACGACGCCCATCTGGAACCTTGAAATTACCCTATCTTGAAAATCTTTAAGTTCTTTTGGTGATCTGTCAGAACAAACTATTATCTGTTTTCCTGCTTCATACAAAGTATTGAAAGTGTGGAAAAGTTCTATCTGTACACCTTTCTTTCCAGCAAGAAATTGGATATCATCTATTACCAATACATCTACTTTCTTTCTGTACTTCTCTCTAAACTCTTCCACTGTACCTGCTTTAAGCTTTGCGATTAATTCGTTCATAAAGGCTTCACTTGTCAAATAAGCAAATCTAATATCTGGATCGTTTTCAAGCAAATAATTTCCGAAAGCTTGTACCAAGTGTGTTTTTCCCATACCAGCTTTACTGTAAATAAATATAGGGTTGAAGGTTCCAAGTTTCTTAGCTGACTCAAGAAGGATAGTGTAAGCAAGCTGGTTGAATTCTTCAACAACAAAATTGCTAAAAGTATATCTGGAACTCACAGGTGTAATAAGAACGGGCCTTTTTCTTACAAGCGCACCATTATCGTTATTTGCGACCTCATCTTTCTGTACCTGAGCGTATACTATTTCATAGGTAGAATTCGGACCCAAAACTTCATATAGAACCTTTCTTATTATCTTGTCGAACTTCTTCTCGATATAACCTTTAATAAACATATTTCCCACTTCAAATATCACATGGTTTTCTATAACCGATTTAACTGTGAAATCAATGAACCAGCTTTCCCATTGTTGTCTACTTATCCTTTCTTTTAGTAATGAGAGAATTTTTTCACCTCTTGAAGACATAAACAACACCTCGAATTTTTAATTTTGAATTTGAAATATGTT